>NZ_JBDPZD010000009.1:0-80270 GCF_039872745.1 Roseateles paludis | reverse complement strand
CCGATGATAGTGCGGACTCCCGTGTGAAAGTAGGTCATCGTCAGGCTATTTACTCCGCTACGCCCCTCTCCTGGTTCCAGGTGAGGGGCGTTTGCTTTTGGGCGCGGAGATTTGCCCCGAATCTTCTTGCCCGATTTTTCACCCGACTCGACGGTTTAAATCAAAGCTTTGACCCGGGCGCGGTCTCCACCCAGAATCACGAGTCCACATGGGGAGTTGCTCATGGAGCGCTTTGATTACGCAACCGCCTTTTCCCGCAATATCGGCTGGGTGACGCGGAGCGAGCAGGACGTGCTGCGAGGTGCCCGCGTTGCCATTGCTGGCTTGGGCGGTGTTGGCGGGGCCCATCTGCTGACGCTGGCTCGGTTGGGTGTAGGCCGCTTCCACATCGCGGACTTCGATGAGTTTGGGGTGCATAACTTCAACCGGCAGGTGGGGGCTTTCATGTCCACCGTCGGGCACCCGAAGTCTGAGGTCTTGTCCGCGTCGGCGTCGGACATCAATCCCGAGGCGGAGGTGGTGGCCTTTCCCGCCGGCGTCACGCCGGAGAACATCGATCGCTTCCTATCCGGCGTGGACGTCTATGTCGATGGGATCGATTTCTTCGCGATGTCGGCGCGGCGCATGCTGTTCAAGGCCTGTGCTGAGCGGGGCATTCCGGCGCTGACCGCCGCACCCTTGGGGATGGGCGTCGCCTTCCTGTACTTCAAGCCCGGCGGCATGAGCTTTGAGGACTACTTTCAGCTCGAGGGCGTGCCGGAAGATGAGCAGTACGCCCGCTTCATTGCCGGCCTGTCGCCACGCATGCTGCAACGCCCCTACCTGGCGGACGCCAGTGCCGTGAACTTTGCAGAGCGCCGTGGCCCGTCGACCATGATGGCCTGTGATCTCTGTGCCGGCGTGATGGGGACCGCGGTACTCAAGGTGCTGCTCAAGCGTGGGCCATTGAGGCCGGCTCCCTGGGTCATGCAGTTCGACGCCTATCGGCAGAAGCTCTCGTTCACCTGGCGCCCGGGTGGCAATGCCAACCCGATCCAGCGCCTGCTGCTGAAGTTCATCCGACCCATCCTGCAACGCGGCTAGCGCCTACGCGCTCAAGCCCCAGGCGACCTTAGTTCTCGCCGCAAGATCTTGCCGACATTGCTCTTCGGCAACTCGTCGCGGAACTCGATGTACTTCGGGCACTTGTAGGCCGTCAACTGCTGCGCGCAGTGACGCTGAAGGTCAGACTCATCCAGGGTCGGGTCGTCGCGCACGACGTAGAGCTTCACGGTCTCACCCGAGCGAGCGTCAGGCACGCCAATCGCCGCGCACTCCAGCACGCCGGGGTGCAGGTTGACGACCTGCTCGATCTCGGTCGGGTACACGTTGAAGCCCGACACCAGGATCATGTCCTTCTTGCGGTCCACGATGCGCACATAGCCGGCCGCGTCCATGATGCCGATGTCGCCGCTCTTGAAGAAGCCATCGGCATCCATCACCAGGGCCGTTTCGTCGGGGCGTTGCCAGTAGCCGGCCATCACCTGGGGGCCACGGATGCAGATCTCGCCCCGCTCGCCCATCGCAACCGGCCGCCCATCGTCGTCCCGGATCGAGATCTCGGTGCTGGGCACGGGCAGGCCGATGCTGCCATTGAACTCGCGCAGATCCAGCGGGTTGATGGTCGCCACGGGCGAGGTCTCGGAGAGGCCATAGCCCTCCACCACCGGGCAGCCGGTCACTTGCAGCCAACGTTCTGCGGTGGCCTGCTGCACCGCCATGCCGCCGCCGTTGGAGATGACCAATTCGCTGAAGTCCAACTGCCTGAACCGGGCATCATTGGCCAGGGCATTGAAGAGCGTGTTGACCGCCGGGAAGACGTTGATGCGGTGCCCGCGCAGGGCCTCCACCACGCTGCCCAGATCGCGCGGATTGGGGATCAGGATGTTCAGGAAGCCCAGGCGTGTGCCGAGCATGAAGCAGGCCGTCAGCGCGAAGATGTGATACAGCGGCAGCGCGCAGACGATGACGACCTGCTTGCCGGGTTCGAGCCGCTTGAGCATGGGCTGGAACCAGGCGTCTGACTGCAGGATGTTGGCCACGACATTGCGATGCAGCAGCGTGGCGCCCTTGGACACGCCCGTCGTCCCGCCGGTGTACTGCAGGAAGGCCACGTCGTCGCCATTGAGAACCGGCTCCCGCCAATGCAGGCAGGCACCTTCTTCCAGCATGGCGTTGAAGCGCAGCACCCGGCGCTCCGGGCCGGTGGGCAGCTTGTACTCGGGCACCGCGCCCTTGAGGTGGCGCAGCAGGAAGTTGACCAACTGCCCCTTCCACCACGGCAGCATGTCGCCCACCGACGCCAGCACCACGTGCTGCACGGGCGTCTCGTCGATGACCTCGGCCAGCGTGTGCGCAAAGTTCTCCAGCACGATGATGGCCTTGGCGCCGGAGTCCTTCAGCTGGTGCTCCAGCTCGCGCGCGGTGTAGAGCGGGTTCACGTTCACCACCACCATGCCGGCGCGCAGGATGCCGGCGATGGCCACCATGTACTGCAGCAGGTTGGGCATCATCACCGCCACCCGGTCGCCTCGGCTCAGGCCCTGCGCCTGCAGCCAGGCCGCCAGGTGCTGGGAGTGCCGATCCAGCGCCCCAAAGCTCATGCGCTGCCCCAGGCAGATCGCCGCATCGCGGTCGGCAAAGCGGCGGAATGATTCGCCCAGCAGCGCGACCAGGGACGGGTAGGCGCCCGCATCGATCTCGGCAGGCACGCCGGCCGGGTAGCTGCGCAGCCAAGGGCGCTGTGCGTCCAGCGGTGCAGCCGCGCCCGGCGCTGCTTGCACCGGTTCCAGTAGTTCACTCATGCGCAAAACTCCAAGGCATGCATGCGGCCATGCTGGCGCGGCATCGCTCCATGGCCTAGGGGAGTTGCCCTAGCGGCGGCGCCGTGGCGGCGGTCGAGGCCGGGTCAAACAGCGCCTGCACCAAGGCCTCCTCGCGCACTCGCACCGTGCTCAAGAACTCCGCTGCCCCGCGCATCGCCTTGAAGGTGTCGAATCCACATTCCAGGAAATGCTGCAAGTCAGCCAGCCCGGCCAGTTGCGCCGGCCCACGCATCATGCGCAGCGACTGTCGCAGCAGCGGCTTGCGGGTCAGCGCATCGAGCGCCGTGCCGACGGCGACGGTCAGGTCGATCTGTGCCTGCCGGCCCGGTGCATCACCGCATTGGCGCCATGCCTGCGCGTAGGCCAGTGCATCGATGGCTGGCACGGCCAACGCCCGGGCCAGCTGCGTGTCCAGCCGCTCCGACAGCGCGTGCAGCGCGGCCAGTTGCCGCACCGTGTCCACCACCTCGGCCGGGAACAGCCGCACCAGCGCCGGCACGATGCGCGCGAACTGCGCGTCCCGGGACCTGAAGTCCGCCGGCCCGTACAGCTCCTCCAGGAAGAAGCCCGCTGCCGCCGCATAGCGCGGCGTGGCCAGCAGATCGGCATAGCTGTGCCTGAAGCGAGCCTGCTGGTAGCGCTTCAGCGCCAGTACCCGCGACGCAAGTAGCGGGTCGCGGTCACGCGCGTGGCGCTCCGCCTCAACCGCCTGTAGGTCGTGCTGGATCAATTCGGCGGCGCGTGGGTCCATGCGGGTCAGCTGTCGAGGCTCGTTGGCCATCGATTGTCTGCGGCCGCGCGCTATCGCCCTGCCTACACTCGCCCGCATGAACGCCGCCTGGCAACGCCTCTGGAGCCTGCTACGCCTCGGGGGCGCCATCGCACTCCTCGCCCGTGGCGAGCCGGCCTGGGCTGTTGCCCTGCTGCTGATCACGCCGCTGGGCTTGCTCCTGCTCTTCCTCACACTCGCGCCGCCCGGCCCCACGCAGCGGCAGGCCAGCCTGGCGCAACGGCTGCGCGCCTGGGCCAAAGAGTGCGTCGTCAACGAGCGCGTGTTTGGCCTGGACCAACCCTGGCGCGCCGGTGACCAAGCCCCAGCCTTGGCCGTCAGCGCCCGCGGCGACAAGGGCGTGCTGCTGCTGCACGGCTTTTGCTGCAACCGGGGCCTGTGGCGCCCCTGGGTCGCCCGGCTGCAAGCTGCGGGCGTCCCCGTCATGGCGCTCACGCTGGAGCCCGCCTTCGGCAGCATCGACGCCTATGCCGACCCCATTGACGCCGCCGTGCGCCAGCTGCACGCTGCTACCGGCCACATGCCCGTCATCGTGGCCCACAGCATGGGCGGCCTTGCGGCACGCGCTTGGTGGCGCGCCCACGGCGCTCGCCACACGCAGGCGCCCCGGCTCATCAGCCTGGGCACGCCTCATCTCGGCACCCGCATCGCCACCTTGTCGCCCGCCACCAATGCGCGGCAAATGCGCTGCGGGTCAAGCTGGCTCGCGCAACTGCCGCCCATGCCCGATGTGGACTGCCTCTGGTCGCCGTGTGACCAGATCGTCCAGCCCGCCGGCAACGCCTGCCAGCCCGGGGCGCGGCTGCACCGCGTGGATGCCACCGGGCACCTGGCCCTGATCGACACGCCCGAGGCCTGGGCGTTGTTGCAGCGCGCCCTGCTCAGCGATCCTCAGCTGAGCGACGCGTGAGCCCGCTCCAGCACCGCTGCCGACGCCGCTAGCGCCGCTCGCTCCAGCTCATCCATCTCGGGCTCCAGCACCTCCAGCGCGCCGCCCGCGCCAATCAGGCTGGGCAGTGACAGCGCCACCCCCTGCAGCCCGCAGGCGCCGGTCTGCACCCGGCTCACCGCCAGGATGCTGCGCTCGTCCAGCAGCAGGGCGCGCAGCACGCGCGTGGTGACGAGGCCGATGGCGTGGTTGGTGGCGCCCTTGCGCTGGATGACCTCGTAGGCAGCGCGGCGCATCTGCTGCGCCAGGGCGGGTTCAAAGGCCGCATCCCATTGCGCCAGCGCGCGCAGCGGCCGCCCGCCCAGGCGCGCGCCTGACCACACCGGCACCGACGAATCCCCATGCTCCCCCAGCACCTGGATGTGCAGCGAGCCCGGCGCCACCCGCAACTGCCGGCCCACGATCTGCCGCAGCCGGGCGGTGTCGAGCAGCGTGCCCGTGCCGATCACGCGCTCGGGCGGCAGGCCGCTGGCGGCCTGGAGCACGCGGGTCAGCACGTCCACCGGGTTGCTCACCATCACCACCACGCCGCCAAAGCCGCGCAGCATCTGGCCGACCTCGGTGGCCATGCGGGCGTTGTCGCGCAGCAGGTCCAGCCGGCTCTCGCCCGGGCGCCCGTTGCGCCCGGCGGCCACTACCACCACATCGGCCTCGCGCATCTGCGCCAGCGGCACGGCGGCCACCTCGCAGGCCGGGTAGAAGGCCGCGCCGTGCGCCAGGTCCATGGCCTCGCCCTCGGCCACCTCGGCCCGCAGGTCATGCAGCCACAGGCGCTGGGCAATGCCCGCGTGCAGGGTCGAGATGGCCACGCTGGTGCCCACCCAGCCCGTGCCGATGATGCCGACGGTTTCCTTGTCCATGCTCGCCCCTTCTCCTGGTTCATTGGCGCCACGTGGCGCCCATTCATCGCTTCAGCCACGCCGCGCGCGGCCGCTGGGCGCAAGAATGCCAGCAAACCACGCCACCACCCGGCACACCCATCATGCACGCCACTCCTGAACCCGCCTTGCAAGTCCAAGGCCTGCGCAAGGCCTACGGCAGCCGCACCGCCGTCGAGTCCGTCAGCTTCCAGGTGCAGCCCGGCCAGGTGCTCGGGCTGTTGGGGCCTAACGGCGCCGGCAAGTCCACCACCGTGGGCATGATCTGCGGGCTGACCACGCCGGACGCGGGCGAGATCCGGCTCCGTGGCGGGCTCAGCCTGGCGAGCGACGAGCGTGGCTACAAGCAGCGCCTCGGCCTCGTGCCGCAAGACCTGGCGCTTTACGAGGAACTGCCCGCCCGCACCAATGTCCAGCTCTTTGGCTCGCTCTACGGCATCACCGGCGCCGAGCTGCACAAGCGCTGCGAACAGGTGATGGCCCTGGTGGGCCTGTCAGACCGCGCGGGCGACAAGCCCAGCACCTTCTCTGGCGGCATGAAGCGGCGGCTGCACATCGCCTGCGCGCTGGTGCATGACCCCGAGGTCATCTTGCTCGACGAACCCACCGCCGGCGTGGACCCGCAAAGCCGCAACGCCATCTTTGACAACCTGGAGCAGCTCAAGGCCGCCGGCAAGGCTTTGATCTACACCACCCACTACATGGAAGAGGCCGAGCGCCTGGCCGACCACGTCGTCATCGTCGACCACGGCCGCGTGGTGGCCAGCGGCACTCAGGCCGAGCTCTATGCCGCCCATGCCGGCGAGCCGCAGCTCAGCGTGCAGTTCCAGGCCGCCCCCGAGGCCGCTGCCTTGCACGGCCTGCCCGGCGTGCTGCGCCACACGCTGGACGCCAGCAGCGCCGAGTTCACCCTGCACCACCTCGATGCCAGCGCGGCGCTGCTGGCGGCCCTGGCCGAGCGTGGCCTGCACGTGCGCAGCCTGGCATCCAGCCAGCCTTCGCTGGAAGACGTCTTCCTGGCCCTGACCGGCCGCCAACTCCGCGACTGACCCAGGAGCCGCCATGAACGCCGCCGCTTTCTTCTCACTGCTGCGCGCCGAGCTGCGCCTCTTCCTGGCCAACCGCAAGGCCATGGTGATGAGCATCGTCGCCCCCATCCTCATCGCCGCCTTCTTTGGCAGCCTCTTTGGCGGCACCGGGCAAAGCAAGCCCGCCGCCATCCCCATCGGCGTGGTGGACCTGGACCAGAGCCCGCTCTCCGCCGCCGTCGTCAAGGCCCTGCAGGCGGATGGCTCGCTCAAGGTCAGCAGCCTGCCCGAGGCCGACGCCATCGCCCAGGTGCGCGCCGGCAAGCTGCGCGTGGCGGCCGTGTTGCCGGCCGGCCTCGGCCAGCAGGCCGGCACTGCGCTCTTTGGCGCCGGCCGCAAGCCCGAGATCCAGCTCCACTACGACCCCTCCCAGGCCATGACGCTGTCCATCGTGCGCGGCCTGCTCGCCCAGTCGCTGATGCAGGAGGTCAGCCGCAGCAGCTTCAGCGGCCAGAGCACCGCCATGCGCGACATGGCCGCCCAGGCCCGTGCGTCCACCGGCATGCAGCCCGAGCGGCGTGATGAGCTGGTGCGGATGTTCGAGTCCATCGACCGCGTGCAGCAATCGCAAGCCGCCGACGCCGCGAGCAGCCCCGCGGCCTCTACCGGCGGCGGTCTCTCCGTCCCCTACACCACCCGCGAGATCGAGGCCGTTGAGCCCAGCAGCGACAAGGCGCCCGTCGCCTACAACGGCTATGCCCACAGCTTTGCCGGCATGGGCGTGCAGTTCCTGCTGATGCTGGGCGTGGACATGGCCGTGGGCCTGCTCGTCATGCGCCGCCTCGGGCTCTGGAAGCGCCTGCGCGCCGCGCCGCTCTCGCGCGGCACCTTGCTCGGCAGCCGTGTCGCCGCCACCGCGCTGATCTGCTTTGGCGTGTTCAGCGTCATTTGGCTCGTCGCCATCGCCGCCTTTGGTGTGCGCGTGCACGGCAGCCTGCTCGGCATGGCCTGCATCCTGGCCGCCTTTGCTTTGATGACGGCCGCCTTCGGCCTCTTCATCGCCGCGCTCGGGGGCAGCCCCGAGGCCACGCGTGGCCTCGCCATCCTGGCCACGCTCTTGATGGTGATGCTGGGCGGCGCCTGGGTCCCGAGCTTCCTCTTCCCCGAGTGGCTGCAGCAGCTCACGCTCGCCATCCCCACCCGCTGGGCGGTGGACGGCCTCGACGCCATGACCTGGCGCGGCCAGGGCTTTGCCGATGCCCTCGCGCCCACCGGCGTGTTGCTCGGCTTTGCGCTTGCGTTTGGGCTGCTGGCGCTGTGGCGCTTCAAGTGGGAAGAGTGAGCTTGCGTCGATGCACTGGCGCAGCCCCAGCGGCCGCGCCATCATCCAGCCCATGAACGCACCGCTGCACTTCTACTTCGACTTCTCCTCCCCCTACAGCTATCTCGCCACCGCCTGGGTGGACGAGGTTGCTGCCCGCCATGGGCGCCAGGTGCAGTGGCACGCCATCTTGCTCGGCGCCATCTTCCAAACCATTGGCAGCCGGCCCCTGGTTGACCAGCCCGGCAAGGGCGACTACTCGCGGCGCGACTTCGCCCGCTCTGCCGCCATGGCCGGCCTGCCCTTTGCCGAGCCCGCGCACTTCCCCATCTCCACGCACTTGGCGGCGCGCGTCTTCTGGTGGCTGCACGGGCAAGACCCGGCCCGCGCCAAGGCCTGGGCGCGCGCCGCCTATGCGGCCTACTTTGCCCATGGGCTCGACCTGTCTGACCCCGACGCGCTGCGCCAGGTCTGCACCCAAGCCGGCCTCGATGCCACCGCCGCCGAGGTCGCCTGGGGCGACCCGCTGCTCAAGGCCCAGCTCAAGGCCGAGAACGACGCCGCCCTCGCCGCGGGCGTCTTCGGTGCGCCCTATCTGGTGATCGACGGCGAGCCCTTCTGGGGCAATGACCGGCGCGACCAGGTCGAGTGGTGGCTCGGCGGCGCGGGGCCGCAATCCATGGCCAGCCGCTGATCGCGCAGCACTCTCCCCTCACTCACCATGTTCGTTGCACTGACGGCGTTCTGCCTGCTCTTCCTGGCTGGTTCCCTGGCTTACTTCGGCCGGAAGCGCCCCGGCTACAGCCACATCGTCTACACCATCAGCGAGCTGGCCGAGGCCGGCTCGCCGTTCGAGAAGGCCGTCTCTTTGGGCGTCTTCCTGCCCCTGGGCCTGTGCATGGCCGGCATGGCCTGGTGGCTGCGCGCCAACGAGCCGGCCTTTCTGTTCACCAGCTCGCTGGCCGTGGGTTACGTGGGTGCCGCTTTCTTCCCCGTTGACCCCGACGCCCCCATGTTCGGCACGGCGCGCACCGCCGTCCACAACATCAGCGCCGGGGCCAGCTATGTGCTCGCCATAAACGCCTTTGAGCACCAGGCCCGCGAGCTCGGCTCGCCCTACGACCTCGCCAAGTTCCTCGTCATGGGCTTCCTCGTCTCGCTGTATGTGCCTGGGCTGCGCAACTTGCGCGGGCTGTTGCAGCGGGTGGTGGAGTTGGCGATCTTTGTGGGGTTGATGGTTTGTGTGGGGTGAGTTGGCTGGGTTGGCGCGCGTTTGCGGCTTGTGCGGCGGGTGGGTTGGCAAAGGCCCGCCCGGGCTGGCTGGGGCGCTCCAGTTGAGGCGGTCGCTGCGCGACTGCCCTGTGGTGCTCGGTTTGCGGGGCTCGCGCCGAACTTCCTTCGCTACGCTCCGGTCGAACAGGCGGCGCGAAGTCAGAGCTTGAAGTGCGCTGCGCGCACGCCCCGCAAACCTGCGCTCCTCGGCGCCTCAAAAGTCCGCGCCCCAGCCAGCCCGGGCGGGCCTTTGTGGGGGCGGTGGGTGTGTGCGGAGAGGTGCAAAGGTGCGGGGCTGCAATACGCAGACTGGCGAATTCGCGTCGAGGTGAGGCGCCCAAAGATTTAATGACGTGGATCTGGGCGGCGTGGCATTATTTGTCAGTCCTCTGCATTTGGCAGAGGGGCGATGAAAGTTAGGTCTGGAGATAAAAGTGACTGTTCCCGATTATTCAGGATATTGGACTGGCGCCATCGAGGGCACCAACTCCGGTGGCATTGCTTTCGAGATTTCTCAAGATGGTGAGCACGTCAGTGGATCGGCGAAACTATTCGAACCGAACCTTGGTCAGTATGAATATATTGCCAAAGGCACTGCGGGTGAATCGTTGTCACTTTACTTGACTCCAGGCCGGCAGTCGGGCGGCATCAATTTGGGCAACGTGCAAGTTGTGTGTTCGCTCAAAAATGCGGATGAGCTCATTGGGCGATGGAAGTCAGATATCCTGACGGAGGGTGTGCTAACAGCCAAGAGATTTAGCCGCGATGCGCTGGCAAACGAATTGCCAAAAGAGAACTCTGTATTCATTGTTCACGGGCATGATGAAGGCACCAAGCACTTGGTGGCCAGATTCCTTGAGAAGCTCGGTGTGACGCCAGTCATCCTTCAGGAGCAAATAAATAGAGGAATGACTGTAATAGAGAAATTTGAGGATTTTGCATCCAGAGCCGGATTTGCTGTTGTGCTAATGACGCCGGATGACTTCGGATACGCGGCGGGCAAGGAGGAGGAAAGGAAGTTTCGCCCCCGCCAAAATGTGATCCTGGAGCTAGGGTACTTCGTGGGACGCCTTGGGAGGGACAAGACAATCGTACTCGTTAAGGGAAATATAGATATGCCATCTGATGTGCTTGGATTGGTATACGAGCCAATAGATTCCGGAGAGGGTTGGAAGATCAGGGTCGCGAAGGAACTCAAGGCTGCAGGATTCAGTGTGAGCCTTGACAACGCGATATGAGGCCAAACAAATAATTCAAGCAGACCGCATCTAGCGGCCGCTGAAAGGTAACGTTGGAGCGCTATCCCGCCAACTCCCATCACCGCACACCGCAGCGACTGCCGTGAGCCAGTCGAGTAGTGGTTGAACAGAACCGGATCGCGCTCGTTCGCTGCAACCCGAAAATCCCCAGCACACCTCCCCCACAACCCACGCACCGCCCATGACCATCGAAACCGACGACGACATCGCCGCCCTCAAGCGCATTGGCCGCATCGTGTCCCTCGTCCTGCACGAGATGCTGGATGCCGCCAAGCCGGGCATGAGCACCCGCGAGCTGGACGCCTTGGGGGCTGAGCTGCTGGCCCGCCATGGCGCCCGCTCGGCGCCTCAGCTCACGTACAACTTCCCCGGCGCCACCTGCATCAGCATCAACGAAGAAGCTGCCCACGGCATCCCGGGGGACCGGGTCATCCGGGCGGGCGACGTGCTCAACGTCGATGTCTCGGCCGAGCTGGGCGGCTACTTTGCTGACACGGGCGGCACCCGCGTCGTGCCGCCGGGCAATGCCGTCAAGACGCGCCTGTGCCATGCCACGCGCCAGGCCCTGGCGGCCGCCATGCGGCAGGCCCGTGCGGGGCAGCCGATTCGGGGCATTGGTGCTGCCATCGAGCGCACGGCGCGCGCCTATGGCTTCAAGGTCATCGAGAACCTGGGCAGCCACGGTGTCGGCCGCGCGCTGCACGAGGCGCCCGAGCACATTGCCGGTTACGACGACCCGCATGACGAGCGGCTGCTGCACGAGGGCATGGTCATCACCATTGAGCCCTTCCTCTCGACCAAGAGCCGCATCGTGGAGGAGGCGTCTGACGGGTGGACCCTGGTGGGTGCGCCCGGCAACCTCTCGGCTCAGTACGAGCACACGATGATCATCACGAGGGGTGAGCCCATCGTGGTCACCCAACACTGAGGCAGCACTGAGCAAGCCGCGTGGCAGGCCCACGGCGGCGGCTGCTGTCCGATCAGAGGCTTGTTGGTGGGCTGGCCAGCTCGTCGGGCTGCCGTGCGCTGACTTCTCCGCTCGGTGCCGCACCGGTGGTCGCCTCGGGCGCCGCGCCGTCCCACGCATCCCACCCCGGCCCGAAGGTTTCGACCGGGTGCTGGGTGCGCTCGGAGCCATTGCCGCACAGCATCGCGTCGGACGCGCAGTAGCGGTCGCAGCCCCAGCAGTTGCGCTCGGGGTGCGAGGGGTTGATGGGGAAGCGTTTGGCCATGGCGTGCGATGGAGTGCCGGCAGTGTGGGGCGCGGGTCCGGCCGGCGGCTTGTTCCAGATCAACCCCAGGCGTGGCGGGCCAGCCCCTGCGCGGGGCAGGCCTTTGGACCCATGACCAAGGGCTGCCCGGGCGGCGGCGCAGATACTCGTCGGCCACCTTTCACCAACACCCACCAGCCTTGCTCACCATGAACCTGCTCACCTCCCGCCGCACCCTGCCGCTGTTGACGGCGGCCTTGATGTCCACCCTGGCGTTGCCCGCGCTCGCGCAGCCGGCCGATGCGAGCCTGGTGCCCGCGCTGCAAGCGGCCGTGGCCAGCGGCCACCGCACGGTGGCGAACGTGGCGCGCGACGGCTGGCGGCACCCGGTGGAGACGCTGGCCTTCTTCGGCGTCAAGCCGACGGACACGGTGGTGGAGCTGTCCCCCGGCGGCGGCTGGTACACCGAGATCCTGGCGCCCTATCTGCGCGATCGAGGGCAGTTCATCGCGGCGGGGGACGACCCCGCCTCCAGCAACAACTACGCGCGCCAGGGCGGGCTGCGCTTCCGCGCCAAGCTGGACGCAACCCCGGGCGTCTACGGCAAGGTCAAGACCACGGTGTTCGA
The DNA here is from genome assembly GCF_039872745.1 of Roseateles paludis. Lineage (NCBI taxonomy): Bacteria > Pseudomonadati > Pseudomonadota > Betaproteobacteria > Burkholderiales > Sphaerotilaceae > Roseateles > Roseateles paludis. The sequence goes on along the minus strand of NZ_JBDPZD010000009.1, from coordinate 68,070 downwards.
CGTGGGCGGCGGCAAGCTGGACATCGCGGCGCCGGGCTCGGCCGACGTGGTGCTGACCTTCCGCAACGTGCACAACTGGATGGCCCAGGGCAAGGCTGAGAGCGTGTTTGCCGCCGCCTTCACGGCGCTCAAGCCGGGTGGTGTGTTCGGCGTGGTGGAGCACCGCAAGCCGGTGGCCCAAGCCTTCGACCCCAAGGCCGCCAGCGGCTATGTGCACGAGGCCCATGTGATCAAGCTGGCTGAGGCCGCCGGCTTCAAGCTCGCGGGCCGCAGCGAGGTGAACGCCAACCCCAAGGACCCAGCCGATCACGCCGGTGGCGTGTGGAGCCTGCCGCCCGTGCTGGGCCAGGGCGACAAGGACCGTGAGCGTTATCTCGCGATTGGCGAGAGCGACCGGATGACGCTGCGCTTTGTGAAGCCTTGATCAGGCCCTGATCACGCGCGGCCGGAGCGCCGACTGCGTGGCTGGAGCTTGTCCAGCTCGGCAAACTTCTGCTTGAGCAGCATCAGCAGGGTTCGGGCGTCTTCGTCAGACAGGCGCAGGCAGGTGCTGGGGCTGCCGGTCTCTTCGTCGCTGGTCTTGCGGGCCAGCACCAGGGCGTCCATGCGCAGCTCCATGGCGCCCTTGTCGTGGCGCAGGGACTTCAGGCGTTGCACTTCGATGTCAAAGGGTTTCATGCCGGGCTGGGGTCGCGGGGTGGGGGGGGGTGATTGTCTCGCTACGATCATCGGCATGACCCAGCCCCCCAAGCAAGTCTTCATCGGCCCCGGCCGCCTGGCGCAAGCGCTGGCACCGGCGATGGCCGAGGCGGGCTGGCCCCTTGTGGCCGTTGGCGCGCGTGAGGGATCGCGGGCGGCGGCGCTGGTTGGGCAGGTGCCGGGGGTGGCGGTGCGTTCTCCCGCACAAGCGGTGGCCGAGGCACCAGACGGCGCCTGGGTGTGGCTCTGTGTGCCCGACGGGCAGTTGTCCGAGGTGGCCGAGACCTTGCCCTGGCGACCCGGGCTTGTGGCCTTGCACGGCGCCGGGGCCACGGGCCTGGAGGTGCTGGCGCCCGCGCAGGCCGCTGGGGCCGAGGTGGCGGGCTTTCATCCGCTGCAGTTGCTGGCTGGTGGCCGGGCGGTGCTGGCGGGCTGCGGTGCGGGCATCGAGGCCTCGTCAACGCCGCTGCTGGCGCAGCTGGACGCCCTGGCGCGTGACCTCGGCATGGTGCCCTTGCGGCTGAAGCCGGAGACGCGGCGGCTCTATCACGCGGGGGCCAACCTGGCGGCCAGCGGTGTGCTGGCGGTGTTGGCTGAGGCGCTGCAGGCCTGGCAACTCGCGGGCCTGGAGGTGGATGACGCTTTGCCCCTGCTGCTGCCGCTCACGCAGGGCGCGCTGGCAGCAGCCACGAGCCGTGGCTTGGCCGGCGCGGTGGCGGGGCCGGTGCCTCGGGGCGATGTTGGGGTGCTGGCGGCGCAGTTGCAGGCGCTGGCGGCATCCCCTCAGGGTGCGGGCCTGTACGCTGAACTGGCACGGCGCCAGTTGGCTCTCGCCGAGCAAGCTGGCCGCTTGAACGACGCGCAAGCGCAGGCCATCAAGGCCGCGCTTTCTCCCTACATCGGCTTGAAGCGCGACTGAAAACTCTGGCTCACCGGCAGCCGCGTGTCGCTGCCCTTGAGCAGCACCTCCATGCCGGTCAGCTGGCGCTCCACGCGGGCGACGTGCGCAAGGTTGACGACCACGGCGCGGTGGATTTGCCAGAACTGCTCGGCGTCGAGCTGGGCGAGCAGCTCGCGCAGCGAGAGCCGCAGCAGGAACTCGCCCTCGCGCGTGACGGCGCAGGTGTATTTGTTGTCGCTGCGGAAGTGGCTGACGTCGGCCACCATGATGAGGTGCAGGCGCTCGCCCTGCGAGGCCTGCAGCCAGCGCAGCGGCCCGGCAGCCGGTGCCGGGGGTGCAGCCATCTGCGGCGGTGCCCATTGCTGCAGCCAGCGGGTCACCTCGGCGGGCGGCCATTGCAGGCGCTGCTGCAGGCGCTGCACGGTGTCGCGCAGGCGTTCGTCCGACAGAGGCTTCAGCAGGTAGTCGATGGCGCCTTGCTCGAAGGCCGTGACGGCATGCGCGTCGTAGGCGGTGACGAAGACGATCTGCGCCAGGCCCCGGATGCGGCGCGCGAGCGAGAGGCCATCGAGCCCGGGCAGGCGGATGTCCACAAACACGATGTCGGGCCGCAGGTCCAGCGCCAGGGCCAGGCCCTGCTCGCCGTCTTCGGCCTCGGCCACGATCTGCAGTTCGGGCCAGAGCGCAGCCAGGCCCTCGCGCAGGCGTTGGCGGGGCAGGGCTTCGTCTTCGATCAGCAGGGCGGTGGCGGGTTTCATGCGGCGGGAGCGTAGGTCAGTCGGATGCTGGCGAGCACGCCGCCGCCGTCCTGCTGCTGGATGCTCAAGTGTGCCGCCGGGCCGTAGAGGCTGGCGAGGCGGTCACGCACATTGGCCAGGCCCAATCCTTGGCCTGGTGAGGGGCTGGGCGACTGCAGGCCGGCGCCGGTGTCGGCGACGTCGATGCAGAGCTGCGCGCCCTCATGCCGCGCCAGCAGGCGGATCTGCCCGCCCTGGGGCAGGGGCTCGATGCCATGGCGGATGGCGTTCTCCACCAGGGTCAGCAGCATCAGTGGCGGCAGCGGGTGGGCGGCGCAGTCGGGCGCGGCCCGCACCTCGAAGCGCAGGCGGGGCCCAAGGCGCGTGGCCATCACGGTGAGGTAGGCGCGGGCGAGGGCGAACTCCCGCTCCACCGTGGACAGCGGCTCGCGCAGCGAGGGCAGGGCCAGGCGCAGGTAGTCGTGCAGCTCGCCCACAAAGCGCTCGGCCAGGGCAGGCTCCACGCGGATGAGCTGCTGCAGGCTGGCCAGCGAGTTGAAGAGGAAGTGCGGCTCCACCTGGGCCTGCAGGGCCTTGAGCTCGGCCACGCTGACCTGGCGCGACAAATCGGCCAGCGCCGCCTGCTGCTCGGCCTGGCCCACGCGCAGTTGCAGCGCCTGCTCCTCGCGCCAGCGCCACCAGCGCAGCGGCAGGTGTATCAGCAGCGCAAAACCCCAGGCCGGCAGCGCCAGGCGGGCGACCTCCCAGGCCTGGTCCCACGGCACGCCGCGCGGGCCGGGCACCAGCCACAGGCCGATCAGTGCGCCCGCCAGCGCCGCCACCGGCACAGCCAGCGGCCACCAGCGCATGCGCAGCACGCAGGCGGCGGCGCTGTAGGCCAGCCAGAGCTGGGCGGCCAGCACCAGGCCCCGGGCATGGGGCAGCTGCGTGCGCAGCGCCCACCAGCCCAGCCAGAAAAGCACGCTGGGGTCGATGGCGGGCCGAAGCCAGTCGGCCAGGGAGCGCAGGCGAGTGGGCATGGCTCAGTCGAGTTGGGCGTTGGCCAGGGCTTGTGGCGGGAACTTGGCCATCATCTGCTGGGTTTGCTCCATGTTCTTGCGGGCCCCCTCCCAGTCGATGCCGATGGGGGTGGTGGTCACCGGCACTTCGGGGCCAACGACGTCGAAGCTCAGCTTGCGCATCCAAACCTCGCCTTGGCCGACGAGGGCCATGCCCATCCAGACAGAGGGGGCCTGCTTGGGTACGTCCATCACAACGCTCACTGGCTGCCAATCGTTGCCAGGGGTCACGGCGGCCCCCGGGGGCAGATGCTGCTCGACACCCGGCGCACCCTGGGCCGCGCGGATGACCATATTGGCGCTTTTGGCGGTCATGTACAGGCCCGCCCAGCGGGATGCGCCAGCTGCGCGCACCTCGGCCGAGAAGCGAACGCGCTGCCCGCCGTAACCCGAGGCCTGTTGCCAGACGTCGCCGACATCGACTGGCACGGCGGGGACCTGGTCGGTGCGCGTCAGGCGCAGGTGCAAGGTCGGCACGCCACTGGCGTCGGAAGCGGGGTCGATACCGACTTCGTGCTTGGGACCAACACCGGGCCCTTGCATACGGTGAACGATGGTTTCGACATGCCAGTCGTCGGGCATGCGGGGCGCGGCTGCGCTGACGCTGAGCACCAGGGCGGCGAGCGGAACGAGGAAGAGGGCGCGGTAGTCCATGAGGAGGCTCCTGATGCGTGAGTGCTTAGTGCAAGCCCAGGTTCTTGGGCGGCTTGGGCGTGTTGGTGTCGGCGGCGCTCTTCTGGGCAATCTCGGCGCGCACCTTGGCGGTGGCCTCAGCGGCAAAGCGATGGGTGCTCAGCGGCACCTCGGGGCCAACGACTTCCAACTTGAAGCCGCGCGCCCAGACCTGGCCGTTGCCGAGCAAGGCCAGGCCCAACGTGGCCGCACCCCAGCCACCGGCGGGGATGTCGGCCACCACGCTGACCTCGCACCAGTCGGGGCAGCCGGCGCTACCAGCATTGGCCGCAGGTTCAGGCTCACTGATGTCTATCGGCAGCAGGTTGAGGGGCAAATAGCCGTCGCGCACCACCAGACCCGCCCAGGTGTCGATGCCCTCGGTCTTGACCTGGGCCGAGAAGCGCACGCGCTTGCCGCTGTAGCCGTTGACGCTTTGCCAGAGGGCGCCCAGTTCGCTGCCTTGCCGCTTGCCGACCGATTTGACGGTGAGCACGCGCTGCCCCGGGGTGTCCGCCTCGGGCGCCACGCCCGTCAGGTAGGTCGTGCTGGCGGGCCAGGTGAAGCTTGCCCCCGCCTGCCAGCCCTGCGGCACGCGGTAGCTCTCGGCGCTGCTGGCCCCCAGGGCCAGGGCGGCGAGGGGGACGACAAAGAGACTGCGGTAGTCCATCGAAGGGGCCTTCAAGAAGTGATGACGGGGCGGAGCCTAGGCAAGCGCCTCGCCCGGCGCGGGGCCAATGCGACCAGAGCGGCTGGGCGGCGACGAGCGCCCCGAAATCTGGCCCGGCAGTCTGCCGGAGGCGACGCCGGCCGCTGGATTGCCGTCAAAAACCGTGCATTCGGCCTCAGTTGGGCGGCCTGGCCGAGATCGACGCCAAAAGGGGCACACCTAAGATCGATTGGCCTGAGCAGTTGCCCTGGAGTCACCACGCATGTCCGACGCATCCATCCAATCATCCCTGCAGTCTGTGGACGCACAGGTGCATGAGGAGCTGCACGGCATCGCGGCGGAGCTGCCCGAGGCGCGTGAGAAGCTGACCTACGTCCGCAGCATGACCGAGAAGGCCGCCACCAAGGTGCTGGACCTGGTCGAGAAGGCGCAGAACGACGCTGAGTCCGTGCGCAAAAAGGGCATGGAGTTGTCCGACGCCATCAGCCGCCTGGCGCTCTCGAACGAGTTCACGCTGGACCGTGCCCGCGCCGTGATGAAGCTGTGCGCGGCCTACGCGTCCGATGCGGCCAGCTTTGCCGCGCGCGAGAAGTCCCTGCACACCGAGATCATGATGTCGCAGGACTTTCAGGACCTGTCGGGCCAGGTGATCAACAAGGTCATGAAGATGCTGGAGCGGATGGAAAAGCCGCTCCACCACGTGCTGGGGGACCAGCCCAAGCCCGGTGCTGCCACTGCCACGCCCGAGGAACTGGCCGGCGTGCAGACGCCCGACAAGGCCCTGCAGCAAGACGACGTGGACGACCTGCTGTCGTCGCTCGGCTTTTAGGCGCCTTGATCACCAACTGAGCGGATTGAGCCGGTAGTAGCCGGACAGCACCCGGTAGAGCGCCGGGTGGTAGGCGGCAAGCGCCGTCGGTTGCTCGAAGAACAGCTCGCTCACCACCGCAAAAAATTCCGCCGGGTTGGTGGCCGCATAGGGGTCGATGAGGCCCGGCTCGCCGCGCGCCAGGCGCTGCTGCAGGCGGTCAAACTCGGTCTGCATCACGCGCGACCACTCGGCGTATTCGGCGCGGCTGGCCAGTTGCGGCGCGCCGTTGGCGGGGCCACCGGCCTGGTCCAGCTGGTGGGCAAACTCGTGGATCACGACGTTGTGGCCGTCACCCGGCTGCACGGCATTGCGCAGCACTTCGTCCCAGGCCAGCAGCACCTGGCCTTGCGACCAGCTCTCGCCGGCCAGCACGCGTGGGCCTTCGTGCACCAGGCCGCCGGCGGTGGGCTCGGCGCGCTCCACCACAAAGCTGCTGGGGTAGAGCAGCACCTGGCGCAGCTCGGGGTAGACGCCGCGCGCCGCGCCCAGCAAGGGCAGGCAGGCCAGCGCGGCAATGGTGATGCGCATCTCGTCCGTCACGACGAGGCCGCGGCAGCCAATGATGGGCTTTTCGGCCAGGAAGACCTGCATCAGGCCCTTGAGCCGCAGTTGCAGGTCAGCTGGCAGGCGCGTGAACAGCGGCACCTGGCGGCGCAGCAAGTGGCGCCATTGGGCGGGGAAGGGTTGGCGCGCCAGGTGCAGGCGCTGGCGGTGCCGCCTCCAGGGCGCGCTGGCCAGCCACCAAGCGCCGGCGCCGGTGGCCAGCAGCACGGCCACCGCGATGAGGATTTGCGTCATGCCCTGCCACGTGGGGCCTGCATTCGGCGTTTGCAAGGCCGCACGGTAGTTCTCCCAGGGGCTTGGCGTACGCTCCGCGCCCATGTCTGAAGCAAGCGCCGCAGCAACCACGCTCAAGCCCTGGCAGGTGCTGCTGGGCGGCATTTGCTCGCTCGTCCTGACGGTGGGCCTGGCGCGCTTTGCCTACACGCCGCTGCTGCCGCAGATGCATGCGCAAGCGGGGCTGGGGCTGGCCGATGGCGGCTTGCTGGCGGCCATCAACTACGCCGGCTATATGAGTGGCGCGCTGCTCGTGGCCTGGATCGAATCGCCGCACTGGCGGCGCAGGCTTTACCTGATCGGCCTGCCGCTCAGCCTCGTCATCACGGCGCTGATGGCGCTGGGCGATGGCTTCTGGCTCTGGGCTGTGTCGCGCTACTTCGGCGGGCTTTGCGGGGCGGGCGGCATGTTGCTGGGCTCGGGCCTGGTGCAGGGCTGGCTGCTGCGCCACGGCCACCGGCCCGAGCTGGGCGTGCACTTCATGGGCCTGGGGCTGGGGGTGGCGGTGTCGGCGCTGGGGGCCATGGGCATGCAGCGCGGCTTGCAGCTCGATTGGGCCGGGCAGTGGTGGGGCTTTGCAGTGCTGGGCCTGGCTTTCTTGCTGCCGGCTTGGGCTTGGCGCCCGCCGGTGCCGCCGCCGGTGGTGGCCCGCGCCATCGAGGCGCCGCCGCGCCGCTGGATGTGGCTGATGCAGGCGGCGTACTTTTGTGCCGGCTGGGGCTTTGTGATCAATGCGACCTTCACCGTCGCCATCGTCGAGAAGCAGCCGCTGCTGGCCGGCCAGGGGCCGTGGGCCTGGCTGCTGGTGGGCGTGGCCGCCACGCCGGCGGTGTTTGTGTGGGACCGCGTCGCTCGCCGCCTGGGCGACGTGAACGCCCTGCTGCTGGCCTATGCGGTGCAGATCGTCGGCGTGCTGCTGCCCGCGCTCTCGGGCTCGCTGGCGGCGGCGCTGGCCGGCGCGTTTCTGTACGGCGCCACCTTCATCGGCATCGTCAGCCTGACGCTGGCCTTGGTGGGGCGGCGCTTCCCGGCCAACCCGGGCAAGGCCATGGCCAAGCTGACCCTGGGCTATGGCCTGGCGCAGATCACGGCCCCGGCCTTGAGTGGCCGCATGGTCGAGGCGAGTGGCAGCTTTGCCGGCGCGCTGTGGCTGACGGCCGGGGTGTTGCTGCTGGGCGTGGGCTGCCTGGCTGCGCTGCGGTCGGGGCGCTAGGCATCTGTCATCCGCCGATGGGCCTGGCGCGCTAAGGGCAGACGCCGCGCGATGACGCGGCGTGGAGTCTGCAATGAAGTCCCGCTTCCGCCTGTTCAGTCTTGCGCTGGCCAGCCTGGCCAGTCTGGCCTTGTCGGGCTGCGTGGTGGTGCCGCCGCGCCACTACGGCGGCCCGCCGCAGGCCTATGGCTCAGGGCCTGTGGTGGTGCAGCAACCGTATGCCGAAGTGGTACCGGCCATGCCGTTCGCCGGTGCCGTGTGGATTGCGGGGTCCTGGAGCTGGTCGGGTGGGCGCCGCTACTGGGTGCCCGGCCGCTGGGACCACCCGCGGCATGGCGGCTGGCACAGACACTGAGATAGACACTGAGTCAGTCGAACTCGTGCAATAGCTTCAGCGTGTGCGCCGGGTTGAGGTTGAGCAGCTCGGCGATGTCGTTCAGGTCATCGGGCAGGGCGGCGTTGTCCCAGCCGTGGGCCAGGTGGCGCGCCAGGCGCACGGCCAGGTAGACGCAGCGCACCTTGTTGTCGCGCGCGTGCTTGTCGTCGGTGATGCGCATGAGCAAGGCCGGCAGGTGCCAGCGGCGCATCAAGGCTTGCTCCAGCTCGTGCAGCTCGATGCCCAGCACCTCGCGCTGGGCCACCGCGCTGCGCAGCGTGGAGTCGGCCTCCTGGCGGCGGGCGATTTCCAGCGCCAGGTCAGGGGCGTGCACCCACAGCAGCATCTCGGCAAAGTCGTGCAGCAGCGCGGCGCCGGTGATGACGGCGGCGTCGGGGTCGGCGCGGTGCGCGGCAAAGCTCAGCGCAAAGCGTGAGGCCCGCTCGGCCCGCTGCAGCACGCGCGAGAGCCCGAGCAGGGCTTCTTCGTTGTCGGCCAGGCGCTCTTCGAGCGTCGGCTGGTCGCTGAAGTTGCGGAAGAAGGGCGAGATGCCCATCAGCACCAACGCGGCGGTGACGGTCTCGGTGTCATTGGTCAGCCGGCCCCGGCGCAGCTCGCCGGCAAATGCCAGCACCTTGAGCGACATCAGCGGGTCGGACGTGACCAGGCCCGTGAGCTGGTGCGCGTCGACGTCGTCCTCCAGCTCGCGCAGGCTGTTGATCTCGGCAGCCGTCTCGGCCAGCACGGGGATCTCGGCGGACGCAAAGGCATTGACCCAGGCGTCGAGCGTGGGCAACGGGCGCGTGATGCGCAGGCGTGCGGTGCCGGGCATGCGTTGATCCTAGCCCTGGCAGGGGCGGCCCAATCCTAGGGCGCGCCCCTGTTTTGCGGCGCATTTGTCAAAGCCGGCGCCCTTCCTCGAAACGCGCCACCAGGCGGCCGTCGGCGTACAGCGCGGTGACCTGGGCGCCCTCAGGGGCGCAGGCCTCGGCGTGGAACTCCAGCAGCAGGGTGCTGGACGGGACGCGGGCGACCCGGGGGCGCAAGGCGGCCCGCAGGGCCAGGCCTACACGGCGCCACAAGCGCACGCGGCGGCGCCAGTCGGGCAAGAGAGAGGAGGCCTGCTCGGGGCCGTGCCATTCAGTCAAACGCATGGGAATCTCCTTGGCGACCCCCGCGTCCGGCTGCGTCATGCCGGTGGGGTGTCGCGGTGTGTCAGGGGCTGTCGTCGGGGGCCAAGCTGCGCACGGCGGTGCGCAGGGCCTGGCTGGCGTGCTGGCGCGACGGGTGTTTCAAGCTGGCGTGCGCGCCGGCCTGGCGGCGGTGCGCCGGGGCGACGATGGGATTTCGCGGCTTGCGCAGCTGAATCGTCTGGGCGCGCGGGGAGGTGAACTGAGGCATGGTGGTCTCCGGGTGGGGAGGGGTGGCTGGAGCCGCCTGATCGACGTCGCCATGCGGCGGCGCGACTGGGGGGTGGGCTCCGGTCGAGGAAACGGTTGAAGGGAGGGGTGCTCGTTGCCGCGAAAGAACCTTCGCTGCAACTTGCGCAAATGATAAACAAACGTTGATCTTGCGCAAGTGGTTTTTATCGCGCAGCGCGCCGCCTCCCAAGGCTTGGGGGGGTGAGCGTGTGTCGAGGGGGGCGCGCGCCAGGCGGGCGCGGCGCTTGCGGAGTTAGCGCTTTTTCTTCAGCGGGGCCACGCCCTGCTGGGCGCGGCGCCAATCGTCCAGCTCGGAGGCGGGCGTGGCGCCGGGCTTGGGGGCCGCTTTGACGGCTGGAGCGGGGCTGGGCGTGAGCACCTCGCCCAGCAGGTCCAGCAGCCGGGTGCGGGCGCGCTGGGGGTGGCGCCGGTAGTAGGTGAGCACGAGGCCGATGATGAAGCGCTCGTCGTCGTCCTGCGGGGTGCTGGGCGGCGCGTCAGGCTCGGCGGCTTGTGCCTGAGTCTGCGCGGCGGCCATGGCGCTGGGGCTCTGGTGGTCGATGTCCATCCAGCCCTGGGGCTTGTGGCAGAGCTGCTCGAACTGCCGCGCCAGGCGCTCGCCGATCTGGCGGGCGCGGCCCTTGATCTGGCTCCAGTAGCTGGGCTGGATCTGCAGTCGCTCCGCAAAACGCCGCTCCAGGCCGCGCAGGGTGGCGGCATCAGGGTGCTTGACGGTGGCGCTGACGAACTCGTCGAACAGCAGCAGCGCGTTGTCCAGACGGATCTGGGCCACGTCGCGGGGAGCGGGAGACATGAGGCCGAATGATAAAGGTTCGACCATCACGCCCCCCAGGGGCAAGGCCCCGCCGCCTCCTCGGCTGGCGGGGTCAGCCTTCGTGGGCTCAGGCTGCGCTCAGGCGGTCGCCGGGTCCGCGTGCTTGCGCTGGAAGCGCTTGGGCGTGCACTTGCGGATCAGGTCATCCACCAGCGTGAACAGCACCGGGATCACCAGCAGGCTCAGGAAGGTGGAGGTGATCAAGCCGCCGATCACGACGATGGCCATGGGCGCGCGGAAGCTCGGGTCGGTGCCAAAGCCCAGGGCGATGGGCAGCATGCCGGCGCCCATGGCCAGGGTCGTCATCACGATGGGCCGCGCGCGCTTGTGGCAGGCGTCGATCAGGGCGTCAAAGCGCGAGAGCCCGTGGTCACGCTCGGCCATGATGGCGTACTCCACCAGCAGGATGGAGTTCTTGGTGGCGATGCCCATCAGCATGATCATGCCGATCATGGCCGGCATGGACAGGTCGGTCCGCGTGACGAACAGGGCCAGGAAGGCACCGGGCAGCGAGAGGATCAGCGCTCCCAGGATGGTGACCGGCTGCACCCAGGCGTGGAAGAGCAGCACCAGCACGATGTAGATGCAGGCCACGCCCGTGGCCATGGCCAGCAGGAAGCTCTCGCTCAGCTCGGTGAAGGCCTCGGCGTCGCCGGTCTCGGTCTTGATGATGCCGGGCGGCAACTGGGCCACGGTGGGCAGGGCGGCCACGCGCGCCTGCACGTCGCCCAGGGCCAGGCCGTTCAGCTCGATCTCGAAATTGACGTTGCGCGAGCGGTTGAAGCGGTCGATCTGCGCCGGGCCGGCGGCCAAGGACAGCTCGGCCACCTGCGCCAGCGGCACCGGGCCCTTGGCGCCCTGCACATGGAGCTGGCCGAGCAGGTCGATGTCCTGCCGCGCGCTGTCAGGCAGGCGCACATTGATGGGCACCTGGCGCTGCGAGAGGTTGAGCTTGGGCACGAACTGCTCGTAGTCGCCACTGGTGGCGATGCGCAGCGCGTCGCCGATGGCGGCGGTGGTCACGCCCAGGTCCGCCGCGCGGGCGGCGTCGGGCTTCACGACCAGCTCGGGCCGTTGCAGGCTGGACGAACTCGTCACCTGGCCGATGCCGGGCAGGGCGCGCAGCTCGCGCTCGACCTTGGCGGCATGCGCGGCCAGGGCCTCGCCGTCTTCGCCGGCCAGCACCAGGATGTACTTGTCGTTCGAGCCTCCGAGCCCGACGCGGAAGCGCGCGCCGGCCAGCGGCTCCAGCATCGCGCGCATCTCGCGCTCGATGTCCTGCTTGCTGATGCCGGGGCGTTGGTCGCGCGGCGTGAGGTTGATGGTGAGCGTGGCCTTGCGGGCCTCGGGCGCACCGCCCACGGCGAAGGGGTCCGACCCCGCCGAGCCGCCGCCCACGGCGGTGTAGATGAGCTTGATGTGCGCATGCTTGGCCAGCACGGCGCGCGCAGCTTCGGCGATGCGCTCGGTCTGGGTGTACGTGCTGCCGGGCTCCAGCTCGATGTAGACCTGGGTCTGGCTCAGGTCATCGGGCGGGATGAAGGCGCCATTGATCTTGCCGGCAAACAGCGGCGCGCAGCTGGCCACCGCAAACACCGCCGTCAGCGCCAGCGTCTTGCCCCGGTGCTGCAGGCACCAGTGCGTGACCTTGAGGTAAGCGGGCATCCAGCGCGGGTCGGTGTGCTCCTTCTTGGGCCGCGTGAGGATGTAGGCGGCCATCATGGGCGTGAGCATGCGCGCCACCACGAGGCTGAAGAACACGGCCAGCGCCGCCGTCCAACCGAACTGCACGAAGAACTTGCCCGGCACGCCGGCCATGAAGGCCGTGGGCAGGAAGACCGAGATCAGCGTGAAGGTGGTGGCGATCACGGCCAGGCCGATCTCATCGGCCGCCTCACGCGCGGCATCGAGCGGCGCCACGCCCTTGCCGAGGTGGCGCATGATGTTCTCGATCTCGACGATGGCGTCGTCCACCAGGATGCCCACCACCAGCGACAGCGACAGCAGGGTCACCACGTTGAGCGTGAAGCCCATCCAGTGCATCACCGCGAAGGTCGGGATGGCCGAGAGCGGCAGCGCCACGGCGCTCACAAAGGTGGCACGCCAGTCGCGCAGGAAGAACCACACCACGATCACCGCCAGCACCGCGCCCTCGATCAGCAGCTTCATGCTGCCGTCGTAGTTCTCGATGACGGGGTCCACGAAGTTGAAGGCCTCGGTGACGGTCAGGTCCGGGTGCTCGGCCTTGAAGGCCTCCAGCGCGGCGCGCACGCCGTTGGCCACATCCAGCTCACCGGCGCCGCGCGTGCGCGTGATCTCGAAGCCCACCACCGGCTTGCCGTTGAGGAAGGCGCCCGAGCGGCGCTCGGCCACGGTGTCGATAACGCTGGCGATCTGGTCCAGCCGCACGTGGCGGCCATCGTTCAGGCTGATGTCGAGCGCAGCCAGGGCTTGCGCGTCGGCCACGGTGCCGATGGCGCGCAGGCTCTGCTCGGCGCCCGAGAGCTGGGCGCGACCGCCCGAGGCCTCTTGCTGCTGCTGGCGCAGCTGGCGCGTGACCTCGGCGGCCGTGATGCGCAGGCCGAGCAAACGGCCCGGGTCCAGCTCGACACGGATCTCGCGCGTGACGCCGCCCACGCGGGCCACCGATCCCACGCCCTTGACGGCCAGCATGCGCCGCGTGACCTGGTTGTCGATGAACCAGGACAGCGCCTCGTCGTCCATCGCCGACGATGACAGCGTGTAGGTCAGGATGGGCGAGCCCGAGAGATTCATCTTGGTGATGACCGGGTCGCGCAGGTCGCCGGGCAGGTCGCTGCGGGTGCGCTGCACAGCGTCGCGCACGTCGTCCAGCGCCTCCTGCGTGGGCTTCTCAAGGCGGAACTCGGCCGTGATGACGGCGGTGCCGTCCTGCACCTTGGCGTAGAGGTTCTTGAGGCCTTGCAGGTTGGCCAGCGCGTTCTCGAGCTTGCGGGCCACCTCGGTTTCCATCTGCGCGGGCGCGGCGCCCGGCAGGCTGGCCGTGACCATGACGGTGGGCAGCTCGATGTCGGGGAACTGCTGGATCTTCATGGCCCGAAAGCCCATGATGCCCAGCACCGTCAGCATCACGAAGAGCAACACCGACGGCACGGGGTTGCGGATGCTCCAGGCGGATACGTTGAACATGCTTGCGTCTCCGCTCATTGGGTCACGCGGACGGTGTCGCCATCAGCGAGGAAGCCCACGCCCTGCGCCACCACCTTGTCGGCAGCCTTGAGCCCGTTGCGGATCTCGACCCGGTCACCCTGGCGCCGGCCCAGCTCCACCTTCACCTGCCGCACCTTGCTGCCCTCAAGCTTGAAGACGAAGGCAAAGCCATCGCGCAGCAGCAGGGCGGTTTGCGGCACGGTCAGCACATTGGCGTCGCCGAGCACGAAGTCGCCGCGCGCAAACATGCCCGCCCGGGCGCCAGGGCCGGCACCCAGGTCCACCAGCACGCGGCCGAGGCGGGTGGTGGCGTCCACCGTGGGGGCCACCACGCGCACCTTGCCCTCCAGCGGCTGGGTGCCGCCGGCTGGCAGCACGCGCACCTTCTGGCCGGGCTGCAGCTGCGCCAGCTCGCTGGCCGGCACTTCGGCGCGCCACTCCAGGCGGCCGTCGCGGATCAGGCTGAAGAGCGTCTGGCCGGCTTGCGGCAGCGCGCCTTCCACGGCCTCCTTGCTGCTGACGATGCCGTCCACCGGCGCCACGATGCGGGTGTAGGACAGGCGCAGCTCGTCGGCCTGCACGCGGGCCTTGGCGGCGGCGGCGCGGGCCTCGGCGCCTGCGGCGGCGGCCTGGGCCTGCTCCAGCTGCTGGGCGCTGACGGCGTCGGTGCCGGCCAGGGTCTTGAGCCGCGCGGCGGTGCTGACGGCCTCGCGGGCGGTGGCTTCTGCTTCGAGCAAGCCGGCGCGGCTGGCGGCCAGGTCAGCGGCCACGCTGGCGCTTTGCAGCTGCGCGAGCACCTGGCCCTTGTGCACGCGCTGGCCCAGCTCCACGGCCACTTGCTGGATGCGCTGGCCGCCGAGCTCGCTGCCCACCTGCACCTCGCGCCAGGCGGCGAGGCTGCCGGTGGAGGACAGCAGCTGCGGCCAGCTCTCGGCCTTCACGGGCGTGAGCGCCACGGTCAGCGCGGGCTTGACGGCCGAGGCTGCAGCGGCTGATGCATCCGCCGCTTCGGCGGGCTGCAGGGCAAAGGTCATTGCGGCCGCCAAAGCGGCAGCCAGCAAGGCAACGGTGGCAAAGGGCAAGGCGGAATCGGGCTTGAACTTGCGTGGCATGGCGAGGGTCTTCATGGGGCGGTGGCAGCGGTGGCGGCGGCGGTGGCGCTGGCTTGCCAGCCGCCCCCGAGGGCGCGAACGAGTTGCAGGTAGGCGGCGACGTGCTCGCGCGCGGCGTCGAGCTCGGCGGAGGTGGCGGTCAGGAGGTTGCGCTGGTCGCGGGCCTGGGCTTGGGCACTGGCCAGGCCGGCGCGGGCCTGGGCGCGCGTGGCCTCGGCAATGCGCTGCCAGTGCTGGCGCGTGGTGGCGGCGTCAACGCGCTCGGCGGTTGCCGCGTGCCAGCGCAGCAGCGCCTGCTCGACCTCGGACACCGCGCCGCGCCACTGCGCCTCCAGCCCCGCGCGGGCTTCGGCCTCGGTGGCGCGCGCCGCAGCCGTGGCGGCGGCGCGGCCGCCAAAGTCGAACAGCGGCAGGCTGAGCGTGGGCGCGATGTTCCAGACTTGGCCGGTCAGCGTGCCGCTCGTCAGCTCCCAGCGGCCACGGCCGGCCAAGGCGCCGAGGCTGAGCTGGGGCGTGGTCTGGTCGAGCCGGGCGGCGTGGGCGTCCAGTGCGGCGGCCTGCCACTGGTGCAGCGCGGCGCGCAGGTCGGGGCGGCGCTCCAGCAACTCGGCCGGCACGGTCTCGACGCGCAGCGCCTGCGGCACGGGCAGCGGGGCCGGGCTGGCAGACAGTTCGGTGGCCAGGGTGTTGGCTTCATCGGCGCAGAGCACGGCCAGGGTCTGCAGCCAGACGCCGCGCTGCTCTTGCCAGACACGGTGGCGGCTGCGGGCGGCCGCGGCAATGGTTTGCGACAGCGCGGCGCCGGCGGGGCTCAGCACACCGGCCTGGGCCTGGGCGGCGTCGGCAGCGGCCAGGCGCTCGGCCAGGGTCTGGTCTTCTGCGGCCAGGCGTGCCTGGGCGTCGGCATGGCGCCAGGCCAGCAGGGCCTGCGCGACCTCGACGTCGAGCGAGACCTGGGCCTGGTCCAGCGTGAGCTGGGCGGCGGTGGCGCGCTGGCCGGCGGCATCGCGGCTGGCGCGGGTGCTGCCAAAGAGATCGATCTCCCAGCCAGCCTGCAAGGTCCAGAGTGCGCTGGTCGAGGCGTGCAGTGGCGGTGCCATCTGGCCGCGCTGCGGGGCCAGCTCCATGCCCACGCGCGGCGCCAGCGCCGCTTGCGCTGCCTCGCGGCCGGCGGTGGCGCGGGCCAGGCGGGCGCGGGCCTGGGCCAGGCTGGGGCTTTGCTCGCGGGCCCGCTCGATGAGGCGGCCCAGCAGCGGGTCGCCCAGCGGGGTCCACCAGTCAGGCTGCAGGGCCTGGGTACCGCTTTGCGGCGCGGTCCAGGCGGCTGGGAGGCGCGGCGGCGCGGCGGGGCTGGGGGGCGGTGCGGCGCAACCTGACAGCAGGGCCAGCAGCGCCAGCGCGGCCAGGGCCGTGGGGAGCGGGGTCAAGGGTTTCATGGCTTGCGGGAGGCGGGTTTCTTCTTGGAAATCGGAGCCAGCTTGGGCGGGGAGCTTTGCGCGTGCTTGCGGCGCTCGTGCTCCACCAGCACCAGGCCCCACTCGACGAGGCGCTCGCGCACAGCGTCAAAGCTGCCGGGGGCGTCGAGCCAGCCGGGCGACATCAGCTCCATCATTCCGCTGCAGTGCGAGTAGTCGTGCGCGGCGGCCTGCAGCGCGTAGGCCAGCTGGTGGGTGGTGGTGTTGGGGCCCTTCAAGCCGATGTGCCGGGCCAGCAGACCCGAGAGCGATTGGTGCAGCGGCGCCACCACGTCGCGGAAGGCCTGGGCGAACACCGGGCTCGGGTCGTGGATCTCGTCGTGGAAGAGCTTCATCACCGCCTCTTGCAGCGGGTCGGTGTCGTCACCGCACATGAAGGGCATCAGCACGCGCGCCAGCGCCTCGCGCAGCAGCAGGGCCGGGTCGTCAAAGCCGGTCATCTCGTCGCGCAGGGCCTCCAGCGGGCCCAGCAGCACGGCGCGGTAGAGGCCGTCCTTGTCGCCAAAGTGGTAGTGGATGGCACCGGGGTTGAGCCCCGCCGCCGTGCAGATCTCGCGCGTGGTCGTCTCGGCCACGCCTTGCTCGGCAAACAGCTGGGTGGCGGCCTTGAGCAGCGCCGCGCGCGCGTCGATGGCCTCCGCCTTGGGGCGGCGGCCGGCACGGGGGGCGGCAGGTTCGGGGGGGCGTCGGGCGGCCATGGGGGCGGGCAGGGGCGTGGGTCGAAGTGCGCGCAATGTATCAAACAATCAAGCGACTGCTTGAATTCAATGGCCTTGCAGATTGGGGGGTGTCGAATGGCATCCGGGGGGGGCACCGCGCACCCCGCGTGGGAGCGGTGTGGGTGCCAGGGCTTGTCACCATAACGAACGAGGTGGCACGAAATTGACAGCAGGCTGCGCAGATCGTTTGCCGGCGGGGCACTTCCCGGTTTTGCGCATGAGGTTCTCTGAATCGCTTCGTTGGCTTGGGCAGGGGTGGCTCCTAAGCTGAGTGCACTGTTCAAACACCTGCGGCGTCTTGGTGGCGCTGAGTCCGTCATGAAGCTTGTCCGCATCTCCGGCAGCCCCTCTGCCCACTCACGCTCCCACTGGTTGCTGGCGCTCGCGGTTGAACGCCTGCAGCCGCAGTTGGCCTCCTTGATCGCCGTGCGCGAGCTGCCTGCAGAGGCGCTGTTGGGGGCCGATGTGCACGCCGCGCCCATTGCGGCCGCCCTGCAGCAGGTGCTGGAGGCCGATGTGGTGTTGGTCTCCACACCCATCTACAAGGCGGCCTACAGCGGCTTGCTCAAGACCTTTCTCGACCTGCTGCCGCAGGACGCACTGCGTGGCAAGCGCGTGCTGCCCTTGGCCACCGGCGGCAGCGCGGGCCACCTGCTGGCGCTCGACTACGCACTGCGCCCGGTGCTGAACGCACTGGGTGCGCGGCAGATTGCCGATGGCGTGTTTGCCACCGATGCGCAGCTGCCGCGCGGTGCGGGCAACCGCTTTGAAGCGGCGCCGGAGTTGCTGGCGCGGCTGGATGTGGCGGTGGCGGGGCTGCTCGCTCTCGCGCCACTAGCTCAGCCACAACCAAGCTGACGCCGACCGGCTCCACGCCTCACATCCTGCTCTACCCCCACACGGCGCCCGCCCGGGCTGGCCGTGCGGGCCTTGCTGTCCCTTCGTCTTTGACACCCACGCCAACAACCTGCCCCACCTCATCATGTCCATCGCCAAACTACCCCGCCGCCTCGCCCTTGCGAGCCTGATTGCCCTCACCACCTGGGCCGGCACGGCCGCCGCCCAGAGCGGCGAGCTGCTGCGCATCGGCTACCAGAAGTCCGCCAGCCTCTTGACCCTGCAAAAGGCCCAGGGCACGTTGGAGAAACGCCTCGCGCCGCTGGGCGTGGGGGTGAAGTGGGTCGAGTTCCCGGCCGGCCCGCAGCTGCTCGAAGGCCTCAACGTGGGCAGCGTGGACGTGGGCTTTGTCGGCGAGGCGCCGCCCATCTTTGCCCAGGCCGCCGGGGCCAACTTCGTCTACATCGGCTACGACCCGGCGGCGCCCGAGGCCGAGGCCATCGTGGTGCCCAAGGACTCGCCGATCAAGTCCGTCGCAGAGCTGCGCGGCAAGAAGGTGGCCTTCAACAAGGGCAGCAATGTGCACTTTCTGCTCGTCAAGTTGCTGGAGAAGGCCGGGCTCAAGTACGCCGACATCCAGCCCGTCTTCCTGCCGCCGGCCGATGCGCGCGCGGCCTTTGAGAAGGGCGCCGTGGACGCCTGGGTGATCTGGGACCCCTTCCTCTCGGCGGCCGAGAAGCAGACGGGGGCGCGCGTCCTGGCCGATGGGCGTGGCACGGTGAACAACTTCGCCTACTACCTGGCCGAGCGTGGCTACGCGCAGAAGAAGCCCCAGGTCATCAAGGCGCTGTTTGACGACAGCACCGAGCGCGGCCAGTGGTTGCGGGCCAACTTCAAGCAGGCCGTGGCCTTGATTGCGCCCTTGCAGGGCCTGGAGCCCGAGGTGGTGGAGCAGAGCCTGCGCCGCTACCAGTTTGGCGTGAAGCCGGTGACGGCCGCCATCGCCGCCGAGCAGCAGAAGATCGCCGACAGCTTCTTCGAGCTCAAGCTCATCCCCAAGGCCATCCGCATCGCCGACGCGCTGCCGGCTGGCGCGAACTGAGGCGGGCCCGGCGATGCGCTCCTTCCCTCGCCCCGCGTCGCGCCGCCGCTGGTTGGTCGCCTTGACCAGCTTGCTGGCCACTCCCGCCTGGGCCCAGGCGGGCAAGCCTGCCGCCGTGCTCGGCCTCAGTGAGTTCCGCGTCGGCTTCCAAAAGGGCAGCTTCAACCTCGCCCTGCTCAAGAGCCTCGGCCTGCTGGACAAGCACCTGCCCGGTGTAGCGCTGAAGTGGGTCGAGTTCCCGGCCGGCCCGCAACTGCTGGAGGCGCTGGCCGTGGGCAGTGTGGACTTCGGCGGCGTGGGCGACTCGCCGCCCGTCTTCGCCCAGGCTGCCGGCAAGGACATCGTCTACGTCGGCGCCGAGCCGCCCAAGCCCGACAGCTCGGCCGTGCTGGTGCGCCAGGACAGCCCGCTCAAGACGCTCGCCGATTTGCGCGGCCGCCGCGTGGCCGTGCAGCGCGGCAGCAGTGCGCACTACCTGCTGGTGCAGGCCGTCAAGAAGGGGGGCCTCAAGTGGACCGACATCCAGGCCACCTACCTGGCGCCGGCTGATGCCCGTGCGGCCTTCGAGCGTGGCTCGGTGGACGCCTGGGCCGTGTGGGACCCCTACTACGCGGCGGCCGAGATCGACGGTGCCGCGCGCCCCCTGGCCACCAGCCGGGGCCTGACCAACAACAACACCTTCTACCTGGCCTCGCGCGCGCTGGCTGGCAACGAGCCGGCGCTGCGCGCCGTGTTCCGTGCGCTGACCGAGACCGATGCCTGGGTGCAGGCGCACCGCAAGGAGGCCGCCCAGCTGTTTGCCGACTTTGCCGGGCTGGGCCTGGCCACCGTGCACCGCGTGCTGGAGCGCCGCCCGCCCTCGCCCGTGGCCCCCTTGCCCCCGGCCCTGGTGGCCGACCAGCAGCAGGTGGCTGACGCCTTTGCCGAGCTGACCCTCATCCCCAAATCCATCCGCGTGGCCGACATCGTCTGGCGCCCCGCTGGCCGTTGACTGCCCCACCCCCTTAGGAGACCTGACCCATGTCGCAGCAGCCCCTGAAGATTCTCTGGTTCATCCCCACCCACGGCGACAGCCGCTACCTCGGCACCAGCCGGGGCGGCCGCCAGACCGACCTCGCCTACTTCAAGCAGATCGCCGTTGCGGCCGACTCGCTGGGCTACGAGGGCGTGCTCATCCCCACCGGCCGTTCCTGCGAGGACCCCTGGACGGTGGCCGCCAGCCTGATCGACGCGACGCGGCGGCTCAAGTTCCTGGTCGCGCTGCGGCCCGGGCTGATCACGCCCTCGCAGTACGCGCGCATCACCGCCACCTTTGACCGCCTCTCCGGCGGGCGCCTGCTGCTCAACCTCGTCACCGGCGGCGACGCCGAGGAGCTGGAGGGCGACGGCCTCTTCCTGCCGCATGCCGAGCGCTACCGCCTGTCCAGCGAGTTCCTGACCATCTGGCGCGAGATCCTGGCGCGCAGCCACACCGGCGAGGCGCTGGACTATGAAGGCCAGCACCTCCAGGTCAAGGGCGCCAAGCTGCTCTACCCGCCGGTGCAGGCGCCGTATCCGCCGCTGTTCTTCGGCGGCTCCTCGCCCGAGGCGCATGAGCTGGCGGCTGCGCAGCTCGACACCTACCTGACCTGGGGCGAGCCGCCCGAGGCCGTGGCCGAGAAGATTGCCGACGTGCGTGCCCGTGCCGCCGCGCGGGGCCGCTCGCTCAGCTATGGCATCCGGCTGCACGTCATCGTCCGCGAGACCGAAGAGCAGGCCTGGGCCGCCGCCGCCGAGCTGGTGCAGCACCTGGACCCGGCCACCGTGGCCGCCGCGCAAAAGCGCTTTGCGCAGATGGACAGCGTGGGCCAGCGCCGCATGGCCGAGCTGCACAAGGGCGCTTTTGACCCCAGCGACATCCGCAAGGGCCTGGAGGTGGCGCCCAACCTCTGGGCCGGCGTGGGCCTGGTGCGCGGCGGCGCCGGCACGGCCCTGGTGGGCAACCCCGAGCAGGTGGCCGCGCGCATCAAGGAGTACGCCGACCTCGGGCTCGAGTACTTCGTGCTCTCGGGCTACCCGCACCTGGAAGAGGCCTACCGCTTTGCCGAGCTGGTCTTCCCGCTGCTGCCGCTGGCGCTGCGCGAGAAGCTGGCCGCGCCGAAGCTGACCGGGCCCTTCGGAGAGATCGTGGCCAACAGCTATGTGCCCGCCGCCAACGCGGCACAGACGGCTGCGAGCTGAGCATGGGCAGCAAGGCGAGCATCTGGCTTGAGCGCGCGGCCCCCTGGGCCCTGCCCGTGCTCATCATCGCGGCCTGGGAGCTGGCCTCCGTGCAGGGCTGGCTCAGCACCCGCGTGCTGCCCGAGCCCTGGGCCGTGCTGCAGGCCTTTGGCCGCCTGGCGGCCAGCGGCGAGATGTGGGAGCACGTGGCCGTGAGCACGCGGCGCGCGGCCCTGGGCTTTGCCATCGGCGGCGGGCTGGGCCTGCTGCTGGGCCTGCTCACCGGCAGCTTCCGGCGCGCCGAGACCCTGCTCGACACCACGCTGCAGATGGTGCGCAACGTGCCGCCGCTGGCGCTGATCCCGCTGGTCATCCTGTGGTTCGGCATCGACGAGACGGCCAAGCTCTTTCTCGTCGCGCTGGGTGTGTTCTTCCCGGTCTACCTCAACACCTTCCATGGCATCCGCGCGGTGGACAAGGGCCTGATCGAGATGGCCGGCAGCTATGGCCTGCGCGGCTGGCAGCTGTACCGGCACGTGGTGCTGCCCGGCGCGTTGCCGAACATCCTCGTCGGCGTGCGCTTCAGCCTGGGGCTGATGTGGGTGCTGCTGATCGTGGCCGAGACCATCTCGGCCCAGTCCGGCATCGGCTACATGACGATGAATGCCCGCGAGTTCCTGCAGACCGACGTGGTGCTGGTGGGCATCACGCTCTATGCCTTGCTGGGCAAGCTGGCCGACCTGGCCGCCAAGGGCCTGGAGCGCTGGTGGCTGCGCTGGCACCCGGGTTACCAGGCCACCGCCAAAGCTTGAAGGAAACGCACGATGACCTTGCTCACCACAGCCAGCACGCCCACCGCCTGGCGCGAGCCTGCGCGGCCCTCGATTCCCACGCCCAGCCGCCCGGGCCTCGAAGCCTCTGCATTCACCGCAGCCCCCACCCCACCGCACGTGCCGGGCATCGCTGTCTCGATGCGCGGGCTGGGCAAGGCCTTTGGCGAGCGCCAGGTGCTGAAAGAGGTCGATCTCGACATCGCGCCCGGCGAGTTCGTCGCCATCGTCGGCCGCAGCGGCTGCGGCAAGAGCACCCTGCTGCGCCTGGTGGCCGGGCTGGAGCGCGCGACGGCAGGCAGCCTGCAGCTCGACGGCCAGGCTGCTGGCCCGCGCCGTGATGACCTGCGCATCATGTTCCAGGACGCTCGCCTGCTGCCCTGGAAGCGCGTGATCGACAACATCGTCCTGGGCCTGGCCGACCCGCGCGCCCTAGCCCGCGCCCACGAGGCGCTGGCCCAGGTGGGCCTGGCCGACCGCGCGCACGACTGGCCGGCCGTGCTCTCGGGCGGGCAGCGCCAGCGCGTGGCCCTGGCCCGCGCCCTGGTGCACCGGCCCCGGCTGCTGCTGCTGGACGAGCCACTGGGTGCGCTGGATGCCCTCACCCGCATCGAGATGCATGGCCTGATCGAGCGCCTGTGGCGTGAGCACGGCTTCACGGCCCTGCTCGTCACGCATGACGTGGGCGAAGCCATCGCCCTGGCCGACCGCGTGGTGTTGGTAGAGGACCATCGCCTCGCGCTCGATGAGGCGGTTCCGTTGCCCCGCCCGCGTGAGCGTGGCGATGCGGCCTTTGCCGCGCTGGAGGCGCGTGTGCTGCAACGCGTGCTGCAGCAGCCCGACGAGCCCGCGCCGCCCGCCGCGCCGGCTTCGAGCTGGCGCTGGGCGTTCTAGGCAGTTGCCCTCAAGGGCAGGCCACGCCGGCCGCCACGGTGCCGCAGCTCTGCCAGTCGGTCTGCATCAGGCTGCCATCGGTGTTGATGGCCATCAGGCGCAGCTGCTTGAAGGTCACAGTGTCGAGCAGGCTGGCGCCATTGGTGCCGGTCAGGGTGGCGGTGGTGGCGGCGGTGGGCAGGGTCATCAGGCCCAGGCGCGTGCCGCAGGCGGCGTCCGTGCACAGCATCATCTGCGTCAGGGTCAGGCCGCCACGCGCCAGGGTCCAGCTCGATTGCAGGCTGATCTTGGCATTGGCCACGGCCTTGAGCCCTGACAGGGCCGAGATGCCGGCCACCACGAGGTTGGGCCAGGGCAGGGCCGTCATGCTGCTGGCCGCCAGGGGCGGCGTGCCGGCCATGTTGACGCTGATGGTGGCGCCGTCGGCACCGGCCCAGGGCGTGCTGCAGCCGATGTCGCCATAGAGCGCAATGCGCACCTCGCGGCCCATGCGCACGAAGTTGCGCACCAGGCTGTCGCCGCCCACGCTGTTGGCGATGGGCACCTCGACGATGTCGTTGCCGCGCGTGACGCCGCTGGCAGCGTTGAGGCTGGGCGAGCCGTCGCTAAGCGACACGCTCCACAGCGACAGGTAGGTGCCGGCGCCGGTGGACTTGAAGATGGCGAAGGGCGCGTTGGCGCCGTTCGTGTCCTTCTGGCTGGCAACGGCGCACTGCACGCCGCTGGCGGCGGGGATGGGGATGTCGATGTAGCGGTAGAGGTTGTCGGGGGCGGTCTTGTCGATGCGGCGGATGAGGCGCGTGCGCGCCGTGGCGGTGGCTTGCACCTCCAGCCGGTTGCCCAGAAAACGCCAGCCCCCGGGCCGCTTGACGGCCGCTTGCTCCACGCCCAGCACCCGCAGCTCGCCCTTGGACGTGAGCCAGCGGAAGGAAACGCGGCAGACCGGGTCGGCCCCGGAGGGGAAGTCGCAGCGGTCCAGCTCGGGCTGCAGCAGCTTGCCGCCGAACAGCACCTCACCGTCGCCCAGCACACCGTTCATGCGCAGGCACAGCAGCTCGGCGGCATTGGCGCCGGTGCGCACCACGGTCTCGATGTTGTAGCGGCCGGCGGCGTCAAAGAGCGGCGTGAGGCTGGCCTGGCAGACGTTGTTGTTGGCCGTGCCGGTGATCATGGACGCGGCCATCGCGTCGAGGCCGGTGAAGTCAAAGCCCGCCGCGCCGCTGGCCAGGTTGAGCGGGGTCGGGGCCGCGCCGCCGGGCTCCAGGTAGGCGGTGTTGGTGCCCAGCCGCGAGCCGATGCGCACGGCCGGGACGCTGCCGTCCTGGTTGAGGGCGACGTCGGTCAGGTCGAGCAGCAGGTCATAGCCTGCGTGGCTGGCCGGCGTGAGGTTGCCGGTCATGAAGTCGAAGTCAGCCGCCAAGCCGGCCTCGGTCAGCAGCGGCGCCAGGGCGGCGCGCAGCTGGGTCTGGGCGGTGGCCAGCGCGGGGTCACCGAGGCCCTGGACGGTGCCGGTCATCATCGCGTCGGCGGCCTGGCCACCGGCCAGCACGGTGAGCGCGCTGGTCAGCGGCGTGATGTGCAAGGTGCCGCCCACATTGGTGGCCGACCACACGCAGCGCTGCCGCCCGGCGAAGTTGCCGCAGGCCTCAACGCGGTAGGGCCCGGTGCCCGAGAGCGTGATGGGCCCATAGGCCCCGGTGACGGCCGTGACCGGCTTGCCGGTGGCGATGGCCTTGCCGGTGCTGTCGAGCACGCGCACCGTGCCATTGCTCATCGCCGCGCCCAGGGCCACGATGCCCTGGATGGGGGGCGGCGGAGGAGGCGGTGGCGGAGGGGGTGGTGGCGGCGGCGGTGGCGGGGTGGGTGTGGGGCTGGGCGCTGGGGCCGGGCCTGGCGAAGGGCTGGGCGAAGGACTTGGAGATGGACTCGGGCTGGGGCTCGGACTCGGGCTCGGTGAGGGGCTCGGCGACGGAGATGGTGAC
Source organism: Roseateles paludis (assembly GCF_039872745.1). Taxonomy (NCBI): domain Bacteria; kingdom Pseudomonadati; phylum Pseudomonadota; class Betaproteobacteria; order Burkholderiales; family Sphaerotilaceae; genus Roseateles; species Roseateles paludis. The sequence continues at coordinate 43,420 of NZ_JBDPZD010000009.1, read as the reverse complement.
GGCGAAGGCGTCGGGGCCGGCGCCGGTGTCGGTTGGGGCAGGGGGCTGGGGCTCGGGCTGGCCACCGGCGGCGGGGGCGCGGTGGTGTCGGGGCCCGAGCTGCCGCCGCCGCCACAGGCACCCAGTGCGAGGGACAACGGCCAGGCCAGCAGGTTCGCGGTGGACTTGCGGCGCGGCGGCGGGCAGGACGCGAGCGCCGGCAAGGGACTGGGCGGGGCAGAGACGGGCATTGCCCGACGACTTTAGGCCGATGCGGGGTGCGCGATCCGTCGAACAGGGGCGCCGGACGCGCGCAAGTTCACGACTCGTGCGGGTTGTCGTGCTGCTCGCTGTCCCGCACCGGGGTCTCGGCCATCTGGCCCAGGGGGCTGAGGCCGGGCTCGGCCTTGAGCTGGCCGTGGCCGGCCCGGCGGGCCTCGTTGAGGGCGAGGTCGGCACGGCGCAGCAGGTCGTTCAGGTGCCGGTCGCCATTGCGCAGCCGTGCCCAGCCGGCGCTGTGGCTGATGGCAAAGCCCAGCTCCAGCGGGGCGCGCTGGGCCAGGTCGACGCGCAAGCGTGCATCCATGGCAGCGGGGCCGGTGGGCTCGCAGCGGGCCAGCAGCACGCCGAACTTGTCGTTCGACAAGCGGCCGATCACATCGCCCAGGCGCATCTGCGTCTGCAGCCCGCTGGCAAACAGGGCCAGCGCCCGCTGGGCGGTTTCCTCGCCGTGCTCGGCGCGCAGGGCCTGGAAGTTGTCGATGTCCAGCACCAGCAGCGCCAGCGGCTCCCGAAAGCGCCGCGACACCGAGAACAGCTCCAGCGCGCGGGCCTCGAAGGCGCTCAGGTCCATCAGGCCGGTCACGCCATCGGTGCGGGCCAGGCGGGCCAGGTCGGCCTCCACCTCGCCGCGCCAGGCCAGCATCAGCACGGGCAGGGCCAGCAGCAGGGCCAGCTCGGCGGCCAGGCCCACGGCCAGCTCGGCCGAGAACAGGGCCAGCGGCCACTGGGTGATGACCAGCGCGTGCGCCAGCAGGGCCAGCAGCATGGGCATCACGGCCGCCAGCGCCAGCGCGCGCCAGCGCTGCGGGTGCAGGCCCTGCACCACGCGCAGCCGCTCGGGCCGCGAGAGCGTCCAGGCCATCACGGCCAGGTGGGCGGCCAGCAGCGCGTCTGCCAGCACGGCCGCCGCCACGCTTTGCATCGGCAGCGCCTGGTGCCACAGCCCGCACACCACCGGCACCACCACCAGCCAGGCGCCGCGCCGCAGTGGCCGGATCCAGAGGCTGATGGCCCACCACAGCGCGCACAGCCCGGCGCTTTGCAGCGCCAGCGCCAGGCTGGGCAGCCAGATCAGCGCGCTGAGGCGGCCGCCCCAGCCGGCACGCAGCGCCAGGCCGAGGCCGGCCGCTGCCATGCCCAGCACGGCCCAGCGTGCGGCCGGCGTGGCGTGGCGCAGGCCCATCAGCAGGGCCAGCACCAGCGCGGCACAGAAGGCCTGCAGTGCGGCCAGCGCAAAGGGGTCGAGGGGCGTGTTCATTTGCGCAGCGGGATGGGGGTCTCTTTGGGCACGGGCACGGCGGTCACGCTGTTCTGCGGTGAGCCGTCGATCAGGCGGTCGGAGTAGGTCAGGTAGACCAGCGTGTTGCGCTTGGTGTCCACCATGCGCACGATGCGCAGGTGCTTGAACAAAAGCGAGATGCGCTCATTGAACACCTCTTGCTGCTGCGGCAGCGCGGCCGGGATGCTGATGGGCCCGATCTGCCGGCAGGCGATGGAGGCCTCGGCCTTGTCCTCGGCCAACCCGAGAGCCCCTTTGATGCCCCCGGTCTTGGCGCGGGAGACATAACACGCCACCCCGTTGACGCCCGGGTCGTCGTAAGCTTCGACCGTGATCTTGTGATCGGGTCCGATCAGCTTGAACGCGGTGTCCACCGAGCCGATCCCCTCGGCCCGAACAATGCCAAAGGACAACATGGCCAGTGCAGTCAGCAGCTTCATGGCGATGAGTCTAACGAGCGAGACGCATCAGCCGCCACATCGGCCGGCCAGCATCGGTGACCGTCTGTGTTGGCGGCAGCCCCCCCGGGCCGCAGCCCGGTGACCACGATGCTGCTGCACACGCCCACCCTGCTGTTGGTGCTGCTGCTCGGGTTTGCGCTGCTGGGCGTGCAGCTGTGGCTGACGCGCAGCGCCACCTTGCCCCGGCGCGAGCTGCGCCCCGTGGAGTGGCTGTGCTGGAGCTCGATGACGGGCTTTGGCTTCTTTCTTGCGCGGGACTGGATGCCCAGCAGCATCGCCAGCTTGCTGGGCATGCTGGCGCTGGCGGCGGGCGTCACCTGCTTCACGGCGGCCGTGTTCCAGCACGTGCTGCAGCGCCTACCGCCCCGGGCCTATTGGGTCTTGCTGGGGCTGATGGCCCTGCCCGTGCTGGGCAGCCTGGCGGCCGACGGGGCGGTGCGCGTGTCGGTGTCCTGCCTGGTGCTGGCCCTGCTGCTGCTGCCGCCCACCTGGGTGGCGCTGCGCCATGGCTGGCACAACGAGGTGTCCTTCCGCATCGTGGGCGGCACGCTGTGCGTGACCGTGCTGGGCCTGCTGTGGCGCACGCTTGACGCCTGGTGGCATCCGGCCGACTACCAGGACGGCCAGCAAGACAGCCTGCGTGCGGGTCTCACCTTCTTGTTCGCCTTCATGGGCCTCTTGGGCTCGGCGTTTGGCTTCCTGCTGGCCAGCTTCGAGCGCGTGGCGCAGAAGATGCGCCGCCTGGCGTCGGTGGACGGCCTCACCGGCTGCTTCAACCACAACACCACCCAGGCCCTGTTCGCGCACAGCCTGGAGCGCGCCCGCCGCGAGCGGCTGCCCATGTCGCTGCTGATGCTGGACCTTGACCACTTCAAGCAGGTCAACGACCGCTACGGCCACCCCGTGGGCGACCATGTGCTGCGCGAGGTGGCCGAGGCCGTGCGCCGCTGCCTGCGCGCCTCCGACGTGTTTGGCCGCCTCGGGGGCGAGGAGTTCGCCGTCATCCTGCCCACCGGTGACGACGCCGGCACCCGCGTGCTGGCCGAGCGCATCCGCACCGCCATCGAGCGCACCGACATGCGCAGCGACACCGGCCAGGTCTTCCACGTCACCGTCAGCATCGGCATGGCCGTGATCGGCCCGCAACTCGTGCTCACGCCCAACGAGGCCCTGCACTGGGCCGACAAGGCCCTCTATCAGGCCAAGTCCCAGGGCCGCAACCGCGTGGTGGTGGCCGACCCGTGGATGCTCAACACGACGATTGCCGAAGTGCCTTCGTGAGCCCTTGACGCGCCCGGCTGGGCCCTCCGTTGAGGGGGTGCCAACTCCGCACAAACCCGAGGCCCGCCCCTAGACTGACCCGCTTTGCAAGGCTGGAGCGCAGCAGGTGGTGATGGGCAAGGTTTGGGTGCGGCAAGGCGGAGTGTTGGGCACGGTGGCCGCTGCACTGCTGCTGGGCATTGCCCCTGGGGCGCAGGCCCAATACCAGGCTCCGCTGGCTGGCAGCGCCCACGTCAGCACGCGCACGGCCAACAGTCTGGGTGGCGCCGCCGCTGCCCTGCCCACGCTGACCGAGGACCAGCTCCCCCGCCCCAGCACCCCCCCACCTGAGCGGGGCACCGTGGTGCCCGCCCAGGTCGAGCGCTGGCGCGAGGACGCCAAGCGCTGGGAGCACGGCGACGGCCTGTCCCAAGACCCTGTGATGGCCGCCAAGCTCTACTGCCGCGCCGCCCGCTATGGCGACGCCGAGGCCCAGTACAACCTGGGCTGGATGCTGACCAACGCGCGTGGCATCCAGCGCAACGACAGCGAAGCCGCCCACCTCTTTGCCGCTGCCGCCGAGCAAGGCATGCAGCAAGCCCAGAACATGCTGAACGCCATGGGCGGCACCCCCATGGGCGACCCCCCGCCCTGCCTGCGCCCGCCCGAGACCGACCCCCCGCTCGCCGTGGCCGAGAAGCGCCCGCCCGTGGTGGCCGGCGCCGGCCTCAAGCTGGCTCAGGCTTCGCTGCTGCCGCCCCCGCCGCCGCCCGCCAATGCCCCGGCTGCCCTCGTCAAGTTCGTCCAGCTCGTCGCGCCTGACTACGGCCTCCAGCCCCACCTGGTGCTGGCCGTGATGGCGGCAGAGTCCAATTTCGACGTCCGTGCCGTCTCGCCCAAGAACGCGCAGGGCCTGATGCAGGTCATGCCCGCCACCGGCGCGCGCTTTGGCGTCACCAAGCTCAGCGACCCGGCCCAGAACATCCGCGCCGGCATGGCCTATCTGCGCTGGCTGCTGGCCTACTTCGAGGGCGACATCACCCTCGCCCTGGCTGGCTACAACGCCGGTGAAGGCGCCGTGGACCGCTACCTCGGCGTCCCGCCCTACGCCGAAACCCGCCTCTACGTCCGCAAGATCGTGGCCAATATCAACGGCCAGCGCTTCCACCCCTTCGACCCCAAGTACGCCGAGGCTTCGCCGCTGGTGGGCAGGATCAAGATGGTGGCGAGTGCGATGAGGTGATGGGGCTCAGCCCGCCGCCGACAGCAGGCTGTGGCCCATCTGGAACAAAAGCCCGGCAAGGCCCGCGCCCGCCACCACCGAGATCACGCCGAGCTTGAAGCGGAACAGCGCCGCAGCGGCGCCCAGCCCGATCAGCGCCGACATCCACTCGAAGTGCCCGCCCAGGCCCTGCGGCCAGAGCACGTGGTACGCGAAGAACACGGCGAGGTTCACGATCACGCCCACCACCGCCGCCGTGATGCCCGTCAGCGGCGCGGTGAACTTGAGATTGCCGTGCGTGGACTCGATGAAGGGTCCGCCGAGGAAGATGAACAGGAACGAGGGCAGGAAGGTGAACAGCGTCACCACGCCCGCCGCCACTGCCCCGGCAAGGAACAGCGCATCGGGGCCGAAGATGGCCTTGGTCCAGCCGCCGACGAAGCCGACGAAGGCCACCACCATGATCAGCGGCCCCGGCGTGGTCTCGCCCAGGGCCAGGCCGTCGATCATCTGCGTGGCGCTCAGCCACTGGTAGTGGTCCACCGCGCCCTGGTAGACGTAGGGCAGCACCGCGTAGGCGCCGCCAAAGGTCAGCAGCGCGGCCTTGGTGAAGAACCAGCCCATCTGCGTCAGCACGCCGCTCCAGCCGTATAGCGCCGTCAGCGCACCCAGGGCCGCGGCCCACAGGGCCACAAAGACCACCAGCACGGCCCTGAAGCGCGCCCAGGTGAAGAGCGCGTGGGGCGGCGTCGGCGTGTGGTCGTCAATCAGCGCCGGGCCAAAGCCTTGCTTGGCCGCGCCATGCCCACCGCCGGCCTTGAACTTGTCGGGCGCCACCCGGCCGCCCACATAGCCGATCACGCCCGCGATGAGGACGATCAACGGAAACGGCAACGCCAGCGCAAAGATCGCCACAAAGGCGCCCGCCGCAATCGCCCACAGCCAGGCGTTCTTCAGCGCCCTCGAGCCCACACGCCAGGCCGCGTGCACAACCAACGCCGTCACGGCCGGCTTGATGCCGTAGAACAGACCCGCAATCACCGGGACGTGGCCGTAAGCCATGTAGACCCAGGACAGCGCGATGAGGATGAACAGCGACGGCAGCACGAACAGCCCGCCCGCCACCAGGCCGCCCCAGCTGCGGTGCATCAGCCAGCCGATGTAGGTGGCCAGCTGCTGCGCCTCGGGGCCCGGCAGCACCATGCAGTAGTTGAGCGCGTGCAGGAAGCGGTTCTCTGAGATCCAGCGGCGGCGCTCGACCAGCTCCTCGTGCATGACCGCGATCTGCCCGGCCGGCCCGCCAAAGCTGATGAAGCCCAGCTTCAGCCAGAAGCCAAAGGCCTCGGCGCGGGTGGGCATGGGGGGCTGGCTTGGAGCCTCGGCGTTGTCAGTGCTCATGCGGTGTCTGCAAGGCAGCGTAGTAGGCGTCGAACACCGGCAGGGCGGCGGCCAACAAGGCGTCGTCCGCCGCGTGCTGGGCCTGGAGCCCGCGCATCAACAGCTCCAGCCCAGGCGCGGCATCAACCGGGATGCCGCCGATGTCGATGAAGTGCACCAAGGCGGCCAGGTGCCGCAGGGCTGCGTCCTGCAGCAGGCCAAAGCTCTGGGCCACCACTTCAAAGGTCACCTGGTCGCCCACGTGCGTGAACGTCGCGCCGTCGAAGTCATAGCCCAGGGCCGACTTGGGGCAGCGCCTGGCGTCGGCCAGCCAGGTGAAGCTGGGGCGTTGGTCGATGAAGCGCTGGATGAGCCAGGCCGTGGCCAGGCGGTCCACCCACGGCCGCTTGCGTGTGGCCCAGGTGCGGCCCTGGTAGTCGGCAATCGAGCGCGCGGGAATGGCGGCCTTGCTGGCGGCCGGCTCGTCGGGCGACAGCTGCAGCTCGATCGCCCGGCGCAGCGCGCCCAGGGCCTCGGCCGCCTTCTGGCTGCCCGGGCCGGGGAAGAAGTCCAGCGCCTGGCAGGCTTGCCACTGCGCCTCCAGCACCCGCAGCGCCTTGCGCAGCTCCGCCTCGCTCGACTTGCGCAAGCCCGCCCGCACCTGCTTGACCGCCTGCACCAGCTCCGCATACAGCGCCGACCTGTCGAACAACGCCCGAAACGCCTGCTCCTGCTCCGCGTCACGCGCCTGCAGCGTCAGCAGGTGAGCATCTGCCCCCGCCTGCGTGATCGTCTGCGCCAACTCCCGCAGGGTCTCGCTACTCGGCGCCTGCGCCGGCAACAGGTAAACCCCCTCACGCAGCGTGCCCGCCCCCGTCGCCTTGAGCGCCCGCCACACACGCACCCGCAGCCCGCTGGGCGTGGTGGGCAGCGTAGCGGTGAGGATGAGCCAGGTGGTAGGCATGTATCAATTATCTCTTGGTGAGATGACTGATGCACGACAAGTGGGTGAGCCTGTCGCCGAGGGCTGAGCCAGCCTGGCCGGAGCGCAAGGCAGCCACGTGCGCCAAGCGACAGGCCCCTCTCGTCCTACAGGCCGGTTTCCCGAAGCGCTGCGTTACAGACGCACGCATGCGTTGCGCCAAGCGGCTTTCACTCCGACGAGAACATTTGTCTGGCGCAGCGAGGAGAAGATGCGCTTTGCGGCAAAGTACCAATGGGCCTTACAGGCCGCTCGCAAACACGTTCAATCAACGCATTCGAGTTCACCCATGCACAAATTTGTCCGACTTCTTGCTTCGTTTGCCTTGGCGACCTTCATCAGTTCCGCTGTGGCCGCACCCCGCGGGGCTGAACGAACGACGGTGGGCGAGCTCACATTTGTTGTGACGGAAGTGGGGCAGTACGAGACGGTCGGTGATGTTGTCGACGTTCCTCAGCCCAATACCGCTGCCGGCAAGATGAGCGAGCACGAAAAGATCCGACTCGTTCGCGCTGGGAACCAAATACCCGCCAAGAAGGGAAATGCCTTTGGTTTTCGCTACCGCGTTGAGGGGAAGCGAGATGGCCCAATGACTGGGGCAGAGATGCACGTCGTGCACCCGCCCATGCAGGGAGTCGATGGCAGGATTCACACCACAACGACTGCATCAATCGACCTGTACTTCGAGAGCGGAGTGGCTGAAGAGGACATCATCTACATGCTCAGCGAAGACTTCGAAGTCTTGCCAGGCACGTGGATCTTGCAGATCCGCTTTGACGGGAAGGTGGCAGCGAGTCGTACTTTTGAGCTGCGTTGAGGCCTGAGTAGCCAGTCTCCGGCATCGCGCCAGTAGCCAAAGGTCTCGAAGACGTCGGCCGCAGGCCTGCGCTTCGGACGTCGTCCGATGGTGCGCCTTGCGGTGTGCTTCTGATCGGGCTTCGCCCGCCGCGCACCCGGAGGCCCGAGGCAAGCGTGCCTGCAGCACGCGGCGCTACGGAACCTTTGTGCCGCCCCTACAAACTCCTCCGATACGCCCCACCCACCTCAAACAGCGCCTGCGTGATCTGCCCGAGGGAGCAGACGCGCACGGCGTCCATCAGTACCTCAAACACATTGCCGCCTTCGATGACGGCGCGTTGCAGTCGCTGCAGCATGGCGGCGCTGCTACCAGCGTGCTGAGCGTGGAAGGCCGCGAGGCGGTGGAGTTGGCTTTGCTTTTCGGCCTCGGTGGAGCGGGCGAGTTCGAGGCGTTGGGGCACGGGCTCAGCGCTGGGGTTGCGGAAGGTGTTGACGCCGATGAGGGGCAGGGTGCCGGCGTGCTTGAGGTGCTCGTAGTGCAGGGATTCGTCCTGGATCTTGCTGCGCTGGTAGCCGGTCTCCATGGCGCCGAGCACGCCGCCGCGTTCGCTGAGGCGTTCGAACTCTGAGAGAACCGCCTCTTCGACCAGTTCGGTCAGCTCGTCGATGACGAAGGCGCCTTGGTTTGGGTTCTCGCACTTTGAGAGGCCCCACTCGCGCTGAATGATGAGCTGGATGGCCATGGCGCGGCGCACGCTCTCGTCGGTGGGCGTGGTGATGGCCTCGTCGTAGGCGTTGGTGTGCAAGCTGTTGCAGTGGTCGTAGAGGGCGATGAGGGCCTGCAGCGTGGTGCGGATGTCGTTGAAGGCGATCTCTTGCGCGTGCAGGCTGCGGCCGCTGGTTTGGACGTGGTACTTGAGCTTTTGGCTGCGCTCGGCGGCGCCGTAGCGGTCACGCAGGGTCACAGCCCAGATGCGGCGGGCGACGCGGCCGAGCACGCTGTACTCGGGGTCCATGCCGTTGCTGAAGAAGAAGCTGAGGTTGGGCGCGAAGTCGTCAATGGCCATGCCGCGCGCCAAGTAGGCCTCGACGTAGGTGAAGCCGTTGGAGAGCGTGAGCGCGAGCTGGGTGATGGGGTTGGCCCCGGCCTCGGCGATGTGATAACCGCTGATGGAGACGGAGTAGAAGTTGCGCACGCCGTGCTGCACAAAGTAGGCGGCGATGTCGCCCATGACCTTGAGGCTGAACTCGGTGGAGAAGATGCAGGTGTTCTGGCCCTGGTCTTCCTTGAGGATGTCGGCCTGGACGGTGCCGCGCACTTGCGTGAGCACCTCGGCGCGCAGGGCGGCGGCTTCCGCAGCGGTGGGGGCGCGGCCTTGGGTCGACTCGAAGCGGGCGAGGCGCTGGTCGATGGCGGTGTTCATGAACATGGCCAGGATCGTGGGCGCGGGGCCGTTGATGGTCATGGACACCGAGGTGGCGGGGTCGCAGAGATCGAAGCCGTCGTAGAGCAGCTTCATGTCGTCGAGCGTGGCGATGCTGACGCCGCTGTTGCCGACCTTGCCGTAGATGTCGGGCCGGGGGTTGGGGTCGTGGCCGTAGAGGGTGACGGAATCAAACGCGGTGGAGAGGCGCTTGGCGGCCTGGCCTGCTGACACCAGCTTGAAGCGACGGTTGGTGCGCGCGGCGTCGCCCTCGCCCGCGAACATGCGGGTGGGGTCTTCGCCTTCTCGCTTGAAGGCGAAGACGCCAGCGGTGAACGGGAAGCGGCCGGGCAGGTTCTCCAGCAGCAGCCACTTGAGCAGCTCGCCGTGGCACTCGTAGCGGGGCAGGGCGAGCTTGCGGATCTTGCTGCCCGAGAGGCTCTCGGTGACGAGCTTGGTGCGCACCGTCTGGCCGCGCACCTGCACCACCAGCTCATCGGCCGCGTAGGCCCGCTGCAGCGCGGGCCATTCGGCCAGCAGGGCTTGCGAGTGGGGCGTGAGCTGGGCCTGGCGGGCGCGGGCGAGGGTGTGGAGACTGTCTGGCACCTCTGCCCCAGCGGCGTGCAGCAGGGCGGCGCTGGCCTCCAACTGCTGGGCTTCGCGGGCGAGGCGAGATTGGGTCAGCGCCTGGGCCTTGTAGCGGCGCGCGGTGTCGCTGATCTCGGCCAGGTAGCGCACGCGGCCTGGGGGGATGAGGGGCGTTTGCGCGGTGCTGTGCCGGGTGTCCACACGCGGCAGGCTGGTGCCGGGCAGGGGCAGGCCCAGGGCCTGGAGGCGGGCTTTGAGGGCTTGGTAGAGCGCGGTGACGCCGTCGTCGTTGAAGCGGCTGGCGATGGTGCCAAAGACGGGCATGGCCTCAGGCGGTTGGTCGAAGGCCTCGCGGTTGCGCTGCACCTGCTTGGCCACATCGCGCAGCGCGTCCAGCGCACCCCGGCGGTCGAACTTGTTGATGGCGACCAGGGCGGCGAAGTCGAGCATGTCGATCTTCTCCAACTGGCTGGCGGCGCCGTACTCGGGCGTCATCACATAGAGCGGCAGGTCCACGTGCGGGACGATGGCGGCGTCGCCCTGGCCGATGCCCGAGGTCTCGACGAGCAGCAGATCAAAGCCCGCAAGCTGGCAGGCGGCGAGCAGGTCGGGCAGGGCAGCGGTGATCTCGCTGCCGGAGTCGCGGGTCGCCACTGACCTCATGAACACGCGTGGCCCATGGGCCCACGGCCCGATGGCATTCATGCGGATGCGATCGCCCAGCAGCGCGCCACCGCTGCGGCGGCGCGAAGGGTCGATGGAGAGCAGGGCGATGCGCAGGCGGTCGCCCTGGTCCAGGCGCAGGCGGCGGATAAGCTCGTCGGTGAGGCTGCTCTTGCCCGCGCCGCCGGTGCCGGTGATGCCGACCACGGGCACGCGGCGTTCACTCGCTTGCTCGCGCAGGCGCGCGGTGGCCTCAGGTGCCAGGCGGCCGCACTCCAGGGCCGAGAGCAGCCGGGCCAGCTCGCGCCAGGCGGCCTCGGTGCCATCGCGGGGCAGGGCGCTAGGGTCGGGTGGTGGTGCGGCCAGTTCGGAGGGTCGGTCCACGGCGCGCAGCATCTCTTCGATCATGCCGACCAGGCCCAGGCGCTGGCCGTCCTCGGGGCTGAAGATGCGCACACCCTCTTGCGCCAGCAGCGCGATCTCGTCCGGCACGATGACGCCGCCACCGCCGCCAAAGACCCGGATAGCCCCGCCGCCCCGCTCGCGCAGCTGCGCCACCATGTAGCGGAAGAACTCGACATGCCCGCCCTGGTAGCTGCTGACGGCGATGCCGTGGGCGTCCTCCTGCAGCGCAGCGGTGACGATCTCGTCCACCGAGCGGTTGTGCCCGAGGTGGATGACCTCAGCCCCTTGCGCCTGCAGCACGCGCCGCATGATGTTGATGGCGGCGTCGTGGCCATCGAACAAGCTGGCGGCGGTGACGAAGCGCAGCTTCTGCGTGGGATGGAAAGCGGCCACCGGAGCGGTGGCCGCAGGGCGGTCGGACATCAGATGGCTCCTCGCCAGCGTGTGTCCGACCGATTCTAGGAAGGAGCGCTAGCAGGCCCTAGTCCGCCCGCGTGGCCTTGTGTCTGGGCGGCTCGTCCAGCATGCCCCAGTGCTGCATGGCGTCCAGCAGGATGCGGGACTCGGCGTCGTGCAGGTCGCGGTCGGCCTGGGCCACGCGCAGGGCCTCTTGCAGGGCCAGCAGGCGCTGCTGGGGTGCGCGCAGCTCGTTGAGTAGCGGGTACAGCACCTCGGGCGGTACGGTGCAGACTTGGCGCCAGTCCAGGCCCGTGTCCTTGAGCAGGTCCTGGCAGAGGTCCTGCACCACGGTGCGCGTCTCGTCGAGGCTGAGGCCGGCGGCGTTGTCGGTCTCCAGGGCCAGGATCTCCTCCAGCGAGAGGTTGCCGTCGGCCATGGCCGTCAGGGCCACGAGCCGGGTGATGGCCTGGGGGCTGTCGGTGGGGTAGCTGCGCATCATGGTCTCCTCACTCGTCTTGGCTGCCAAAGCCGAACAGGCTGAGCAGGCTGGTGAACAGGTTGAAGATCGAGACGTAGAGGCTGACCGTGGCGAGCACGTAGTTGGACTCACCGCCGTTCACGATGCGGCTGGTCTCGAAGAGGATCATGCCGGCTGACAGCAGGGCCACCACGGCCGAGACCGTGAGCGCCAGCGCCGGGATCTCGAAGAACATGGCTGCCAGGCCCGCCAGCAAGGCCACCACCATGCCGGCAAACAGGAAGCCGCCCATCCACGAGAAGTCGCGCCGCGTGGCGCGCACCCAGGCCGACAGGGCCAGGAAGATGGCACCCGTGCTGCCCAGGGCCAGCATCACCACCTGGCTGCCGCCCTTGAGCGAGAGCACGGCGCTGAGCAAAGGCCCGAGCGAGTAGCCCATGAAGCCGGTGAGCGCGAAGACCAGCCCAACGGCCTTGCCGCTGTTTTGCAGTTTGTGGATGCCGAACAGCAGGCCGAAGTAGACCGCCAGCGTCAGGATGACCCCGGGGCCGGGCAGCTTCCAGGCCACGGCGGCGGCGGCGGTGGCGGCGCTGAACAGCAGCGTCATCGACAGCAGGCCATAGGTGTTGCGCAGGACGCGCTGGCTGGCGTCCTGATCGCTGGCCATGCCGACCGGCATCGCCAGCGTGTTCGAGCGGGACAGGGATTGCATGTGGACCTCCAAGGAAAGACCGTGATGAGCCACGGGTGATGCGGAGGCTACGGGTGCTGGCCTTGCGGAAAAAGCAGAGACTCGTTGAACTTAAATTCGCAATAACTTGCTCAGTCCATGACGCAAAGCTTCAGCTACCGGCATCTGTACTACTTCTGGGTGGTGGCCAAGGAGGGCGGTCTCAGCCGGGGCGCCGAGCGCCTGGGCCTGTCGGTGCAGACGGTCTCGGCCCAGGTGCGGGAGCTGGAGCAGTCGGTCGGCGTGGCCCTGCTCAAGCCCGCTGGGCGGGGCCTCGCGCTGACCGAAGCCGGCCGTGCGGCGCTGGACGTGGCGGACCAGATCTTTCCGCTGGGCGAGAGCCTGCCCGAGCGGCTGCAGGAGGCCGTGAGTGCTCCTTCAGTGCGGCTGACGGTGGGTATCTCGGACGGGCTGCCCAAGCTGGTGGCCCACCAGCTGCTGGCCCCCGTGCTGGAGACCCCGCACCTGCGCCTGCTGGCCCATGAGGACGAGTTTGACGACCTGCTGGGCGACCTGGCCCTGCATCGGCTCGATGTGGTGCTGGCCGACCGGCCCGCGCCGCCCAACCCCAATCTGCGCCTTTACAGCCACTCGCTCGGGCACTCGCCCGTGGCCTGGTATGCCAGCCAGCGCTGGGCCGATGCCGCGGCGGCCGACTTCCCGCGCTCGCTGGCTGCCGTGCCCGTGCTGCTGCCCACCGCCCACGCCGCGTTGCGCCCGCGCCTGGATGCCTGGCTGCACAACCAGGGCCTGCGCGTGCGCGTGGCCGGCGAGTTTGAAGACAGCGCCTTGCTCGCCACCTTTGGGGCCGAGGGCATGGGCGCCTTCCCCGCCGCCGTGGTGGCCGACGCGCGCCTGCGCGAGCGCTATGGACTCACTCGGGTGGGCGACTGCACCGGCGTTGAGGAGCAGTTCTACGCCATCGGCACCGACAAGAAGGTGGTGCATCCGCTGGTGCGGCGCTTGCTGCCAGGCGGCTAGAGTGGTCGTTCTGCCTAGGAGAGCGCCATGGATCTGCCCGGCCTGAACTTCCACCTCGGTGAGGACATCGACGCGCTGCGCGATGCCGTGCGCGCCTTTGCCGACGCCGAGATTGCGCCGCGCGCGGCCGAGATCGACCGCAGCGATCAGTTCCCCATGGACCTCTGGCGCAAGATGGGCGAGCTCGGCGTGCTCGGCATCACCGCGCCGGCCGCGTATGGCGGCGCCGACATGGGCTACCTGGCCCACATGGTGGCCATGGAGGAGATCAGCCGCGCCAGTGCCTCAGTGGGCCTCTCCTACGGCGCGCACAGCAACCTGTGCGTCAACCAGATCAAGCGCAATGGCAGCGAGGCACAGCGCGCCAGATACCTGCCCAAGCTGATCTCAGGCGAGCACGTGGGTGCACTGGCCATGAGCGAGCCGGGCGCGGGCTCGGACGTGCTGTCCATGAAGCTGCGCGCCGAGGAGCGCGGCGGCGTCTACGTGCTCAACGGCAGCAAGATGTGGATCACCAATGGCCCCGATGCTGACACCCTCGTCGTCTACGCCAAGACCGAACCCGAGCTTGGGGCACGCGGCGTGACGGCCTTCCTGGTCGAGAAGGGCATGCCCGGCTTCAGCGTCGCCCAGAAGCTCGACAAGCTCGGCATGCGCGGCAGCCACACGGGGGAGCTGGTGTTCCACAACGTCGAGGTGCCGGCCGAGAACGTGCTGGGCGGGCTGAACAACGGCGCCAAGGTGCTGATGTCGGGCCTGGACTACGAGCGTGCCGTGCTGGCCGCCGGGCCCGTGGGCATCATGCAGGCAGTGATGGACGCCGTCGTGCCCTATGTGCATGACCGCAAGCAGTTCGGCCAGAGCATCGGCGAGTTCCAGCTCATCCAGGCCAAGCTGGCCGACATGTACACCGTGCTGCAGGCCGGCCGCGCCTTGCTCTACACCGTGGGCAAGAACCTCGACCAGCTCGGCACCGAGCACGTCCGCCGCGTGCGCAAGGACTGCGCGAGCGTGATCCTCTGGTGCGCCGAGAAAGCCACCTGGATGGCCGGCGAAGGCGTGCAGATCTTTGGCGGCAATGGCTACATCAACGACTACCCGTTGGGGCGGCTGTGGCGGGATGCCAAGCTCTATGAAATCGGGGCGGGCACCAGCGAGATCCGCCGGATGTTGATTGGCCGTGAGCTGTTTTCAGAAACCGCCTGAAACCCGCCGCAAGGACAATGGGGCCCATGACGAAAGAACTCGACGACCTCTTCGCCAACAACCGCCAGTGGGCCGCCGACATGGTGGCCCGCGAGGAAGGCTTTTTCACCAAGCTGCTGGCCCAGCAGGAGCCCCAGTATTTGTGGATCGGCTGCGCCGACAGCCGCGTGCCGGCCAATGAACTCGTCGGGCTGCTGCCGGGCGAGCTCTTCGTGCACCGCAACGTGGCCAACCTCGTGGTGCACACGGACCTGAACGCGCTCTCGGTGATCCAGTTCGCCGTCGATGTGCTGAACGTGCTGCACGTCATCGTCGTCGGCCACAGCCAGTGCGGCGGTGTGAAGGCCGCGTTGCTGGGCAAGCGCGCCGGCTTGGTGGACAACTGGCTGCGCCACGTGGTGGACGTGCGCGACACACACGCCGGCCTGCTGTCTTGCATCGATGACGAGGCGCGCCGTGTGGACGCCCTCGTCGAGCTCAACGTGCTGGAGCAGGCCCGCAATGTCTGCCACACCACCATCGTCAAGGACGCCTGGGCGCGCGGCCAGTCCGTCACCGTGCACGGCTGGGTCTACGGCCTGCACAACGGCCTGCTGCAAGACCTCAAGATCAACGCCGCCAGCGCGGAAGATGTGGCGCCGGCCTATGCGCGCGGCCTGGCCAGCGTGGCCATGCGCTACCTGCCGCCCAACCAGCGCGTGCCCGCACCCAGCCTGGTGTGACGACAAGGCAGGGCGTGTCGAAACCGCTGGCTGCGGTTCGTCGTGTCCGCAGTGCCGACTGAAAGCCCGCCATGCCGACCCTGTACCACTCGATCAATCTCAACCCCCGCCTCTGCGTCGCTGCGGCGCGCTACCTCAACGCGCCCATCCGCTACGAAGCAGCCGCGCCGCTGGCGCCGGGCCAGTCTGAGCGCTTTGCGCCGCTCAACCCCAATCTGCGCGTGCCCATCCTGCAACTGGACAACGGCAGCACGCTCTGGGAGTGCGATGCCATCGTCTGCAAGCTCGCCCGCCTGGCGGGCAAGCCGGAGTTCTTCCCGGACGGCGAGCAGCTGCCCGAGCTGATCCGCTGGCTCAGCTGGACGGCCAAGCACTGGGGCCGCGCCACCTCGGCCTTCTACTTCCAGCACATCGTCGTGCCGCGCTACCGGCTGCCGGTGGTGCCCGAGGCCGAGATGCAGGGCTATGCCAGCGAGGTCGCCCGCCTCGCCCCCATCCTCGACGCCCACCTGGCCGGCCGCACCTGGATGCTGGGCGGCGACGCGCCCACCTACGCCGACTTCCGCGTGGGCGACATCTTCCCGTTCGAGCAGGACGCGAAGCTGGACTTCAGCGCCTTCCCGAACATCCGGCGGTTGTCGGAGCAACTGGCTGCGTTGCCGCATTGGCGCGCGCCCTTTGAAGGGCTTTGATCATGTTGGCCGGAACACCCGGATGCGATGCCCATCCAGGTCCGCCGTGACGGCGGTGTAGCCAAAGTCCATGGCCGTGGCGGCCTGCAGCACGGGCCAGCCCATGGCTTCCCACGCGCTCACGGCCTGGTCCACGGCGGCGTCGCTGGCCACGGTGACGCCAACCTCGGCGCCGCCGCCGCGCACGCCGCTGGCGGGCTGCACATCATGTACGGCCCAGAGGCCCAGTGTGGTGGCCTCGTTGAGCTTGAACATCGCGAAATTGGGGTGGTGCTCAACGGGCTCGCGGCCCAGCAGGCGGCTGTAGAAGAGCACGCTCTCGGCGGGGCTCTTGACGTAGAGGATGAGGCAGTTGGGTTGCATGGCAGCTCCGTGGTGTGTGAAGGCCGCCATGCTCGGGTGCGGCGCTACCAGAAGCTGTCAGCAGCGAGAATCTCGCCCTTCCAGAACCTGCCCTTGACCATGACCGACACCGCTCGCCCCGAACTCCCTGATCACCTCAGCGTCGACCCGCGCAGCCCGCACCACGTGGCCGCCGTGTTCGAGCACGACATCGGCATCCGCTTCAACGGCAAGGAGCGCTTCGACGTCGAGGAGTACTGCGTCAGCGAGGGCTGGATCAAGGTGCCAGCCGGCAAGACGCTCGACCGCAAGGGCCGCCCGTTGTGCATCAAGCTCAAGGGCCAGGTCGAAGCCTTCTATCGGTGAAGTTCTGCGGGGCAATATTCCCCGCCTGATCCCTGGCCCGGATCCCCTGCGTCTGTCCTCCTGAGCCCGGCATGTGCCGGCCTTGCGGAGGGGCGATGAAGCCACCCGCTTCATCCCGTTTTGCAGGAGATCCACCATGGCTGCATTGCCCGTCACCATCGCCGTCAAGAACATCAAGTGCCGCATCGAGACCGATGAGGTCGGGGCCGATGAGCCCTACGTGCTCGTCACCGCGATTGACCTCAAGACCTTCCCGTTGCCCACCGTCGAGGTGACTCGCTACGGGCCCTGGGGCGACGTGGACAAAGGCGAGACCCACTCCACCATGCCGCTGCAGCCGGGCTTCAACCCCGACAACCTGCCCGGCATCGTCTGGCGCCGCAACGCCTGGGGCCCGAGCGGCAACGCCAAGGCGATTGCGAGCCCGCAAGACGCCATCATCCTTGTGAGCATGATGGAGCACGACGACGGCGAGCCCTCGGCGGCGCGCACCATCGTCAAGGGCGCGGTGGTGTCGTCGCTGGCGGCCTCAAGTAGCCTCAGCCGTGCTCAGAAGGTGCAGAAGCTGATCGCCGACATCAACGGCGCGCTTGAGATCCCGACCGGCGCGCCGAACTTTGATGACCGCGTGGGCAGCACCCAGGAGTTCGTGCTGAGCAACTCGCTGCTCAACGTGGCTGCCGGCCCCAAGACCAAGACGCTGACCATCGTGGGCGATGGTGGCAAGTACGACGTCAAGTTGGTGGTGACGAAGGGCTGAGTACCAGCCTCAGCGCCGGAGGGTGGCCGTCGCGACTACTGGGCGACGGCGGCCTTTTCGGCCTGGCACTTGGTGGGATCGGGGCACTTTGGCAGTTTGGGTTTGATGGCTGTGGCACTGGCACTGCGCGCCGAGCCAGCGCCGCCGCCGGAACCGCCGGCCTTGACTTCGGGCGCCTGTTTGCTGCCGCCGGCGCTAGCCTTTGATGCGCCGTCGGCGGGCACAACGGCGGGCGTGGCGGCAGGCTTCGCTTCCGGCGCAGCCTTCACCGCCATGCTGCTGCCCCCCAAGATCAGGGCAGTCGAAATAAGCGCGAGGCGAAGTTGGAATCGCATGGTGGTCTCTCGGTAGTCAGGTTGCCAGAAGAAGGAGTGCCGCAGCGATGCTGGCATGCCCTGCCGGGTCGGGCAACCCCAAGAACTTCGAGCGCAGGGTGTCAGCGTCTGGGCGCCAGGCCAGCGTCTGAAGGTAGCGGTCGCGCGCAGTAGGCCATGCGTTTCGGTCGCCCGAAACGCGCGCTTGCAGCCAAGCGCGCAGCGCGGCCACGCGAAGGCGGTCGGGGTGCGAGTCTGGCGTAGCCGCCACGACAGCGGCTTCGGCCGCCTGCATGTGCGTTTGTGCTTTGCTTGGTTGATCAAGCAATAGCTGCGTGAGCGCGCTCAGTGCCAGCGTCTGCCAATGCTCTGCATCCGAAGCCGACAAATTGGCGGATTGCCATTGCTGTGCGGCATCCAGCAGCGCCTGGGCTTCGCTGGCAGGACCGCCGCTTCGCAGCAAGGCCTCTGCCCAGAGTACCTGGGCGCGGGCTCGCCCGGCCGGGTGACCGAGGCGCCCCAATTCGTCTGCCAGGGCTGGCAGGTCTGCGCGCGCGGTGTGTGATGCATCGCCACGCAGGCGCCATCGCTGCAAGGTCAGAGACACGGTGGGCAGGCCCAGCGGCTCGGAGACAGCTCGTGCGTCGTGTACGGCCTGCGTGGCAACGTCCAGAGCCTCGGCTTGGCGGCCGCTGCGTGCGAGTGCATTTGCCAGCCAAGTACGGGCGTACACCGTGATGGCATCTTGACGCCCAAGCACTTGGGTGAGGCTCGCTACGCCGGCTTCCAATTCGGGCACGGCGCCGGACAGGTCGCCCAGGTCCATCAGCAGCACGCCGTGGCTGACACGTGCTTGTGCCATCGTCTGGGGGTGGCCTTGCGAGGCCTGGATCATTTCGTTCGCCCAGTGGCGGGCGCTCGCCCAATCGCCTCGTTGGCGCGCGAGATCGAGCAGGTCGTCGCAGGCGCGGCGGTAGACCGGGTGCGTGCGGCCGCTAACGCTCAATGCGCTCTGTGCCGCCTGCTTTAGCCAGCGCTCGGCACCCACCGCGTCGCCTCCCTCCAGCGCCAGCTCGCCCAGGTAGCCCATGGCGGCGGTGCGGCTGGTTGGGTCCTGGCCGTTGGCCAAGGCCTCGAACAATGGTCGAGCCCGTTCGGTCTGATTTTGCCGCCGCCATGCATGGGCAAGTTCCAGCGTGAGCTCAGCGTCTGCATTGGCGTGGGAGTGCGCCAGAGCAAGGGCCTCAGCAGCCAGCCCCATGTCGCCTGCGCGGCTCAGCAGCAGGCCCAGGGGCTTGGCTACATCGGCCAGCAGAGCCGGGTCGTCCGCGAGTCGCTTCTTGGCCTCAGCCCAGGCGCGGCGCAGCAGCTCCACCATCGGTACGTCGGCCCGGTTCGCTACTTCGGGGCTGAAGGCGCCAAGCAACTCCGTCATCACCGTCTGCACGCGCCGCGTGCGGTCGGCCTCCAGCCGCGCTGCACGCCACTGCCAGGCCGTGCCAGCCAGGCCCAGTAGCAGGCTCAAGGTCAGCAGACTACCCGCAGCCACCCCCACCCGGTGTCGGCGCAAAAACTTGCCCGCCCGGTAGCGCCAGGGCCCGGCGCGGGCGAAGAGCGGCTCGTGGTCGATGTAGCGGCGCAGGTCTTCGGACAGCGCGGCGACGCTGGCGTAGCGGTCCTCAGGGCGCGCTTGGGTAGCGCGGGCGATGAGGGCGCGCAGGTCGGCGTCCAGCCCTGTCGCGCTGGGCAACTGGCGCTGGCCGGTGAGCAGCTGGCAGAGCATCACGCCGAGCGCGTACACATCGGTCGCGACGCTGACGGGCTCGCCGCGCAGTTGCTCGGGGGCGGCGTACTCGGGCGTGAGGCCGGCGGCGGCGAGGCGGGTCAGCTCGTCGCTGCCCTCGGTGTTGTCGAGCAACTTGGCGACGCCGAAGTCCAGCAGCTTGACCTGGCCGTCGGGCGTGACGAGCACATTGCCGGGCTTGAGGTCGCGGTGGACGATGAGCTGGGCGTGCGCATGGGCCACGGCGCTGCAGACTTGCTGCATCAGCGCCAGGCGTTCGGCGGTGCCGAGCTGCCGCGCGGTGGCGTAGGCGTCGAGGCGCTCGCCGCCGTCCACCAGCTCGATGACGAGGTAGCGCACGGCCCAAGGCCCGAGCTGGGCCTCGCCGATGTCGAGCAGCTGGGCGATGTGCGGGTGGCGCAGGCGCGCGAGCAGTTCGCCCTCGCGGCGGAAGCGGGCGGCGGCGGCATCGCCTCGGCCGGGGCTGTGCAGCAGTTTGATGGCGGCCTCGCCGCTGTGCGCGCCGTCGCTGCGCTGCGCGCGCCAGACCTCGCCCATGCCGCCTCGGCCGAGCAGGCTCTGCAGCGTCCAGGCGCCGAGGCGCTGGCCAGCGAGCGCTTGCCCCAAGGCCTCGGCCTGCACGGGCTGGGCCAGGAAGTTGCCCGCCTCGGCCTGCCGGTCGGCCTCGATCAGGCCGCGCACGCGGGCGGCGAGTGCAGGGTCCTCGGCCTCGATCTCGGCCAGCAGCGCGGCGGGGTCGGCGGCGTCCTGCCAGCGTTCAAACGCCGCAAGCGCGGCCTGCCAGGTTTGCGTGCCGGACATGGCGCGGCCTTAGCTCTGCAGCGCCTCAAACAGAAAGGCCCGGGCGCGCTGCCAGTCGCGCTTGACCGTCGGCACCGAGATGCCCAGCAGTGGCGCGATCTCGGCCAGCTCCAGGCCGCCAAAGAAGCGCATCTCGACGACTTGGTGCGCGCGGCTGTCCGCCCGCGCGAGTTGCTGCAGCACCTCGTCGAGCTGCAGCACATCGGGCGCAGGGATGGCCTCGAAGCCGCCGGTGGACAGGGTGACGAGGCTCTCCGGCCCGCCGCGCTTGTCGGCGTGCTGGCGGCGCAGATGGTCGACGATCACGCTGCGCATCACCTTGCTGGCGTGGGCGAAGAACTGCGCGCGGTGCTCGGCGGCTTCGCCCTGGCTCTTGAGCCAGACCTCGTGGATCAACGCGGCGGGCTCCAGCGTCATCGGGGCTTGGCGCGAGAGGTGCGCGCGCGCCAGGCGTTTGAGCTCGGGGTAGAGCGCGGTGTAGAGGCGATCGCGTGCGGCGGCGTCGCCGCTTGCGAGTTGCTGCAGGAGGAGTGTGATTTCGGACATGGGCTGGGCGCGGATGCTCGCATCCTGCCCCCAAGCTGTCAGCCCCCCAGAAGCCTTCGGCCGCCCAGCGTGGCGAGCGCGCCAACAGGCAGCAGCAGCGTCCACTGTGGCAGCAAGGCGAGGCCGGCCATGCCTTGGTAGACCAAGTCCACGGCCACAAAGACGGCGCCAAAGCCCAGCCACATCGCGCCGATGAACAGGGCCAGGGCGCCCGCACTGGCCTGCCGTGCCGGCCTCGCACACCACAGCAGCGCCGGGCCCGAGACGAGCAGCGCCACGCTCACCAGGTGCCAGCAGGCCAACAGGAGCAGGCGGAGGAACTCGGTGAGCTGGGAGGTCATCAGCGGCTGGTGGATCTCGATCGTGCCGCCGATGAGATGCAGCAGGGCCGTGAAGCTGGCGAGGTAGCCGGCAGCCAGCAACTGGCGCCTGACGGTCTTGGGTTCATGGCTCATCGGGTGCTCCGGGGGGTGAGCCGCAGGCGCAAGCCTCCGGCGGGTCGCAAAGTAACGGCCAGGCGCAGGCGCGGAGCGGGGTCGCCGCTAGGGCTCAGCTCAAAGGCCTGCAGCACCAGGGCCGCGACGAGGCTCATCTCCAGCATCGCGAAGTGCTGGCCCAGGCAGACGCGCGGGCCCTGGCCAAAGGGCATGTAGGCGCCTCTTGGAATCTCGGGCGCCTCGGGCAGGAAGCGCTCGGGCCGGAAGGCCTCGGGCTCGGCCCAGACGCGCTCGTCGCGGTGCAGCAGGTAGGGCGTGCAGCGCAGCATGGCGCCGCGCGGCAGGTGCAGCGTGTCGCCTCGCCAGGGCACGGCGATGTCGCGCGTCAGCCGCCGGGTGAGCAGGGCGGCGGCGGGCGGATAGAGCCGCATGGCTTCCTTGAGCGTGGCGGTGAGCCAGGGCAGGGCGTGCAGGTCGTCGGGGGTTGGTGCGCGCTCGCCCAGCGCGGCTTGCACCTCGGTGGCTGCGCGGGCCTGGGCCTCGGGGTGCTCGGCCATCAGCCAGGCCCACCACAGCAGGGCGGTGGCGGTGGTCTCGTGCCCGGCCTGGAAGGTGGTGATGCATTGGTCAAACACCTCTTGCTCGCTCAGCGCCTCGCCGGTCTCTTCGTCGCGCAGCGCGCGCAGTTGGGTCAGCAGGTCTTGCGCGCCGGGGCGCGCTGGCGCATCGAGGTGGCGGCGCAGCAGGCCGCGCATGAAGGCCAGCGCGCGTCGCTTGGCGGCCTTGCCCGGCAGCGGCAGCCAGTCGGGCAGCGTCGCGGGCCAGAACATCTCCCGGAAGCCGGCCTCGCTCAGCACCTGGGTGGCGGCGGCGGCCTCGACGGTTTCGGCTCCGGCGCGGGCGCTGAAGAGCACACGCAGGATCACGTCCATGGTCACGTGGCTGAAGAAGGCGTCCATCGCGACGATTCCGCCCGGGCACGCTGCCAACGCGTCACGTGCCGCCTCGGCCATGAAGCCCGCATAGCCCGCCATGCGCTTGGGCGCGAAGGCCGGCATCAGCATGCGGCGCTGGCGCTGCCAGGTGGCGCCTTCGGTCACGAGGACCGACTGCCCAAGGGTCTCGCCAAACACTTCGGTCGCGCGCTCCCAACGGATCTGCGCGTCGGCATGCTCCAGCATCACGCGGCGCAGCAGCTCGGGGTCGAAGATGTCCAGCGTCCGCTCGACGGAGATGCGCAGCCGCGTCACGTCGCCCAGGCGCCGGTAGCGAGCGAGCGTGCCGAGGTAGTCCTGCCGCATGGCCCAAAGCTCAGCAAAGCCAAAGTAGCGCGGCGCAGGGCCGGGGAGTTCGTTCCAGGTGATGTCCATGGCCGGCATGCTGCCCGCCGGGGCGCTGGCGGTATTGAACGAATGCGACACTCGTTTGCCATGGCCATGCCGCCTTCCGATGTGACCCCGCTCTCGCCGCTGCACGACGCGACGCGGCTGTGGTTGCCGCCGCTACGCTTGGCCGGCTGCGTGCGCGCGGTGCTGCTGCGGGACACGCGCGGGTGGGTAGCCGAGGGCGTCACCCACGCCACCTACTGGCCGGCTTCGCCGTACTGCTCGCTGCACTTCCTGTTCTCGGGCGACGGCGACTGGCTGGCCACACCGGGCTTTGTGCCCCCGAACGACGGCTATCGCCTGGGCCCCTGCCTGCTCAGCGGCCCGTTCACGGGGCCGACGCACATGCACGTGCGCGGGGCCACGCACGGGCTGATCGTGATGTTCATGCTCGACGCCTTCCAGGCACTCACCGGCATTGCGCCCGAGGCGCTGCAGAACCGCTGTGACGACGCCCTTGGCTGGCTGCCGGCGGACTGGCAGCCGCTCTTGGCAGCCATGGCGCAAGCGCCCGACGATGCCGCCCGCTTGGCAGTGCTGGAAGACTTCGTGACCCCGCGCTGGCAGGCCTTGCGCCTGGAGCGCGCGCTGGGGCTGCGCCTGACGGATTGGGTTGAGGCCCTGGCCGTGCGCGCCGCCACCAGCAGCGCCGGCCGCAGCTTGCGGCAGTTCGAGCGCCGCGTGAAGGCCTGGGCCGGCTTGCCGCTGCGCGAGCTGCGTGCGGCCTCACGCGCCGAGGCCGCCTTCCTGCAGGTGGCGGCCACGCAGCATGACCCGGGCTTTGAATGGGCTGGCGTCGCGGCCGACGCGGGCTACGCGGACCAATCCCACCTGTGCCGCGAGACGCGGCGCTTGACCGGCTTCAGCCCCGAGGACCTGCGCCGCCGGATGGAGACGGACGAAGCCTTCTGGGCCTACCGGGTTTGGCGATAGCCCGGTTCTGCTGCAAGATCGCGGCGGTGCTAGGGCAGTCAACCGTCATCAATATGGCCGCAAGGGTCGAAGCAGTCGGGGTGGAAATGATGAAAGCAGCGCCTGAGGCGGCGAAGATTCTGTTGGTCGATGACGAGCCCGATTCGATCAAGTTGATCAGCCGGATGCTGGCAGGCTTTGGCCAGGTGCGCTTCGCCACCTCTGGCCTTGAAGCCTTGGAGCGCATTCGCGCCGACGCGCCAGACCTCGTCATCACCGACATCCACATGCCTGGCATGTCAGGCCTTGAGTTGTGTGGTGCCATCCGCAGCGCGCCCGAACTGCGGCAACTGCCGGTGATCGTGATCACCGCTTCAGGGTTGGGCGAGGTGGAACTTGCCGCGTTGCAGCGCGGTGCAGCCGACTTCGTGACCAAGCCGGTGGAGCCCGAGTCCTTTGTGGCGCGGGTCCGGGCTCACCTGAGGTCTGCTGGGCTCACGGAACGCGTCTCGACAGCTCTGTCGCGGCAGCCTTCCGAGGCCGGCGCAAATCCGCGCTTGCTGGTGGTTGATGACGATGCGGATGCCATTCAGCTGGTACAGCGCGCGGTGGCGGGTTTGGGCGTGGTGCACTTTGCGACCACGGGCTCGGAGGCGCTCCGGCTTGCGCACGAACTGGATCCCGACCTCGTGCTGCTGGACGCAAACATGCCCGGCCTGGACGGCTTCGGTGTGTGTGCGGCGCTGAAGTCTCAGGAGCGGTTTGCGCACTTGCCCATCGTCTTTGTCACTCGGCACTCAGATGTCGCCAATGAGCGGCAGGCTCTTGATCTGGGCGCGGCCGACTTTGTGTCCAAGCCTTATGACCCCCAAGTGCTGCGTGCCCGTGTGCGCAATCTGCTTGAGTTGAAACGCCGGCAGGATGCGGAACTGCGCGCAGCGACCGAACACTGGCGTCGGCTTGCCGACTCTCACCTGGCGGAGATCGTGCGCACGGCCAGCGACGCCATCGTCAGTTGCAACGAGCAGGGCCAGGTGGTGCTCGCGAACGCCGCTGCCGCGCAGATGTTTGGCTGTGCTGAGGCCGAGCTGATCGGCGCGCCCGCAGACCGGCTACTGCCGGGCTTGTGGGCGCAGGCCGACGCAGCTTGTGCTGGCCCAGTAGGCCGGCGGGTGCAGCGGCAAGGCGCTGCCGCCGACCGTCCCGTAGAGATCCGGGCATCGCGTTCGGCCCCAGGCGGGCTGACGACCTTCTTGCTCCGGGATTGCTCAGAGCGCGAGCAACTGATTGCCGAACAGCAAGCGCGCTCCGGCGCCGAGGCCGTCGCGCAAGCGCGGGCGCGCTTGATGGCTTATGTCAGCCACGAGATGGGGGCGCCCCTCAACGCCATCTTGGGTTTTGCTCAGATTCTGGCGGGCAATGGCATGGCTGATGAGGCGCAGAACCGGCGCCAGCTCCAACGAATCCTGGAGGGTGCGGAGCAGTTACAGGGCTTGATTGCCGACCTGCTTGAAGTGTCCCGACAAGCGGCGGGCCAACTGAGCGTGCAGATGGCGTCCATGGAGCTTGGCGCCGTCGTCCAAGGCTGTGTCGATGCTCTCCGGCCGGCGGCGGAACGCGGCCGCGTCGTGTTGCGGGTCGAGGGGCTTGACGAGCCGCTGGCCGTGCGCGCCGACGCGAAGCGCGTGCGCCAGTGCATCAGCAACCTCGTGTCCAACGCCATCAAGTACAGCCCTCAGGGCGGTGTCGTCCAGGTGCGACTCTTCAGGTCTGGCACCGAAGCCTGCGTCATGGTCAAGGATGAGGGGCCAGGTCTTTCCGAGGCGCAACTCGCGCACCTGTTCGAGCCTTTCAACCGGCTGGGGGCGGAGTCGACCAGCATCCCCGGCACCGGATTGGGGCTGGTGATCTCCAAGGGCTTCGCGGAAGCGATGGGTGGCCGTCTGGAGGTGTGGTCAGAAATGGGTAGCGGCAGCCGGTTTTCGTTATTTCTGCACGCCGCTTAGCGCGCCGCGCCACAGCGGGCGAAGGGGCGCGTCTATACAGTCATCGCTTTAATTGCTGTGTCGAGGTTTGGGCCGAATGGCTGCAGTCCCGAAATTGCTCGTGGTGGACGACGATCCGACGCTGGTGCAGCTGGTTGGCAAGATGCTGGCCGGTCTGGGTGAGATCCGCTTCGCGACCAGCGGTGAAGCAGCGCTCAAGGTCGCCGACCGGGAAGCGCCGGACTTGATCCTGCTGGATGCGCAAATGGACGGCATCGACGGCTTCGAGGTCTGCGAACGGCTCAAACTGCGGCCTGAGTTTGCCGACGTGCCCATCCTCTTCGTCACGGCCAACGACGACGAGCCGTCCGAATTGCGTGGCTTTGCGGTCGGGGCGGCGGACTTCATCCACAAGCCCGTGCGCGAACCCTTGCTGCGAGCACGTGTGCTCACGCATCTGCGGCTCAAGGCGCTGGCGGATGAATTGCGCCATCAGGCGGGTACCGACGCCCTGACGCACCTGCCCAACCGTCGCAGCTTCGACGCGGCGCTGGCGGTGGAGTGGTCGAGAGTCATGCGCCAGCATGACCCGCTGTGCGTGCTGATGATCGACGTGGATCGGTTCAAGCAGTACAACGATCGGTACGGTCATCTGGATGGGGACCATTGCCTGCATGCGGTAGCTGCCTGCTTGAGATCAGTGCTGAACCGCCCCGCCGATTTGGTGGCCCGCTACGGCGGCGAAGAATTCGCCGCGCTGCTGCCCGGCACTGACCTGGAGGGCGGTTGCCAAGTGGCGGAGCGCATGTTGCAGGCCGTACTGGAGCTGCGCTTGCCGCATCTCGACGGCGCGATTTCTGGAATCGTCTCGGTCAGCGTGGGGGTGAGCTGCGTCGAGGGCATCGAGGGTCAGGGCTGGGACGTGGCCTCGGTGAGTACGGCGAGCTTGTTGGACCGGGCGGACCAAGCGCTCTACTTAGCCAAGGCACGGGGTCGCGCGCGAGTGGCTAGCTTGCCCATGTTGCCCGTGCCGGTGAAGCCGTCATCGCGCGACGCGGAGCTAGCCGGCGTAGCGCCGCAGGCCGATTGAATCGAGCATGAAGTCGTCTCAGATGCCCTACTGGGTGGGCGCCGTGGCTCTCGCCTTGGGCCTCGTTGGGACGGCTTGGATGGCCAGCAGCCATGAGCGCAACAACCGAGAGCTGGCGCAGGCCCGGTTCGAGACCTTGGCCAAGAGCGCCATTCGGCAAGTGGGCGATCAGGTACGTGGCTTCGAGTACGGCTTGCGGGGCGCTCGCGGCGTGGTCGCCGCACAGCAAGGGCTGCCGTCATGGGCGGCCTTTCGGCGCTATGCACAGACGCGCGATTTCGATACGGAGTTCCCGGGTGCTCGCGGTTTTGGCCTCATCTGGCGCCTGCCCGAGGAAGCCGAAGCCCGTCATGTGGCTTCGCAGCGCGATCAGGGGCGCGAGTCGTTTGCCGTCAAACAGCTGACGCCGACGCCTGGCGAGCGCTTCGTCATCACCTACATCGAGCCCGAGGCTTCCAACCAGCAGGCCGTCGGCTTGGATGTGGGATCGGAGTCGCGTCGCCGCGCGACGGCCGAATCGGCCATGCGGACAGGCCGAGCGTCGATCACGGAGCCCATCACCTTGGTCCAGGCCAGCGGCAAGCGCGCGCGGGCCTTCCTGATCATGCTGCCGATCCATGCGTCGGACCAGCCCAAGGTGGCTGAGTCTGTGGTCGGGTGGAGCTACACGCCGGTGGTCATTGACGAAGTGATCGGGCGCGCCCACTGGCCGGAGGATCAACTCTGGGTCGAGTGGCGAGACGCGAACAGCCAGGAGGCCGGGACGTTCTATCAGTCGACTGGTGAGCCCCCGAACGATGCCGCTTTGCCCACCACGCGGGTCGTGCTCGACATCTTCGACCGCCAGTGGGAAGCCCATGTGACGGCGACACCCGCATTCGTGCGCGGCTTGGGCCTCACCCCGACGAATGCCGTCTGGGCGGTAGGCGTTGTGCTCTCGATGCTGCTGGGCATGGTGGCTTTTCTGATCGCCCAGCGCGAGCAACGAAAGCGACTCCTCAATCTGGAGCAGGCTCGCCGAGCGGCCATCCTGAACACGACCGACGACGGCATCGTGGTGGTGCTGGCGGACGGCACGGTGAGCGAATGGAACCCTGCAGCTGAGCGCCTGTTTGGCTTCGCTGCCGACGAGGCCATTGGCCGCCCCATCCTCGAGTTGGTGGTGCCTGGCTCGGACATGGCAGAGGACGAGCGGACGCGTCAACTCGTCCTGGGCGGCGCGCGCTGTGAGCCGCGGGAGGTAGAACGGCGACACCGCGCCGGGCATTTGGTCGACGTCTCCGTCAGCATGGCGCCAGTCAGCAATGAAAAGGGCCAGCGCATTGGCGTGGCGCAGATCTTCCGGGACATCCGGCAGGCCAAAGCCGCACAGCGCGACATCCTGGAGCTGAACGCGAACCTGGAGAACCAGGTCGCCGCCCGGACTCTGGAAGTGGCGCGCGCTGCACACGATCTGCGCAGCATCGTTGATGGCTTGCCGTCGCTGGTGGCGTACTGGGATCCGCAGCTGGTCATCCGTGTCGCCAACAAAGCTCACGGGGAGTGGTTCGGCGTGGATGCTGAACAGCTCAAGGGTGACAGCTTCGAGCGCTTGCTGCTCCCCACGGTGTTTGCTGCTCTGCGGTCCCACATTGAGGCTGCGCTGAATGGACAGCCGCAGCGCTGCGAGTTCAGCCTGCCGCGCAGGGACGGCGCGGGAGAGCGGCATGTGCTGGCCCACTTTCTGCCGGACGTGCTCGACGACAAGGTGCAGGGCCTTTGCGCCCTGATGCACGACATCACGGAGTTGACCGAGCAGCGCCGCGTGCTGGAGGCCGAGCGCAAGGACAAGGCAGCTTTGCTCGACACCATCATGAGCCACGCCTTGGTGTCGATCACTGATCGCCACGGCAGCATCATTGAGGTGAACCAGCGCTTCTGCGAAGTCTCCGGCTACCGGGCGGAGGAACTCGTAGGCCAGAACCATCGGTTGATCAATTCAGGGCACCACGATCGCGAGTTCTGGCGCCAGATGTGGCGCACCGTGGTCAGCGGCAAGACCTGGCGCGGCGGCGAGGTCTGCAACCGTGCCAAGGATGGCTCGCTGTACTGGGTGGATAGCGTCGTTGCGCCGCACCTGGATGCGGACGGGCGCATCGAGCGCATCGTGTCGTTCCGCATCGACATCAGCGAGATCAAACGCCTGCAGCAGGTCGCGTCCGACGCCTGGGCGCAGACCGAGCGCAGCGAGGCCTTCTTGCGTGAGCTGACTGACCGCCTGCCCATGAGCCTGGCCTTCCTGGATGCATCCGGGGAGGTCCGCTTTGCCAATGCAGGCTTCTGCGACCGGGCTGGTTTGAGCCGGGAGCAATTGGTGGGGCGGTCCGCCCAGAGCCTTGCGGCTTGGCCAGAAGCTGCGCGCGACCTGGCGCTGCTTGTTGCCGAACCTGGCCACCACGAGTTGGTGACGGAGGCGCGCGATGGTCCGGCGCGGCATTACGGCTACCTGGTGGCCGATGACGTGGATGTATCCGGTACGACGCGCGGCCGGTTTGTGATCGGCAGCGACACCACGGATGCCAGACGCGCCGAGCAGGAAATGCGTCGAACGCTGGCCGTGCTTCGCTCGGTCCTGCGTTCCGCCAGCACCATCTCCATCGTGGCCGTCAACCGCAAGGGCAAGATCGATTTCTTCAATCGGGGCGCGGAAGAGTTGCTGGGCTACTCCGAAGCGGAGGCGGCGGGCACCATGAATGGGATGGACTGGCACCTGCCGGAGGAGCTGCAGGCGCGCGCCGATGCGCTGAGCGCCCGGCTGGGCCGCGCGGTGCCGGCCTCGCTGGCCTTGGTGTTGCCCGAAGCCTTGAATGAACGCTTCGACTGCCACTACCGACGCAAGGACGGTGCGCTGGTCCCTGTGACGCTGACCGTGAGTCCGATTGCCGATGACGCTGGCGCCACCATCGGCTACATCGGCGTGGCGTACGACATCAGCGAACGGCTAAGTTATGAGGAGGGGCTGAGGAACGCCGTGAAAGCGGCCGAGGCGGCGAATCAGGCGAAATCCAGCTTCCTGGCCAACATGAGCCACGAGATCCGGACACCGCTCAATGCCGTCATCGGCATGGCTTATCTGCTCGAGCGCACCCCCTTGAATCCGGAGCAAGCGACGTTCGCTCAAAACATCTGGCTCGCGGGCAAGTCACTGCTCAGCGTAGTGAATGACGTGCTCGATGTCTCCAAGATCGAAGCCGGCGAGATGACGCTGGAGAAGATCGACTTCAGCCTGCGGGACCTCGTCTCCGAGCTGCAAGCAGTGATGGGGGCGCAAGCCGCCGCCAAGCGGCTGGAGATGGGTTTCGACTTTGAGGCCGACGTGCCGGAGTTGGTGCGCGGAGACCCCACGCGCCTGCGCCAGATCCTGATGAACCTGCTTGGCAACGCGCTCAAGTTCACGGAGCGGGGATCCATCAATCTGCGGCTCAGCAAGGTGTCTGAAGCCGATGGCGTCCACCGGCTCAAGTTCGAGGTGGCGGACAGCGGCGTCGGCATCCCGCCAGACGTACTCCCTAACTTGTTCAACCCCTTTGCTCAGGCCGATGCGTCCACCACGCGACGCTTTGGCGGCACAGGGCTCGGCCTGTCCATCGTGCGGCAACTTGCCGAACACATGGGGGGGCGCGTGGGCGTGAGCAGCGAACTCGGCGCGGGGAGTTGCTTCTGGGCCGAGTTGCCCTTCGAACTGGGCGACCCGGCGAGCTTTGAAGGTCCAGAGAGCACGACTGCGGCTGCTGGCGAACGCTTGGCGGGTGTCAAGGTGCTGCTGGTCGATGACAGCCCGATCAACCTCCAGGTTGCGGGCCGGCTGCTTGAAATGGACGGCGTCGTCGTCAGCTACGCCTCGCATGGCCAGGAGGCGCTGGACCGCCTGGTGGCGGGTCCTTCGGTCGACCTCGTGCTGATGGACGTGCAGATGCCGGGCATGGATGGGCTTGAGGCCACGCGGCGTCTGCACGCCATGCCAGAGTTTGCGGACCTGCCGGTGCTGGCCTTGACGGCAGGCAGCACCGCCGACGAACTCGGCCGGGCGCGCGACGCAGGCATGCTCGACGTGCTCTCCAAGCCCATTGACCCGCGGCAGCTCATTGAAGCCATCGCGCGCGCATTGCGCCGAACGGTCGCGCCAACGCCGGCGGTTGCGCCCGCAGCCCCAGCAGCGACCTACTGGCCCAGCATCGAAGGGTTTGACACTCAATCCGCACGGCCGCGCTTCCTGGGTGACGTGGCGCTGTTCGACAGCATGGTTCAGCGCACGCTCGGTCTGGCAGAGAAGGTGCAAGACCTGCCGTTGACCAACGACGAGGAGCACAGGGCGTTGGCAAGCCGGATGCACAGTCTCAAGGGCAGCGCCTCCACGGTTGGGGCCGCGCGCCTGACGAACCTGGCTGTGGAGGCCGAGTCGCTTGCATTGCGTCAAGCGACGCCCGAACTGCCGCCCGTTCTGGAGGCAATGGATGCTGAGGCCACGCTGAGACGCGCTGCCGTGCAGGCAGAGTTGTCGTCGCGACCCAAACCGGCCCCAGAGGCGACGGGAGTCGAGGGTGCACTGGCCGCCGAAGACCTGGCCGAGCTGCAAGCGGCGTTGCGTATCAACGACTTGCAGGCGCTGGAGCTCTACCGGCGCTTCAAGCTGCAGATCAAGAGGCGGCTTGCTGCCGAGCGGTTCTCTGCGCTGGACGATCTGGTGCGGCGCCTTGAGTTCGAGCAGGCAGCCGAACTGCTCAATGAGCTCGGCTGAGCTCACCAAGCCCCCGGGCGGACAGTCCCCTGCCAAGTTCAAGCCCCGCGCTGCGATTGGGTTCCTGTAAGGGAGCCGGCCTCCAATCTTCGGCAAATCAACCCGTTGAGCTGGAGTAGGTCATGCAGGATCCCATCGTCATCGTGTCCGCCGCGCGCACGCCCATCGGCGGCTTGCTGGGCGACTTCTCTGGCCTCGCGGGCTGGGAGCTTGGTGCCGTGGCCGTGCGTACCGCCGTGGAGCGCGCCGGCATCGCGGGCGAGGCGGTGGACGAGGTGCTGCTGGGCAACTGCCTGATGGCCGGCCAGGGCCAGGCGCCCGCACGCCAGGCGGCGCGCAAGGCAGGCCTGCCGGACTCGGCCGGTGCAGTGACGATGTCCAAGATGTGCGGCTCGGGCATGCGCGCGGCGATGTTCGGGCATGACATGCTGCTGGCCGGTAGCGCCGAGGTGGTGGTGGCCGGCGGCATGGAGAGCATGACCAATGCGCCGCACCTGATGTTTGTGCGCAAGGGGCTGAAGTACGGCGCCAGCGCCGTCTACGACCACATGGCTCTGGATGGCCTGGAAGACGCCTACGAGCGCGGCAAGGCCATGGGCGTGTTTGCCGAGAGCTGCGTGGCCAAGTACGCCTTCACGCGCGAGGCCATGGACCAGTACGCCATCACCTCCACCCAGCGCGCCAAGGCCGCCAACGAGAACGGCAGCTTCGACTGGGAGATGGCGCCTGTCACCATCAGCTCCCCCAAGGGCGACACCGTCATCAAGTTCGACGAGCAGCCTTTCAAGGCCAAGCTCGACAAGATCCCCGGCCTCAAACCCGCGTTCAAGAAGGACGGCCTGCTGACGGCGGCCACCTCGTCCAGCATCTCGGACGGCGCGGCGGCCTTGGTGCTGATGCGTGAGAGCAGCGCCCGCGCGCGTGGCCTCACGCCGGTGGCGCGCATCGTGTCGCACGCGGTGCACGCGCAGGCGCCCGAGTGGTTCACCACAGCGCCGGTGGGTGCCATCCAGAAGGTACTGGCCCGCGCCGGCTGGCAGGCAGCCGACGTGGACTTGTGGGAAGTGAACGAGGCCTTTGCGGCGGTGACCATGGCCGCGATGGCCGAGTTCAAGCTGCCGCACGACATCGTCAACGTGAACGGCGGCGCCGTGGCCCTCGGGCACCCCATCGGCGCCAGCGGCGCGCGCATCGTCGTGACCCTGCTTGGCGCACTGAAGAAGCGCGGTCTCAAGAAGGGCGTGGCCGCGCTGTGCATCGGCGGCGGCGAGGGCACGGCCATGGCGGTGGAGCTGATTTGAAGGTTCTCGTCATCGGGGCCTCGCGCGGGCTGGGCTTGGAGTTCGCGCGTCAGTACCGCGAGGCAGGTGCCCAGGTCACGGCTACCGCGCGTGACGACGCGGGCCTTGCGCGCCTGCAGCAGCTGGGCGCCAAGGCCTTGCGACTGGACGTGGCCGACGCCGCCGGCAGCACGGCCCTGGCTTGGCAGATCGACGGTGAGGCCTTTGATGTGGTGGTGATCAACGCGGGCGTGGGCTGCAAGGGCCAACTGGCGCCCGACGCGCCCAGCCAGGCCGACTTCGACCACGTGATGCACACCAATGTGCTCGGGCCCATGCGCGTGCTGCCCCAGGTGGTGGATGCGCTGGCGCCGGGCGCGCGCATCGTCATCGTGTCGTCCCGCGAGGGCTCGATAGCACTCAAGGAGCACCCCGGTGGCTGGCTCTACCGGGCGTCCAAGGCGGCGGTCAACTCCGTCATGCGCGACGCCGC
This sequence comes from Roseateles paludis, assembly GCF_039872745.1. Classification (NCBI taxonomy): domain Bacteria; kingdom Pseudomonadati; phylum Pseudomonadota; class Betaproteobacteria; order Burkholderiales; family Sphaerotilaceae; genus Roseateles; species Roseateles paludis. The sequence continues at coordinate 10,200 of NZ_JBDPZD010000009.1, read as the reverse complement.
GCTGCGCCTGGCTGGCAAGGCCATCGTCGTCAGCGTGCACCCGGGCTGGGTGCGCACCGACATGGGCGGGCCGCGCGCGCCGCTCGATGCCGAGACCAGCATTGCCGCCTTGCGGCGCGTGATCGAGGGCCTGGTGCCGGCGCACAGCGGCGGCTTCTTCAACGTGGACGGCGAACCGCTACCGTGGTGAAAAGCCGGAATGGGCTAACCTTGCGGAAAGCTTTCTGCGTTTTCCAGCTCCTGTGACCCTGACTGATGCCCCTCTGATTGCCGTTGCCGATGCCTGCGAGCGCGCCGTGCGCTACACCCGTGAGGACATCGCGGCCTTTGCCCGTCTGACGGGCGATACCAACCCCATCCATCACGACGCCCAAGCCGCGCAGCGGGCCCGGCATGGCGAAATCATCGCCAGCGGCCAGCAGACCACGGCACTGATGATCGGCCTGGCGGCGAGCCACTTCAGCCGTGCGGACGATGGCCGCCCGCGCGAGCTGCTGTGCCTGAACTTCAACTTTGCGTTCAAGGCCCCGGTGTTTGCCGAGCAGGACCTGCTGCTGCGCTGGCGCGTGGCCAGCGTCGAGTGGAATGCCACGCTCGGCGGCTGGCTGGCGCATGCGGATGGCACGGCGGGCGTGCCGCACGCGGCGCCGGCCGTGGTGGGGCGCGGGACGCTGCTGGTGAAGGCGGCCAGCGGCAACTGAGCGGACTCAGTCCTCGATCACGTCCGCGCGGCCCTGGCTGCCTCCGCTTGTGCGGCGGCCGCTGCGCTTGAGTTTTTCTGCGGCGCGCGCGGCCTCCTCCGCAGCCTTGCGGGCGTCCTCAGCCTCGGCGGCCTGGCGGCGCCACTCGTCCATCTCTTCGGGGGTCTCCAGCGTGATGCGGCCGAGCTGGCCTTGGCGGAAATCGGTCAGCAGCATCTCGGCGGCCTTGTGCCACTGCACCTCGCCGCCGCGCACCTTGGCGCCTCGCTTGGCGCCGATGGCGGCCAGCACGTCCTCTTCGGGCGCTAGGGGGTCGGCCAGGCCGTAGCGCTCTTTCAGGCGCTCAGGGTAGTGGCGCTGCAGTACCAGGATCAGCTCCAGCGCCACCTCGGTCTCGTCGAAGGCATTGCGCCCGATGGCGCCACTGGCGGCCAGGTGGTAGCCGCTTTGCGCGATGCTGATGCGGGGCCAGAGCATGCCGGGGGTGTCGAAGAGGTAGAAGCCGTCCTCCAGCACGATCTTCTGCTCGGTCTTGGTGATGCCGGGCTCGTCGCCCGTCTTGGCAGCGCGGCGGCCCACGAGGGTGTTGATCAGGGTGGACTTGCCGACGTTGGGGATGCCGCAGATCAGCACGCGCAGCGGCTTGGCGAGGCCGCCACGGTTGGGCGCCAGCTCCCGACAGGCGCGCACCAAGGCCCGGGCGGGCGACTTCTCGCTGGCATCGAGCCCGATGGCGCTGGTGTGGGGCAGGGCGTTGTAGTGGGCCAGCCAGCGCTCGGTCAGTTGGGGGTCGGCCAGGTCTTGTTTGTTGAGCACCTTGAGCGCCGCGCGGCCGGTGGTGAGGCTGGCCAGCAGCGGGTTGCTGCTGGAGCCGGGCAGGCGCGCGTCCAGCAGCTCAATGACGACGTCGAGCCCGGCCTTGACACGGTCCCGGATCGCCTGGCGGGTGGCGTTCATGTGACCGGGAAACCAGTGGATGGGCATGTTCAGGCGCGCAGGCGGGGGGTGGCGGGAGGGCGCATTCTCGGCTTACATGTCGTTGCGGCGCGCGCTTCCGGCTGCTCACACTGCCGATGGCCCGGTTGTTGCGGCCGCAATGCAAAGAGGACACATCATGAGATTCGAAGGCGAATTGGTGGCGTGGAACCCGGATACGGCGTTCGGCACCATCCGCCCCGCGGGTGGGGGTGAGGAGGTCCGAGTCAGCCAGGTGGCGTTCCCGATGGACGGTGATATTCCACACTTGGGCGAGAAGCTCAGTTTCGAAATCGTGACAGGCCGTGATGGCCGCAAGGTGGCTGCGCAGGTGCGGCGCCTGCCCCCGCCGAAGCGGGACTCGGCCTTCATCCCGCTGCGCGAAACCAAGGGCCGCCGCCGGCCGCGCAGGCCGCGCACGATGTGGATGCTGGTGGGGGCGCTGTTGGTGCTGGGCGTGCTGGGCATGGCCCAGTGGAAGGCCTCGCACTCGAAGGACCTGGCGGGCATGTCGGCGGCGCCCACGGCAAGGCGCTGAACGTCCCACGGGAGCCCCAAATGAAACAGGGGCCCTGGCGGGCCCCTGTCGGTCGGTGTCAGACGAAGCGTCGAGCGGTGCTCAGTCTTCGTTCTGGAACACGAGCTTGAGTTCGTGGGTGGTCTTTTCGCCGGGTTCGAAGCGCCACTCCTTCAGCGCCTCCTTCACGGCGTTGTCGAAGAGCCGCTTGGGTTCGGCCTCAAGGATTTCGACGGCGCTGACCTTGCCATCGGCTTCGATGGTGATCTTGGCCTTGACCGAGCCCTTGTTGACGCCCTTGTTGGCGGCCTCGGGCGGGAACTCAGGCGGCACCTTCTTGATGACCTTGGGCACAGCCAGCGCAGACAGGCTGATCAGCAAGCCGGCAAGGATCAGGGTGGCAGAACGAACGATGCGCATGTTGTAGCTCCGGCCTCTTGAGAGGGACTGCGGACGGGTGAATGACAGATTGAGAAGCAGTGTCTACCGACTTGGGAAGCTAGGGACTCGCCCGGAGCGAAATGCCCGTGAAGGGCGTCACGCGGGGTGAGATCTTTGCTCGCCGGGGGTGCATCTTGCCTTGACCTTCAAGGGGGAAGACCCCCCATGTCGCGATGAAATTCTTCACGACTTGTCCTCCGCAGCGGGTGATCGGGGCCGGTGGCCAAAAATGGCCGAGCCGACGCGGACCAGGGTGGCGCCCTCGGCAATGGCGGCTTCCAGGTCGGCGCTCATGCCGAGGCTGAGGGTGTCGAGCGCCAAGCCCTGGGCGCGCAGGGCCTGGTAGAGCTGCGCCACGCGGCGGTGGGGTTGGCGCTGGGCCTCGAAGTCGTCCAGCGGCTCGGGCACGGCCATCACGCCGCGCAGGCTCAGCCGGGGCAGGGCGGCCACGGCCTGGGCCAGTGTGGCAGCCTCGTCGGGCGCCACGCCGCTCTTGCTGGCCTCGCCGCTGACGTTGACCTGGATGCAGACATTGAGCGGCGGCAGCTCGGGCGGGCGCTGGGCGGACAGGCGCTCGGCGATGCGCAGGCGGTCGATGCTGTGCACCCAGTCGAAGTGCTCGGCCACGACGCGGGTCTTGTTCGATTGCAGCGGGCCGATCAAATGCCACTGCAGCTGCGGGCGCAGGTCGATCAGGGCCTCGATCTTGTCGAGCGCCTCTTGCACGTAGTTCTCGCCAAAGCAGCGGGCGCCGGCCGCAAAGGCCTCGCGCAGGGCCTCGGCCGGGAAGGTCTTGCTGACGGGCAGCAGGCTGACCTCGGCCGGGTCGCGTTGGAATCGCACACATGCGGCCTCGATGCGGCTCAGGGTGGCTTGCAAGGAAATGTAGATCGCCATAATCGGCCGACTCAATTTGCGGCCACGAGGCCAGACCCCATGGACATCACTCAGCTGCTGGCATTCTCAGTCAAGAACAAAGCGTCTGACCTGCATCTGTCGGCCGGGCTGCCGCCGATGATCCGGGTGCATGGCGACGTGCGCCGCATCAATGTCGAGGCCCTGGACCACCGCATGGTCCACGACATGGTCTACGACATCATGAACGACTCGCAGCGCAAGATCTACGAGGAGCACCTGGAGGTGGACTTCTCGTTCGAGATCCAGGGCCTGGCGCGTTTCCGGGTCAACGCCTTCAACCAGAACCGCGGCGCTGGCGCGGTGTTCCGGACGATTCCGAGCAAGATCCTGTCGCTGGAGCAGCTCAACGCGCCCAAGGTGTTTGGCGAGTTGGCGCTCAAGCCACGCGGCATGGTGCTGGTGACGGGGCCGACCGGCTCAGGCAAGAGCACGACGCTGGCCGGCATGGTCAACCACCTCAACGAGAACGAGTACGGCCACATCCTCACCATCGAGGACCCGATCGAGTTCGTGCACGAGAGCAAGAAGTGCCTGATCAACCAGCGCGAGGTTGGGCCGCACACGCTGTCTTTCTCCAACGCGCTGCGCTCTGCCCTGCGCGAGGACCCGGACGCCGTGCTGGTGGGCGAAATGCGTGACCTGGAGACCATCCGCCTGGCGTTGACTGCTGCCGAAACCGGCCACCTGGTCTTTGGCACCCTGCACACCTCGTCGGCCGCCAAGACGGTGGACCGGATCGTGGACGTGTTCCCGGCGGCCGAGAAGGAAATGGTCCGCGCGATGCTGTCCGAGTCCCTCGTGGCCGTGATCTCGCAGACCCTGTGCAAGCTCAAGGACGGCACCGGCCGCGCGGCGGCGCACGAGATCATGCTCGGCAACTCGGCCATCCGGAACCTGATCCGTGAGAACAAGGTGGCCCAGATGTACTCGTCCATCCAAACCGGCAACTCGCAGGGCATGCAGACCCTGGACCAGAATCTGACGGACCTGGTGCGGCGCAACATCATCTCGCCCGCCGAGGCCCGCGGCAAAGCCAAGTTTCCGGAAAACTTCCCCGGGTAGATGGACCACCCCCTACGCGCTGCGCGCGCCCCCTCAAGGGGGCACACCCAGTGGCCCGGCGGAGCCGGTTCCACGGGTGTCGCTGGACGATGAGCGGGCCTGGCGGCCGCTCAAGACTGAAGAACAGGTAGGAACATGGAACGCGATCAGGCCTCGAAATTCATCAATGACTTGTTGCGCTTGATGCTCTCGCGCAAGGGCTCGGACCTGTTCCTGACGGCCGAGTTCCCGCCCGCGATCAAGATCGACGGCAAGCTGACCAAGGTGTCGCCCCAGCCCTTGACCGGCCAGCACACGCTGCAGCTGGCGCGGGCCATCATGAACGACAAGCAGGCGGCCGAGTTCGAGCGCAGCAAGGAGTGCAACTTCGCGATCTCGCCGCACGGCATTGGGCGTTTCCGCGTCAACGCCTTCCTGCAGCAGGGCCAGGTGGGCCTGGTGCTGCGGACCATTCCGTCCACGCTGCCCACCATCCAGTCGCTCGACCTGCCGCCCATCCTGCGTGATGTGGTGCAGGCCAAGCGCGGACTGGTGATCGTGGTGGGCGCCACTGGTTCCGGCAAAAGCACCACGCTGGCCGCGATGATCGACGAGCGCAACGAGACCAGCTTCGGCCACATCATCACCATCGAAGACCCCATCGAGTTCGTGCACCCGCACAAGAACTGCATCGTGACCCAGCGCGAGGTGGGCCTGGACACCGACAGCTGGGACGCGGCGCTCAAGAACTCGCTGCGTCAGGCGCCCGACGTGATCCTGATGGGCGAGCTGCGCGACCGCGAGAGCATGGAGCTGGCCGTGGCCTTTGCCGAAACCGGCCACCTCTGCATGGCCACGCTGCACGCCAACAGCGCCAACCAGGCGCTGGATCGCATCATCAACTTCTTCCCCGAGGAACGCCGCAGTCAGTTGCTGATGGACTTGTCTCTCAACCTGCGTGCTCTCGTCAGCCAACGCCTGCTGCCCCGCCGCGAGGGCAAGGGCCGCGTGGCGGCGGTCGAGATCCTGCTCAACACGCCGCTGATCTCCGACATGATCTTCAAGGGCGAGGTCGGCGAGATCAAGGAAGTGATGAAGCGCTCGCGCGAGCAAGGCATGCAGACCTTCGACCAGGCCTTGTTTGACCTCTACGAAATGGGCCGTGTCACCTACGAAGACGCACTGCGCAACGCCGACTCGGTGAACGACCTGCGCCTGCAGATCAAGCTCAACAGCGAGCGTGCGCGCAGTGGCGATCTATCTACCGGCACCGAGCATCTGACGATTCTTTGACCACCCCCTACCGGCTGCGCCGGCCCCCTCAAGGGGGCGCCGCTGGCGGCCCGGCAGAGCCGGTTCCGCGGCGGCCGCTGAGTCGCTGGCGTCACCGGACTTCCGGAGGTTTTTGCACATGAGCACCCGCACTTACGAACCTGTCACGCCGGCCCACGTCGCCTTCCTGGGCCTGGGCGTCATGGGCCACCCCATGGCCGGCCACCTGCAGCGAGCCGGGCATGCGGTGACGGTCTACAACCGCACCCACGCCAAGGCCGAGGCCTGGGTGGCCGAGTACGGCGGCCGTGCTGCTGCCACGCCGCGCGAGGCGGCCCAAGGCGCGCGCTTCGTGTTTGCCTGTGTGGGCAATGACGACGACCTGCGTCAGGTGGTGCTGGGGCCAGATGGCGCCTTTGCCGGCATGGCGCCGGGCAGCGTGTTCGTGGATCACACCACCGCGTCCGCCGAGGTGGCGCGTGAGCTGGCGGCCGAGGCGCAAGCGCGTGGCCTGGCTTTCATCGATGCGCCGGTCTCCGGCGGGCAGGCCGGTGCGGTGAATGGGGTGCTGACCGTGATGTGCGGCGGCGATGCCGAGGCCTTCACGGCCATGCAGCCGGTGGCCTTGGCCTACTCGCGCGCCGTCACGCTGCTGGGTGGGCCTGGCTCGGGTCAGCTCGCCAAGATGGTCAACCAGATCTGCATCGCCGGCCTGGTGCAGGGGCTGGCGGAGGCGGTGCGCTTTGGTCAGCGCGCGGGGCTCGACATGAACGCCGTGCTCGACGTGATCGGCAAGGGCGCCGCGCAAAGCTGGCAGATGGACAACCGTGGCAAGACCATGGTGGCCGACAAGTTCGACTTCGGCTTTGCGGTGGACTGGATGCGCAAGGACCTGGGCCTGGTGCTGGACGAGGCCCGCCGCAACGGCGCACGCCTGCCTGTCACGGCCCTGGTCGATCAGTTTTACGCCGACCTGCAGGCCGACGGCGGAGGGCGCTGGGACACCTCCAGCCTCATCAAAAGGCTCTGATCAGTCTTTCTGTTTGGGCTGCAGGCGGGCCAGTTCGTCTTCCGAGATGATCTCGAACGCGCGGACCACCTTGTTCACGCCGCTGATCTGCCGGGCGATGTCGGTGGCGCGCACGGCCTCGCGCTCGGTCACGCGGCCCATCAGGTAGACGGTGCCACGCGTGACGACCACGTCAAACGCGTTGCTGAAGAGGTCTTGCGCGTCCAGGAACTTGGCCTTGATCTGGCTGCCAATCCAGACGTCGTTGCTGCGGCTCTTGAGGCTGGAGGCCTCCAGCACGGCGGTTTCGTTCATCACGCGCTGCACGTTGTCGACGCCGGCCACGATGCGCTCGACGGCCTGGCGGTCGGCTTCACTGCTGACCTCGCCCGTCGCCAGCGCCACGCGGTTGTAGCTGTTGACCGAGACGTGGGCGCTGCTGCCGAGTTGCTCGCGGATGCGGGCGCCGGCCTTGAGCTCGATGGTCTGGTCTTCGAGCTGGCTGCCGGAGGTGCGCCGGTCGGTGGCGACCATAGCGCCGCCGCCCACCACGGCGCCCACCACCAGCGGTGCGCAGGCGCTGTTCAGGCCCGCAACCGCAATCAAGGCGACCAGCAGACCGAGCTTGCGGGAGGTGGCCAGGGACAAGACGGGATGGTTCTTCATGGTGGCTTTCATTCCTCTGAGCCCAGCAGCAGCTGGTCGATGGCATCGCAAAGTGCGTGCACGAGCACGCGCTGGGTTTCGACAACGCGCGCTGCGCGCGGTGCGCTGACACGCAGCTGCAGGTCGGTGTCCTGCAACTGGCCGCGCCAGTCATCCGCCGTCAGCGCGACAACAAACATCTCCTGCCCGTGCGCGGTGGCCAGCACCTCGGCCCAGGCTGGGGCGCGTGAGGCCTCGGGTTCGATCACGACCAGCACATCGCCCGGGTGGCCCTGCGCCTGGAGCAGGCGGGACAGGTCCAAACCGGCACGGGTTTGGGCCGGCAGGCTCCAGGCGGCCAGGCCCGGGCGGTCTTGCTCAAAGCGCCCGGCCAGGCGTGCGGCCAGGTAGTCGGCGTCCAGCGCGGCGTGGCCCTGGGCCACGGTCAGCACGCGGTGCCCGCCGGTCAGGGCGTCGGTGATCATCTGCGCCGCAAAGGCCAGCGGGCGCCCCAACTGCTCGGCCACCTGGTAGAGCAGGTCGGCACTCTCGAAAAAATGCTGTTGGACACGTTGTTCAAGCATCCGGGAAATCATAGATGGAAGGCTGCGGGCAGCCATTGCAGCTCACCGCCGTCGATGGCCACGACGTCAAACCGGCAGGGCGGCGGCGAGGCATGGCGCAGCAGGTAGTGCTGGGCCGCATAGATGAGCTTGCGCTGCTTGGTGGCCGTGACGCTGGCCGCCGCGCCGCCGTGGCTGCGGCTGGCGCGGGCACGCACTTCAACGAAGACCAAGGTGCCGTCGCGGTCACGCATGATCAGGTCCACCTCGCCGGCGTGGCGGCTGGGGCCGGCGGCGACTCGATAATTTCGCTCCAGCAGCGTGAGGCCGGCCTGCCGCAGGTGGGCCAGCGCAGCATCCTCGGCGGCGCTGCCGGTCTCGGCGCGTTGCGTCTTTGAACCCGGGCCCCACATGAACCTAGAAGCCGCAGTTGACCGCTTGCTACTCATCGAAGGTCATGTCCGATCAACACCTTGTGGGCGTCGCCGCATTCACCACTTTGATGATCACCGCTGCCCGCCCGCTGGTCTGCCGCTTCGGGTCCCTGGCGGTGTTGCTCCTTCTCGTGGGCATCAGCCCACTTCGTCGTCACGCCTTGCCCGGGAGCCGCTTTGGCAGCCCCTCGGCCGAGCCCAACTGCGGTTTCTAGGTTGAACACTTCCATCGCCTCCGTGTTGAGTCAGGCCGCAGCGTCAGCAGCCGGCGGCCAGCAGTATCCCGCCGGCAGCCTCTACGTCGTCGCCACGCCCATCGGCAATCTGGCCGACCTGAGCCTGCGTGCGATCCATGTGTTGGGGCTGGTGGATGCCGTGGCCTGCGAGGACACGCGCCAGACGGCGGTGCTGATGCGTCATCTCGGCCTGCACAAGCCCTTGCTGGCCGTGCACGAGCACAACGAGCAAAGTGCGTCGGGCCCAGTGCTGGCGCGGCTGGCGGCGGGCGAACGTGTGGCCTATGTGTCGGATGCCGGCACGCCGGCCGTGTCCGACCCGGGCGCCGCCCTGGTGGCCCGTGCGGTGGCGGCCGGGCACCGGGTACTGCCCATCCCGGGCGCCAGCAGTGCCGTGGCGGCGCTGAGCGTGGCCGGTGATGAGGGCGCGCGGGCCTTTGCCTTTGTGGGCTTCCTGCCCACCAAGGCGGGCGAGCGCCGCACGGCGCTGCAGGAGGTGCTGGCCCACACCGACACAAGCCAGGTGCTGTTCGAGGCGCCCCACCGCATCGTCGAGCTGGTGGCGCTGCTGGCCGAGTTGGCGCCGCAGCGGCGCATCACGCTGGCGCGCGAGCTGACCAAGCAATTCGAGTCCATCCACACGGCCGAGGCCGCTGGCTTGCCGGCCTGGCTGGCTGCAGACGCGCAGCGCCAGCGCGGTGAGTTCGTGCTGGTGCTGCATGCGGCGGCGGCGGCGGTGTCAGAGGGCCTGCCGGCCGAGGCGCAGCGGGTGCTGCAGCTGCTGCTGGCCGAGCTGCCGCTCAAGCCGGCGGTGGCGCTGGCGGCCCAGATCACCGGGGCGCCGCGCAACGCGCTCTATGAGGCCGGCCTGGCCCTGAAGAACAGCGGCTGAGACTTACTGGCCAGGTGCCGAGGCGGCGCGGTCGTTGTGCTTCTTGCGGTGGATGTCGCGGCTGGCGGCGTCTTGCATGTGGTGCATGCGGCGGCGCTCAGCGCGGGTCACGGTGCCATCGGACTTGGCCTTGTCTTCAGCGCGGTTGATGTGGGCCTGTTCTTTTTCCAGCCGCTGGGTCTCGTGCGGGGTCAGGGCGCCACTGGCGGCGCCTTGGGCAATGCGGGCCTGCTGGTTGGCCTCGCGCTGGTCAACGCGCGGCGTGTTGGACTGGGCGAAGGCGCTGGCAGCGGTCAGGCACAGCGCGGCGATGAGGAGGCGGTTCATGGTCGATGTCCTTGCGGTGGGTTGAAGGGGAATACCAAGGCCCTGTCACAACGAGGCGAGGCCGGAATCCGCTGACGTCCAAGGGGTAAAGAAGCGTTTCATCAAGCTTTCTAGGAGTCGGTCGGGCTTTGGGCCGGGGGCGCGCCGGGGCGAGTTGCGGGGCCAAGCTAGGCGTCGGCGAGGCGTTGGATCGGCCCCAACAACGAGTCGACAACGACGCATGGCCCCG
>NZ_JBDPZD010000008.1:0-106279 GCF_039872745.1 Roseateles paludis | reverse complement strand
ATGGCGCCGCTCGGGTACGTCCCGCCAGCTGAGTTTGAAGCCAACTACCATCGTCAACGCGCTGGTCAGGCCGCGCCCGTCTGACTTAAACCAACGGGCCTCCGCAATACCCGGGGCGCTTCACCACAACGACAAGCAGCGCACCTCATATGACGCCGGCATATGGCTGAGCTGGATGTTCTATTTCTATCTATCTACGATTCATGTCGTGCTCAGAAAAATCGAGCACGAGGGTCGGCCGTGAAGCCTTGCTGCTATTGCAGCCGAGTAGGGCGGGTCGCTGACCCGCGCAGATTCCGCCGGCAACCGCCGCTAGCGCGTGCCAGCACCGCGCATCAACGGCGCCTCCACCATCCGGTGCAGCAGCGCCGCCAAGACAAACGTGACAACCACTAGCGCCAGCTTGGGCGCAACCCCGCGCGTGGCGGGCTCGTCCACCATGTCGATGGCGGCCATCAGCACGGGCGTGTGGGCCAGGTAGATGGCATAGGCGTGTCGGCCCAGCCATTGCAACGGGGCACGGGAGAAGAGCCCGCTTGCGCCGGCGCCCCACCACAGCGCGGCGGCGCAGCCAGTGGGGAAGAGCACTGCAGCCCATGGGGCCACGCCGGCCAGCGCCATCATGGCGATGCAGGCCGCCAGGGCCAGCGTCGAGCGCGTGGCGTGGGGGCTGCGGGGGGTGTGCTGCCAGTGCCGGTAGAGCGCTGCGCCCAGCAGCAGGCCAACCGAGGCGCGCAGCAGGTCTGAGCCCGCCCAGGCCTGGCCCATCGCCAAGCCCCACATCACGCTCGCCTGCACGGCCAGCAGCAGCGCAAGCGCGCCTGCGGTGGGCAGCCGGGCCAGCCATGGCAGGCGAGGCCAGGCCCAGAGTGCCAGCACGGGCAGAACGAACTCGTAGCTGATGGACCAGCCGGGCGAGTCGAGTAAAGGCAGGCCCAGCACCGGCGCGATCAAGAGCAGATTGGCCAGCACCGTGGTCCAGGGCCAGGCCTGCGGGGCCAGCGCCCACACGGCCAGCGTGCAGACCGCCAGACTCGGCGCCAGGCGCCACCAGCGCCGCTGCGCGAAGCTCAGCACCGAGGGGTGGCTTTGACGGCCGGTGTGCATCAACACAAAGCCGCTCAGCACAAAGAAGAAGTCCACGCACAGCTGCCACTGGCTGCCTTGCAGCCAGCCGCTGGTTCTGCTGCCCTGCAGCCAGCCGCCGGTCCAGCGCGCCAGCTGGCTGTTGAGGCCCAGGTGGTAGAGCATCACCAGCACGGCCAGCAGGCCGCGCATGCCGTCGAGCTCGGTGAAGCGGCTGCGCTCAAGCCCCGGCCGGGGCGTGGTGTTCAAGCGGCGGGCGCTTCGTCAAAGCCGGCGTCGGCAATTGCCCGCGCCAGCGCCTCGCGCGGCTGGCTGGAGGTGACGGTGACGCGGTGCTGCGGCAGGTCGGCCTGCACGGTGGCAGCCGGGTCCACCGCCTGGGCGGCGCGGGTGATGCTTTGGACGCAGCCGCCGCAGGACATGTCAGGGAGGGTGAAGGTGTGAGTGGTCGTGGACATGCTTGTGCTCCGTGCAATGCATCCAGCTTGCCACGAGTCGCGGCGCGGGGTTTGACCTGTCGCAGAAAGGTCGTTCGTGCTCGCTAGGATTGACCTCCTACGGCAGGCAGGGAGTGTGTCGCGTGGCAGTTTTCAGAACGATACGGTTCAGCCGGCAGTGCGGCCGTCTGGCGTGGATTGCTGCAGCGGTGTTGCTGCTGGCTGCGCTGGGCGGGTGGTGGTGGCTGCGCCCAGTCGCTGAGCCGGTGATGCCGGCCGCAGCACCGGCAATGCCGGCTACCGTGGTGGCAGCTGCCTATGTGGCGGCGGCGCCAGCCGTGCCGCCAAGCTCACCTGCTGCAGTGCGCGCAGTGCCGGCACCCGTTGCAGCCTCCAAACCTCCAGTACAGGCGCTTCCCAAGCTTTCGAGCCAAGGCTTTGCGGACGCGATCCGGCAGACGCAGATCGCGCTGCAAGGGCCGGCGTCACCGAAGCAATTGCTGCAGGCTGCGCAAACGCTGGGCGCTTGTAAGTGGGCGGACGAAGTGGTCAAGGCTTTGTACAACGCGCGCGACCAGGGAGACGCCGGCGTTAAGCGCGTGGCGCAGATCACGGGGCTCTCGGTCGAAAGCCAGATTGAGCTGTTTCAAGGCAATCAGCGCCTCTGCCAAGTTTTCGACCAGGCCACGTTGGCGCGGCAAGGCGAGTTGCTCAAGGCTGCGTATGACAGCGGTGAGAAGGAGGCCGCTGGGCCCTACCTTCTGTGGCTGCAGACCGAGGGAAGGCAGGTAGCCAATCCTGCCTTGCTTGAACGGGTCCAGCGCGGTTTGCTTGCAGTTGCGGAGGGCGGTGATTTCACGGCCTTGATTCAGTTCAGTACCCCCTTCAGCGCCCATGCGCAATCGATGGGCATCACTGAAACCCAGCGACAGGGATTCAATGAAGCTGTGCGACAGATCCAGGTTGAGATCATGGGTGCTGAGGCCGCCAAGGCACTGCTGACTTCCACCGCGGAGCTTGAAGCGAAATACAGGATCTTGGAGGCAACGCCACCCCTCACGCCGGAACAGCGCGCTGAAGCCGAGGCGCTGGCGGCACGGGTGGTGAACGCTTGGCGCAAGCGCCAGGGCAAGGGTGGCTGAACGTTGCCCCTGCGCGTGGCGGCAGCTTGAGCTTGCTCAAGCGCGGCCATCGCGTCCGCGCTAAGGTGGTGGGATGCCCACTGACACCGCCACCCTCGACCTCCCCATCGACGGCATGACCTGTGCCGCCTGTGCCACGCGCCTGGAGAAGGTGCTGGGCAAGGTGCCGGGCGTGGCGGAGGCGGCGGTGAACTTTGCGACCGAGCGGGCCAGTGTGCAGCTGGCGTCGGGGGTCTCGTTGCCGGAGCTGGCGGGTGAGGTGGCGGCTGCGGTGCACCGCGCTGGCTTTGAGGTGGGGCAGGACAAGCCGCCTACCGCAGCCGAGTCGGCCGAGGCGCTGCAAGCGCCCTGGGCCTTGTGGCTGAGCGCCGCTCTCAGCCTGCCGCTGCTGGCGCCCATGCTGGTGATGCCGCTGGGCTTGAACTGGGAGCTGCCTGCGCTGTGGCAATGGCTGCTGGCCACGCCCGTGCAGTTCCTGGCCGGGGCGCGTTTCTACAAGGGCGCGTGGGCGGCGCTGCGGGCCGGCGGCGCCAACATGGACGTGCTGGTGGCGCTGGGTACCTCGGCGGCGTACGGGCTGAGCCTGTGGCTGTGGTCTGAGGGGCATGGCGGGCATCACCTCTACTTCGAGTCGGCGGCGGTGGTGATCACGCTGATCTTGCTTGGCAAGTGGCTGGAGGCGCGCGCCAAGCGGCAGACCAGCGAGGCCATCCGGGCGCTGCAGGCGCTCAAGCCCGCGACGGCGCGGGTGCGGCGCGGGGCTGAAGAGATTGAGCTGCCGCTTGAGCAAGTGCGCCCCGGCGACCTCGTCGTCGTGCGCCCCGGCGAGCGCGTGGCGGTGGACGGCAAGGTCGAGGAGGGCGAGAGCGAGGTGGACGAAGCCTTGCTCACCGGCGAGAGCCTGCCCCAGGTCAAGCACCCGGGCAGCCGCGTGATTGGGGGCTCGGTCAATGGCAGCGGGCTGCTGCTGGTGCGCACCGGCGCGGTGGGCGCGGCGTCCACGCTGTCGCGCATCGTGGCCCTGGTGCAGGCGGCGCAGGGCCGCAAGCCGGCGGTGCAGAAGCGGGTGGACCAGATCAGCGCGGTGTTCGTTCCGGTGGTGGTGGTCATCGCTGCATTGACCTTGCTGGGCTGGGGCCTGGCGCGGGGCGACTGGGCGGCTGCCGTCGTGCATGCGGTCTCGGTGCTCGTCATCGCCTGCCCCTGCGCGCTGGGCCTGGCCACACCGGCCGCCATCATGGTGGGCCTGGGTGCGGCCGCACGGCGCGGCATCCTGATCCGCGACCCCGATGTGCTCGACGTGGCGCCGCGCGTGCGCGTCGTGGCCTTTGACAAGACCGGCACGCTGACCGAAGGCCAGCCCCGGCTGATGGCTTTCACGCCGGCAGCCGGTGTGGCGCGGGATGAAGCCTTGGCGCAAGCTGCGGCCCTGCAACGCGGCAGCGAGCACCCGTTGGCCAAAGCCGTGCTCAGCGCGGCCGAGGGCTTACCTGCCATCTCAGCCGAGGCATTGCAGGCGCATGCCGGGCGCGGCATGGCGGGGCGCATCGCCGGGCAGGAGTGGCGCTTGGGCAGTGCGCGATGGATGCAGGAGCTGGGCGTGGATCTGGCGCCCCTGACCGATGCCTCGCAAGCCGCCGAGCAGCAAGGCCACAGCCAGAGCTGGCTCGCCTGCTTGCAGCCCACGCCGCGCGTGGTGGCGCTGCTGGCCTTTGGAGATGCCCTCAAGCCCGGCAGCAAAGACGCGATCGCGGCGCTGCATGCAGCCGGTGTGCGCACCGTGCTGCTCAGCGGCGACCACCGCGCCGCCGCCGCGCGTGTGGCGGCGCAACTGGGCATCGACGAGGTTGAGGCCGAGGTGCTGCCCGAGCACAAGGCCGCCCGCATCGAAGCGCTACGCGCCAGCCTCAATGCGCAAGGCCAGGCCGTGGCCATGGTGGGCGACGGCATCAACGACGCTCCCGCCCTGGCCGCGGCCGACCTCGGCATCGCCATGGGCAGCGGCACCGACGTGGCCCAGCAAGCGGCAGGCCTCACCCTGATGCGCGGCGACCCACGCGGCGTGCCCCTGGCGCTGCGCGTGGCCCAGCTCACCGAATCCAAGATCCGGCAGAACCTGTTCTGGGCCTTTGCCTACAACGCCGTCGGTCTGCCGCTGGCGGCCTTTGGCCTGGCCAACCCGATGCTGGCCGGCGCCGCGATGGCGGCGAGCAGCGTGAGCGTGGTGACGAGCGCGCTGTGGCTGAAGCGGCGAGTGGCGCGCCTGACCGACTGAAAGGCTGATCCATGACCAAGGAACAAGAACGCGCCATCGCCCAGTTCCTGGCGCAGTACGCGCCCAAGGACGAGTTCCTCGCCATCCTGCTGGCCGGCTCGCTGGCACATGGCTATGCCAAGCCGTCCTCCGACGTTGACATCGTCCTCGTGGCCACGGAGCGCGAGTTCGAGCGGCGCGTGACCGAGCGCAAGCTGACCTTCAGCCTCTGGGACGTGTGCGAGTACGAGGGCGGCTACATCGATTGCAAGGTGGTGTCGCTCGCCACGCTGGCGCAAGTGCGTGACAAGGGCAGCGACCCCGCGCGCTACGCCTTCAAGGACGCGCGCATCCTGCACAGCACCGTCCCGGACCTCGCCGGCCTGCTGGCTGCCGTGACGCGCTACCCCGTGCAGGATCAGGCCGCGCGGCGCCATCGCTTCCTGTGCCAGTTGCTGGCCTGGAAGTGGTACCTGAGCCAGGGCCTGGAAAAGGCCAACCCGTACCTCATCACCCTGGCCGTGCAGAAGTTGGTGCTCTTCGCCTGCCGCGTGGTGCTGAACGAGAACGAGCGCCTCTACCCGTTTCACAAATGGCTGCTCGAAGAAACCCGCCGCGCCCCGCGCCAGCCCGAGGGCTTCATGGCGATGCTGGACGCCTTGATGGCCGAGCCGACCATGGCGGCTGCGCAGGCGCTGTCAGATGAGGTGTTTGCCTTCGCCGGGCAGGTCGAGAAAGAAACCGACTGGCCCAACCAGTTCATGCGCGACAGCGAGCTGAATTGGCTGATGCATGAGGCGCCGGTGGATGACCTTTGAGGGTGTGTCGACAAAGGCCCTAGCTTCCTAAGGCCGTGGCGCCGGCCCCGGGCGCTGCTGCCACTCCAGCAGCGCCTCCTCCAGCAGCCGGCGATCGAGGCCGGACTTGCGGGCGGCAGCGAGGCGGGCGTCCACGGCTTCGAGCAGGGCCACGCAGGGGCTGCGACGAACGAATCCGTGGTGGATGAAACCCTCGTTGACCAAGCGGGGCAGGGGCGCGATGCGATCGGCCAGGCCTTCGCGGATCAACTGGGCGCGGCCGGTGTAGAGCCCGGTCACCACATAGTCCACGCGGTCTGCCAGCAGCTTCTGGAAGTTGTGGCCCAGGCTGAGCCCGTCCTCCAGCTTGAGCGACTGCTCGGCGAAGCGATCGAAGGCCTCGCCGAAGCGGTCGCCGGCCGTGCGCCCCCCGCGCCTGCCGATCAGATCGGAGAAGCTCTCGAACTTGAAGGACTGGGCCTTGACCGTGAAGACAGCCATGGGGTTGGGGAAGGCCGGGCTCTGCGTGAAGGCGAGGAAGGCCTCACGTTCAGGGGTGGGCTTGAGGCTGACGATGAGGTCGATCTGCCCTTGCTCGGCCAGCTTGAGCACCCGAGGCCAGGGCCCAACGAAGCGCGCCTCCCAGGGCACGCCCAGTTCGTCCAGCATGCGCCCGGTGAGCGCGATGCTGGCACCCACGATGCGGTCTCCCTCGGCCCAGTGGTAGGGCGGGTAGTCGGGGTTGGCGGACAGCACGACGCGCTTGCACTGCGCTGCGGCAGGCAGCGCTGGCAGCCCGAGCAGCGCCAAGGCTTGAGCGATGCCAGCGAGAAGGCGCTTGAGCGTCATCGTGTTCTCCCCATGCCGCGACACCTGACGCGGCGTCTCATTCTGCGATGCGCTCCGGCCCGGCGGGCATCCCTCGCCAGGCAAATGCCGCTCGAATGGCGAGCTATGCGAGAAAGTTGGCTTTCCGAGGCGGTTGCCTGCGTGGTGGGATCATCCTGGCTTTGAATGGTCCGACCAGGAGCTTGCCGGTGTCATCGCTACTTCGACATGTCGTTTTCTGCCTGTGCCTAGGGTGCTTCGCGTCGTCGGCAATGGCCGAACAGTTCAGGGTCCTGGTCTTCAGCAAGACCGGCGGCTGGCATCACGAGTCCATCCCGGCCGGGGTGGAGGCCATCCGCAAGCTGGGCCAGATGCATGACTTCGGTGTGTTCTGGACGGAAGACGCCGGGCGGGTGATGAATGACAAGGAGTTGCCCAAGTTCCAGGCAGTGATCTTTCTCTCGACGACGGGCGACATCCTGAACGACGAGCAGAAGGCGGCCTTCCAGCGCTACATCCGGGCCGGCGGCGGCTTTGTGGGTGTGCACAGCGCGGACGACACCGAGAAGAACTGGCCTTGGTACATGAAGCTGCTGGGCCGCATGTTCAAGGCGCATCCGGCCAACCAGACGGCCACGCTGATGGTGAACGAGCGCAACTTCCCGGGCATGGACCGCTTTCCCAAGCGCTTCTTGTTCACCGAGGAGTGGCACGAGTTCGGGCCGGCGCTGAGCGGCGACCTCAAGGTGCTGCTGTGCGTGGATGAGCGCACCTACGACGCCTCGACCAACTGGGGTGGGGTCAAGGGCCAGGGCATGGGCGCACAGCACCCCATCAGCTGGTACCAGCACTTCGAGGGCGGGCGCAGCTTCTACACGGCGCTGGGGCACCTGCCTGGCACCTACATGGACGAGCGCTTCCTGCACCACCTGTTTGGCGGCATCTACTGGGCCGCCACGGGCAAGGGCTTCAGCGCCGACTGACGAAGCCTGAAAGGTCCCGACCATGCTGAGTTCCCTCATCGCCATTGCCGTGCTGCACTGGGCGGTGCTGGTGATCCCGGGCTTCAACTTCGTGCTCGTCGGCCAGCTCGCGGCCAGCGGCAGCCGGGCTGCGGCGGTGGCTGCCGTGGTGGGCATGACGACGGCCACCCT
Organism: Roseateles paludis; assembly: GCF_039872745.1. Taxonomy (NCBI): domain Bacteria; kingdom Pseudomonadati; phylum Pseudomonadota; class Betaproteobacteria; order Burkholderiales; family Sphaerotilaceae; genus Roseateles; species Roseateles paludis. The sequence goes on along the minus strand of NZ_JBDPZD010000008.1, from coordinate 98,581 downwards.
GGTGTGGGCGAGCCTTGCGGTGGCCGGCGTGGGCGTGGTGTTCAGCGCCCACCCGCTGCTGCGCCAGGTGGCGCAGGTGGCAGGGGGCCTTTATCTGCTGCACCTGGCCTGGAAGCTGTGGCGTGCGGGCGGCCAAGCTGGCACCGCGTCGGTGGCGCCGGTGATGGGGCGCGTGGCGGCGTTCCGCGCGGGCTTTGTGACGAGCGCGCTCAACCCCAAGATCGCGCTGTTCTACGGCAGCGTGTTTGCCACGGCCTTGCCAGCGCAGCCGGCGCCCGGCCTGGTGCTGGCGGCCGTGGCCCTGGTGTATGCCAACTCGGTGCTGTGGCACGGCTCGCTGGCCGTGCTGCTCTCGCGGCCGCGCGTGCAGGCCGCCTACCTGCGCCACCACGCGCGGCTCACCCGCATCTCGGGCGCCCTGGTGGGCATCTATGGCGTCAAGCTGCTGGTTGCGGCAGTGGTGGAGTTGCGCGGGCGCGCGGCCTGAGCGTCAGGACCGGTCTGCCGGGTGGTTGACCCCGTCCCGGGTCGGCACGGCGCTCTCCAGGTCGAAGGGGTTGACGCCGTCGAGGCAGCCCAGATTGAAACCGTATTGCGTCGGGTTGGAGCGGCGCTGGTGGTGGGTGTAGATGCCGCAGACGCCGCAGAAGTAGTGCTTGGCGGTGCGGGTGTTGAACTCGTAGACCCGCAGTTGCTCCTGGCCCTGCACGACCTCGATGCCATCGAGCGGAACCGAGGCCACGATGGCGCCTTTGCGGCGGCAGATCGAGCAGTCGCAGCGGCGCGGGTCGACGATGCCATCGGGCAGGTGCAGGCGCAGCACGACGGCGCCGCAGTGGCAGCTGGCGCGGTGCCATTCCTGGATGGCGGTGGGGCCGATCTGCTTGATCACGGGCGGCGTTCAGCTGCGGCGGCGGCCCGCTGCGCCTCCAACTGTTTGCGCATATTGGCCTCGGCGCGGTCGGCATAGGCGGCGCAGCTCAGTGGCTCGGGGTGCGGGCTGGCGGGCTTGTCGAACTGCCAGCCGCTGATGTCGGGGTGGGGCGTGAGCAGCAGGTCGCAGGGCATCTCGCGGATGGCGGCGAGGCCGCGCTGGAACTCTTCGACGATGCGCGGGTAGATGGCGCTTTGCAGCAGGCGGTAGCCCGGCAGGGTGAGGCTGTCCACCAGGGCCATGCGGGTCGTCTTGCCGGCGCGGGTGTCGGTCCAGGTCCAGCTCATGCTGCCGGGCGTGTGGCCGGGCGTGAACCACACCTGCAGGCGCAAAGACCCCAGCTGCACCACCTCACGGTCCTGCAGCAGGCGCGTGGCGGTGACGGGCGGGAAGACGATGCTGTCGCCGTAGTGGAGGTCGTTGTAGCCGCCGCGGGCCATCAGCACGGCGGACTCGGCATTGCTCACCACCACGGCGCCGGTGGCACGCTGCAGCGCGGCGGTACTGCCCACGTGGTCGGCATGCGCGTGGCTGTGCAGCAGCAGCTTGACCTCGCTCGGCGCCACGCCAAGCTGCTTGAGGTGGTCAAGGATCAAGGGCGCCGCCTGCGGCATGCCGCCGTCGATCAGCACCGCCCCGGCCTCGGTCTTGAAGAGCAGGGTGGTGATGCCCGCTACGCCCAACTGCCAGACGTGGTCGCTGATCTGCACCGGCGTGATGGGCGTGAGCCAGGCGGGTGGCACCTGCCAGCCTTGCAGCTGAGGCAGGGGCTCGGCGGCCTGGGCGCTGAGGCAGCCGGCGGAGAGCACGAGGGCGAGAAGCGAGCGGAGGCGGTTTGGCATGGTGGCCGTATTCTGGGCGCCCGGCCCCGACTCCGCCATGCCCATGTGCCGCAACATCAAGACCCTCTTCAACTTCGCGCCGCCCGCCACCGAGCTGGAGGTCCGCGATGCTTCGCTGCAATTCGTGCGCAAGCTCAGCGGTTTTGCCGTGCCGTCCAAGGCCAATGAGGCGGCCTTCAATGCGGCGGTCGAAGAGATTGCCGCCGTGACGCGCCGCCTGATGGCCGAGCTGGTGACGCAAGCCCCGCCGCGCGACCGAGAGGTGGAGGCTGCCAAGGCCAAGGCCCGCTCGGCCCTGCGCTTCCCGGTGGAGCGATAGTCGCGGCTTCGTTGTTTGCTTTGAAAGCCCTGATGTCTTCTCGCCTGTGGCGCCTGGCGCCTGCCCTTGCCCTGCTGGTGGCCTGCCAGTCCAGCCCTCTGCTGCTGTCGCCCTCAGACGTGCGCCCCATGCCCGGCCTCTACGACAGCAAGGTCGACAAGGGCCTGAGCTTCAACGCCCTCAAGGCTCAGGCCGATGCGGGCGACAAGCACGCGCAGAACCAGGTGGGTGCCACCTATGGCGCTGAGCAGCCCGACAAAGCCTTGCCCTACTACCGCCTCGCTGCTGCACAAGGCCTGGCCGTGGCGCAGTGCAACCTCGGCTACATGCACCTCATCGGGCAGGCCACCGCGCGTGACCCGGCACAGGCTGCGCAATGGTTTGGGCGCTGCGCGCAGCAGGGGCACTTCATGGGCCAGTTCGCGTTGGGGCGGATGTACCTGGACGGCATGGGTGTTCCGAAGGACGCGCGGCGGGCCGAGCAATGGTGGTTGCTCTCAGCCGCCCAGGGCCACCTGGACTCGCAGCGCGCACTGCGATTGCTCTACACCCAAGGTGCCGAGGGCTTTGCGCCGCAGCCGCAACAGGCGGCGCTGTGGGCTGAGCGCGTGGCGGCCGGTGTGATGTCGGGCAAGCCCTGGAAAGAGGCTCGTTGATCAGCGTCTAAGTTGGGCCAGCCAGGCCACACCCGCCAGCACCAGCAGCGTCCCCACGCCGATCCAGGCATTCCAGGGCTCGCCCAGGATGAAGATGCCCATGAGCAGCGTGCTCATCGGGCCCACCATGCCGATCTGGCTGGTCATCGGGGCGCCGATGCGCGCGATGGCCAGCATCACCATCAGCACCGGCGCAAAGGTGCAGGCCGTGGCGTTGAGCAGCGAGAGCCACACCACCGGCATCGGCACCAGGGCCTCTGCTGCAGGCCGCAGCACAAAGAACTGCGCTATGCACAGCACGCACGCCACCGTTGTCGCCAGCCCCGTGAGCCGCAGCGCACCCAGGCGCTGCACCACGCTGCCCGAGAGCGTCAGGTAGACGGCGTAGCTGATGGCACTGCCAAACACCAGCACGCTGCCCAGCACCGTGCCCTGGCCTTCAAAGTGCAGCTCGTGCCCGAACACCGCCAGCATGCCCGCGTAGCTCAGCAGCAGCGCCACCACCTGGCGGCCACTGATGCGCTGCCCCATGCGCAGCACCGCGATGAGCAGCACCATGGTTGGGTTGAGGTAGAGGATCAGCCGCTCCAGGCTGGCCGAGATGGTCTGCAGGCCCGCGAAGTCGAGGTAACTCGCCAGGTAGTAGCCCGTGAAGCCCAGCAGCCCGATGTCCCGCCAGTCCCGCGCCGTGAGTTTGGGCTGGCCACGCCCCGCCCACCACGACAGCAGCAAAAACATCGGCAGCGCCAGAAGCATGCGCCACATCAGCAGCGCCACCGCGTCCACCCCATGCCGGTAGGCCAGTTTGATGATGATGGCCTTGCCCGAGAACGCGATGGCACCCAGCAGCGCGAGCGTGAAGCCGGTCCAGGTCAGGGCGGGCGTGTTCTCAGCAGTGGTGTGGGCAGTGGCCATGCGAGGCATGGTGCCAGCGTTGGGGGCTTTGTAGCTTTCTGCGCTGGGCGAGGGTGGGTTTCAGTTGCGGTGCGTGCCTTGCCAGGCCCAAAGCCGCGAGGCTGCTCAACGTTGAGACGGATTCGTAGCGCCTGAAACAAATGCAACTTCGGATGAAGCGGGACTGAGACATGCGCTGCCAACACTGGCGTCACTCCGGAAGCACTGCCCGAGATGGTCTCGATGCAAACGCCCGGCAGCACCAACCAGGAATCGATCATGAGCAGCTTCTACGGCAAGAACATCAAGGACATCATCAAAGGCACCGGTGGCAGCGACACCATCTACGGCTACGACGGAGACGACGAGCTCTCCGGCGGCGACGGCGACGATTGGATCTACGGCGGGAACGGCAATGACCTGATCCGCGGCGAAGACGGCAACGACACCCTCTACGGTGAAGCCGGGGATGACGCGATCTACGGGCATGCGGGCAACGACAAGATTTACGCCGGAGCCGGCAACGACACCGTGAATACCGGGTCTGGCGACGACTGGGTTTCCGCCGCCGATGGCAACGACACGATCGAGGGCTACACCGGCGACGACGTCATCTGGGGTGAGGCCGGCAACGACACGCTCAGTGGCGGCGACGGTGCCGACAAGCTGTATGGCGGCATCGGCGATGACAAGCTCGACGGTGGCTACGGCGACGACACCCTGGACGGTGGCGATGGCAACGACCAGCTGTTTGCTGGCGGCGGCAACAACACGCTGATCGGCGGCGCGGGCAATGACATCCTGGACACCTATGGCCCCGGCGCTTGGCTGGGGGCGACCAAGATGTCCGGTGGCACTGGCGACGACACCTACTACTTCCGGCGTGTCTCCAGCTCGGTGCTGGTGGACGACGCCGTGCCCACGGTCACTGAGAACGCTGGCGAAGGCCACGACAAGATCTACCTCGGGTCCTCGTTCTTCAACGAGATGACCAACTACACGATCCCCGCCAACGTCGAGGACCTGACCGCCCGGCGGACCCCGGCTGCCGCCCTGTAGACGGCCTCTCTGGAGCATGTGAAGGTCACCGGCAACGCACTGGACAACGTCATCGTCGGCACCAACGAAGGCGATCACCTGCTGGGCGGCGACGGCAACGACACGCTTTACTCCCGCGAGACCGCCAACGCGAACCAGGCGCGAATCGCCGGGATGCAAGGCTACGAAGACACCCTCGAAGGTGGCAACGGCAACGACATCCTGATCGAGGTGTCGGGCGACCACGCCACCCTGCAGGGCGGGCAAGGCAACGACAAATACGAACTGCACACCGACAACGGCTACTACGGCTCCGACATCGGCTCCTTCCACGGCTGGGGTGTGGGCGAAGCGGCCGGTGCTGGCACCGACACGGTGTACACCTGGGCCACCAGCACCTTCCTGCAGGACAACGTCGAGAACCTGTACTACTCAGGCTCAGCCGCCAAGGCCCAGGAGTGGGGCAATGAGGGCAACAACACCATCGGCGGCGGTGACAAGACCGACGACAGCATCCTCGGCAAGGGTGGCAATGACACCCTGAGGGGCTTCGGTGGCAACGACCATCTCGACGGCGGCAACGGCGACGACACCCTGGAGGGCGGTGACGGCAACGACGGCCTGTTTGGTGGCAACGGCGTGGACACCCTCATCGGCGGTGCCGGCAACGACAACCTCTACGGTGGCGAGGGCAAGGACAAGCTCTACGGCAATGACGGCGACGACTACCTGAACGGCGGTGGTGATACCAACCAGCTCGACGGTGGCGCCGGCAACGACATCATCCAGGGCGGTCAGTACCAGGACGTCATCGCTGGCGGCACGGGCAACGACTACATCATCGGCGGGGGCGGCAACGACGAACTCACCGGGGGTGCGGGCATGGACCGCTTCGGCTACTACAACGTGCAGGACTCCTCCGGCGCGTATCTCGATCGGATCCTGGACTTCACGCACGGTGAGGACAAACTCGACTTCACCACGATGGATGCGAACAGCACGGTCGCCGGGTACCAGAAGTTCAACTTCCTTGGCGAGGTCTCGTACAACCCAACTCCCAAGGCGGGCGACCTCTGGATTCGGCATGTCGGCGACATGACGGCTGTGTATGGCGACGTCAACGGCGACGGTCAGTACGACTTCCAGATCCAGCTGATCGGCAACATCAATCTGACGGCGAGCGACCTCATGCTCTGACCGCAAAGGCGCAGGGGGCCGCTGGCCCTCTGCGCCCTATCGGCCCAGCATCTCGTGCACGTCGTGCGCCATCACGGCCAGGTAGCCTGCCAGCGCGAGGTAGGCGGTGCCGTACTCCCACTTCACGGCGTCGCGCACCTGGTAGTAGGCCTGGGCTTCCGGGCTGTCTGCCTTGAATCGCCAGGCCTTGATGAGCTGCGGCCAGGCCAGGATGGCCATCAGGATGAGCATCGGGCTGGGGTGCCAGTAGAACAACGCCACCAGCATCGGAGCGCCCAGCAGCCACAAGCGCGGCGACAGCACGGCGGTGATGCGGCCGCCGTCGAAGGGCGACAGCGGGATCAGGTTGAACAGGTTCAGGAAGAAGCCGCTGTAGGCCACGGCCAGCAGCCAATCAACGCCCCAGCTGCGCGCCATCAGGTAGGTGACGCTGGCGCCCACGGTGCCGAGCAGCGGCCCGGCAAGCCCAACGTAGGCCTCGGTCTCGGCATCGTGGGGTTGGTCCTTCAGCTCGACCCAGGCGCCGACGAAGGGGATGAAGGTGGGCGCGCCCACCTTGAGACCCTTTCGCCGAGCGGCCAGGTAGTGCCCCATCTCGTGCACGAACAGCAGCGCGATGAAGCCGACCGCATAACGCCAGCCGTAGATGAAGGCGTAAACCACCACCGAAATGAGCATGCTGCCGCCGGTGGTCAGCAGCTTGCCGAGCTTGGCGCCCGACAGGAGCAGCAGCAGGAGCTTGGTCACTTCGGAGGCTGTTCCTTCGCCTCGGGCACTTTGGGAACTTCGGGCGCCTCGGCGGCCTGGGCGGCTGGAGCGGCCTCGGCGGTCACCGCTGCCTCGGGCTTCTTGCGCTTGAAGAGCTTCATCACGCCGGCCCCAATAGCAAAGGCCGCGATGGCAAACAGCTTGAAGAACTTGGCAATGAAGGCGAAGGCCACGGCCAGCAGGCCCAGCTTCTTGGCACCCACGCCCACCACCAGGGCGGCAAGCCCGTACTCGGCCACATGGTCGGTCGACTCGTTGAAGTCTTCGTAACGCTTGCCGGACGAGAACTCCAGCGACGAGAGCAGTTGCGCGGCTACCGGCTTCTCAGCCGGCAGGTCCTTCAGCGCGGTCACGAAGTTCAGGCTCAGGTAGCCTTCGCGGCCCAGCGCGTAGGTGTTGTAGTTGACGCCCAGCTCGCTGTCGTCCGTGCTGCCCTTGTGGCGCGACTTCATGGCCCAGACGAGCCGATGCGTGGTGGCGTCATAGGCCGGGGGCTGCGCCCAGCCGATGATTTCCAGCGGGCTCACGCCCATCTTTTCGCGCTCGGCGTTGGCGGCCTCGGTACCTTCACGGAAGGACGACAGCAATTCGTCTGCCTTCCATTCCTTGGCATCGCCATCCTTCACATAGCCCGAGGAGATGAAGCGCAGCGTGGCGAACCAATCACCGTTGCCCTGCGGAAAGACCAGCCCCGCCAGGTCGGAGTGGTCGCCGGGATTGCCCATGGCACGCATCAAGGCACCCGCTTGGGGCTGAGGGATGAAGACGCGGTCCGCCGGTAGGTGCAAGGTGGCCTGGCCGGCCAGAGGCACGTCGGTGGGGCCAGCCAAGGCGACCTTCTTGGCCTCGGCCCAGGCGGGGTCTTCGGCTGCCTGCACCGGCGTGATCACCAGGCCCTGCAAAGCCAGCGTGAGGCCCAGCGCCAAAGCGCGCCAGCGACTCGTCGTTGTCATCGTGCTCTCCCCAAAAAGTGGCGCGCAGTCTATGCGCGCGCGCCCATCAGGCTTTCAGGGTTTGCAGCAGGCGATCCCATCCCTCCCTAAGCTGCGCCTCATTCCTCGCCTTCACATGCCCAAACCCGCGCAGTTGCTCGGGCAGGCGGGCCAGCTCCAAAGCTTGCGGCAAGGTCTCGGCATTGAGGCCAGGCAACCGCCCCTCAATGCCACGGCGATAGCGCTCGATCCATTCACGCTCCATGCGCCGCTCGGCCGTGTAGCCAAAGACGTCGAGCGCGGTGCCACGCAAGCTCTTGAGCTTGGCCAGCAGCTTCATCGCCGGGCGGACCCAGGGGCCGAAGGGGCGCTTGACGAGTTCACCCTTGTCGTTATGGCTGGAAAGGCCGGGCGGGGCGAGGTGGTGGACGAGTTTGAAGTCGCCCTCGAACTGCGCGGCGATGCCGGCGAGGAAGGCCGGGTCGGTGTGCAGGCGGGCCACCTCGTACTCGTCCTTGTAGGCCATCAGCCGGTGCAGCTGGATGGCCACTGCCTCGGTGAGCCGGGTACTGCCAAGCGGCGCCTCGGCGGCGCGCACGCGCTCGACAAAGGCGCGGTACTGCGAGGCGTAGGCGGCGTTTTGATACGCAGTGAGCAGCTCGACGCGGCGTTCGATCAAGGCATCTAGGCTGGGCCGCTTGAGGACCTCGATCACCTGCTCGGTGACGAGCAAGGCTTCGACGCTGGCGAGGTCATGCGCGCAGCGGCGGCCCCACTCGAAGGCGGCGCGGTTGCGCTCGACCTGCACGCCGTTGAGCTCGATGGCGCGCAGCAAGGCCTCGCGCGTGAGCGGCACGCGGCCCATCTGCCAGGCCACGCCCAGCATCAGCGGATTGGTGAAGATGGAATCGCCCAGCAGCTGTTGGGCCACGCGCTCGGCGTCGAACGCCAGCAGGTGCTCGGGGCCGACGGCCTGCTTGAGGGCCGACTCACACGCCGCGCCGGGGTACTGCCAGCCGGGGTCGCCCACAAAGGCCGCCGTGGGCGTGCCGTGGGTGTTGAGGGCCACCGCTGTGCGGCCCTCGCGCAGCACAGCAAGCGTGGCCTTGTTGGCGGCCACGATGGCGTCGCAGGCGATGACGAGATCGGCCTCGGCGGTGCCGACCTTGGTGGCGTAGATGTGGTCAGGCGCGTCGGCGATCTGGATGTGGCTCCAGGTGGCGCCGCCCTTTTGCGCGAGGCCGGCGGCGTCTTGCGTGATGACGCCCTTGCCCTCCAGGTGCGCGGCCATGCCGAGCAGCTGGCCGATGGTGATGACGCCCGTGCCGCCCACGCCGGCCACGACGATGCCGAAGGCCTGGGGCGCGGCGGGCACCGCAGGCTCGGGCAGGGGCGGGAGGCTGAAGGGGTCGGGGCTGCGGCGCGTGTCGGGCTTCTTCAGCTGCCCGCCCTCGACGGTCACGAAGCTCGGGCAGAAGCCCTCCAGGCAGGCGTAGTCCTTGTTGCAGGTGCTTTGGTTGATGCGGCGCTTGCGCCCGAGCTCGGTCTCCAGCGGCTCGACGGACAGGCAGTTGGACTGGGTGCTGCAGTCGCCGCAGCCCTCGCACACCGCCGCGTTGATGACGACGCGGCGCGCCGGGTCCTGCAGCTTGCCGCGCTTGCGGCGGCGGCGCTTCTCGGTGGCGCAGGTCTGGTCGTAGAGCAGTACCGTGGTCCCGGAGATCTCGCGGAACTCGCGCTGCAGCGCATCCATCTCGCGGCGGTGGTGAACGGTGACGCCGGGGAGCAAGGCTTGGCCGGTGTACTTCTCGGGCTCGTCCGTCACGATCACGAAACGCCGCACGCCTTCGGCCAAGCAGCTTTGCATGATCTGCAGCACGCTGTGACCCTCGGGCCGCTCACCCACCTGCTGGCCGCCCGTCATGGCGACGGCGTCGTTGTAGAGGATCTTGTAGGTGATGTTGACGCCGGCCGCGATGCTCTGGCGGATGGCGAGCAGGCCGCTGTGGAAGTAGGTGCCGTCGCCCAGGTTGGCAAACACATGCCGCTCGGTCGTAAAGGGCGCCTGGCCCACCCAGGGCACGCCTTCGCCGCCCATCTGGGTGAAGGTGGCGGTGCGGCGCCCGGGCATCCAGTTCACCATGTAGTGGCAGCCAATGCCGGCCAGCGCGCGCGAGCCCTCGGGGACCTTGGTGGAGGTGTTGTGCGGGCAGCCGCTGCAGAACCAGGGCGTGCGCTCGGCGCTGCCGGCGGTGGCCAGCTCCTCGAGCAGCGCGCGCTCTTTGGCCTCGATCAGCGCCACCCGCGCATCGAGCCGCGCGGCGGTGTCGGCGTCCACGCCCAGGCGCTTGAGGCGCTTGGCAATGGCGCGGGCAATGATCGCGGGCGTGAGGTCGGCCTGCGGGCGCAAGAGCCAGTGCTCGCTGGGGTTGGGCACGCTCCACTCGCCGCCGTCAGCGTCACCGGCGTCGAACTTGCCCAGCACATTGGGCCGCACGTCGGGCCGCCAGTTGTAGAGCTCTTCCTTGACCTGGTACTCGATGATCTGGCGCTTCTCCTCGACGACGAGGATCTCCTGCAGCCCTTGCGCAAAGGCGCGCGTGGTCTGCGCCTCCAGCGGCCACACCACATTGACCTTGTGCAGGCGGATGCCAAGCTGGCGGCAGGTGGCGTCGTCCAGCCCCAGGTCATGCAGGGCCTGGCGGGTGTCGTTGTAGGCCTTGCCGCTGGCGATGATGCCGAAGCGATCCTGCGGACTCTCGATGACGTTGTGGTTGAGCCGGTTGGCGCGCACATAGGCCATCGCGGCATACCACTTGAAGTTCATCATCCGCGCTTCCTGCTCCAGCGGCGGGTCGGGCCAGCGGATGTGCAAGCCGCCCGGCGGCGTCTCGAAGTCCTCGGGCAAGACGATGCGCACGCGGTCGGGGTCGACGCTGATGGAGCTGGACGACTCGACGATCTCCTGGATGGTCTTCATGCCCGCCCAGAGCCCCGAGAAGCGGCTGAGCGCAAAGGCGTGCAGGCCCATGTCGAGGATGTCCTGCACGCTGCTCGGGAAGAACACCGGCAGGCCGGCGGCCTTGAAGACGTGGTCGCTCTGGTGGGCGGCGGTGCTGCTCTTGGCGATGTGGTCGTCGCCCGCCACGGCAATCACGCCGCCGTGCCGCGCAGTGCCGGCCATGTTGGCGTGCTTGAAGACGTCGATGCAGCGGTCCACGCCCGGGCCCTTGCCGTACCAGAGGCCGAAGACGCCGTCGAAGCGTTTGACGTCTGGCGTGAGGTCGAGCTGCTGGGTGCCCCAGACGGCGGTGGCGCCGAGCTCTTCGTTGACGCCAGGCTGGAAGACGATGTACTGGCGCTTGAGGTGCTCGCGCGCGGCCATCAGGGCCTGGTCGTAGGTGCCGAGCGGCGAGCCGCGGTAGCCGCTGATGAAGCCGGCCGTGTTGAGCCCGGCGGCGGCATCACGCACGCGCTGCAGCATGGGCAGCCGCACCAGGGCCTGGACCCCGCTCATGAAGGCTCGCCCGGTGTCGAGGGCGTATTTGTCGTCGAGCGTGACGGACTGCAGGGCGCGGAGCACGTGCTCCGGCAAAGGCGCGTTCATGGTGGGGCTCCTTGGGTCTGGCGGCCCGGTCAGCCCTTCTGGAGCGTGCGAGCAGCGAATGGCCTGGTGAGGCCGAGTGCCGGCCAGTGTAGGCAAACGCCGGGCATGATGCGCGCATGAGCGCCGCCGCCCTGCCACCGCGTCACCTTCTGCTCGCGCTGGCGGCGGTGCTGGTCTGGGGCAGCAACTTCGTGGTCATCCAGTTCGCGCTGGCCGAGCTGCCGCCGCTGACCATGGCGGCGCTGCGCTTCACGATGGCCGCCCTGCCGGCCGCCTTGCTGCTGCCGCGCCTGGCAGTGCCCTGGGGGCAGTTGGCGGCCTATGGCTTGTTTGTTGGCGCGGGGCAGTTTGCGCTGCTCTACACGGCCATGGCGCAGGACATCTCGCCCGGCATGGCCTCGCTGGTCATCCAGACCCAGGTCTTCTTCACCCTGCTGCTGGCGGTGGTCTTTGCGGGCGAGCGGGTGCAGCGCTTCCAGGGTGTGGCGCTGGCGCTGGCAGCGGGCGGTATCGGGGTGATCCTCACGCACACCGGGGGCAGCGTCACGCCGCTCGGGCTCTTGCTCACCTTGGCTGCCGCCTTCTCCTGGGCTTGCGGCAACCTCGTGGGCAAGCGCGCGGGGCGCGTCAATATGCTGGCCTACACGGTGTGGAGCAGCTTCTTTGCGGCGGCGGCGCTGTGGGCGTTGGTGGCCTGGCATGACGGGTTGGCGAATGGGCTCGGTGCCATCCGCGCGGCCTCGCCCAAGGCCTGGCTGGCCATGGGCTGGCAGGCCTATGCCAACACGCTGTTTGGCTATGGTGTCTGGAGCTGGCTGCTCTCACGCCACGAGGCATCGCGCGTGGTGCCCTTTGCGCTGGGGGTGCCGGTGGTGGGCATGGTGGTGGCGAGCGTGGTGGTGGCCGAGCCGCTGCCGGGCTGGAAGCTGGCTGCCGCCGGCCTGGTGCTGGCGGGCCTGGCGCTCAATGTGTTCTGGCCGGCGCTGCGGCGCCGCGTACGTGAAGGCGCCTGACTTGAGGCTCAAAGCTCATCCGTCCCGGTGGGTGTCGTGACTTCTGCACGTTCCACCCCGAGGGGGGGGCCAGCAGTCGCGGCGCTTCGGTAATACGCCCGTCGGAGGGGCGCCGCGCCTGCTTACATTCATGGCCTCGGGTTCGCGGTCGTTGTGCGGGCCCCTTCAGACCCAAGCCTTCCCCTCATGAACATCCGCGTCCTGGGTTGCTCCGGTGCGATTGCCGCCGGCTACCAGACCACTGCCTTCCTGCTCGACGACGACGTGCTGCTTGATGCCGGCACGGGCGTGGGCCTGCTCAGCCTGGAGGCGCTGGCGCGCATTGACCACATCTGCCTCAGCCACTCGCACCTGGACCACATCCTGGGCATCCCGCTGCTGGCCGATGCGGTGCTGCGCCTGCGCCACGCCGCTGGCCGCCCACCGGTGCAGGTGCACGCCCTGCCCGAGACCCTGGACGCACTGCGCCAGCATGTCTTCAACGGCGTGATCTGGCCTGACTTCACGCGCCTGCCCAGCAGCAGCCACCCGGTGCTCAGCCTGCACCCGTATGCCATTGGTGACCGCATCGACCTCGGGGGTCGCGTCATCGAGATCCTGCCCGCCGCGCACACGGTGCCGGCCTGCGGCTTTGCCGTGCAGGGCAGCGGCGGCAAGCACTGGGTCTACACCGGCGACACCGGCCCCAACCCGCTGCTGTGGCAGCGACTCAATCAGCTGCAGCTCTCGCACCTCGTGATCGAGACGGCGTTCAGCGACGACGAGAAGGTCGTCGCCCACCTGAGCCAGCACCTCTGCCCCGAGGACCTGGGCAAAGAACTGGCGCAGCTGCAAGGCAGCGTTGAAGTGCGCATCACCCACATCAAGCCCGGCGAGGTGGAGGCCGTGATGGCCGGCATCGGCGCACTGCAAAGCGCACACCGTATTCAGGCCCTGCACTCGGGCGATGTGATGCCGGTTTGAGCCGGCTGAGCCCAGTCAGGCCGGCGTCATCGCCGCGACAAAGCGCGCATCAAGCTGGGCCATCCAGGCCACCTTCTGCTCGGGTGCCACAAAGCTCGCCTGCAGGCTGTTGCGCAGCAGCGCATAGGCCTCGGCCGCGCCCCATTGCGGCAGGGCGTCAAACAGCGCCCGGAAGTTGTCCAGCAAATAGCCGCCAAAGTAGGCCGGGTCGTCCGAGTTGATCGTCACGCGCAGGCCGGCGGCCAGCAGTTGGGGCAGCGGGTGCTCGGCCAGGTCTGGCACCACGCAGAGCTTGAGGTTGGACAGTGGGCACACCGTCAGCGGCACGCCCTCGTGGGCCAGGCGCTGCATCAGGGCCGGGCTGTCGATGCTGCGCACGCCGTGGTCAATGCGCTCGGCGTGCAGCAGGTCCAGCGCCTGCTCCACATAGGCGGCCGGGCCTTCTTCGCCCGCGTGCGCCACCACGTGCAGGCCGAGCGTGCGGGCCCAGGCAAACACGCGCTCAAACTTGGCGGGCGGGTGGTCGCGCTCGGCGCTGTCCAGCCCCACGCCGATGAAGAACTCGCGGTAGGGCAGGGCGGCCTCCAGGGTCTGCAGCGCCTCTTCCTCGCTCAGGTGCCGCAGGAAGCACAGAATCAGGCTACTGCTCAGCCCCAGCTGCCGCCGCGCCTGCTCCGAGGCCCGGTGCAGGCCCAGGATGACGGCGCCCATGGGCACGCCACGGGCGGTGTGCGTCTGCGGGTCGAAAAAGATCTCGGCATGCACGATGCCGTCCGCCGCCGCGCGCTGGAAGTAGGCCCAGCCCAGCTCAAAGAAGTCGTCCTCGGTGCGCAGCACGTCGGCGCAGGCGTAGTAGAGGTTGAGAAAGCTCTGCAGGTCCTCAAAGTCCATCGCCTCGCGCAGCGCCTCGACGCTCGCGTACGGCAAGGTGATGCCATGCCGCGCCGCGAGCTGAAAGCTCAGCTCCGGCTCCAGCGAACCCTCGATGTGCATGTGCAGCTCCGCCTTCGGCGCGCGCGCGAGTAGGCCCGGCAAGGCGGAGCGGGGGATGCGGGAGAAGTCGAGGGTGCTGCTCATGACCGAGTTACTTCGAGCCGGGGACCTTCCCCTCGACGCCCTTCACATAGAACTTCACACCGCCCAGAAAGGCGTCATCCGCCACCACATCCTTGGCCAGCACTTCCTTGCCGGTGTTGTCGACGATGGGGCCCTTCCAGACGCTGAAGCTGCCGTCCTTGAGGCCGGCCTTGACGGTGTCGAGCTTGGCCTTGGCTTCGGCCGGCACGTCGGCGGCGATGGAGACGATGTCGATGGCGCCTTCCTTCACGCCCCACCAGGCCTGGCCGGTGGCCCAGGTGCCTTCCAGCGCATCACGCGTGGCCTTGATGTAGTACGGGGCCCAGTTGATGACGGCGGACGCGAGGTGGGCTTTGGGGCCGTAGGCCGTCATGTCGGAGTCCCAGCCGAAGGCGCGCTTGCCCTTTTCCTCGGCCGTCTTGAGCACGGCGGCGGAGTCGGTGTTCTGCATCAGCACGTCGGCGCCGCCGTTGATCAGCGCTGTCGCGGCCTCGGTCTCCTTGGGCGGGTTGAACCACTCGTTGACCCAGACCACCTTGGTCTTGATCTTGGGGTTCACGCTCTGCGCACCGAGGGTGAAGCTGTTGATGTTGCGGATCACCTCGGGGATGGGGATGGAGCCGACCACGCCCAGCACGTTCGACTTGGTCATGCTGCCCGCGATCACGCCGGCCATGTAGGCGCCCTCGTAGGTGCGGCTGTCATAGGTGCGCAGGTTCTCGGCGGTCTTGTAGCCGGTGGCGTGTTCGAACTTCACGCCCTTGTTCTCGGCGGCGACCTTGAGCATGGGCTCCATGTAGCCGAAGGTGGTGCCGAAGATCAGCTTGTTGCCCTGGCCCACCATGTCGTTGAAGACGCGCTCGGCGTCAGCGGCCTCGGGCACCTTCTCGACGAAGGTGGTGACGATCTTGTCCCCGAACTCCTTCTCCAGCGCCTTGCGGGCGTTGTCGTGCGCAAAGGTCCAGCCGCCATCGCCCACCGGGCCTACGTAGGCAAAGGCCACCTTCAGCGGTTCGGGCTTGGCAGGCGCTGAGGCGGCGGTGGCGGCCGGCGCGGCCTCTTCCTTCTTGCCGCAGGCCGTCAAGGCAAGGAGACCGGCAAGGCAAGCCAGGCCTAAGGTCCGGCGGATCGAATCGTGTGTCTTCATGCGAACTCCTCGGAGGGACAAAGTGCAAGGGTGGGTGAGAGGGCCCTGCCTCAAGCCCCGGGCCGGAACGGTTTGCCCAGGGACGCGGGCATGTTGATGCGGATCCAGGTCGGGTTGCGCGAAATGAGCACCAGCACGACGATGGTGGCGAGATAGGGCAGCATCGAGAGCCACTGGCTCGCGATGTCGATGCCCTCGCTCTGCAGATGAAACTGCAGCATGGTCACGCCGCCAAACAGATAGGCCCCCAGCAATACGCGTGCCGGCCGCCAGGTGGCAAAGGTGGTCAGGGCCAGGGCGATCCAGCCCTTGCCGGCCACCATGCCCTCGACCCAGAGCGGGGTGTAGATGATCGACAGGTAAGCCCCCGCCAGGCCGCACAGCGCGCCGCCCACGGCCATGGCTGCGAGCCGGATGCGCCGCACCGGGTAGCCCAGCGCGTGTGCCGACTCGGGCGACTCGCCCACCGCGCGCAGCACCAGGCCGGCGCGCGTGCGGTAGAGGAAGAGATGCAGGCCCAGCGCCAGCAGCAGCGCGCCGTAGACCAAGGGGTGGTGCTCGAACAAGGCCTTGCCTACAAAGGGCAGGTCGGCCAGCCCGGGGACGGCAAAGTGGCTGCGCTCGCTCAGCCGCTGCTGGGTGTACTCAACGCCCACAAAGGCCGAGAAGCCCGCGCCGAAGAGGCTGAGCGCCAGGCCCGTGGCGTACTGGTTGGTGCCGAGCCAGATCATCAGCACGCCAGAGAGCGCCGCCAGCAGCGCGCCTGCGCCCATGCCCGCCGCAAAACCCAGCAGGTCAGACCCCGAGTGCACGGCTGCCGCAAAGCCCGCGATGGCGGCCACCAGCATCAGGCCCTCGGCCCCCAGGTTGACGACCCCGGCACGCTCGTTGATGAGCAGGCCCAGCGCCGCGATGGCCAGCACCGTGCCCGCGCTCAGCGTGGCGGCGATCAGCAGCGCAATCTCATTCATGCCGCCGTCCCCTTGGTCTGCCAGCGCACCCGGTACAGCAGCGCCTGGTCGCAGGCCAGCAGTGCAAACAGCAGCAGGCCCTGGAAGACGCTGGTGAGCGACTTGGGCAGGCCCATGCGGCTCTGCGCCAGCTCGCCGCCGATGTAGAACATGCTCATCAGCACCGACGAGAACACGATGCCCACCGGGTGCAGCCGCCCCACGAAGGCCACGATGATGGCCCCGAAGCCATAGCCCACCGGCACATAGGGCGTGAGCTGGCCCAGCGGCCCCGCCACCTCCACCGCGCCCGCCAGGCCCGCAAGCCCGCCCGAGAGCAGCAGCGCCGTCCAGACCGCGCCGCGCGACGAGAAGCCTGCATAGCGCGCCGCCGCCGGGGCCAGGCCGCCCACCATCAGCGCATAGCCCCGGTAGGTGCGGAACTGGAAGACCAGCAGCGCCACCACCAGCGCCAGCGCGATCACCAGCCCCAGGTTCATGCGCAGGCCCGGCACCAGGCGGGGCAGGCGCGTGGCGGCGTCAAACAGCACGGTCTGTGGGAAGTTGTAGCCGGCCGGATCCTTCCAGGGCCCATAGATCAGGTAGTTCAGCAGCAGCGTGGCCACATAGACCAGCATCAGGCTGACCAGGATCTCATTGGTGTTGAAGCGGTCACGCAGCAGGGCCACCACGCCCGCCCACAGCATGCCGCCGAGCACGCCGGCCAGCAGCACAGGCACCAGCACCCAGGCCGAGCTGCCCGGCCCCGCGTGCATGGCGACGTAACCCGCGCCCAGCGCCCCGAGCACGAACTGCCCCTCGGCTCCGATGTTCCAGACATTGGCGCGGAAGCACACCGCCAGCCCCAGTGCGATCAAGAGCAGGGGCACGGCCTTGATGCTCAGCTCCGACAGCGCATAGGCGCTCTTGAGCGGCTCGATGAAGAAAAGGCCCAGGGCCTGGATCGGGTCCTTGCCCAAGGCGGTGAAGAGCAGAACGCCGGCCGCCAGCGTCAGCAGCAGCGCGATCAGCGGCGAGGCCAGGGCCTGCACCCAGCCGAGTTGGGCCCGGGGCTCAAGCCGCAGCACGTGGGGTCTCCTCGTCGGCAGGCCACAAGCCCGACATCCAGGTGCCGATCAGCTCACGCGTCGCGGCCTCGATGGGCAACGAGGGCGAGAGCCGGCCTTGGGCAATCACGTGCAGCCGGTCGCACAGCTCGAAGAGCTCGTCCAGCTCCTCGCTGAAGACCAGCACCGCGCAGCCCTGGTTGCGCAACGCCAGCAAGGCCTGGCGGATCTGCGCCGCCGCGCCCACGTCCACACCCCAGGTGGGCTGGCTGATGATCAATAGCTTGGGTGAGGCATCGATCTCGCGGCCGACGATGAACTTCTGTAGGTTGCCGCCCGAGAGCGTGCGCGCCACGGCCTCGGTGCCGCCGGCCTTGACGCGAAAGCGCTCGATCAGGCTGCCCGCCAGCGCGCGCGTGCGCCCCAGGCGCAGCCAGCCCAGCGGGCCGACGGCTTCGGTGCGCGTGAGCAAGGTGTTGGCGGCCAGCGAGAGCGGCGGCACGGCGCCGCGCCCCAGGCGCTCCTCCGGCACAAAGTGCTGCCCCAACCGGCGCCGCTGCTGCGGCGAGGCCTGGGCCACGTCCTGACCGAAGAGGCGGATGCTGCCGGCCGGCGCGCGCGGGTCTTCGCCCGACAGGGCCGCCAGCAGCTCCTGCTGGCCATTGCCCGAGACGCCCGCCACGCCCACGATCTCGCCGGCACGCACATTGAGGCCGATGCCTTGCAGGCTCACGCCAAAGGGGTCGCGCTGCGCCAGCCGCAGCTGCTGCACGGCCAGCACCTCGGCGCCAGGCGTGCCGTCACGGCTGCTGAGCGCCAGGGTCTCGGCGCCCGTCATCAATCGGGCCAGGCTGGCATTGGTTTCCTGGCTGGGGTCCACCTCACCGACCACGCGGCCGCCGCGCAGCACCGTGCAGTGGTGGCAGAGGCTGCGGATCTCGTTCAGCTTGTGCGAGATGTAGAGGATGGCGCAGCCCTCGCTGGCCAGCTGGCGCAGGGTGACGAAGAGCTTCTCGACGGCCTGCGGCGTCAGCACCGAGGTGGGCTCGTCGAGGATCAGGAGCTGGGGTTTGGTCAGCAGCGCCCGCACGATCTCGACGCGCTGGCGCTCGCCGACGCTAAGCGTGTGCACCGGCCGCATGGGGTCCACCGGCAGGCCGTAGGCCTCCGAGACCTGGCGGGTTTGCTGGATGACCTCGGCCAGAGAGCCCGCCTTGTCGAGCCCGAGCCAGATGTTCTCGGCCGCCGTTAGGGTGTCGAACAGCGAGAAGTGCTGGTAGACCATGCTGATGCCAAGCTGGCGTGCCTGCGCGGGGCTGGCCACCTGCACCTCGCGGCCATTCCAGACCATGCGCCCCGCGTCGGGCCGCGTGGCGCCGTAGATGACCTTCATCAGCGTCGATTTGCCTGCACCGTTCTCGCCCAGCACGGCATGGATTTGGCCCGGTGCCACTTGGAGGTGCACACCGTCATTGGCGCGCACGGTGGGGTACTGCTTGGTAATGCCGATCAGCTCAAGTCGAAGCATGTCAGAGGTGCGCCCCCGCCCGTGGAGATGACATCGTCAGGCAGGCCCAGCCATGCCGGAAGACGGCCAACGATAGCGATCAAGGCACAGCAAATCACGTGCCATGTTGGGGCGTCCTGGGGCTGGGGCATGCACCCCGGAGGCTCAGCCCTGAAGCGCTTGCTGGATCTCGGCCGTGGTCGCGCTCCAGCCCACGATGGCGCCCTGCGCCGTCAGCATGGACAGCGTGGCCACCTTGTAGGACGGGAAATAGCTCTCGGTGCCGTCTTCGACGATCAGGCACTCGTAGCCCCGGTCATTGGCTTCGCGCATCGAGGTCTGCACACAGACCTCGGTCGTCACGCCCATGAAGAGCAAATGGGTGATGCCGCGCTCGCGCAGCAGGGCGTCCACCGGTGTGCCGTAGAACATGCCCTTGCCGGGTTTGTCGACCACCAGCTCGCCCGGCAGCGGCGCCAGCTCGGGCACGATTTCCGCGCCCGGCTCGCCGGCAATCAGGATGCGGCCCATGGGCCCGGCGTCGCCAATGCGCATCGAGGGCTTGCCGCGCAGGCGCTTGGCAGGCGGGCAGTCGGAGAGGTCGGGCGCATGCGCCTCGCGGGTGTGCAGCACCGTGCCCCCGACGGCACGCCAAGCATCGAGCATCGCTCGCACGGCGGGGATGATGGCCTGCAGCCGCGTCACGTCGTTGCCGAGGCTGGCGCCAAAGCCACCGGGCTCGACGAAGTCGCGCTGCATGTCGATGACGACCAGCGCGGTGTGCGCAGGATTGAAGCTGTAGGCAAAGGGCTGGGCCGTGGGGACGGTGAGCTGCTTGTTCATCAATGACCCTTCCCGCCCATGTAGGCGCCCAAGGATTGACGCGTCGCCTCGGCGGCAGCGATGTCATGCACGATGCGGCCCTCGCTTATCACCACGATGCGGTCGGCCAGCATCAGCAACTCGTCCAGGTCCTCGCTGACGAGCAGCACGGCGGCGCCACGGTTGCGCGCGGCCATCAGGCGGCTGTGGATCTCGGCCACCGCCGCAAAGTCGAGCCCGAAGACCGGGTTGCTGACCAGCAGCAGCTCCGCCTCGCCAGCCAGCTCGCGGGCCAGCACGGCGCGCTGCACATTGCCGCCTGAGAGGGTGCGGATGGCGGCGCGCTCGCCTTGCGTCTTGACGCCGTACTCGGCAATCCAGGCGCGGGCCCGCTCGCGCAGGGCCGCCCAGCGCACCAGGCCGCCGCGCGCCCACGGGCTTTCATCAAAGCTGCGCAGCGCCATGTTCTGCGCCACGCTCAAGGGCCCGACGCAGGCATTGCCCAGCGGCTCCTCGGGCAGGCTGCGCACCTTGCGGGCGCGGTTCTCGGCCCGGCGGGCGAGGAAGGGCGTGCCATCCACACTGACGCGGCCCGCGAGCCGCGCGCGCTGGCCCACCAGGGCTTGCATCAGCTCGCGCTGGCCGTTGCCGCTGACGCCCGCGATGCCGACGATCTCACCACGCCGCACGCTCAAGGACAGAGCCCGCACAGCCGGCTCGCCGCGGTCGCCCATCACGTCGAGCGACTCGATGGCGAGCTTGACGGTGCCCGGCTCGCGCACCTCGCGCTCACTAGCGGCACTGGACGTGGGGGCAGCATGGCCCTCTCCCACCATGGCGTGCGCCAGGCTCTCGGGCGTGTGGTCGACCACCGCGCCGGTGGCGACAAGGGCGCCCTTGCGCAGCACGCTCACGTCGTCGGCATAGGCCATCACCTCGCGGAACTTGTGCGTGATCATCAGCACCGAGCAGGCGCCCGCATGGGCCTGGTCGCGCAGCGCGCCCAGCACCTCGTCGGCTTCCTGCGGGGTCAGCACCGAGGTCGGCTCGTCGAGGATCAAGAGGCGCGGCTTGAGGAACAGCTGCTTGAGGATTTCGAGCTTTTGCTTCTCGCCAGCGGAGAGGTCGCTCGGGTGCGCATCCAGCGGCAGTTGGAAGGGCGTGGTGGCCATGAAGGCTTCCAGCTCGGCGCGGGCGGCCTTCCAGTCCACCACCATGGGCAGGTGGCCGCGCGCCAGCAGCAGGTTCTCGGCCACGCTCATGCCGGGCACCACGGTGAAGTGCTGGTAGACCATGCCCAGGCCTAAATCGCGCGCGACCACGGGCGAGCTGATGTCGTACTCGCGGCCGTCCACCAGCACCGCGCCGGCATCGGGCCGGTGGTAGCCGACGATGGCCTTCACGAGCGTGCTCTTGCCGGCGCCGTTCTCGCCCAGCAGCGCATGCACGGTGCCGGGCCGCACGGTCAGCGAGACGCTGTCCATGGCGGTGAAGCTGCCGAAGCGCTTGGTGAGCTGGTAGGTCTCAAGCTGGAGCGCGTGCATCGCTTAAAACTCCTTGAGCAGATCCAGCACGGCGTTCGAGTCGGCCACCGCGCCGAACACCCCGCCCTGCATCTGGATCATCTTGAGCGCGGCCTCGTGATTGCCACGGTCTGTGGCGCCGGTGCAGTCGCTCAACATCACGCACTCAAAGCCCCGGTCATTGGCCTCGCGCATGGTGGTGTGCACGCAGACGTCCGTCGTGATGCCGGTGAGGATGAGGTTGCGGATGCCGCGCGTGTGCAGGATCAGCTCCAGGTCCGTCGCGCAGAAGCTGCCTTTGCCGGGCTTGTCGATGATGGGCTCGCCCTCGATGGGGTAGAGCTCGGGAATGATGTCCCAGCCCGGCTCGCCGCGCACGAGGATGCGGCCGCAGGGGCCAGCGTCCCCGATGCCAGCGCCGATTTGCTGCGAGCGCCAGCGCTTGTTGGCCGGCAGGTCGGCCAGGTCGGGCCGGTGGCCCTCACGGGTGTGGATGACGTGCATGCCGACGCGGCGCGCGGCGGCGAGCAGCACCTTCAAGGGCTCGATGGGCGCGCGGGTCAGCGAGAGGTCGTAGCCCATCTTGTCCACATAGCCGCCGACACCGCAGAAGTCGGTCTGCATGTCGATGATCACGAGGGCGGTGTTGGCCGGCGTGAAGTCGCCGTCAAAGGGCCAGGCGTAGGGGGCGGAGGCAAGCGTGGGCATGGCGCGGCTAGTCCTGCTTTTTCTCAAAGGGGTTCACTTCAGCGCCTCGGTAGCTGCGCTCGGGCGGCGCAAAGCCGCAGGGCGTGCCGTCGGTGACCTGCACGGCCCAGGGCAGTTGGTAGCGGCCGGCCACCATGTCCTGCATGAAGGTGTAGGGGCAGTCCTGCGCGCCGCCCTTCACCGCCACGTAGCCGCGGTGCCAGAGCTGGTAGGGGTTGTTCTCGACGCCCCACAGCGCACGCGCTTCGCGCACGAGGTCGGGCCGCAGCTCGGCGGTGATGATCTCGTCCGGCCGCCCGCCGCCAGCCACCATGACGCTGCCGTCAAAGCTGCAGAACATGCCTTCGCCCATGCTGTCGAAGCTGCCATCGCTGCCGCAGAGGCAGACGCTGGCGGTGTAGGCCAGATTCTGAAAGGCGTTGCTCTGGTTGGTGATCTTCCAGGCGTGGCGGATGGGTGCTGTGTAGCCCGCTGTGCGCAGGATGATCTCGGCGCCCTTGTAGGCGGCCTCGCGCGCCATCTCCGGGAACATGCCGTCGTGGCAGATGATCAGCGCGATCTTGCTGCCGTTGGGGCCGGTGCACACGGGGATGCCCATGTTGCCGGGCTCCCAAGCCTCGACGGGCACCCAGGGGTGGAGCTTGCGGTAGTAGAGCTGGATCTGGCCCTGGTCATCGATGATGAGGCCGGTGTTGTAGGGGTTGCCGCCGGGGTTGGCCTCCATGATGGAGAAACAGCCCCAGATGCGATGTTCGATACAGGCCGCCTTGAAGGACGCAACCTCCGGCCCGTCGAGGCTGACCATCAGCTCCGGCGCAGTGCTCATGGAGAGGCCATGCAGCGCGTACTCGGGGAAGACGACGAGGTCCATGGTCCCGAGATTGCGGCGCGCTTTGCCCACCATCCAGCAGATGCGCTCGGCCTGGGCCTTGAGCTGAGCCGGCGTCTCGACCACCGGCAGCTGCAGCTGCACGAGGCCGATGACGACGCCGTTCGGCGACTTGTTCAGGCCGCCCAAGCCGCTCATCGCGACACCCCCAGCTCGGCAGGCGCGCCCTTGAGCGACTGGCTGGTCGAGCAGGTGGCCACGAGGATGATCAGCGTCAGCACATAGGGCATGGCATTGAACAGGTAGTAGCCGCCGCTGACGCCCACGCTTTGCAGCGCCGGCCCGATGGCGCCGGCGCCGCCGAACAGCAGCGCCGCGCCCAGGCAGCGCCAGGGGTGCCAGCGCGCAAAGATGACCAGGGCCACGGCGATCAGGCCCTGGCCGCTGGACAGGCCTTCGTTCCAGCTGCCCGGGTAGTAGAGCGAGAGCGAGGCGCCGCCCAGGCCCGCAATGGCGCCGCCGACCATCGTGGCCGCAATGCGCACGCCGTTGACCGAGTAGCCCAGCGCGCGCGCGGCGTCGCTGCTGTCGCCCGCCATGCGCACCACCAGGCCCCAGCGCGTGTTCTTGAAGCCCCAGGCCATCAAGCCCGCCAGCAGCACGCCGAGGGGGAAGAGCGCATTGACCGACAGCGCCGTCTGCACGGCCGGTGAGCTGCTCCAGGCGCCCAGCGGCAGCGACGGAATCTGCGGCGCCTGCGGCTGAATCAGCGGCTTGCCCAGGTAGAAGGCCAGGCCTGCGCCCAGCAGCATCAGCGCGATGCCGGTGGCGATGTCGCTCACACGTGGCAGCGAGCACAGCAGGCCGTGCAGCATGGCCAGCAGGGCGCCGCACACGCAGGCCGCGAGCACGCCGAGCCACGGCGAGCCCGTCAGATACGCGCCGCCAAACGCCGCCATGGCGCTGAAGACCAGCACGCCTTCGAGGCCGAGGTTGATGCGGCCACTCTTCTCCGTCAGGCATTCGCCCAGGCTCACGAAGAGGAAGGGCGTGCCCACCCGCAGCGCGCCGCCGACGACGGCGAGCAGCAGGTCCGATACGTTGTCCATCGACAAGCTCATACCGCCTCCTTGCGCAGCGGCGTGTCCGGCATCTCGGCGCGCGCCGGCCACTTGATGACCAGCAGGCTGAAGAGCCGCCCACGCAGCGCTTCGGTGGCCAGGATGAAGACGAAGGCAAAGCCCTGCAGCACCAGCACCGAGGCATCGGGCAGCCCGAGCCGGCGCTGCAGCAGGCTGCCCGCCGCCGCAAAGCCACCAAACAGGATGGCCACCGGCGGGATGGCCCACGGGTTGTGCCGCGCCACAAAGCTGACCAGGATGCCCGTGTAGCCCAGCCCCGC
Source organism: Roseateles paludis (assembly GCF_039872745.1). Lineage (NCBI taxonomy): Bacteria > Pseudomonadati > Pseudomonadota > Betaproteobacteria > Burkholderiales > Sphaerotilaceae > Roseateles > Roseateles paludis. The sequence goes on along the minus strand of NZ_JBDPZD010000008.1, from coordinate 74,386 downwards.
GATGACGGCCGCATTGGCGGCGTTGTGCACGGCCGCCACCTCGATAGCGCCCGCCAGCCCCGCCGCCGCACCGCCCAGCAGGCAAGACAGCAGGATCAAGCGGCTGGTGGGCAGGCCCACAAGCCGCGCCGCCCGCGCGTTGCCGCCCACCACGCGCATCGCAAAGCCCGAGGCGCTGAAGCTCAGCCAGGCCCCGCACACCACGCACAGCACGATGCCGATCACGAGGCCCCAGTGCACGTCACCCAGCCAGGACTCCATGGCCGCGTCGCCCATGATGGGCCCGATGCGCAGGCCCTCGGCGAGCGGGTGGGTGGAGGGCTTGTTGAGGCTTGCCGGGTCGCGCATCGGCCCTTCCACAAAGTGCTTGAAAAGCGCGATGGCGATGTAGGCCAGCAGCAGGCTGGAGATGGTCTCGTTAACCCCGCGCCACTGCCGCAACCAGCCCGCCAGCCAGACCCAGGCCGCGCCCATCAAGGCACCGGCCAGCAGCACCATCACGCTGCCGACCGTGTTGGCCGGCGGCCCGAACAAATACGGCAGGCCCGCGCAGCCCAAGGCGCCCAGCACCAGCGCGCCCTCGCCGCCAATCATCATCAGACCGGCTTGCGCCGGCAGCGCCACGGCCAGGGCCGTGAGCATCAGCGGCGCCGCCCGGAGCAGCGTGTTCTGCCACGAGAAGGCATCGCCAAACGCCCCGAGGAAGAGGATCTGCCAGGCCTCCACCGGGCTCGCCCCGCCCAGCCACACGAAGAGCCCGAACAGCAGCAGCGCCGCCCCCAGCGCCAGCAGCGGCAGCAGAACAGCCTCAGCAGCAGGGGTCCAGGGGCGGGTGGCGGTGGCCATGGCGCGGCTCCTTGGCGTCAGGCGTTAAACCTTGCCGATCACGCCTTCAACCAGGTAGGCCATGCCCTCCAGCTCCATGTCGGTCTGTTTGAGCACCTTGCCCGCCGGGATCACGACCTTGCCGGTGTTGTCCTTGAGCTCGCCCTTGAAGATGTCGAACGTGCCCTTCATCATCTGGGCACGGATCGCCTCGGCCTGCTTGCGCGCGCCCTCGGGCACGGCGCTGCCATAGGGGCTGCTCTTGACGAAGCCGTCCTTCAGCCCGCCGCGCACAAAGTTCGGGTGCGGCTTGCCGGTTTGGGCGGCTTCCAGGATCTGCTTGTAGGCGGTGATCCAGTTCCATTCGGCGCCCGTCAGATAGGCCTGCGGGGCCAGCTTGGCCTGGCTCGCGTGGTAGCCGCAGACGAACTTGCCGCGCTTGGCTGCTGTCTCGACGATCACCTTGGGCCCGTCCACGTGCATGGTGAACACGTCCACGCCCTGGTCGGCCAGGCTGTTGGTGGCCTCGGCTTCCTTGACCGGCATGCTCCAGTCGCCGGTGAAGACCACGGTGGTGGTGATCTTGGGGTCCACCGAGCGCGCGCCCATCGTGAAGGCGTTGATGTTGCGCAGCACCTGCGGGATGGGCTTGGCCGCAATGAAGCCGAGCTTCTTGCTCTTGCTCACGTGCGCCGCCACCACGCCGTTCAGGTACTGAGCCTCATCGATGTAGCCGAAGAAGCTGCCCACGCTCTTGGGGTGCTTGGCTTCGTTCCACAGCCCGCCACAGTGCGCAAAGCGCACGTTCGGGTACTTGGGTGCCAGCGCCAGGATGTGCGGGTCAAAGTAGCCGAACGAGGTCGGGAACAGCAGCGAGGCGCCGTCCTGGGCAATCATGCCCTGCATGGCTTTTTGCACCGCGTTCGTCTCGGGGACGTTCTCCTCCTCGACGATCTTGAGGCCCGGCATCTTCTTCAGCAGCGCCACGGCCTCGGCGTGCGACTGGTTGTAGCCGTAGTCGTCCCGCGGCCCCACGTAGATGAAGCCCAGCGTCATCGGCTTTTGCGCCTGCGCCAGCCCACTCCAGCCCGCTGTCATCAAGCCAGCCCCGGCTGCACCCACATTGCCCAGCCATGCCCGGCGGTTCCACTGCGATCGCGTCATCTCGGCTCTCCTGAAGTTGCCCGTCCACAAAGCCCACCGGGGCGAATCCCGCCGGTGTTCAGGCTTGTATACAAGCAGAGGTCGTGCCAGGCTTCACGCCCTGGGCAGGCCCTTCAGGCTGCACGCGGCTGGTGCAGAAATGGGGAAGCCGTGTGGGGAACGGGTGCGTGGGTGCACCGGGAGGGATTGGCCCTAGATCACCGCTTCAACTTCAGGCGTTACCTTGCGCTGGTGCTGTGCGCACAGCAGGGCGGCCAGTTGCTCGGGCACGTCGTTGTCAAAGCTCATCAGCAGGTGGGCCGGCTGATCGGCCGCTGCGGCCGCCAACACCTCGGCCACGCTGGCCTTTTGCGCGTCGTTCGCGGCATGCTTGAGCTTGGTCTCCAGCAGCGCGATCGTCTCGCTACGCATGCGGTCCGAGCCCAGCACATGCCATGCGTAATCGACCTCGTAGCGGTCCACGGCGTCCTTCAGGCTTTCGCCGTCCAGCTGGGACTCTTGCGCAAAGCCCATCAGCGGGCGGGTGCAGAGGGTTTTGGTGACGAGGGCAAGCAGTTCGTCATGCACGGCGGTATTTGCAGCAGCCACGGAGGGTCCTTGGTCCATCAACCCACGGGAATTGGAGCTGTTGCAGGCCCATGGGCGGACCTGCGAACACCGGCGCTACGGCCGACATGCCGTCAAAGCGGAGCCGAGAAAGCAAAAGCCCCTGATTTCGAGCGAAACCAGGGGCCTGCATGCTTGGTGGCCAAGGGCGGAATCGAACCACCGACACGCGGATTTTCAATCCGCTGCTCTACCAACTGAGCTACTTGGCCGGAATCTTGCGCTGAGGGCTTGGGGGCCGGTCAACGGAGTCCGTGACTGTAGCACAAGGGGCTGAGGTTGCTCCAGCCCCGGAGGTGGGCGGGCTCAGCTTGCGCCGCGCTTGTTGCGGGTGAGGTCGACGCCGAGCTGCTTGAGCTTGCGGTAGAGGTGGGTGCGCTCCAGGCCGGTCTTTTCGGCGACGCGGGTCATGGAGCCGTTTTCCTTGGCGAGGTGGAACTCGAAGTAGCTCTTCTCGAAGGCGTCGCGGGCCTCGCGCAGGGGGCGGTCGAGGTCGAAGCTCTGCTCGGACGAGGGGCTGCTGGGGATGTGGTGACTGACGGTGGGGAGCACATGGCCGGGCGCGGGCATGCTGGCCAGGGGCTCGGGGCGCAGGTAGCTGCTGAGGCCGACGGGCGCGGGCGCGGGGCGCGGCGTGGTCTTGACCAGGGCTTGCTCGACGGAGCGCAGCAGCTTTTGCAGGGTGATGGGCTTTTCCAGGAAGGCGCTGGCGCCGTACTTGGTGGCCTCGACGGCGGTGTCGATGGTGCCGTGGCCGCTCATCATGATGACGGGCATGGTCAGCAGGCCGCTGCCGCCCCACTCCTTGAGCAGGGTGACGCCATCGACGTCGGGCATCCAGATGTCGAGCAGGACGAGATCGGGCCGCGCCCGCTCGCGGTAGGCGCGGGCCTGCGTCGCGTTCTCAGCGAGCTCGATGGTGTGTCCCTCGTCGCTGAGGATCTCTGAGAGCAGCGCGCGGATGCCCAGTTCGTCGTCGACAACAAGAATGGTGGCCATGAAACCTCAGTTCACCGCTGCTGCGGCGGGCAAGGCCGGCGCTGCAACAAGATTTGAAAATGATAGCGAAACCTGCGCACCCAGTACCGGGGCCTCCCCGGGCTCGGTGCCTTCGGGCTGCAGGTTGCGCAGGGAAATGCGAGCGCCGTGCTCTTCGGCGATCTTCTTGACGACCGCGAGCCCAAGGCCGGTGCCCTTGCTCTTGGTGGTGACGTAGGGCTCGAAGGCGCGCTTGAGCACCTTCTCGGCAAAGCCGGGGCCGTTGTCGATGATGGCCAGGCGCACGCTGCGGGGCTGACCGTTCTCGGTGACGCTGAGCGTGGTGCGCACGGTGACGACGCCGCCTTCGCGGTCGTGGATGGCGTCGAGCGCGTTCTGCACCAGGTTGTGGATGACCTGGCGGAGCTGGGTCGCGTCGCCCTTGATGAGGGGCAGGGTGGTGGCGAGCTCGCTGCGCAGGCGGCCGGCGTCCTGGGCCTCGGCGTAGAGGCTGAGGACTTCGGTGGTGAGGTCGTTGAGGTCGAGCGGGTCGAGCCGCGCCGAGGGCAAGCGGGCGTAGTCGCGGAACTCGTTGACGAGCTGCTTCATGGCCTGCACCTGGGCCACGATGGTGCCAACCGAGCGGGCGAGCATGCTCTGGTCGGCGCCTTCGAGCTTGGCTTCGAGCTTGTGCTGCAGGCGCTCGGCGCTGAGCTGGATGGGGGTGAGCGGGTTCTTGATCTCGTGGGCCAGGCGGCGGGCGACCTCGCTCCAGGCGGCGCTGCGCTGGGCGGAGACGACCTCGGTGATGTCGTCGAACACGACGAGGCGCTCGTCAGGCGGCAGGTCGGCGCCGCGCACGAGCAGGGTGAGCGGGTCTTGCGCGGGGTCGAGCTGCAGCTCGAAGGACTCCTGCCAGTGGTCGCGCTCGCCGGACTCGTGCTGCTGCTCGAAGCGGCGCGCCAGCTCGGCGGCGAAGCGGGCGAGCGACGGCGGCTCGGTGAGCTCGCGCCCGACATAGGCCGAGAGCGGCAGGCGCAGGATGCGCGTGGCGCCGGGGTTGACGCTCTCCAGCCGGCCTTCGGCGTCGAACACCATGACGCCGGCGGTGAGGTTGTCGAGGATGGTCTGCAAATGGGTGCGGGCGGCGTCCAGCTCGGTCACGCTGCGCTGCACCTGCTCGCGCGCTTCGGAGAGCTGCTCGGTCATGTCGGCGAAGGAGCGCGTCAGGCCGCCGAGTTCGTCGCGCGCCAGCGAGACGGGCTTGGCCGAGAGGTCGCCCGCCGCCACCTGGCGCACGCCATCGGCCAGCAGCAGCATGGGCCGGGCGATCTGGTTGCCCATCACCACGGCCAGCAGCAGGGCGCCGAAGACGCCGAGGATCAGCACCAGGGTGAGCGTGCCCAGGTAGATGCGGCGCAGGCCGTCGCGCTCGAGCGAGCGTTGCTGGTATTCGTTGCTGGCTGCCTGCACGGCCAGTGCATTGCCCAGCACGCTTTGCGGGATGCGCTTGACGACCATCAGGTAGCGCTCGCCCAGGTCGAGCCGGAACTGGGTGTTGGGCAGGCGGGCCAGCGCGCGGATCTGGGCCTGGCCTTGCAGCGCGGCGGCTTCGTCTTCGAGGCCTTCGATCTGGCTGGCGCTGCCCTGGGTGCGGGCCTGGCGCAGCAGGTTGGGGTTGGGGCGGTCGGGCGTGAGGTGGCGGGTGTCGCCGCCACTTTCCAGCAGGATCTGGCCGCCGATGCCGACGAGGGTGACCGAGCGGGCGCCCATCTGCTCGCGCAGGCGCTCCAGCAGCAGCAGCTGAGGGCTGGTGCCTTCAGCCAGCTGGGCGGCGCCGTCGCGCGTCTTTTGACCGAGGTCGGTGACGAGGTTGTCGAGCGTGCCGCGACCGAGGTTGAGGCCGGCTTCGAGCGCGCTGGCCAGCTTGACGTCGAACCAGGTCTCGATGGTGCGGTTGAGGAACTGGTAGGACACCGCGTAGATCAGCACGCCCGGCACCACGCCGACGAGGCCGAACACGGTGGCGAGCTTGAACAGCAACTGGCTGCCGAAGCGCCCGCGCCGCATGCGCAGCACCAGGTTGACCAGGGCGGCGAGGATGACCAGGGCCAGCAGGCTGGCGACGCCGAGATTGACCCAGAAAAGCCAGACGTAGTGCCGGTCAAAGAAGCCACGCTGCCCGCCACCGCCACCCGACAGCAAAAAGGCCACGACCCCCGCCACGCCGGTGGCCGAGACCAGCGCAACCACCCAGGCCAGACGCGTGTTGCGGGTCACGGCGCTTTGAGGCTGAAGTCGGCGTTGAAGCCGCGCTTTTGCTCGATGCTGAGGCCAAAGCCGGGCACCGATCCGAGCCCGATCTGCAGCGGCCGGGGCAGCTGGCTCACGTCGAGCCGGAAGCTGAACTCGAGGTAGTAGCGGCCATCGGTGTCCAGCTCCTTGGCCTCGGCGATGGGCCAGGCCGAGATGCCGCGCAGCGAGGCCAGGGCATCGGTCAGCGTGGCAAAGCTCTGGTGCAGGCCGCCGGTGGAGACACGGTACTGCCGCGTGAGCGGTTGCCAGGACAGGCGCCAGACGCGCTCGGCATGGCCGACGCGCGAGTCGCGCCAGTACCAGCGGTTGCGAAAGACGGTGACGTCGGCCACGAAGTAGAGCGCGGCACCTTTGTGCAGCGCGTCTTCGGCCGGGCGGGAGAGCTCAAAGCGGGTGGAGTAGTTCAGCTCCAGCGCGTCGTCGGTGCGTTCGGTCTGGAACTGCGTCAGCTCGATGCCATCGGCCCGTACGGCGGCCCCGGCCAGGGCGAGCACCAGGGCAACGAGAGCAAGGAGGACGGCGCGGCAACTCAAGGGGGACGCTTCGCGAAGTGGGCGTAGAAGAAGCCGTCGAAGGCCGGCCGGCCATTGTCCGCGACGGGCAGCAGATGCCCGCCCAGTGGGCCCAGGGGCAGCGGCTGGGCGTCAGATTGGCGTTGCAAAAACGCGTCTGCCTGGGCCTGACCCTCGGCGCGGAAGATGGAACAGGTGGCGTAGAGCAGGCGGCCGCCGGGCTGGAGCAGGGGCCAGAGCGCGTCCAGCAGTTCGGCCTGGGTCTGGGCCAGGGCGCGGATGTCGTCGGGCCGGCGCAGCCAGCGCACGTCGGGGTGGCGGCGCACGATGCCAGCGGCGCTGCAGGGGGCGTCGAGCAGGATGGCATCGAAGGGCCGGCCGTCCCACCAGGTGGCGGTCTGGCGGGCGTCGGCGGCCTTGAGCTGGGCGCGCAAGGAGAGGCGCAGCAGGTTCTCCTGCACGCGCTGCAGGCGCTGGCCGTCGGCGTCGAGGGCCAGCAGGTCGAGTTGTTGCAGCTCCAGCAAATGGGCGGTCTTGCCACCGGGGGCGGCGCAGGCGTCCAGCACGCGGGCGCCGGGCGCAAGCCCCTGGGCTAGCCAGTGCGCAGCCAGTTGGGCGGCGGCGTCCTGCACTGAGACATCGCCGGCGGCAAAGCCGGGCAGGTCCTGCACGGGGTGGGGCCGGTCCAGCACGATGGCCTGTGGCACCTCGGGCCCGACCAGGCGGGCGCTGATGCCCACCGTGGCCAGGGCTTCGAGGTAGGCGCTGGCGCTGGTGCGGCGGGCGTTGACGCGCAGCACCATGGGCGGCGGGCGGTTGTTGGCGGCGAGGATGTCCTGCCACTGGGCGGGCCAGTCGCGCTTGACGGCTTCGAGCCACCACAGCGGGTGGTTGAAGGCGCCGAGCGGGTCGCGCCGGGCGGCGGCGCTCAGGGCCTCGCGCTCGCGCAGGAAGCGCCGCAGCACGGCATTGATGAAGCCCTGCGAGGCCGGCGCGCGCTGCTTGGCGGCTTGCACGGCCTGGTCGACCAGGGTGTGCTCGGCATAGGGGGCGTCGTCGGCGTCCCACAGCAGGGCCAGGGCGGTGAGCAGCAGCGCATCGACGCGCGGCGGCGGCGTCTTGGGGGCGAGCTGCTGGCGCAGGGCCTGGGCCGAGCCGAGGCGGCGCAGCGCGGTGAAGCTGAGCGCCTGGGTGCCGGGCCGCAGCTCGGGCGGCACGCGGCCGAGGGCGTCGGTGAGGGAGTGGCCGCCCTGCACGGCCTGGACGCAGTCGGCCGCCTGCAGCAGCAAGCGGTGCAGCGGCGGCGCGCCTGGGCTGGTGGGGGCCGTTGTGGGGACATTCGGCATGCGGCTCAGTGTAGGAGCGGCCTTGCGCACACAATGCCCCGATGGATGCCTCCCGCCCCCTGCCCGCCGCGCCGGCGGACGATGCGCCCGTCTCGGAGCGCATCCGTTACCGCCTCGTCAGCGCCGGCTGCCGCCACCACGCGAATGACAACATTGCCGCCTTCATCGAGCCTGGTGAGCTGGACGCGCTCCAGGCCGAGGTGACCGAGAGGATGCAAGCGGTGTTGCGCAGCCTGGTGATCGACACCGACAGCGACCACAACACCCACGAGACCGCCAAGCGCGTGGCCAAGATGTTTGTGCGCGAGGTGTTTGCCGGGCGCTATGTGGCGGCCCCGTCGGTCACGGAGTTTCCCAACGTCAGTCGGCTCAACGAGCTGATGATCGTCGGCCCGATCAAGGTGCGCAGCGCCTGCTCGCACCACCTCTGCCCGATCATGGGCAAGGTGTGGATCGGGCTGCTGCCCAATGAGCACTCCAACCTGATCGGCCTGTCCAAGTACGCGCGGCTGACCGAATGGATCATGGGCCGCCCGCAGATCCAGGAAGAGGCCGTGACCATGCTGGCCAACGAGCTGCAGGAGCGCGTGCAGCCCGACGGGCTGGCGCTGGTGATGGAGGCCGACCACTTCTGCATGCACTGGCGCGGCGTGAAGGACAGCGAGTCCAAAATGACCAACAGCGTGATGCGCGGTGCCTTCATGAAGGACGCCAACCTGCGTCGCGAGTTCCTGTCTCTGATCGCCAAGGGCTGAAGCCATGCTTGTTCGCCTGATGTATGCCAGCCGCGCCACGTCGGCGCTTGTGGAGGCCGACCTGGCCGCCATCCTGCGCAGCTCGCGCGAGAACAACCCGCAGGAAGGCATCACCGGCCTGCTCTGCTTCACCGAGGGCGTCTTCGTGCAGGTGCTGGAAGGGGGGCGTGATGCGGTCAATGCCCGCTACCGCCGCATCGTGGCGGACCCGCGGCACAGCGACGTGACGCTGCTGTCCTACGAGGAGATCGGGGAGCGCAACTTTGCCGGCTGGACCATGGGCCAGGTGAACCTGCAGCGGCTCAACCCGGCGCTGATGCTGAAGTATTCGGAGTCCGGCCGCCTGGACCCCTACCAGATGAGCGGCGCCGCCATGGCCGCGCTGTTCCGCGAGATGTGCGCCTCGGGCGCCATCGCCGCAGCGGAGCTGTAGGGCTAACAGGCCCTAGAGCGGCCTGGCCGCTGTGAAGCGGTAGAGCCGGGCCAATGCGCGCGTCGGGATCTGCGCGATGGCTTCGTTGTAGCGCTCGACGGTCTGGTTGAACACCTGGCGTGCAAAGGCGCGCTGGCGTTCCACCAGCTTGAGCTCGTCCATCAGGGCGCCCAGCCCGGCGGCGTCGTGAAGCTCGGACGCATGCTCCAACAGCGACATCAGCCGCGCCTGCGCCGCGCCGTGCAGCGAGGTGGCAACGGCCAGCGCGCCCACCGTGTCGGGCGACCAGGGACGGCCGCGTGCGGCCAGTGCGGCGGCCTGAGCTTCGGCCTGGGCATTGGCCAGGGCATCAAAGGTGGCCTGCTCATTGGGCAGCAGGGGTTTGACCTGGGTCACCAGTTGCTCGCACACCTGGGCGCGCTGGCTGAGCTGGCGGTCCAGTTCGGCAAAAGCCTCGCTGATGGCATTGCGTAGGCTCATGAGGCGGTTGTAGGCGCCAACGCTCCAAAAGCCCAGTACGGCCAGCAGGGCCACCAAGGCCCAGGTGAGCGGGGTCATGCGGCGCGCTCTCGGCCAGCCAGGTAGGCCGCGTGCCCCTTGGCGCGCAGCTCGCAGGCCGGGCAGTGGCCGCAGCCATGGCCCCAGGCGTGCAGCGCGCCGCGCTCGCCCAGGTAGCAGGTGTGGGTGTGCTCGACGATCAACTGCACCAGGGCCTGCCCGCCCAGCTGCTCGGCCAGGCGCCAGGTGGCGGCCTTGTCGATGAACATCAGCGGTGTCTCCACCGTCATCGGGCCGCCTAGCCCGAGTGACAGGGCCACCTGCAGCGCCTTGAGGGTGTTGTCGCGGCAGTCGGGGTAGCCGGAATAGTCCGTCTCGCACATGCCGCCCACCAGCACTGTGGCGCTGCGGCGGTAGGCCAGCGTGGCGGCAAAGGTCAGGAAGAGCAGGTTGCGCCCGGGCACAAAGGTGTTGGGCAGGCCATTGGCCTGCAGCTCGATGGCGCGCTCACTGGTCAGCGCGGTGTCGCTGAGGCGGCCGAGCATCGACAGGTCGAGCAAATGGTCCTCACCCAGCCGGCCGGCCCAGGCTGGGAAGCGCCGCACCAGCTCGTCGCGCACGCGGTGGCGGCAGTCCAGCTCGATGCGGTGGCGCTGGCCGTAGTCAAAGGCCAGGGTCTCCACACTGGCGTAGCGCTCCAGCGCCCAGGCCAGGCAGGTGGTGGAGTCCTGCCCGCCGGAAAACAGCACCAGGGCTTTGCGGTCGTCGCTCATGGGCGGGATGCTACCTTTGCGCCTCTCCTCACTTGCCGCCTGCCGTCATGCGCTCATTTGCTCTGCTGTTTGCTCTCGCCGTGCCGGCTCTTGCATCGGCGCAGTCCGGCATTGACGAGGTTCTCGTCTACCCCGGCGGTGCCCAGGTGACGCGCCTGGCCAGCGTGGCGGCGGGCGCGCGTGAGCTGGTGCTGAACTGCCTGACGGCGCGCTTCGACCCCGACAGCCTGCAGATCGAGGCGCCCGCCGGCGTGAACCTGGGGCCGGTGCAGTTGGAGACCCTGCCGCGCGAGCGCCTGCCCGAATGCGCCAACAGCCCGCGCGATGAGCAGATCCGCAAGCTGGAGGGGCAGCGCGACCAATTGGCCGCCGAGTCCAGCGCGCTGGAGGCGAGCCTGAGCTATCTCAAGGCGCTGGGCAGCGGCGAGGCACGCGGCACACCGGCCGCCGGCATCGCGGGCACGGCCGACAGCATCCGCAAGGCAGCGCAGGACGCCCTGCTGCGCCAGGCTCAGCTGCGCCGCCAGCTGGAGGACCTGGACCGCCAGATCACCCCGCTGAAGGGGGAGCGCGACCGCTTGGCTGAGGCCAACCCGCAGTGGCGCAGCCTGCGCCTGCGCCTGTCGGCCCCGCGCGAGGCGGAGCTGCGCATCAGCTACCGCCTGCCCCAGGCCGGCTGGGCGCCGAGCTACCGGGCGTTGCTCGACACCGCGAGCGGTGCGCTGCAGCTGGAGCGCTTGGCCCAGGTGTCGCAGCAAAGCGGCGAGGACTGGCGGCAGGTCAAGCTGCGGCTGTCCACGGCGGCGGTGTCGACCAAGGTGGGCCAGGGCCTGCCGAGGCCCTGGGTGCTGGGGATCGCGCCGCCTCGGCCGATGGCGGCAGCGGCGACGCTGGACTCGGTAGTGGTGGCTGGCGTGCGGGCCGCCCCGAGCCTGCGGCGAGCTGCGGACGCAGAAGAGGAGGCCGAGTCGTTCGACCCCGCCGTCTTCGAGGGCACGCACGCCACCGTGTTTCAACTGCCTGGCCGCGTCACGGTCGAGAGCAGCACCCAGCGTGCCAGCCTGACGCTGGGCGGGGAGCGCTTGCAGGCCACCGTGTTGACGCGCGTGCAGCCGGCCAGCGAGGCAGCGGCCTACCTGGTGGCGGAGGCCGAGTGGCCGGCTGGCGCATGGCCGCAGGGCCCCATGCAACTGGTGCGCGACGGGGCTTATGTGGGCAGCAGCACGCTCAATATGGCGGACGGCGAAGAACGCATGGAGATCCCCTTCGGCCGCGACGAGCGCGTGCGTGTGCAGGTCCTGCCCGAGCAGCGCAACGCCGCCAACACCGGCTTCATCGGCAGCCGTGCCGAGCGTCGCTATGGCCGCGCCTACGTGATCGAGAACCGACACACGGCGGGCAGCCTCAGGCTGCAACTGGTCGAGGTGGCACCCACGGCCCAGCACGAGGACATCAAGGTGCAGGCCACGTTCAACCCCGCACCCACGACCCAGGCCTGGCGCAAACGGGCGGGCCTGGTGCTCTGGGAGCAGCCGCTGGCGGCCGGGCAGAGCCTGCGCTTCTCAGCCGACTACCTGGTCAACGTGCCCAAGGACGCGCCGGTCACCGGTCTGCGCTGAACGAACGCCGCCGCACCAACCCTGGCGGCGCGAGCCTGCGCCTAGGGCCGTGGGCGCAATGTCTTTGCCGCCCTAGCCAACGGAAGGGTCGAGACCTTGCCATCCGGCGATGGCAGCGTTGTCACGCGCGCGATCCGCGCCATGTAATTGGTCATGGTAAACGCTGTCAAGGAGCCTGGACCTGGGACACGGCCGTGACGATTTGTCACCTGGGTTACATGATGAATTTTTAAACTGCAGCAATGCCTTAGCCCTCAAGCCCCACGCTGGGTAGAAGTTTGGGTAGCGCAATCCGAAACAATTCGAGGCCCAAGCCCATGCAATCACCGGACGTCGTTGCCCTATGGCCCCTGCTGCGATTGGTCGCCCTGTATGTGCACGTCGTGGCCTGCTTTGGCGCGGCGGCGGCCATCGTGCTGGGCGACCTGGCCGTGTTCCTGCACCGGCAGGTGGACCGCCGTTTGCTGCGCCGCGCGTCAAGTTGGGTGGCCAAGGCGCTGGGCGTGCTCTGGGTGACCGGGCTGATCATCATTGGCATCGACACCGGCTTAGACCTGGCCGTGCTGCTCACCAAGGGCAAGCTGCTGGCCAAGTTCAGCGTGGTGATCCTGCTCACGCTCAATGGCCTGGCGCTGCACAAGTGGGCGCTGCCGCGCCTGATGGCGCCGACCTATGAGCCCGAGCGCACGGCCCGCATCCCGGCGCTGCTGGGTGCCTTCAGCCTGGCAAGCTGGCTCTTTGCGGCCTTTCTCGGCCTGGCCAAGCCCTTGGCCGGCGTGCTGGGGTATGCCGGCTTCATGCAGTTCTACGGCCTGAGCCTGCTGTTGGCGCTGGCGGTGGCCTGGCATTGGGGCCGGCCGCGTTTGGCTCGCCAACTGGCCGAGTACACGGCCGACAGCGCCCCGATCGCCTTTGACCCGCTGGGCCCGCCGGCCAACCCCTGGCAGCGCAGCTGAGCGCTGGGCTTGGCGCGGCGCTCAGCCGCGCACTTCGCCCTGGCCCAGCACCACCCACTTCATCGAAGTCAGCCCTTCCAGCCCCACCGGCCCGCGGGCGTGGAACTTGTCGGTGCTGATGCCGATCTCGGCCCCCAGGCCGTACTCGAAGCCATCGGCAAAGCGCGTGCTGGCGTTGACCATCACGCTGGCCGAATCCACCTCGCGCAGGAAGCGCATGGCATTGGGGTGGTTGGTCGTCAGGATGGCATCCGTGTGGTGTGAGCCATAGCGGTTGATGTGTGCGATGGCCTCGTCGAGCGAATCCACGACCTTGATGCTGATGATCGGCGCCAGGTACTCGGTGGACCAGTCTTCCTCCGTCGCCGCCACGGCGCCAGGCACCAGGGCCAGGGTGCGCAGGCAGCCACGCATCTCCACGCCCTTGGCGCGGAAGATCTCGGCGATGCGGGGCAGGAAGGCCGGCGCCTGCGCCACGTGCACGAGCAATGACTCGGTGGCATTGCAGGGGCTGTACTTCTGGGTCTTGGCGTTGTCGGTCACCTTGAGCGCCAGGGCCAGGTCGACCTGCTCGTCCACATAGGTGTGGCAGTTGCCGTCCAGGTGCTTGATGACGGGGACCTTGGCCTCGGCACTGATGCGCTCGATCAGCCCCTTGCCACCGCGCGGGATGATCACGTCGACCCACTGGGGCGAGCTGATCAAGAGGCCGACGGCGGCGCGGTCGGTCGTCGGGACGAGCTGCACGGCCTCGCGCGGCAGGCCGGCTTCTTCGAGGCTGTCGGCCACCAGCGTCGCCAGGGCCAGATTGCTGTGGATGGCCTCGGAGCCGCCACGCAGGATGCAGGCATTGCCGCTCTTGATCGCGAGCGACGCGGCCTCGATGGTCACATTGGGGCGGCTCTCGTAGATCATGCCGAACACGCCCAGCGGCACGCGCATCTGGCCGACGCTGATGCCCGTGGGGCGGCGGCGCACGCCGGTGATCTCGCCGATGGGGTCGGGCATGGCGGCGATCTGCTCGCAGCCTTCGGCCACGGTGGCCAGGGTCTTGGCATCGAGCTTGAGGCGGTCGCGCAGCGGGGCAGCAAGGTCGGCGGCCTTGGCCAGGTCCTTGGCATTGGCGGCCTGCAGGGTCGGGCCGGCCTCGCGCAGACGGCGGGCCAGGGCCAGCAGGGCGGTGTTCTTGGCCGCCGTGGAGGCTGCCGCCATCACGGTGGCGGCGGCGCGGGCTTGCTGGCCCATGTGGGCCATCAGGGCGGGCAGGTCCGTGAGCAAAGGGGTCTGGGGCGCGTTCATGGCGGGGATTTTCTCAGGCCCGGGCTTCCAAGGCATTCAAGCGGGCCAATCGGATCGCCCGCCCCACGTCCGGGCCGGTGAGCCCGCGCGCCAAAGCGGCACTGCTCACGGCCGCCTGGTCGATGGCGAGCGTGGCGGCGAGGTCGGCGGCCAGGCGCTCGGCCTGGGGGTAGTCGCGGTCCTCAAAGCCGGTGCGGCCCCGGGCGTCGGCCTCGCAGGCTTGCAGCAGCTGGGCAAAGCGCTCGGGGCGGCGCCAGGCGTCGCAGCGCTCCAGCAGGCGCAGCCGGGCTTCGGGGCCAAAGCCGCCGCTTTGGTGCACGTGGGTGTGCTCACGGGCAACCACCAAGGCCAGTTCGCGGCACTCGGTCGGCACCTTCCAGCGCTCGGCCACCTTGGCGGCCAGCTTCTCGCTGCGGCCTTCGTGGCCGATGTGGCGGGGCCACTCCTCGCGGCGGGTCGTGCCCTTGCCCAGGTCGTGGCACAGCGCGGCAAAGCGCACGGGCAGCGTGTGATTGAAGCGGGCGCACTGCTGCAGCACCAAGAGCAGGTGCACGCCGGTGTCCACCTCGGGGTGGTGGGCTTCAGGCTGGGGCACGCCAAAGAGGGCGTCCACCTCAGGCAGCAGGCGCACCAGCGCCCCGCACTCGCGCAGCACGGTCAGCATGCGGCCCGGGGCGGCTTCCATCAGCCCGCGCGAGAGCTCCTGCCAGACGCGCTCGGGCACCAGGGCATCCACCTCGCCGTCCTGCACCATCTGCTGCATCAGGGCCCCGGTCTCGGGGGCGATGTTGAAGTCGGCAAAGCGGGCGGCAAAGCGCGCCAGGCGCAGGATGCGCACCGGGTCTTCGGCAAAGGCGGGCGAGACGTGGCGCAGCACCTTGTCGGCCAGGTCCTGCCGGCCGCCGTGGGGGTCGATGAGCTGACCGGCCTCGTCCTCGGCCATGGCATTGATGGTCAGGTCGCGGCGGGTCAGGTCTTGCTCCAGCGTCACGTCGGGCGCCGCGTGGAAGGCAAAGCCGTGGTAGCCGCGCGCCGTCTTGCGCTCGGTGCGGGCCAGGGCCACTTCCTCGTGCGTCTCGGGGTGGAGGAAGACCGGAAAGTCCTTGCCCACGGGCTGGTAGCCAGCTTTCAGCAAGGCTTCGGGGCTGGCGCCGACGACGACCCAGTCCCGGTCCTGCACCGGCAGGCCGAGGAGGCGGTCGCGCACCGCGCCGCCGACGAGAAACCTCTGGAACTCCCGCATGACGGCATTGTGGAGGCGTTCACAATCGCGCATCCGCCGCACTGCCTGATCTGTTCGTGCACCCTGATCTGATTTCCAGCCTGCAATCGCTCATGGTGCTGATCCTCGGCGCCGATTCCAAAGCCCGCGCTGCCCTGGTCCAGGAAGTGGATGCCGCCGGCCACCGCGCCAGAGCCGCGGATTCCGCTGGCGCTGCACTCGGTGTGTTTCGCGAGGTCGCCCCAGATGTGGTGCTGATCTGCGTGGACCGGCTCGGCGACGACGACCAGCGGTTTGCCGCCTCGCTGCGCGAGGCCGACGGCAACAGCTGGACGCCCATCATCTTTGTCTCGCCACGCGGTGACGAGCACGAGGTCTGGCTCAGCATCGAGGCCGGCGGTGACGACCACCTCGTCAGCCCCGTGGCGCCCATGATCCTGCAGGCCAAGCTGCGTGCCATGCAGCGCCTGGTGCAGATGCGCGAGCGCCTGGTTGAATTGGCGCAGGCCCTGCACGGTGCCAACGCCCAGCTGCACGCGCTGGCCACGGTGGACGCCCTCACCGGCCTGCTCAACCGCCGCGCGCTGGACACCCGGCTGCGCCAGGAGATGGACCTGGCCCGGCGCTCCAAGCAGCCGCTCAGCATCGTGCTGTGCGACGTGGACTTCTTCAAGCGCTACAACGACAGCCTGGGCCACGGTGCGGGCGACGCCTGCCTGAAGCAGGTGGCCAATGTCTTCCTGCAGGCCTGCCGCCGGCCCAGCGACTGTGCGGCGCGCTACGGCGGTGAGGAGTTCGCCCTCATCCTGCCCAACACGCCCACGCCTGGCGCCTGGGTGGTGGTGGACGCGCTGCGGGCCGCGCTGGACGCCGCCGGCCTGCCCCACCCCAACTCCGAAGTGGCCTCGCAGGTGACGCTCTCGGGCGGCCTGCTCACCATCGTGCCCGACAGCCAGATCACGCCCACCGAGGTGCTGGAGCGCGCCGACCAGGGCCTCTATGAAGCCAAGGCTCTGGGCCGCAACCGCATCGTGATGGTGGGCGGCTACGAGGGCCTGGACGGCGAGCTGTCGGCGGCGTCGGCCGCCTGAGCACTCGATCAGGGCTTGGCTGCAGTGGCGGTCAGGGCCGTGAAGGTCTTCAGGTAGCCAGCCTCGGGCTCGCGCTCGCAGGCCGGGCGAATCTCGCGTGCCGCCGCCTCCACCTGCTTGAGCCAGCGCATGCGCTGGCTGAGGTCGCCCTTGCTGCCCAGGAAGAGCATCCCCGCCGTCAGGTTGATCACCGGCATGCTGCGGGGCGTTTGGTCCGGGAAGGTCTGCGCGTAGTAGCGCGCATCGAGCAGGAACTCGGCACAGGTCTTGTCGCCCAGGGTGGTCAGCGAGTCGCGCCGGTACTCGATGGGCGCCAGAACCTCGGTCAGCGGCGTGGCTGCCGAGGTCTTGTAGCGCAGGCCTTGCACGAGTTGGAGTGCGAGCTGGTCCAGCACTTCGGCGCGCGAGCTGGTGTGCACGGTGGCCGTCTCGACGCCGCCATCCGCCTTGAGCTTGAGATGCAGCACGACCTTGCCCTGGATGCTCTGGGCGGCCAGCTCGGGGCTGTAGCCCCGCTCGCCGGGTGTGAAGCTCATCAGCTTGACCGTGGTGATGCCGCTAGCTGCAGCGCCGGACGCGGCAGAGGCCGCTGATGCCGCCACCTCGGGCTGGGCGAACGCGAGGCTCGGCAAGGTGACGAGCAGCAGAATCAGCAGGGGCAGTTTCATCGTGGGGTGAGAGAGGTGATGGGGTTCAGGGGTTCAGGGGTGCAGCGCCGCATCCAGCACCTCCACCCAGTGCCGCACGGGCGTGGTGGTGCCGGACTGCAGATGCTGGATGCAGCCGATGTTGGCCGAGACGATCTCGTCGGCCGCAAGCGGCGCCAGCGCGGCCAGCTTGCGGTCGCGCAGTTGCTTGGACAGCGTCGGTTGCAACACCGAGTAGGTGCCTGCCGAGCCGCAGCACAAATGGCTCTCGGTGGCTGCGCAGCCGATCTCGAAGCCCAGCTCCTTGAAGGCCGCCTCGACACCGCCACGCAACTGCTGGCCGTGCTGCAGCGTGCACGGGGGGTGATAGGCGAGCTTCGGCATCGAGCCCTGCAGCTTTTCTCTGAGCACCGGCACCAGCTCAGGCAGCCACTCGCTCAGGTCGCGCGTGGCCTCGCTGACGCGTTTGGCCTTGTCGGCATAGGCCGGGTCATGGGCCAGCGCGCGGCCGTACTCCTTGACCGTCACGCCGCAGCCCGAGGCGTTCATCACCAGGCCCTCGATCTCGCCCCGCTCCAGCAGCGGCCACCAGGCGTCGACGTTGCGGCGCATGTCCGCAAGGCCGCCTTCGTGGTCGTTCAGGTGCGCGCGGATGGCACCGCAGCAGCCGCTGCCTTTGGCGACCACGCAGCTGATACCCGCCGCATCCAGCACCCGCGCGGTGGCGCTGTTGATGTTGGGCGCCAGCGTCGGCTGCACGCAGCCGGCCAGCAGGCCCAGCTTGCGCCGGTGCGTGACCAGCGGCCAGTCGTGGCTGCCTGCCGGCGCTGGCGGCGGCACCTTGTCTTTGAGACTCGCCGGCACCAGGGGCCGCAGCGCCTGCCCGAGCTTGATGGCCGGCCCAAACAGCGACGAAGTCAAACCCGACTTCAGCAGCCCACGCGCCACGCGCTCGCCCACCGGGCGCGGCACTTGCCGCTCCACCACCTCGCGCCCGATCTCCACCAGCCGCCCGTACTCCACGCCCGATGGGCAGGTGGTCTCGCAGTTGCGGCAGGTCAGGCAGCGGTCCAGATGCAGCTGCGTTTCACGCGTCGCCGGCTGGCCTTCCAGCACCTGCTTGATCTGATAGATGCGGCCGCGCGGACCATCCAGCTCATCGCCCAGCAACTGGTAGGTCGGGCAGGTGGCGGTGCAAAACCCGCAGTGCACACAACGCCGCAGGATGGCCTCGGCCTCGCTGCCTTCGGGCGTGCCGGCAAAGGGGGGGGCGAGGGTGGTTTGCATCAGAGGTCGGGATAGAGCCGGCCCGGGTTGAACAGGCCCTTGGGATCAAAGCTCGCCTTGAGCCGCCGGTGGATGGCCATCAGCGGTGCTGACAGCGGCGTGAAGGCGCCGGGGGCTTTGTCTTGCGCAAAGTAGAGCGTGGCGTGGCCGCCGACGCTGGCGGCGGCTTCGCGCACTTGGTGCGAGGCCAGTGGGGTGCAGACCCAGCGCTGCGCGCCGCCCCATTCGATGAGCTGCTCGCCATGCAGCTTGAGCTCGGGCGCGGTGGCGGGCACGGAGAGGCGCCAGAAGCGCACCAGGCCGGCCTCGTTGGCGAACACGGCGTTGGCGCCGCTGGCAAAGAACTCGTCGCGCTGGTCGCGCAGGCCCAGCCAGAAGGCGCTGGCGGCGGGCTCTGGGATCTCTTCGCCGCCGAGTTGGGCGGCCGTCATCTTGACGGCATTGCTGGCCCCCGCCAGGCGCAGCAGCAGGGCGCCGTCCCACCAGGCGCTGGCCTCGATGGGCAGGGGCTGGCCGCCCCAGGTGTTCATGAGGCGCAGGGCCTCGGTCTGGTCGGCATCGAAGCGCAGGGTCAGCGTGGCGGCGGGCAGGGGCACGACCTTGAGCGTGGCCTCGACGATCAGGCCCAGCACGCCCATCGAGCCCGCCAGCACGCGGCTGACGTCGTAGCCGGCCACGTTCTTCATCACCGTGCCGCCAAAGGACAGCAGCTCGCCGTTGCCGTTCAAGAGCGTGGCACCCAGCAGGTGGTCACGCACGCTCCCCAAGGCCGCGCGGCCGGGGCCCGAGAGGCCGGCCGCCACCATGCCGCCCACGGTGCCCATGCCACCAAAGCGGGGCGGCTCGAAGGCGAGGCGCTGGCGCTGCTGGGCCAGCAGCGCCTCCAGCCCGGCGATGGGCGTGCCGGCCAGCACGCTGACGAAAAGCTCGCTGGGCTCGTAGGCGGTGACGCCGTTGAGGGCTTGGGTGGACAGCAGCTCGCCTTGGGGCTCACCGCCATAAAAGTCTTTGCTGCCGTGGCCGGTGATGCGCAGCGGCGTACCGGCGCTACTCGCCGCCGCGATGGCGTCCTTCAGGGGCTGCAGGGCTTCAGCCAACATTCAAAACCGCTCCAGCTCCGGGAAGGCCAGCAAGCCGCGCTTCACATGCATGCGCCCGTACTCGGCGCAGCGGTGCAGGGTTGGGATGACCTTGCCGGGGTTGAGCAAGCCGGCCGGGTCGAAGGCGCGTTTGACGGCCTCCATCTGCGTGCGCTCCTGCGGGCTGAACTGCACGCACATGGAGCTGAGCTTTTCAATGCCCACGCCGTGCTCGCCCGTGACGGTGCCTCCCAGCTCGACGCTGCGCTCCAGGATGGCGGCGCCGAAGGCCTCGCAGCGGCGCAGCTGGTCGGGGTCGTTGGCGTCGAAGAGGATCAGCGGGTGCAGGTTGCCGTCACCGGCATGGAAGACGTTGGCGCAGCGCAGGCCGAACTCGCCTTCCATGCGCTGGATGTCGAGCAGGATGGTGGCCAGGTGCTTGCGCGGGAGGGTCGAGTCCATGCACATGTAGTCGGGGCTGATGCGGCCCGACGCCGGGAAGGCGTTTTTGCGCCCGCTCCAGAACTTGAGGCGCTGGGCCTCGGACGTGCTCACCTCGATGGCCGTGGCGCCACTCGCGCGCAGCACGGCCTGCATCTTCTCGATCTCCTCGGCCACCTCCTCGGGCGTGCCGTCGCTCTCGCAGAGCAGGATGGCTTCGGCCGTCAGGTCGTAGCCGGCGTGGACGAAGTCCTCGACCGCGGCGGTCATGGGCTTGTCCATCATCTCCAGGCCGGCCGGGATCAGGCCCGCCGCGATCACGGCGGCCACGGCGTCGCCGGCTTTGCGCACGTCATCAAAGCTGGCCATGATGCAGCGCGCGAGTTTGGGCTTGGGGACGAGCTTGACCGTGACTTCGGTGATCACGGCCAGCATGCCCTCGCTGCCCACCACCAGGGCCAGCAGGTCGAGGCCGGCGGCGTCCAGCGCCTCGGAGCCGAACTCAACGGCCTCGCCCTCGGCGGTGAAGCCCTTCACCCGCAGCACGTTGTGCAGCGTGAGGCCGTACTTGAGGCAATGCACGCCGCCCGAGTTCTCGGCCACGTTGCCGCCGATGGTGCAGGCGATCTGGCTGCTGGGGTCGGGCGCGTAATAGAGGCCATGCGGCGCGGCGGCCTCGGAGATGGCGAGGTTGCGCACGCCGCATTGCACGCGAGCGGTTCGTGCCAAGGGGTCCACCGCCAGGATGCGGTTGAACTTGCCCAGCGCCAGGGTCACGCCCTCGGCATGCGGCATCGCGCCGCCCGACAGCCCCGTACCCGCCCCGCGCGCCACCACGGGCACGCCCAACCGATGGCAGGCGCGCAGCACGGCGGCCACTTGTTCGTCGTTCTCGGGCAAGGCCACGGCCAGCGGCCGCTCGCGGTAGGCGGTCAGGCCGTCGCACTCATAGGGCGTGACGGCCTCGGGTGTCCAAAGCAGATGGCCGGCCCCCAGCAGCGGCGAGAGCGCCGCCACCACCTCGCGCTGGCGCGCGGCGCGGTCTGAAGTGGGCGGGGTGGCGGGCATGGCGGGCTGACTTTAGCGCTGGGCCCTGAGAGCTTGCGAACAAATCCTGCGCACCCGCTCGTCCGCCCCGAAACGCCGCCACTCGGCGTTGCAAATGCGCGCCGTAGCCCGAGCTACGGCTGTGCTTTGCGCCTTGATTGGCGCCATTTGGGCCGCCCGCTCGAGCGCGCCGGATTCATTCACAAGCTCTGAGCGTGAGCTGAAAGCTATTGGCCCAGCGTTGCCAGCTTCTGGCGGTCCAGATACTTGTCGAGCCGGCCCATCGAGGCCGCGACGTCCTTGTCGGTCATCAGCTCCTGCATGGCCAATTGACCGAGGGTTTGGAAACCGACTTGAATGGCCATGGGGCCACCGGCCTTGAGGGCGGCCTTGGCCTCGGTGGCGCAAGCATCGCTGAGCAGGCGGGTAAAGAGCTCGCCGGCCGTCTTGCTCGATGCCTCGGCGACGGGGTCAGAGACCGTGGACAGCGGCTTCATGTCGGGGTGCGCGGCCATGGCGGTGAACAGCCACTTGGCCAGGTCTTTGCGATCCTGCCCGGTGCTCTTGGCGCCGACACAGGCAGAGAGGGCTTGCGCCTCCGCTTGCGCGAACGCGGGCAGGGCGGTGGCGAGCAGGGCGGCGAGGAGGACAGATTTCATGGTGGGCGCTGGTTGATTGAGGCGCAGATGGTAGATGCACCATCGGCGATGAGACGCAGCAGAGACGCCCCTCAGCGACACTCGCCCGCGATGCTCAGATTGCTTGTTCAACCTGGCTGGCATGTGGCCAATGAGCCTGCCCAGTCGCTGCCCCTCACCGTGCCCGCCGCCCTGCTGGTGGTGCTGGCCACCGAGGGCGGCTGGCGCACGCGCGAGCAGTTGGCGGCGGTGTTCTGGCCCGAGGCCACGCCGGAGGATGCCCGGCACCACTTGCGCATCAACCTGCACCGTGCACGCAGCATGCTAGCGGCCTGGGGTGCGCCCGAGGGCCTGGAGGCCGAGCGCCACCGCGTGCGGCTGACGGCGCCTTGCGACCTGGTGCCGCTGGACGACACCACCACCGCGCCCCAGCACCCAGGCCCCTGGCTGCAGGGCTGGCATCTGGGCGGCTACGAGGGCTTCCAGGAGTGGCGTATGGCGGCGCAGCGGCGCTTGCTCGACCGCTGGCAACACGCGGCGGTGCAAGCGCCCAGCGCCGCCTCCAGTGCCGCGTTCGGCCCGGCTCGCGCGGCAGCACCAGCCGCAGCAACGTCCGCCCTGCCGGGGCGCGACGCCGAGCTGGCCGCCCTGCAGCGCGCCGCCCACCCGGCCGTGGTGGTGCTGGGCGAGCCGGGTGCGGGCAAGAGCACGCTGCTGGCGGCGGCCTTCCCGGGCAGCCCGGTGCTGCGCGGCCTGCGCGGGCTGGACCGTCTGCCCTACCGCCCCGTGCTCGACGCGCTGCGCCAGCACACCGCCCAGCTGGAGCGCGCGCTCGCCGACCCCTTCAGCCGACTGCGGCCCTACCGGCTGGACCTGGCGCGCCTGATGCCCGAGCTGGCGCCCGACGAGGCCCTGCCGCCGCTGGACGCACTCACTGCCCGCACCCGGCTGACCGAAGCCCTGGTGCGCGCTTTTGAGCAACTCGCGCCCCTGCTGATCGTGGACGACCTGCAGTGGTGTGACGGCGCCACGCTGGAATGGCTGGCCCTGCTGGCGCATGACGGCCGCTTGCGCTGGCGGGCCGCAGCCCGCAGCACCGAGCTGACCGGCGCGCCGCAGGAGCTGGTGTCCGACCTGGAGCTGGCCGGCCGCTTGCAGACCGTGCGCCTGGGGCCCCTGCCGCGCCAGGCCTTGAGCGCGGTCTGCCTCTGGCAGGGTAGCGAATCTGACTGGCCCGACGAGGCCCTGGACCGCCTGCACGTGCTGGGCGGCGGCAACCCCTTTTTGATTGGCGAGCTGGTGCGCCTGCACCGTGAAGCGCTGCTGGAGCCCGGCGGCGACGCCGGGGTGCAAGCTGGCGTGCAGGTCGAGGTGGCGCAGCTGGTGCAGCGCCGCCTGCAAAGCCTGCCCCAGGCGGCGGCCGAGGCGGTGCGCATGGCCGCGATCTTTCAGCAGGACGCGCCGGCCGTGGGCCTGGTGGACGCCGCGCCCGACGCCGCGCGGCAGGCCTGTGAGGCGGCGGCGCAGGCGGGCCTCCTGCGCCCGCTTGGAAGCGGCTATGTGTGCGCGCATGACTTGATCCGCGACGCCGTGCTGGCCGCGCTGGCGGAGCCCGGCGTGCAGGCCCTGCACCGCCGCGCCGCGCTGTGGCTGGCGGCGCAGGAGCACCCGGCGCCGGATGCCCTCGTCATCGCCCACCACTGGGAGCAGGCCGGCGAGGCGCAGACCTGCTTGGCCTGGCTGCATCGCGGTGCCTTGCAGCTCAAGGCGCGCGGCCGCTTTGACGAGGCGCGCGAGCGCTGGCACCGCGTGGCCCAGGCCTCGCTCGACGCCGCTCAAGGCTTGCGCGCGCGACTGGAGCTGGCGGCCTGCGATTTGTTTGACGACCTGGCCCGTGGCGAGGCCGCGCTGCGCGGTGTGCAGGCCCAGCTGCATGCGGTGGCCGACCTGAGCGCGCGCCGCCTGCTGGAAGGCCAGCTCTGCACAGCCCTGGTGGACAACCGCGTATTTGCCGGCGACATCGCCAGCGCCCGCCAGCACGCGGCGCGGCTGCGCGAGCTGCTGCCCGACCTGGGGCCGGCGGCGCAGGTGGAGGCGCACGAGGTGCTGATCGAGCTGGCCATGCGTGAGCCCGACATCCCCGCCGCTTGGGCCAGCCTCGGTGAGGTGCGGCGCCTGGCGCCCCGGCGCCCGTCGCTGCTGAGCTGGGAGGGGCAGATCCATTGGTTTGGCGGTGAGGTGCAGCCGGCGCACGATGCGCTGAGCCGCCTGCTGGCTCTGCACCCCGAGTACTGCAGCGGCATGACGATTGAGAACGACCTGGCCGTGATGCTGCACGCGCTGGGCCGTGTGGACGAAGCGCTGACCATGATCCGCCGCGCGCTGGTGAGCTGGGCCGGCGTGCCGCATGCCGAGGCGCTGTCCCTGCTGGTGCTGGGCGTGATCCTGATCAGCGCTGGAAGGCATGAGGAGTCGGACGAAGCGCTGCAGCGCTCGCTGGCCCTGGCGCGGGCGCAGAACAGCCCGGGCTTCGAGACCGAGGGCCTTGTGCGCCTCGCGCGGCTGCGCCTGGCCCAAGGCCGGCCCGAGGACGCGCGCCAGCTGCTGCGTGAGGCCGCTGCTTTTGTGGCCGAGAGCCCCGAGCCGCTGCGTGTCAGCCACTGGATCTGGGCCGAGACCCTGTGTGCCGAGCGCCTGGGCGAGGCGCTGTCGCCCGCCAGCCGCAGCCGCTTGCAAGCCATGACCGGGCTTAGCCAGCACCCGCTGGTCCACCTGCGCTGGGCACGTGTGCGCTGGGCCTGGGCGCATGCCGCGCAAGACGCTGTTGCCGCCACGGCTGCTGCCGAAGACATGGCCCGCCTGGCCGAGCGCGGCCCGCTGCCCGAGTCTCAGGCCGAGGCCTGGCGCCTGCTCGCCCTCACGGCGGCGGGTGCGGGTGCGGCCACGTCGTTCGAGGCCCGCGCGCAGGCCTTGGCGCTGAAGTGCGGCTTCGCACTCCCGCGCGTACCCGCCGCCTTCAACGCGGCGTGATGGTCAGCACCACGCGCTGGTAGCGCGTGAGCGCGGGGCTGCCCTTGTCGCTAACCTGCAGGATCACATGCGCCGTGGCCGTGGCGCTGACCTCGGGCACCTGGAAGCGGATGCGCGCGAGGTTCTCGGTGCCGAGGTTGAGGGGCTGCTTGAGGCTGCCGGCCTCGGGGTAGACGAACCACAGGAAGCTGAGGCTGTCGCCGTCGGGGTCGGTGCTGGCACTGGCGTCGAGCGTGACCCAGTCGCCACCGCGCACGCTCAGCTCGTTCGGCTGCGCCAGGCGCACCACGGGCGGGTGGTTGGTCTCGGCGGGGCTGTGGGTGGTCCAGCGGATGCGGGCGGCAAAGTCGTTCTGGATGGCCTCGCGCCAGCGCCAGACGGTGACGGAAAAACCGCTGAACTCGCGCTCGCCGGGCTTGACGGCGCGGCCGTGCGTGGCGGGCACGAAGGGGCGGTAGCGGTCGACGGCATTGCTCCAGATGGGGCGCGTCTCGGGCTCGATGGGCACGCCGCCGGTGAAGCCGTTGGGGTCAGTGTCCTCACGGCGCGGGATATAGCGCTCGTAGCGGCCACCCCAGCCGCCCCAGTCCGGGTGTTCGGGGGCGTTCAGCCCGTTGGGGATGAGGCCGAGGAAGGACGGCGTGTCGCCCTCCATGCCATAGGCCACGTCGGGGTAGCGCGCGCCCAGCGGGCCGTGGCCTTGCTGGATGTGGCGGGCCAGCCAGGCGTTGCTCACCACCTCGTTGTCAATGCCTTCGACGGCCTGGTTGATGCCGCCCCAAGTGGCATTGGCATAGCCGCCAGGACTAACGATGTAGAACAGCTCGGGGAACTCGCGGCGCAGCCAGGCGCCGGTGTCGTCCTGGTCGGAGATGGTGTAGACGCGCAGCCGCTTCACGGCCTGGGCCACGGCCTCGGGGGCTTGAGTGCGGCGCAGCGTGTGCAGGGCCTGCGCCAGGGTGTTGGCGCCGCCCCAGACGGGCACCCACAACGGGCGCGGGTCGGGCCGCAGCAGCTCGCGCAGCAGCAGGGCCGAGCCGGCGCTGTCGCGGCCCTCGCCAATGGCTTGCAGGCCGTAGCCGGGCTGGCCGGCAGCCACAAGGCTTTGCAGCTGTTGGGCGTCGGGGTAGGCGCGGTCGTGCTGGCGCAGCCGGGGCAGCACCTGGCCATAGGCCTCGATCACGCGGCGGATGGACTCGGGGTGCACGCCCGTCTTCATGTGCACCGAGGTGGTGGCAACGAGGCCGCGCAGGTCGAGCTCGTTGGCGTAGAGCATCAGTCGGACGAGGGACTGCGTGTCGTCGGGCTCGTTTTCGACGTCGGTGAGGATGAAGACGCGCGGCTTGATGGCGGGCGCGGTGGGCGCGGCGTGAGCGGCCAGGGCGCTGAGGCCCAGGGTGAGCAGCAAGGCTAGCCGCACGCCAACCGTGCGCAGGGAGAAGGGGCGTGATGGCATGGCGTGGGCGAGGTGATGGGGTGGCTGGTGGGCTACTTGGCGCCGGTGAGCAGCGCGTCGAGGCTCTTGGCGTCCAGCACGGTGTTGTTGGCGCGGTCGAGCAGGCCGCCAGTGTCCCAGTAGAAGGGGTTGAGCCCCAGCGCGCGGGCCTTGGTCGTCACGTATTGCAGGTAGTAGGCGCGGCTCTCCAGGTGGAGCTTGAGGGCGTCGCCTGTGAGATTGCTGCGCGTCTGGGCGCCGTACTCGCCCACGATCAGCGGGATGCCCTTGTCCACGAACTGGGCCTTCATCAGCGCGAGGAACTGGTCCACGGTGTCTTCCTCGCCCCAGGTGGGGTTGTGGGCCGTGTCGGTCGCGGAGCGGTAGTTCTTGCCCCAGTAGTAGAACTGGTTGCCCCAGCTCTCGTCCTTGGTCATGCCGGTGAAGTTCCAGGGCGTGTAGTAGTGGATCTCGGCCATCAGCTTGTTCGGCACCGTGTCGGTGGGCAGGGCCGTCATCAGCTTGTTGGTCAGCTCGACGTCGGTGCTCGGGCCTTGCACCACCAGCACGCGGTGGGCGTTGCGGCCGCCGGTGGCGCGCACGGCGTCCACAAAGGTCTGGTGGTAGCTGGCCAGCACGGCCATCTCTTCCGCCGTCTTGACGTTGGGCTCGTTGGCGCTGGCGAACATCAGGCGGCTGTCGAAGTCTCGCAGCGCGGTGGCAATCTGCTGCCAGAAGGCCTTTTGCTTGGCGTTGTTGGCCGCTTGCTTGGCGGGGGTGACGTTGTTCTCCAGCCAGCCGCCGTCCCAGTGGATGTTGAGCACGATGTAGAGGTCGGCATCGATGCAGTACTGCACCACCTCCTTCACGCGCGCCAGCCAGGCGGCGTCGATCTTGGCGGTGGTGGCGTCGGCGTATTGGTCCCACGAGGCGGGCAGGCGCACGGCGTTGAAGCCCGAGTCCTTCACGAACTTCACGAAGCTGCGCGTGATCTTGGGGTTGCCCCAGGCGGTCTCGCTCTTGCCCGGCGTGGCTTCGAGCGTGTTGCCGATGTTGAGGCCGATGCGGATCTTGGCGGCGATCTGCGTGGCCGTCTCGCCCATGCCATTGGGGTCGGCCACCAGGGCCTGGGTGTTGTAGTCGGGGTAGGGGCTGGCCGGAGCGGGGGCCGGCGCAGGCGCTGGAGCGGGGGCCGGCGCAGGCGCTGGAGCGGGGGCCGGTGCGGGCGCGGGCGCGGGCGCGGGTGCGGGGGCCGGGGCCGGGGCGGGCGCAGGTGCGGCACTGGCGCCTCCGCCTCCGCCACCACCGCCGCAGCCCACATTCAGGGCGAGCAAGGACAGCAGGGCGGAGCGACGGGCGATGCGTTTCATGGACGGCAGGGACGGCAATACAGCGGGGCCGCCATGCTGCCGAAACGGGCCCGGTCGCTGAAGCGAAGCTTCCCTGACTTACGGCGCCGTCGCCGTCACATCAATGGTTGTGGCGCGGTGTGGTCTTGCCGATTTGCCGGTACTTCAAGGCTTCTTCAATCACGGCGCCGCGATTGAGCTGGCCCACGGTCTTGCGGTACAGCTCCTGCCAGGGGCTTTGCGAGGCGGGCACGGGGAAGGGTGGTAGCGCGGCCTTGCGGCGGGCGATCTCGGCCTCGTCAACCAGCGCATCGCAGCGGCCGGTGTTGAGGTCGATGCGGACGCGGTCGCCGGTCTGCAGCCAGGCCAGGCCACCGCCCGCAGCAGCCTCGGGGGCGGCGTTGAGGATGGAGGGGCTGTCGGAGGTGCCGGACTGGCGGCCATCACCCAGCGTGGGCAGGCTCATCACGCCGCGTTGCAGGAGCGCATCGGGCGGCTGCATGTTGACGACCTCAGCCGAGCCGGGCCAGCCCAGCGGGCCGGCGCCGCGCATCACGAGCAGGCAGTCCTCGTCGATGGCGAGCTGCGGGTCGTTGCGGCGGGCGTGGTAGTCGTCGGGGCTCTCGAAGACGATGGCGCGCGACTCGAACACGCCTTCGCGGCCCGGCTGTTCCAGATAGCGGTGGCGGAAGTCGTCGCCGATCACGCTGGTCTTCATGATGGCGAAGTCGAACAGATTGCCCGTCAGCACCATGAAGCCGGCATTGCTGCGCAGCGGCTCGGCCACGGTGGTGATGACCTCGCGGTCCACGCTCACCCGGCCGGCAATCGACTCGGCCACGCTGCGGCCGGTGACGGTCTTGGCACTGCCGTCCAGCATGCTGGCGGCCAGCAGCTCGGCCTGCACGGCCGGCACGCCGCCAGCGCGGTGGAAGCGCTCACCCAGGTATTTGCCGGCGGGCTGGCAGTTGACGATCAAGGGCGTGGGGTAGACGGCGCGCCAGTCGTCGGCCGTGATGTCGAGCCCCGCATGCCGGGCCATGGCCACGAGGTGGGGCTGGGCATTGGTGCTGCCGCCAATCGCGGCGACCACGGCCATCGCATTGCGGAAGGACGCGGGGCTGAGGATGTCGGAGGGCTTCAAGTCCTCATAGGCCATCTCGACGATGCGGCGGCCGGTCTCGTAGGCCATCTGGGCGCGCTCGCGGTAAGGAGCCGGGATGGCCGCACAGCCGGGCAGCGACAGGCCCAGGGCCTCGGCCACGGCGTTCATGGTAGAGGCCGTGCCCATGGTGTTGCAGTGGCCGGCTGAAGGCGCTGACGCGCAGGCCATGTCGTAGAACTGCTCTTCGTTGATCTCGCCGGCCGCGAGCTTGCGGCGGGCCTGCCAGATGATGGTGCCGGAGCCGACGAGCTGGCCTTCATGCCAGCCGTCGAGCATGGGGCCGCCCGAGAGCACGATGGCCGGGATGTCCACGGTGCTGGCGGCCATGATGCCGCTGGGGGTGGTCTTGTCGCAGCCGGTGGTCAGCACCACGGCGTCAATGGGGTAGCCGTGCAGGATCTCGACCAGGCCCAGGTAGGCCAGGTTGCGGTCGATGGCGGCGGTGGGGCGCCGGCAGTTCTCAAAGATCGGGTGCGTGGGGAACTCGATGCAGATGCCGCCCGCGTCGCGGATGCCTTCGCGCGTGCGCTTGGCCAGCTCCAGGTGGATGCGGTTGCAGGGGTTGAGGTCGGAGCCCGACTGGGCGAAACCGATGATGGGCCGCCCGGAGCGCAGCTCCTGGGGCGTGAGCCCATAGTTCATGAACCGTTCGAGGTAAAGCGCGGCGAGGTCGATGTGCTCAGGCGCATCGAACCACTCCTGTGAACGGAAGCGGCCGCGGGCCGGCTTGCGTTGGGAATCAGACACCTAGGTCTCCGGGAGCGAGGGGGCGTGAGTGGGGCTTAAGTGCGCGATTGTGGCGCCACTCGACACATTCTCTGATAGCGCTATCCCGATAACTTCTTTGCCGCAGCCCGTGCCGGCTTCTTGGCGGCGGCCGGGCGGCTGCCTGCGGCCAGGCCTTTGTTCAGGTTGCCCACGACATTGCCCACCACAGCGCCGGGCACGGCGGCAGCCTTGCGCAAGGTGTCGCCCGCCGCGTCCATGCCCTGCTTGACGAGGTTGCCGGCCAGGCTCTTGGCGGCATCGGCGGCACTGTCCTTCATGGCGGAGGCGGCCAGTTGCGCAAACTGCTGGGAGAGCGCCGTCCACCACAGCGTGGGGTCCACGGCAGGGTTGGGGGCGGCTGGGCTGGCGGCGGGCGGCACCACGGCCTTGGCGGCTTTTGGCTTGGGAATCGCCTTGCGCGCCACCTTGGCGGCAGCCTGCTTGGCCACCTTGGCGGCCGCGCCGGTGGCCGCGCTGGCTGCGGCCTTGCCCACCGGCATGGCGGCGGCGGCCATCTGGCTGGCGGCCTGCGTCGCGGCCTGCGTGGCGGCGTTCAGCATCTCGGCCGGCAGGCCTGGCCAGTTGGGCGTCTCGGGCAGCTTGAGCGTGTTCTGCAGCTCGGCCAGCGGCACGTTCATGGTCTTGAGGGTGGACAGCGTCATGCGCTGCACCTCAAGGGCCTGGATGGTGGTGGCCAGCAGGCGGGCGTTTTGCTCCAGCCAGTACTGCACGGTGCGCAGCTCGCTGATGCGCTTTTCAAGCTCTTCGGGGTTGAGTGTGGGTGCGACCCACTGGCCGATGCCGGGCAGGGCCTGCCCCGCGTTCTTGACCAGGCCCTGCAGGAAGTCGAAGCCCGGGACGAACTTGGCGAAGTTGGGCAGTTCGGTCATGGCGCTTTCCTCGGGGCGGATGGAGCTTCAATCCTAGCGGGGACCACTTGTTCGATGTGGAAGCCTTGGGCCCTGAGTAGCCGGGGCAGGGCCTGGGCGCCGGTCATATGCAGGGCGCCCACGGCGATCAGCAGGCGCTGGCCGCTGCCGTGCAGCTTGCTGATGCGCTCGGCCAGGGCGGGGTTGCGCTCGTCGTTGATGCGGCGCAGCCAGGCGCGCTCCTGCGGGGTGTCGGCGCAGCGGCACCAGCGCGGGTAGTCGGCCAGCAGGGCGAGGTCGCTGCGCGCCCAGGCGGCGGCCAGGCGCTGCAGGGGTTCGCGTTGGCGGCCGGACTCCAGATCGCGCAGGCCATCGGCCAGCACGGCGCGGGCCTGGGCGGGGTCGTCGGGTTCGATGGCGTCGAGCTGCTCGCTGACGGTCTCGAGCGCGTGCACGGGGCGGCCCTCCTGGCGTGCGCGGGCCAGCAGCAGCACGTCCTGGCCGTAGCCGGTGTCGAGCCCGACGCGGCGGGCATCCAGCAGGGTCAGCGTGGCCAACTGCATCACGGGCGGCAGGCTTTGCAGCACGCCCTCGGGCAGGCACTGGCGCTGCGCCTGTGCGGCCAGGCGGCGGCTGAGGGCGGGGTCGGGGGCGGACGGTGCGGGCTTGGCGGTCTCGGCCAGCGCGGGCATCACGTCCTGTGGGTCCAGCTCCACAGCGAGGGCCTCGGTCTCGGCCCAGGCGGCTTGCAGGCGTGGCCCGGGCGCGCTCCACTCGGGGCGGCCCACGTGCAGGCTGCCATAGAGGTAGGAGCTGCGGCCGTCGCGCGTCAGGCGCCACAGGGGGCCGCGGTCGGTGGCGTTGCTGGCCCAGGCCTGCTGCTGTTCAGCCGTGGGGACGACGCTCGCGGGTGGGCAGTCGGGCGGTGCGGCGGCCGCCACCAGCGGGGCGGCCAGCATCAGCCAACTGGTGAGCGTGCAAAGCAGGAGTCGGGTCATCGAGGGTCGAGGCGCAGTTCGCCGTCGCGTTGGCTGAAGTTGAGGCGGCCCAGCACGTCCATGCCCAGCAGCGGGGCGCCAAGCTGGGGCAACAGCATCACCGGCCAGCGCTCCACGTGGGGGCCGCCGTCGAGGCGGATGTCGGCCACCGCCGCCTGGCCGGCGGCCACACCGCCGGCGGTGTGGGTGCGCAGCTCGCCGCGCGCTTGCACTCCGGCGCGTTCGGCCAGCGCCGTGGGCAGCGCGGTGTTGCTGGCGCCGGTGTCGACAAGGAAGTCCACCGCCACGCCGTTGACGCGACCAGGCCAGTGGAAGTGGCCGTCAGGCGCGCGCTTGAGCACCACGCTGCGGCCCTCAAAGCGGAATCGGCTGGCGCTCTGGGCCTGCTCCCAGGCCTGGAAGGCGAGGAAGACGGCGCCGCCGATCAGCAACCAAATGGTGAGCAGCTTGAGCGAGCGCGGCAGTTCGGACGGGGCAGCCATGGGCTGACGATAACCGCCCGCCATCGTCACCATTCCTTACCAAGCAGCACGGCCCGGTCACCCCTGAGAAATGTTCCGCAGCGAACAATGAACACCCCGCCCGCTGCCCTCGCCGGAGCCTGTCATGTTGACTCGCCGATTGAGCTTTCTTCCCTTGCTGCTGGCCCTGGCCGGCGGCGCCCAGGCCCAGGCCGTCGCTCAGGCCCAGGGCCTGACCGATGGTGATGCGCGCCGCTTCCTGGCCCAGGCCAGCTTCGGGCCGACGGCTGCCGATGTCACGGCCCTGACCCAGATGGGCCGCCAGGGCTGGGTGCAAAAGCAGTTCACGCTCAGTGGCTCCGACTACGTGGCGCCCTATGTGGACCCGGACTCCAGCAAGGGCTGCCCGACCGGATCGCCCGAGACCTGCAAGCGCGACAACTACTCGCTCTTCCCCGTCCAGCTGCAGTTCTTCCAGAACGCACTTTCCCAGCCCGACCAGCTGCGCCAACGCACGGCCCTGGCGCTGAGCCAGATCCTGGTCGTCTCGGGCAACACCATCAAGCTGCCCAATGCGATGGCCAACTACCAGCGCATCTTCTTGCGCAACGCCTTCGGCAACTACCGCGACATCCTCAAGGAGGTGACGCTCAGCCCGGCGATGGGCCGCTACCTCAACATGGCCAACAACGCCAAGGCCAACCCGGCCAAGGGCATCGAGCCCAACGAGAACTACGCCCGCGAGGTGCTGCAGCTGTTCTCCATCGGCCTGTGGGAGCTGAGCCTCGATGGCACGACAAAGACATCCACAAGGATGACCACCACGGGGCTTATCACGGGCCCCATCCCGGCCTACGACCAGGACACCGTCGAAGGCTTTGCTCACGCCTTCACCGGCTGGACCTACGCGCCCCGCCCGGGCGCCACCAAGAGCCGCTTCGGCAACCCGTCCTACTACGACGCGCCAATGATCGCCTTCGAGGAGCAGCACGACACGGGCACCAAGAAGCTGCTCTCCGGCGTGGTCCTGCCGGGCGGGCAGCGGGCGGCGGCCGACCTGGATGCCGCCATCACCAACATCTTCAACCACCCCAATGTCGGCCCTTTCATCGGCCGCCAGCTGATCCAGCAGCTTGTCACCGCCAACCCCAGCCCGGCCTATGTGGCGCGCGTGGCCTCTGCCTTCAATGCCAGCCCGCGCGGCGACATGAAGCGCGTGCTGATGGCCATCCTCACCGACCCGGAGGCCAGCACCCCCACCGACCCGAGCCGCTTTGGCAAGCTGCGCGAGCCCATCGTCCAGATGACCCACCTGCTGCGCAGCATGGGCGCCAAGAGCGACGGCCTGTGGCCGATGAAGCAGATGAGCAGCCTCTCGCAGCCCGTCTTCAGCCCGCCGAGCGTGTTCAGCTTCTTCCCGCCCGACTACGACCTGCCGGTGGACCCGAGCCTCGATGGCCCGGCCTTCGGCGTGTTCAACGCCAGCAGCGCCTTCAAGCTCAGCAGCGTGTTCTCGACCGCGCTCAGCGGCAAGCCCATCGCGCCCGACACCAGCATCCCCAACGCCATTGGCACCAGCATCGACCTCACCCCCTGGGTCACGCTTGCGGTCCAGCCGGCCAGCCTGGTGGCCGAGATCAAGCGGGTGATGTTTGGTGGCCGCATGAGCGTCGCGCTCGAGTCCGCGCTGCTGCGCGCCGCGCAGATCTCGCCGGTCAGCAAACCCCTGGAGCGCGCCAAGGCGGCGCTCTTCCTGGCCGCGATGTCGCCCGAATACCTGGTGGAGAACTGAAATGCTGAATCGACGTCATCTGCTTGCACATGCCGCCGGTCTGGCTGGCACCGGGCTGCTGCCTGCACACGCCCTGGCGGCGCCGCTCTCGGGCAGCGACTACCGGGCCCTGGTCTGCGTTTTCTTCTACGGTGGCAACGACGGCAACAACATGGTCGTGCCCATGGACGCAGCCGGCTATGCCGCCTATGCCAAGGCACGTGGCACCGCCGGCACTGGCGGCCTCACGCTGGACCAAGGCACGCTGGCTCCGCTGGGCAGCAGCCAGCTCGGGCTGCATGCGGCGCTGGCCCCGCTGGCCGACGTGTTCAACCAAGGCCACCTCGCCGTGCAGCTGAACGTGGGCACCTTGGTCAAGCCCATCACCAAGGCGGCGATGCAGACCACGCCCAGCAACCTCTTCTCACACAGCGACCAGCAGGAGCAATGGCAGCGCGGCCAGTCCTTCCCCGGCAACAGCATGCCCTCGGTCACCGGCTGGGGCGGGCGCGTGGCCGACCTGCAGCCCGGCGGCGTCGTGCCCATGGCGCTCTCGGTTGCGGGCAACAACGTCTTCATGTCCGGTGTGGCCTCGCAGGGCCTGTCGGTCGGCACCGGCAACAGCTTTGCCATCAAGGGCTTTGGCAACACCTCCACCAGTCCGCTGTACTCGCTCTACCAAAGCCTGCTCACGCAGCCCTATGCCAACGCCGAGGAGCGCGCAGCCGCCAGCGTGATGAACCAGGCCATCAAGGCCAGCACCGCGCTCAACACCGCGCTGTCGATGAACAGCAGCCTCTCGGGGCTGTTCAGCGGCTTGAACGGCAGCCTCGCGCAGCAGCTCTTCACCGTGGCCAAGCTGATCGAGGGGCGCGGCAACATCGGCGTGCAGCGCCAGCTCTTCTTCGTCAGCATGGGCGGCTTTGACACCCACAACGACCAGCTCAACCAGCAGAACCAGCTCTTCGGCGAGATCGGCCCAGCCTTCAAGGCCTTCCACGATGCGATGCAGCAGCTCGGTGTTGGCAATGCGGTCACCACCTTCACCGCCAGCGACTTTGCTCGCACGCTGCAGCCCGCATCCGGTGGCGGCACCGACCACGCCTGGGGCAACCATCAGTTCGTGATGGGCGGTGCGGTCAAGGGCGGCGTCTATGGCCGCATGCCGCAGCTGGTGCTGGGGGGGCCTGACGATGCCTCGTCCGAAGGCCGCTGGATCCCGACCACCTCGGTCGACCAGATGAGCGCCACCTTGGCCAGTTGGTTTGGGGTGGGCGCAGGGGATCTGGGCGCGATGTTCCCGAACCTGGCGAACTTCAGCGTGAAGAACGTGGGTTACTTTGGCTAGACCGAACGCTTGGAGTCGGTGACCGTGGCCGCGAACCGGTCACGGCGACCCGGTGGCGGACACCTGTTCGCGGGAGTCGGAAAACCTGCCACACCCCCAAGGACTGCTGAGCGCGTTGCGGTGTCGGTCCTTTTAAATCAACGACTTAAGTTGTTGGCCCGATCTTTGCTGAGAGTGCGCCGTCATTCTTACGGAGATAGCTCCAATGTCGATCTCAAAAAAACTAGTCACGCTGTGCGCATCGCTGGTTGTTGCAGCCGCAGCGCAAGCCGCCCCGGTCATTGATCAGAACGCGTCTACGCACAACACCTACATGGCGGGCTTTGCCCAGACAGATCTGGCTCAATCGTTCAAGCAGACGGCCTCCGACATTTCCGGTGCCGGCATCCTGCTGCAGGCTGGGATTGGCTCCTCGGACAACGTCACGATCAGCCTTTACGACAAGCTGCCGACTGATGGCGGCCAACTCCTTGCCTCGGGCAGCGCCGCCGGCACCGCCGGTAGCTGGGTCGATGTTTTCTGGGCGGACGTGGCCATCTCCGCCAACACCACCTACTACTTGGTGTTCTCTGGAAATCGCACTCTCGGTATTGCAGGCGATACCAACAATCCGTACAGCCAAGGGCAGGTGTATGCCAACCAGGGCTACCAGTCGTTCCCGGGTTTTGACTACACCTTCCGCACCTACTCGGATGACGGTGCTGACAACGGGCATGTGCCGGAGCCGGCAAGCCTGGCCCTTGTCAGCGGTGCCTTGATGGGTGCCGGCTTCGCCGCTCGCAAGCGCAAGCAAGCCAAGTAAGCTCACCTGAACGCTTCGATCCCTGGCGGATCGTTCGAAACCGGCCCTGGAGGCCGGTTTCGTTCTTTTGGGGCAGCCGCTGAGGAAAGCCGCAGGTCTCGCCACCCAAGCATTTCTTCAAATCAACTGCCTCGTGCTGCTAAAGCAGCACCAGCAACACAAACCCCAGCACCCCGCCCACAGCAGCCACCAAGGCCGGCAAGTCAGCACGCGCGAGATGGGGCATGGCGAGCCTCATGCCTTCAGCAACTGCTGCCCCAGCCCGCCGCCTGACGGCAGGCCAGGGAAGACGGCCGCCAACCCCGCGTCGCTCAGCCCCAGATGGCGCTGCAGCACGGGAGCCAGCACATGGCGGAAGTCGGTCACCACGGCCAGGTCGCGGCCATCGGCGAGCGCAGCGGGGTCGAGCCCCGGCCATTCGCCGTAGACCTTTCGGCCGGCCACCGGGCCGCCCAGCAGCCACATCACGTTGCCGCGGCCATGGTCGGTGCCGCCGGTGCCGTTCTGGCGCACGGTGCGGCCAAACTCGCTGGCCACGACGATGACCGTGTCGCGCAGGCTATCGCCCAGGCCATCGGCCAGTGCGGCCAGGCCTTGGCCCAACGCGCCGAGCTTGTTGGCCAACTGGCCCTGCGCGGCGCCTTGGTTGACGTGGGTGTCCCAGCCGCCCACGGCGGTGAAGGCGAGCTGGGTGTGCGGGTCGTGCTGGATCAGCTGGCCCAGGCGCCGGGCGTCGGCAGCAAAGCTGCGCGCCGAAGGCGCACCGGCGTCGGCCGTGGGGTCGCCCATACCGCGCGCCATGGCGCTTTGGTGCTCGGCACTGGCCATGCTGCGTGACATCTCGCGGCGGCCTTCGACGGTCTCGCGGTAGGTGCCCGCCAGCTGCGCGTCGCCTTCGTAGAGCTTGGCCAGCGCGCCTTGCACGCGCGGCTCGTCGATGGCGCGGCGCTGCGCGGCCTGGGGCCCGAGGCCGAGCGACGCGACGCTGGCGGGGCCGGCAAAGATGCGGGGCGGCGTGTTGCCTTGGCTGATGGCGCGGGTGGGGCTGGGCTCGCCGGGCAGTGCGGTCAGCAGGCGGTTCATCCAGCCATCGGGCGTGGACTTGCGGCCCGGCGTGCCGGACTCGAAGTAATCCTGCGCGTCAAAGTGCGAGCGCGTTGGGTCGGGCGAGCCGCTGGCGTGCACGAAGGCGAGTTGCCCGCCTTCGTAGTGCCGGTGCAGGGGCGCGAGCGCCGGGTGCAGGCCAAAGAGGCTGTCGAGCTGGAGCAGGGCGTCGTCCGCCGTGCCCGGCGCCTTGAGCGCCAGCTGCGGGCGGCTGGCGGCGTAGCGCGCGTCGCCATAGGGTGCGACGACGGAGAGGCCGTCCACCGCGCCGCGCAGCATCACGACGACGAGCTTGCGCGCAGGCTGCTCGGGGGCGGCGCGCAGCGACAAGGGCAGGCCCGCCAGTGTGGTGGCCCCGAAGTGCAGGATGTGGCGGCGTAGCAGGCTCATCGCTTCATGAAGTCAGGGCTGGCCAGCAGCAGCGCGGCTTGGGCTGCGGGGGCCTCGGTGCGCACGGCATCGCGCGTGCGTTCGCTGATCAAGGGGCCGAGCGTGGCCAGCAGGGCATCGCTTGATCGGCCTTGTGCCAGGCGGGTGGCCCACTGCACGCGCTGGGTCAGGGCCTCGGGGTTGCGCCAGGCGGCGGCGGTGTTCTTGTAGCCGTCGGGTGTGACGGCACCGTAGAGCGGTTGGCCAGCCTGTTGCAGCAGATTGAGGGCTTGCTGCGTCGGGAGCATCGGGGCGCCAACGGCACGCAGGCTGGAGAGCAGGTGCTGGTAGGGCGTCTTGAACTTGGCCTGGAAGGCCTCGGGGCTCCAGAACTCGGGGCTTTGGATCAAGCTGCGGGTCACGGCGCGCAGGTCGCCGTCGGTGGCGAGGAAGCGTTCGGCCAGGCGTTGCACGAGGGCGGGGGGCGGTTCGTCGGCCACAAAGGCCTGGGCCAGCTTGAAGCTGACGAAGCGTGCGGTGGACGGGTGGCGCGCGAGCACGTCGAGCGCGTGTTCGCCTTCTTGCTGGCCCCGGCCGCGCAATGTTTCGCCCAGCCAGGTCTTGGGGCCGTGGTCGTGGCGGCGCGAGTCGAAATCAAAGAGTTCGTCGCCGTGGCTGCGTGGCTTGAGGCCCCAGCCGGTCAGGATGCGGGCCAGCTCGGTCACGTCGCGCTGGGTGTAGCCGCCTTCGACGCCGAGCGTGTGCAGCTCCATCAGCTCGCGGGCGTAGTTTTCATTGAGGCCGCGCGGGGCGCCGTCCCCGCCACGCGGCTTGAAACCCGGCGCCACGCTCTGCGCGTTGTCCAGGTAGAGCAGCATGGCCGGGTGTTTGGCCGTGGCGCCCAGCAGGTCGCGGAAGCGCCCAAGCACGTGCGGGCGGATGGCGCGGGCTTCGTAGTCGGCCACCAGCACGCCCACCGGCCCTTTGCCGGCGAAGACATTGAAGTGGTTGAACCAGAACTCCACCAGCACCTCTTCGAGCTGGTTGGGCGAGCCGTGGGCGCGCAGCAAGCGTGCGGTGGCGGCTTGCAGCTCCAGGGGGCGAATCTGTTCGCGCACCGGGTTCATGGCAGGCCGGGCGGCGGAGCTGCTCGCTGGGTTTTGTGCCATCTCGCGCTGGGTCTCGCGGCGCTGGCGCGTGGCCTCGCGGTAGCGGGTCAGCAGTTCGCCCTGGCTGAGT
This sequence comes from Roseateles paludis, assembly GCF_039872745.1. Taxonomy (NCBI): domain Bacteria; kingdom Pseudomonadati; phylum Pseudomonadota; class Betaproteobacteria; order Burkholderiales; family Sphaerotilaceae; genus Roseateles; species Roseateles paludis. Next base: position 36,146 of record NZ_JBDPZD010000008.1, on the reverse strand, counting down.
CTCAGCACCTCCAGGTCCGACAGTTGTTGGCTGAAGGTGGCGGGCAGCGGGGCAGGCTCGGGCTGAAGCTGGGCCTTGAGCCAGCGGGCCAACCAGGCGTCGGGGCCCAGCTCGTGGAGGGCGGCGGCGTCCTGCGGCGTGGGGCCATAGGCCAGGCGTTGCAGCGCGTGGTGGGCGCGCTGGTCGGCAGTAAGTTCGGCAGTAAGTTCGGCGTTGAGGGGAGCGGGCGAGGCGGCGCGCGCAGACCGCAGCCCCTTGGCTGCACAGGCAGCCATCACCGTGGCGGTCAGCAGGTGGCGTCGGTCGAGGGGCATGGGTGGCGCGTCAGGACGAGCCACCAGCATGCCAAGCGCGCCGTCGCGTGATGTGGCGGCGGTGCAAAGTTTTGTAGGTTGGGGGGCGTCAGCGGCCTTCCCGGCGCAGGGCATCCAGCCCTTGGGCGAGCGGCGGCCAGTGGTGCGCGGCTTCGGCCGGCTGGCTGGCGGCGCAGGCGTCTTCCAGGGCGCGGGCGTGCTGGGCCAGCGCGGGCTCGCCGATCAGGCTGAGCACGGCCTTGAGCCCGTGGCTGACGTGGCGCAGCGTCGCCAGGTCCTGGCTGGCCAGGGCGGCGTGGCCGCGCTGCAGGTCGTCGGCGAAGCGCGCGAGGCAGCCGGCGAGGAAGGCATCGAACATGGCCGCATCGCCGCCGAAGTGCTCGTCCACGGCGGCAGCGCGGCGGGCCGGGGGCGGTACTTCGGACGCGGGTGCGGCGCTGGTGGGCTCGCTCGCCTGCAGGGCGCTGCTGACGGCGTCCAGCAAGGCGGCCAGCGAGACCGGTTTGCGCAGCGTCTGCTGCACGCCCAGCTCGTGCAGCGACGCGAGGCGCTCCGGCGTGAGGCCGGCGCTGAAGGCGATCCAGGGTGTGCCCTGTCGTGCATGGCCGGCTTCCATCAGTTCGATGGAGGAGCCGTCGGGCAGCATCAGGTCGGTGATGACGGCGTCAAAGCGCTGCTGGGCCAGTTGCTGCCGGGCCTCGGCCAAGGTGCCGGCGGTGCTCAGATCGACTGTCAGCTCCTCCAGCGCCAGGGCCACGAAGCGCGCGATGGACGCGTCGTCTTCGATCAGCAGCACGCGGGCGCTCATTGGGGTGGCTTGAACGGGGCCAGCAGCGGCGGCAGTTCGCGCACCAACTGCGGCTTGTGCACGACGGGCACGCCATCGAGTGCAAAGGCATAAGGCGCGCGCTGGGACTCGTCGAGCGAGGTGACCACGATCAGCCGGCTGCGCGCGAACTGTGGATCGGAGCGCAGGCCGGTGATCAAGGTGGCGCCATCGATGCCGGGCAGCAGGATGTCCACCAGCAGCAAGTCGGGGTCGAGGCGGCCAGCCAGCCCCAAGCCCCCGATGCCGTCGGAGGCAACGTGCAGCTCGGCATCAGGCAGCTCGCGCTTGACGATCAGGCTGACCAGGTTCTGGAAGTGGGCGGAGTCCTCGATCAGCAGGATGCGCAGTGGCGCCGGGCGGCTGGCCGGGGCGGCGCCCAGATCGGCCGGGCGCGTGGCGCCAAAGCTGCGCGTGGCGGCGGGGCCCAAGGCACCGGGCTGGGTGGCAGGCCCGCCCGCGCCACGCTGCGCCAGCCAGGCACGGATGGAAGCGCGCGAGATGCGTCGGTGGCCGCCGGGCGTCTTCCAGGCCTGCAGGTCGCCGCGGTCCACCATCAGCTGCACCGAGCGCACGGCCATGCCCAGCCACTGGGCGGCTTCGGTGGTGGAGCAGGTGTCGTCTCCCACGGCGGGGGCGAGCGCTTCAGGAGAGGGCGTTGGCATGGCAGCGGCCTTGACAAGGGACGCGAGACATTTTGCCGAATTTATCGATGCTGCGGTCAAGATTGGAGATGATGCAAACTGCCAAATTGATATATTTGATCCAGGCGACGGCAATACGTCGCAACTCAGTCTCAGGAGTCGAGGATGAAATCCCTGCCGCCCCCGCCCCTTCCCAGCCTTGTGGTGTCGGAGCGTTTCCCAGAACCGCCCATGGTGGAAGCACCGGCGGCGTCCGATGCGGCCTTTGCCTTTGCTGCCAGCGCCACGGCGCAGATGGAGCGTCTGCTGGCCGACCTGGGGCGTGTCTACCGTGAGCGCAACACCGCGCTGCATGACCTGGAGCAGTCCCACCTGGAGACCCTGATGCGCCTGGCCGTGGCCGCCGAGCTGCGCGACGGCGACACCGGCGTGCACATCCTGCGCCTGGGCTATCTGGCCGAGGCCCTGGCGCGCGACCTGGGGGTGCCGGCCCCGGTGGCCCGCCACCTGCGCCTGGCCGCGCCCATGCACGACATCGGCAAGATCGGCATCGCCGACGACGTGCTCAAGAAGCCGGGGCAGCTCACCCCCGAGGAGCGCCAGTTGATGTGCGCCCACCCGCAGATGGGCGCCGACATCCTGGGCCACTCCAACATCCCGCTCTTCGAGCTGGCCGCCGAGGTGGCCCTGCACCACCACGAGCGCTGGGATGGCGGCGGCTACCCGGCCGGGCTCAAGGGCGCCGAGATCCCGCTGTCGGGCCGCATCGTGGCCGTCGTGGACTTCTTCGACGCGCTGACCATGGACCGCTGCTACCGCCCGGCCTATGACGACGAGGTGGCTCTGGAGATGCTCGCGGCCGAGGCTGGCCGGCTCTTCGACCCCGAGATCGTGGCCACCTTCCTGGCCAATGCCCCGGGGCTGATCGCGCTGCGCGACTGGGTCAACCTGACCCAGCCCAGCTTTGCCCAGATGGCCGACCGCGAGACCGTGCCGCCAACACCCGCCGCTGAACGCTGCAAACCGACGCGCGACCTGCTGCGCGAGCCCGATTACTTCCGCCAAGGAGACCTGTGATGAGCACGCTGATGTCGCCGTTTCGTTCCCTTTTCGCGATGGCCGCTCTCGGCCTGGGCTTGGCCAGCCAAACCGCCACCTCCAGCGCCATCGCCGGCCCGGTGGCCGACCGCGTGCAGCGTGCGCAGGAGATGCGCTTTTGCATCTGGACCGACTACTACGGCATCAGCGCTCGCAATGCGCGCACCGGCCAGCTCTCGGGCATCGACATCGACCTCTCGGCCGCACTGGCTTCCGACCTCAAGGTGGGGCTGAAGTACGTCGAATCCTCGTTCGCCAGCTTGATCGACGACCTGCGCAACGACAAGTGCGATGTGGCCATGTTCGCCGTGGGCATGACACCGCAGCGCGTGGCGGTGCTGCGCTTCTCGCGGCCTTATCTGGCCAGCGACATCTATGCCGTGACGACCAAGAGCAGCCGTGCCATCACCCGCTGGGAGGACATCGACCGCCCCGGCGTGCGCGTGGCCGTGCAGGCCGGAACCTTCATGGAGCCCGTGATGGCCGCTGCGCTCAAGCAGGCCACGATGGTCGTGATCCGCCCGCCCGACACGCGGGAGCGCGAGCTGGAGGCCGGGCGGGTCGATGTGTTCATGACCGACTATCCCTACAGCCGCCGCCTGCTCGACAACGCCGACTGGGCCCGCCTCGTGGCGCCGCCCACGCCCTTCCATGTGCTGCCCTATGCCTATGCCGTGAAGCCGGGTGACGATGCCTGGGCGCAGCAGGTGGACGACTTCGTCGCGCGCATTCAGCAAGACGGGCGCTTGCAGTGGGCCGCCAAGCGGCACGGCCTGTCTGAGATCGTGCGGGCTCGCTGATGGACACCGCAGTGGGCGCCCCCGCCGCCGAGCCACTGGCCCCACTGTGGCGGCTGCCCGCCAGCCGCGCGCTGGGCTTGCTGAGCTGGCTGGTGCCGGCCCTGGTGTTGCTGGCCGGCGGCCTGCTGCTGGCGCGTGAGTACCGCGTGATGCGAGGCCAGCAGGCCGAGCGCCAAGCCCTGCTGGCCCGCGTGCTGGAGGACCACGCCACGCGCAGCCTTGATTCGGTGGCACTTGCCCTTAGTGGCTTGGCCGACGCTGCGGCGCGCGGCGTGCCGCCCGAGGGCTTGCGTCCGCTGATGCAGCAAAGCTTGACCGCCTTGACGACGCTGCGCGGTGTGGCCCTGCTGGATGGGCGAGGCCATGTGCTGGCCGCCTCGGATGCTGCCGATGTCGGTGTCTTCGTGGACCTCGTGCGCCTGGGTATCAGCGGCGCCGCAGCGGCCGAAGGGCGTGGCGAGGTGGTGGGGCGCTTCGTGGCAGCGCGGCAGCTCTCAAGCCTGGACCAGCAGGTGCCCCAGGGCGTGGGCTTCGTGCCCTTTGCGCGGCCGGTGCGCCTGCCCGGCGGCGAGCCGGGCTGGGCGCTGGCCTTGCTCAACCCCGATGCCTTTGCCAACTTCCAGCAGGTCGCGCTGGCCGACTCAGCCAGCGCCGGCGCGCTGATGCGCCTGGATGGCGAGTTTGTGGCGGCGACGCTGGAGAGCGGCGTCGAGGTCGGCATGCGCCAGCCCCAGCTGCCAGCGCTGGCGCGCGTGAACGCCGGGGAGGAATTTGGCGCCTGGGAGGGTGAGGGCCTGAGCCCCGGCACCCACCTGGCGGCCTTCCGGGCCTTGCGCCTGCGGCCACTGCTGGTCGTGGTCGAGACCGAGGTCGACGAGATCCACGACCGCTGGTGGGCACGGGCGCGCAGCCCCCTGCTGCTGACGCTGACCACCGCGCTGGCGCTGGGCCTGCTGGCACGCGCCGCAGCGGCCAGCCTGCGCTCGCGCGAGCGGGCCCGTGAGGCGCTCGACGTGGCCCGCCAACGCGTGGAGGCCAGCGAGCAGGAGCTGCGCGCTCAGCTCGGCTTTGCGCGCAGCCTGCTGGCCAGCAACCCCCTGCCCATGGCCGTGCTGGACGGCGAGCGCCGCTACCTGGACGTCAACCCCGCGTGGGAGCAGTTCACCGGCCAGCGGCGTGAGGCAGTCCTGGGCCAGCCCGCGCGCAACGAGTGCTCGGCCGAAGCCTCGGCCCTGCATGCGCAGATGGACGCCCAGCTGATGGCCGAGGGCGGCGAGCGCCACTACGAGGCGGTCTGGTGCAACGCCAACGGCCGCCAGCGCGACCTCTTCATCAGCAAGGCCAGCTTTCCCGGCACCGATGGCCGGCCCGGCGGCATCGTCGTCGCCTTCATGGACATCTCGGAGTTCCGTGAGGCCGAGCGCACCACGCGTGCGGCGCGCGACGCGGCACTGGAGACCTCCCGCGCCAAGTCCGAGTTCATCGCCAACGTCAGCCACGAGCTGCGCACCCCGCTGCAGTCCATCCTCGGCTTCTCGGAGCTGGGCCAGGTGCGGGCGCGCGCGCATCCCCGGCTGGCCGACATGTTTGCCGACGTGCACAACGCCGGCCGCCGCATGCTGGCCCTGGTGAACGACTTGCTCGACCTCTCCAAGATCGAGCAGGCGCAGGAGCAGCTCCACCCCGAGCGGCAAGACCTGCGGCCGCTGCTGCGCGAGCTGGCCGCCGAGCTGCAGCCGCTGCTGGCCGACAAGCAGCTCGGCCTCAGCGTGCGCGGCGGCGACCAGGAGCTCGTGGCCCTGGTGGATGCCCCGCGCCTGCAGCAGGTGCTGCGCAACCTGCTGGCCAATGCCATCAAGTTCTCGCCTTCAGGCGCTGCAGTCGAGCTGCTGGCAGGCGTGGACGGCCAGCGCCTGCGCATCGACGTGCTGGACCGCGGCCCCGGCATCCCACCGGCTGAGTTGGAGCAGATCTTCGAGGCCTTCGTGCAATCCACCGCCACCAAGGACGGCTCGGGCGGCACGGGCTTAGGGCTGGCCATCGCCCGGCGCCTCGTCGTGGCCCACGGCGGCGAGCTGCGTGCCGCCAACCGCGCGGGCGGCGGGGCGGTCTTCAGCGTGTGGCTACCCGCCACGCGCTTTGGCGACACCACGCCGGCCGCGCTGTGAGCGAGGCCGACAGGATTCTGCCAATTCGTTCACAGACAGTAGATTCGATTGTAAATATCATTTGTATCAAATGAATTGAATCGAGCCCGATTCGCAGCCTGACCGAGGAGGTCACCATGCACGCCACGCTTGCCGAAATCCTGGAGAACCAGAAATCCGGTCTCCTTTGGGTGACGCACGACGGCATCGTGCGCTACGCCAACGGCGACGCCTGCTCCCGCACCGGCCTGGCCGGTGGCAGCAAGCTCTACGACCCGGACCTCGTTCAAGCCGTGGAGCGCTCGGCGCTGCAGCGCGTCAGCGCGTTGCTCACGGTCCCTGGTCGCCCCACGGCGCTGGGCGAGGTCATCCCCGAGCTGCGCTGCCGCGTGGTGCCTGGGCTGGCCAAGGACGATGCCTTCGTCTTCCTGCGGGACGAGAGCTCGTCCGACCCTGGCATCGCCTACGAGAACCTGATGGAGATCATCCGCACCGACCTGCGCGAGCCGCTGAAGGAAGCGCATGGGGCCCTGACGATGCTGCACCCCGACGTGGCGCACCTGGCCGACCACGCGGTGTCCCAGATCCAGGAGGTCTTGCAGGCCCTGGACAAGCTGCTCGACCTGGCCGGCCTGTGGCACAGCGGCGCATTGCTGGCCACCGACCGCATCGAGCTGTGGCCGCTGCTGCAATCGGTCTGGGGGGAGTTGCAGCCCCAGGCCATCCAGCGCGGCGTCAAGGTGCGCTTCCAGTCGCAGGACGAGACGGCCAACCTCGCCACGCTCTACGGCAGCGAGACCTGGCTGCGCCGCGTCTTCCTGGAATGCCTGGAGGTGGCGCTGCGCACTGCGCCGCGTGGCAGCAACCTGGTGATCGAACACCGCCAGCTCGGGCCGCGCGCGCTGATCGTGTTCCGCGACAGCGGCGTGTTCTCGGCCCACATCGGGGGCATCGAAATCGAGGCCAAGCCCAGCGCCGAGGGCAACAAGCCCAATGTGAAGGCAGCCCGCGAGCGCCTGGGCTTCCAGCTCTGCCGCCACGTGCTCTCGCTGCACGGTGGCCAGCTGCGCGAGGAGGTCGAGGACGGCAGCCGCCACTTCCTGATCGACCTGCCCACCGGCGCCCCGGCCCGCAGCACCGACCCGCAGATCGACATTGCCCAAGCCCAGCGTTACGCGAGTGACCTGGCTGCACTGATGGCGCGGGCTCGCCGCAAGACCACCGCCTGACCCCCGTCGCCCACCCGCTCTACTGTTTGCACCTGGAGGCCCACCATGAAGCGCGTACTCATCGTTGAAGACCAGCCCGACATCCGCAAGCTCATCCACATGACGCTGGAGTTCGAGGCCTACGAGATCCACGAGGCCGCTGACGGCGTGTCCGGCCTGCGCATGGCCCAGGCCCTGCAGCCCGACCTGATGCTGCTCGACGTGATGATGCCTGGCGAGCTGGATGGCCTGCAGGTCTGTCAGCGCGTCAAGCACGACCCGGCGCTCGCGCACGTCAAGGTGGTGCTGCTGACGGCACGCGGCCAGGCGCGGGACCGCGAGGCCGGCGGCAAGGCCGGGGCCGACGAATACCTCGTCAAGCCCTTCAGCCCGCTGCAGCTGATCGACACCATCGAGAAGCTCACTGCCGAAGCATGAGGAGCCCGCCATGCACACCGTGTCCGCTGCAGAGCGCACGGCGCAGGGCCTGATCAATGCCGTCCCGGACGCCATCCTGGGCGTCGATGGCCAGGGCCTGATCCGCAGCGCCTCCCATGCCGTGGCCAGCATCTTTGGCCGTGAGCCCGCTGACCTGTGCGGCCAGCCGCTGACCGCCTTGCTACCCGGCCTCACCGCCGAGGACGCCGAGCGCCGCACCTTGGCCGGCCTCTTCATGCGGGCCAGCCAGACGCATGTGGCCCGCTTCGAGGGCACCGCGCTGCGCCACGGGGGCACCAGCTTCCCGGCTGAAGTCTCCCTGGCGCGCCTCGACCCCGGCGCCGACGAGGCGGACGCAGAGGCCGTGCGCTACGCCTGCGTCGTGCGCGACGTGACCGACCAGAAGCTGCTCGACGAGATGCTGCTGCTCTACACCAGCGCGCTGGCCTGCTGCAGCAATGGCGTGGTGATCTGGGACATGAGCCTGCGCGGCCGCCCCATCATCTACGTCAATGCCGCCTACAGCCGCATCACCGGCTATGAAGCCCATCAGGCCATCGGCCGCAATGGTGACTTCCTGCTGGGCAGCGACACGGCCCAGCCCGAGCTCGACACCCTGCGCCGCGCCGTGCTGACCGGCGAGAGCTGTACCGCCGTGCTGCGCAACTACCGCGCCGACGGCAGCCTCTTCTTCAACGAGCTGTCCATCGCCCCCGTCAAGCTGGGCGACGGCCCGCCGCGCCACTACGTGGGCATCCTCAACGACGTGACCGAGCGCGAGCGGGCGCGCCTGGCCATTGCCGAGCGCAACGCCCGGCTGTCCACGGTGTTCGACCTCAGCCCGGACGGATTCCTCGTCTTTGACCGCGAGGGCCAGCTGGTCTACGTCAACAACGCCTTCCTGCAGATGATGGAGTGGGAGCCCGGCATCATCGAAAGCGGCCTGCACTTGCTGGAGCTGGACCGCCGCATCCGCGCCATGGCCGACCCGGCGTACAGCTTCCCGCCGCTCAGCATGCAGGCCGATGCCGATGGCGGTTTCGACACCATGGACCTGCTGCACCTCTCGCAGCCGCGCACCCGGGTGCTGACGCGCCTGGCGCGCCACAACGCGGGGGGGCAGGGTGAGTCCATCCTCTACTTCCGCGACGTGACGCACGAGAGCGAGGTGGACCGCATGAAGAGCGAGTTCCTGACCACCGCCGCGCACGAGCTGCGCACGCCCATGGTCAGCGTGTTCGGCTTCACCGAGCTGCTGCTGCGCCGCCCAGTGCCCGAGCCGCGCAAGCGCGACGTGCTGGAGACCATCCACCGCCAAGCTTCGCTTCTCATCACCATGATCAACGACCTGCTGGACCTGGCGCGCATCGAGTCCCGCCAGGGCAGTGACCTGAAGTTCAGCCATGTCCGTGTTGGCGAGCTGGTGCAGGACACCGTGGACCGCATGGCCGGCGCCTTGGCCGGGCACGAGCTGCGCGTTGAGCTGCCTGCTGCGCATGGCGCCCTGCACCTGTGGGCCGACGGCGCCAAGGCCTCGCAGGCGCTGACGAACGTGATCTCCAACGCCATCAAGTACTCCAAGCCCGGTACTCGGGTGACCGTGGCTTGCCGGCTGGACGACGCCAACCGGCGCCTGGGCCTGGTGGTGCAGGACCAGGGCATTGGCATGTCGCAGGCCCAGCTCGACCGCGTGTTCGAGCGCTTCTACCGCGCCGACCCCAGCGGCAACATCCCGGGCACCGGCCTGGGCATGAGCCTCGTCAAGGAGCTGCTTGAGCAGCAGGGCGGGGACGTGCAGCTCAGCAGTGAGCCGGGGGTGGGCACGGAGGTGATGCTCTGGCTGCCGCTGGCGACTCATGAGCAGGCTTCGCCCGGCTCCGCCGCAGTGGCGCAGTAGTGCCGCCGCAGTGCTGTCTCAGCGCTGCAGGAACTGATCAATCGCCGACAACGTGCCGGCGTCCGCATTGAGGAACTGCAGGCCAAGCCGGAAGCCGCCGACCGAGCCCGCCAGCGTCACATTGACCACCCGCGCCCGCACCACCATTTGGCAGGCGCCCGTGCGGGTCGGCAGGCCGAGACGCACCACCAGGTCGGTGCCGAAGGAGAGGTTCCAGTCGCAGACCACCCCCATGCCCCCCTTGCCGATATCGAGGGTGCGGCCCTCTATCCGTTGGTTGTCGCCCACCACAAGCAGCACTTTCGTACGCAAGGGAAAGCGATCCGTGGCGCGTCGGTTCTCGACGCTGGCTCCAGGCAGGCTCATGGTGTTCTCCCCGTGTTGGACTTGCTGGAAGCCAGCGAGCCGCACAGCCGAACGTGCCGCTGCCGCGTGACGCATCGGGCCATGGCGCGACCATAGCGCGTCTGGCCTGACTTGTCAGTCGAGCGAACAGTCGGGCAAAGTTTGCGAGGCCTGCCCTCAGGCTAGGGTGTCGAAGCCGCTTGAGCGTCAGCGCTGAACGAACTGCTCAAGGGCCTGCGTCGCCTGCGGGCTCACGCCGCGGAACTGCAAACCCACCCGGAAGCCTCCGAGGGAGCCCGCCAGGGCGCCGTTGACGACGACCGCGTTCAGGATCAAGGGCACGGACGTGTGCTTGACGGGCAGGTTGAACTTGACCACGACCTGGGTGCCCACGGGCAGGTTCCAGTCGGACACGATGCCCATGCCACCCTTGCCCACGTCGAGCGAGCGCACGTCCAGGCGATGCTGATCCCCAATGACCACCAACACCTTGGTGCGCAAGGGGTAGCGCTCGACGGCGCGTCGATTGTCGGCAGCAACGGCGGGCAAAGACATCACGAGGCTCCCTCTGTGGCGGCGACTTTGGCCGCAAACCACTGCGACCACGCCGACACCTGCCCCACCCTCGGCCCTGCAGCAGGCGGCAGTGCGGGGAGGTCTGCGCAAGATAGACGGGAACGCCCCTCTGTGCCGCCACGCGAGCACGTCAAGCGTGCAGAGTCTGACACTTTGAGCGCCTGCTGCGCCCGGGGGTCTGAATGTGACGTTGCAGAGGTGTCACGTCATGCGCAGATCACATCAGCCACTCTCACTTATTGCCGGGCCTCCAGGCTCACGCGCAGGGTGCGCGGCTGCTCTTCGTAGCTGAACAGCGGGGACTTGCTGGCCAGGCGCAGGTTGGTGGCGTTGTCCAGCCCCACGCGAAGCGTGAAGCCGTCGGCAAGCTGTCGCTTCAGGTGCAGGTTGAGCTGGGTCACCGTGGGCACGGTCTGCGGCGGCTGGCCGGCGGTGGCGGAGGCCAGGTGCAGGCCCGATTGCACATCCAGCGTGCCGCCGGCGGCCCAGGGGCCGTCGCGCCAGTCGCCGCGCAGAGCCCAGGTGCGGGTGGCGCGCTTTTCAAGGGGCAGGCCCTGGCCGTCGTGGGCGCTCAGCCAGGTGCCCGAGACCCGCCATTGCCAGGCGCCGGCGCGCCAGCCTGCGCTGGCCTCGGCGCCGCGCAGCACGGCTCGGTCCACGTTGCGGAACTGGTAGGTGCCGCTGGCCGGCGTGCCGCTGAGCAGCACCGGCGTGATCAGGTCGTGGATGCGGTTCTGGAACAGCATCAGGCTGGCCCCGGTGTTGGCACGGTCCCAGGCCAGGCCGGCTTCCAGGCTGCGGTTCAGCTCGGGCCGCAGGCCGGCCTGGCCGAGGTAGGTGCTGGGGCCCTCGTCCTCACGGTAGGCGGGGTTGACCTGCTTGAGATTGGGCGCCTTGAAGCCGCTGCCCGCGCCGCCCTTCAACACCAAATCCGGCACCCATTCGGGCGCCAGGTTCCACACGGCATAGACGCGTGGGCTCCACTGCGAGGCATAGCCCTGGGTGTTGTCGTGGCGCAGGCCGCCGGTGAGCAGCAGGCTGCGCCCGAAGCGCGCTTCGTCCTGCACGTACAGGCCGGTGTGCCGGGCCTGGGCGTGGCCGCCGGGCAGGGCGGCGTTGTCCAGCCACTCGGTGCGGTGCTCGAAGCCGGCGGTCAGCTGCTGGCCGCCGGGCAAGGGCTGGGCAAACTGACCTTCCAACACTTGGTCGCCGAGGATGTTGGGGCGCAGCGGCGCGACGCCGTTGCTGCGGTAGTTGCGGGTGTCTAGCCGGTTTTCGTAGACGCGCAGCAGGCTCTCGCGGCCACCGCCCCAGTCGGCCTCCCAGGCCAGCAGGTGGTGATCGCGCACCAGCGGGGTTTCGCTTTGGTAGAGCCGCTTTTTGCCGCTGCGCTCGCGGGCGTCAAACCAGCGCAGCTCGTCGGCGTGGCGGGCGTCGAGCTTGACGATGTGGCCCTCCACCGGCAGCCAGGCCAGGTGCACGGCGGCCTCACGGGGGCGCCGGCCCTCCACGGCGGTCAGCGTCGCGTCTGTGGCCTGCGGCGTGGACTGGCGGCGCCCATCCGCCAGGCTGATGCCGAAGCGCAGCTGCGGGCTGAAGCTGCCGCGCAGCGCGGCCTGCAGGCGGTGGCCGTCGCCGCCATCCTGGCCGAAGCGGGCCTCGGCAAAGGCGCGCGCCTCCAGCTCGCCGCTCAGCGGCTGGGTGATGACGTTGATGACGCCGCCGAGGGCCTCGGCGCCATAGAGCACCGACATCGGGCCGCGCACCACCTCGACCCGCGCGATGTCCATCGCGCCGGTCCAATCGAGCTGGTAGTCGGACGAGCCCACCAGGCCATCGCTGGCGCTGATGCGGGCGCCGTCCACCAGCACCAGCACGTGGCGCGGGTCCATGCCGCGCAGCGACAGCGCCTTGCGCCCGCCCGTGGGTCGGCCAAAGGTGCTGACGCTGGGCTCGGTGCGCAGGGCCTGCAGCAGGTTCTCGGTGCCGCGCTCGGCCAGCTCTTCCTGGCTGACGACGGTGAGGGCCGCCGGCGCGTCCTGCAGCGGCAGCGCATGGCGCGTGGCCGTGACCACCACCTGGGGCAGGCTGTTCGCCTGGGCCAGGGCGGCGTTGGTTGACAGGGCCAGCAGTGCCGCAAGACCGAGACGGCTCAGGGTGTGGCTGGGACGGAGAGCAGGAGTGTTTGTGTTTTTCATGCGCCAAAGCTTCGGCCCGATGGGGCGGGCTTGTCAGCCGCGATCTGCACACGGCTTGACGCATCACAAGCGGGAATCGCCGACTGTTGCAGCGCACAAATTTCTTAAGACGGTTCAAGGACGCGCGGCGCCGTGCTTCCGACGATGCCCAGGCACTCAACGAAAAGGACCCACCATGAAGCTCTTCAAAGTCGCTCCGGTGCTGACCCTGATGGCAGCCGCACTGTGCGTGCAGGCCCAGAACAAGGAGCACTCCGACACCCAGATCAAGTACCACGCCGGCCCTTCGCCGCTGGCTGACGTGCCCATGTACCAGGCCACCAACCCCAAGGCCCCGCCGATGACGCAGGCCGAGTTCGACAAGGCCCGCCAGATCTACTTCGAGCGCTGCGCCGGCTGCCACGGCGTGCTGCGCAAGGGCGCCACCGGCAAGCCCCTGACGCCCGACATCACCCTGGCCAAGGGCACCGACTACCTCAAGGTCTTCATCGCCTACGGCAGCCCGGCCGGCATGCCCAACTGGCAGACCAGCGGCGAGATGAGCGAGCAGGACGTGGACATCATGGCCCGCTACGTCCAGCACGACCCACCCACCCCGCCCGAGTTCGGCATGGCCGACATGAAGGCCACCTGGAAGGTGATCGTGCCGCCCGAAAAGCGGCCCACCAAGAAGCTCAACAACTACAACATCACCAACATCTTCTCGACGACGCTGCGTGACACCGGCGAGGTGGCCCTGATCGACGGCGACACCAAGCAGATCATCAACATCGTCAAGACCGGCTACGCGGTGCACATCTCGCGGCTGTCGGCCTCGGGGCGCTATCTGTTCGTGATCGGGCGTGACGCCAAGATCAACATGATCGACCTCTGGATGGAGAAGCCCGACAACGTGGCCGAGGTGCGCGTGGGCCTGGAAGCCCGCTCGGTGGACACCAGCAAGTTCAAGGGCTTTGAAGACAAGGTGGCCATTGCCGGCAGCTACTGGCCGCCGCAGTACACCCTGATGAAGGGCGACACCCTGGAGCCGCTCAAGATCGTCTCCACCCGCGGCAACACCGTGGACAAGCAGGAGTACCACCCCGAGCCGCGCGTGGCCTCCATCGTGGCCAGCCACTTCAAGCCCGAGTTCGTCGTCAACGTGAAGGAAACCGGCAAGACCCTGCTGGTGGACTACAGCAATGTCGACGCGCTCAAGATCACCGAGATCGGCACCGCCCGCTTCCTGCATGACGGTGGCCTGGACTCGACGCACCGCTACTTCCTGGTGGCCGCCAACCAAAGCAACAAGATTGCTGCGGTGGACCTGAAGGAAGGCAAGCTGGTCAAGCTGATCGACGTGGGCAAGATCCCCCACCCGGGCCGTGGCGCCAACTTCATCCACCCCACCTATGGGCCCGTCTGGAGCACTGGCCACCTGGGCGACGAGAGCATCAGCCTGATCGGGACCGACCCGGTCAAGCACCCGCAGTACGCCTTCAAGAAGGTGGCCGAGCTCAAGGGCCAAGGCGGCGGGGCGCTCTTCATCAAGAGCCACCCCAAGAGCAACCACCTCTACAGCGACACGCCGCTCAACCCCGACTCGGCCATCTCGCAGTCCGTCGCGGTCTACGACATCAACCACCTCGACAAGGGCTTCACCGTGCTGCCGATCGCGCAGTGGGCTGACCTCAAGGACGACGGTGCCAAGCGCGTGGTTCAGCCTGAGTACAACAAGGCGGGCGACGAGGTGTGGTTCTCGGTCTGGAGCGCCAAGAACAAGCAGTCGGCCCTGGTCGTCGTTGACGACAAGACCCTGAAGCTCAAGGCCGTCATCAAGGACCCGCGCCTGATCACCCCAACGGGCCACTTCAACGTGCACAACACGCAGCACGACATCTACTAGGAGATCACCATGAAAGCCCTCGCAATCATGCTGGCCGCTGCCCTGGTGGGCGGCCCCGCCCTGGCCAACCCCGAGGAAGCCATCACCAAGGCTGGCTGCATGGCCTGCCATGCCAAGGACAAGAAGATCCTCGGCCCCGCGTTCAAGGACGTGGCCGCCAAGTACAAGGGCAACAAGGACGCCGCCGCGCTACTGGCCGACAAGGTGCGCAAGGGCGGCAAGGGCGTGTGGGGGCCCATCCCCATGTCGCCCAACGGCCCCGACAAGATCAGCGATGCCGACTTGAAGGCCGCGATCGACTGGATCCTGGCGCAGTAAAGCGCAGTCAAAGAGCAGGAGCTCGGTGGTCAATGACGATCACCGATTTGGCCCGGGGGCCTATGGCCCCTCGGGCCGTTTTTGCTTTGGCTTCAGTTTGCCAAGTGGCGGGACAAGCCTTCGGCGTCGAGGATGTGGATGTCGCGCCGGTCGATCTCGATCAGGCCGGTGCTCTCCAGCTCGTGCAGCACGCGCGAGAAGTACTCGGGCGTGAGGCTCAGGCGCGAGGCCACGGTGGCCTTGCTGACCGGCAGCGACACGGTGACCGGGCGCCCGTCGTCGCGGCCATCGGCGATGTCGCGCAGCAGATAGCCCACCACGCGCTGCACACCCGACTGCAGCGCATAGGCCTGCACGTCATGCACGAGGCCGTGCAGGCGGCGTGACAGGCCGGCCAGCATCTTCAGCGCCAGGCGCCCGTCGGATGCCAGCTCGGTCATCAGCGCCGCGCGCGGCACCTCCACCAGCAGGCAGTCGGCCAGGGCCTGCGCGTTCACGAGGCAGGGCTTGCCCAGGAACATCAGCGCCTCGGCAAAGCTCTGGCCCGGGCCGCACAGCTCGATGACCTTCTCATTGCCATTGGGCGCGATCACGAACAGCCGCACCTGCCCGCCCGCCACCACGAAGAAGGACTCGCAGGGGTCGCCCATGCGGAACACCATCTCGCCACGCTCAAAGCGCCGCAGCTTGCAGGCCGGGCCCAGGCGGCGCAGCGCGTCGTCATCGATGTCGGTGAACAGCGGCAGGCGCCGCAGGAAGGCGCAGGTGTCAAAAGGGGCAAGCATGGGCGGCATGCTCGCCGCTGCCCAGCCCAAAGGGCTTGACGTTGATCAATCCGCGAGCAACGCCGGATCAGCGTTGCCCCTAGTGCCCCTACTGCGCCTATTGCCGCGCAGCCCGCTCTTCTTCCTGCGCCGCCAGCACCGCCTCGCGCCACAGCTTGGCCGGGATGAAGTTGCGCAGCTGGCCCATGGCCTTCTCGATCAAGGCCGGGTGCAGGCCGTGGTCCAGGTGGGGCAGCAGGTCGGCCGTCACATCGGCCCCCAGGCTGACCAGCGCCTGCGCCGCGTCCACCACCCGGCGGTAGGGGAAGCGCGCGTCCGCCAGGCCATGCATCAGGTGGATGCACACGTCCTGCGGCGCATGCGTGGGCCGGGCCAGGTAACCGCCAGCAAAGCCCATCACGCGGCCGGCCAGCGCGGGCTCGGCTTGCACCGCCTCCAGCGCCATCAGCGCGCCATCGCCCAGGCCCGCCAGCGCCACACGCTGCCAGGGCAGGTCCAGCAGCGCCGCCTCGGCACGCACCCGCTGGATCAAGCCAGGCAGCGCGGCCTCCAGGCCTTCAGGGCTGGGCTCTGGGCTCGGCCACCAGACGCAGCGGCCGGTGGCGTCGCGCAGCGGGGCGTGCAGCGCCATCTGGGCGGCATTGGGGTAGTGGTGGCGCAGCGCGTCGGACAGCGGGGCCAGCAGGTCCGGCCCATCGGGCGCCAGGCCGCCGTCGTGCACCAGCACAAAAAGCAGATCGGGGGGCGTGGTGCCGGTAGAGGAAGACATCGACATGCCCCGATTGTTGCGCGGCGCCCCGGCGCTATGCTGGCCCGAACCGCTTTAGGCGCGCCTTCGCGCCGCCGTCGTCGCCCATGGAACTCGAAGTCAACGGCCAGTTGCACACCCTGCCCGAGGTCGCCCGCGACCCCGAGATGCCGCTGCTGTGGGTGCTGCGTGATGGCCTCAACCTCACAGGCACCAAGTACGGCTGTGGCGTGGCCGCCTGCGGGGCCTGCACCGTGCATGTGGACGGCGAGCCGCGCCGCAGCTGCGTGACGCCGCTGGGCGTGGTGCTCGGCCATGCCGTGCGCACCATCGAGGGCCTGGGCCAGGCCGAGCCCCACCCGCTGCAGCTGGCCTGGCTGGCCGACCAGGTGCCCCAGTGCGGCTACTGCCAGAGCGGCATGCTGATGGCCGCCGCTGCGCTGCTGGCGCACAACGCCGCACCCACCGATGACGACATCGACGCTGCGATGACCAACCTGTGCCGCTGTGGCACCTATCCCCGCGTGCGCTCGGCCATCAAGCAGGCAGCGCGGTTGTGGCCGCGGACATTGCCCAAAAAGTGAAGCGGCGAACGCTGATCGTCTCGGGCCTGGGTGCCGCCGGTGCGCTCGTGGTCGGCATGTGCGCCGCGCCGCCGCGCAGCCGGCTCGGGCGGCCGAACACACTGCCAACCTTGGACGGCCAGGTCGGCCTCAATGCCTGGCTCAAGATCGCCGCCGATGGCCATGTGCTGCTGGCCTCGCCGCGCAGCGAGATGGGGCAGGGCGCGCACACGGGCCTGGCGCAGCTGGTGGCCGAGGAGCTGGATGTACCGCTCGCGCGCATCGAGCTGACCGAGGCCGGGCACGACACCATTTACGGCAATGTGGCCGCCAGCATCGGCAACCTGCCCTTTGGCCCGCGCGACGAAGGCCGGCTCAACGTGCGCCTGGCCACCTGGTTTGGCGCCAAGCTCGGGCGCGAGCTGGGGCTCAATGTCACCGGCGGCTCCACCAGCCTGCCCGATGCCTGGGAGCCCCTGCGCCTGGCCGCCGCCACCGCGCGCGCCCAGCTGCTGGCGGCTGCGGCCGAGCAGCAGGGCGTCAAGGTGGAGCAGCTCAGCATCCAGGCCGGCCACATCCGCCACGGCACGCAGGACCTCGGCCACTTCGGCAGCTTCGCCGCCAGCGCCGCCGGCCGACGCGTGGGAAGTGTCAGCCTCAAACCTCGCAGCGAATGGCGCGTCATCGGCCAAGCCACGCCGCGCGTGGACCTCGCCGGCAAGGTCAATGGCCAGGCCCGCTTTGGCATGGACGTGCGCGAGCCCGGCCAGCTCTATGCCGCCGTGCAGCACTGCCCCTGGCTGGGCGGTGCCATGGGCCCGGCGCAGGTGGACGCGGTGCGCGCCTTGCCCGGCGTGGTGCGCGTGGTCGCGGTGCCGCCGATGGCGGGCTCGCAGCCGGCCTATGCCGTGGTGGCCCGCACGACCTGGCATGCGCTGCGCGCCGCACGCGCGCTGCAGGTGGCCTGGCAGCCACCGGCCAATGGTGGCGTTGACTCGGCCGCCATCACCCGCGAGCTGGCCCGGCAGGCACAAGAGGCACACGCGAGCCAAGGCGGCTTTGCCTTTGCTGAGGCGGGCGATGCCAAGGCGGCGCTGGCCACCAGCGGCAAGCGCATCCAGGCCGTCTACACCGCGCCCTACCTCGCCCATGCCACGCTCGAACCCCAGACCTGCACGGCCCAGGTGCGCGACGGTCAGGTCACCGTCTGGGCGCCCACCCAGCTGCCCAGTCACGCCCGCGCGGCGGCGGCCCGCGCGGCGGGTGTCAAACCCGAGGCGGTGACGGTGCATGTGACGTATCTGGGCGGCGGCTTTGGGCGGCGGCTCGATGTGGACTTCGTCGCCCAGGCCACGCGCGTGGCCGCGGAGTGCGGTGGCGCGCCCGTGCAGCTGGTGTGGTCCCGCGAGGAGGACACGACACACGACTTCTATCGCCCGGCCTCCGCCGCCGTGATGGAAGCGGGCCTCGATGCCAACGGCCGCCCCACGGCCCTGGCCATCACCCACGCCGAGGACGCGCTCTACGCCCGTTGGCTGGAGCGCATCGAACCCGAGCGCGCGGGCGCCCTGGAGCTGATCAATCGCACGGCCTTTCTCGACAGCCGCCTGCTGGCTGCCCTGCGCCACCCGCAGGACGCGCCCGACAAGGCCGCCTCCGAGGGCCTCTTCACCCACCCCTACGCCTTCGCGGCCCAGCGTTTGGCGCATGTGGCCACGCGCTCGGGCGTGCCCATCGGGCCGTGGCGTGCGGTCGGGCATTCGCAGCATGCCTTCTTCATCGAGAGCTTCATCGACGAACTCGCCCACGCCGCCCAGGCCGACCCGGTCGCCTTCCGCTTGAGCCTGCTGGGTGGACTGCCCCGCCACGCCGCCGTGCTGCGCCGCGCCGCCGAGGCCGCCGGCTGGGGCCAGCCCCTGCCCGCCGGCCGCGCACGCGGCGTGGCCCTGCACGAAAGCGTCGGCAGCATCGTGGCCCAGGTGGCCGAGGTCGAGAAAGGCGAGACCGGCCCGCGCGTGCGCCGCGTCGTCTGCGCCATCGACTGTGGCACCGTCATCAACCCCGGCCAGGTGGCGCGCCAGATGGAGAGCGCCGTCATCTTTGGCCTCACCGCCGCGCTCTACGGCCGCATCGACATCCGCGCCGGCCGCGTCCAGCAGCAGAACTTCCCCGACTACCCACTGCTCACCCTGGCCGACACGCCGGTGATCGACACCTACTTCATCGACAGCGAAGCACCCCCCGGCGGCGTGGGCGAGGCCGGCCTGCCGCCGATCGCGCCGGCGGTGGGTAATGCGTGGTTTGCGTTGACGGGGGAGCGGAAGCGGGAGCTGCCGCTCTAGGGTTCGTCGCTGCGCGGCTGCGCGTCGGGGTCGCGATGCTGATGGAAGCAGGACAGCACGCTGATGACCTCGCCATCCACCACGTAGAACAGCGAGTAGGGAAAGAGGCGAAGGTTGGCCCGGTGGATGGCCGGATCCACCTCGGGGTAGAGCAGTGGGTTGAGCCGGATGAAGCGCTCGACGCGTTCCAGTTCAGCGAAGAAGGCTTCACCCTGACGGATGGTCGGCTGGTCGTACCAGGCGAAGGCCTCGGCAAGCTCTGCCGCCGCCCGAGGCTTGAACACCAAGCGGAAACTCATGCGCGCGCGCCGAGCAACCTGATCTTCAGTTCTTGCAGGCTGACTCCAGGCTCGCTGGGGTCTGCACGGTGGTGAGCGAGCCGCGCGCGCAGCTCGGTGCGCTGTGTGTCCGAGAGCTGGCGCGGGCCATCGGCTTCGGCCTCGGCGCTGGCGATCAGCGCTTCACCCAGCTCGCGCTTTTCAGCAGGGCTCAGGTGGATCAGCTCGTCGGCCAGTTGTGCACGCATGAGCGAATGGTAGCGCCGCAGGCCTTGTTCAGAGGCACGGCTCGATGGATGGCAGCAGCACGCTCAACCGCCGCCCAGCCTCTCGCTCAACGTCTACTCAACAGGTCTTATGCGCCGTACGACTTGCGCCAGGCTTCTGCATCCAGTCGCTCGATCGCCGCATTGACGTGAGCCTGCAGGCTCCCGACGTCGGTGTCCTGCGGTTGGCGTAGCGCCATGAACATGAACTCAGCCACGACCGAACCAATCGCGTGAATGGCGTCGTGCCGCGACAGGCCTTGGCCCTGAAGGCGCGCCATGGCACGGACCGTTGGGCCAAAGACCGAAGCGATCTGGTTCTCGACGATCACATGCATCGCCGCGTGAGCCTTGGCATTGCCCGACTTCAGTCGATGGACCATGTGAAACGTTGAGACCACCCGACTCCGCTCCTGCTCTCGCTCCGCGAGCCAAGCGGCTGGGTCTGGAGGGCATTCGGGGTTGTAGGAAGTTTGGCGACGCATTGATCAGATGCCCTTTGCGTGCGAACGCGCGCTAGCGCTGCTCAACGTTTGAGTTGTGCCGCGCTGTGCGCAGATTCATACACACTCTTTGCAAGCGCCGAGATCGCTTGCGTGATTCTGGTTCTGGGCGTGTACCGCTGGTGCTTGCGAGTCGCGAAGACACTCAGGACTTGATCGGACCAGGTAGCAAGTTCGGTTCGGATTCCTGGGAAAGGCTCGTGAGCAAGCTTGTTGCGCAGCCAATTCAGCTGCTCCAAGAACTTCAATGCTTTGGCCAGAGCTTGGTCTGTCTCAGTCAAGGGGGCAAGTGCTTTGAGTTTCTCGCGGAAGGAAAGTTTCCTGATCTGTGTCTCGGTGCGCGACAGACGTGCACGCAGGCTCTCTGAAAGCATGACTTCGAGTAGCAGGTGACCCTTCAGCAGAATCAACTCGGTATCTCGATAGCGATCAAGATTTGCCCAAACGGCCCAGTCGATGAGTGGGGGCGGAATCAAGCGCAGCTGCTGTGTGTTTGTGAGGCCGAACGTATTGCCGGGCGATGTTAACGATCCGCACAGCATCTGCGCATACCGGCCCCTCGCTTCCTTCGTCACATTGGCTGCGCTGATACCCACCGAGTGCAGCGGCGCTTTGCCTCTGCTAGCAAACCCCATAGGCGTGAGGCGACCGCAGAGCCGCGAGCCCAACCGCGCGACCAGCGACAGGCGTGTGAGTAGCGCTTTTCCTGCGGCGGTGTGAGGTGCCTACCGAGACGGTGAACCCTGGATGTGCGCATGTCTGACGAGCGATGCCGAAGGAAATGAGCCCGATACCGGGGCGCTGCCATTGGCGGTGACGGGCCCCCGGGGCTCGGGATCTAGCTCACACCCTCACCTTGAACGGATTGAAGTCCGTCCCCCGGTCGTAGTAGTCCTCGTTCTCGATGCGCTTCAGGAAGCCGACGACCTTGGCGGTGACGGGGTACATCACGGCTTCCCACAGCGTCTTGAACAGGTACTGGGCGACGAGCACGGCCATGAGTTGCTCGTGCGGCCAGATGCCCCAGAAGGCGATGGTGAGGAAGAGGCTGGTGTCCACGGCCTGGCCGATGATGGTGGAGCCAATGACGCGGGCCCAGAGGTGGCGGCCTTGCATGGCGACCTTCATCTTGGCCAGCACGAAGCTGTTGGCAAAGCTGCCGGCGGCGAAGGCGATCATGCTGCCGGCCACGATGCGCCAGGTGTTGCCGAAGACGGCTTCGACGTGCTGCTGGTACTCGGCCATGAAGGCGTTGTCGGCCGGCGGCAGGTGCACGACGACGAAGGCCATGAAGGCGGCGAAGGCGAGTGCCCCGAAGCCGGCCCAGACCACGCGGCGGTCACGCCCGTAGCCGTAGACCTCGGTGAGGATGTCGCCAAAGATGTAGCTGATGGGGAAGAAGAACAGGTCGGCCCCGAAGGTGACGGTGCCGAGCACCGGCAGGTTGAGCTGCGCGGCCTTGGCCGGGCCGATGAGGTTGGAGCACAGCAGCACGCAGACGAAGGCCGCCATGATCAGGTCGTAGTAGCGGTAGGTCTTTTGCGCGGGGGTGGTACTCATGGCGTGGGTGCTTCCGTGGGGCTGAGCAGGCGCAGCAGGGATTGGCGCAGCTTGGGCGGGTCGAGCGGCTTGGTGAGGAAGTCGTTCATGCCGGCGGCGAGGGCATCGTCGCGCTCGGAGACGAGGGCGGCGGCGGTGAGGGCAATGATGGGCAGTTGCGCGGCGGGGAAGTCGCGCCGCAGCTCGCGCGTGGCCTCATGGCCACCCATGACGGGCATGTGCACGTCCATCAGGATGATGTCGAAGGGGCGGCCGGTGCTGGCGGCGGCGCGCACGGCCTCGATGGCCTGGGCGCCGTCGCTGGCCTGGGCCACTTCCAGCCCCCATTGCTCCAGCTGCGCGGCGGCGATCAGCATGTTGACGGCGTGGTCCTCGACCATGAGCACGCGGCGGCCCTTGAGGATGTCGTCGTCGGCGCGGTCTCGCGGGGGGGCGAGTGAGGGGCTGGGCGCGGTGGGGAAGGGCAGGTCGGCCCAGAAGGTGGCGCCTTCACCGGCGTTGCTGCTGAGGCCGACGTCGCCGCCCATCAGCTGGGCCAGCTCGCGGCAGATGGACAAGCCCAGCCCGGTGCCACCGTAGCGGCGGGTGATGGACTCGTCGAGCTGGGTGAAGGGCTGGAAGAGCCGGGCATGCTGCTCGGCGGGGATGCCTGGGCCGGTGTCCTGCACGCTGATGCGCAGGTATTCGGTTTCGCCACGCTGCGGCAGGCGTTCGGCGCGGAGGCGGATGCAGCCCTCGTGCGTGAACTTGAGGGCGTTGCTGAGGAAGTTGGCCAGGATCTGGCGGGTGCGCAGTGGGTCGCCAAAGACCCAGGCGGGCACGTCCTCGTCGACCCGCAGCTCCAGCAGCAGGCTGCGGTTTTGCGCCAGCGGGAGGTAGGCCGTCTGCATGGCGGCGAGCAGCTCGCGCAGCGAGAAGGGCTGGGACTCCAGCGTGAGGCGGCCGGCCTCGATCTTGGACAGGTCGAGGATGTCGGAGATGAGGCCCGAGAGGCTCTCGGCGCTGGCGACCATCTGGTCGAGGTACTCGCGGCGCTGGGGCTCGGCGATGTCGGCGCGCTGGGCCAGGCGCCCCAGACCGAGCAGGCCGTTGAGCGGGGTGCGGATCTCGTGGCTGGTGTTGGCCAGGAAGGCGCTCTTGGCGCGGCTGGCGGCCTGGGCGTCGTCTTTGGCCTGAGCGAGGGCTTGCTCGGTGCGGCGGCGCTCGGTGATGTCCTCCATGATCCAGATGGTGCCGCCACGGCTGGCGTGGTTGGGGTCCAGCGCGCGGGCCATCAGCCGGGCCAGGAAGGTGGAGCCGTCACGGCGGCGCATCTCGAACTCGGCGTCCACCAGCTCGCCGGCCTTGAGCTGGGGGCCGATGACGGTGGTGGAGGCCTTCCAGGCATCGAGGCTGGGCCAGACGACGCTGGAGTGCTGGCCGATGAGCGTGCCGGCCGGCCAGCCGAACATGCGCTCGGCGTGCGGGTTGGCGAGGCGGAACTGATGCTCGCGTGTGAGGCTGATGGCGACGGAGGCGTTCTCCAGCACGGCGGCGTGGACGAGGCGGTCCAGCTCGTTCTGCGTGACGTCGCGCGCGAACAGCACCAGGTAATGCGTGCCGTCCATGGTGAAGGGGGCGAGCGAGATCTGCATGGTCATCAGCTCGCCGGACTTGCGCTTGAAGATGACGGCCCGGCTGCGCACATGGCCGGCAGCGCGCAGCTCGGCCATCAGGGCGTCACGCTCGGCAGGGTTGTGCCAGATGCCGATGTCGAGCGCGGTGCGCCCGACGATCTCGCTGGCCGTGTAGCCGCTGAAGTCCTCGAAGGCCTTGTTGACGAGGGTGTAGCGGCCGCTGTCCAGCTCGGTCAGGGTGATGGGGTCGGGGCTGGTCTCGAAGAGGTGAGACAGCAGGCCCTCGGAGCGGCGCAGCGCCTCTTGGGCGCGCGCGGCCTCGGTCTGGTCGGTGAAGAAGGTGAGCGTGGCCGGCCCGGATGCGACCTCGACGCGCACGCTGGTGGCCTGCACCAGCCGGCGCCGGCGCGACAGCGTGAGCAGGCGGAACTCCTGCATGGGCTGCATGGCGCCGGGGGGCTGGCTCTCCAGGCGATCGGCCTGGCGGCGGGCGGTTTCGTCGTCGCCGGGCTCGTAGTGGCTGAAGAGGTCCTGCCCCTCCATGCCCGAGCGCTGGGTGTAGCCAAACATGGCCATGGCGGCGGGGTTGGCATCGAGCACGCGGCCCCAGCGGTGCACGACCAGGGGCGAGGGGCTGCGGCGGAACAGCTCGCGGTAGCGCGCCTCGGTGGCTTGCACCGACTGCTCGGCCGCCACCTCGCGGGTTACGTCGCGCCCGGTGCCCCAGTAGCCGCGGAAGTTGCCCTGCGCATCAAAGCGCGGCTCGCCGCTGATCGAGACCCAGCGCGGCTGGCCGGCTTCGTCGCTGCGGCGCGCCAGCAGGCCGCGGAAAGGACGGTGCGACTCCAGGTCGGCGCGGTGGGCGTCGAGGTCTTCATCGGAAAGGCCGATGTCGATCTGCCAGGGTGTGCGGCCGATGCGCTCGCTGCCCCCCAGGCCGCTGATGCCGGCCGTCATCTCGACGATGTGGGTGAAGCGGAAGTGCTGGTCCATCTCCCAGTACCAGTCCACCGCCATCTGCAAGAGGCCCTGGAACTGGGCCATGCGCTCATGCCCGTCGGCCAGGGCCTTGCGCAGGATGCGGTGCAGCCCCAGCCCAACGATCAGGCCCAGGCCCAGCATGCACAGGTGAATGACGAGGCGCACACCGAGGCTCTCGCCGGTGCCGGTGGAGGGCGTCCAGCCCGAAAGGCGCTCGACGACCGACAGCCCCAGCAGCGCCAGCGTGCCGCCGAGCGCAAACACCAGCCCGGTACGCCGCCCCAGCATGCCGGTGGTGAAGGCCACCACCAGGCTCATCAGTGCCAGGTGGCTGCCGCGCAGGCCGAGGTGGCGCGAGCCGCTGACGACGACGGGCAGCATCATCATCAGCACCAGCAGCGCGACGGTGAGCCACGGGGCCCGGCTCCGCAGCACACGGCTGGGCTGGGCCAGCGCCAGCAGGGCACCCAGTGCGATCAGGCCGGCCAGCAGTGGCGGTAGCCAGCCGCCCCAGGGCTCACCCGGCTGGCGGTCCAGCGCCAGCAGGCCGGTCAGCAGCGCGAAGACACCGACACAGCCCGCCAGGAACACGGCCAGCGCGCGGCCCTGAGTGATGCGGGCCAGCGGGTCGGCCTCCGGCGCTGGCGAGCCCTGGCCGATCAGGGTGGAGATGGGGTCGGCCAGGGTGGTCATGGTGGGTAGGCGTCAGCCCCGCAGGGCGTCGCGCGTGGCTTGCGCCACCCGCCTCGCGGCGGCGGCGAAGCCGGGGCCGTTGTCGGCGTAGAGGATGGCGCGCGAGGAATTGACCATCAGCGGCGCGGCCGTGCCCGCCGCCTTGACGGTGGCCGCCGCGTCGCCACCCTGGGCGCCAACACCAGGCACCAGCAGGGGCAGGTCGGGCGCAAGCGCGCGCACGCGGGCCAGCTCCTCGGGGTAGGTGGCGCCGACGACGAGGCCGAGCTGGCCGTTCTTGTTCCACTGCGTCTGCGCCAGGTGGGCCAGGTGCTCAAAGAGGCGCGGCTGGCCGGGCACGTCCGCCAGGCGCTGCATCTGCCAGTCGTCGCCGCCCTTGTTGGAGGTGCGGCACAGCAGGATGGCACCCTTGCCCTCGTGCTTGAGATAGGGCTCGACGCTGTCAAAACCCATGAAGGGCGAGAGCGTGACCGCATCGGCCTGGTAGCGCTCGAAGGCCTCGACCGCGTACTGCTCGGCGGTGGCGCCGATGTCGCCGCGCTTGGCGTCGAGGATCACAGGCACCTGGGGCGCGACGCGCTTGATGTGCTGGATCAGGCGCTCAAGCTGGTCCTCGGCGCGCTGCGCGGCGAAGTAGGCGATCTGCGGCTTGAAGGCGATGGCCAGGTCATGCGTGGCGTCGACGATGGCGGCGCAGAAGTCGAAGATCTTGCTGGCGTCACCCTTCCAGGCGCCGGGAAACTTGGCGGGATCGGGGTCCAGGCCGACGCAGAGGTGCGAGTCGTTCAGCGCGCGGGCGGCGCGCAGTTGTTCGATGAAAGTCATGGCCCCGATTGTCGGGGCTGGGGGGCGGGTGGGTATCGGCGTAGTCCCGGGCGTCGGGTGGTTGTCGGCGGCGGTGTCGGTGGCGGAGGGCTGGTGCGACAACGGGTTGCCGGGGTTGCGCCCGGCGCGCGACAGAAGCGGCCTGCGGCTGCTCTGCGGTGCTCTGGCATTTGGCCCGCCGCATAACTCGCTTCGTTCGCGTTGCTCACTGCGCTCAAACAAGATGCGGCAAGTCAGAGCTTGAGGCGTGCGGGTACGCACGCGGGCCAAACGCCCTCCGCTCCTCGACGCTTCTTCCACGCTTGCCGGGCGCAGCCCCGACACCCCGTTGCGAGCGGGCTATTGGCGCGGCTGAGGAATCCCGCTCAGGCCCCGGCCGACGCCTTGCTTCAACCCACCCGCGCCACCAGCGGAAAACTCAAACCCGCTTCGCCAACTCCGCCGCCTTGCCCGTGTAGCCGCCGGGCGTCAGCTTCAACAGCCGCGCCTTCTCAGCCTTGGGCAGGTCCAGCCCCTCGATGAAGCCGCGCAGCGACTCCTGGGTGATGGCCTTGCCACGGGTCAGCTCCTTGAGCTGCTCGTAGGGGTTGGGCAGGCCGTAGCGGCGCATCACGGTCTGGATGGGTTCGGCCAGCACTTCCCAGGCGGCATCGAGGTCAGCTGCCAGCGCTGCCTCGTTCACTTCCAGCTTGCCCAGGCCCTTGGCCAGGGAGTCGTAGCCGAGCAAGCTGTAGCCCAGGGCCACGCCCATGTTGCGCAGCACCGTGGAGTCGGTCAGGTCGCGCTGCCAGCGGCTGATGGGCAGCTTCTGGGCCAGGTGGGTCAGCACGGCACTGGCGAGCCCGAAGTTGCCCTCGGCGTTCTCGAAGTCGATGGGGTTGACCTTGTGCGGCATGGTCGAGCTGCCGATCTCGCCCGCCTTGGTGCGCTGCTTGAAGTAGCCCAGCGAGATGTAGCCCCACACGTCGCGCGACCAGTCCACCAGGATGGTGTTGGCGCGGGTGAAGGCGTCGAACAGCTCGGCCATGTAGTCGTGCGGCTCGATCTGGATGGTGTAGGGGTTGAAGCTCAGCTTGAGCTGCTTCTCGATCACGCGCTTGGAGAAGGCCTCCCAGTCGTGCTTGGGCCAGGCCGACAGGTGAGCGTTGTAGTTGCCCACGGCGCCGTTCATCTTGGCCAGCAGCTTCACGCCGGCAATGCGCTCGCGCGCACCCAGCAGGCGGGCCACGACGTTGGCGATCTCCTTGCCCACGGTGGTGGGGCTGGCCGTCTGGCCGTGGGTGCGGCTGAGCATCGGCAGGCCGGCCAGCTGGTGGGCCATGCCGCGCAGCTTCTCGATGATGGCGTCCAGCGCCGGCAGCATCACCTCGTCACGCGCGGCCTTCAGCATCAGCGCGTGGCTGGTGTTGTTGATGTCCTCGCTGGTGCACGCAAAGTGCACGAACTCGCTCGCGGCCTCCAGCTCAGGAACGCCGGTAAAGCTCTGCTTGATCCAGTACTCCACGGCCTTGACGTCGTGGTTGGTGGTGCGCTCGATGGCCTTGATGGCCTCGGCGTCCGCCGGACTGAACTTCTTCACCAGCTTGCGCAAGCGCGTGCGCGCGGCGGAGGACAGCGGCTTGAACTCCTTGAAGCCCGCGTCCGACAGCGCGATGAACCACTCCACCTCGACCTGCACGCGGCGGTGCATCAGGCCGTACTCCGACAACAGCGGCCGCAGCGCAGCCACCTTGGCGGCATAGCGGCCGTCCAGCGGCGAGAGGGCGGTGACAGGCGAGAAGTCAGGAGCGGACATGAGGCAGGCCGACGGATCGTGGAAAACCCGGAATTCTAGTTTTTAGGCGTCGGCGCGGCTTCGGCCTTGAAGAAGGCAATGCGTTCGGTGTCGGCAGGGTGGGTGCTGAAGGAAATAGCCAGCTTGTTGCCGGAGCTGTCGCCGTACTGTTCACGCAGGCGTTTGAAGAAGACGGCGATACGGGCGGGGTCGGCGCCGCCGGCGCGGGCGAGGTCGCGGGCGTAGCGATCGGCCTCGGATTCGAAGCCGCGTGAATAGCCCCGGGTGGCAAGCAGGATGGGCAGGCCGTTCAGCAGGCTTGAGTAGTCGCCTAGCCAGAGGGCTGCCATGGCTGTCACCGCCATGGCTCGGAGGCCGCCGCGCAGGCCATGGTGGTGGCGCACGTGGCCGGCCTCGTGCGCAAGGATGGTGAGCACAGCGTCGGGCTCGTCCTTGACCAGGGTAAGCAGTTCGTCAGTGACGCAGATCTGCCCGCCAGGCAGGGCGAAGGCATTGGGGCCGATATCGCCCCCGGCACGGAAGTTCAACTTCAACAGCGGGGGCAGGTCTGGCCGCCCGGCGGTGCGGGCCGTGGCCAGCAGCCGGTCGAAGCGTTGCTGCCACCCAGTCTGCTCGCTCGGTGGCAGTGCGGAGGGCTTCACCCAGCGCTTGTCGACATAGGCCATGAAGTCTTCGCCGAGCTTCTGCTCCGTGGCTTGGGGTACGCGTTCAGCTAACCGGTCGCTGGCCCAGGGCAGGCCCCAGAGATACGTGGCGACGAAGGCCGCGCTGATCAAGGCCAGGGACATCAGGGCCAGCCGCCAACTGAGCTGCAGCCGCTCTATCAAACCAGGCAGTCGGCCACTCGCATCGGCCCAGGCGTCGAAGGCGCTGGCATCGGGGAAGCTCAACACCCCTGCTCCTTGCAGCAGGATCTTGCGTTGACCGTGGCGCCAGCGCTCGGGCCAAAGAACCTGCTGCAACGGCAGCTGTTGCGCACCAAAGTGCAGGCACTCGTCCTGCAGCCAGACCTCAACTGCCTGGCCGGCACCCGTGCGTCCGTCGTACCACTGGGCTTGCAAAGTGTTGGTCATGTCAGAGCCCCACGTCGACGCCAAAGAAGTCACCCGCCACTTCGCCGCTGGCGTCCTGCATGGCGGTGGTGGGTTGGGCCTGCCAGGATTCAGGGTCCGTTCGGGTCTCGATACGCACCGAGTGCAGTCGCAACCGCACGGTGGCCACTACGGCGAAGGGGCGGTACAGCCCCAAGGTCAAGACGATGAGCACCCAGTTCTTAAGGGTGAGCCAGGGCAGGCCGGTGAGCGTGCTCTCGAAGCTCAGCGAAGCGCTCTTCGTGTTGGTCCAGACAAGGTTCTGTACCCGAGATGCGTGATAGGCCAGCACCACGCTGCCGCCAAGCAGGTAAGTCAGGCCCAACCAAATCAGCCCATAGAGCTGACCATTCCCCGGCGCGTCAATCTTTCCGCTTGTCGCTAAGGCCAAGAGGCCGCCGAGGACGAAGGTCAGCATGAGCGTCACGATGAAAAGCCCCACGGTCAGCCACAGGGTCTTCCACCCGATGAAGTAAATCGCGCGGGTGTTCAGCGATAGACCGGAGCGCTCGCCCGCCAGGCTGAAGTTCTGATGCTGATACCGGCGCATCAGGGCCGTGGCCCACGGCAGCATGAGGATGCTGGCGGCCATGGCTAGGTAGTACAGGCCGGTCTGCCAGGAGAGGGGTGCCTTCGGGTCGTCGGGTGTCAGCGCCGTCACCAGCAGAGCTGGAACGTAAATGGGCAGGAAGGCACGGTAGGCCCCCGCCAACGAGCCATGAAACCCGAAACGCAAGCCGCGCCAGCTGGTGTTGCCGAGCCGGAACTGCATGGCGGCTCGCCACATTGCAGGCCAGACGGCGCAGAGCAGCAGGAAGGCCGGAATGGCGACGGCTGGCGAGAAGTTGCTCGTGAGAGAGTAGACGGCCATGAGCGCGACCACGATCACGAAGCCGCGAAACATCCGCCATGAGTCGCCATGAAAGGCCAGCGCCTCTCCCTCGATCAGCGTATTGGCATAGAAGTAGCGAATGCGCCGCTGCTTGGCGAAGGGTAAGTAGAGCCCGCCACTCATCAAGATGAGTAGCAGGTTGACTGCCCAGATGCGGAAGTACTCGCTGCCGGAGGCAGTGAAGACGATCGGCAGCTCACGAAGGCGTGGGGCAGGTGAAGCGGAGAGCGCCATCTCAGCGGCTGCTGCGGCGCTCTCCGTGGTGCTCTCGATGGAGCTGCGTGCAGCACTTTTTTCCATTCGTTCTCCCAAGGGTGCTGACTGGACTCGGGGCGCGACTGTGTCGTAGCACTCGGGAGGTGGCAAGGTGGAATCTGCCAGTTCGGGGCGGTGAATCTTGCCCTGGCCCGCTGGCTAGAATCAATTCGACCCTGTAGCCCGCCGTATCCATGACCGCGATGAAGTTGATCGGATCCCTCACCAGCCCCTTCGTCCGGAAGGTGCGGATCGTGATGGCCGAGAAGAAACTGGAGTGCCAGTTGGTGCTGGAAGACGTCTGGGCCAATGACGAGGTGCAGAAGTTCAACCCGCTGGGGCAGGTGCCCTGCCTGGTGATGGAGGGGCAGGACTCGATCTCGGGTGCGGTGTTCGATTCGCGCACCATCGTCGAGTACCTGGACACGCTGTCGCCCGTGGGCAAGCTGATCCCGGGCTCAGGCCGCGAGCGTTGCGAGGTGCGCACCTGGGAGGCGTTGGCCGATGGCGTGCTGGACGCCGCCGTGCTGGTGCGCATGGAACGCGTCTGGGTGCACCGCAAGGACGGTGAGCGCAGCCAGGCCTGGATCGACCGCCAGATGGGCAAGGTGCACGCGGGCCTGCAGGCAATGGAGCAGGGCTTGGGCGACAAGCCCTGGTGCTCGGGCAGCCACTTCTCGCTGGCGGACATCGCCGTGGGCTGCTGCCTGGGGTGGCTGAGCTTCCGCTTCCCGGAGCTGGACTGGCGCACGCCGTGCCCGCAACTGGCGCGGCACTTTGAGAAGCTCAGCGGCCGGCCGAGTTTTCAGGACACGGTGCCGCAGGGCTGAACGCCCCGAGCCGACTCAGACGATCTGCAGCTCGCGGCTGCGCACATGCAGCAGGCGCACGATGCGCCAGATGCGCTGCTCGACTTCCATTTGCGTGATCTGCCAGGCCTGGGCCACTTCGCTGGTCAGCAGGCCGTGGGCCAGCAGGCTGAGCAAGTGGCGGGCGGCCTGGTCGATCTGGCGGCCAGCGGCGCTTTGGTCCTTGGCGGCGGCCATCTGGCTGGCCAGTGCCAGGGGGCTGCGTTCCACGCCAAAGGCGGCCAGGGCCTGGCGGGCCATCAGGGGGCTCAAGTTGGCGCGGCGCTGGTGCAGGGCGGTCAGGGCGTCGGTCAGGCCCGTGCCCACGTCGACGTGATAAGCGTTGGCGCCCGCGCACAGAGCGGCAAAGAGCTGCAGGTCATCGACATTGGGGGAGAGCAGCAGCAACTGCGGCCGCACCGGCAACTGGCCCAGCTCGTGCGCAACGAGCATGGCGTGGCCGTCGTTCAGGCGCAGGTCGCAGGCAACGATGTCGGGCATGCGCACCGCGATCTCGGCCAGGGCGTCTTGCAAGGACTCGCTGCAGCCGCCCAGTTGCCAGTCCGCCTCCTCCAGCGTGGTGCGGGTCTTTTCGATGGAAGCGGTGTTGCGGCGGAGGAGATAGACGACGGGCATGGCGGGGACAACTTCTGACCCGCGAATTGTGCGCTATTGAATAGTCAATCCCAAGTTTGTCGGGATGCGGTTGCCTAGGGGTTGGCCCCTGGGCGCCCCCCGCGCCTCAGGGGGTGGTCGTGCGGCGTAGGTTGGGGCTGAAGCTGTCGGCCGAGGCGGCCGGCCAGTAGGTTTTGAAGACGCTGTGCACCTCCAGGTCATCGCGCAGCAGCGCGCCGCGCGGCACGAAGGGCAGCAGGTTGCTGAGCAGGCGCACTTCGTGGTCGCGGGTGCGCCGCACGATGTGGCTGGCGGTGATCTCGCCCGGGTGCTGCAGCCCGGCGGCCTGCACCAACTCCTTGAGCGCGTGCAGGGTGTTTTGGTGGAAGTGATAAACGCGCTCGGCCTTGTCGGGCACGACGAGGGCTTCCTGCCGAACCGGGTCCTGCGTGGCGACGCCGGTGGGACAGTTGCCGGTGTGGCAGGTCTGGGCCTGGATGCAGCCCAGCGCGAACATGAAACCGCGCGCGGAGTTGCACCAGTCGGCGCCCATGGCCATCGCGCGTGCGATGTCGAAGGCGCTGATGATCTTGCCGGCGCAACCGATGCGGATCTGGTCGCGCAGGTCCAGCCCAACCAGGGTGTTGTGGACGAGCAGCAGCCCCTCTTGCAGCGGGGCGCCGACGTGGTCGGTGAACTCCAGCGGCGCGGCGCCGGTGCCGCCTTCGCCGCCGTCCACCACGATGAAGTCGGGCGTGATGCCGGTTTCCACCATGGCCTTGCAGATGGCGAACCACTCCCAGGGGTGGCCGATGCAGAGCTTGAAGCCGGTGGGCTTGCCGCCCGAGAGGTTGCGCAGCCGGTCAACAAACTGCATCAGCTCGATGGGCGTGGAAAACGCGCTGTGCGCCGCCGGCGAGACGCAGTCCACGCCCTCGGCAACGCCGCGTGCCTGGGCGATCTCGATGGTGACCTTGGGGCCGGGCAGCACGCCGCCGTGGCCGGGTTTAGCGCCCTGGCTGAGCTTGATCTCGATGAGCTTGACTTGCGGGTCGCTTGCTGCCGCCTGGAACTTGTCGGGGCTGAAGCGCCCGGCCTCGTCGCGGCAGCCAAAGTAGCCGGAGCCTATCTCCCAGATCAGATCGCCGCCGTGCACGCGGTGGTGGACGCTGATCGAGCCTTCGCCGGTGTCGTGCGCAAAGCCGCCACGCCGGGCGCCGGCATTCAGGGCCAGTATGGCGTTGGCGGACAGCGCCCCGAAGCTCATGGCCGAGATGTTGAAGACGCTGGCTGAATAGGGCTTGGCGCGGTTGCCGCCGATGGTGACGCGGAAGTCCTTGGACTCGATGTGGCTGGGCGCCAGCGAGTGATTGATCCACTCGTAGCCCGGGGCCAGCACATCCTTCTGGGTGCCGAAGGGGCGCTTGTCGGGATCGCCCTTGGCGCGCTGGTAGACCAGTGAGCGCTGCTGGCGCGAGAAGGGCGCGGCGTCGCTGTCGCTCTCTAAAAAGTACTGCCGGATCTCGGGGCGGATGTACTCCAGCAGGTAGCGCAGATGCCCGATGACCGGGTAGTTGCGCAGCACCGAGCGCTTGGCCTGGAAGCGGTCGCGAAACCCCAGCCCTGTCAGCGCCACGGCCGCCAGCGCCGGCCACGGGGGCGCGCCGTGAGCCAGCCACTGACCGCCAAAGTAGGCCGCGAGCACGCCGCAGACCAGCCAACTCACATAGCGAACCGGGAAGACGTCGTTCAGGCGTCGGAGCCACTCTTGCATGCCATCTCTCCGCAATCTGGGGCTGGTGGGTGGGCGGATGCTAGCCAGGATTGGCGCAGCGCCCCGCGAGAAAGCGCACAGAATCAGCCGTCCCGGTCCTGCCCTGCTGCCCATGAAGCCTTTGCTGCGAGTCTTTGGCGCCTTGTTCGTCGGCCTATGGCGCGTGCTGGACGGCCTGCGCCGCACACTGCTCAATCTGCTGTTGTTGCTGGTGCTGACCGCGCTCGCCCTGCTGTGGTGGACGCGTGGCCAGGCGCCGCTGGCCGACCGCACGGCGCTGGTGCTGCGCCTGGATGGCGCGCTGGTCGAGCAGTACGCGGGCAGTGCCCGGCAGCGGGCGCTGAGCCAGCTTCAGGGCCGTTCGGTCCCGCACCAGGCCCGGCTGCGCGACGTGTTGCGGGCGCTGGAGCTGGCCGAGACCGACCCCAAGATCTCGGTGCTGCTGCTGGACGTCGATGACCTCGCGAGCGCCGGCCTGGCGAGCCTGCATGAGGTGCGCGACGCCTTGCTCCGTTTCAAGCGCAGCGGCAAGCCCGTGCTGGCCTACGCCGAGCACCTGGGCCAGAAGGGCTACTACTTGGCGGCGCATGCTGACCAGCTCCACCTGCACCCCTTTGGCCTCGTCATGCTCGATGGCTTCGGTGGCTACCGCACCTACTTCAAGGACGCGCTGGACCGCCTGGGTGTGCAGGCCCACGTGATGCGCGTCGGCAGCTTCAAGAACGCAGCCGAGCCCTACACCGCCAACGCCCCCAGCGCCGCCACGCGCGAGGCCGACACGGCGCTGTACGGCGAGCTGTGGTCGCGGTTCGTCGGCGAGCTGGCGTCCGCGCGTCAGCTGACGGCGGACGACATCACCGGCCTGATCGACGCGCTGCCCGAGCGTCTGGCCAAGGCCGGTGGCCAACCCGCTGCCCTTGCGCTGGAAGCCAAATGGGTGGACGGCCTCAAGACCCGCGATGAGTTCCGCGCCTTGGTGCTCCAGCATGCTGGGCGGGACGAGGCGGCCAAGTCCTTTCGTCAGATTGGCTTCGAGGCCTACCTGGCCCGACAGGCAACGCCGGTGGCCAAGCCCAATGTCGCCATCGTCGTCGCCGAGGGTGAGATCGTCGACGGCGAGACCGGTCCCGGCCGCGTGGGCGGCGACTCCACGGCCCGCCTTGTCCGGCGGGCGCGCGAGGATGAGGGCATCCAAGCCCTGGTCCTGCGCGTCAGCTCGCCAGGCGGCAGTGTCTTCGCGTCCGAGCTGATCCGGCGCGAGGTCGAGCTCACACGCCAGGCGGGCAAGCCCGTCGTCGTCTCGATGGGCGACGTGGCGGCCTCGGGCGGCTACTGGATCTCGATGGGCGCCAACCGCGTGCTGGCCGACCCCAGCACCGTGACGGGCTCCATCGGCGTTTTCTCCTTGCTGCCCACTGCCGAGGGCTTGCTGGGCAAGCTCTCGCTGCGAACGGGCGGTACCACGACCACCTGGCTCAAGGGTGCCTACGACCTGCGTCGTCCGCTCGATCCGCGCATGGAGAGCCTGCTGCAGACAGGCGTTGACCACATCTACGACACCTTCATCCGGCAAGCCGCCGCCGCGCGTGGCAAGACGCCCGCCGAGATCGACGCCAGCGCCCAGGGGCGCGTCTGGACCGGCGCCCAGGCCCTGGAGCGCTCGCTGATCGACGGCTTGGGCAGCCTGCAAGCGGCCGTGCAATCCGCCGCCGAACTGGCCAAGCTCACAGCGCCAGCCACTTTCACCTACCTGGAGCGCGAGCCCGGCCGCACCGAGCGCTGGCTCGCGCGTCTGGTGGACGGCGCTGTACCGCTGCTAGTCGAGCCTGCGGCACCGGGGCTGCAGGACCTGCTTCCCGCCGGCTGGCAGGAGGAAGCGGCGCTGCTGCAGGCGGCAGCGCGCCTGGGGCAGGATGGCGCCTGGGCCGGCACCGTCTGGGCGCACTGCCTGTGCAGACGCCCCTGAAGCCTTTCGGGCTTGCCGCGCCCCACCAGGGCGCGTTTGCCTTGACACGGGCCTGTGCTATAGTGGCGGGCTCGCTCCAGGAGGGGTGGCCGAGTGGTTAAAGGCAGCAGACTGTAAATCTGCCCGCATTGCGTACGCTGGTTCGAATCCAGCCTCCTCCACCAAGCTTGTTCCAGGCTCAGCCTTGGAAGTGTGCGGGAGTAGTTCAATGGTAGAACCTTAGCCTTCCAAGCTAATGACGCGGGTTCGATTCCCGTCTCCCGCTCCAGGCTTGTGGTTCTTTCGTCAGCGTCGATACCGGTTTGCTGGTCGTGCCGTCAAACCCGTGTCGATGCCCATGTGGCTCAGTGGTAGAGCACTCCCTTGGTAAGGGAGAGGTCACGCGTTCGATCCGCGTCATGGGCACCACCTTTCCCCTTCCTTTGTTTCTCTGTCTGAACAAGTTCGCCGCAGGAGCGCAAGATGGCAAAAGGCAAGTTTGAACGCACCAAGCCGCACGTCAACGTGGGCACGATTGGTCACGTCGACCACGGCAAGACCACGCTGACGGCAGCGATCGCGACCGTGCTGTCCAAGAAGTTCGGCGGCGAGGCCAAGGCCTACGACCAGATCGACGCAGCGCCCGAAGAAAAGGCCCGCGGCATCACCATCAACACCGCGCACGTCGAGTACGAGACCGCCAACCGCCACTACGCGCACGTTGACTGCCCCGGGCACGCCGACTACGTCAAGAACATGATCACCGGTGCCGCCCAGATGGACGGCGCCATCCTCGTGTGCTCCGCTGCTGACGGCCCCATGCCCCAGACCCGCGAGCACATCCTGCTGGCCCGTCAGGTCGGCGTGAAGTTCATCATCGTCTTCCTGAACAAGTGCGACATGGTCGACGACGCCGAGCTGCTTGAGCTCGTCGAAATGGAAGTGCGTGAGCTCCTCTCCAAGTACGACTTCCCCGGCGACGACACCCCCATCATCAAGGGTTCCGCCAAGCTCGCCCTCGAAGGCGACACCGGCGACCTCGGCGAGCAGGCCATCATGCGCCTGGCCGATGCCCTC
>NZ_JBDPZD010000007.1:0-125619 GCF_039872745.1 Roseateles paludis | reverse complement strand
GCAACCCGACTTCAAGGCCTCACTCGAAGTGCTTCGCCACACCCAACAAAGGCGCCGCCACATCCTTGGCCGACAACTGCGGCGCCACACCGTCCAACTCAGCCAACGGCCAAGCCACCCCTACCGTCGGGTCGTCCCAGCGCACAGCGCCCTCACACTCCGGGGCGTAGGCGCCCGAGGTTTTGTAGAGGAAGTCGGCCGTCTCGGACAGCACCAGGAAGCCATGCCCAAAGCCGGGCGGGATCCAGAGCTGGCGGTTGTTGTCTTCAGAGAGTTCGAAGCCCACCCACTGGCCAAAGCGTGGGCTGCTGCGGCGCAGGTCCACGGCGACGTCGAACACGCGGCCACTCACGCAGCGCACGAGCTTGCCTTGCGGGTTGGGGGGCAACTGGTAATGCAAGCCACGCAACACGCCCCGGCTGGAGCGCGAGTGGTTGTCCTGCACGAAGTGGACGTTGTAGCCCACGGCAGCGTTGAAGCGCGCCTCACTCCATGCTTCCATGAAGAAGCCGCGTGCGTCACCAAAGACCTTGGGCTCGATCAGCAGGACTTCGGGAAGGGAGGTGGGCGTGACTTGCATGGCGGTGTTCAGAAGGCCTTGTCGGTCAGCAGCTTGAGCAGGTACTGGCCATAGCCGTTCTTGGCCAGCGGCTTGGCCAGTGCCTCCAACTGCGCGGCATCGATCCAGCCGTGGCGGAAGGCGATTTCTTCGGGGCAGGCCATCTTGAGGCCCTGGCGCTTCTCGAGCGTGGCGACGAACTGGCCGGCTTCGAGCAGGCTGTCGTGCGTGCCGGTGTCGAGCCAGGCGTAGCCGCGGCCCATGATCTCGACGTTGAGCTGGCCCTGGGCCAGGTAGCGGGCGTTGACGTCGGTGATCTCCAGCTCGCCACGTGGGCTGGGCTTGATGCTGGCGGCGATGTCGCAGACCTGCTCGTCGTAGAAGTAGAGGCCCGTGACCGCGTAGTTGCTCTTGGGGGCCTTGGGTTTTTCTTCGATGGACAGGGCGCGCTTGTGGGCGTCGAACTCGACCACGCCGTAGCGCTCAGGGTCGGTCACGTGATAGGCGAACACGCTGGCGCCGACGCTGTTGGCGGTGGCGTTGCCAAGCAGCGAGGCGAAGTCGTGGCCGTAGAAGATGTTGTCGCCCAGGACCAAGGCGCTGGGGTTGTTGCCCACAAACTGCTTGCCGAGGATGAAGGCCTGGGCCAGGCCGTCGGGGCTGGGCTGCACGCAGTAGCTGATGTTGAGACCCCAGCGCGAGCCGTCCCCCAGCAGGGCCTCGAAGCGCGGGATGTCCTGCGGCGTGCTGATCAGGAGGATGTCGCGGATGCCGGCCAGCATCAAGGTGCTGAGCGGGTAATAGACCATGGGCTTGTCATAGACCGGCAGCAGTTGCTTGCTCATGGCCAACGTAGCCGGGTGCAGCCGGGTTCCGGAGCCGCCCGCGAGGATGATGCCTTTGCGACCAGTGTTCATGTGAGGCTTCGCTTGTAGGTGAAGGGTTCAACAGCCCTGACTTTGGTAGTCCAGCCAGCGGCGGAATCGTGCGCTTGCTTCGTCCCAGACCCACCAGCGCGTGAAGCTGTTGTTGTAGTGCGGGACGTAGTCCATGTGGATGGCGACCTCGCCATCTTGGGCCAGGCCGATTCTGATTTGCATCGGATCCTCCAGGTAGCCCGCTTCCATCAGGACCGAGGTCTTGCCCCTGAAGTTCACCTTGATGGCGACGTCTCCACCCCAGAACTGCTCGGTGGCGGAGCTTGCTTCTGACCGGTTGCCTTCTGACCGCTGGAGCCGGGGCAAGTACTCCGCCCAGACCTTGACAGGACTTCCTTCGAACGCAACGGTCTGCTCCAGCAAACGGCGCGGCACCAAGGGCGTCTTCAGTGCCGCCTCGCGCTGGCGTGACCACTCGCTGGCGTCAAACGCGACCAGCGCCGGGTTTGACAGCTCCGACGGATACGCGCGCTTCTGGCCAGCGGGCTTCAGCGGGTGGCTCTCGGTCTCGGACACGCCCGAGCTGAAGGCGCGGTAGGGGTGGTCGGGGTCCGTCGTCTGCTTGGCCAGCTTCTGGTTGAGCCCGACGACGAACTCCTCTTCCCCGGTCAACCAGGTGCGCTTGAGTACAAAGCTGGGCCGTGTATCCCCAGGCAGCCAGCCCAGCCACAACAACTCTTGCCGCTGGAAGACCATGCCGTGCGCGGCGGGCAGCAGCTCGATGACGTCGGGCTCGCCCAGCTTCCTGGCCAGCAGGCGCATGGAGCCCGCCAGCAGTTGGCCGTCGGTGCGGCGTTGCACATCGGTGAACACGTCCCATCGCTCAACCGCCTGCGGCCGACGGGCGTCGACCAGCGCCTGCTTCCATTGCGCGGTGAGGAGCGCAGGCGTTGCCAGCGTGTTGGCGTGGCGGCCATGCAGTGCCTTGAGCCTCGCGTCGCTGGCGGTGCCGTCAAACGTGCTCGCTCGCACCGCCATGAAGGCGTCGGGCGGGAGATCGAGGGCATGCAGGAAGTAGGGCGTCGACACCGAGGGGGCGGACGCGGGCTCCGAGGGCGCGAAGGTGATGCTCATCTCCAGCGCATGCTTGGACAGCCGGGTGCGGGCCACGCTGGAGATCTCCAGCGCCTGTCCGCGCAGACGAAGCGCGTACCAAGGCTTGCGAAGTTGCACCGGGGAGCGCTGGCTATCCAGCGCTTGATCGATCAGCCCCTCGCTGAGCTGCTCCTCGGGGGCTTGGGCCCACAGGGGCTCGTCCGACTGGGCACTGCCCAGGCCCGGCACCACAAGCAGACAGAGGGACAGCGCGCAGGCGACGAGTCCCTGTGCCGAGATCAAGGCAGGACCTCGAGCAGCATGCGCTCGACCCCGGCCTGCCAGTGCGGCAGCTTGAGGCCAAAGCGCTGCTGCAGGCGGCTGGTGTCGAGCCGTGAGTTGAGCGGGCGCTGGGCGGGCGTGGGGTAGTCGCTCGTCGGGATGGGCAGGATCTGGTCGGGCGCCACCTTGATGGGCTGGCCCTTGGCCCGCGCGAACTCGATGACGAAGCGGGCGTAGTCGTACCAGCTGGTCTCGCCGCCGGCCACGGCGTGGTAGGTGCCAGACAGGGCCGGGTTCACGCGCGCAGCGCGCAGCATGTGGGCGGTGAGGTCGGCCAGCAGATCGGCGCCGGTGGGCGCGCCGATCTGGTCGTTGATGACCTTGAGCTGCTCGCGCTCGGCGGCCAGGCGCAGCATGGTCTTGGCGAAGTTGCCGCCGCGTGCGGCATAGACCCAGCTGGTGCGCAGGATGAGGTGGTGGCAGCCGCTCACGCGGATGCCATCCTCGCCCTCGGCCTTGGTGGCGCCGTAGACGCTCAAGGGGTTGATGGGCGCGTCTTCATGGCGCGGGGCGCTGCCGCTGCCGTCGAAGACGTAGTCGGTCGAGTAGTGGACGAGGAGGGCGCCCAGCCGCGCGGCTTCGATGGCCAGCAGGGTGGGGGTGGTGGCATTGATCTGGCGCACCAGCTCGGGCTCGCTCTCGGCCTTGTCCACGGCGGTGTGCGCAGCGGCATTGACGATGACCTGGGGCGCATAGGCCTGCACGCGGGCCAGCAGGCCTTGAGGGTCGGTGAAGCTGCCGCCGTCATCGTGATCGAGCGCCATCACATCGCCCAAAGGGGCGAGGGAGCGCTGCAGCTCCCAGCCGACCTGGCCGCCTTTGCCGAGGAGAAGAATCTTCATTTGGCGTACTGCTTGTCGAGCCACTCACGGTAGGCGCCGCTTTGCACACGGGCGACCCAGTCGGGGTTGTCCAGATACCAGCGCACGGTCTTGCGGATGCCGGTGTCGAAGGTCTCGGCCGGGCGCCAGCCGAGCTCGCGCTCGATCTTGCGGGCGTCGATGGCGTAGCGGCGGTCGTGGCCGGGGCGGTCTTTCACGTAAGTGATCAGGCGCTCGTACTTGCCGGCGGGGTCGGGGCGCATTTCGTCGAGCAAGGCGCAGACGGTCTTGACGATGTCGATGTTGGCCTTCTCGTTCCAGCCGCCGATGTTGTAGGTCTCACCCAGTCGCCCGCCAGCCAGCACGGCGCGGATGCCGCTGCAGTGATCGGTGACGTAGAGCCAGTCGCGGATTTGCTGGCCGTCGCCGTAGACGGGCAGGGGCTTGCCGGCGAGGGCGTTGACGATCATCAGCGGGATCAGCTTCTCGGGGAAGTGATAGGGCCCGTAGTTGTTGGAGCAGTTGGTCGTCACCACCGGCAGGCCATAGGTGTGGTGCCAGGCGCGCACGAGATGGTCGCTGGCGGCCTTGCTGGCGCTGTAGGGGCTGTTGGGCTCGTAGGGGTTGGTCTCAGAAAAGGGCGGGTCGTCGGCCTTGAGGGAGCCGTAGACCTCGTCGGTCGAGACGTGGTGGAAGCGGAAGGCCGCCTTGGCCTCGCCCTGCAGCTCGGTCCAGTAGGCGCGTGCGGCTTCGAGCAGCGTGAAGGTGCCGTCGATATTGGTCTTGATGAAGGTGCCGGGGCCGTGGATGGAGCGGTCCACGTGGCTCTCGGCCGCAAAGTGGACGATGGCGCGCGGCTTGTGCTGGTTGATGAGCTGGGCCACCAGCAGGCGGTCGCAGATGTCGCCCTGCACAAAGATGTGGCGGGGGTCGCCCTGCAGGCTGGCCAGGTTCTCGGGGTTGCCGGCGTAGGTGAGGGCGTCGAGGTTGACGACGGGCTCGTCGCTGCCGCGCAGCCAGTCAAGCACGAAGTTGCTGCCGATGAAGCCGGCACCGCCGGTGACGAGGATGGTCATGGTCGTCAGTCCGAATCACAAAAAAGGGAAAGGCCCGAAGGCACGCAGGTTAGCGCGTCTTCGGGCCCGGTTTGGGAGGTGAAAGGGACGGTATGGCCGTCAGTTTCGCCCGTAGGTGTCCTCAAAGCGGACGATGTCGTCCTCGCCGAGGTAGGAGCCGGACTGGACTTCGATGATCTCGAGCGGCACCTTGCCGGGGTTGGCCAGGCGGTGGGTCTGCCCGAGCGGGATGTAGGTGGACTGGTTCTCGGTCAGCAGGATGGTCTTGTCGCCGTTGACGATCTCGGCGGTGCCGCTGACGACGATCCAGTGCTCGGCGCGGTGGTGGTGCATCTGCAGGCTCAAAGAGGCGCCCGGCTTGACCATGATGCGCTTGACCTGGAAGCGCTCGCCCTGGTCGATGCTGTCGTACCAGCCCCAGGGGCGGTGGACCTTGCGGTGCAGGTTCTGCTCGCCGCGCTGTTCCTTGCCCAGGCGGTTGACGATCTGCTTGACCTCCTGGCTGCGGGCGCGGTCGCTGACCAACACGGCATCGGCCGTCTCGACCACGACCACATCCTTGAGGCCCACCACGCCGACGAGGCGGCTGGTGGCGTGGACGAGGGTGTTCTCGCTGTCAGCGATCAGGGCGTCGCCCACCGAGGCGTTGCCGTGGGCGTCCTTGTCGGCCACCTGCCAGACGGCCTCCCAGGCGCCGAGGTCGTTCCAGCCGGCGTCGAGCGGGATCATGCGCAGGCTGAGATCGGTGCCGGGGCAGCGCTCCATGACGGCGTAGTCGACCGACTCGCTGGGCACGGCGCCAAACTCGGCCTTGCCGGGACGGACGAACTTGGCGTCGGTCTTGCGGACGGCCCAGGCGGCGGCTGTAGCCTCCGCGATGTCGGGGCGGAAGCGCTCGAGCGCCTTCATCCAGACGCTGGCGCGCAGCACGAACATGCCGCTGTTCCAGTAGTAGCCGCCGGCAGCCAGGTAGCCCTTGGCGGTGTCGAGGTTGGGCTTCTCGACGAACTGGGCCACGGCCAGGCCGGCCGCGTCGGACTGGGTGCGGATGTAGCCGTAGCCGGTCTCGGGCCGGTCCGGCGTGATGCCGAGGATGGCGATGGCGCCACCATCGGCCGCGCGGATGGCTTGCTGCAATGCAGCCGTGAAGGCGGCGGGCTGGGTGACGGTCTGGTCAGCCGGGGTGACGACGAGAACGGGGTCCTTGCCGCCCTCCAGCGCTTCCAGCGCGGCCAGGGTCAGGGCCGGTGCGGTGTTGCGGCCCATGGGTTCGAGCAGCACGCTGGCGGGGTCGAGCTTGACCTCACGCAGTTGGTCGAGCACCAGGAAGCGGTGCTCCTCGTTGCCGACGATGCAGGGCGCAGCGACCTGGACGTCAGGGCTGGCCAGGTCGGCCAGGCGCCGGGCGGCCAACTGGAACAGGCTCTCGTTACCCGAAAGCACCAGGAATTGCTTGGGGTAGCCGGCGCGCGACAGCGGCCACAGGCGAGTGCCGGAACCGCCGGCCATGATGACGGGTTGAACGGAGATCATTCCTCGAATCCCTTGGGGTTGTTGGTTTGCCAGCGCCAGCTGTCTTCACACATGCGCGCGAGGCCATGCACGGCGCGCCAGCCGAGTTGCTCGGCGGCAAAGCTGGGGTCGGCCCAGCAGGCGGCCACGTCGCCGGGGCGGCGGGCCACGATCTCATACGGCACGGGCCGGCCGCTGGCGGCCTCGTAGGCGCGCACCAGGTCCAGCACGCTGTAGCCCTGGCCGGTGCCGAGGTTGACGGTGATGGAGCGCGGGGCATCGAGCAGGTAGCGCAGCGCGGCGGCATGGCCTTCGGCCAGGTCGCAGACGTGGATGTAGTCGCGCACGCCGGTACCGTCGGGGGTGTCGTAGTCGTTGCCGAAGACGGCGAGCTTCTCGCGCCGGCCAACGGCGACCTGAGCGACATAGGGCATCAGGTTGTTGGGCGTGCCGCGCGGGTCTTCGCCAATGCGGCCGCTCTCGTGGGCGCCGACGGGGTTGAAGTAACGCAGGATGGCGGTTTGCCAGGCCGGGTCGGCGACCCCCAGATCGCGCAGGATCTGCTCACCCATCAGCTTGGTTTGGCCGTAGGGGTTGGTGGCGGAGGTTGGGGCGTCCTCGCGCAGCGGCAGGCGCTCAGGCACGCCGTAGACGGTAGCGCTGGAGCTGAAGACCATGCGCTTGCAGCCGGCCTCACGCATCACCTCGCAGGTGTTGACGAGGCCACCGAGGTTGTTGCGGTAGTAGGCCAGTGGCTGAGCGACCGACTCACCTACCGCCTTGAAGGCGGCAAAGTGGACCACCGCATCGGGCTTGTGCTGCTGGAAGACGGCACGCATCGCGGCAGCGTCGCAAACGTCGGCCTGCTCGAACTCGATGGCGGCCGGCGCCAGCACGCGAAGGCGGTCGAGCACGCGGGGCGAGCTGTTGGAGAAGTTGTCGACCCCCACGACCCGGAAGCCCGAGGCTTGAAGCGCAAGCCAGGTGTGGGAGGCGATGTAGCCGGCGGCGCCGGTGAGCAGGATGGTGGCGGACATGGACTGCGAAGCGTAATTCCGAACGGTGACCAGCGCAGCTTGCGTGCCCGACTGCGCGCGCGAAGGCGCAAGCAAATGCGGACGCAGTTCACGCCCGGGTCAGGGCGCGAGCGCGGCGGCAGGTCAGAAAACGAAGAACTGGCCGGTACACCCGAGGCTGTTGGCCCGGTAGGTGTAGAGCGCCACGCTGCTGTCCCGGCTGGAACGGGCAGCCTGGCAGCTCAGGCTGATACTGCGCGAATAGGCCCAGCGCAGGCCGATCGACTGCGTGGCGTCGTTGTCGTAGGCACCGATGCTGTCGCGCCGGTTGCTGATGCGGCTGAGGCTGGCCTGTAGGAAGAGCTTGCCGGTGAGTTCGTAGTTGGCGGTGGCGCCCAGCGAGTGGTACAGGCGGTCGATGTCGGACGACTGGATGCGGCTCTCGACCCCGGTGTCGCGGCTGGCGTTGAAGCGCAGCTGCAGCTTGGGCGCCGGCAGCCAACTCCAGGTCAGCGCGCCTGTCGTGCCACTGAAGTTGTTGACGAGCAGCAGGTCGTTGCGCGTGCGGCTGCGGCTGACGCGGGCATCCAGTTGGCTCGAACCCCCGGTGGCCCAGGAGGCCGTCAAGTCGATGTCAGTGCGGCGGTAGGGGTTCTCAAGCAGCAACGGGAAGCCCGACACCACCACCGGGTAGCGCGGGTTCTTACCCTTGGACTTGCGGCCGACGACACCCACCTTCAGGTTGGCGCCAGGCTTGGCATAGGCACCCACTTGCACCGAATGCTGGGAATAGGCGTAGCGGCTGTACTCGATGGCGCTGAAGTCGCGCTTTCGAAAAGCCCAAC
This sequence comes from Roseateles paludis, assembly GCF_039872745.1. Lineage (NCBI taxonomy): Bacteria > Pseudomonadati > Pseudomonadota > Betaproteobacteria > Burkholderiales > Sphaerotilaceae > Roseateles > Roseateles paludis. Next base: position 117,475 of record NZ_JBDPZD010000007.1, on the reverse strand, counting down.
CGGCCTCCAGGCTGTAGCGGTTCTTGGCCCCCAGACGCACAAGGGCGGAATACTCGCCATTGCTCTCGCGGTTTTGCTGTGAGGGCAGCGGCACGTTGTCCGCGCCGCGGCCGATGTTGAACTCGGCCAGCGTGCGGCTGCGGCTGGCCGTCACCGTCCCTGACAGGTCGCCCAGCGTCTCCCAGTCGACAGTGGAACGGCCTGAGTAGCTGGTGTTGTTCAGGTCACGCAGCGTCGCGTAGCGGTTGTTGTTTGCTGACGTGTCGATACGCAGCCGCGCGCGCCCAAGGCGCTGGTCCAGCCCTGCCAACAGCCCCAGGGAGGTGACACGGTCCGCATTGGAGGTGTCGCCGCGCCGGTAGACGTTGGAGACGTGCGTGAGGCCGGCGCTGGCGCCGAAGTAGTAGGGCGAGGATTCCTGGCCGTGTGCCGACCAGGCTGAGAGCAGCAGGCCGAGGGCGAGACAGAGGCGGGGCGTGGGCAGCAGCATCGGCTCAGAGGGTGAGAGGGAATCCGGCGAGCCCGAGAGGGCTTCCCAAAGCGCCCCGACCTAGGCGCAAAGCACAGCCGTAGCTCGGGCTACGGCGCGCATTTGCAACGACGAGCGGGGTGGATTGGGGAGTCAAAGCGGGCACGTTGGATTTCCTCTCACCCTCTTAAAAGGCGTGACGATCGAAGATCACGAGCCGGACCGTGCGCATGATGATCTGCAGGTCCAGCGCGATGGACCAATTGCGCAGGTACTCAAGATCGTATTCGACGCGTGCACGCATCTTGTCGAGGGTGTCGGTTTCGCCACGCAGGCCATTGACCTGCGCCCAGCCGGTGATGCCGGGGCGCACCTTGTGCCGGACCATGTAGGCCTTGATCAACTGGCGGTACTCCTCGTTGTGCGCCACGGCGTGGGGGCGCGGCCCGACGATGCTCATGCGGCCTTGCAACACATTGATGAATTGCGGCAGCTCGTCGAGCGAGGTGCGGCGGATGAAGGCACCGAAGCGCGTGATGCGGGGGTCGTCCTTGGTGGCCTGCTTGACCACGGGGCCGTTGTCCATGGTGCGCATGGAGCGGAACTTGTAGACCTCGATCTCCTCGCCATCGAGCCCATTGCGGCGCTGCTTGAAGATGATGGGGCCGGGCGAGCTGAGCTTGACGCCGATGGCGACCAGGACCAGCAGCGGCGAGATCAGCACCAGGATGATGGACGCCAGCACGATGTCGCTGATGCGCTTCATCAGCTGGTTGGTACCGGTGAAGGGGGTCTCGCAGATGCCGACGACGGGCATACCTGCCAAGTCGAGCAGGCGGCCCTGGATGATGCTGATGCCGAAGACGTCGGGCACGAAGAACAGCGAGGCCGTGGTGCCCTGGATGCGCTCGAGCAGCTCGACGATGCGCGGCTGCGAGCCCAGCGGCAGGGTGATGTAGACCTCGCGCACGCCGTGCTGGCGGATGTAATCGGGCAGGCTGTCCAGCGAGCCGAGCACCTTGTCGGAGGCTTCGGCGTGCAGACGGTCGGGGCTGCGGTCGTCAAAAAAGCCCAGGCACTCGACCCCGCCCACCTCGCGCAGTGAGCGCGCTACCTTGTGACCCAGGCCGGCCGCGCCGACGACGACCGCCGTGCGCCGGGCACCTGGCGCGCGGGCCCGCCAACGCTGGATGCGCCGGCCTGATTCGATGGCGGCGATCTGCAGCACGGGGGTGAGCACGCCCCACCAGAGCAGGACCTGGTCTTCGAAATAGTGCAGGCTGTTGGTGGCGTAGCCACACAGCAGCAGGATGCCCAGCAGCACCAGCCAGGAAGAGACGACGTCGATCAGCGCACTGGCCGGGTGGTCGCCAAAACGGTTGCGCCCCGGGAAGGTCAGTGCAAAGACCAGCAGGCACAGCGTCAGCGCCGGCCGCATCACCGGCTCGTCGAAGTAGTCGCTGACACCGAGATAGCTGAGGACGATCAGCCCAGGCTCCAAAAGCGCAGCGACCAGCGACTCGACCGATTGCGGCGCGCTGTAGAACGTTCTCTTGTAGCTGCGATCCTCGAACATCGTGGCAGTGGACAGGGGGCTGAAAGCTAGACGCGGGATTCTCGTGCAATTTCGTGCTCTCCCTGATTGACGAGTGAGCCACGTTCATGGGGCGTTTGGTGAATTCGCACCTTTTGAGAGGCCGCTCGCTGCTTGCCCGCCTCTGGCTTCGACGAAGCCGCACGGGCTGCGTCCCTAGAATCCCGGGATGCTTGATTCCTGGATAAAGATGGCGGCCCCTGCGGTGCAGGAGCGTCTGGTGCTGTTGGGCAACCACGTGCTGTCGCGCGAACCGGTGGCGCAGCAGCGTCTGGCGCGGATCACCGGCCGAGCCGTTGTGGTGCATGTGGCCGGCGCGCCGGGCTTTTTGCCGGCGCCGCCCGATTTGGTGCTGGCGGTCACGCCGGCCGGGCTGTTCGAGCGGCTCGACGCCGCGCCGCCCGAGTCGCTGCGCGTCGAGATCGACGGCAGCCAGCCTTGGCAGTTGGCGATGTCGGCCCTGGGCGTTGAGCGGCCCCGGGTGACGGTGCAGGGCGATGCGGCGGTGGCTTCAGAGCTGAACTGGCTGATCGAGAACCTGCGCTGGGACATTGAGGACGACCTGGCCGGCGTGGTCGGGCCGCTGCCCGCGCGGCAGATCGTGCGCTTTGCGCGCAGCGCTCGCGATGCGATCGGGGCGCTGGCCAAGACGGTGGCGGCCGGCGCGGGTGGGCGGGCTCGCAACCCATGATCGGCGGTCTGCGTTTCGTCGCACGGCTGCTGGTCATTGCCTGGACGATCTGGCGCTTCGGGCTGGACGATCTGGCGCTGTCCGGCCTGCGGGCCCGGCGCTTCCGCCTGCTGCGGCGCGTGACGCGCCTGGGCCGCCAGTGGCAGCAGCCGCGCGGCGTGCGCCTGCGTCTGGCCCTGGAGCACCTGGGCCCGATCTGGGTCAAGTTCGGGCAGGTGCTCTCGACACGGCGCGACCTGCTGCCGCCCGACATGGCCGACGAACTGGCCCACCTGCAGGACCGCGTCCCGCCGATTGACCCGCAACTGGCCCGCAGCCTGGTGGAGCGCGCCTTTGGGCGGCCGGTGGGTGAGCTGTTTGGCTCCTTCGATGAGCATCCTGTGGCCAGTGCGTCCATCGCCCAGGTGCACTTCGCCACGCTCAAGGACGGCCGCGAGGTCGCCGTCAAGGTGCTGCGGCCCGGCATGCTGGACTTCATCGACGACGATTTGTCGCTGATGCGCTTCGTGGCCGGCTGGATCGAGCGTCTGTCCAGCGATGGCCGCCGCCTGAAGCCTCGCGAGGTCGTGGCCGAGTTCGACATGTACCTGCATGACGAACTCGACCTGGTGCGCGAAGCCGCCAACGCCGCCCAGCTGCGCCGCAACATGGCGGACCTGGATCTGGTGCTCGTCCCGGAGATGCATTGGGACCTGTGCAGCGCCGAGGTGCTGGTGATGGAGCGCATGAAGGGCGTGCCCATCTCGCAGATGGAGCGCCTGGTCGCTGCGGGCATCGACATCAAGAAGCTGGCGCGCGATGGCGTCACCATCTTCTTCACCCAGGTGTTCCGTGACGGCTTCTTCCATGCCGACATGCACCCGGGCAACATCCAGGTCAGCATCGACCCGGCCACTTTTGGGCGCTACGTGGCGCTGGACTTCGGCATCATCGGCACGCTCACCGAGACCGACAAGGACTACCTGGCGCAGAACTTCATCGCCTTCTTCCGGCGCGACTACAAGCGCGTGGCCGAGCTGCACATCGCCTCGGGCTGGGTGCCGCCGGAGACGCGGGTGGACGCGCTCGAAAGCGCCGTGCGGGCGGTGTGCGAGCCGCACTTTGACCGCCCCCTGAAGGACATCTCGCTCGGCCAGGTGCTGATGCGCCTGTTCCAGACCTCGCGCCGCTTCAACGTCGAGATCCAGCCGCAACTGGTGCTGCTGCAAAAGACCTTGCTGAACATCGAGGGCCTGGGCCGGCAGTTGGACCCCGACCTCGACCTCTGGGCCACGGCCAAGCCCTTCCTGGAGCGCTGGATGCAGCAGCAGGTGGGCTGGCCCGCGCTGCGCGACAAGCTCTCGCGCGAGGCGCCGCGCTACGCGCACCTCGTTCCCGAGATCCCTCGCCTGTTGCACGACGCGCTCAAGGCCCAGGCGCGCGGCAGCGACCCCGAACTGCGCGCCCTGGTCCGCGAATTGCGTAGCACCAACCGCATGCTGGCCTTGGTGCTTTGGGCTGTGGTCGGTTTTGCCGCTGGCGTGGCCGCCACGCTGGTGGCGGGGCGCTGGTTTGGTGAGTATTTCTAGCCTCGATCCCTGGCCAGCGCGCCGCCATAATCCGCGCGATTTTTTCAAGAGCTCCCCGGCGCCATGAACACCACCTTGATCGTCTTCGTCGTGCTCTACCTGCTGGGGACTCTCGGCATCGGCGTCTGGGCAGGCTCGCGCATCAAGGGCACGGCTGACTTTGCCGTCGCGGGGCGCAGCCTGCCGCTCATCATGGTGATCACCACCACCTTTGCGACCTGGTTTGGTGCGGAGACGGTGATGGGCATCCCCGCCAAGTTCGTGCAGGGCGGCTTGGGCGCGATCATCGAAGACCCCTTCGGCGCCGGCATGTGCCTGGTGCTGGTGGGTGCTTTCTTTGCCGCCAAGCTGTACCGCTTCAACCTGCTGACCATCGGCGACTTCTACCGCCAGCGCTACGGGCGCGGCGTCGAGATCTTCTGCTCGCTGGCCATCATCCTCAGCTACCTGGGCTGGGTGGCCGCGCAGGTCACGGCCCTGGGCCTGGTGTTCTCCATCCTGACCGATGGCGCGATGTCCTCGCAGATGGGCATGATCGTCGGCCTGCTGGCCGTGCTCATCTACGTCGTGATCGGCGGCTTCCTGGCCGTGGCCTGGACCGACTTCATCCAGATGATCGTGCTGGTCGTCGGGCTCTCCATCATTGCCGTGTTTGCTGCCGACCTGGCCGGCGGCGCGGGCGTGGTGCTGGAGGCTGCCGCCAAGCGCGACCTGGGCCGCTTCCTGCCCGAGCCCAGCTTCACCGACCTGGCCATGTTCGTCGGCGCGGCGCTGACCATGATGCTGGGCTCCATCCCGCAGCAGGACGTCTTCCAGCGCGTGATGTCCGCCAAGGACGCCAAGACCGCGCAGCGGGGCGCCATGATCGGCGGCTTCAGCTACATCGTGTTCGCTTTCGTGCCCATGTTCATCGTGCTGGCCGCCACGGTCGTGATGGGCGACAAGGCCCTGGACATGGCCCAGAACGACTACCAGCGCGTGCTGCCCAGCTTCATCATGGGCCACATGCCGCTGGTCATGCAGATCCTGTTCTTCGGCGCGCTGCTCTCGGCCATCAAGAGCACCTCGTCGGCCACGCTGCTGGCGCCCACCACCAGCTTCGTTGAGAACATTCTCAAGCAGATCCGCCCCGGCATGAGCGACAAGCAGGCCCTGGTGGCAATGCGGGTCACGCTGGTCATCTTCGCCTTTGCGGTGCTGGTCTATGCCATCGCCCTGCAGGGCACGCCCATCTACGAGCTGGTCAGCGCCGCCTACCAGGTGACCCTGGTCGCGGCCTTCGTGCCGCTGGTGTTTGGCCTGTACTGGTCCAAGGCCACCACCCAGGGCGCCATCGTCTCGATCTTTGCTGGCGTGATGGTCTGGGTGCTGTTCTTTCCGCAGGTCACCACCTGGGGCGAGCGCTTCCCGGGTCAGCTGGCGGGCTTGCTGGCCGCGTTGCTGGGCATGGGGGTGGGTTCGCTGATGCCGCAGATCCTGGCCAACCGCCACGACCACGTCAGCCACCACCTCAAGCCGAATCCCTGAGGCGTCGCCGTGCCTTGAACCGCGCCGCCACGGCCCCATCTGTCGGAGCCGTGGCGTGGCCCCAGTCCGGTGCATCAAGGTGCCGGCGGGGCCAGGCCCTAAAATCCCACGTTTTTCCGTCCGGCCCTCCCCATGCCTATCTACGCCTACCGCTGCAGCGCCTGTGGCCATGCCAAGGACGTGTTGCAGAAACTGTCTGACGCCCCGCTGAGCACCTGCCCGGCCTGCGGCGCCGAAGCGTTCTCCAAACAAGTGACCGCTGCGGGCTTCCAGCTCAAGGGCTCCGGCTGGTACGCGACCGACTTCAAGGGCGGCGCCACAGCTGCTGCGGCAGCCCCGGCGGCGGCTGCAGAACCGGCCAAATCCGAGTCCTCGTCGGCGGCTTCCGACGCCGGCAGCTCGGCCTCGGGTGGCGCGTCCTGCGGCGGCTCCTGCGCCTGCCACTGACGCTGGCCGCCCCGTGACTGCCCCGATGCGCAAATACCTCGTTGCCGGCCTGCTGGTCTGGCTGCCGCTGGCCATCACCATCTGGGTGCTCGGGCAGATCCTCGACGTCGTCAATGGCGTCTTCGGCTCGCTGCTGGCGGCTCTGGCCCTGGTGCTGCCGGCGGCCTGGCGTGATGGCTTGCTCAGCCTGCACCACGTGCCCGGCCTCGGGCTCGTGATCCTGGCCGGTGCCCTGCTGCTGACGGGCGTCTTCGTTGCCAACATCTTTGGCCAGTGGTGGCTGCGCCAGTGGGACCGCCTGCTGGGCAGCATCCCCATCGTCAAGAACATCTACAGCTCGGTGAAGCAGGTGTCCGACACCCTGTTCTCGAGCAGCGGCAACGCCTTCCGCGAGGCTGTGCTGGTGCAGTACCCGCGTGAGGGCTCGTGGACGATTGCCTTCGTCACCGGCACGCCCAGCGGCGAGGTGGCCTGCCACCTGGCCAGCGAGCATGTCAGCGTCTACGTGCCCACCACGCCCAACCCCACCTCGGGCTTCTTCCTGATGATGCCGCGCAGCGAGATCCAGCCGCTGGCCATGAGCGTGGACGAAGCGCTCAAGTACATCATCTCGATGGGCACGGTAGCGCCCCCTGCCGGCAACGCGCCCTGCGAAGACGCCGCTGAACGAAACCCCGTGGGTTGAGCGCCAGGCAAGCGTTCAACCCTGAGGGCTGCTGGACCTGATCCTTCCGCCCGCGCAGCGCCACAAGACCCCAAGAACACACGCATTCGGAGAACCATATCATGCGCACCTGCTACGCCGGCCAAGTCAGCGAGAAGCTGCTCGATCAAACCGTCACCCTGATGGGCTGGGCCCACCGCCGCCGCGACCATGGCGGCGTCATCTTCATCGACCTGCGCGACCGCGAAGGCCTGGTCCAGGTCGTCTGCGACCCCGACCGCCCCGACATGTTCAAGGTGGCCGAAGAAGTCCGCAACGAGTTCTGCCTCAAGGTCATCGGCAAGGTCCGCGCCCGTCCGGCCGGCACCGAGAACGCCAACCTCGTCTCCGGCAAGGTCGAGCTGCTCTGCCATGAGCTCGAAGTGCTCAACCCCTCGGTGACGCCGCCCTTCCAGCTCGACGACGACAACCTCTCCGAGACCACGCGCCTCACCCACCGCGTGCTGGACCTGCGCCGCCCCGTGATGCAGAAGAACATGATGCTGCGCTACCGCGTGGCCATGCTGGTGCGCAACTACCTGGACAAGCTCGGCTTCGTCGACATCGAGACCCCGATGCTGACCAAGAGCACACCCGAAGGCGCGCGCGACTACCTCGTGCCCAGCCGCGTCCATGACGGCATGTTCTTCGCGCTGCCGCAGTCGCCCCAGCTCTTCAAGCAGCTGCTGATGGTCTCGGGCTTTGACCGCTACTACCAGATCACCAAGTGCTTCCGCGACGAGGACCTGCGCGCCGACCGCCAGCCCGAGTTCACGCAGATCGATATCGAGACGAGCTTCCTCACCGAGCAGGAAATTCGCACGATGTTCGAGGGCATGATCCGCCACGTCTTCCAGGAGGCCATGGGCGTGGACCTGGGCGAGTACCCGGTCATGACCTACTCGGAGGCCATGTTCCGCTTCGGTTCCGACAAGCCCGACTTGCGCGTCATGCTCGAGTTCACCGAGCTGACCGATGCGATGAAGACGGTGGACTTCAAGGTCTTCAGCGGCCCGGCCACCACCCCCGGTGGCCGCGTGGTGGCCCTGCGCGTGCCTGGTGGCGGCGCGATGAGCCGCGGTGAGATCGACGCCTACACCGAGTTCGTCAAGATCTACGGCGCCAAGGGCCTGGCCTGGATCAAGGTCAACGAGATTGCCAAGGGCCGTGAGGGCCTGCAGTCGCCCATCGTCAAGAACATCCACGACGAAGCCATTGCCGAGATCCTCAAGCGCACCGGCGCGAAGGACGGCGACCTGCTCTTCTTCGGTGCCGACAAGGCCAAGGTCGTCAACGACGCCATCGGCGCCCTGCGCCTCAAGGTCGGCCACAGCGATTTCGGCAAGGCCAACGGCCTCTTTGAAGACCGCTGGGCCCCGCTGTGGCTGGTGGACTTCCCGATGTTCGAACACGACGAGGAAGGTGGCCGCTGGAACGCCGTGCACCACCCCTTCACCGCGCCCAAGGACGGCCACGAGGACTACATGTCCACCGACCCCGGCAAGTGCGTGGCCAAGGCCTACGACATGGTGCTCAACGGCTGGGAGCTGGGCGGTGGTTCGGTGCGTATCCACCGCGCCGACGTGCAGGCCAAGGTCTTCGAGGCCCTGAACATCAGCGCCGAAGACCAACGCGTCAAGTTCGGCTTCCTGCTCGACGCGCTGCAGTACGGCGCGCCCCCGCACGGTGGTCTGGCCTTTGGCCTGGACCGCATCGTCACCATGATGACCAAGGCCGAGTCCATCCGCGACGTGATCGCCTTCCCCAAGACCCAGCGCGCCCAGTGCCTGCTGACCGGCGCCCCCAGCCATGTGGACGAGAAGCAACTGCGCGAGCTGCACATCCGCCTGCGCAACGCGGGCGCCGCCGCCTGAGCATTGCGTCCCGCTCTGCATCCCTGAAACCCCGCTGCGGCGGGGTTTTTCGTTGGGGCCGGCGGACTGGCCGCAGGCGTGCGTGCCGCTATGCTGGCGCTTATGCCTGAGGCCACGCCGTTCAAGATCCCCGAGTCCGTTCTCGTCGTCATCCACACGCCAGAGTTGCAGGTCCTGCTGATCGAGCGCGCTGACCACCCGGGCTACTGGCAGAGCGTGACGGGCTCGCTGGACCAACCCGACGAGGCGCTGGCCGAGGCCGCGTGGCGCGAGGTGCGCGAGGAAACCGGCTTTGCGGCCGGCACGCTGCGCGACTGGGGCCTGGCCAACATCTACGAGATCTACCCGCACTGGCGCCACCGCTATGCGCCCGGCGTGACGCAGAACACCGAGCATGTGTTTGGGCTGTGCCTGCCGCAGGCGGACACGCCGCGCCTCAGCCCGCGTGAGCACACCGCCTTTGTGTGGCTGCCATACCAAGAGGCCGCCGACCGCTGCTTCTCGCCGTCCAACGCCGAGGCCATCCTGCAACTGCCGCGCTACACGCCCGGCGCATCCGTTCAAGCTCGCTGACCTTGAGACCCTTTCGCCGCACCACCGTCGCCGTGCCGGCCAGCCTGCAGGGGCCCAGCCTGCGGGTGGCCACCTACAACATCCACAAGGGCGTGCGCGGCCTCGGGCCGGCCAAGCGCCTGGAGATCCACAACCTGGCCATGGGCGTGCAGGCGCTGGACGCCGACCTCGTCTTCCTGCAGGAGGTGCGGCACTTCCACCACGGGCATGCGGTGGACTTTGAGCGCACCTGGTTTGGCTGGCCCAAGGAGGGGCAGGCCGAGTTCCTGGCGCCGCACGGCTACGAGGCCGCCTACCGCACCAATGCCGTGACCAAGGGCGGCGAGCATGGCAATGCGCTGCTGTCGCGCTGGCCGCTGGGCGACGTGGGCCACCACGACGTGTCGGACCACGCCTTCGAGCAGCGCGGCCTGCTGCACGTGCCGGTGCGCTGGCAGGGGGCCGATGTGCACGCCATCGTCGTCCACCTGGGCTTGCTGCATGGCGGCCGCGTGCGCCAGGTGCAGCGCCTGGCCAGCTACATCGAGCGCGAGGTGCCGTCCGGTGAGCCGCTGATCGTGGCCGGCGACTTCAATGACTGGGGCGAGCGCCTGGATGGCCTCATGCGCGGCTGCGGCCTGCGCCGTGCGGTGGCACCGGGGCGGCACCGGGCGGCCACCTTCCCGTCCAGCCTGCCCATCTTCTCGCTCGACCGCGTCTACACGCGCGGCCTGCGCTGCGTGGGCTTGCAGGTGCCGCGCGGCCCGAGCTGGGCGCGCATGTCTGACCATCTGCCCCTGCTGGTGGATCTGCAGCTCGAATGAGCCTCGCCCCCGCCTGGCTGATCCCCGCCGAGCTCTCGGGCGGCAATGAGGCCCGGCTGCTGCGCGGCGGTGATGCGCTCTTCCCGCGCATGCTGGCGGCGGTGGACGCAGCGCAGCGCGAGGTCTGGGTGGCCACCTACATCTTTCACCACGACGAAACCGGCCTGCGCCTGTGCGCGCGCCTGGTGGCAGCGGCGCGGCGGGGCGTCAAGGTCTGTGTGGTGGTGGACGGCTTTGGCAGCAAGGACAGTCTCGGCGCGCTGCACCGCGAGTTCGAAGGCAGCGGTGTGGCCTTTGCGGTGTTCCGGCCGCTGGACCGCTGGTGGCGCTGGCTGCAGCCGGGCCAATTGCGCCGCCTGCACCAGAAGCTCTGCGTGGTGGATGGCGAGCAAGGCTTTGTCGGCGGCATCAACCTCATTGACGACCGCATCGACCTGCACCACGGCGCCAGTGATGCGCCCCGGCTCGACTTCGCCGTGGAGCTGCGCGGCCCCGTGGTGCAGGCCGTGGGCCAGGCCGCCCGCGCGGTCTGGACGCGCGCCTGGCTGGGCCGCGACGTGGGCGAGGAGCTGCTGGCACTGGCACGCGGCCCTGCACGTCTGGTGCGGGCCGCGTCGCTGTGGCGGCGTGTGCACATGCCGCGCGGCCAGAGCCGGCTGAGCCACCCCTTGCCGCCCGTGCGCGCTGCCTTTGTGCTGCGCGACAACCTGCGCCAGCGCCGCACCATCGAGCGCGCCTATGTGGACGCCATCAGCCGGGCGCAAAGCACGGTGGACCTGGTCTGCCCCTACTTCTACCCCGGCCAGCGCATCCGCCGCGCGCTGCGCCAGGCCGCGCAGCGCGGCGTGCGCGTGCGCTTGCTGCTGCAGGGCAAGGTGGACTACCGGCTGGCCGCGTTGGCCGCCCAGGCCCTGTATGCCGAGCTGCTGGAGCATGGCGTCGAGATCTACGAATACCAGCCCGCCTTCCTGCACGCCAAGGTGGCTGTGGTGGACGACCAGTGGGCCACGGTGGGCTCGTCCAACATCGACCCGCTCTCGCTGCTGCTCAACCTGGAAGCCAATGTCGTGCTGCTGGACGGCCGCTTTGCCGAGCAGCTGCGCGCCGAAATCGAGAGCGCGCAGGCCGAGGCCCGGCAGGTCACCACGCCGCCGCACACCGGCTGGCGCGCCTTGTTGGGCCGCGCCTGGGTGGCCTGGATCGCGCACGTCTACCTGCGTGTGGCCGGCGCTGCCGGCCGATACTGAACCTCATGGCCAAGCCCGCTGCCGACCCGCACTATCTGCGCATCAAGACCCACCTGAAGGAGGGCATGGCCAGCGGCCGCTGGGAGGCGGGTGACCTGCTCCCGAGCGAGGGCCAGCTGACCATGCGCTTCAAGATCAGCCGCATGACGGCCAACCGCGCGCTGCGCGAGCTGGAGCAGGAGGGCTTGATCGAGCGCGTGCAGGGCGTGGGCAGCTTTGTGGCCCAGCTGCACCGCGCGCCGGCCGTGGTGCAGGTGCGCGAGGTGGCCGATGTGATCGCCGCGCGTGGCGGCCAGCATGATTGGGTGGTGCAGCGCACCGAGCGCGCCCGCGCCAGCGCCCAGCAGGCGGCCGAGCTGGGCCTCAAGCGCGGTGCGCCGGTGTTTGTGGCCGTGGTGGTGCACCGCGACAGCGGGGCGCCGCTGCAGGTCGAGACCTTGGTCGTGAACCCCCAGGTCGCGCCCGAATTTTTGGCGCAGGACTTCAGCCTGCAGCAGCCGGCTGCTTACCTGCAGGACGTGGCGCCGCTGTCCTCGTCACGCACCTTGGTCGAAGCTGCCTTGCCCAGCGAAGACGACGCCCGCTGGCTGGCCGTGCCGCGTCGCTCGCCCTGCCTGGTGGTGCGTCGCATCCACTACAGCCGGGGCCTGGCCGTGGCCACCTCTCGCTGGGTGCACCCCGGCGCACGCTTGCAGTTGCACGGCGTGTTTGGCGCGGGCACCTAGTCTTCAGCCCTCCAGGCGCATGCGCAGCCGGCCCACCTCGGTGCCGCGCCAGTTGCGCATCACCGGGGCCGCCAGCCGCTGCAGCAGCGTGGCCGCATCGCCGCTGGGGCGCAGCAGGCGCAGCGCAAGCTGGGCCATCACCGCCTCAGCCGCACGGCTGGCGCCATCGTCGATTTTGAGCGCCAGTCCGAGGCCAAGCTCGGGCAGGCTGGCGCAGTAGACGCCTTCAGCGCCCACCTTGCAGCACAGCCGCTCGCCCAGGGCTTGCATCACCTCGGTGTCAAAGCGGTCGGTGCCGCCCACCATGAAGGGCGCCTGGGCCACGGCCCGGCGCAGCCGCGCGGCGGCGCTGGCGACGTCAGGCGGCAGCCCGCTGCCCGTGCCCACGCGCGCAAAGGCCAGCGCCAGCGCGCGCAAGGGCAGGGCGTAGGTGGGGATGGAGCAGCCGTCGATGCCACGCGGCGCGCGGGCCAGGTCCTGCCCGGTGGCCACCTCCAGCGCGTGCGTGACCTCGCGCATCACCGGGTGCTCGGGCGCCACGTAGCCGCGCGCGAAGCCAGCCCGGTTGGCGGCACCCGACTGATGGCCGAGATGGCAAGCCAGGCACAGAAAGCCGCAGTGCTTGCCCGAGCAGTTGTTGTGCAGCGGGCCGGCCACCTCGCCCCGGGCCACCAGCGCCCGTAACACGGGCTCGCGCGCAGGCCACTGCGTGCCGCATTCCAGGTGCTCGGCCGACAGATCCAGGCGCGTTAGCCAGCCCTGTGCCGTGGCCACATGCGCGGGCTCGCCGCTGTGCGAGGCGCAGGCCAGGGCCAGCTCGGCATCGCTCAGGGCAAAGGCATCGGCCGCGCCACTGGTCACCAGGGGCAGTGCCTGCAGCAGTTTGACGGCCGAGCGCGGGAAGACCGGGCGATCGATGTCGCCCCAGGCCGTGTGAAGCGCGCCAGCCGCGTCCACCACGGCGAGGGCGCCCAGGTGGCGCGACTCGACGGTCTCGCCCCGCAGCACCTCCACCACCACCGGCTCACCCGTCACCAATCCCATGCTCGCCTCCGGCATATGCAAATGCGAATAATTCGCATTAGAATGTGGTCCATCCAGCTTTTGGCACCCAGTGTCGCCCTTCACCGCCATGGAACGCTCGCACTTTCAACCGTCCGCTCGCCTTGCCCACCCGCTGCGCCGTGCGCTACTGGGGGCGGCTCTGTCCGTGGGCCTGGCCGCGCCGGCCTTGGCCGCCGACGTCGAGATGCTGCTGGTGATCAAGGACCACCGCTTCGAGCCGGCCGAACTCAAGGTGCCCGCCGGCCAGCGCGTGAAGCTGATCGTGCACAACCAGGACAAGACGCCCGAGGAGTTCGAGAGCAAGTCGCTCAACCGCGAGAAGGTCATCCCCGGCGGCGGCAAGGCGACCATCTTCATCGGGCCGCTCAAGCCGGGCCGCTATGGCTTCTTCGGCGAGTTCAACGAGAAGACGGCGCAGGGCGTGGTCGTCGCCGAGTGAAGGAGCAGGGCGCATGTTCTCGGCCGCTTTGATCGTTTTCCGGGAGAGCCTGGAGGCCGCGCTCTTCGTGGGCATCGTGGCGGCCGCCACGCGGGGTTTGGCCGGACGTTCGCGCTGGCTGGCGACGGGCGTGGGCCTGGGTGTCGTCGGCGCTGCGTTGCTGGCCCTGCTGGCCGGGCGCATCAGCGAGGCCTTCGACGGCATCGGGCAGGACCTGGTCACCATCGGCATCCTGGCCACGGCGCTGGCCATGCTGCTCTGGCACTGCCTGTGGGTATCGACCCACTCGCAGCAGATGGTGCGCGAGGCTCGCCAGCTGGGCAGCAGCGTGAACGCCGGGCAGCGCCGGCCCTGGGCACTGATTGGCGCGGTGGCGCTGGCCGTGTTGCGCGAGGGCGCCGAGACGGTGCTCTTCGTCGCAGGCTCGGCCACCGATGAAGGCGGTGCGCTGGCCCCCGGCGTGCTGGGTGCCGGCACCGTGGGCCTGCTGGCCGGCGTGGCGCTGGGCTGGCTGGTCTACGCCGGGCTGAGCCGCATCCCCGTGCGCCACCTCTTCACGGCCACCAATGCGCTGATCGCGCTGCTGGCGGCATCGATTGCCAGCCAGCTGATGCGGGCGCTGGCCCAGGCTGGCCTGCTGCAGCGCTGGGTGGACCCGCTGTGGGACACCTCGCACTGGCTGTCGCCGGACTCGGCCGTGGGCACCCTGGCCCATGCCCTGGTGGGCTACGACGCCCAGCCCTCGGGTGCGCAGTTCATGGCCTATGTGGCCGTGATCACGCTGATCGTGGTGGGCACCCGTCTTCAGCAAGCCAAGACTCGCTGAACGGCGAAGCGATATTGGGGGCGCGCCCGCTTGCGCTTGGCCGCCGACGCGGTAGCCTGTGGGCTAGCGCTATCCACCTCTGTCAGAGCGGTGGGTGCGCCCGTCTCACCCTCAAGGATTCCGCGCCATGCCTGCTGCCCAGCCCACGCCCGACCGCTTCCTCCCTGACGACCGTTTTGCCGGCACCCTGGTGGGCCGCGCCTGGCGCCCAGACGCTGACGGGCCGTCCCTCGTGGCGCTGCGGGCCGATGGCGTCTATGACCTGAGCCGCCACTTCGCCACCATGAGTGCGCTGCTGGAAGAGGCCGACCCCGCCGCCACCGTGAAAGCCCTGGCCGGCGAGCGGCTCGGCAGTGTCGAGGCCCTGCTGGCCAACAGCGACGAAGCCAGCCGCGACGCGACCCAGCCCTACTTCCTCGCCCCTTGCGACCTGCAGGTCGTCAAGGCGGCGGGCGTCACCTTTGCCAACAGCATGCTCGAGCGTGTGATCGAAGAGCAGGCCAAGGGCGACCCCGCCAAGGCCGACGCCATCCGCGCCCAGGTGGTCGCCCAGATCGGAGCCGACCTCTCCACCATCAAGCCCGGCTCCGAGCAGGCCATGCGCCTCAAGGCCGTGCTGCAAAAGCAGGGCCTGTGGTCGCAGTACCTGGAGGTCGGCATCGGGCCCGATGCCGAGGTCTTCAGCAAGGCACCGGTGCTCTCCAGCGTCGGGACCGGGGCCGACATCGGCGTGCGCTCCGACTCCAGCTGGAACAACCCCGAGCCCGAGGTGGTGCTGGCGGTCAGCAGCACGGGCCGCATCGTCGGCGCGGCGCTGGGCAACGATGTGAACCTGCGCGACCTCGAAGGCCGTAGCGCGCTGCTGCTCTCCAAGGCCAAGGACAACAACGCCTCTTGTGCCATCGGGCCTTTCATTCGCCTCTTCGATGCCAGCTTCAACCTCGACGACGTGCGCCGCGCCGAGGTGGAACTGCGCGTCGAAGGTGACGACGGCTTCGTGATGGTCGGCCACAACCTGATGAGCCGCATCAGCCGTGACCCGGCCGACATCGTCGAGCAGGTGCTGGCCGCACACCAGTATCCGGACGGCTTCATGCTCTTCCTCGGCACGCTGTTCGCGCCCACGCAGGACCGTGACCACCCGGGCGGTGGCTTCACGCACAAGCTGGGCGACCGGGTCTCGATCCGCAGCAGCCGGTTTGGCGAGCTGTGCAACCGCGTCACTCACAGCGAGACCGCCGCGCCCTGGCGCTTTGGCCTGCGCGCGCTGATGAGCAATTTGGCCCGTCGCGGCCTGGTGTGATTACCCGGGGCAGCAGGGCTGCCCGCTTGGGCCACAATCGCCGCCGCCCGCGTGTTGTGCGGGCCTCTCTATCGACAGGAAGCATGAACAAGACCGATCTGATCAGCCATCTCGCCAGCAAGCACGAAGTCAGCAAGGCCGAAGCCGGCCGCATCGTTGAAACCCTGCTGGATGCCATCGTCACCACCGTCAAAAAGGGCGACACGGTGTCCATCCCCGGCTTTGGCAGCTTCAAGCAGCACGCCCGCGCCGCACGCACTGGCGTGAACCCCTCCACCGGCGACAAGATCAAGATCGCCGCCGCCAAGCTGCCCAAGTTCAGCCCCGGTGCTGGCTTCAAGGCCGCCGTGGATCCCAAGGCCGCTGCCCGCAAGGCCGCTGCCAAGCCTGCTGCTAAGGTCGCCAAGGCTGCCAAGCCCGCCGCCAAGGCCAAGGGCAAGAAGTAATCAGGGTCACGCGTCGTGACGGCTTGGGTGCGCAGCACCCGCCGTTGCGGCCCGTGAGGAAAGCATTCACGTGAGCACGCGTAGCAGCAGTCCCACCATCGTCGACGTCGCCCGCCAGGCCGGCGTGTCCATCAAGACGGTCTCCCGCGTGCTCAACCAAGAGCCCGGCGTCCACGAGGAAACGCGCGCCGAGGTGCTGCGCGTGGTCAAGGCCCTGCGCTACCGGCCCAAGCAGTCGGCCCGCAGCCTCGCTGGCGGTCGCTCCTTCCTGCTGGGCCTGCTCTATTACGACCCGAGTGCCGCCTTCGTCGGCCGCGTGCAGCAAGGCGCCACCTTGCACTGCCGCGAGGTGGGCTACCACCTGGTTGTCGAGTCGCTGCACCACGACACGCGCGACCTCCAGGAGCAGGTCGAGCGCATGGTCATGACCCTGCGCCCCGACGGCATGATCCTGACGCCGCCACTGTGCGACAGCCGGGAAGTGCTGGACGCCTTGCGCGAGAGCGACACACCCTTCGTGCAGATCTCGCCTGAGCGTGACCTGCCCGACGCACCCTCGCTGCGCATGGACGACATCCGCGCCGCCGAGGACATGACCAA
Organism: Roseateles paludis; assembly: GCF_039872745.1. Classification (NCBI taxonomy): domain Bacteria; kingdom Pseudomonadati; phylum Pseudomonadota; class Betaproteobacteria; order Burkholderiales; family Sphaerotilaceae; genus Roseateles; species Roseateles paludis. Next base: position 100,575 of record NZ_JBDPZD010000007.1, on the reverse strand, counting down.
CCTGCTCATCAGCCTGGGTCATGAACGCATCGCCTTCATCAAGGGCGCGCCCGACCAGATCGCCAGCGCCCACCGCTACCAGGGCTACCTGGACGCGCTGCGCGCCCACGGCCTGCAGCCTGACGCCCAGCTCATTCAGCAGGGCTCCTTCTCGTTCGACACCGGCCGCGAGGCTGCGCACCAGTTGCTGAGCCGCACGCTGCGGCCCACGGCGGTGTTCGCATCGAACGACGACATGGCCCTGGGCGTGCTCGCGGCAGCGCAGCGGCTCGGGCTGTCGGTGCCGGGTGACCTGTCGGTCGCCGGCTTTGATGATTCCCCGCCCGCCGCCCTGGTCTGGCCGGCGCTGACGACCGTGCGCCAACCCGTGTCCGAAATGGCCAGCCTCGCTGTTGACCTGCTCGTGCGCCGCCGCAGTGATCCGGCCGCCGAGCCCGTGCACCGCGTGCTGCCTTTCGAGCTCGTCGTGCGCGACTCCACCGCTGTGCGCCGTCGCGGCTGAGCGCCGCTGCAAGGGCCGCTGCGAGCGGCCTTGCTATGGGTATTCCCGCAGAGCGTGGTATGGCTGACGCATGTCGGCGTCAACTCGGTCAGACCCCCTGTGCACAGCCCTTAAGCTCCGGCTCCGGCACGCGTGATTTTTCACACGAGGGGCAGCTCTTGCAGTGAGGATTCACAGTGTCGCGGTTGGCGCCCTGCATTTTTTTGGCGACCATCCGGCTCCCGGGGCGATTCCCGCTGCGGGATCTTGGTCGCGAGCCCTCAATGCAGGACAAGAAATCGGATCCGTTGATCGACGTCAGCCAGTTGCAGGTGGGGATGTTCATCCACCTCGACCTGGGTTGGATGTCCCACCCCTTCCCGCTGTCCAGCTTCAAGATCGCTTCAAGTGACCAGCTTGTCACTTTGCGCCGGCTCGGCCTGACCCAGGTGCGCTGGAGCCCGGCCAAGAGCGATCTCGGCTTTCAGGACTCCTCCACCGCTGCGACGGCTGCAGCGATCTCGCCGGACCCGGCCGACCTGCCAAACCAACCCACGCCCGCCGACCTCGCCCGTGAGGCCCACAAGCGCGCGCTCGCCGCGCAGCGGGACGCGCTGGCCCTGTGCCAGCAGCAGTACGGCGAAGCTGCTGCGGCGTTCCGCCAGGTCGTTGATGCCGTCTCGACTCGCCCCAGCCATGCCCGCGAGCAGGCCCAGGCGCTGACCGCCGCCATGCTCGACAAGATGCTGGTCGAGGGCGACCTCAATCTGCGCCTGCTGAACGAAGCAGCTGGCGACCGGCACACCGCCCACTCGCTCAACGTCAGCATCATTGCCTTGCTGCTGGGCCGTGCCTTCGGCCTCGGGCGCGACGAAATGATGGACCTTGGTGTCGGGGCCCTGCTGCACGACGTCGGCAAGATCGACATCGCCCCGCGCCTGCGTCACCGCGATGACAGCTTCACCAGTGCCGAGTTGCAGGCCTACCAGCAGCACGTCACCAAGGGTGTGGCACTCGGCCAGTCCATGGGCCTGACACCCGGCCCTTTGCTCATCATTGCCCAGCACCACGAGCACGCTGACGGCTCCGGCTTCCCCCAGCGCATCACCGCCGACCGCATGAGCGCTGGGGCCCGCATCGTCGCCTTGGTCAACCGCTTTGACGGGCTGTGCAACCCACTGCTTGCGTCCAAGGCAATGACGCCGCACGAGGCGCTGTCCCTCATGTTCGCGCAGGGCCGCAACCGCTTTGACTCGACCATGTTGAACGCCTTCATCCGCATGATGGGCGTCTACCCACCCGGTTCGGCCGTGCAGTTGACCGACGACCGCTTTGCGCTCGTCACCTCGGTCAACCCCTCGCGCCCGCTCAAGCCCCGCGTTCTCGTGCACGACCCCAAGATCGCGCGCGAAGAGGCCTTGACCCTGAACCTTGAGGACACGCCCGACGTGGGCATCCGGCGCAGTCTCAAGCCCGAAGCTCTGCCTCGGGCTGCGCTGGACTACCTCAGCCCGCGCTCACGCGTCGCGTATTTCTTTGACAGCGTTGACTCCAGCGGCTACTCGGAGGCCGCTGCGTGACATCCCCAGAGCCTCGCCGCCCGGGACACTCGGCGGCCGAGGCATTGCTTGATGGGCTGCCGGAGCCCGCCTGGTTGGTCGATGGCCAGAGCCGGATGGTTTCGGCGGTCAATCGGCCCGCCTTGCGCCTGCTGGGCTTGCGCGAGGACCAGGTCGTCGGTTTCGCGCCGCAGGCCCTGTGCACCACGCCGGAGGATGAGGTCTTCTGGCACAGCGCCGCGCACGACCCCGAGGCGCGCCTGCGCTCCGACACCGTGCTGCACCACTCAGACGGCCGACCGCTCTGGGTCAGTCGCAGCGTCAGCCCCGTGGCCCTGCCTGATGGCGAGCGTTTTTGGCTGGTGCTGCTGCACGACCAGACCCGCCGTCGCCGCGCCGAGGCCGAGCGCGAAGGCCTGCTGGCCGAACTGCGCGCCACGCTCGAATCCACCGCCGACGGCATCCTCGTGACCGACCTCTCGGGCCGGGTGCGCAGCTTCAACCGCCGCTTCGTGCAGATCTGGGAATTGCCCGGTGGCCATTTGCACGAGCCCGGCGATGCCGGCCTGTGGCTGAGCCTGCAGCGCCTGCTGTCCGACGGCGACCTGTACCGCCGTCGCATCGATGCCCTGCTGAGCGAGCCGCTGACGCGCAGCACCGACACCCTGCACCTGGCCGATGGCCGCGTGCTGGAGCAAGTCTCGCTGCCGCAGATCAGCCGGGGCGAGGCCATCGGCCGCGTGTTCTCCTTCCGGGACCTGAGCGAGAAGATCGCCGCTCACCAGCGCATCGAGGAGTTGGCGCGTGTCGATGTGCTCACCGGCGCACCGAACCGGCGGGCGCTGTGCGACCTGATGGCCCGGCAGATCGAGCGCAAGGGTCAGCCCTTTGCGCTGCTCCACATCGACCTGGACCGCTTCAAGCAGATCAACGACACCTTCGGTGCCAGCTATGGCGATCGCGTGCTGCGCGACGTGGCCGAGCGCCTGCGCGCCGGCTTCGGCATGGACGACGTGCTGGCGCGGCTGGGGGCTGACGAGTTTGCGCTGCTGATCGAAAACGCCGAAGTGCGCGAGGCCGAGGCGGCCGCGCGGCGCATCGAGCAGCAGCTGGCGGCACCGTTCAGCTTCGACAGCCTCAGCTTCACCGTCACCGCGTCCTGCGGCATTGCCCTCTACCCTCGCGACGGCGACACGCCCGACGTCCTGATGGCCAGTGCCGAGCGTGCCATGCACTGGGTCAAGGAGAGCGGCCGCGCGGGCTTCCGCTTCGATGTGCCGCGGCGCGACGTGGACCTGCTCTCGCGCATGCGGCTCGATCACGCCATGCGCCAGGCGCTCGAGTTCGGGCAGTTCAGGCTCAGCTTCCAGCCCCAGGTCGAGGTCGGCAGCCGCCGCGTCATTGGTGCCGAGGCGCTGCTGCGCTGGCGTGACCCGGTGCGCGGCGAGATTGCGCCGGCCGATTTCATCCCCCTGGCCGAACAGAGTGGCTTCATCGTGCCGCTGGGCGACTGGGTGCTGCGCGAGGCCGTGATGCAGGCGGCCGAGTGGCTGCGGCAGGGCCTGCGCATGCCCATCGCCGTCAACGTCTCGGCCTTGCAGTTCCAGCAACCGCAATTCATCGAAGGCGTGGCCGCCGCGCTGCGCATGGCCGGCCTGCCGCCCGGACTGCTGGAGCTGGAACTGACTGAGTCCGTGCTGGTCGGCGATGCCGACGAGTGCCTGCGCCGCATGCGTGCGCTGGCCAGCCTGGGCGTGGCGCTGTCCATCGACGACTTCGGCACTGGCTATTCCAGCCTGGCCTACCTCAAGCGCTTCCCCATTCAGCGCCTCAAGATCGACCGCAGCTTCGTGCAAGGCCTGCCGGGCGACGCCAGCGACGCCGGCATCGTCAATGCCATCGTGCAGGTGGGCCGGGCGCTCAATCTGCAGGTCATTGCCGAGGGCGTCGAGCGCGAAGCGCAGCGTGATTTCCTGGCTCGCGCCGGCTGCCACGAATTCCAGGGCTATCTGTACGCGCCACCGCTGACGGCGGCCGAGTTTGAAGAGCGCGTGCGCCCGCGCCGGGCCGTCGAAGACGATGCGCCAGCCTCCGGCTGGTTGGGGCTTGCCAGCACGGGCTGACAATGAGCGCATGCTCATTCGATTCAAGTCCCCCGTCGCCGCCGATGTCTTGATGCTGGGCGACAACGCCCAGCAACTCCTGCGCTTGGTGGGCCGCGAAGGGCAGCTCAAGGGCATCTTCGAAGTCGATGACCAGCCCCACATCATTGAGCTGCTGGACGCCGCCGTGGCTGCCGAGGCTCAGGCTGCAGAAGCGGCCGCTGATGCGGGAGGCAAGGCACCGGCCCGGCCGCTAGTCAGCCTGCGCCAGCGCGTGTGGCCGCTGCGCGAGATGCTGCACCAGGCCCACCGCGAGCGCGTCGCCGTCGTCTGGGGCGTCTGATGAGTCCGGCGCGCATCACCCGCCTGCTGGTGATCCGGCATGGCGAGACGCTCTGGAACCGTGAAGGCCGGATCCAGGGCCATATCAACATCCCGCTCAGCCCGCTCGGGCTGTTGCAGGCCGAGCGCCTGGCCGAGGCCCTGCGTGACGAGGCCGTTGACGCCGTCTACAGCAGCGATCTGCAACGCGCCCAGCAAACCGCCGCTGCGCTGGCGCTAGGGCGGCCGCTGGAGGTACAGGCGTCGGTGGCGCTCCGCGAACGGCATTTCGGCACCTTCGAGGGCCTGACCTGGGAGGAGATCCATGCCCGTGATCCCGACAGCGCCGTGCGCTGGAAGCGTCGCGAGCCCGAATTTCGCGTCGGCGGCGGTGAATCCCTCGTCGAGCTTCAGGCTCGCTGCGTTGGCGAGCTGACGCGTATCGCCCGGCTGCACCCCGGTGCTCAGGTGGCCATCATTGCCCACGGCGGGGTGCTCGATTGTTTTTACCGCGCGGCCGTGGGCTTGCCATTGGCTGCGGCACGCAGTTGGGTGATGGGCAATGCCAGCATCAACCGCCTGCTTTTCGCGGACGGGCAGTTCAGCCTGGTCGGATGGAACGACGATCAGCACCTCACCGGCCTGGGCTCGGCCGACGATGGCCTGGCGGCTCCGCCGCGCCCAACATGACAGTTCTGTTGCGATTTCGCGTCGTGGGGGTCTATTCGGGCAATCCCTCCCTCATATACTGATTTGAACCCCCTGTCTGGTGGTTCCCCTAGGGCCATCGATAACTCAGTAAAGGCACCCGATGAAGAAGTTTGCAATTGCCGCGCTTGTATCTGTTGTTGCTGTTCCGGCATTCGCACAGACCGTGACCCTCTGGGGTCGCTTCAACACCACCGTTGAAAGTGTCAAGACCGGCTCCGCCGACCGCGTCGTCAAGGTCAATAGCAACAGCTCGCGCCTTGGCTTCAAGGGCATGGAAGACCTGGGTGGTGGCCTGAAGGCAGCCTTCCAGCTGGAGCATGGCTTTGACTCCGACACCGGCAACTCCAACGCCGGCACCCAGTTCTGGGGCCGTGCCTCCAACGTCAGCCTGATCGGCAACTTCGGTGAAGTCCGCCTCGGCCGCTGGATCCCGGGCTCGTACTTCGCCACCGTGGACTACGTGAGCATGCACAACCATGACACGGGCACCTCGGCCGACGCGCTGGCTTCGGAAGGCACGATGTTCAACCCGCGCAGCAACAAGGTGGGCTACTTCACGCCCAAGCTTGGCAACTTCAGCGCCGAGTTCGACATCCACGCTGGTGAAGGCGTCGATGCCCGCGCCTACGACTTGTCTGTCAACTACGACAACGGCCCGGTCCACTACGGCTTCGGTTACAGCAAGCAAGGCACCCAGAAGCAGTACGCCATTCGCGGCCTGTACCAATTGGGCGCCTTCACCTTCGGCGGCTACTACCAGCGCGAAACCGAAGACACCTTCAAGGCCAATCCTGATCGTGACATCGGCCGTGTCTCGGTGATGTACACGACGGGCCCGTCCGAGTTCCATGTGAACGTCGGCGGCACCAAGGCGGGTGGCAGCTTTGGCGCCTACGGCGGCAAGCAGTACACCTTCGGCTACAACTACAACCTGAGCAAGCGCACCAAGGTTTACGGCTACTACACCGCCGTGGACCGCACCGCCCCGAACTCGGTCGGTGACTCCAGCTCGCTGGCTGCTGGTCTGCGCCACAACTTCTGATTCCCGGGCAGGTCCTGCCCCAGCAAAAAGCGCCCCTCGGGGCGCCTTTTTTTTTCAGGCGTCGAAGAGGTCGCTGCCTCGGCTGGCTGGCGGCGCCAAACCCAGGTGGCGGTAGGCGGCCAGGGTGGCGATGCGGCCGCGCGGGGTGCGCTGAAGGTAGCCCTGCTGAATCAGGTAGGGCTCGATCACGTCTTCAATCGTCCCGCTCTCTTCACCGATGGCGGCGGCCACGTTGTCGAGCCCGACCGGCCCGCCATCAAAGCGGTGGATGACGGCTTCCAGCAGCTTGCGGTCCATCAGGTCGAAGCCCTGGGGGTCGACGTCCAGCATGGCCAGCGCGCGGTCTGCCAGCTCGGCCACGATGCGCCCGTCGCCCTTGACCTCGGCAAAGTCTCGGACGCGGCGCAGCAGGCGGTTGGCAATGCGCGGCGTGCCGCGTGAGCGCTTGGCAATCTCCAGGGCGCCGGCGGCATCGATGCTGGCGCCCAGCAACTGGGCCGAGCGCGTGACGATGCGCTGCAACTCTTCCGGCGTGTAGAACTCCAGCCGCGCGACGATGCCGAAGCGGTCGCGCAGCGGGTTGGTCAGCATGCCGGCCCGCGTGGTGGCGCCCACCAGGGTGAAGGGCTGCAGGTCGAGCTTGATGGAACGGGCCGCCGGGCCCTCGCCGATCATGATGTCGATCTGGTAGTCCTCCAGCGCCGGGTAGAGGATTTCTTCGACGACCGGGCTGAGGCGGTGGATCTCGTCGATGAAGAGCACATCGTTGCGCTCCAGATTGGTCAGGATGGCTGCCAGGTCCTTGGGCTTTTCGAGCACGGGCCCCGAGGTCTGGCGCAGGTTGACGCCGAGCTCGGCTGCAATGATGTGCGAGAGCGTGGTCTTGCCCAGCCCCGGCGGGCCGAACAGCAGCACATGGTCCAGCGCCTCGCCGCGTTTGCTGGCGGCGCCGATGAAGATCTCCAACTGCTCGCGCGCCTTGGTCTGGCCCACGTATTCGTCGAGCAGCTTGGGCCGCAGCGCGCGTTCCATGGCCTCTTCGCGCGGGGAGCTGGGGGCGGCACTCACCAGGCGTGGGCTGGCGGGCGCGAAGTCGTCGGTCTGGATGCTCATCAGGACAGCTTCTTGAGGGCCAGCTTGATGCCCTCGCTCACGCCCACATCGGTGGGCAAGTTCTTGAGTGCCGATCCTGCGTCCTTCTCGCTGTAGCCGAGCGCGATCAGGGCCTGCAGGATGTCAGCCTGCGCCGCGTTACCGACGCTGACCGGGACACCCAGGTCGGCACCAAGCTTGCCGCGCAGCTCCAGCAGCAGCCGTTCGGCCGTCTTCTTGCCGACGCCAGGCACCTTGGTCAGCCGCCCGGCATCTTGGGCGGTCACGGCCTGCGAGAGTTCGGAAACCGAGAGCCCGGACAGCAGGCCCAGCGCCATCTTGGGGCCGATGCCGCTGATGCGGATCAGTTGGCGGAAGGTCGTGCGTTCTTCGCTCGTCAGGAAGCCGAAGAGCTGATGCGCATCCTCGCGGATGCTGAGGTGGGTCAGCAGGACGGTGCGCGCACCGAGCGCGCCCAGGTTGTAGAAAGTGCTCATCGGCACGTCGAGCTCGTAGCCGACGCCCGCGACATCGATCAGGACCTGGGGGGGAGATTTCTCGGCAATGACGCCACTGAGTCGACCGATCATCAGCCCATTATCTGGGCCCCGTCGGTTTTGTTGGCCTCAGTTCCGACCGAACAAACCCAGGCGTTGGGCTTCGAGCGCCGCCTCGGCGCGCGAGCTCACGTTGAGCTTGCGGTAGATCTGCTTGACGTAGTCAGCGATCGTGTGACGCGACAGACCCAGCTGCACGCCGATCTCGGGCAGGGTGAAGCCCTTGGCCACGCGCAGCAGCACTTCGCTCTCGCGCTCGGTCAGCGAGACCTCGTGCAGGAGCGCGGCCGACGAGGCCTGCGGCTTGGCGTGGGCGGCAAAGTAGGCAATCACCTTGCGAGCGATGGAGGGCGACAGCGGCGGCTCGCCCTGGCTCATGCGCTGCAACTGCTCGACCAGCAGTTCGCGCGACTGTTCCTTCAGCAGGTAGCCAAAGGCGCCGGCCTGCAGCGCGGGGAAGAGGTGCTCGTCGTCGTCGTGGATGGTGACGATGACGGATTGAACTTCGGGCTGCTTCTCGCGCAAGGCGGCTACCACATCCACGCCGGAGCCGTCGGGCAGGCCCAGGTCCAGCAAGGCCAGCGTGAAGCGCTCGGTGTTGACGGCGGCCAGCGCGTCCTGGACGCGTGAGCACTCGGTCACGTGGGCGTTGGCGAACACCTGCTTCACCAGTGCCTTCAACCAGGCCCGGATCTCCGGGATGTCTTCGAGCAGCAGGATGTGGTTCATGGGCAGACCTTTGGAATCACAGCGGAATGGTGAGACGTATGACGGTACCCCAACCCGGCCCGGATTCAACCAGGCACTGGCCATGCATTTGCTTGGCGCGAGACTTCATGCTCGCCATTCCGTGTCCGCGATCGAGCCGGCCGTCCAATTCGGCGGGGATGCCGTGGCCGTTGTCCTGCACGGTCAGGATGAAATCGCCTTCCTGGACCGCGCAGCTGATGGTGGCGTGCGTGGCCCCGCTGTGCTTGATGATGTTGCTGACCGACTCGCGCAGGATGCGGGTTGTCTGGACGTAGGAGCGCGCTTGCAGGGTCTGGGTGATCTCGTCGGTGGGCGACTTCCACTCGGCCAGGATGTTGGCTTGGCCCAGGCGCAGCACCACCTCGGCACGCCAGTCGCCCAGCGCGTCGATCAGGTGCACGGGCTTGCCGGTCAGGCCGCGCACCGACAGGCGCATTTCCTCCAGCGCCTCGCGCGCCAGGGTCGAGATGCGGGCGGACTCGCTGGTGTGCACGATGGTCAGCAGCTTGGCCCCGAGGTCGTCGTGCAGGTCAGCGGCAATGCGCTTGCGTTCGCGCTCGGTCACCTGCTCGAGCTTCTGCTCGGCCAGCTTGGCGTGCTGGCGCTCGACCTCGGCAATGCGCTCCTGCATGCGCTGCTCGGCGGCCGCCACGCGGCGCTCGGCATCCAGCCGGCTGCGGGCCACGCAGGCGATGGCATCCAGCCCCAGCCCCAGCATGGCCAGCGGCAGCAGCAGGCCCAGCCAGGGCAGGGAGATCCACCACAGATGAACGTCCGTCCAGGACAGCGCCAGTTCGGCCAGCAGGGCCAGCATCGTAGGCACCAACAGGACGGTCAGCAGCCGGAAGTCGGGGTGCGGGCAGGCCAATCGGGTTTCGGCCACCGGGTCGGCGCGCCAGCGGCGCCAGCGCTGCGCCAGCACCCAGGCCATGGCCGCCACCAGCTCCAGCACCAGCACGCTGTGCCAGAGCCGTGCCAGGGCCTCGACCTCACCGCCCGACAGCAGCAGGCTCAAGGGCACCACCAGGCACTGGATCAGCAGCGCGTGGGTCACGTGCTCCTGCTGGGTATTGATCTGGCGCAGCAGGTACTGCACGCCGCACAGCACCAGCAGGGTCATCAGCAGCGGGCGCAGGCCCAGGGCCGTGGGGCCGCTGCCGGCGCGTAGCAAAACCCAGCTCAGCATCATCCCGGCCAGGAAGAGGCTGCCCTGCTGGTTGCGCTGCACCAGCGACAGCATGCCGAGTGCCAGCGCCACGCCGAGCAGCATGGCGGCGAGCCAGGCTTGTGCGCCGGTGGCCCAGGCCATGGCGGCGCTCACCGGCGCGGACACCGGCTCAAGGCCAGCCGCGCAGGCCATGCCCCCAACCAGCGCGAGCAGCGCGGTCGTGCAGCATCGTTTGGGCATGTACGCCATCAAGCCGGACCCCATGGGAGCGCGATTGTGCGTGAGCTTGCACCCTGGCCGGGATCGAAAAATCCAGGGTGCCGCCGGCATCCGTGCATGTGCCGCATCGGCTGCGCGAAAATGCGCCCCTTTCGTCAGCGTCCAGCCCAGCCCCATGTCGTCTGCCCTCCTGCAATCCTCCCTGACCTCCTTGCCCCTGCTTGGCCGCGGCAAGGTGCGTGAGAACTACGCGGTGGGTGACGACCGCATCCTGATGATCGCCAGCGACCGGCTGTCGGCCTTCGACGTCATCATGGGCGAGCCCATCCCGGGCAAGGGCGCGCTGCTCACGCGCATGGCGCTGTTCTGGTTCGACAAGCTGGCCGGCATCGTGCCCAACCACCTGACGGGCGACGACCCGTTGTCCGTCGTCACGCCGGCAGAGCGTGACCAGGTCGAAGGGCGGGCCATGCTGGTCAAGCGCCTCAAGCCCCTGCCCGTCGAGGCCGTCGTGCGCGGCTACCTGGCCGGCAGCGGCTGGGCCGAGTATCAAAAGTCGGGTTCCGTCTGCGGCGTACCCCTGCCGCCCGGGCTGCGCAATGCCGACAAGCTGCCGGCGCCCATCTTCACGCCAGCCACCAAGGCCGAACAGGGCGAGCACGACGAAAACATCGCCTTCGAGCGCATGGTCGAGATCATCGGCGCCGACCTCGCCACCCGCATCCGCGACGTCTCCATCCAGCTCTACCAGCGGGCGGCCGACTATGCGCTGACCAAGGGCATCATCATTGCCGACACCAAATTCGAGTTCGGCCTCGATGCCGACGGCACGCTCACGCTGATGGACGAAGTGCTGACGCCCGACTCCTCGCGCTACTGGCCGGTCGAGAGCTACGCCCCGGGCCGCAACCCGCCCAGCTACGACAAGCAGTTCGTGCGCGACTGGCTGGAGCAGGCCACGGTCGACGGCAAGCCCTGGGGCAAGACAGCGCCCGCGCCCGCGCTGCCGGCCGAGGTCATTGCCCGCACCGTCGAGAAGTACCAGGAAGCCCTGACCCGCCTCACCTCATGACCCAGCTGCGCAGCCGCCTCGCTCAGCGCCTGGAAGCCGAGATCGCGGCCTGGGCAACCTTACCCGGGCGGGTGGCTGGCTTGCAGGTGCAGCGCTGCCTGCTGCTGGCGCGCCATGGGCGCGAGCAGGAGGCCCGTACCGAGATGGGACGCCTCTACCAACGCTCGCTGGTGCAGCCGCGCGCCGAGCTGACGGCTTGGCTGCATCTGGCCGAAGGGGTGCTGGCCTTCTACGCCGGCCACCTGCCGCTGGCCCATCTGCGTGTGCAGCGCGCTCAGGACATGGCCGAGGCCGCAGCCGTGGCCGACCTGCTGCCCTGGAGCCTCGCGTGGCGGGCGCACCTAGAGGTCGTCGCACGCCGGCCGGCGCTGGTTGCCGCCGCTGCGCAGCAGGCCCTGGCCAGCCCGCAGGCCGACGCCGGGGTGCGCTACCGGGCGGCCACGGCCGTGGCCCTGGCCTGGAGCGTCAGCCAGGACCCGGTCGCTGTCGAGTGGTTCACTTTCGCGCGCCAGCAATGCCTGATCGATGGTGACGACGCCGCCTTGGCCGCCTTGCTTTACAACCAGACCCAGGTGCGCGCGCTGCGCATCCGCATTGACGCGTTGCGCGGCCGGCCGGGCGAGGCGCCGTCGGCCTTGCTCAGCGTGGATTCGGTCAGCCACTTCGATGCCGCCGTGGGCGGTACCGCCCGCTCTGAGCTGACGCCCCTGGTGCGTGCCCAGTTGCTGCTGGTGCAGGGCCAGGTGGCCGAGGCCCGTCGCGTGCTCGAATCCCAGCTCCCGGCCTTGATGGCAGCGGGGCTGTCCCACATCGGCCACAGCCTGCTGGCCGACCTGGCGTGGTGCTGTGTCGAGGTGGGCGAAACCGCGCGTGCCCGTGCGCTGGCCGAGTCGGCGGCGCTGGAGCTGCGTGTCGAGGCCCCTGACGGCTGCGACATCGAAGACCGCGCTGCCGCCCATGCGCGCTTGGCCGACGTGCATCAACGCCTGGGCGAACAAGACAGCGCCGCCCGACATCGTGCGGCGGCCGAGCAGGCCTGGGTGGCCTTTGACCAGCATCGGGCTGACTGGGTGCAGGCCCTGGAGGCCGCCGGGCTGCGGGCGCTGCCGGCCGCAGCCGGCACCATCACACGCTGAGCGGCCGCCGCGTCAGAACAGCGCCATTGAGAGCTTGCGCCGGTACTGGTCGATCACCGGGTCGCTCTGCACGGCCACGGCCTTGCCCGCGAGTTCGATGCCGCCGCTCTTGGGCGCATCCGCCGCCGACTTGACCGGCGGCTTGGTCAACAGCTCCAGGATGGCCACATAGGTCTTGCGCGCCGCCTGGTCGTTCCAGGCCTTGTCGCGCATGATGATTTCGAGCAGTTCGTCCATGGCTTCGGTGAAGCGCTGGCCGGCCAGATGGTGCCGGGCCAGTGCAAACCGGGCGTCAAAGTCGCGCTTGTTGGCGGCAATGGCGGCCTGCAGCGCGGCGGGGTCAGCGGCGGGCGCTTCGGTGGCGGTCAGCCAGACGGCCAAGGCCGCCAGGCGTGGGTTCGGGGTGAGCGTGTCGGCCGCCTTGGCCGCGACGGGCTCAAAGGCCTCCCGCGCCGCCGCCACCTTGCCCGCTTCGAGCAGGATCTTGACGAGGTCAAAGCGCGCGACGTCGTTGCCCGGGTCGGTCTGCAGCGCGTGCTGCAGCTTGCCAACGGCGGCCTCCAGGCTGCCTTCCGCTGCCAGCCCCTCAGCTTCAGCCACCTCGGCCTCGGCCTCCAGCGCCGCGCCTTCGGGCACGTGCTTGTCCAGGAAGCTGCGGATCTGCGCCTCGGGCAGGGCGCCCACGAAGCCATCCACCGGCTGGCCGTCCACGAACATCACGCAAAAAGGGATGCTGCGCACGCCAAACATCTGGCTCAACTGTGTGGCGATCTCGGGCACCTCGTCGCTGTTCAGCTTGGCAAGCGTGAAGCGGCCGGCGTAGTCCAGCTCCAGCTTCTCCAGCACCGGGCCGAGCGTCTTGCAGGGGCCGCACCAGGGTGCCCAGATGTCCAGCAGCACCGGTTGCTGCTGGGACGCGAGGATCAGTTCGGCTTCGAAGTTCTGGAGGGTGATGTCGATCATGGTCGGGGCAGATGGAGGGGCGGCTCCTACAATTCAAGGCTTCGTTCAGCCGCCGTGGAGGCCCTCTTTGTCAAACCCAGTGAACTCGAACCCGGACGCCCTGGTGGGCATCGTGATGGGCTCCAGCAGCGACTGGGAGACGATGAAACTGGCGGCTGAGATTCTCACCGAGTTCAATGTCCCCTTTGAGGCACGGGTGGTCTCGGCCCACCGCATGCCCGACGAAATGTTCGCCTACGCCGAAGCGGCGGCCACGCGTGGGCTCAAGGCCATCATTGCCGGCGCTGGCGGCGCGGCCCACCTGCCCGGCATGCTGGCCGCCAAGACGCCCGTGCCCGTGCTCGGCGTGCCGGTGGCCAGCCGCCACCTGCAGGGCGTGGACAGCCTGCACTCCATCGTCCAGATGCCCAAGGGCATCCCCGTGGCCACCTTCGCCATCGGCGCCGCCGGCGCGGCCAATGCAGCGCTCTTTGCCGTGGCCATGCTGGCCAATGAAAGCCCCGATCTACGCACCCGGCTGCTGGCCTTCCGGCGCGAGCAGACCGAAATTGCCCGTGGCATGAGCGAGGCGCTCAAGTGACGCCCCTGCTCCCGGGCAGCGCCACCCTGGGCGTGCTGGGCGGCGGCCAGCTGGGCCGCATGTTCGTGCAGGCCGCGCACTCACTGGGCTACCGCTGCGTGGTGCTCGACCCCGACAAAGCCAGCCCCGCCGGTGCCGTGGCCGACCAGCACCTGTGTGCCGACTACCTCGACTCCTTCGGCCTCGCCCAGCTGGCGCGTGACTGCGACGCCATCACCACCGAGTTCGAGAACGTGCCCGCCATCGCGCTTGAAACCCTGGCCGGCATGCGTTTCGTCGCGCCCAGCGGCGAGTGCGTCGCGGTCTGCCAGGACCGCGCGGTCGAGAAGGCCCACTTCGAGAAGGCCGGCGTGGCCTGCGCGCCCCATGCCGTCATCACCAACGAGATCGAGCTGGCGGCCATCGACCCCGCCTTGCTGCCCGGCATCCTCAAGACCAGCCGCATGGGCTACGACGGCAAAGGCCAGGTGCGCGTGCGCACGCCCGGCGAGCTGACCGCCGCCTGGCAGCGCCTCGGCCAGGTGCCCTGCGTGCTGGAGCAACTGTTGCCGCTGGCGGCCGAGCTGTCGGTCATCGTCGTGCGTGGGGCCGATGGCGCCATCGTCAATTTCCCCGTGCAGCAAAACCTGCACCGTGACGGCATCCTTGCCGTCACCGAGGTGCCCGCCATCGGCGTCGACGCCGCGCTGCAGCAGCAGGCCGTGGCCAGCGCCCGCCAGGTGGCCGAGGCCATGGGCTATGTGGGCGTGCTGTGCATCGAGTTCTTCCTGCTGCAGGACGGCCGCCTCGTCGTCAACGAGATGGCGCCGCGCCCGCACAACTCGGGCCACTACACGCTCGACGGCTGCGATGTCTCGCAGTTCGAGATGCAGGTGCGCGCCATGACCGGCCTGCCGCTGGTGCCGCCGCGCCTGGTGCAGGCCAGCGTGATGCTCAATTTGCTGGGCGACCTGTGGTTCCGCGGCGGCGAGGGCCCGCAGACGCCCGACTGGGCCGCCGTGCTGGCCCTGCCCGGCGCGCATCTGCACCTCTACGGCAAGGCCGAGGCCCGCCCTGGCCGCAAGATGGGCCACCTCAATTTGACGGCCGACACGCCCGAGGCAGCGCGTGCGGTGGCGGCGCAGGCCGCCGCCATCCTGGGCCTGCCCTTCTAGCCATGCTGCTGGCTGGTGTCGAGCCCGCTTCGATCAGTGCGGCTGCCGAGTGCCTGGCGGCCGGGCGGCTGCTCGGCCTGCCGACCGAAACGGTCTACGGCCTTGCGGCCCGAGCCGACGACGACGCGGCCGTGGCCGGCATCTTTGCCGCCAAGGGCCGCCCGGCCGACCACCCGCTGATCGTCCATGTGCTGGACGCCGAGGCCGCCGTGCCCTTTGCCGCCGAGCTGCCCGAGAGCGCCCGCCGCCTGATGGCCGTCTTCTGGCCGGGGCCCCTGACCGTCATCGTGCCGCGCCGCCCCGGTGTGGCCACGGCCGCCGCGGGCGGGGCCGACACCCTGGCCCTGCGCGCGCCGGCCCACCCTGTGGCTCGTGCCGTGCTGGCGGCCGCCGCCGCGCTGGGCGTGCATGGTGTGGCCGCACCCAGCGCCAACCGTTTCGGGCGTGTCAGCCCCACGCTCGCCCAGCATGTGGTCGATGAATTCGGCCCCGAGTTGCTGGTGCTGGACGGCGGCGCCTGCGATGTGGGCATCGAGTCCAGCATCGTGGACTGCAGTGGCCCGCACCCGGTGCTGCTGCGCCCCGGCCAGATCGAGCCTGGTCGCATCGAGGCGGCGCTGGGCCAGCCCCTGGCCCCGCCGGGCGAGCGGGCGGTGCGTGCCCCCGGCACGCTGGCGGCCCACTACGCGCCGCGTGCCACCGTCCGCCTCTTTACCTCGGCGCAACTACAAAGCCGCCTGGCCGACACCCGTGCCCAAGGGCTGGCCGAGGGCCTGGCGGTATATTCCCGGCTCGCTCCGGCGCCTGCGGCGGGGCTGATCCTGCGGCCCATGCCGCTCGATGCCGCGCAAGCGGCCCACGAACTGTTTGCCACCTTGCGCGAGCTGGATGCCCAGGGCGCTCGCGAGATCTGGGTCGAGGCGCCCCCGCCCGACCCCGCCTGGGATGGCGTGCGCGATCGCCTGAGTCGTGCCGCTGCCACATTCACCGACGCTGATTGATGCTCCCCATGTTCCGCGCTTTCCCCTTCCGTCGTTCGTCAGCCGTGATCCTGGCTCTGGCGGCTCTGTTGGCGTCCTGTGGCGGCAGCAGCAGCAGCAACACCTCGTCGAACCAGGTCGAGCCCTTCAAGCCCAATCGCATCATCAGCTTCGGTGATGAGACGAGCGCCATCCTGACCGACGGCCGGCACTTTGGCGTCAACGGCCTCAACCCCGACACTCGTCAGTTCGACTGCACGCAGAACCCGACCTGGAACCAGCAACTGGCCAGCACTTTCGGCATGATCTACGCGCAGTGCAACCCGTACGGCCTGGCGGTTCCGCAGGGCAAGTTGTTTGCCGAAGCCGGCTACCGCGTGGCGGATGTCAGCGACAAGCTGGACCAGTTTCTCGCTGACGACCACCTCGGCCCCAAGGACCTGGTGACCTTCCTCGTCGGCATGAACGACGTGATCGAGATCTACCGCCAGTTCCCGGCGCAGAACCGCGACTCGCTGATTGCCGAAGCCAAGGCTCGCGGCACCCGTCTGGCGGATTTGATCAACCGCATCGCCAATGCCAATGGCCGCGTCATCGTCTCGACGATCTACGACATGGGCCTCACCCCCTTCGCGCTGACGGAGAAGGAAAACCGGACGGACGTGGACCGGGCCGTGCTGCTCGACGATCTGAGCCAGGCCTTCAACACGGCGCTGCGCGTGCGGCTGCTGAACGACGGGCGCTATATCGGCCTCGTGCTGGCCGACGAAACCGTGCAGCAGATGGCGCGTTTCCCCTACGCCTTCGGGCTGGCCAATGTGTCGCAGGGTGCCTGCCGCGCCAATGTCTCGGCGCAGTCGTGCAGCACCGACACCCTGCTCGCTGACGCCGCGATCTCCACCTGGCTCTGGGCCACGGACACGCTGCTGACCCCGAGCGTGCAGTCACGCATCGGCCAGATCGCGATCCAGCGGGCGCACAACAACCCGTTCTAAAGCGGCTTCCTTAAAGCGGCTGCCAGAAGCGCTCGAAGCGTGGCAGCCAGCGGCTGCCGTCTTCGCCGAGCATGTCCAGCGACGCCAACACGCGGTGCGCGCGCCCGATCAGCAGGCGGCGTGGCACGGGGCCGATGAAGCGGCTGTCGGCGCTGTTGTCGCGGTTGTCACCCAGCATGAAGTAGTGGCCCTCGGGGACGAGGGTCTCGGGCCAGTCGCGCGAGGCGCCGGCCTGCGGCAGCCATTGCACGGCGTGCGGGGCAGCGCCCGGCGTGCTTTGCTCCTGGGTGCCGATGGCATCCACCACCACGCCGGGCGCCAGCAGCTCGCCGTGCCGCTGCAGCGGCGCGTACTGGGCCGCCTGGCCATTGATCCACAGCACCCCGTCGCGCAAGGCGATGCGGTCGCCGGGCAGGCCGACGATGCGCTTGATCAGCCGCGTGCCGTCGCGCGGGGAGCTGAAGGTCACCACATCGCCACGCGCCGGCGCGCCGGTCTGCAGCAGCGAGACGTCGGTCAGCGGCACTTTGAGGTCGTAGGCCACGCGGTTGACCAGCACCATGTCGCCCTCCTTCAGCGTGGGGCGCATCGAGCCGCTGGGGATGGGGTTCCAGTCGGCGATGGCGGTGCGCATCAGGCCAAAGGCCAGCAGGAAGGCGAGGAAGCCACGGTTGTCGCGCAGCCAGAGGCTGAGTGAGGTTGGGGAGGTGTTCATGCCGCCAGTGTGGGCGGGCACGCCACCCCGTGGCTCAGCGCGTGGGCGAATGGCGGGCTGGCGCGCTGGCCGGCGGATCGGGCGGGCCAGCAGCAGCGGTGGCTGGTGCCTCGGGCTCCTGGGCCAGCCAGCGCAGCAGGGCGTCCAGCGCGGGCCGCGCAGCCCCGGCCTGGGGGTGGTTGACCAGGGCCACCACAATCAAGCGCCTGCCGTCACGCGTGTGCACGATGCCGCCCAGGGCGGTCGCGTCGCGCAGGGTGCCGGTCTTGAGATGGGCGCGCCCCAGGGCAGGCCCGTAGCGCGCCGGTTGGCGGGCGAGCGTGCCATCCAGCCCCGCCACCGGCAGCGAGGCCAGCCACTCGGGCATCCAGGGCTGCTGCCAGCCCCAGCGCAGCAGGGCGGCCAACTGAGCGGCGGTGACGCGCGTCTCGCGTGCCAGGCCTGAGCCGTTGACGAGGCGGCTCTGCACCCCGCCCGTGCGGCCACCATGGGTGTCGAACCAGGTTTGCAGCCAGGCGGCGGCTGTGTCGCTGTTGACCGGCGCCACGCCGGCCGCGCGCGCCAGGCTCAGCAGCAGTTGCTGCGCCATCAGGTTGCTGCTGTGCTTGTTCATGTCGCGCACCGCCTCGGCCACCGTGGGGCCGGGGATGCGCAGGGTCGGGGGCTCGGGCGGGGCCGGGCCCTCGCGCACATCGCCCCAGCGCAGGCCCTGTTCGCGCGCCAGTTGCGTGAGCAGCCGGGCCGGGTAGCTGGCCGGGTCGGGGTCGGCCAGGGTCCAGGCCTGCTCGCCGCAGGCCTGCGGGTAGCTGCCCGCAAAGCGCACGCGACCCCGGCTCCAGTCGAGCTTGAGGGCCTCGCGCCAGTCGCCACACGGCCCGCTAGCCAACGGCAGGGTCTGCGGCGGCTCGAACGGCGGCTCGGCCGTGATGCGCACCTGTTTGCCGTCGGGCCTGAAGTTGAAGGTGATGGACTTGGCCTGCAGCAGCAGGGCCTCGGGCTGGGCATTGCCCACGCGCCAGGGCTCGCCGTCGAAGTCGGCCGGGTCCCGCTTGTCGGGCGCAAAGGCGCTGCGGTCCAGCACCAGCGGGCCACGCACTTCGCGCAGGCCGTACTGGGTCTGTAGGCGGCGGAGCAGGGTGTTCAGCGGCTCGATCCCGAGCCGCGGGTCGCCCGAGCCCTGGATGGTCAGCGCGCCATCGAGCCGGCCTTGTTCGTCCGGCGCGCCTTGCAGCCACACGGGCGTCTGCCACTGCCAGGCTGGGCCCAGGGTGTCGAGCGCGGCGGCGCTGGTGATCAGCTTGACCAGCGAGGCTGGGTTGAGCGGCTTGTCGGCCTGCCAGGCCCAGCTGGGGCTGTCGGCGTCCAGGGGCTGCACAACGAGGCCCAGCGCCGTCGGCTCGATCTGCGCTGCACGCAGCGCGTTCAGCAGCACCGGGGGCAGGGCGCCAGGGGAGGCGGTGGCCGGCATGCCGACCAGTGCCAACAGCAGCCCGCTGCTGGCTCGCAGGCGGCGCCAAAGCGGGGTGCTGGAGCGTCTCTTCATGGGCCGAAGGCTACACTTTCCCGATGCCCGCGTTGTTGTCCCTGGATGCCTCGACCGAGACCCTGGCCGTGGCCCTCAGCCAGGGCGAGCGGGTCTGGGCGAGCGAGACCGCCGGTGGCGCTCAAGCCTCGGCCCAACTGCTGCCCGAAGTGCAGCGCCTCCTGCGCGAGGCTGGCCTGCAGCTGACGGACCTTGACGCCATCGCCTTCGCGCGCGGGCCCGGTGCCTTCACGGGCCTGCGCACGGCCTGCGCGGCAGCCCAGGGCCTGGCCTTCGGAGCCAACAAACCGGTGCTGGCCATCGACAGCCTGATGGTGGTGGCCGAAGACGCCCGGGCCCAGGGCGCGCGCGGCCTGGCCTGGGTGCTGGTGGACGCGCGCATGGGCGAGCTCTACGCCGCCCCCTATGCGCTGGACGATGCCGGCTGCCAGGCGCTGGCCGAGCCCGGGCTCTACAGCCCGGCTGCCTTGTTGGAGCGCCTGGCCGCAGAGCCCTGTGAGATCTTGGCCGGCAACGGCTTGCCCCTGCTGGGCGAGGCGGTGGCCGGGGTGCCCTGCATTCCACTGCTTGCCAGCCGTGCCCAGGCGCTGGACCGCCTGGCCCGTGCCGCCTGGGCGCGCGGCGAGCGGCTGGATGCCGCTGAGGCCCTGCCCGTCTATGTGCGCGACAAGGTCGCCCTGACCACGGGCGAGCGCGAGCAGCGTGCGGCCGATGCCGCCCTGTCTGCGCCATGAAGACCGCGCTCGCCCCAGCGGAGGCCCTCGCCTTCACCGCCCGGCCCCTGCGCGCCGCTGATGTGCCGCGCCTCATGCCCACCGAACGCGCGGCCTACAGCGTGCCCTGGACCGAAGGCAATTTCATCGACTCCATCGCGGCCGGCTACCACGCCGAGCTGCTGCTGGCGGCCGATGGCCGGCTCATTGGCTACTGGCTCGCCATGCCCGGCGTGGATGAGATGCACCTGCTCAACATCACCGTGGCGCCCGAGTTCCAGCGCCAGGGCTGGGCCGTGCGCATGCTGGACCGCCTCATCGCATGCATGCGCAGCCAGGGCCTGAACCAGCTGTGGCTGGAGGTGCGGGTCTCCAACACCCGCGCGCAGGATGTCTACCTCCGCTACGGCTTTGCCCAGGTTGGCCGGCGGCCTGCCTACTACCCGGCTGCGGGCGGTGGCCGTGAAGACGCGCTGCTGATGAGCCTGGAGCTGCCCGCATGAACTGGGACGCCCGCCAGCGCGCCATGCTCGAAGCCATGGGCTACCGCGTGCCCGCCGCGTCGGCACGCGAGCCGGGCCTGTCCGGCGAGGCCGCGCCGCCTGCAGCGCTGCCGCCGTCGTCACCGCCAGCGACCGCTGCGGCGCTGTCACCATCGCCTGCACGCGCTCCGGCGGCCAGCCCCGCCTCACCCAGTCGCTGGGATGAACTTGATGCCGACGGCCTGCGTGCCGCCGTGGCCGGCTGCCGTGCCTGCAGCCTGTGCGAGCAGCGCAAGCAGCCCGTCTTTGGCCGGGGCAGCGAGCGCCCGCGCTGGCTGGTGGTGGTCGAGCCGCCCGACGAGTCCGACGAAGCCGGCAGCGAGACCGCCGCCACCAAGCTGCTGGCCAATATGCTCGTGGCCGCCGGGCTGCGGCCCGACGAGGCCTTCATCACCCCCGTGGTCAAGTGCCGGCCCCCGCGTGGCCGTGCCGCCACTACCGAGGAGCTGGCGGCCTGCCAGGGCGTGCTGGCGCGCCAGGTCGCGCTGTTTCAGCCCGAACTCGTGCTCGCCATGGGGCGCCAGGCCGTGCAAGCGGTAACTGGCCGGAACGACCCCCTCGGTCGAATGAGGGGGGTGACCCTGTCCTATGGTGGCCGGCCGCTCGTCGCCACTTACGATCCAAGGTATCTATTGCGTGCGCCCGCCGACAAGGCTGGGGCTTGGGAAGATTTGTGTCTGGCTCGCTCCTTGAACCGTCCTCTGGCCGACGACCCGGCGTGAATCTGGCGCCGGTGACCGAGAGCCAATTGGCCGACGAGGTGGCTCGGTTCCGGCTGATCGCGGCCCACGTGCCCGCCTGGATCGCGCTCTACAACGCCGACGACAACCGCTGCATCTACGCCAACCGGGCCTATGTCGATGCCTTCGGCTTCACCGAGCAGAGCGTGCTCGGGCTCACCTACTGGCAGGTGATCGGCGACGCCGCGCAGGCCGAGATCAGCCAGATGGTGGAGCGGCTGCGCGCGGGAGAGTCCACCCGCTACGAGCGCCGGCTGCAAACCGCCGATGGCCGCTGGGTATGGATCGAGGGCCACCTGATCCCACAGTTCGACGCCCAGGGCCGCGTCATTGCGGGCTGCGTGATGATGAACGACATCACCCACTTCCGAGAGGCGCAGCGCATCGCCGCCGAGACGGAAACGCGGCTGCAGAAGTTCCTCGACGCCACCGTGGAGGGCATCGTCTTCCACGTCGACGGCATCATCACCGACGTCAACCCGCCGCTGTGCGCGCTGGTGGGCTACGCGCACAACGAGGTCGTCGGGCGCCCCACGCTCGACTTCGTGCCACCCGACGAGCGCCCCAAGGTGGCCGACGTGATCCGCAGCGGCGCCGAGACGCGCTACGAGTCCGCCATCCTGCACCGCGACGGCACGCGCATCCCGGTCGAGTTCATCGTGCGCACGCTGGAGCGTGATGGCGAGCGCCAGCGCATGTCCATCGTGCGTGACCTGCGCGACCGCCAGGCCGCGCAGCAGCGCATCCACTTCCTGGCCCACCACGACCCGCTGACCGGGCTCTACAACCGCACGGCCTTCATGGAGCACCTCGACGTGCACCTGCGCCGTGCCGAGCGCCACAACGAGCGTCTGGCCCTGCTCTTCATCGACCTGGACAACTTCAAGCGCGTCAACGACAGCCTGGGCCACACCCAGGGCGACCAGGTGCTGATCACCGTGGCCGACCGCCTGACCGCCGCGTTGCGTACCAGCGATGTGGTCGGCCGCTTCGGGGGCGACGAGTTCATGGTGCTGCTGCCCGATGTGGAGCGCATCGAGAACGTGCGCGTGGTACTTGATGCCCTGCTCAATGTCGTCGAGGTGCCGGTGCGGGCCGACGGCCGCGCGTTGACCGTCACGCCCTCCATCGGCGTGGCCATGTTCCCTGAGCACGGGCGCAGTGCCGCCGAGCTGATCCAGCACGCCGACACCGCGATGTACGGCGCCAAGCGCCAGGGCCGCGCCGGCTACGAGTTCTTCGACAGCTCGCAGGGCGAAGCCATCTACGCCGAGCTGGTGCTGGAGAGCGAGCTGTCCGTGGGCCTCACGCGTGGTGAGTTCGAGCTCTTCTTCCAACCGCAGGTCGACGCCAAGACCGGCAAGCTGGCCGGCGCCGAGGCGCTGCTGCGCTGGCGCCACCCCACGCGTGGCCTGCTCTCGCCTGACGCCTTCATCAGCGTGGCCGAGCAGCACCGCCTGATGCTGCCGCTGGGCCAATGGGTGCTGCGCGAGGCCGCGCGCCAGACCGTGGCCTGGCGCAAAGCCGGCCTCGCTGAGGTGCCCATCGCCGTCAACCTGGCGCGCATGCAGTTCAACCTCGAAGGCTTTGCCTTTGCCGTCGAGAAGGTGCTGGCCGACACCGGCGCACGCGGCGAGTGGCTGGAGCTGGAGCTGACCGAGCGATTGCTGATCGACGACATCGACCACGCGCCCGACACCCTGCGCGCGCTGCGTCGCTTGGGCTTCAGCATTGCCGTCGATGACTTTGGCGTGGGCTACACCTCGCTCGCGCACCTGACCGAGCTGCCGCTCGACAAGCTCAAGATCGACCAGAGCTTTGTGGCCGGCCTGCCCACCAGCCGGCGCTCCATCGCCGTCACGCAGGCCGTGGTGCAGATGGCCCTGGGCCTGGGGCTCAAGGTCACGGCCGAGGGCGTGCAGAACCAGGCCCAGAAGGACCTGCTGGAGAGCTGGGGCTGCCACATGTTCCAGGGCTCGCTGATCGGGTCGCCCATGCCGGCCGATGAATTTGCGGCCTGGGCACGCCGGCACGCATGACGCTGGACGCGCTGATCCGCGCTGAGCTGCAGGCAGCCGGCGGCTGGCTGCCCTTTGACCGCTTCATGGCCCTGGCCCTGTACGCGCCGGGCCTGGGCTACTACAGCGGGCAGCAGCGCAAGTTCGGCCTCATGCCCGCTGGCGGCTCCGATTTCGTCACCGCGCCTGAGATGTCGCCGCTCTTTGGCCGCGCGCTGGCCGCGCAGGTGCGGCAGGCCATGGAGCTGACCGGGGTGCGCACGGTCGTCGAGTTCGGGGCTGGCAGCGGCGCCTTGGCTGAGCAGCTGCTGGGCGCGCTGGGCAGCCTGGTGGAGCGCTATCGCATCGTTGAGCTGAGTGCCAGCCTGCGTGAGCGGCAAAGCGAACGCCTGGCTCCGTTCGGGCGCAGCGTCGAGTGGCTGGACAGCCTGCCCGACACGCTGGAGGCCATCGTCGTCGGCAACGAGGTGCTGGACGCCATGCCCGTGCAATTGCTCGCCTTTGACGGGCAGGACTGGCGTGAGCGCGGCGTCGTGGCGGCCAGCGAGGGCTTTGCCTTTGCCGACCGACCGACCGATCTGCGCCCGCCACTGGAGCGCGCCGTGCCCGGCACCGTGACCGAGATCCACCCCCAGGCCGAGGCCTTCGTCACCACCGTGGGCGAGCGTTTGCGGCGCGGCGCGGCGTTCTTCATCGACTACGGCTTCCCCGAGGCCGAGTACTACCTGCCCTCACGCATCGGCGGCACCCTGATGTGCCACCAGGGCCACCGCGCCGACCCCGACCCGCTGGTGGCCGTGGGCCTCAAGGACATCACGGCCCACGTCAACTTCACCGGCATCGCGCTCGCGGCACAGGACACCGGCCAGACCGTGCTGGGCTACACCAGCCAGGCGCACTTCCTGCTGAACTGCGGGCTCGACGCCTGGATGGCCGCCGCCAGCCTGCCGGACCGGGCGATGGCCCACCGCCTGATCGCCGAGCACGAGATGGGCGAACTCTTCAAGGTCATCGGCTTTGCGCCGCGCGAGTTCGACGCCATCGGCTTTGCGCACGGCGACCGCACGCACACGCTCTGATCCCGGGAGCTGATTACCAGCTGCCGGTGTTGGGCATCGACGCCCAGGGCTCGGCCGGGGCCAGCGCGGGGCCGTCCTGCAGCAGCTCGATCGAGATGCCGTCGGGCGAGCGCACAAACGCCATGCGCCCATCACGCGGCGGGCGGTTGATGGTGACGCCCAGCTTCTGGAAGCGCTCGCAGGCCTCATAGATGTTGGGCACCGCATAGGCCAGGTGGCCAAAGTTGCGGCCGCCGGTGTAGCCGCTTTCGTCCCAGTTGTGCGTGAGTTCGACCTGGGCGGACTCATCACCCGGCGCCGCCAGAAAGATCAGCGTGAAGCGGCCGGCTTCGTGGTCGGTGCGGCGCAGCTCCTTGAGGCCGAGGCCGTCGCAGAAGAAGCGCAGGGAGGCGGAGACGTCGCTGACGCGAACCATGGTGTGGAGGTATTTCATGGGGGCGAATTCTCGTGGTTGGCCTTTGGCCGTGCGTTTGTGGGGTGGTTATTTGGGCAGTGGGTTGGTGGCATGGGCCTCGCCACCAACCATCACTCACAAACTCCAAGGCCAGGCCGACTCAGTAATCAAGCCACTCCAACGGCGCCACCAAGGCGCTGCCGCGCAAGCGCCCGATCAGCGCACCGACAAGGTCGATGTGGTTGTCAAAGCTCCCATGCGTCGGCTCGCTCTGGTCGTTGTTGCGCGTCGTGCACACCTTGGGACTGCTCACCACCTGCACGCGCGGGTGCCCGCCGTCGAGGGCGCCAAAGGCGGCCTGCCAGCGCTGCAGCTCGGGCAGGGTCTTGGGCTCCCATTGGTCGGTGGCGGTGCCGGCATAGCCCTTGAGCAGCGCCCGCTCCATGCCGAGCAAGGGCTGCTTGCGCACATCGTCGAGCGCGCGGGAGACGAGGTAGAGCAGGCTTTTGCCGTAGATGTCCACGCTGGGCGAGGGCAGGCCGTCGGCGCGCTCGTTGCTGTCGGACAGCACGGCCAAGCGCAGGCGGTCCAGCGGCAGCACGCCAGCCTGGGCGGCCTGGAGGTAGTGCTCGTTGGCAAAGCTGACCGAGCAGGCCGCTGCCCAGAGCTCGCAGCTGCTCACGGGGAGCAGCTGGGGGCCGCCGAGCTGGTCCAGCAGGTGCCCGATCAAGATGGAGCCGGCAGAGTGGCCCACCAGGTGCAGCTCGAAGCCGAGCCCCTTGGCGGCCAGGGCATCGCGCAGCGCGCGCAGCTGGGTGGCGGCTTCGTGCAGCACGTGGCCGGGCTCTTCGCCGCGTGCGGCGTTCTCGCGCATCTCGCTCCAGATTCCACGCCCGATGACGCGGCCGGTGGCCTCGATGGCGCGGTCCTTGGCATCGGACAGGATCTCGCCCAGGCCGCGCTGGGCGGGGCCATCGCCACTCAGGCGGCGCAGGCCGTCCTTCACCATGTCGGCAATCGTCTCGCCGGGGCCGGTCTTCCAGGTGATGAAGAGCGGGTAGACATCATTGGCCTCGAAGCAGGGCCCCATCACGCGGATGCGCTCGATGGACGCGGCCTCGTTGTTCAGGCCGCCGTGGCAGTAGAGGGCGAGCTTGAGCGTCTTGAGCTTGCGCGCCTTGAGCCAAGCCAGCGGCCGGGTGACGACGATCTCGGCGGCCAGCGCGCTGTGCTCGCTGCGGTCGCGGGTGAAGTCGGTCACCATCATCTGGCCGTCATTGCCCGAGACCAGGGTGTGGGCGTAGGCGGCCGGGGTGCTCCAGGGCTGGTAGGCGGTGTGGTTGAAGGGGTGGTCAAACGGCCACGGGTCGTCCGCCGGGTTGGCCGGGTTGCGCGCGCGGCCGGCCAGGGCGCCGAGTGGGCGGTTGGCACGGAAGCCGGCGTCGGCCAGCGCGCGGTCCTTGGCAGCCTGGCGCAGGCTCGCTGGGTCTTGCGGCACCCCGAGGGCCACGGCCCAGGCGTCGGTGCCGTTCACGGCCCAGTCGTCGTAGGGCAGGATGCCAAAGCCGCCGGCGCCCCACACGGGGCCCCAGGAGTTCTGCACGATGAAGCCGAGCTCGTTGTAGCCCACCAGGGCAAAGGCGTGGCCGCCGTTTTGGGTGGGGTCCTGCACCGGCGGGATCACCAGCGAGCTCAGGTCGGCATGGGAGCGCGGGGCCGGGCGGGGCTTCTTGACGGTGAGGGTGTCCCAGCCATCGTGCACGGTGGACGAGACGTAGATGGCGCCGATCTCGTTGATGGCGGCCTGCATGTCCACCACCGACTGCTTGTTGATGCGGTAGTACACGCCCAGCGGCCGGCGCGTGGCGTCCTCAGCCCAGCCGGGCTTGGGGCGCACGGCGCGGGGCTTGCCCTTGGCGTCCAGCTCATAGGGCCAGTTCTTGGCGGTGCACACGCCGTGCTTGTGCCAGCCCTTGAGGGCGCCGCGGCACGAGGAGCCGTCGTAGTCCTGCCCCGGCCATTCGTCGTAGTGCCGGGCGAGGTTGTAGAACATGCGCGGGCTGACCGAGGCCAGCTGGCTCTTGCCGTCCAGCGCCAGGTGCTGGCGCCACAGCAGGTAGTTGGCCACGCAGGCCAGGCCAAAGCCGGTGCAGGCGCCTTCCTGCCCCTGGTTGAGGATGAGGCCGGCCTCCACATACGACGGCAGGAAGCGCGCCATGTCCTCATTGCTCGGCAGCCTGGGCGGCAGCGAGCGCAGCGGCGGCGCATAGGCCAGGTCCCGGAAGTCAAAGCGGTCAGGCCGCGCATCCAGCGCGCGTGGCAGCGGCTTGTCGAAGGCGTCGGGGATGCCTTCGTCGTTCGGGTCGATGCTGGCGGGCAGCGGTGCAGCGGCGACTTTGGCCTTCTTGGCGTTCTTAGCCTTGGGGGCAGTGCGGGGCATGGCTTCTCCTAGATCGGGCGCGATGTTCGGCCCTCAAGCGTTGCCGGACAAGCCCAGCCGACCCCCACGAAGCGCGAGCCATCAAAAAAAGCAGTGGCAGCGCGAACCCAAATCCAGGCATGCCCTCTCTTAGCAAAGGAGGGCGCGCTCAGCACCTGGCTGCCCTCACCCTGTCCACCACGTAATTCAAGGAGATTTCATGTCTTTGCGCCTCACTCTTACCGGACTCGTCCTCGGTCTGGCGGCCCAACTGGCCCTGGCGGGCGAGATCAAGCCTTTCAGCCAGATCGAGTTCGATCAAATGCAGCGAGCCGGGCAACCGGTGCTGGTCGGTGTCGCGGCCGGTTGGTGCCCAACCTGCAAGGCCCAAAAGCCCGTCGTTGGCCAGCTGAGCCAGCAGCCGGCCTACAAGGATGTGACCGTGCTGGTCATTGACTTCGACGCCGACAAGGCCGCGCTGCCGCAGTTCAAGGCCACCATGCAGAGCACCTTGATTGCCTTCAAGGGCAGCAAGGAGGTGGGGCGCTCAGTGGGCGATGCCAGCCCCGCTGGCATCGAATCCTTGTTCAAGAAGGTCTTGAACTGATGGACTTCAGCCTGGCCACCTATGGGCTGGGTGCGGCAGCGGGGCTGCTGTCCACGCTGTCGCCCTGTGTGCTGCCGCTGCTGCCCATCTTGATCGGTTCGGCAGTTGCTGCGCACCCGCGCGCACCCTGGGCGCTGGCCGCAGGCCTGGCGTTGTCCTACGGCGTGGTGGGCACGGTGCTGGCGTCTGCGGGCTCGCTACTGGGCCTGTCGCCCGGGCTGCTGCGCGGCGTGAGCGCCGGCTTGTTGGCAGTGCTGGGCGCCGTGCTGCTTGTGGAGCCCCTGCAGCAGCGCTTTGCGGCGGGTCTGGCCGGCGTTGGGAATGCCGGCCAGCAATGGCTGCAGCGGCTCAGCCTCACAGGCCTGCGAGGCCAGTTTGTGGTGGGGCTGTTGCTGGGCCTGGTCTGGAGCCCTTGCGTCGGGCCGACCCTGGGTGCCGCAGTGGTCTTGGCGGCGCAGGGGCAGCAGTTGGCCCAGGTGGCCGCCTTGATGGGCCTGTTTGGCGTGGGCGCGGCATTGCCGGTGGTGTTGTTGGCCACCGTGTCGCGTGCGGCGATCGGGCCTGCACGAGGCCGACTGCTGCAACTGGGCAAGCAGGGCAAGCGTCTGATGGGGGCCGCGCTGCTGCTGGTGGCCTTGCTGATCCTGAGCGGCCTGGACAAGCACATTGAGACCTGGCTCACGGCACTCTTGCCTGCGTGGCTCAACCAACTAAGCACACGGTACTGACCGACACGACAATGAAATCAGCCTATGACGACCAGTCTGCCCCACGCTAACCTGGTGCTACACGCCCAGACCGGTGACCCCGCTGCCCTGAGCCGCCTGCTGGCGGTGTGCGCGGCCGACGCGCGGCGTTATGCGCGGCGCCACTGCCACGCCAGTGATGTGGACGACGCGGTCCAGGAGTCGCTGTTGATCGTGTCGCGCAAGATCAAGGGCCTGAAGGCGGCCGTGGCGTTTTCGTCCTGGCTGTTTGTGGTGATCCGGCGCGAGTGCCGGCGCCTGGAACGCCTGCTGACGCGGCATGAGGCCATCGACGACGAGGACGCGGCCATGGAGGCGCATCTGGCGCAGCGCGGTGATGCGGCGCTGCGCATTGACCTGGCGCGGGCGCTGGAGTCGCTGCCGGCGCACTACCTGGAGGTGGTGCTGCTGCGCGACTTCGAGGAGCTGACCATCGCCGAGATCGCGGCGCGCTTGGGGGAATCGGTGGCGGCCATCAAGAGCCGCCTGCACCGCGCGCGCGAACTGGTGCGCGAGTACCTGCTCAGCCCAGCGGCCTGAAGCCCAGCCACAGGCCGTGCAGCCAGAAGGCCATCACCGCCCAGGCGGCGGTGCCGGCCACGACGGTGAGCGCCGTGCCCAAGGCCGTGCCGGCGGGCGGGGCGGGTTCGTTGCGGCGGCGCGCGGCGCGGAAGACGATGATGGACCAGAGCAGGAAGCTGCCGAAGAGCACTAGGTCGGCCAGGGTGTTGTTGGCGACCAGGTGCGCAAAGGCCCAGGTCTTGACGCCCAGCGTCATCGGGTGCTTCAGCTTGGCCCGGATGTGATTGCGCGGCACATGAAAGGCCGCCACCAGGATGAAGGCCACCAGGGTCAGCAGTGCGGCCAGGTGGTTCATGCCCGGGATGCGCGGCCAGAGCTCGACGGTGTTCAGCCGCGCGATGCTGAAGCCCCAGACGATGAGGCCGAAGCCCACCAGGGACACGGCCGTGTAGGCCAGCTTCCAGCCATTGGCACCACGCTTGGCGATCTGCGCGGCGCGCCACTGCGGCGCCAGCGCGTGGCTGAGGTGGATACCCAGGAACAGGGCGAGTCCGACGCAAAGGGCGATCATGCAAGAGCTCCAGCGAATGTTGTGGCGCGATTATTGGCGCGCCGTCAAGGCAGCTCGGCCGGGATGGGCTGGCCCAGCATCCATTGCACGATGGCAGCCACGACCGGGCCCTCGACACCCAGATAGCCGTGCGCACTGAAGGCCTCGCAGGGTTCTGACCGCGCGGGCTCGCCACCGTGCACACTGATCAGCTGCTGCCCTGGCGTCACACGGCGCAGCTCGGCGTAAGGCGTGACGTTGCAGGCGTCGTCCCGGTGGTGCACAAAGAGCAGACGCGCGGTGATGCGCCGCCAGTCAAAGCCGACGAGCCCGGGGTTGGCGCGGTTGGCGGCGATGACGCTGGAGGTGAGCACCACGCCGTCCACCGCCGCCCCGAGTGCGGCGCCGGCATACGCGGCGGACACGGTGCCGCGGCTGGTGCCGATCAGGTAGACCGGCAAGGCCGGGTGCTGCTCGCGCAGCGCGGCCACGACGCGGCGAACGTCTTCGGCGTGGCGCTCGCTCATGCGGTAAGGGTCGTTCATGCCGGCCTGGTCGGTCGGCACATCGATGACGGCGGTGGCGACGCCGAGCCGGTTGAACTCGCTGCGCGTGCGCACCAGGAAGTTGGCGCCGGGCGTGGGGATGCGCTTTTGCAATCCCACCACACCCTGGCCGCCGTTGAAGAGCACCGCCGCCACACGCGGTGGCACGCTGGCGTCGTGCCCGAAGAGCACAGGCAGCTGTGCCCCGCCGTGGCTGGGCAGCAGGCTGACGGACTCGAGGGTCTGTGCGGGCGCCGTGGCCCCGGCGGCCAGTGCCGCCAAGGCAATGAGCGCCCGCTTCAGGGTCACGGCTTGGCCGCGTCCGCCAGGCCCGGCACGAACTCCGCGCCGTGCTTGATCTGCGCGCTGGACTGCTTGACCGTGTCAGCCAGCGGCTCCACGCGGCCACCCAGGCATTGGCCGAGGAAGGATTCGGCAACCGCGTTGAAGCCAATGCGGTTGTTGGGCTTGGCAAAGCCATGGCCTTCGTCGGGGTAGAGCACGTAGGTGACCGGGATCTTCTTGGCCTGCATGGCGGTGACGATCTGGTCGCTCTCGGCCTGCTTGACGCGGGGGTCGTTGGCGCCCTGGCCGATCAGCAGCGGCCGCACGATCTGGTCGGCCTTGTAGAGCGGCGAGGCGGCGCGCAGGATGGCCTTGCCTTCGTCGGTGGTCGGGTCGCCCATGCGGCTGTAGATCTGCTTGCGGCCGGCCTCCCAGTAGGGCGGGATGGTGGCGAGCAGGGTTTCCAGGTTGGACGGGCCGACGATGTCCACCGCGCAGGCAAAGGTGGTGGGCGTGAAGGCCACGCCCGCCAGCGCCGCATAGCCACCGTAGCTGCCGCCCATGATGGCGACCTTGTCGGCCGTGGTGACGCCTTGCTTGACGGCCCAGGCCACGGCGTCGAGCAGGTCGTCGTGCATGGTCAGGCCCCACTGCTTGTTGCCAGCGTTGAGGAACTTCTTGCCAAAGCCGGTGGAGGCCCGGTAGTTGACGGCCAGCACCGCGTAGCCGCGGTTGGCCAGCCACTGGTGGTAGCTGTTGTAGCCATAGCCGTCACGCGCCCAGGGGCCGCCGTGGACGAAGAGCACCATGGGCACGGGCTTGTCGGCCTTGCCGTCGCCGTCCTTGTCGGCGCCCTTGGGCAGGGTCAGGTAGCTGGGCAGGGTCAGGCCGTCGCGCGACTTGATCTCGACCGGCATCATCGGCACCAGCGGGGCGCCGACCAGGGCGGGGCGCGCGACGTAAAGCTCGGTCAGCGTCTTGGCCTTGCGGTCGAAGAGGTAGGTGGCCGCGACCTGGGAGACCCGGTCGATGGAGACGATCCATTTGTCGTCCGCGCGGGTGCGGCTGCCGACGATGACCTCGCCCTTGCCCAGCTGCTTTTGCAGCCACTCGAAGTCGGCCTTGAGGCTGGCATCGAGGAACTTCCACTCGTTGACCAGGTAATCGACCGCATAGGCCTGCACCACGCCCGTGACCGGGTGGCGCAGCGTGCCGCCGAGGTCGGCGCGCGGGTCAGCCCCGATCAGGCTGCGCTTGCCGGTGGCCACGTCTTCAGCAAACACGGCCGTGGTGTCGCGCTCGCGCGAGTCGGTCCAGTACAGGGTCTTGCCATCGGACGTGAAGCCCAGCGGCGAGGTCGAGACGTCTTCCAGCCCGGTGGAGACGACGGGCTTGTCGGCCACCTTGCCGTCGGTGACGGTGAAGTAGTCCATGCCGCCCGCCGCGTTGGGCCGTGCGGCCATGCGCACTTGCAGGTCGTTGTCGCTCACAAAACCCGCATAGCCGTCGGCCTGCATGACGAGCTTGAGCTCGCCCGTCTTGAGGTTGAGCAGGTAGACGTCGTGCCAGCGCGGGTCGCGGTTGTTGATGCCGACCAGCATCTCGTCGAGCCGCTTGGTCGAGCCACCGATGGTGCTCACGCGCACCTTGTCGAAGGGCGTGTAGTCCTGCCGCGCGCCGGTGTTGACGTTGACGCCGTAGAGCCGGAAGTTCTCGTCACCACCCTTGTCCTGGACGAACACCACCTGCTCGCCATTGCCCGACCAGCCGTAACCGGGGATGGGCCGGTCCTTGGAGTCGGTCAGGGGCTTGGCCTGCGTGGGCTGGTCCACCGGCGCGGCCCAGACGTTCATCACGCCATTGAGGGGCGCCAGCCAGCTCAGCCACTTGCCGTCGGGGCTGAGCTGCGCGCCCGATTTGACCGGGTTGCCAAACAGCGCGCTGCGGGCGATCAGGGGCGTGTCGCCCATGTCGACCTTGGCCTGGGCCAGCACGGCCGGCGCAGTGACGAGGGCTGCCAGCGCAAGGGCGGCGGGGAGGGTGCGGAGCAGGTTCATGGAACAACCTCGACGAGAAGGTAGAAAACCGATCATTAAAGGCCGGTCCGGCTGGGCTGGCCAAAAGACACGGGGCAGGCTGTGAATGGCCCAGAGCCCCCATGTGCATCATGTCTTGCCGATCACCAGCCAACGGGGCGGGTTCAGGCGCGTGGCCGCCGCGAAGGTCAGGCTTTGGCCGCGAGCCAGGATGATGTTGCCCGAGCCTTCGACGCCAGAGATCCGTAGCTGGCTGGTCAGCGACTTGATGACCAATACACGGCCCTCCCGAGCGCCATCGCCAGCGGCGTTGAGCGCGGGGAGACTCAAGCTGCCATCGATCAGCACGACGAGCAGTTGGTCGGTGTCCAGCACCTGCAACTGGTTGGCGGACTGGACCGTGCGCGTGGTCAGCGTGGCCGCCGGTGTGGGGGCGGCTGGTGCAGGCGTGGCCACGACCTGGCCGGTGGCGCGGTTCCAGCCCAGCAGCGTGTCGGCCGGGGTGTTGCCGGCTGCGGTGAGGTTCAGGCCGTTGAAGCGCGGGCTGGCAGCCGGGTGCAGCGGCTGTACGGTGTTGAGCGTAACGACCTGGCCTTGGGTCACGGCTGTGAGCGAGGGCGGCTGCGCGGCCGAGCCCGCGGCGACGATGGTGAGCGACGGCGCCGGCGCGGGTGCCGGGGCCGGAGGTGCGGTAACCGGGGGCGGCGCCGTCACGGGCGCCACGATGCAGGCCGAAAGGGTCAGGGCAGCTGCGGCCGACAGGGCGGCGCCATTCAGGGCAGGGCGGTGGGACATGGGCAAAGGCTCCGGGTGCGCTGCCGGCGCGAGGGCCCCGGTCAGGCCGCCTATTGTGCGCAGCCTGGGCCGCGCATCCATCCCCATCAAGCGCCGCGCGCCGTGCGCTCAGTCGGCGATGCAGGTGCGGTTCTTGCCCGTGTGCTTGGCCTCGTAGAGGGCCACGTCGGCGCGGTCCAGCGCGGACTCAAGCGTCTCGCCGGCGCGGTAGAGCGTGGCGCCGGCCGAGAAGGTCACGAAGACCTCCTTGCCTTCATGCTCGAACAGGCTCTTGGACAGCGAGCGCTGCAAGCGCGTCAGCACCTGCACGGCTTCGTCGAGCGGGGTATTGGGCAGCATCAGCACAAACTCTTCGCCGCCGTAGCGCGCCACCATGTCGCCGGGGCGCAGCGAGGCTTGCGCGCGCTCGGCCAGGGACTTGAGCGCGATGTCGCCGGCATGGTGGCCGAGCGTGTCGTTGAGCTTCTTGAAGTTGTCGATGTCGAGCAGGGCGAGCGCGATCAGTTGCTGCTCACGCTCGGCCTTGGCCTGCTCGATGCCGAAAGCCTGGATCAGGCCACGGCGGTTGGCGATCTGGGTCAGCTGGTCGGTGTGGACTTCCTCGGCCAGGCGGCGCAGCTCGCCCTCCAACTGTTCGACGCGCTGGCTCAGGGCCATGGCCTTGTCGTGCTCCAGGGTCAGGCGGCTTTGCGTCTGCGAGACCAAGCTTTGCACGCTGCGGCTCTCTTCGACCATCTCGCGCACGGTGCCCGCCAGGCTCTCCAGCGAGTCGGCGCGCTCGATGGCGTCGGCATAGCGGCCCACGTGGGTGGAGAAGCGGTCGGTGTGCTGGCCCAGCTCGCCCAGCTCGGTCAGCATGCGCTGGATCAGGGCCTTGAGCGACTCGTGGGCCCGGGCCCGCTCCTCGCGCAGGCCGCGCTGGCGCTCGCGCGTGGCGGCCAGCAGTTCGGTCACGACGCGCACCCCTCGGCCTGACAAGCCGTGCGAGAGCGTGTTGTCGATCGCGGCGGACTGGCCGCGCGCCCAGGAGTCGTCTTCGGCCAGATCGACCAGGCTGCGGCTGAGCTCGCGGCACAGGCCGCCGAGTTCGTTGAACAAATGGCGGCGGTGATCCAGCAGGTGGCGGGCACGCTGGCACAGCGCAGCCATCTGGCTGGCGCGCTCGGGGCTGGCGCCGTCGCGGCGCAACTCGTCCTGCGCGGCATCCAGCGCGCGGATCAGGCCGTCGGCATCACTGGCCTCGCCGGCCTGGGCGCTGGGTTTGCGCAGCGCGTGGCGCACGGTGTCGCCCAGCTCCTGGCTGACATCGGGCCAGGCGGGGTTGGTGGCGGCGCTGCTGCTGTTGCTGCTGCTTGCGCTGCTGGTGCCGAGGAAGTCGCGCATCGGGTCGCCGCGCGGGGCCTCCCGCGTGCCCACGCGGCTGAGCGTGGCGAAGTCCGTGCCGGCGCCGGTGTCGGTGCCGATGTCAGCGAGGAACTGGCTGGGGTTGTCGGTGGTGTCAGCCGACTCGACCTCGCTGCCTTCAGAGTCTTTGTCCCAGCTGGCAATCAGCTGGCCCATGCGCTTGACGATCTTGCTGCTGTCGTTGCGGGTCAGCTCCAGCACGCGGGCGACGCCGTCCTTCTTGCGGCCCAGGGTCCACTGGCGGCCGCCGCGCTCCAGGCCGCGCACCAGGCGCTCCAGCATCTGGGCCAGGGCTTCGGCCTGGGCACCGGGGCCGGCAGACTCGTGCAGGCGCTCGACCTGGCGCACCGCGTCTTCCCAGCGCTGCTCGCGGATGAGGTTTTGCAGGTCCTGCCGGGCGCTGCCGGGCGGCACGCCCAGGTTGACCAGGCGGCCCAGCAGGGCGATCAGGCGCTCGGGTGGCGCGGTGTTGCCACCCACGGGCGCGGGGTCGGTGCCGGCCTCGATGGCGTAGGCGCGGGCGTAGTTTTCGGGGGTGGGCTCGAGCCGGGCCTGGGCGATGCGCTGCAGCGCAGCCTTGGCCAGTTGGGCGGGCAGGGCAGCAGGTTTGTTCACCGGGCTTCAGCCCCTCTTCAAATGGAGAATTGTTCGACCGAAGGGCCCTGCTGCATCCAGGCGGCGCTGCGTGCCATGACCACGTCGGTCAGCCAGCGCTCCAGCTCCTCGGCGGGCAGCGGGCGGCTGAACAGATAGCCCTGCATCAGCGAGCAGCCGAGGCGGTGCAGCACTTCCATCTGGCGGATGGTCTCGACGCCCTCGGCCACCACGCGCAGGCCCAGCGCGCGCGCCAGGGCAATGATGGCGGTGACCACGGCCGAGCTTTGCGGCGTGATGCCGAGGTCGCGCACGAAGGTGCGGTCGATCTTGACCTCGCCGATGGGCAGGGTGGTCAGGTAGGCCAGCGACGAGTAGCCGGTGCCGAAGTCGTCAATCGAGATCTCGACGCCGACTTCGTTCAGGCGGTGCAGGGAGGGGATCACGTTCTGGAGATCCTTCATCAGGTTGTTCTCCGTGATCTCCAGCTGGATGGAGCGGTGCGGCACGCCATAGGCGCTGACGCACTGGTGGATGTGCTCGACGAGGTCGCTGCGCTCGAACATGCGGCTGGGCAGGTTGACGGCGATCGCGTCGGCAAAGCCGAACTGCAGCGACCAGATCTTGGCCTGGCGCGCGGCTTCCTTGAGCGCCCACTCGGAGAGCGGCACGATCAGGCCGGTTTCCTCGGCCAGGGGGATGAAGTCGGCCGGCGGGATCAGGTTGGCGCCGCGGTGCCAGCGCATCAGGGCCTCGGCCCCGATCATGGCGCCGCTACGCACGTCGATCTTGGGCTGGTAGTGCAGCACGATCTCGTTGCGCTCCAGCGCCTTGTGCAGTGCGGTTTCCAGCTCCAGCTTCTGCTTGCCCTGGCCCGCCAGCTGCGGCGAGTAGACGGCGCTGGCGTTGCGGCCCTGGCTCTTGACGGCGTACATGGCGACGTCGGAGTTGCGCAGCAGGTCGGCCATGGACTGGCCGTCGCGCGGGAACATGGCGATGCCGACGCTGGCGGTGACGAAGCACTCCTGGCCAGCCACGAAGATGGGCTCGCGCAGCGACTCCAGCACGCGCTGGGCCACGCGTTCAGCGTCCGCCTCGCCGGTGATCTCGGGCAGCAGGGCCACGAACTCGTCGCCACCCAGGCGGC
Organism: Roseateles paludis; assembly: GCF_039872745.1. Classification (NCBI taxonomy): domain Bacteria; kingdom Pseudomonadati; phylum Pseudomonadota; class Betaproteobacteria; order Burkholderiales; family Sphaerotilaceae; genus Roseateles; species Roseateles paludis. Next base: position 64,299 of record NZ_JBDPZD010000007.1, on the reverse strand, counting down.
CCACGGCCTCCAGCGCGCGGTGCGAGCGGCCACCGAGGCCTTCGAGCACGCCTTCCATGATCTGGTCGGAGTGGCGCACGCAGCTGCGCAGGCGGTGACCGACCTCGATCAGCAGCTCGTCGCCGGCCGTGTGGCCGAGGGTGTCGTTGATGATCTTGAAGCGGTCCAGGTCGATCAGCAGCAGGCCGACCTGGTGGCCGGCGCGGCGCGCCTGTTCGATGGCGCGCTCGACGCGCCAGATCAGCTGGCGGCGGTTGGGCAGGCCGGTGAGCGAGTCGAAATGGGCCAGCTGGCGGATGCGGTCTTCGGCCTGGCGGCGGTCGGTCACGTCCTGCAGGATGCCGGTGTAGCCAGCCACGCCGCCCTGGTCGGTGAACTCAGGCTCGGCCTCGATGTGCACCACGCGCTGGCGGCCGTCGAGCAGGGTCAGCGGCAGGTCGGTCACGAGCACCGAGTGGTGGCTGAGCACGTCGTGCAACAGGCGCAGGAAGATGTGGCGGTCCTCGGCCGGCACCATGCGCATCACGCCGATGAAGTCGAGCCGCTCCTGCGGGCCGCGGCCAAACACGCGCAGGCCTTCGGCGGAGATGGTGAAGCCGCCAGGGACCTTGCGGTGCCATTCGAAGCTGCCCATGCGCGCCAGATCCTGGGCACGGGCGAGCTTGGCCTTGCTGCGCTCCAGCTCCTGGCGTGTGCGCGCGCTGCGCATCAGGTAGCGCAGGCGGCCGGCGAGCAGACTCCATTGCATGGACTTGACGAAGAAGTCGGTCGCGCCCACCTGGTAGGCGCGTGTGATCGAGGCCTCGTCGTCGAGGCCGGTGAGCATCAGCACGGGCAGGGACTCGTAGCCCGCCATCGCGCGCAGGCGTGCACAGGTCTCGAAGCCGTCGAGCCCGGGCATCAGCGCGTCCAGCACCACCATGTCGCAGGCACAGGACTGCAGTTGCTCCAGCGCGTGCACGCCACTGGTGGCCTCGGTCACGTCAAAGCCGTGCTCGCGCAGCGCGGCAGCCGTCAGCAACAGGTTGACCTCGTCGTCGTCGACCAGCAGCAGTCGCGTGCGGCGCAGATCGTCGAGAGAGGTGTAGCTCATGGTGCGCGCGCGGTCAGACGAGAGCGTTCAGCGCAACGCGCACCTGCTCGATGTCCTGCAGCAGGTCGTCCAGGCGTGCGTCGGTGGCCGTGAGCTTGCCGTCTCGCGCGGCAGCTTCCAGCTCCGCGCAGCGCCGCGACAGGGCCAGGGCCCCGAGGCTGGCGGACGAGGACTTCAGCGTGTGGCAGACGCGGCGGATGCCGTCCAGGTCGGCCGGCTGCTGGCCGCGCGCCTGGCTGAGGTCGGGCAACAAGCGCTCGAGCGATTTTGAGAAGGCCGTCACGACCCGTGCGAGCAACTGGTTCTTGCCGGCCGGGTCCAGCTCGCGCAACCGGCCGAGCGCTTCGGCGTCCAGGACGGCCGGTGGGGGTGGAGCTGCGGAGGCGGTGTGCATCTTGGGCGGCCAAAGGGCAGCCCAGACTTTAGCGCTCAGACTTGTGCGCAGAGCGTGACAAGGTGGGCATAAATTCGTGGAATAGCCCCTCCTACAATGGCTCGATGAACAGCCTCAGCGATGACAAGGTTCTCGCGCGGCCGCGCGTCTGGCGGCAGAAGTGGAGGGTCTGGGCAGTGGCGCTGGGGCTGGTGCTGGTGCTGCTGCTCTGCCTGGGTCTCAGCGTCGCGCTCGTGCTGGCTCTTATGCAGTGGTGGGGCCACGACGTCGGCTTCACGCACGCGGCCCTGGTTCTGACTTCTTTCCTCAGCTCACTGATGGTGCTGGCCGGGATGGCGCTGGGCTGGCACGTGGGCGTGCGCTTCACGCGCCAAAAATTGGGTGAGCCGCTGCGCGAGGCGCGCCAGCTGGCGCACATGCAGTCGCAGCTGCAGCCCGCCTGGCAGTGGGCCACCGACGCCCAGCACCACCTGGTGCGCTGGCAGGCGCCGCAGGGCGCCGTGGCGTCCAGCTGGGTGGGCGCCGGGCCCACCACGCAGGCGCTGTGGGAGCGCTTCCGCTGCCCCGAGGGCGATGCGCTGCTGCGCGAGCGGATGGCGTCGGGCCAGCCCTTCAGCGAGCTGGACGTGCTGGACGGCGGCGAGCGCTGGACCCTGCGCGGCCTGCCGCTTCTGGATGCGCAAGGCCGGCCGGCCGGCTATGTCGGCACCGCCGCGCGCGCGGATGCCGAGCAGGCGGCGCCCAGGGGCGAGGTGGACGGCAGCCTGGCCGCCGAGTACGAGTCCTTCAGCTACTCGGTGTCGCACGACCTGCGGGCGCCGGTGCGCGTGGTCGAGGGCTTTGCGCGCATCCTCAAAGAGGACTATGGCCGCTTGCTCGACCGCATCGGCAACGACCACCTGGACCGCATCCAGGGCGCGGCGGCGCGCATGAACGGCATGATCGACGCGCTGCTCTCGCTCAGCCAGCTCTCGACGCGGCCGCTGTCGGACCAGCCGGTCAATCTGTCGCAGCTGGCAGGGTTCATCATTGAAGAGCTGCACCGCAATGCGCCCTCGCGCGTGCTCAAGGTGGACATCGAGCCCGGCCTGGTCGTGCAGGGCGACCCGACGCTGCTGCGCATGGCGCTGGAGAACCTGCTGGGCAATGCCTGGAAGTACAGCGCCAAGGTCGAGGAGGCCGAGATCGGCTTCCGCAGTGGCGAGGTGGGCGGTCGGCGCGTGTTCGTCGTGTCGGACAACGGCGCCGGCTTCGACATGCGCTTTGCCGAGCGGCTCTTCGGTGTTTTCCAGCGCCTGCACAGCGCGAGCGACTTTCAGGGCACCGGAGTGGGCCTGGCCTTGACGCGGCGCATCGTGCGCCGGCATGGCGGCGAGATCTGGGCCGAGAGCATGCCCGGGGAGGGCGCGCGCTTTTACTTCACGCTGGCCTGAAGTTCACGTCAGGCCTCGCCAGGCTTGGCGAGCAGCTCCACAGCGTCCACCAGGCGCGCGGCCTGGCTGTGCAGGGTCACGCCTTCCTGGGCCGCCAGCTTGATCAGGCGCTCGTGGGCGGCCTGTCGGGACAGCGAGTAGCGATGCATCAGCACGCCCACGGCCAGCGCGATGGCGTCGAGCTCGGCGGCCGGGGTGCGCGGCGGCGGCGGCGGCTCCCTGCCAACACGTGAGAACGCGGCCTCCACGGCCGGCACGATCTGCGGCAGGTCGAGCGGCTTGACGAGGTAGGCGATCGCGCCCAGCTCCTTGACCTTGGCCAGGGTCTCCTCGTCGGCAAAGGCCGAGAGGAACATGAAGGGGGTGTTGAGGTAGTCGCGCAGGTAAGCGGCGACGTCGAAGCCCGACAGGCCTTCCATGCGGATGTCGAGCAGGGCGAGCTGGGGCCGCTGCTCGCGGGCGAGCAGGATCGCGTCGTCGCCGTTGTCGGCGTCGATGACTTCGAAACCCGCCTGGGTCAGGCCATAGCTCAGCGTGGCCAATACCAGCCGGTCATCGTCCACGACCAGGATCTTGCCTTTGCTCACCGCACTCCTCCGTGTATGGAGGCATTGTCGCCCAGGGCCTTCCCCACACATGGGGGGTGCAGATCGAGGCGGCAGAGCACGTTGTCGCCGGCCTGTTCGATGCTCAGGATCGCGCTACGCCGGGGCAGCAGCGCGCGCACCAGGCCAAGGCCCGAAACGCCGCTCGGCACGCTTTGCAGCTTGAAGCCTTCGGGCAGGCGCGCGGGGTTGATGATCTCGACCTCGACGTGGTCGTCATGGCAGATCAGACGGCCCACGACGTCGCCGGTGGGGCTGTGGCGCAGCGCGTTGCCGAGCAGTTCGTTCAGGCTCAGCGCGATCGGGATGGATTCGGCCTCGGGCAGGGTCCAGAGGTCGGCATTGCCTTCGACCGAATGCTGGATGGGCCGGCCGCGCATGCGCTGCACCGAGCCGATGATGGCCTCCCAGACGCGGCGCAGCATCAGCGGCCCGGCGGCGCCCACCTGCAGGCCATAGACCTGGGCGATGGCCTGCACCTGGCCCACGGCCTCGCGCAGCACGTCGGCCACCTCGGGGCGGCGCGCCGCGATCTGCTGCAGCAGGCCGGCCACGCCCTGCAGGTTGTTCTTGATGCGGTGGTGCACCTCGCGCACCAGCAGCTCGCGCTGGGCGATGGCGGCTTGCAGGCGTGCCTCTTCGGCGGCGCGGTGCTCGGTCACGTCGCTGGCCACCAGCAGCAGCTGCTCGGGCGTGCCGTCGCTGCCTTCCAGGTGCAGGAATCGGGCGTCCCAGACGCGGCGGTGGTCGCCGTCGCCGAGGCGGTATTCGCGCTGGGTCACGGCGTGCGAGCCCAGGGCGGCCTGCAGGTCGGAGCGGATCAGCGAGCCCTGCTCGGTGCCGAACAGGTCTTCGGGCTGGCTGCCGAGCAGCTCGTGCTCGGGGCGGCCGGCGAGGTCGAGCGCGGCCTGGTTGAGCTTCTCGATGGCCAGGGTGTCGGCGTCGTAGAGGCTGATGGCCAGCGGTGCGGCTTCGATGATGCGGGTGAGCGTGGCCTGGGCCTGGCGGCTCTGGGCCTCGGCCTGGCGGCGGCGGTCGATGTCGAGCAGCGCATAGGTCAGGCGCGGCAGACCGTCTTCGCCCTCGGTCTGCACCACGTTGCCAATGACCCAGAAGCCGCGCCCATCGCGGCCCTGCAGCTGGCACTCGAACATCTCGGCCTGGCCTTCTTCGTCGGCCAGGTCCTTGCGGTGGAAGGGGTGCAGCCGGTCGTCCGGCGCCAGCACGCCCATGGGCTGGCCGGCCACGTCTTCCAACTCGCAGGCAAACATGCGCCGGGCCGAGCCGTTCATCCACTCGATGCCCTGCGGCCCGACGCTGACGATGCCGACCAGCACCGAGTCGAGGATGGCGCGCTCGTTGGCGGCGCGCGTCTGCAGCGCGGACTCGGCTTGCGCCTGGGCGGTGACGTCGAGCGTGACGACCGAGGTGCTGCGCCGGCCGCCCGAGAGCTGGCCGGGCGCCACGCGCGTGAGCAGCCAGCGGCGGCCCAGCTCGGGGTGGCTGACCTGGTAGCGGGCCTCGACGGGCTCGCCCTTCTTGAGGGCGCGTTGCAGGCGCTCGAACTCGGCCAGCGAGGCCGGGTCCACCATGTCGCGGCTGATGCCTTGCAGCGAGCCCTGCAGGCCCCGCGCCGGGCGGCCATTGCCATTGCGGCGCGGTGGGCGCAGCCAGCCGGCGTCGGGGTGGAAGGTGGCCAGGCCCGCTTCGGCGGTGTCCATCAGCGCGTCGAGCTGCTGCTGGGCCAGGTCGCGTTCGTGTTCGGCGGTGTGGTCCTCCAGCACGCCGAGCCAGCGGCCACGCGCGCCGGCGCTGAGGCGGCGCAGGCGCACGCGCAGCCAGCGGGTGCGGCCTTGCGGGTCCACCACGGGGCCTTCGGTCAGGGTCTCGCCGCCAAAGCCGGCCGCTGTCCAGCCCAGCAGCTTCTGCATGGCGGGCGAGGTCTCGTGCATGCTGCCCGGCTGGCCCAGGCACAGGGCCTGGAAGGCGGCATTGCTGCGCAGGATGAGGCCGCCGTCGTCGGCCAGCAGCAGGGGGTCGGCGCAGAGGTCGAACCAGGCGGCCAGCTCGGCCTGGGCGTCGGCGGCCTGAGCGCGGGCATGGCGCTCGGAGCCGATGTCGGGCCGGAAGTGCAGATGCCACAGCGGGCGGTCGCGCAGCAAGGTGGGCAGCACATGGCGGCCACCGCCCAGGGCCAGGGCCGGTGCGGGCGGTGCGGCACGGCCCACTTCCAGCGCGTGGGTGCAGGCGCGCAGCCAGTCTTCGAGGACGCTGCCGGCGGCCTGGCGCAGGCGCACCCAGCCTTCGCCAGGGTCGTGGCCCAGCCAGTCGCGCGCGGCCGGGTTGACGCGCAGCAACGACAAATCGGACCGGAGCGTGAGCACCGGGTCCGAGATCAGTTCAAGCAGGTGTGCCTGCATGGCCGTCAGATCAGGGGGCGGGGGAGGGAGTGCGCGCGGCCACGCCGGCTCACTCGATCTGGCTGGCTTTGTACAGCGCCCGCAGGATGGCAGCGTTGAGCTCGCCGGCGGCCAGCATCAGGCTGTCGCAGCTGCTCCGGATGTCGAACAGGCTGCCGGCCTCGATGGCATGCACCAGCTCCAGATAGGGCTGATAGGGGCCGGTCTCGTCCACCAGGGCCTGGCGCACGCGCTCGGGCATGGGGATGGACTGCAGCAGCTTCTCGAAGGGCTGCTTGAGCATGTGGTCCAGCAGCGAGAACAGGCCGCAGATGAACATCTCGTCGCGCATCTCGCGCTCCTCGAAGCTCTGGGCCAGCTCTTCCAGCAGCAGGCCGCGCCGCAGCGCGCCGAACATGATCGGGCGCATGTTGTGGTCCTTGCTGGCGGTCGTCAGCAGCAGGGCCAGCCAGCGCTTGAGCCGCGCATAGCCGAGCAACATGATGGCGTGGCGGAAGCTGGTCACCTCCACCGGCAGGCCAAAGGCGGCCGAGTTGAGGTAGCGCAGCAGCTTGAAGGCGAGGCTGGGGTCGCGCTTGAGCGTTTGCTCCAGGCGCTCGATGTCGTCGCCCTGGTCCACGCGCGACATCAGCTCGACGATGACTTGCAGGTCGGCGGCGATCTCGGTCTTGCCGCTGGCGGGCGCGGCGTTGTAGGCGCCGTCCATGGGCCAACCGATGACGGCCACCGCGCCGGCCTTGAAGCTGGCTTCGATGGCGTCCATGCCTTGCACGCCGGTGTGCATGACCTGCACGCCGGCCGGCGCGGCGGCGGCCTGGCTCGGGTCCAGCGTGACGTGTTTGAACGCGCTGGCCACGGCGGGCGCGAGTGGGGCATTGGGCAGGCCGGCCAGCACCAGGGTGTGGCCAGCGGCCTTGAGGGCGAGCAGGGCTTCGGCGCGGGCTTCGTCGGCCGCCACGAAGGCGGGCACTTCGATCTGCACCGGCTCGGCCGGCGGGTGGGTCAGCAACTCGGCCAGCAGGGCCTCGCTCTTGGGGCTGAGCAGCTCGCCGCCCTTGGGCCAGACGGCGCTCAGCGCGGGCAGCGTGGCGGCATGGTCAAGGCCCGCCTCGGCGCGCAGCGGAGCGAGGGTGAGCCGGGTCGCGAGGATGTTGCGCTGGCGGTCGATGACCGGGGCGTAACCCAGCGCGACGGAGCCCAGGATCGCTTGACCCAGGGCTGCAGGGACGTTGTCGGACATGGTGCTCGCAGTGCTCGCGGGAGGCGGAATAAGCAAGCAGTCTGCCACGTCTGTTTGGGCGATCGGATTCCCGGGGCGGGGTGGTTGTGACAGCCGGCACGCTTTGAGGGGCGCTTTAGGGGCGCTTGCGTTGCGTCAAGCGCGGTGCCGCGCTCTGGCGCCAGACTGGCGAACATGAGCACAGAGACCTCGCCGACCGGCTCCAGACGCAAACTTTTGTTGGCTGTGGCAGCGCTGGCCGTGCTGGCCGGGGCTGCCTGGGGCTGGCGCGCCTGGCGGGGGGTGGAGGTGGCGACGCAGGCGGTGCAGCGCCGGGACCTGGTGCAGACCGTGGTGGCCAGCGGCCGTGTGCAGGCGCCGCACCGGGCCGACATCGCCGCGCAGATCACCGGGGCCGTGGTGGCCGTGCCGGTGCGTCAGGGCCAGGCCGTGACGGCCGGGCAGTTGCTGATCGAATTGCAATCGGCCGAGGCCCGGGCGCTGGAAAAGCAGGCCGCCTTGGCCGTGACCCAGGCCCAGGTGCGGCTGCGCCAGTTGCGCGAGGTGCAGGCGCCCGTGGCTGAGCAGGCGCTGCGCCAGGCCCGCGCCACACTGGATACCGCCCGCGCCGCTGCAGCGCGCAGTGAGGACCTGTTCCGCCAGGGCTTCATCGGCTCGGCCGCACTGGACGAAGCACGCAAGGCGCTGGAGCTGGCCGCAGCGGCGCGCGAGAGTGCCCGCAAGCAGTGGGAGTCCGGCCAGCCCAGCGGCAGCGACTACGCCTTGGCCGAGGCCAACCTGGCCCAGGCCGAAGCGGGCCTGGATGTGGCGCGCGCGCGGCTGCGCTACACCCGCATCACGGCGCCGCGCGCGGGCACCCTGATCGACCGCAACGTCGAGGTCGGCGACGTGGTGCAGCCGGGCAAGACCCTGCTGGTGCTCTCGCCCGAAGGGCAGACGCAGCTGGTCGTGGACCTGGACGAGCGGCATTTGCGCCGGCTGGCATTGGGCCAGTCGGCCCTGGCCTCGGCCGACGCTTTTCCCGGCCAGCGCTTTGCTGCCACGCTGGCTTACATCAACCCGGGGGTCAACGCGCAGACGGGTTCGGTCCAGGTCAAGCTGGACGTGCCGCAGCCCCCGCCCAACCTGGCGCAGGACATGACGGTCTCGGTGGACATCGAGATCGCCCGGCGGCCGCAGGCGCTGGTGATCGGCCTGGATGCCGTGCACGAGCCCGACGGGCCGGCGCCCTGGGTGCTCAAGCTGCAGGACGGGCGCGCCAGGCAGCAGACGGTGCACCTGGGCCTCAAGGCTGCCGGCGTGGCCGAGGTGCTGGACGGCCTGCAGGCCGGCGATACGCTGGTGACGGGGGCTGATGCCGTGCATGACGGCCAGCGCGTGCGCGCCCGGGCCACGCCAGCGCGCTGAAGCAGCCACCATGCGCAACAGCTGGCTGCCCTTTGAAGTGATCGTCGCGGTGCGCTTCCTGCGCGACGGGCGTTTGCAGACGCTCTTCATCATCGGCGGCATCGCCATCGGGGTGGGCGTGATCGTGTTCATGTCGGCGCTCTTGAGCGGCATGCAGGCCAACTTCATCCGCCGGGTGCTGACGGCGCAGGCCCACATCCAGCTGCTGCCTCCGGTGGAGGTGACGCGCCCGCTGCGCGGCGGTGGCCCCGAGCTGGAGGCCGCCACCGTGCAGCCGCCACTGCAGCGGCTCAAGTCGATTGACCAATGGCAGGCCGTGGCCGGGCAGATCCGCGCGATGCCCGGCGTGCGCGTGGTGGCGCCCCTGGTGTCGGGCTCGGCGCTGGCCCTGCGCGGCAGTGCCAGCAGGGCGGTGTCCATCCTGGGCATGGACCCGCCGGACTACTACCGCATCGTCGACGTGCCGGGCAAGCTGGTGCGCGGCCGGGGCGACGTCGGCTCGGCCGACATCCTGATCGGCATCGACCTGGCCAGCGACCTGGGCCTGGACCTGGGCGACAAGCTGCGGCTCAGCACCGCCGCCGGCGGTGCCGTGGTGCTGAACGTGCTGGGCATCTTTGACCTCGGCAACAAGGGCGCCAACCAGCGCACCACCTACCTGGCGCTGCACACCGCGCAAAGCCTGCTGGGCCTGCCCGGCGGCGTGACCAGCCTGGACGTGACCCTGGACGACGTTTACGCCGCCGAGCGCATGGCCCAGCGCATCACCGCCGCCACCGGCGTGCAGGCCGACAGCTGGATCAAGACCAGCGCCCAGTTCTTTGCCGCCATCAGCGCGCAGAGCACGGCCAACACCGCCATTCGGCTCTTTGTCGGGCTGTCGGTGGCCTTTGGCATTGCCAGCGTGCTGGTGGTGTCGGTGGTTCAGAAGTCGCGCGAGATCGGCATCCTGCGGGCCATGGGCGTGCGCCGGGGGCAGATCTTGCGGCTCTTCCTGCTTCAGGGCGGGCTGCTGGGCCTGGCGGGCTCGGTGGCTGGCAGCGCGGCCGGCGCGGCGGGCCTGTGGCTGTGGCAGCAGCTGGAGCGCAACCCCGATGGCACGCCGCTCTTCGTGCTGGAGGCACAGCCCAGCCTCTACGCCACCGCCTTGCTGCTGGCCAGCCTCAGCGGCCTGCTGGCGGCCTTTGCCCCTGCGCTGCGCGCCGCGCGGCTGGACCCGGTGGTGGCCATCCGTGGTTGAGGCGGTCAGTTCACCCGAGGTGGTGCGCCTGGCGGGCGTGACCAAGGCTTTCAACGTCGGTACGCCCATCGAGAACGAGGTGCTGCACGGCATTGACCTGCAGCTGGCGCGCGGCGAGTTTGCCGCCGTGGTGGGGCCGTCGGGCTCGGGCAAGAGCACCCTGCTCAACCTGATCGGCCTGCTGGACCGCCCGACGCAGGGCCGCCTGGCCGTGACGGGGCAGGAGACGACCGAGCTGGACGACGCCCACCTGACCGCGCTGCGTGGCCACGCGATTGGCTTCGTGTTCCAGTACCACCACCTGATCGGCTGCTTCACGGCGGCCGAGAACGTGATGATGCCGCTGGTGGCGGCCGCCGGCCGGCCCCGGCCCGGCATGCGCGAGCGGGCCGAGCAGCTGCTGGCCAGTGTGGGCCTGGCGCACCTGGCCGAGCGGCGGGCTGACCAGCTCAGCGGCGGGCAGCAGCAGCGCGTGGCGGTGGCGCGCTCGCTGGCCATGCAGCCGGCCTTGCTGCTGGCCGACGAGCCGACGGGCAACCTCGACACCAAGAGCGCCGAGGACGTGTTTGCGCTGCTGCGCCAGGTGAACCGCGAGCACGGCACCAGCGTGCTCTTTGTGACGCACAACGCCGCGCTGGCCGCGCGCTGTGACCGCACCATCGAGGTGGTGGACGGCCGCGTGCGCTGACCGCCTGACCTGGCCTCAGCCGTTGATGTAGTTGAACAGCGAAAGCCGCTGCACCATCGCGTAGGTCTTGAGCGCGGCGTCGTAGCCGGACTGCTGGTTCTGGAACTCGGAGATGGCCTGCACCATGTCCAGGTCCTCGGCGGCACTGCGCTCTTCGTTGTTGTACTGCTTGAGCGCCGCCATGCGGGACTCGGTGCCGTCCAGGGTGTTGAGCCGCTCGCCGGCCTGGGCGCGCAGGCTTTGCAGGTTGTTCATCGCGGCGTCGATGTCGCGCAGCCGGCCGACGTTGGCCTGGGCGATCTCGACGCTGCTGCGTAGCGGCGTGTTCAGCTCCTTGATGGCGCCGTCCAGTACGTCGAACACGCGCAGGTCGTTGGTGGCCGGCGCGATGTTGAAGGTGTCGCCATCGGTGGCGTTGCCCGAGATGCCCACGGCCATGCCGTCGAAGGCGATGGTGGTGTTGGGCAGGAAGGTGCCAGCAGCCACGCCCGCGCCGGTGTCGACATTGGTGACGCTGTAGGTCTGGGCGGGCGGCGTGCCGGCGATGTCGATGCGGTAGTTGTTGCCGGTGAGCTGGCTGGGGTCGGTGACGCGGCCGGAGTCGATCCAGCCCTTGGCGGGCAGGCCGGTGAGGGCATTGGCGGCGGCCGAGGTGACGAAGCTGCCATTGCCGCTGCGTGCTTCTTCCCACGCAGCGCGGCCGTCCACGGTGAGCTGGAAGTTGTCGAGGTTGCCTGTCTGGATGGTGCCGGGCGTGCCCACGTAGCGCACGCCGGTGGCTTCGTCCAGGAAGGGGGGCGCACTGGCCCCCTGGCCCGAGAACAGATAGCCGCCCGAGCCATCGGGCCGGTTGGCGATGGAGATCAACTGGTCGCGCAGGCCTTGCAGCTTGTTGGCCAGGCCCTTGCGCTCGGCGTCGGAGTAGCTGGCGTTGCCGGCCGAGAGCATCAGCTCGCGGGCCTGCTGCATCAGCTCGTTGGCGTCGCCTAGCGCGGCTTCGGACAGGGTCATGGCATTGCGGCTGGCTTCCAGCGCGCGCTGGTTGGCCTCGATGCGCCCGATGGCGGCAAGCGCCCGCTCGGAGCGTGCGGCGCCGGTGGGGTCGTCGCTGGCCAGCTCGATGCGCTTGCCCGAGGCCAGCTGTTGCTGCTGCTGCTGCATGCGCTGCTGGCGGCCTTGCAGCGTGGCAACGCTGCGGTCAAAGAGGTTGGCGGTGGTGACTCTCATGGCGGCCTCTCAATCCTCGGGGCTTCAGCGCGCGGCCACGCGCATCAGCTCGTCAAAGATGGTCTGTGCGGTTTGCATGACCTTGGCGGCGGCCTGGTAGGCCTGCTGGTACTGGATGAGGCGGGCGGCCTCTTCGTCGAGGTTGACGCCCGAGAGCGCCTCGGCGGCGGTGCGCGCGTCGTTGGCGGTGGTGGTGGAGACGCTGGACAGATAGGTGGCGCCCTGCACGCGGGCGCCGATCTCGCTCATCGAGCTGGCGTAGGCGTCGGTGATGGTGGAGCCCACGGCGATGCTGCCGTCGGGCTTGACGCGCCGACCCACGAAGGTCTCGGACTGGATGTCCAGGAAGGCCTTGGCATTGCCATTGTTGGTGCCGGTGTAGATGGTGGTTTCGAGCGTGATGCGGTCGTTCTTGCGCGGCACACCGTTGGTGCGCAGCTCGAAGCCGAGGTCGATGCCCAGTGCCGGCTCGTTGCCGATGGGCTGGCCGGCTGACCAGGTGCCGTTCAGCACCGTGCCGTCGGCCAGGGTCAGCGTGTACTGCATCTTGGTGGCATCGGCCGGGTCGGGGTCGCCAAAGTCGAGCTGGATGGGCGCCTGGGTGATGTCGAGCTTGTCGTTGACGGCGTAGAGGCGGTCCACGCTGAGGGTGCCGGTGTTGTTGACCGAGCTCGAACCCGTCAGCGGCGAGGCGGCGGCGATACCGCTGGGCAGGTCCAGCACGCGGCGGAAGTTGGCGGCTGCAGCGCCCACGGGCTCGATCACGAAGCTCTCGCCCGGCAGCGGAGCGGCCGGCGTGAAGCTGAGCTTGAAGCCGTCGACGCTGTCGCCATCGGCCACGGTGCGGACGTAGCCGTCGGACTGGCGGGTGAGCGTGTAGGTGCCGGAGCTGTCAGCCGTGAGCTTGTAGCTGCTGGCCTGCAGCAGCGAGGCATCGACGATGCTGGCGCTGATGCCGCTGACAAAGATGCCGCTGGCGTCGCGCTGGTTGGTATCGGCCGGCATCACACGCGGGGCAGCGACGTTGAAGATCGCGGCGCCCTTGCCGGGTGGGTTGGACAAGTCCAGCCCCAGGCCGTTCTGGGTGTTGATGCGCGTGCCGAACGAGGCCGCCAGCTGGCCCAGCATGTTGCGGGCGTCGGTCAGGTCCTCGTTCTGGAAGGCGAGCAGGGCGGTGACGGCACCGCCGGTCAGCACGCTGGCGTCGAGGTTGCGGAGCTTGGCGCCTTCACGCAGATTGAGGGTGGCCTTGGCGGGGTCGTAGGCGTCGGCGCCCACTTCCAGCTGCTGGGCGGCATTGCCCAGCACCAGGCGCTGGCCGCCGCCGATGAAGACGCCCACGGTGCCGTCGTCCGCCGGCAAGGTGGTGACGGCAATGTGGGTGCTGAGGTCGGAGATCAGGCGCTCGCGCTGGTCGAGCAGGTCATTCGGTTCGTGGCCGGTGCCGCGGGTCTTGGCGATCAGCTCGTTGATGTGGGCGATCTGGTCGGCCAACTGGTTGATGACGACGACGTGCGCCTTGAGGTCGCCCACCACGCCGGCCTGCATCTGGTCCAGCTGCGCACCGGCGCTGGTGAAGCGGGCCGACAGCTCGGCCGCGCGGCCGAGTGCCACCTGGCGGGCCGAGGGGTCGTTGGGGCGGCTGGTCACGTCGACCATGGCGTTGAGGAACTGGCTGGCCGAGTAGCCGATGCCGTCCGTGCCGGGGCGGAAGACCTTCTCCAGCCGCTGCAGCTGCTCCATGCGCACGGTGTCTTGCGAGGCCATCGCCGACGTGTTGGCGGCCTCGGTGGTGAGGAAGTCGTTGTGCGTGCGCACGACGGTGCTCACGTCCACGCCGCGCCCGAAGAAGCCCGCGCCGGTGTACTGCCCGGGCGATGTCGTCATCACCGCCGACTGCCGCGAGTAGCCCGGCGTGTTGGCGTTGGCGATGTTTTGCGAAATGGTGTGCAGCGCCGCCGTGTTGGCGAGCATGGCGCGGGCGCCGATGGAGAGTAGGCCGGCCATGTTTCAGTCCTTGCTCAAGCCAGCGTGCGTTGCACGCGCTGGGTGGTGGAGATCGCGCGGGCGATCTTGTCGGCATAGGCCGGGTCGGTGGCGTAGCCCGCATCCTGCAGGCCGCGCGCAAAGCCGCTGGCGTTGCCGGTGCGGGCCTGCGCCACCACATGGGCGTAGCGGTCGTTGTTGCTGACGAGGCGGGCGTAGTCCTGGAAGGCTTCCTCGTAGCTGCCGTAGGCGCGGAACTTGGCGGTCACCTTCTGGGCGCGGCCATCGATGACCTCGGTGGTCTGCACCTCGACGGTCTTGCCCTTCCAGGCAGACGTGGCCTTGATGCCGAAGAGGTTGTGGCTCTTGCTGCCGTCGGGGGCGGTGATCTCGCGCTTGCCCCAGCCGGACTCATGCGCCGCCTGCGCGACCATGAAGCTGGCCGGGATGCCGGTGGCCTTGCTGGCGGCGCGGGCGGCGGCGTCGTGCTGCTGGATGAAGCCCTGCACGTGCTGCGGGATGCCCTTGTTGGCCAAGTGGGGCAGGGCCTGGGCCAGGGTGGTGCGGCTGCCCTCGGCAATGCGCTCGGGGGTCAGGTCCTTGATGCCGAGCTGGCGGGCCAGCTGCTTCTCGATGCTGCTGGACAGCCCGCCCGGCAGGCCGGCCATCTTGCTGGCGAACTGGGTGTCCAGCATCTCGGTGCCGAGCTGGGTGCCGGAGTTCTCCAGCATCCCGGAGCTGAGCGTGGCGGCGCGCATGCTCTTCATCACCTCTTGCATGAAGAGGGACTCGAACTGCTTCGACGCCTCCTTGATGCTGCCCTTGGGGTCGCGCGAGGCGGCGGCGCGCAGCTGCTCGATGGAGAGGTTGCCGCCGGAGAGGGATTGAACGTTGGCCATCAGATCACTTCCAGCTCAGCGTTGAGGGCGCCGGCGCTCTTGAGCGCCTGCAGGATGGCGAGCAGATCCTGGGGCGTGGCGCCCAGGCTGTTCAAGGCTTTCACGACGTCAGCCAGGCGGGTGCCAGCCGGCATCTGGATCAGCGAGCCGGGCTCCTGGCGGATCGCGATGTCCGTCTTCTCGGCCACGGTTGTCTGGCCGCTGGAGAGCGGGCCAGGCTGGCTGATGATGGGCGTCGAGCTGATGGTGACCGACAGCGAACCGTGCGCCACGGCACAGGGCGCCAGGGTGACCGACTGGTTCATCACCACCGAGCCGGTGCGTGCATTGACGACCACGCGCGCCGCTGCCGGGGCGGTGTCCACGGGCAGGTTCTCCAGGTCGGCCAGGAAGGCCACGCGGTCATTGGCATCCAGCGGCGCCTTCACGCGCACCACGCGGCCGTCCAGCGCCTGCGCCATGCCGGCGCCCTTGGCCTTGTTGATGGCCTGGGCCACGGCGCGTGCGGTCGCAAAGTCATTGCTGTTGAGGTCGAACTGGATGAAGTCGCCCTGGGCCAGTGGCGTGGGCACTGAGCGTTCCACCAGCGCCCCGGCCGGCACGCGGCCCGCGCTGAGATGGTTGATCTGGACCTTGGAGCCACCGGCCGACGCGCCGGCGCCGCCCACGATCAGGTTGCCCTGGGCGATGGCGTAGACCTGGCCGTCCGCACCACGCAGCGGCGTGGCAATCAGGGTGCCGCCGCGCAGGCTCTTGGAGTTGCCGATGGACGAGACGTTCACGTCCAGCTGCTGCCCCGGCTGGGCAAAGGCGGGCAGCTGCGCCGTCACCATCACGGCCGCGATATTGCGCGGCTGCATGGTCACGCCCGGCGGCAGGATCACGCCGAACTGCTGCAGCATGGCCTGCAGGCTCTGCCCGGTGAAGGGCGCCTGGGTGGTCTGGTCGCCCGTGCCGTCGAGCCCCACCACCAGGCCATAGCCCGTCAGCGGGTTGGAGCGCACGCCCGCCACGGCGGCGACCTCCTTGATGCGCGCGGCCAGGGCCGGGCCTGCCGTTGTGCCAAGGAGCAGGAGCAGGGCCAGGAAGGTGACGAGACGGTTTTTCACTCGGCCGATTCTTCCGGGGCTGGAATCCGATAAGCGGGCGAAAAGCCGGGGTGAACCCGCTTTACTTCGGCATCTGGCTGCCGAGCTTGAGCCCCGCAGCCAGGGGTGAGAGATGCCCGGGCGGCGGGGCAGCGATTCCCATTTCTGATCGCTGGCGCCCGGCGGCTGGGGTTAGTCCGGGCAGGACTTGCCCGGTGCGAAGGCCTGCTGGCGGCTTGGCGCAAGGTTCAGAAAGTTTTCTGACTGTGAAGCTTCGTAAAGTCCGCCGACTTCAAGTTAGGGGTTTGGCACCGTGGAATTTCGAGAGGCTCTGACCATCGCCCATGTGGTCTTCTCGTCGCGCCTGGCCGGTGGAGAGCGGCACTGCGTGGACCTGGCCAATGCCCAGGCGGCGCTGGGCCACTGCGTGCACGTGATCGGGACGGCGGGTTCGGCCGTGCGGGCCGCACTGGCACCGAATGTGGAGTTCCATGGCCTCGCGCTGCCCTTGCTGCGCGGCCGGCGCGTGGCGGCCCTGGTGCGGCGCCTGGGCGCGCAGGTCTGCCACGGCCACCTGGGCCCGGCCTGCAAGGCGGTGGCCCGCGTGCCCGGTGTGGCGCGGGTCGGCACCCTGCACGTGGGCTACAAGGCCCACCACCATGCGCGCATGGATGCGCTGGTGTGCGTGAACCGCGCGCAGTTCCGGGGCTTGCCGGATGAGCGGCAGGCCTGTGCCGAGGTCGTCTACAACTGGGCGCCCGTGCGGCCCGAGTCGCGCGTCGTGCCCGGCCGCTTGCGGGCCGAGCTGGGCCTGCAGGATGGCCAGCGCCTGGTCGGCTTCCTCGGGCGCCTGCACCTGACCAAGGGCGTGGACCTGCTGGCCGAGGCCTTCAGCCGCCATGCGCCGCCCGATGCCTGCCTGGCCCTGCTGGGCGACGGCCCCGCCCGCGCCGAGCTGGAGGCCTGCGCCGCGCGCGACCCGCGCATCCGCCTACTGGGCCAGCGTGAGGATGTCGAGCAGGCGCTCGCCGACTTTGACCTCTTCGTCTCGCCCTCGCGCGAGGACGCCTTCCCACTGGCGGTGCTGGAGGCCATGCGCGCCGGCTGCCCCATCGTCGCGAGCGAAACCCAGGGCCCGCTGGAGATGCTGGCCGGCCAGCCCGCTAGCCTCGTGCCCGTGGGCGATGCCGATGCCCTGGGCCGCGCGCTGGCCGAGGCCCTGCGTGCGCCCCGCGAGCGCCTCAGCTATGCCATGGACGCCTTTGGGCGCGACCAGGCAGTGGCCCGCATCGTGGCGCTCTACCGCCAAGCGGTACGCCGTGCGCTTCAGCCCGAGCCGGCCCGCATCCCCGAGGGGCACGAACCCGCACTGCATGCTTGAGGCGCCGCGCAGCGACTTCTGGCAGGTCGGCCTCGTGCCGGCGCGCATCGAGACCCTGGACGCCGCGCGGCTCGCGGCCCTGGCCGACCGCATCGTCTGGCTGCAGGACCTTGACCGCTGGCGCTACCTGGCCGACCCCTTCGGCCTGGTGCGTGGCGAGCGGCTGCACGTCTTCGTCGAGGCCTACGACTACCGCATCAAGCGCGCCTGGATTGAGCGGCATGACTACGCGCTTGGCAGCCTCCAGCCCCTGGGCCACCGCAGCGTGCTGGCGGGCGCGCGCCACCTGTCCTACCCCTATGTCTTCGAGCACGAGGGCGAGGTCTGGATGGTCCCCGAGTGCCACCAGGCCGGCGAGATCGCGCTCTACCGCGCCACCGACGCTAGGCTCGACCACTGGGAGCGCGACTGCGCGCTGCTGCCCGGCGTGGCCGGTGCCGATGCCTCGCTCATCGAATGGCAGGGCCGCTGGTGGATGTTCTACACCGTGGTCGGCCCGCGCCGGCAGGACCAGCGTGAGCTGCACATCGCCCACGCACCGCGCCTGACTGGCCCCTGGACGCTGCACCTGCGCAACCCCGTGCGCGACGACCTGGCCGGCGCCCGCCCCGCTGGCCGGCCCTTTGTCGGTCTGGATGGCGGCCTCGTCCTGCCCGTGCAGGACTCCAGCGGCGGCTACGGCAGCGCCACGCGCCTGCTGCACATCAACTCGCTCAGCCCCGATCACTTCGAGGCTGGTTTGAGCACCGAGCGCCTGACCGGCGACCTCGCCAGCGCCAGCCACGGCGCCGGCCTGCACACCCTGAGCGCCTGCGGCGAGCTGACGCTGATCGACGTCAAGCGCATCGACCGCTCGCGCGGCCGGCAGTGGCTGGACCTGAAGCGCCGGGTGCGGCGGCTGCTGCACCGCTGACCCCGCGTTGAACTGGCCGCTGGCGGCCTCAGCGGCAAATTCCGCTTGACGTGTATTGTGTATGTAATACAGTAATACACATGCCGCCAAACAGCGCTCCCGGCCCAGACCCCTTCGACCTCAACCCCCAGGCCGCCACGCCGCTCTACCGCCAAATCGTGGAGCAGGTGCAGCGCCTGGTGGCTGGCGGCGTGCTCCCGCCCGGGGCCGAGCTGCCCAGCGTGCGCGCCGTGGCCGAGCGCCATGCCATCAACCCCATGACCGTCAGCAAGGCCTACAGCCTGCTGGAGAGCGAAGGCGTGCTGGAGCGCCGCCGGGGCCTCGGCATGACGGTGGCCGCCGGTCAGGGCTTGTCGGCCGAGAGCACTGACCGCCTGGCGCTGCTGGCCCCCGCGCTGGACGCCCTGGCCCAGCAAGCGCGGCAGCTTGGCATCTCTGCTGCCGCCGTGCTGGCCGCGCTCGAACAAAAACTCGATCAGGAGGACTCGCAATGACTGCATCCACATCCACCGCACCAGCCATCTGGGCCCAGAGCCTGGGCGTGTTTCGCTACGACAAGTGGTCGCTGTCCAAGAGCCATGTGATGCAGGGCATCGACCTCGCCATCCCTGAAGGCGCCGTGGTCGGCCTCGTCGGCCGCAATGGCGCCGGCAAGAGCACCTTGATCCGCGCGCTTCTCGGCCTGCAGACCGTGGAGGAGGGCGAGTCCCGCCTGCTGGGCTGCCCCAGCCTCGCGCTGACCGATGCCGTCAAGGAGCGCCTGGGCTACGCCGCTCAAACCCCCGACCTCTTTGCCGGCCTCAGTGGTGACGAGCACTTTGACGAGATGGCCGCCGTCTACCCCGGCTTCAACCGCAAGCTCGCGATGGCGCTGGCCTGCAAGCTCGACGTGGCCCTGGGCCGCAACGCCGACCAGCTCTCGCTCGGCGACCAGCAAAAGCTCGCCGTCGTCCTCGCCCTGGCGCACGACCCCGACCTCGTCATCCTCGACGAGCCCGTTGCCAGCCTCGACCCCTTGAGCCGCCGCGACTTCATGCGCGTGCTCTTCTCGATGCGCCAGCGCGAGACCCCGCGCACCGTGCTGATCTCGTCCCACCTGCTCTCCGACCTGGAGCGCGTCGTCACCCACGTGCTCTTTCTGCGCGAGGGCCGGGTGCAACTCTTCGAGGCCTGGGACGACTGCGCCGAGCACCTCCGTGTGCGCCCCTGTGCTGAGCGGCCGCAGGCCCTTCAAGCCGGCGAGCTGCATTGGTCGGCCGCCGGCGGTGGCCGCCTGCTGGTGGACACCCGCCGCACTGACGCTGCCGCCGGCGCGCAGGCGCTGGGCATGGAGGACTTGATGGAGGTGTTGAACACATGAGTGATCAACGCTTCTTGCTGCGGTGGCTGGACGCCAGCTACTTCCCGCCAGGCCTCATGTCGCTGTTCATGTGGTGCTGGGCGTTGTTTGGCGCCTGGCAGCTCACCACCGTGGGCTTGCTGATGGCTGTGCAGCTTGGCTTCATGGCCCTCGCGGCCACCGCGCCTGCCGCAGTGGCCGCGAGTCGCTTGCTGGACTGGCAACGCCGCGCCGCGCCCAGTGGCAGCCGTGACAAGGTCCGGGCCGACTGGCTCGACAAAGCCAAGGCCCAGTTCGCACTTGGCGTGGCTGGTCCCGTGGGCCTGGCGGTCAAAGCGCTCATCCTGGGCCAGCCCAGCGTGGCCCTGTGGGTGCTGAGCCTGCCGGCCGTGGGCGTGGCCCTGGGCACGCTCGCAACCTGGGCCTGGTTTGGCGCGCTGCGGGCCGCCTGGCTAATCGCCGTCCCCGTGGGCGCGTGGGGCCTGTACCTGCTGTGCCTGGCGCCGCCACTCGTCAGCCAGACGACGCTCGTTGCGCTGGTGGGCAGCGCGTCGATGGTGGGGGCGCTGGTGCTGCTGCATCGGCAACTGAATGCCCTTGCGCCGCAGTGGGCTGGCGTGCCGGCCTTGTTGCCCCGGCCGCAGTGGCGCAAGTGGGATGCCTCGTCGCGGCTGTGGAGCTGGGATCGCTTGGCCTACGACGATGGGCTGCCCGAAGGGCTGCCCGACGCGGGGTTCTTTCGGTGGTTTCGTGCCTGGGGTGTTTACATGCTGCTGGGGTTTGCCGGCAGTACACCGCTGAAGGCGCTGCTCGAAACGCCCAGCAACCACTTCGATGCGTCCTTGCAGGCCATGAACACCGTTTGGCTCATGGCCCTCTGCGCAGATCAGCTGCTGATTCCCCTGGGCCATTGGCGACGGCGGCTTGCGCCCGGCGGCCCCAACCCAGTGGTGCGCACGCTGACCATGCTGGCAGCTTCCACGATCTGCGCGACCTTGGTGTTGTGGGCCCTGATCGCGTCCGGCGCCTGGAGCCGGTCACTTGCCATCGAGGATTTGCAGCTGCCGCTGTTGCGCTCCGCCTTGAATGCGGCGCTTGCGGTCGCCTTGGCCGCCTGTCTGCGCGGCCTATGGAATCGTCGTGTGGTGTTTGTCGCGGCCTGCATCGCATTCTTCGTGTTGTTGATGGTTCGGGTGGGGGCGACCGGCGATACGCCCCTTGCTCCGGAGCAGGTGCAGGGGCGACTTTGGGTCCAGGCACTGGTCACGGCGGTGTTGGCGGGCCTGTCGGTCTGGCTTTGGCAGCGCCGGGTGATGCGGGGTGAGCGCGAGTTGCACCGGCACTGAGCCAACGTGCCCCAATCGTGCTGATGGAAACAACGACCCAGAAGGACCCATGAGAGACGAGCGCCAACCCTTCCGCTTTGCTGACTTCAGCCTGCTGCCGCCCATCGCTACCTCGCTCTTCATGGCGATCTATGGCGTGATGGTGCAGGTGGACCACGCCGTGCTGCCGGTGTTGCTGGGGCTGCATGCCTTTTGCATGGCCTGGGCGGCGGCCATGGCGTCGGGGCGTGTCGCCAGTCGCGTGGGCTTTTGGGTGCAGCGGCAGGCTCCGGATGCGGCGCTCTCGCGGGAGCGTCGCCAGTGGCGCCGCACGCTGCTGTGGGCGCTGGGTTGTGGGCTGCTTGGCCCCTTGGTCCTGGCGTCCCGGTTGGGCGATGGCCAGCAATGGTCATCAGCGCTGTGGGTGCTGGCCGAGACGCTCCTGGGCGCTGCGCTGGGCGCCTGGGCGGGCTTTGCATGGTTTGGCCTGGCCCCCAGGCGGGCGCTGTGGGTGTGGCCGGCCTTCCCGGTGACGGGCTTCCTGCTCGTTGCCGCGTGGCCCCGCCTGCTGGAGATGCCGGCGCTGTCGGCCATGCTGGCGTCGCTGGCTCTGGTGGGCGCAGGCTATGCCGGCAAGCTCGCGCTGCAGGGTCTGCGGCAAACGGTGCCGCTCTGGTGCGGCATGCGTCAAAAGCCCGGCGTGCTGCCGGACCCCGCCGTTCGCACCAGCCCCAAACGGCGTTGGGATGCGCTCGCCTTCGACTCGGGACCGGAGGGGCCGGAGAGGAGCTTGACGCGCCTGCTGTTGAACAACGGCTTGGTCTACAGCCTCGTCGCACCAGCCGGCCTGGTGATGGGGGCGGCTACTGTTACCGGTTGGTGGATTGCAGCGCTCTTCGTCTGGCAGTTGCAGATGTTTGGCTGGTGCGGCTGGCTGCTGTTTGTCCGCGATGAACATCGGCGCTTGAGGCTGGCGCCCCAAGGCCTGGCGCAGGGGCGGCGTGTCGCCGCGATGCTGCTGGGTTCAGCTGCGTTCTGGCTGTGCAGCGCGGTGCTGAATGTGCTCGTCACTGCCCTGACCTTCAACGTGTGGGAGCACCCTGACGCCTTTGTGGTGCTGGCGTCCGACGCGCTGCTCGCCGTGGCCTGCGCGGCCTGGCTGCGCAGCGTGGCCAACCGGCGGTCTGCCGTGGGTGCCGGTGCATTGGGCTATGGCCTGCTCCATGCAGGGCTGGCCTGGGGCATGGCCGCGCTTGGCCAACCGCTGGAGCGCGGTGCGACGCTGGCGCTGTGGCAGACGGCGATCGCACTGCTTGTTTTTGAAGCGGCCCGCCGCCGCTGGATGCGGCGCAGCCTGCACGGGCGCAGCTTCAGGCCATACGCGTGAGAGGCCAGGCCGGCATGGGCGTCAGTCCCGCCCGTGCCCATGCCCCTTGCCATGGTCGTGGCCCTTGCCCTTACTGCGGCCTGGGCCGTCGTCATCGTCGCGCCAGCGACCTCGGTCGTTGTCGTAGCGGTCGCGGTAGACGGGCACGTACTCGCGCTCGTACCAGTCGCCTTTGACGAAGTAGACCGGTCGGCCGCAAGCCTGGTAGGCGTGGCAGTGCTTGGCCCAGTTCTTCTCGTGGCCGGGCGGTACGCGCAGGTAGACGGGGGCGACGCGCACGGTGGTGCGCTCGATCATCATGGGCTGGGCGTAGACCACCGGCGGGCGCATATTGCCGATGTCGATCTGGCCGTAGAAGCCGGGCTGGCCGACGCGGATGGAGACGCCGACGTCGACGTCGGCAGCGTGGGCGGGCAGGGCGGCCAGTGCGCCCAAGCCGCAGGCGGCGGCGAGCAGGGTGGTCAGTGCAGGGTGCTTCATCAAGGGCTCCTTTTGCAGGTCCGGGTGGCTGCCATCTTGAACGAAGCTACCGGGCAGCGCGCTGACCGGCGCGCCGCCAGGGTGTTGCAAGTTGTGAAAGGCGCGGTCAGCCTTCCAACTGCCCCAGGTCGCGCACCGCGCCCTTGTCCGCCGAGGTGGCGAGCAGCGCATAGGCCTTGAGCGCCGCGCTGACCTTGCGGGGGCGGGCCTCGGCGGGCTTCCAGCCCTTGGCGTCTTGCTCGGCGCGGCGGCGGGCGAGTTCTTCGTCGCTCAGCAGCACATTGATGGTGCGGTTGGGGATGTCGATGCGGATGCGATCGCCGTTGCGCACCAGGCCGATGGCGCCGCCAGCGGCAGCCTCGGGTGAGCAGTGGCCGATGGACAGGCCCGAGGTGCCGCCCGAGAAGCGGCCATCGGTCAGCAGCGCGCAGGCTTTGCCCAGGCCCTTGGACTTGATGTAGCTGGTGGGGTAGAGCATCTCCTGCATGCCGGGGCCACCCTTGGGGCCTTCGTAGCGGACCACCACCACGTCGCCGGCCACGACCTTGTCGGCCAGGATGTTGGCCACGGCTTCGTCCTGGCTCTCGACCACGTGGGCCGGGCCTTCAAAGACGAGCAGGCTGTCGTCCACACCGGCGGTCTTGACCACGCAGCCATCCAGCGCGATGTTGCCGCGCAGCACGGCCAGGCCGCCTTCCTTGCTGAAGGCGTGCTCGACGGAGCGGATGCAGCCTTCGGCGCGGTCGAGGTCGAGGCTGGGCCAGCGGGTGTTCTGGCTGAAGGCCACCTGCGTGGGAATGCCCGCCGGTCCGGCCATGTAGAAGTGCCGGACGGCCTCGTCCTGGCTGACGGTCACGTCCCACTTGGCGAGCGCGTCGCCCAAGGTCTTGCTGTGCACGGTGGGCGCGCCGGTGTGCAGCTTGCCGCCGCGGGCCAGCTCACCCAGGATGGCCATGATGCCGCCCGCGCGGTGCACGTCTTCGATGTGGTACTTGTTGGTGTTGGGCGCGACCTTGCACAGCTGCGGCACCGAGCGCGAGAGGCGGTCGATGTCGGTCATGTCGAAGTCGATGCCGGCTTCCTGCGCTGCTGCCAGGATGTGCAGGATGGTGTTGGTGGAGCCGCCCATGGCGATGTCGAGCGTCATCGCGTTCTCGAACGCTGCTTTGCCGATGGCGCGAGGCAGCACGCTCTCGTCGCCTTGCTCGTAGTAGCGCTTGCACAGCTCCACCACCGTGCGGCCGGCTTGCTTGAAGAGAGCCTCACGATCGGCGTGCGTGGCCACCACGGTGCCATTGCCGGGCAGCGAGAGGCCGAGGGCCTCGGTCAGGCAGTTCATCGAGTTGGCGGTGAACATGCCCGAGCAGCTGCCGCAGGTGGGGCAGGCGCTGCGCTCGACCTCGGCCACGTCGGCATCGCTGACCTTGCTGTCGGCGGCCATCACCATGGCGTCGATCAGGTCCAGCTTCTTGATCTCGATCTGGCCGGTGCCCGGCACCGCCAGGCGCACCTTGCCGGCTTCCATCGGGCCGCCGGAGACGAAGACCACGGGGATGTTGAGCCGCATCGCGGCCATCAGCATCCCGGGGGTGATCTTGTCGCAGTTGGAGATGCACACCAGCGCGTCGGCGCAGTGGGCGTTGACCATGTACTCGACGCTGTCGGCAATGATGTCGCGGCTGGGCAGCGAATACAGCATGCCGTCGTGGCCCATGGCGATGCCGTCGTCCACCGCGATGGTGTTGAACTCCTTGGCCACGCCGCCCACAGCCTCGATCTCGCGGGCCACCAGCTGGCCCAGGTCCTTCAGGTGCACATGGCCGGGCACGAACTGGGTGAAGCTGTTGGCGATGGCGATGATGGGCTTGCTGAAGTCATCGTCCTTCATGCCCGTGGCACGCCACAGCGAGCGGGCACCAGCCATGTTGCGGCCGGCGGTGGAGGTCTTGGAGCGGTAGGTGGGCATGGCGGGAAGCGGGTCGGGGTCAGCGAAACCGCTATTGTCTCCGCGCCTGCCGGGCCGAAAAGCCAAGCCCCCACTCTCCTATCATCCGGGCCACGAGGAGCGGCCCAAGCAGGCTGCCGGACGGAAGAGGGCAATCATGAAGGTCTTGCTGGTCGATGCATTCCCGATGGTGCGGGCGGCATTGACCTCTCTGGTCGAGTCGCGTTTTGGCGGGGCGCAGGTCACGGGCGTGGGCTCGGTGGCGGAGGCCCGCACGGCGCTGGCGGCCAGCCTGCCCGAGCTGGTGCTGCTGGACCTGCACATCGACGGCGGGCCCGCCTTCCTGCGTGACCTGCACCGCGAGCACTTGCTGCTCAAGGTGGTGGTGATCTCCGGTCACGACGACGCCGCGGCCGCCCGCGCCGCGCTGGCCGCCGGGGCCGTGGGCTATGTGCCCGAGCGCAGTGACCTGGAGACCCTGGTCTCGGCCCTCAATCTGGTGATGGCTGGCGGCATCTTCGTGCCGCCGCTCAAGGACGAGGGCAAGCCCAGCCCGGCCGTGGCCGCCGCACCGCCCAAGCCCGAGGCGCTGATGCCCGGCCTCGCGCTCACGCCGCGCCAGCGCCAGGTGCTGCCGCTGCTGGCCGCTGGCCAGCAGAACAAGGAGATCGCGCGCGAGCTGCACCTGAGCGTGGACACCGTCAAGGACCACGTGGCCGCCATCCTGCGCGCTTTGGGTGCCACCTCGCGCGTGCAGGCGGTGGCGATGCTGCAAAAGTCAGCCGGCCACTGAGTCGATCGCCCGCAGCACTGCCTCCGGTGTGGCCGGTGCGCTGAGCGGTGGGTCGCAGCCCACGGGGCCGCAGGCGGCGCAGGCGTCTTTGATGGCGAGCAGGCCGGCAAAGGCCAGCAGCAGTGGCGGCTCGCCCACCGCCTTGCTGCGGTGGATGGTGTCGGCGCTGTTGGCCGCGCCAAAGAGCTCGACCTTGAGCTTGGGCGGGCAGTCGTTGGCGGTGGGAATCTTGTAGGTGCTGGGCGCGTGGGTGCGCAGACGGCCGCTTGAATCCCAGACCAGTTCTTCGCTCGTCAGCCACCCGAGGCCCTGGACGAAGCCGCCCTCGATCTGGCCAATGTCGATGGCCGGGTTGAGGCTGGCGCCCACGTCGTGCAGCAGGTCGGCCTGCAGGATGCGGGTCTCGCCGGTCAGGCGGTCCACCACCGCCTCCACCACGGCACCGCCCCAGGCGTAGTAGTAGAAGGGGTGGCCCTGCAGCTTGTCCTTGTCCCAGCTGAGGCCCGGCGTTGTGTAGAAGCCGTCGCTCCAGAGCTGGATGCGGCGCAGATAGGCCAGGCGCACAAGTTCGCTGAAGGGCATGTTGCGGCCATTGCCATGCACCACGCCGTTCACGAAGCTGACGCGCGCGCTGCCGAGCTTCTCGGACGCGAGGCTGGTGAGCCGCGCCTTGATGACCTGGGCCGCCGCCTGCGCGGCCTTGCCGTTCAGGTCGGCCCCGGTGGACGCCGCCGTGGCCGAGGTGTTGGCCACCTTGGCCGTGTCGGTGGCCGAGCAGCGCACGCTGGAAAGCGGCACACCCAGCTCATGCGCCACCACCTGGGCCACCTTGGTGTTGATGCCCTGGCCCATCTCGGTGCCACCGTGGTTCACGAGCACGCTGCCGTCGGCATAGACGTGCACCAGCGCGCCAGCCTGGTTCAGGAAGGCGACGTTGAAGCTGATGCCGAACTTGACCGGCGTGAAGGCGATGCCGCGCTTGAGCACCGGGCTGCGCGCATTGAAGGCCGCGATCTCGGCACGGCGCTCGGCGTACTGGCTGCTGTGGGCCAGGCGCGCGGCCAGGGACTGCGCGTGCAGCTCCTCGACCCGCTGGCCATAGGGCGTGATGTCGCGGCCCTGCGCATAGAAGTTGCGCTCGCGCACCAGCAGCGGGTCCAGCCCCAGGCGGCGCGCGATGCTGTCCAGGATCATCTCGATGGCCAGCGCCCCCTGCGGCCCGCCAAAGCCGCGGAAGGCCGTGTTGCTCTGGGTGTGGGTGCGGGCGCTGTAGCCGTGCAGGCTCAAGTTGGGCAGCCAGTAGGCGTTGTCGAAGTGGCAGAGCGCGCGGGCCATCACGGGGGCCGAGAGGTCGGCGCTGTGGCCGGCGTTGGAGATGAGGTCCACCTCCACGCCCAGCACGCGGCCCTCGGCGTCAAAGCCAACATCCCAGCGATAGTGGAAGGGGTGGCGCCGGCCAGTGATGAGGAAGTCGTCGTCGCGGTCCACCCGCAGCTTGACCGGGTGCCCCAGCCGCAGTGCCGCGATGCTGGCCACGCAGGCAAATGCGGCCGACTGCGACTCCTTGCCGCCAAAGCCGCCGCCCATGCGCCGGCACTGCACGCTGACGCGGTGGCTGCCCCAGCCCAGCGCATGGGCCACCAGCTGTTGCATCTCGCTGGGATGCTGGGTGGAGCAATGCAGCAGCAGCGCCGTGCCGCCCTCTTGCGGCATGGCAAAGCTGATCTGGCCTTCCAGGTAGAACTGCTCCTGCCCGCCCAGCTGCCATTCGCCCTGCAGGCGCAGCGGGGCCCGGGCCAGGGCGGTGGCGGCATCACCGCGCGCCAGGTGCATGGGCGGCACCACGTACTCGCCCGCCGCGTGGGCCTCCAGCGCGTTCAAGCGCGCCGGCAGGGCCTCGGCCTGGATCACCTGCGGCGCCAGCGCGGCGGCGCGCCGGGCTGCGTCGCGTGTGGTGGCAATCACCGCAAACACGGGCTGGCCCAGGTAGCGCAACTCGCCATGGGCCAGGATGGGGTCGTCGTGCGCCAGGGGACCGATGTTGTTCTCAGCCGGCACGTCGTCGGCCGTCAGCACGGCCACCACGCCGGGCTGCGCGCGCAGGCGCTCAAGGTCGATGCCGATCAGCCGCCCGTGCGCCAGCGGCGAGAGGCCCAGCGCCGCATGCAGAGTGCCAGCAGGCTCGGGGATGTCGTCGGTGTAGGGCGCGCGGCCGGTGACGTGCAGGGGCGCCGACTCATGCGGCACGCTGGTGCAGACCATCATCATGTGGGCAGCCTCCAGACGCTGAGCGGCTGGCCGGCGTCGCTCTCCAGCCAGCACTTGGTGAACAGGTTCTGCGCCACGCGCAGCCGGTAGTGCTCGCTGGCGCGCAGGTCCGACAGGGGCTTGAAGTCTTGCACCAGCGCCGCCGCTGCCGCCTGGGCCGTGGCCTTGCTCCAGGCTTGGCCTTGCACGGCGGCCTCGGCTGCGGCGGCACGTTTCACCGTCGCGGCCATGCCGCCAAAGGCAAAGCGCGCTTGCTGCACCACCTCACCCTTCATCTGCAAGGCCAGCACCGCGCAGACGGCCGAGATGTCGCTGTCGTAGCGCTTGGCGATCTTGTAGGCGCTGATGCGCCAGTCGGGGCCTGGCAAGGGCACATCGAGCGCCTCGACGAACTCGCCGGCTTGCAGCGCGTTCTTCATATAGCCCAGGTAGAACTGCTCCAGCGGCAGCCGGCGCTGGCCCGCGCTGCTGCGCAGCACGATGTCGGCGCCCAGCGCCATCAGGGCCGGGGCGCCGTCGCCGATGGGCGAGCCGTTGGCGATGTTGCCGCCCAAGGTGCCGGCGTGGCGCACCGGCGGGCTGGCAAAGCGCAGCCACAGCTCGCGCAAAGCCGGCACCTCGGCCACCAGGGTGGCCCAGGCGTCTTCAAGCGTGACGGCGGCGCCGATCCAGAGCCGGCCCTTGCTGCGCTTGAGGGCACGCAACTCGGCCACGCGGCCGGTGTAGATCAACGGGCCCAGCTCGCGGAACTGCTTGTTCACCCAAAGGCCGATGTCGGTCGAGCCCGCCAGCAGTCGCGCGCCAGGCGTGGCGGCGCAAGCAGCCGCCAGCGCGTCGGCCGTCTGCGGAGCCTGGAAGCCGGGCAGGTCCAGCGGCGCATCAGCCGCCAGCTGGCGCAAGGCCGCCTCAACGGGCGCGAGATGGAGCCGCTGCGGGGGCAGCGCAAAGGCCTTGAGCCCCGCGTCGAGGATGGGGCGGTAGCCCGTGCAGCGGCACAGGTTGCCGGCCAGCGCGTCAGCCAGTTGTTGTCGGGTGGGCACGCTGCCAGCGGCCTGATGGCGTTCGTAGCAGGCCACCAGGCTCATCACAAAGCCCGGGGTGCAGAAGCCGCATTGCGAGCCATGGCAGCTCACCATCGCCTGCTGGACGGGGTGCAGTTGCTCGGGCGTGCCCAGGTCCTCCACGGTCAGCAGCGCACGGCCGTCCAGCGTGGGCAGGAACTGGGTGCAGGCATTGACGTTGCTAAGCCTCAATTGCCCATCCACGTCCAGCTCGGCTTGCAGCACGGTGCAGGCACCGCAGTCGCCCTCGGCGCAGCCTTCCTTGGTGCCGGTGCAGCCCGCGTGCTCGCGCAGGTACTGCAGCACGGTGGTTGTGGTGGGCAGGCCGTTCACCTCGGTGATCTGGCCGCGATGGAAGAAGCGAAGGGGGCGTGGCGTCATGGGTGGTCTTGATTCTGAACCCCGCAGGAGAATCCGCGAATGAGTTTGGAAAAGCAAAAGCCGGGCCCTGCAGCACACCGTCTGGCCGTGCGCGGCGACCTGCTGGACTTCGTCGCCGCCCCAGCCTGGGGCGCCACCGACACCCCGGCGGTGCGCTTTGACCGCGACCACTGGCTGCTGATCGAGCACGGCCACATCGTGGGGCGCCAGGCCAGCGAGCCCGATGCGTCGTGGGCGCGCGAGGACCACGCGGGTCGCCTGATCCTGCCCGGCTTCATCGACACGCATGTGCACTGCCCGCAGATCGAGGTGCTGGGCTCCTATGGCACCGAGCTGCTCGACTGGCTGGAGCGCTACACCTTCCCGGCCGAGCGTGCCTTTGCCGACCCCGCCCGCAGCCGCGCGGGGGCCGAGCTCTTTTTGGACGCCTTGCTGGCCCATGGCACGACCTCGGCGGTGGTCTTCCCGACCGTCCACAAGGTCTCGGCCGAGGCATTGCTCGAGGGCGCGCAAGCACGGGGCATGCGCCTCATCACCGGCAAGGTGCTGATGGACCGCCATGCGCCCGATGGCCTGCGGGATGACGTGGTGCAGGCGGAGCTGGATTGCCGCGACCTCATCGCCCGCTTCCATGGCCAGGACCGACTGGCCTACGCGGTGACCGTGCGCTTCGCGCCCACCAGCACGCCCGAGCAATTGGCGATGGCGGGCCGCCTGTGCCGCGAGGACGCCAGCCTTTACATGCAGACCCACGTGGCCGAGAACCGCGCCGAGGTCGAATGGGTGCGCCAGCTCTTCCCCGAGGCGCGCAGCTACCTCGATGTCTACGAGCGCGCCGGCCTGCTGCATGAACGCGCCGTGCTGGCCCACGGCATCTGGCTCGACGAGGCGGACAAGCGCCTGCTGCAGGATCGCAGCGCCCAGATCGCCCACTCACCCTCCAGCAACCTGTTCTTGGGCAGTGGCCTCTTTGACTGGCGCGGCGCGCCCTTCAACGTCAGCCTGGCCAGCGACGTCGGCGGCGGCACCAGCCTCAACCTGCTGCGCAACGCGCAAGACGCCTACAAGATCCAGGCGCTGCGTGGTGTGCGGCTCACTGCCTGGGTGGCCTTGCACGCCTCCACGCGCGGTGCGGCCGAGGCCTTGCGACTGGGGGACGAGATTGGCGGCCTGTCAGCCGGTCAGACGGCCGATGTCTGCGTGTGGGACTGGGCCGTGGGCGATGTGGCCCAGGCGCGGGACGCGGTGGCGCGTGAGCTGCACGAGCGGGTCTTTGCGTGGATGACGCTGGCGGACGAGCGCAATCTGCGGGCGGTGTATGTGGCGGGGCGGCGGGTGCTTCACGCGTGAACCTGAATGTCGTTCCTTGGTTTACGGACGGCTGGCGGGCGTCCGACAGCTTGAAGTTTGGGCTGGGCGCCTTCCAAACGGCGCGCAGCCAGGGGGCCTAAGATTTGGCGCTCGACCCCGAGCCCTGATTCGTAGCGACTACTGGCAGTGCTGCCGCAGGCGAGTTTCTAGGTCGACCTGCGGAGGATTGGATGGGTGGTTTTGTGGGCAACCCTATTCGGGGAAAAGCGCCCTTCTTCATCGCGTTGGCTCTGGTGGTGGCGATTCAATTCCTGATTCGCCCAGACGCATCTACACCGCAGTTCTCCAGTCCCGTCAAGAGTGCGCAAGGGCAAGGCATGATGGCCTTGATTCCAGCCATATTGAATCCTCAGTCAGAGAATGTCTGCCAGGAAACCTCGGATGGAAGTTCGATTCAATGCATTCAGGATCTTCGTCTGAGCCGAGAAAGCTGGACCGAGCAGTTTCTAGATCAGGCTAAGGGGCTGGGCTGGAGAGTGACTCGAAGCAGCGAATATTCAGGCCTGTTCATTGACCTGATTCGTGGTGATCTGAAGATGAAGGTTAATTTCACGAGGCAAGGAAGGCGTGTGGTGGTGGTCGCGGCCCACTGATGCCAGTTGGATTTTTTGAGTCCTGAAGTCGGCAAGTGGCGGCGGCGGACCTGAGTCTGGAATTCCTGCCACCTTCGATCCGATTTGCGCTCGCCGCACTACTTTCAGGCCCCGCCGATCCGCCCGTCACGTTAAAGCGAACATGACGCGGCGCGTGGCCGATGCCGGGCTGCACCATAGGGTCAGGTTCAAGTCTTAAGGCCACACCGCTTCTGCCCGCCCTTCCGTGCCCGCTCGGCGCGTGCGGAGGGGCGGTTCGGTAAGATTGCCGCCTTACCCGGAGCCTCCCATGTCGTCCACCCTGCTGTCCGTCAAAGGCCAAGTCGTCATCCCCAAAGCGTTGCGGGAGTCCCGGCGCTGGGGGCCGGGGACGCGGTTCGACGTAACAGAGACGCCTGAGGGCCTGCTGCTCACCCCGGTGGTGGCAGGAGACAAGCAGCCTTTGGCTGAGGGCCTGGCGGCGCTGCGCAAGTTGGCCAGCTACGCGGGCCCTGCGGTGTCGGTCGAGACGATGTCGGAGGCGGTCGCGGCAGAGGCGGCGCGGCGCAACCCCGCACCCGCCAAGCGCCGCTGATGGCCGCGCTCGACACCAATGTCGTCATTCGCCTCCTGGTCGGGGACGACAAGGTGCAGGCACGGGCTGCTGAGGCTCTGGTGGCCGCTGAAGCATGCGCGGTGTCGGCCTGTGTGCTGATGGAGTGCGAGTGGGTACTGCGGGGCGCATACGGCTTTGACGCCCCGACCATTGCGGCGCTGCTGCGTGGCTTGCTGGGTTTGCAGAACATCGACGCCCAGGAGCCGGCCCTCGCGGACGCGGCTTTGGCGGCTTTTGAATCTGGGCTCGACTTCGCGGATGCGCTGCACGCGCTGCAGGCTCAGCCGCAACGCTTGGTCACGTTCGACAAGAGCCTGGTGCGCAGGGCAGCCAAGCTTGGGTTGGACAACGTCAGCCTGCTGGCGCCCTAGGAGCCTTCCCTGGTATGGGCTTTTTGCCGACCGCTATTTGGCGGCCAGCCACCGGACTGGCAAAGTGGCCGGCGTGAAGGCACGGCGCCCGCGCACAGCTTGAACCACCGCCCGGTGGTTCGATCTTTGCTTGGGCTCTCGATGTCCTCTTTGACTGCAGGAGCACCCCGAACATGGCCAAGGTTCCCCCCGGCGTCGGGCCGCGATTTCCGCAGGTGGTGGTGCTGTTCGGCGCCACCGGCGATCTGGCCAAGCGCAAGCTGCTGCCAGGGCTGTACCACCTGTGCGCGGCGGGTTTTCTGCCGGACTACCGGATCATTGGCGTGTCGCTGGACGACATCGACACCGCCGCGTTCAGCGCCAGGACGCGCGAGGCCCTGGCGCAGCACTTCAACCGGCCCATTGCCGATGACGACTGGGCCGCGTTCGCCGAGCGCCTGGCCTATGTGCCGCTGTCAGCCGGCGCCGCCGCCTTGGCGGCAGCCGCCGCGAGGGCCGAGGCCAGCATCGGCCAGGACAGCCAGCGCCTGCACTACCTGAGCGTGCCGCCCAGCGCGGCGCTCTCTGCGGTGCGAACCTTGGGCGAGGCGGGCCTGATGGCGAATGCGCGCATCGTGATGGAAAAGCCCTTCGGCACCGACCTGGCCAGCGCGGTGAAGCTCAACCGTGCGGTGCACGAGGTCTTCGCCGAAGAGCAGATCTTCCGCATCGACCACTTCCTGGGCAAAGAGCCGGCGCAGAACATCCTGGCCTTCCGCTTTGCCAACGGCCTGTTCGAGCCGATCTGGAACCGCAACTTCATCGACCACGTGCAGATCGACGTGCCCGAGACCCTGGGCTTGGGCCAGCGCAGCGCCTTCTACGAGCAAACCGGTGCCTACCGCGACATGGTGGTCACGCACCTATTCCAGATCCTGGGCTTCATGGCCATGGAGCCGCCCACGTCGCTGGAGCCCCAGCCCATCAGCGAGGAGAAGAACAAGGTCTTTCGCAGCATGCTGCCCATCGAGCCGGGCGACGTGGTGCGCGGCCAGTACAACGGCTACCGCGACGAGCCCGGCGTGGACCCGCAGAGCGAGACCGAGACCTTCATCGCCCTCAAGTGTTTCATCGACAACTGGCGCTGGGCCGGCGTGCCCTTCTTCCTGCGCACCGGCAAGCGCATGGCCGAGGGCCAGCGCATCATCTCCATCGCCTTCCGCGAGCCGCCCAAGAGCATGTTCCCGCCGGGCAGCGGGGTGGGCGCGCAGGGCCCCGACCACCTGACCTTTGACCTGGCCGACGCCAGCAAGATGAGCCTCAGCTTCTACGGCAAGCGCCCCGGCCCCGGCATGCGGCTGGACAAGCTGAGCCTGCAGTTCGCGATGCGCGACACCGGCTTGGCGGGCGAGGTGCTGGAGGCCTATGAGCGCCTGATCCTCGACGCCATGCGCGGCGACCACACCTTGTTCTGCACGGCCGAGGGCATCGAGCAGCTGTGGCAGGTCTCGACCAAGCTGCTGGAGTCCCCGCCGCCGGTGCGGCTCTATGAGCCCGGCAGCTGGGGCCCAAAGTCGGTCCACCAGCTGATCGCCCCGCACGCCTGGCGCCTGCCCTTCGAGAGGGCCTGGCGCAACCCGAACCAGTCAGGCGCCTGACCTCTCAAACTCGTTCTCAGCCGCCCCAGACTTCGCGGGCCGTTTCCACCACCAAGGCCAGCTTGCGGCGCTGGTCTTCGACGGCGATGTTGTTGCCGTGCACGGTGCTGCTGAAGCCGCATTGCGGGCTGAGGCACAACTGGTCGAGCGAGGTGTACTGGGCGGCCTCGTCGATGCGGCGCTTCAGGTCGTCCTTGGTCTCCAGCTGGCCGAACTTGGTGGTCACCAGGCCCAGCACCACGATCTTGCCCTTGCTCAGGTAGCGCAGGGGGCGGAAGTCGCCGGAGCGGTCGTCGTCGTACTCCAGGAAGAAGGCGTCGAGCTTCATCTCGCTGAGCAGGGCCTCGGCCACGGGCTCGTAGTTGCCTTGCGCGGCAAAGGTGCTCTTGAAGTTGCCCCGGCACAGGTGCATGGCCAGGGTCATGCCTTCGGGCTTGTGGGCCACCACCTTGTTGATGAAGCTGGCGTAGCGGTGCGGCAGTTCGTTGGGGTCATCGCCGCGTTGGCGCGCGGCCTCGCGCATCTTCTCGTCGCGCAGGTAGGCCATATTGGTGTCGTCCATCTGCACATAGCGGCAGCCGGCGGCGTACAGGCTCTTCAGCTCCTCGCCATAGGCCTTGGCCACGTCGTCGTAGAAGACCGGGTCCAGCTCGGGGTAGGCCTGCTTGCTGATGCCGGCGCGGCCGCCGCGGAAGTGCAGCATGGTGGGGCTGGGAATGGTCACCTTGGGCGTCATGCCCGGGGCGAGCTGGCTCTTCAGGTAATTGAAGTCAGCCAGCTGGATGTCCTTCACATGGCGCACGGTGTCGATGACGCGAATGGCCGGCGGGGCCAGTTCTTCGGTGCCGTCCGGGCGCTTGATGGTGACGGGGATGTCGGTTTTCACGCCACCCAGCTGGTCGAGAAAGTCGATGTGGAAATAGGTGCGGCGGAACTCGCCGTCGGTGATGCTCTGCAGACCCACGTCCTGCTGGAACTTCACGATCTCGGTGATGGCGCGGTCTTCAACGGCGCGCAGCTGTTCGGCATTGATGGTCTTCTTGTTGAAGAAGGCATCGCGTGCTTCCAGCAGGTAGGCCGGGCGCAAGAAGCTGCCAACGTGATCGGCGCGGAAGGGGGGCGTGGTGCGGGCAGTCATGCGGGGTCTCCGGTTGTGGGGTTGATTTGAAGCGGCAGGGCTTGCCTTGCCGGCGGCCCAGCAGCATAGCCACGTCTGAGGGCGTGTCTACACGTCAGGCTTGCCACACCCCGTAGCCGGCCTCGCGCAGCGCGATGGCCAGCTCCACCTCCATCTCCTGGGCCGCCGCATAGGGCATGGGGTTGTAGGCCTCGTAGAGCTCGGGCAGCAACCGCACGCCGTACTTCAGCACGAAGCGGTTGGCCTGCACGCCGGCCATGTGGCGGTCAAAGCGCAGGTCGGGGTCCAGGCCGGTCATGCCCACGTAGAGGCAGGGCTTGAGCAGGTCCTTGTCGGGGTTGCACTTGCGGTAGGCTGGCTCGTTCCAGACCTGGTCGGCCAGCAGCACGACGTAGACGTGGAAGTGGTCGGAGCGACGTGGGCGCGGCATGGCCCGGGATTGTCGGCAAACAGCTGGTGGCTGCCTGGCCGCTTGCGGTTTTGCGGCCCAGGTCCATGGCTATCATCGCCGGCCCACGCGCTGGGGCTTCTAAAACTTGCGAGAACTTAGGGTGGACATGGGTGCTTTGAATGGGATCGATCGAGCTCGCCTTGCTGCGGTGTGCGGCGTCGCTTTGGCCTTGTGCCTGAGTGCCTGTGGCGGCGGTGGTTCCTCGTCGGGCGGAACAGCCCAGCCGGCGGGCTTTGAGTTCGCGCCTGCCACCACAGCCCAGATTGCGGCCGTGGCCCAGGCGATCAAGGCGCGTGACCTGTCGCCGCGCAATGCGGCCGTGGCCTACGAGGACAGCTCGAACAGCACCTATGTGCTGCGCATCATCCGGCACAGCGTCAACGGCGTGGACCACTACGGTGCGGTCACCATCCCCACGGTGCGCTACACGACCAAGCTGCCCGTGGTGGTGGAGCTGGATGGCATGGACGACGACAACCCGCCGCTCGACCTTGCGCGCAAGCTGACCGGCCTGGGCGTGCAGACCCGAGACGCCATCGTGGTGATGCCGGCCTTCCGGGGGCGGACCCTGCAGTTCGCCGGGCGCAGCTGGACGGCAGGTGGCGATTTCTGCGATGGCTTCGACGGCGCAGCCGACGACACCATGGCCTTGCTGAACGTGCTGGAGGCCACCGAGCCGGCGGCCGATGTCTCGCGCCTGCTGGTGCGCGGGGGCAGCCGTGGGGGCAGTGTGGCGCTGCTGCTGGGCCAGCGTGATGCGCGGGTGCGCGTCGTGTCCGCGGGCTCGGCGCCGGTGGACTTTTACCGGGCCGACGCTGCGGCTGCCTACGGCAAGATGTTCCAGTGCCAGTTCTTCACGGGCAAGACGGCTGAGCAATCGCGCAGCGCCATGATCGCGGCGTCGGCCCTTCATTTCCCGATGCTGCGCAGCGTCAGCGCCGTCTACCTGGAGCACGGCGGCGCCGATGCGACCGTGCCCGTGCTGAATGCGACCGAGATGAACAAACGCCTGCTGGCTGATGGCGTGAAGGTGGACCTGGTCGTCTACCCCGGTGCGGGGCATGACCTGGGGCAAGTGGCAGCCTATCGCGCCCTCCAAGACAGCATCTTCTACGCGTTCATCCAGCCCTGACGGCAGTTCGTCGCACGCCGGGCGACAGCGCCCGCCCCCGGCGCTGCAATACAGGCTCCCGATTCAACGGAGACCTGTCGTGGTCAGCTTTCTGCTCTGGTGCATCCTCTTCGTGCTGTGCTGGCCGCTCGCCTTGCTGGCGCTGCTGCTCTATCCGGTCGTGTGGCTGCTGTTGCTGCCCTTCCGGTTGCTGGGCTTCACCGTCACGGCGGTGTTTGCCCTGCTGGCGGCTTTGGTGGTGCTGCCGGCCCGGGTGCTGCGCGGTCGCTAGTTGATGTCCGCGCAGTAGAGCCCCAGCGGCCGCCCGGCGCGCACGTCGTCAAAAAATCGCTCCACCGTCACCCGCGAGGTGCGGAAGGCGATCTCGTCCCAGGGCACCTCGTGCTCGGCAAAGAGCCGCGCTTCGAGCGACTCAGGCCCCGGGTTGAAGACCGGCGAGAGCAGCCGCGCCCGGTAGAAGAAATGCACCTGCCCGACCTTGACCACATTGAGCAGGGTGTAGAGCGGGCCCAGCTCGATCTGGGCGCCGGCTTCCTCGTCGGTCTCGCGGGCGGCACCAGCTGCCGTGGTCTCGCCCAGCTCCAGGAAGCCGCCGGGCAGGGTCCACAGCCCGTAGCGAGGCTCGATGGCGCGTTTGCACAGCAGCACCTGCGGGCCGGTGGGGGTCTCCCACACGGGCAGGGTGCCCACCACGCACAGCGGGTTCTGGTAGTGGATGGCGCCGCAGGCCGGGCAGCAGGCCCGGTCGCGCCCATCGCCTTCGGGGACGCGGTACTCCACCGCCGTGCCGCAGGCGGGGCAGTGCTTGTGGCGGATCAACATGCGGGCAGTGTAGGAGGCCAGAATCGGGCCCATGCAGTTGCACAACTACTTCCGTTCCTCCGCCTCGTACCGGGTGCGCATCGCACTGGCCCTCAAGGGCCTGAGCTATGACTACGTGCCCGTGCACCTGGGCCGCAACGAGCACTTTGCCGAGCCCTTCGCCAGCGACGCCAATTCGCGCCTGGTGCCAGCGCTGAAGCTGGACGACGGCCGCTGGCTGACCCAGTCGATGGCCATCATCGAGTACCTGGACGAGACCCACCCCGAGCCACCGCTGCTGCCGCGTGACCCCTTCGCGCGGGCCCAGGTGCGCGCGCTGGCGCAGGACATCGCCTGCGAGATCCACCCGCTCAACAACCTGCGCGTGCTGCGCTACCTGGTGAACGACCTCAAGCTGAACGAGGACGACAAGACGCGCTGGTATCGCCACTGGGTCGAGACCGGCCTGGCCACCGTGGAGCGCCGCCTGGCGCAAACGGCGGGCCGCTTCTGCTGGGGCGACGAGCCCAGCCTGGCCGACTGCCTGTTGGTGCCGCAGATCTTCAATGCCCGGCGCTTTGACGCCAAGCTGGACCACGTGCCGCGGGTGATGCTGGTGTTCGAGGCCTGCATGCGGCTCGACGCCTTCGCCAAGACCCAGCCTAGCAGCTGCCCCGATGCGGAGTGAATGGCTGAGCCCCGGCTGGACGGGCGTGCGTGCGTGCCAGACGACGCTCGGCTTCAACCTCGGCTGGCGCCAGGGCGATGTGCGCGCGAACCAAGCCGAGCTGACGGCTTGCCTGGGCGCGACGCCGGTGTTCCTGAGCCAGGTGCACGGGACCCAGGTGGTGCGCCTGCAACCCAGCCTGCCGGCCGAGCCGCCACCCGAGGCCGACGCGGCGGTGTGCACCGAGCCCGGCCTGGCGGTCGCCATCCTGGTGGCCGACTGCCTGCCCGTGCTTTTCAAGGCGCCGGGCGGTGTGGCCGGCGCGCATGCCGGCTGGCGCGGGCTGGCTGCCGGGGTGCTTGAGAACACCGTGCAGGCGCTGTGTGAAGCGGCGGCCTGCGAGCCGCGCGAGATCGAGACCTGGCTCGGCGCCAGCATCGGCCCGCAGGCCTTCGAGGTGGGGGCCGAGGTGGTGCAGGCCTTTGGGCGCGAGGCGGTGCCGCGTGACCAGCCCGCCTTCATCTACCAGCCCAACGTGGCGAGCGAGCCCCGCTGGCGCGCCGACCTCTATGCGCTTGCGCGCGAGCGCCTGGCCGCTGCCGGAGTGAGGGCGGTGAGCGGTGGCGGGCATTGCACGCTCACCGAAAGCTCAAGGTTCTATTCGTTCCGCGGGGAGCTTCTCGGCCGGCCCGCCGGGCGCATGGCCGCCTGCATCCGCTTGCTCGCGTAGCGCGCGGGCCCGCTTGCGGGCGGGGGTGGCCAGGATGTAGCCCACGATGCTGAGGGGCAGCACCCCATAGAGCAGCAGGGTCACCAGCGCGCCCAGCCAGCTGCCTTGCGGGCTCATGGCCTCGGCCGCCGCCATCATCAGCACGACGTAGGCCCAGCCCAGCACGACGAGGTTCAGGAACATGGGGGGGATTGTGCGTTCTGATCTAGCGCAAGCCTGCTGTCATGCCAAGATGGCAAGCTGCTTGCTAGTGCATGGCAAGGCAAGCTGTCTAGGAGTTTCATGGTCGCCCGCAAGAAGGTCAAAGCCACCCCGGCTGCTGCGTCGTCTCAGCCTGAGGGCGACGCCCTGGGTTCGATGATGCAGTCGTTGAATCAGTCGCTCACGCACCTGCCCCAGATCTCGGCCGCGCGCCTGGCCGAGCTGCAGAGTGACTACCTGAAGCAGGCCTCGTCGCTCTGGAACGCCGCGCTCGGCAGCGGCGAGCTGCCCAAGCCGCAGGACCGCCGCTTTGCCTCCGACGCCTGGCAGACCAGCCCGATGTCGCAGTTCCTCGCGCAGCTCTACCTGCTCAACGGCCGCACGCTCAACCAGATGGCCGACGCCGTCGAGGCCGACGCCAAGACGCGCGAACGCATCCGCTTCGCGGTGGCCCAGTTCGTGGATGCTGCCTCGCCCAGCAACTTCTTCGCGCTCAACCCCGAGGCCCTGAAGCTGGCACTGGACAGCAGCGGCGAGACCCTGTCCAAGGGCCTGCAGAACCTGCTCGACGACGTGCGGCGCGGCCATGTCTCGCAGACTGACGAGGAAGCCTTCGAGGTCGGTCGCAATGTGGCCACCACGGCGGGCAGCGTGGTGTTCGAGAACGCACTCTTCCAGCTCATCGAGTACGCACCGCTCACGCCCACCGTGCACCCGCGGCCCTTCCTGCTGGTGCCGCCCTGCATCAACAAGTACTACATCCTCGACCTCCAGCCCGAGAACTCGCTGATCCGCTATGCGGTGAGCCAAGGCCACCGCGTCTTCGTCGTCAGCTGGCGCAACCCCGACGACAGCTGCAAGGCCCTGACCTGGGACGACTACGTCGAGCACGGCGTGATCGAGGCGCTGCGCGTGGTGGGCGAGATTGGCGGCCAGCCCCAGTTCAACACCCTGGGCTTTTGCGTGGGTGGCACCTTGCTGGCCACGGCGCTGGCGGTGCTGGCGGCGCGTGGGCAGCACCCGGCCTCGTCGGTCACGCTGCTGACCACGCTGATCGACTTCAGCGACAACGGCGTGCTCGACATCTTTGTGGACGAAGCCCTGGTGCGCATGCGCGAGACCACGCTGGGTCCCGAAGCCCCTGGTGGCCCGCAACTGCTGCCTGGCCGCGAACTGGCCACCACCTTCAGCTTCCTGCGCCCCAACGACCTGGTCTGGAACTACGTCGTCGGCAACTACCTCAAGGGCGAGAAGCCGCCGGCCTTCGACCTGCTCTACTGGAACGGCGACTCCACCAACCTGCCCGGCCCCATGTACTGCTGGTACCTGAGGCACACCTATCTGCAGAACGAACTCAAGCAGCCCGGCAAGCTCACCGTCTGCGGCGAGCCGCTCGACCTCGGTCTCATCAAGGCGCCGGTCTACATCTACGGCTCGCGCGAGGACCATATCGTGCCCTGGAAAGCGGCCTACCGTTCGACACAAATCTTCAAGGGCAAGAAGCGCTTCGTGATGGGCGCTTCGGGGCATATTGCGGGCGTCATCAACCCCGCTGCCAAGAACAAGCGCAGCCACTGGATCGGCAAGACCGCCAGCCTGCCCGCTGAGGCGGACGAATGGTTTGCCGCAGCCACCGAGCACCCCGGCAGCTGGTGGACGGACTGGTCCACCTGGCTCGCCAGCCACGCCGGCACAGGCCAGGTGCCGGCACCCAAGGCGCCCGGCAATCGCAAGTACAAAGCCATCGAGCCCGCGCCCGGCCGCTACGTCAAGCAGGCCGCCTGACCCTCATTCCCAGTTTTCAACTTCACCGGAGCCCCTCCCATGACCCAGGACATCGTCATCGTCGCCGCTGCCCGCACCGCCATCGGCAAGTTCGGCGGCACGCTCGCCAAGACGGCCGCCCCCGAACTCGGCGCCACCGTCGTCAAGGACCTGCTGCGCCGCAGCGGCCTCAGTGGCGAGCAGATCAGCGAGGTCATCCTGGGCCAGGTGCTCACCGCCGGCAGCGGCCAGAACCCCGCGCGCCAGACCGTCATCAAGTCGGGCCTGCCGCAGGGCGTGCCGGCCATGACCATCAACAAGGTCTGCGGCTCCGGCCTCAAGGCCGTGATGCTGGCCGCGCAGTCCATCCGCGACGGCGACACCGACATCGTCATCGCCGGTGGTCAGGAGAGCATGAGCCTTGCCCCGCACGTGCTGCCCGGCTCGCGCGACGGCCAGCGCATGGGCGACTGGAAGCTGATCGACACCATGGTCAACGATGGCCTCTGGGACGTCTACAACCAGTACCACATGGGCATCACCGCCGAGAACGTGGCCAAGCAGTACGGCATCACCCGCGAGCAGCAGGACGCCCTGGCCCTGGCCTCGCAGCAAAAGGCGGCGGCCGCCATCGACGCCGGCCGATTCAAGGACGAGATCGTCCCCGTGACCATTCCGCAGAAGAAGGGCGACCCGCTCATCTTCGACACCGACGAGTTCGTCAACCGCAAGACCAATGCCGACGCCCTGGCTGGCCTGCGCCCCGCCTTCGACAAGGCCGGCAGCGTCACCGCTGGCAATGCCTCGGGCCTGAACGACGGCGCCGCCGCCGTGATGGTGATGAGCGCCGCCAAGGCCGCCGCGCTGGGCCTCACGCCGCTGGGCCGCATCGCCTCCTACGCCAGCAGCGGCCTCGACCCCGCCATCATGGGCATGGGCCCGGTGCCCGCCAGCCGCAAGGCCCTCGAGCGCGCCGGCTGGAAGGCCGCCGACCTCGACCTGCTCGAAATCAACGAAGCCTTTGCCGCCCAGGCCTGCGCCGTGCACAAGGAGATGGGCTGGGACCTGAGCAAGGTCAACGTCAACGGCGGCGCCATCGCCCTCGGTCACCCCATCGGTGCCAGCGGCTGCCGCGTGCTCGTTACCCTGCTGCATGAAATGATCAAGCGTGACGCCAAGAAGGGCATCGCATCCCTTTGCATTGGCGGCGGCATGGGCGTCGCTTTGACCATAGAGCGTTGAGCCCCTCGCCCAGATCCGCCGCGCTGAACGCGGGCGGGTCTGGTCGGTCCCCCGAGGGTACGAACCTGCTCGCGGCGTTGAGCCGCCTGCAGGTTCAGGTGGGCCGGCTTGGGGCGGCCCGGCGCTCGGCCCATTGAAGTCAAATGCGCACAGAATCGAACTACTTGAACCAGGAGAAGAACATGAGTCAAAAAGTTGCCTACGTCACCGGCGGCATGGGCGGCATCGGCACCGCCATCTGCCGTCGCCTTGCCAAAGACGGCTTCAAGGTCATCGCCGGCTGCGGCCCGAGCCGTGACTTCCAAAAGTGGCTCGATGAGCAGAAGGCCGAGGGCTACGAGTTCTTCGCTTCCGTCGGCAATGTGGCGGACTGGGATTCCACCGTCGCCGCTTTCGAAAAGGCCGTGGCGGAACACGGCCCCATCGACGTGCTCGTCAACAACGCCGGCATCACCAAGGACCGCATGTTCCTCAAGATGACGCCCGAGGACTGGAAGGCCGTCATCGACACCAACCTCAACTCCATGTTCAACGTGACCAAGCAGGTTGTGCCGGGCATGGTCGAAAAGGGCTGGGGCCGCATCATCCAGATCAGCTCGGTCAACGGCGAAAAGGGCCAGGCCGGCCAGACCAACTACTCGGCCGCCAAGGCCGGCATGCACGGCTTCACCATGGCCCTGGCCCAGGAGATGGCTGCCAAGGGCGTGACGGTCAACACCGTCAGCCCCGGCTACATCGGCACCGACATGGTCAAGGCCATCAAGCCCGAGATCCTCGAAAAGATCGTCGCCACCATCCCGGTCAAGCGCCTCGGCACCCCCGAGGAAATCGGCTCCGTCGTGGCCTGGCTCGCCGGCCCCGACAGCGGCTTCACCACCGGCGCCGACTTCTCCTGCAACGGCGGGTTGCACATGGGGTGAGGCGCGACCGAGCTGAGTCCTGAGGACTCAGCGACGCGCGCCGAACGACCGCCGCTGTCTTGCAGCGGCGGGCCGGGTCTTCAGGCCGCCAACCCGAACGCAGTCCTGAGGACTGTCTTGTGCCTGGCGAACGACTCAGCACGTCTTGCGTGCCGAGGCAGGGTCGTCGACGCACTGAGCGCCTTGCCGCGTCTTTCAACGCGCCGGCACCGAGAACCGATAGTCCAGCCCCAGCACCGGGTTGTTGGCACGGTAGTGCCCGCCACCCGGGCTGCGCGCTTCGATCCGGCCCAGGCTCAGGCTGACGGCGAATTGGTCGCTCAGCAAGTAGCGCAGGCCGGCACCCAGCTTGGCGCCCTTGCCGTGCACATTGGCGCCCGCCATCAACTGGGCAAAGGCCTGCAGGCGTTCGCCGGGCGCCAGCCGAGACTGAACGCCCAGGCCAGCAAAGACCTCCGCATAGCCCGGGTAGCCCAGGTAGGAGGTGTAGGCCGCCGAGGCCTGCAGCGGCAGGTACCAGCGCTCGTTGATCGGCATGTCGAGCTGCAGGCCCAGCATGTGCAGGGCCGGGCGGCCGACATCGCGGTAGCTCAGCTGGGTGTCTGACTGGTGCAGCAGCGTCACGCGCAGGCCTTGGTAGACGGCGGGTGCCGACGTGTCGTCGGGGCCCTGCCTGGCGCGCAGATGCCGCGTCAGCGTGAGGCCATAGCTCGGGTTGCGCGAGCTGCCCTTGGGGGCGGTCAGGTAGCCGGCCGTGACCGCCAAGCCCAGGTCCTTGGAGAGCGCATATTCGGCCGACAGCTTGGGGTAGACCAACAAGCCCGGCCCGGTGTCGATCTGCTCGGGCGCATAGCCCCCAGAGCCCACGCCGAGCTGGGCATAGAGCCGCCAGGCCGGTGCCGGGCGCCAGCGCCAGCCCAGGCCGCCCAGCAGCTGGTTGTAGGTGGGCAGGCCGG
Source organism: Roseateles paludis (assembly GCF_039872745.1). Classification (NCBI taxonomy): domain Bacteria; kingdom Pseudomonadati; phylum Pseudomonadota; class Betaproteobacteria; order Burkholderiales; family Sphaerotilaceae; genus Roseateles; species Roseateles paludis. The sequence goes on along the minus strand of NZ_JBDPZD010000007.1, from coordinate 20,737 downwards.
CGTAGGCGCTGGCGAAGTTGGCAAACCAGAACAGGTCCTGCGTGAGGAAGTGCGAGAACTGGAACTCGCCGGTGCGCACCGTGCCGCCGTAGCTGCCCGCCGGGTGCAGCTGGCGGTAGTTGTCGAGCGACAGGCTCAGCATGCTCTCGCCCATCTCGCGTGCGGCGCGTTGGTCGTCAACGGCCGGCAGCGTTTGGCCACGCGCGTCGTAGGGGCCACTTAAATAGCTGAAGGGCACTTCCACAAAGACGTTCAGCTGCCGGCTGTCGATCAGCGAGCGCCGGAACTTGAGCGCTGACACCCCAGCCCCGAGCGTGAAGCTGCCCGCCTCATAGCCCAGCCCGAGCTGGCCACGCACAAAGCTGCCGGTGCCCGAGAGCCGCTTGGCATGCTCAGGGCTCCGCCCGCCTGCGCCACCGCCGGCCGACAGCGCGGCTAGCGCTACAAAGCGGCCACCTAGCCGCACACGCCCCTGCACACCCACGCTGGCGCCCATGAAGCCGCCGTACTGGCCCGAGACGAGCGGGCCCATCAGGCCCGCCCCCACGGACAGCCCTTCGGTCACTGGCGCGTAGAGCTGCAGCGCAGCCAGGTCGATCGCGCGGTCACCTTCGACGCGCACGGTCTGGTAGTCCAGCATCAGGCGGGCTTCGCTGCGGCGCAGACTTGTGGTGCCTGCGCTGTTGGCTTCTTGTGCGGATGCAAGCGGTGCGGCCAATGCGGCAACCGCCAGGGCCAGTGATGCGAGAGGCCAATCGCGGCCCTTGAACTTCGTACTTTTCATGGCGCGCATGGTAGGGCTCGGGCATGGGAGGCCATGCCCTCTGGCCCGTGATGCGCGGCTGGCTAAGATCCGCGCCGTTTGTGCCTTCCCTCAGGAGTGTTTGCAATGGCAATGGATGTGGTTGACTTCGAGATCAAGGGCTCGGAGATGCAGTTTGTCGAGGTCGAGCTGGATCCCGGCGAGGCGGCGATTGGCGAAGCGGGCTCGATGTTCTTCATGGACGCGGGCATCAGCATGGACGCGGTCTTTGGCGACGGCTCCAACTCGGGCGGTGGCTTCCTGGGCAAGCTGCTGGGCGCGGGCAAGCGGCTGCTGACGGGCGAGTCGCTCTTCACCACGGTCTACACCAACCAGGCGCCCTCCAAGCAGCGCGTGGCTTTTGCGGCGCCCTATCCGGGCAAGATCATCCCGATGGACCTACGCCAGCTGGGCGGCACGCTGATCTGCCAGAAGGACGCCTTCCTGTGCGCGGCGCGCGGGGTGTCGCTGGGCATTGCTTTCCAGCAGAAGCTGTCGGCTGGCTTCTTTGGCGGCGAGGGCTTCATCATGGAGAAGCTCGAGGGCGACGGCCTGGCCTTTGTGCATGCCGGCGGCACGGTGGTGCGGCGCACGCTGCAGCCCGGGCAGACCTTGCTGCTGGACACCGGCTGCCTGGTGGCGCACACGCCGAATGTGAACTTCGAGATCCAGTACGTGGGCAAGATCAAGACGGCGCTGTTTGGCGGCGAGGGCCTGTTCCTGGCCAAGCTGACGGGCCCGGGCGAGGTGTGGCTGCAGAGCCTGCCGTTCTCGCGCCTGGCCTCGCGCATCTTTGCAGCTGCGCCGCAGAACGGCGGCGGGCGTGAAGAGGGCTCGGTGCTCGGCGGCTTTGCCGGCGCGGGCCTGCTGGGCGGCTTGATCGGCGGTGACAACGACGATTGAGGTGGCTCAAGTGGCGTGTGGTGCAGCGCACTAAACTGCTGCGCACGACAGGTATCAGGGCGGCCAGGGCCGCCCTTTTCATTGGGATTCACGATGCTTCGCAGTCTGGTTTTGGTCTTGGGTTTGGTGTGGGGCGCGCAGGCTTGGGCCGAGGCGCGGCCGCCGGTCTTCGTACTGAACTCGCTGGACGCCGACGTCTCCGTGATCGACCCGGTGAGCTTCACCCAGATCAAGCGCATCCCCACCGGCAAGGAGCCGCACCACCTCTATCTGACGCCCGATGAGAAGAGCCTCATCGTGGCCAATGCGCTGGGTGACTCGCTCACCTTCATCAACCCGCGCACGGCCGAAGTGCAGCGCGTGGTGCGTGGCATTGCCGACCCCTACCACCTGCGCTTTTCGCCCGACATGAAGTGGTTCGTGACCGCCTCGAACCGGCTCGATCACGTTGACCTCTACCGCTGGCTGGGCTCGGATGCCAAGGAGCCTTTGCAGCTCGTCAAGCGCATCCCGGCGCCCAAGACCCCGAGCCACCTCTTCATCGACCGCAAGAGCACGGTGCTCTACGTCAGCCTGCAGGACAGCGATGAGGTGCTGGCCGTCGACCTGGCCACGCAGGGCGTGCGCTGGAAGCAGGCCGTGGGCAAGCTGCCGGCCGACATCTTCCTGACCGGCGACGACAAGCACCTGCTGGTGGCCTTGACCGGCGGGCGCGAGGTGGAGGTCTATGACGTGAGCGGTACGGCGCCCAAGCTCGTGAAGCGCATTGCCACAGGCGACGGTGCCCATAGCTTCCGCGCGCTGGGCGATGGGCGGCATGTGCTGGTGAGCAATCGCGCGGCCAACTTCATCAGCAAGATCGACACGGCCACACTGGCCGTGGTGGACAAGATCCCCGGCCCTAGCGGCCCCGACGACATGGAGGTGCTGGGCGACGGCAAGACCCTGCTCGTTACCTCGCGCTGGGCCGGCAAGCTGACCGAGATCGACCTCACGCAGCGCAAGGTGCTGCGGCAGGTGAAGGTGGGCAAGTCGCCGCACGGCGTGTGGACGCTGGACCACCAGCCCAGACTATGAAGTTTCTGGCGCGATGGCGCAGCTTGGTCGTGGCGCTGGCGTCAGGCGCTGCCTGTGCACAGCCGGCCTGCGACAAACCGGTGTACCTGACCTTCGACACCGGCCACATGGGCGTGGCGCCCTTGATCGCCGAGACGCTCAAGCGCCACAACGCCAAAGCCACCTTCTTTCTGGCGAGTGAACCCACGCTGACCGGCGGCACCACGCTGGACGAGCAATGGGCGCCCTGGTGGCGCGAGCGCGTGGCCGAGGGGCATGACTTTGGCAGCCACACCTGGGAGCACCACGTCTTCCTGCAAGACCTGCCCGAGCAAGACGGCAAGCCCGCTCGCTTCAAGGTGCGCACCCAGGCGGGCATCCAGCCACCGCAGGTGGCGGAGCTGACGGCGGATGACTACTGCGCCAGCCTGCGCCGCGTCGATCAGCGCTTCCAGGAGATGACGGGCCGCCGCCTGAGCCCCATCTTCCGGGCGCCGGGTGGGCGTACCTCGCCAGCCTTGGTGGCGGCCGCGCAGCGTTGCGGCTATGCCCATGTGGGCTGGAACAGCGCGGGCTTCCTGGGTGACGAGTTGCCGAGCGACCGCTTCCCCAATGCGCAACTGCTCGACAAGGCGCTGCGCGACATCAAGCCGGGTGACATCCTGCTGGCCCATCTCGGCATCTGGCAGCGCCAGGAACCCTGGGCGCCGGCCGTGCTGGAACCCTTGATGGCGGGCCTGGAGGCTCGCGGCATGTGCTTCGCGCCCTTGCGGGATCACCCGCGCTACGCTGCACGCCTGCGTGCCGCCAACGACACTCGCCCCCGTGATCGCTGATCTTTTCGATTCCGCCCAGACCCTGCTGTTCGAGGGCTTTGTCCAGCCCCTGGTGTTCTCGCTCGGCCTTGGCAATCTGCTGGAAGACGCCTACGCGGCCACAGGCTGGCTGTTGCTCGGGCTGCTGCAGGTGGCGGCCATGCTGCTCATCATGCTGGTTTTGGAGCGCCGCTGGCCCGTGGAGCCCGTGACCGACCGGCCCGCCGTGGCGGTGGATGTGATCTACAGCCTGGTGCATCGCCTGGGGCTGTTCCGCCTGGTGCTGTTCTTCACGCTGGAGCCGCTGTGGGACGCGCTGCTGGGGCAGGCACGCCTTTGGGGTCTGGAGACCTGGCACCTGGACAGCCTCTGGCCCGGGGTGACCGATGTGGGCTGGGTCTCGCTGCTGATCTACCTGGTGTTGTTCGACTTCGTCGGCTACTGGGTGCACCGTGCCCAGCATCAGTTCCACTGGTGGTGGGCCCTGCATGCGGTGCACCACAGCCAGCGCCAGATGACGGTCTGGAGTGACAACCGCAACCACTTGCTCGACGACGCCTTGCTGGCCAGCGTGTTTGCGCTGCTGGCGGTGCTGGTGGGCGTCGAGCCCGGGCAGTTCGTGGCCATCACCGTCATCACGCGGCTGCTTCAGAGCCTGCAGCACGCCAATCTGCGCTGGCACTTTGGCCGCGTGGGTGAGCGTCTGCTGGTGAGCCCGCGCTTTCACCGGTTGCACCACAGCATCGGCATCGGGCACGAGTCCAGCGGCCGAGGCACCCTGGGCGGCCACAACTTTGGTGTGCTGCTGCCCTGGTGGGACCAGCTCTTTGGCACGGCCAACTTCGACCTGCGCTACGACCCCACCGGCGTACGCGACCAACTGCCCGACGAGGGCGCGGTGGACTACGGCCAGGGCTTCTGGGCCCAACAGGGCCTGGGCTTGAAGCGGATGCTTGGATGGGCCCCACGCTGAGCCGGCTGGCCGACGCGGCCGCGCGCGCCGTGGGCTACTGCCTGCTGCCGCGCGTCATTGCGCTGTCCTTTTTGCCGCTGTTCATCGCCGGCGGGCTGGCCTTTGGCTTCATGTTCTTCTTCTGGGAGAGCGCCATCGACGCCGTGCGCGCCACGCTGGAACAGTGGTCGGTGGTCGAGGCCTTGCTGGCGTTTCTGGACCGCATGGGCCTGCCGCAGTTCCGCAGCGTGCTCGCGCCCCTGGTGCTGATGGCCATGCTGGTGCCGGCGGTCATGGCCGTCGCGCTGCTGTCGGTGGGCCTGATCATGACGCCGGTGATCGTCAAGCTCGTGGCGCGGCGCCGCTTCCCGGGGCTGGAGGCCAGGCGGGGCGGCTCGGCCCTGGTGGGCGTGTTCGCGGCAGTGGGCGCCACGCTGGCTGCGCTGTTGATGCTGATTGCATCGCTGCCGTTCTTGTTCATCCCGCCGCTGGTGCTCATCCTGCCGCCGCTGATCTGGGGTTGGCTGACCTACAAGGTCTTCAGCTATGACGTGCTGGCCGAGCATGCGTCCGCTGAAGAGCGCATCGCCCTGCGCCGCCAGCACCGGCTGCCGCTGCTGGCCATCGGCGTGGCCTGCGGCTACCTGGGGGCGGCGCCCGCGCTGATCTTTTCCCTGAATGCGGCGGCGCTCTTCCTGGCGCCCTTCTTGATCCTGGTCTCGGTCTGGCTTTACACCTGGGTGTTCTGCTTCGCCACGGCCTGGTTCGCCCACTACACGCTGGCGGCGCTGGCCGCACAGCGAGGCACTGTGGAACTGGTGGTGTGATGAAAATTGGACTGCTGGTCATCGGTGACGAAATCCTGTCGGGCAAGCGGCGCGACGCGCACATGGCGCGCTTCATCGAGCTGCTGGCCGAGCGGGGCATGGAGCTGCACTGGGCCCAGTACCTGGGCGACGACCGTGAGCTGCTGGTGGCCAAGCTGCGTGAGGTCTTTGCCAGTGGTGACCTCGTCGTCAGCTGCGGCGGCATTGGCGCCACGCCCGACGACCACACCCGCCAGGCTGCCGCTGCGGCGCTGGGCCGCGAGCTGGCCCTGCACCCCGAAGCGCGCGAGCTGATCTGGGAGCGGGTGCAGGAGCTGGACCGCCAGCGCGGCCTCACGCCCGACCCTGGCCACCCCGACACCCTGCGCCGCTTCGAGATGGGCGTCTTTCCGGCTGGCGCGGGCATCGTCCCCAACCCGTACAACCGCATCCCGGGTTTCTTCGTCGGCAAGGTGTACTTCGTGCCAGGCTTCCCCGTGATGGCCCACCCGATGATGGCCTGGGCCCTGGACCAGCACCCCGAGCTGCACCGCCCCGTCGAGCGCCGCGAGCTCTCGTTCATCGTGCAGGGCGCGATGGAAGCCAGCCTCACGCCTCTGATGGAGGCTGTCGAACAGGCCCATCCGGGCATCAAGGTGTTTAGCCTGCCAAGCGTCGATCACCCCCAGTGGGGCCGCTGCATCGAACTGGGCGTCAAGGGCGCCGCCGACCGGCTCGATCCCGCCTACGCTGCGCTGAAACAGGGCGTGATCCAATTTGGTGCAAACATAAGCACCGAACTGGTGCGATAGGGGCGAGGCGCTCTCTGCATAATGCGCCTGCTTCCCAGCGCCCCATCAGACGCACCAGATCGGGCCGACTGGCATGCAAACTGCTTACAACCACCCCTTGAGGACGCACGCGATTTCGATGGCGTGTGCCCGATCAATCCAACCCAACCACAGCGTTTTCTCGCGAGGAGCATTTGATGGCCAAGACCGTCGCTGATGTGATGCAGATGGTGAAGGACAACGAGGTCAAGTTCGTTGACTTCCGCTTCACCGATACCCGGGGCAAGGAACAGCACGTGTCCGTGCCGGTCTCGCACTTCGACGAAGACAAGTTCGTCTCCGGCCACGCGTTCGACGGTTCGTCGATCGCCGGCTGGAAGGGCATCGAGGCGTCCGACATGCTGCTCATGCCGGATCCCAGCACCGCCAATGTGGACCCCTTCTTCGAAGAGCCCACCCTGATCCTGACCTGCGACGTCATCGACCCGACCGATGGCAAGCCCTACGAGCGCGATCCCCGCTCGCTGGCCAAGCGCGCTGAGGCCTACCTCAAGAGCAGCGGCCTGGGCGACACCGCCTTCTTCGGTCCCGAGCCCGAGTTCTTCGTGTTCGACAGCGTCCGCTGGGGCAATGACATGTCCGGCTCCTTCTTCAAGATCGAGTCGGAAGAAGGTGCCTGGAATTCCTCCAAGGAATACGAGCACGGCAACAGCGGCTACCGTCCCACCGTCAAGGGCGGCTACTTCCCCGTGCCCCCGGTCGATAGCGGCCAGGACCTGCGCTCGGAGATGTGCCTGATCCTCGAACAGATGGGCATCCCGGTCGAAGTGCATCACCACGAAGTGGCGAACGCTGGCCAGATGGAAATCGGCACCAAGTTCAGCTCGCTCGTGCAGCGCGCTGACTGGCTGCAACTGCAGAAGTACGTCATCACCAACGTCGCCCACGCCTACGGCAAGACCGCGACCTTCATGCCCAAGCCCCTGGTGGGCGACAACGGCAGCGGCATGCACGTTCACCAGTCCATCTGGAAGGACGGCAAGAACCTGTTCGCTGGTGACGGCTACGCTGGCCTGTCCGACTACGCGCTGTACTACATCGGCGGCATCATCAAGCACGCTCGCGCGCTGAATGCCATCACCAACCCCGGCACCAACAGCTACAAGCGTCTGGTCCCCGGCTTCGAAGCCCCGGTGAAGCTGGCCTACTCGGCCAAGAACCGCTCGGCCTCGATCCGTATTCCTTACGTCGCCAACCCCAAGGGCCGTCGTATCGAAGCGCGCTTCCCCGATCCTTCTGCCAACCCCTACCTCGCTTTCGCTGCACTGATGATGGCGGGTCTGGACGGCGTGGAGAACAAGATCCACCCGGGCGAAGCCGCCACCAAGGACCTGTACCACCTGCCGCCGGAAGAAGACGCGAAGATCCCGACCGTCTGCCACAGCCTCGACCAGGCTCTGGACTACCTGGACAAGGACCGCGCCTTCCTGACCAAGGGTGGTGTGTTCACCGATGCCTACATCGACGCCTACATCGAGCTCAAGATGCAAGAGGTCACGCGTTTCCGCATGGCTGCGCACCCGGTCGAGTTCGACATGTACTACGCGCTGTGATGGCAGCGGGCAGCATCCCTGCTGCTCCACGATCAAGGGGCCGCCTGCGCGGCCCCTTTTTTGTTGCCCGACGTGTTGTTCGACAATCGCCCGATGCTGATCCGTCCCTTCCTTGCGATCTCAGCCCTGATGCTGCTGGCATCGGCGGTGCATGCCCAGGGTACCGTCTACCGTTGCCCGGGGCCGCCGGTGCTCTACACCGACGCGCTGTCCGCACGCGAGGCGGCCGACAAGGGCTGCCGCACGATCGAGGGCACGCCCATCACCGTCGTGCAGGCGCCGCGCCCACGGTCAGGCGCGCCGGCCGATCCGAATGCCAAGTCGCCAGGGGATGCGCGCATCGATGCCAATCAGCAGAAGTTCCGTGACACCGAACGCCGTCGCCTGCTGGAGGCCGAACTGCGTGCCACCGAGGACCGCCTGTCTGCCGCGCGAGCGGAGTTCAACAACGGCCAGGGCGAACGCCGGGGCGACGAGCGCAACTACCAGCGCTACCTCGACCGCATGGCCGGCCTCAAGGACAGCATCACGCGCCTGGAAGGCGATGTGCAGGCCCTCAAGCGCGAAATCTCCAAACTGCCCTAAGTCTGGCTTCGGCCAGTTGTCTGGCCATGACTGATATCCCGCCACTCCAGCAGGAGCTCTCCAGCTTCGACCTGCTGGCCACCATGGTCGTCGTCGTCGACGCCGAAGGTGCCTGCCTGTTCGCCAATATGGCGTTCGAGAACGTCACCCGGGTCTCGCGCAAGACCCTGGTCGGCACCCGATTGCAGGACATGCTCTCCGAGCCACTGCGCCTGACCGAAACGCTGGATGGCGTCTCGGCCAACCGCTATGCCAGCAGCCGCTTCGATGGCGAGCTGCGCCTGGGCGCCTGGGCGCAGGACGAGCAGCGCCCGGTCCATATCTTTGTCTCCCAGATGGACGGGCCGGGCTCGCAGCGCTTCGTCGTCGAGCTGATCGAGAGCGCGCAGCAGGCGCGGCAGGACCGCGATGAGCGCAACATCGACCAGGTCCAGGCCACCAAGGAGCTGACCCGCAACCTGGCCCACGAGATCAAGAACCCGCTGGGCGGCATCCGGGGCGCTGCGCAGTTGCTGATGCTCGAACTTGAAAGCCTCGACGGCGGGGCCGAGCTGAATGAATACATCCAGGTCATCGTCCACGAGGTGGACCGGCTCCAGTCTCTGGTGGACCGCCTGCTGGCCCCGCACCGCAAGGCCCAGGTGATCGGCGACGTGAACATCCACGAGGTCTGTGAGCGGGTCCGGTCTCTCGTCCTGATCGAGCACCCCAAGGGCCTGTCCATCCAGCGCGACTACGACATCTCGCTGCCGGACTTCCGGGGTGACCGCGAGCAGTTGATCCAGGCCGTGCTCAACATCGTCCAGAACGCCGCCCAGGCCCTCGCACCCCGGATTGCCCGGGGCGATGCCGAGATCGTCATCCGCACGCGCGTGGCCCGCCAGATCACCATCGGCAAGCAGCGCTGGCGCTTGGCATTGGAATTGCATGTCGAGGACAACGGACCTGGCATACCGCCTGATATCCGAGACCGCATCTTCTTGCCCCTTGTGTCGGGGCGGGATGGCGGTTCAGGATTGGGCCTCACGCTCGCCCAGACCATCGCCCAGCAGCACCAGGGCATGATCGACGTCGAGAGTGAACCAGGTCACACCGACTTCCGCATCACTCTGCCATTGCCCTGATGAAATCGATTTGGGTTGTTGACGACGACCACTCCATCCGGTTCGTGTTGGAGAAGGCGCTCGCCCGCGAGGGTCTGCCTGTGCGGACCTTTTCCAACGCCCGCGACATGCTGGCTGCACTCGACGACGAGACCCCCCAGGTCCTCGTCTCCGACATCCGAATGCCGGGTGGTTCGGGCCTCGAGCTGCTGGCCAAGGTCAAGGCCCGGCTGCCGGGCTTGCCCGTCATCATCATGACGGCCTACTCCGACCTGGACAGTGCGGTCTCCGCCTTCCAGGGCGGTGCCTTTGAATACCTGCCCAAACCCTTCGACCTCCCTCGCGCCGTCGAGCTGATCCGCCGTGCGCAGGAGGAAAGCCAACGCGAAGCGTCCGAGCAGGAGGCCGCCGCCGAGGTGCCCGAGATGCTGGGCCAGGCCCCGGCCATGCAGGACGTCTTCCGTGCCATCGGCCGCCTCTCGCAGAGCCACGTCACCGTGCTCATCACCGGCGAGAGCGGCTCGGGCAAGGAGCTCGTCGCCCGCGCACTGCACAAGCACTCGCCGCGCGCCGAAGGCCCCTTCGTGGCCATCAACACGGCCGCCATTCCGCGCGACCTGCTGGAGAGTGAACTCTTCGGCCATGAGCGCGGCGCCTTCACCGGCGCGCAGACCTCGCGGCGCGGGCGCTTTGAGCAGGCCGACGGCGGCACGCTCTTCCTCGACGAAATCGGCGACATGCCCTTCGAGCTGCAGACGCGATTGCTGCGCGTGCTGTCAGACGGACAGTACTACCGCGTCGGCGGCCACAGCCCGCTGCGCAGCAATGTGCGCGTCATCGCCGCCACCCACCAGAACCTTGAAGACCGCGTGCGGCAAGGCGCCTTCCGCGAGGACTTGTTCCACCGCCTCAACGTCATCCGCCTGCGCCTGCCCCCGCTGCGCGAGCGCCGTGAAGACATCCCCGGCCTCGCACGCCACTTCCTGCAGCGCAGCGCCACCCAGCTCGGTGTCGAGCCCAAGCGGCTTTCCGAAGCTGCGCTGGCCAAGCTCACGCAGTTCGACTTCCCCGGCAACGTGCGGCAGCTGGAGAACATCTGCCACTGGCTCAGCGTCATGGCCCCGAGCCAGACCGTCGAGCCCAAGGACCTGCCGACCGAAGTGCAGGACAGCTCCGCGAGCCTGGGAGGTGGCGCGTCGCTACTCGCCTCCGGTGCACTGGCGGCGCCTGTATCGCTGGACCCAAGCCGCCCCGAGGCGGGGGCTGGCGTGGGCTTCCCTGGCCAGCCGGCACGCAGCGCGGTGCCCGTGAATGGTGGCGGGAATGGCAGCGGTAACTCGTCGCTGTCCGAAGGTGGCTGGCTCTCCGACATGGCCCAGGAAGCGCGGCGCCTGCTGGTGGCCGGCGACCCCGAGGTCTGGGACGCGCTGACCCGTCAGTTCGAGGCTCAGCTCATCATCACGGCGCTGGACATCACCCGGGGCCGCCGCATCGAGGCCGCGCAAAAGCTCGGCATCGGCCGCAACACCATCACGCGCAAGATCCAGGAGCTGGGGCTGGACGTGTGACCGGTACCCCGGCTCGGGCCGTGCGCCGGGCCGCCCCAAGCCGGCCCGTCTGGTGCGCGGGCGGCTCAATGCCGCACAGCGCGCCGTCCCCTCGGGGGACCGTTCAAGGTACTCGTTGAACGAGGGGCTTGGAGGACTGACCCAACCAGACCTCCAGCCCCTGCGCGTTCAGTTCGACGTCCATCGCCAGCCATTCGGCGGCGCGGTCGGCGTCGAAGGGGCCCTGGTGTTGCACCAGGTCGGCCAGGTAGAGCGCCAGCAATTCCGACTTCAGCAGCCGATGCCGCTCGGGCGATTCACGCAGCGCCAGCGCGATCTGCGTCATCCCGTCCACCAGCGCCAGCATGCCTGCCGCCAGACGCCGCACGTCGGCCGCATCGTGGCCCACGCGGCCATAGTGGGTCAGGTACATCGCGGTGGGGCCGGTCTCCAGCAGCTGTGCCACCGTCGTCTTCAGCGCGGTGGGGTCGAACTGCACCGGCGTGCTCGTCGGCAGGATCCACGCTTGGCTGTTTTGCCCCAACTGGCGGTCGAACTCGCGGTACGACAGCCCGAACGTGTCCCCGCAGAACCAGCCCTGGCTGCGCGCATCCCAGATCGCATGGTGGTGCTTGCAGTGCCCCGGCGCGTCGATCAGCCGCAGGGGACGGCCGGCCAGTTCAATCACCTGCCCATCGCTGCTGGCCTGCGCCCGATCGGCCGCCACCGGCACCAGCTTGCCGTAGCTGCGCTCCATCTCCACCTCGCCATAGACGGACAGCGCGCTCAGCCACAGCGCCTTGGGGTCCACCATGTGGCGCAGCCCGCGCGGGTGCACCAGCGCGCGTGCTTGCGGCAGTTGCTGCATCAGCAGGCCCACACCGCCTGCATGGTCCAGATGCACATGCGTCGGGATCACCCAGTCCACCGCCTCGCGCGCCAGGCCTAGGTGGTCGAGCGCCGCCAGCAGGCGCGGCACCGCAAAGTTGGTCCCCGTGTCGATGAAGGCCGCGCGGCCCGCTTCCACCATCAGGTAGGCCGCATCGAAGCGGGGGCGCTGGAAGCCCGTGTCGATGGCATAGATGCCGTGGCCAAGGTCTTCGATGAAATCAGGCATGGGGCAGGGCGCGCGTGGCGCGCCAGGGGGCTTCCTAGAATGGCCCGCACGATACCCGAGCACAACCCAGGAGGGCGCCGTGGCCGTTCGAGAGATCCTCAAGATGGGCGACCCCCGCCTGCTGCGCGTGGCCCAGTCCGTCACCGCGTTTGGCACGCCCGAACTGCGGCTTCTCGTGGCCGACATGTTCGAGACCATGGCCGCCGTGAACGGCGCTGGCCTCGCCGCACCGCAAATCGGCGTTGATCTGCAACTCGTCATCTTCGGCTTCAGCCAGAACGCCCGTTACCCCGAGGCACCGCCCTTGCCCGCCACCGTGCTGATCAACCCCGTCATCGAGGTACTGCCGGGCAGCAGCAGGGTCGAGGGCTGGGAGGGCTGCCTGTCCGTCCCCGGCCTGCGCGGCGTTGTCGAGCGAGATGACCGCGTCCGCTACCGCGGCTTCGACCTCGAAGGCCGGCCCCTCGATGTCGAGGCCGAGGGCTTCCACGCCCGCGTCGTCCAGCATGAGTGCGACCACCTCGTCGGGGTGCTCTACCCGATGCGGGTTAAGGACTTCACACGGTTTGGGTATACGGAGGTGCTGTTTCCCGGGGTGGAGGCGGCCGGCGAGGATTGACGGCAGGGCGTTCGGGTGTCGTCGTGCCGACTCGGACCTGCCTCCGCACGGCCTGCCTCTCCAGATGCACCGCTGAGCTAGGGGCTTCCCGTCCCGGAAACGGGTGGCGACCCGTGCTGGTGACAGCGGTGACAATCCTTCCTGCTTACGAACGCCAATATCAGTTCGCCTCGGAGGAAGCATGATGATGAACCGCCTGATCTGCGCAGCGCTATTCTGCGTCACTACCGTTGCCAATGCGCTGACCTACGTTGAGTCAGTCGACCTGCCCGACAACATGTCCTTAGATCCCAGCGCTTCGGTGGGCGCGCTGGATGTGGGCTCTAACACGGTGTCCGGCGCGTTGAACGGCGTTTGCATACTGGCCCCAGGCGGCTGCAATTCCGCCACTCCTGGTGACGGAGATACCCAAGACAGTTTTCTGTTGACCGTTCAGGCGGGCACTCAGTTGCGCAGCCTCGTCCTCAGTAGCGTCGGTACCGTCGGGCCGAAAGGCTTCAGCGCCAACTTCTACCTGACGGACGAATCTTGGGCGCCGACAGTCAACGTGTTCATCCCCATCAATGGCGTCAGTCCCAATCTGCTGGATCGGCCGCTCGGCCCGGGTGTGTACAGCTTGACCGTGTTCGGCCAGGTTGCGGTTGAGCCAGGCGCCTTTGTGTTGCCCTACACCCTGTCGTTGGAAGTCAGCGCCGTACCTGAGCCCGAGACGGCGGTTCTGCTGCTCTGTGGTGGCCTCCTGCTGGCAATCCGCCGCCGACAGTCCGCCGCTTAAAGCCGCGCGCTTTCAACCGGGCCTCGACTCTTTGGAGTCGAGGCCTTTTTCATGGGTGTTTAAGCAGACTGGAACCAGCTCACGCTGGCGGCAGCCCATCCGCAACGCAGGCGGTCCGGCGCTCACGGGTACCTAGTTCTTCTTGATGAAACGACGTTCCAATTCCGGCACAATGGCGGTCACGCGCTGCGGCGGCCTGTGAGCCTGCCGTAGCCGGCCGGGCCGCTGAGCCAGTCCATGCCGACTGGAGCAGGTGCGCGCTTCGGCCCCTGTTGCGCCTGCCTTGGCCCTGCTGGCTGATCCTTTGGCGCCCCTTTTTGACTGTGGCCTTGTGCTGTGCGCACGGCCGGTTTTGTGCAGCCCCCACCCACCATGAAGATCGCCCTCATCATCGAAAACAGCCAGGCCGCCAAGTCTGAGATCGTCCACTCTGCGCTCAAGGCTGTGGCCGAGCCGCTGGGCCATTCGGTCCACCACTACGGCATGTACGCGCCCGAGGACAAGGCCTCGCTGACCTATGTGATGAACGGCCTGCTGGCCGGCATCCTGCTCAACGCCAAGGCGGCGGACTTTGTCGTCACGGGCTGCGGCACGGGCATGGGCTCGATGTTGGCCTGCAACTCGATGCCGGGCGTGTTCTGCGGCCTGGTGATCGACCCGACCGACGCCTTCCTCTTCGGCCAGATCAACGACGGCAACTGCCTGTCCATGCCCTATGCCAAGGGCTTTGGCTGGGCGGCCGAGCTGAACCTGCAGGACTGCTACCGCAAGCTCTTCGAGCATGAGCGTGGCGTGGGCTACCCCAAGGAGCGCGCGGCCATCATGGCCAAGAACCGCGGCATCCTGAAGGACCTGAAGGGCGCCAGCTGCCGCCCGATGATCGAGGTGCTCAAGAGTGTGGATCAGGACCTGCTGAAGGCCGCCTGCGCGGGCGAGAAGTTCCAGGAGCTGTTCTTTGCCAACAGCCAGGACGCCGAGATCAGCGCCTACCTGAAGACGCTGCTGGCCTGACCGGCTTCGGCTCTGCTCGGGCTGCCGCCCGCCCCGCCTTTGTTGGCGCGGCGGGCGGTTTTGCGTGGGGGCCTTGGCGCCAGGTCGCGCGCGATGCTCTAAGCTTCGCGCCCAAAATGTCTGACCGATCCACCCCCCGTATCCGCCGGCGCGGCTTTGTTGGCCTGCTTGGTGCCTGTTCCGTGGTGCGTGGCGCGCTCGCCAACAGCCCGAATCCTGGAGAGAAACGCATGTACAAGGACCCAGCTGCCCCCGTGGCCGCGCGCGTCGAGCATCTGCTGTCGCTGATGACGCTGGAAGAAAAAGTGGCGCAGATGCTGTGCCTCTGGCAGACCAAGCCCAAGATCCAGACGCCGGACGGCGAGTTCGACCCTGTCAAGGCCAGCGAGTCCTGCCCGCACGGCATGGGCATGATCGCCCGGCCGTCTGACCGCCAGTTGGGTGGCGCGGCCCAGGTGGCCGGCAACAGCGGCACCATCGTCAACCGCACCGCGAGCGAGACCGCGCGCTATGTGAACGCCGCGCAAAAGTGGGCGATGGAAAAGACCCGGCTCGGCATCCCGATGCTGATGCACGAAGAGGCCTTGCACGGCTACGTGGCGCGCGGCGCCACCAGCTTCCCGCAGGCCATCGGCCTGGCCTCCAGCTTCGACCCCGAACTGGTGGAAGCCGTGTTCAGCGTCGCGGCCTTGGAGATGCGCGCCGCCGGCACCCAACTGGCGCTCGCGCCGGTGGTGGACGTGGCGCGTGACCCGCGCTGGGGCCGCATCGAAGAAACCTTTGGCGAAGACCCCCACCTCAGCACCGAGATCGGCAAGGCGGCCGTGCTGGGTCTGCAGGGTCGCGGCTTGCCGCTGGCCAACGGCAAGGTGCTGGCCACGCTCAAGCACATGACCGGCCACGGCCAGCCCGAGAGCGGCACCAACATCGGCCCCGCCCAGGTCAGCGAGCGCGTGTTGCGGGAAGCCTTCTTCCCGCCCTTCAAGCGCATCATCGAAGAGACCGGCGTCGGCGCCATCATGCCGTCGTACAACGAGATCGACGGGCAACCCTCGCACGCCAGCGTCTGGCTGCTGCGCGACATCCTGCGCAAGGAGTGGGGCTACCAGGGCCTGACGGTGTCCGACTACTTCGGCAACCGCGAGCTCATCACCCGCCACCGCCTGGCCGCTGACAACCGCGAGGCCGCCATCCGCGCGCTGCTGGCCGGTGTGGACGTCGAGACCCCCGACCCCGAGACCTACAAAGAGCTGCCTGCCCTGGTGCGCGAAGGCGCCGTGCCCGAGGCCCTGATCGACGAGGCCGTGCGCCGCGTGCTGAGCTTCAAGTTCGAGGCGGGGCTCTTCGAGAACCCGTATGTGGAGGAGGCTGCCGCCGACGCACTCTTCGCCACGCCCGCGTCCATCGCCCTCTCGCGCCGCGCCGCCACGCGCTCGGCCGTGCTGCTCAAGAACGACGGCGTGCTGCCGCTGGAGGCCAAGAAGATCAAGCGCCTCTTGGTGCTGGGCACCCACGCGGTGGACACGCCCATCGGCGGCTACTCCGACATCCCCACCCATGTCGTCTCTGTGCTCGACGGCCTGCGCGCCGAGGGCAAGCAAGCGGGCTTCGAGGTGGACTATGCCGTCGGCGTGGGCATCACCAAGGAGCGCATCTGGGGCCAGGATGCCGTCAACTTCATCGACCCCGAGGTCAACCGCCAGCACATCCGCGAGGCTGTGGAGCGCGCCAAGCACGCCGACCACATCGTCATGGTGCTGGGCGACAACGAGCAGACCAGCCGCGAGGCCTGGGCCGACGCCCACCTCGGCGACCGCGACTCCCTGGAGCTGATGGGCGAGCAGAACGAACTGGCCGCCGCCATCTTTGCGCTCAAGAAGCCCACCGTGGTCTTCCTGCTCAATGGCCGGCCGCTCAGCATCAACTTCCTGGACGCCCAGGCCAACGCCATCGTCGAGGGCTGGTACCTCGGCCAGGAGACCGGCCACGCCGCCGCTGACCTGCTCTTCGGCCGCGCCAATCCGGGCGGGAAGCTGCCCGTCAGCATCCCGCGCTCGGTCGGCCAACTGCCGGTGTTCTACAACCACAAGCCCAGTGCACGCCGCGGCTACCTGGCGGGCAGCGTGAAGCCTCTGTATCCCTTCGGCTACGGGCTCAGCTACACCAAGTTCGAGATCTCTGAGCCCGTGCTCGCCAAGGCCAGCATCGGCGTGAACGACTCGGTGGCGGTGAGCGTCACGGTCAAGAACGTCGGCAGCCGCGCGGGCGACGAGGTTGTGCAGCTTTATGTGCGCGACGACTTCGCCAGCGTCACCCGCCCCGTGAAGGAGCTCAAGCACTTCAAGCGCATCCACCTCCAGCCGGGCGAGAGCCAGCAGGTGAGCTTCACGCTCAAGCCGGCGGATCTGGCCTTCTACAACGTGGCGATGAAGTGGGTGGTTGAGCCCGGCACCTTCACCATCTACGCCGGGCCGGACAGCGAGCAGCTCAAGTCCGCCGTGCTGACCGTGCAAGGGTAGATTTTTGTAATCCGGGTCCACCGGCGGTCGCTCTAGCACGTTGAGGCCTCGCAAGGAGGCCTTGAGCCATGACGACCGTCACCCCTTCCGTTGCCCACCGCAGTACCGGTAGCGCCACCCGAAACGTCACACTCACGCGCGCCATGTGGCGCGCTGTGGCCTTCAGTCTCCTGATGGCGCTCGGCCAGGCCGGCCGCGCGCAGGCGGACGAGCCCAAGGACCCACCCACGCGCGCGGGCCGTGTTGCGGCGGTGCTGGGCGATGCCTGGCTCTTCGACGCCGACACCCGCGAATGGCAGCGCCTGGTGCGCAACCAGACCGTCGGCGAGGGCGACCGCCTGCGCACCGACGAGCGCGCCCGTGTGTCCGTGCGCGTCGGCTCCACCAGCCTCTGGATCGATGAGCGCAGCGATGTCGAACTGACCCAGCTCGACGAAGATCGCACCCTCATCAGCATCGAGCGCGGCGACGTGGCCCTGCGCCTGCGCACCACCGAGGCGGTGCAGGAGACGCGGCTGCGCACCCGCGAAGGCACGCTGGGCGCTGAAACCGCGGGCCTCTACCGCGTCGAGCAACTCGATCGCGGCACCAAGGCTTATGCCTTCCAGGGGCGCCTGCGCTTTGATTGGCAACGTGCCGCGGAGGCTACGCCCTTGTGGCTGGCCGAGGGGGAGCAGGTCGAGTTCTGGTGGCCCGGCGGCCCGCGCGCCGAGCGCTCGCGCCTCTACGCTGACGCCTTCAGCGACTGGGTGCTCGCTGAGAGCCGCGCCGAGGGCGACTGGCAGGTGGCCCGCTACGTCTCGCCCGAGATGACCGGCGCCGAAGACCTCGACCGCCACGGCCGCTGGGAGACCGCGCCCGAGTGGGGCACGGTGTGGATCCCGAGCGTCGTCGTCCCCAACTGGGCGCCCTACCGCTTTGGCCACTGGGCCTGGACCCGCCACTGGGGCTGGACTTGGGTGGACGACGCGCCCTGGGGCTTTGCGCCCTTCCACTACGGACGCTGGGTCATCTGGGGTGGGCGTTGGTGCTGGGCGCCGGGCAGCTACGTGCACCGCCCGGTCTACGCGCCCGCCCTGGTGGGCTGGGTGGGCACGGGCGGCGTCAGCGTCAGCATCACGCTGGGCAGCCGCGCGGCGCCGCCGCGCGTCGGTTGGTACCCGCTGGCGCCGCGTGAGGTCTATGTGCCGACCTACCGCCACAGCCCCCGCTACGAATACCGGGTGAACGACCGCCCCGACTGGCGCGCCGCGCGTGACCCCATCCCCCCCGGCCGCCCGCACCTCTACCGCGAGCAGCCGGCCGCCGTCAGCGTGGTGCCGCGCCCCGGCGTCGGCCACGGCTTCGAGCCCCTGCCGCGCGGCCAGGATGATGGCTGGCGCGGCGCCAAGCCGCTGCCCGGCGCGCCCTCGCGTGGTGAGTTCAGCGCCATGCTGCCCCCGCGCCCGGCACAGCCTCAGCCGGCGGGCGCGATGCGTGAACCGGGCCCTGACATCGGATGGCGCAGCGACGGCGGCCGCCCCCGCCGCGAGCGCGGCCCCGATCGCGATGGTTTCAACCCGCCCGGGCCCACCCGCCCACAGCCCCTGCCCCAAGCCGGCCAGCCGCAGGTTCCCCAAGGCATCGGCATGGGCCAGGGCGCCGAGCCCGAACGCCGCGTGCCACGCGCCCCGGCCGCGCCATTCAACCCTGCCACCGGGCAGCCGGTGACCAGCGCGCCGCAAATGCAAGCGCAGCCGCCGGCCCAAGCTCAGAACCCAGGCTTGCCCGTCGGCGGCGAGGAGGCCTTGCGCCGCCAGCAGTGGGAGCAGCGGCAGCGTGAGCAACAGCAGCAACAACAGCAGCAGGTGCCACACACGCAGATGTCGCCGGCGCCGATGCAGATCCAGCAGCAGCGCGCCGCCGAAGAGCAGCGCCAGCAGGCCGAGCAGCAGGCCCGGCAACGCGAGCAGATGCAGCGTGAGCAGTTCCAGCGCGAACAGATGCAGCGCGACCAACAGCAGCGACAGCAGCTCGACGAGTTGCAGCGCCAGCAACAGCAGTTGCAACAGCAGCAACAACGCCAACGCGACGAGCAAGCCCGCCGCGAGGCCTGGGGCTCAGGCGGCCAAGGTCAGCAGCCGGGTCTTGGCGGCTTCCAGCGGCCTCAACAGCCGCAGCCCCAAATGCAGACGCAGATGCCGACCCAGATGCCGCCCCAGTCCACGCAGCGCGGCTTTGAGCCACCACGCCCCATGCCGCAGCCTCAGGCCCAGCCCGAGCGTCGCAACGATGAAGGCGCCACCCGCCGCAACGGCGGCATGCGCGGCGACAAGGAGCGCGAGCGCATGCAAGAGCGCTGAGCGGCGCTGGCTACTTGAGCAGGGGTTTGAGCCCCTGCCACACCGTCTCCAGCATCACCGGGTGGGCTTTGGCCAGCGGGTGGATACGGTCGGGCTGGAACCACTCCATCGCATCCGCCCGGTCCGCCACGCCGGCCAGCAAAAAGGGCACCAGGGCCGCCTTGCGCGCCTGCGCCACCTCGGCAAACAGGCCAGCAAACTCGCGGCCATAGCTGGGGCCATAGTTGGGCGGCACCTGCATGCCCACGATCAGCACCTTGGCGCCCGTGGCTTGGGCGGCCTCGGTCATCGCCAGCAGGTTCTCGCGCGTGCTCTTGAGCGGCAGGCCGCGCAGCGCATCGTTGCCACCTAGTTCGATGATCACGATGCCCGGCTTCACGTCGCGCAGCAGGGCGGGCAGGCGGCTGCGCCCGCCGGCAGTGGTGTCGCCACTGATGCTGGCATTGCGCACCTGGTGCGGCAGCTTCTGGGCCTTGAGCTTGTCCTGCAGCAGGGCCACCCAGCCGGTGCCCGCGGCCAGGCCGTACTCGGCCGAGAGGCTGTCGCCCACCACGACGATCTGCTGCCGGTTGATGCCCTGCGCGAGCGTGAGCCCTGACGAAAGCAATGCCAGCAGCCCAAAGCTACAGTGCGCCAGCCCCTGTCGTCTCGTCACCCGCCACGCGCGCCACACCATGTCCGAAGTCCTCGTCGAAGTCGATCAGCTCACCAAGCGCGTCCAGGACGCCACCGGCGAGCTGACGATTCTGCATGCGCTG
This sequence comes from Roseateles paludis, assembly GCF_039872745.1. Classification (NCBI taxonomy): domain Bacteria; kingdom Pseudomonadati; phylum Pseudomonadota; class Betaproteobacteria; order Burkholderiales; family Sphaerotilaceae; genus Roseateles; species Roseateles paludis. The sequence continues at coordinate 623 of NZ_JBDPZD010000007.1, read as the reverse complement.
AGCTTTCAGCTTCGGGCGCATGAGTCGGTCGCCATCGTCGGCGCCTCGGGCTCGGGCAAGAGCACCTTGCTGGCCTTGCTCGCGGGCCTGGACACACCCTCGGGCGGCACGGTGCGCTTGCGGGGCCAGGATCTCTTCAGCCTCGACGAAGACGGCCGCGCCGCGCTGCGAGCCCGCGAACTGGGCTTTGTGTTCCAGAGCTTCCAGCTGCTGGCGCACCTGACGGCGCTGGAGAACGTGATGCTGCCGCTGGAGCTGCGCGGTGTGCCCGACGCCGCCGCCCAAGCCAAGGCCATGTTGGCCCGCGTGGGGCTGGCCGAGCGCCTCGGCCACTACCCGCGCGTGCTCTCGGGCGGTGAGCAGCAACGCGTGGCGCTGGCCAGGGCCTTTGTGCAGCGGCCCGCTTTGCTATTGGCCGACGAACCCACCGGCAGCCTCGACTTTGCGACCGGCGCGGCGGTGATGGAGCTGATGTTTGAACTCAACCGTGAGGCCGGCACGACGCTGGTGCTCGTCACCCACGACCGAGAGATCGCGGCGCGGTGTGAGCGGCAGTTGAGGATTGAGGCGGGGCGGTTGGTGGCTTGAGTTTTGTTGGGGCGGTGGGCGGGTTGGTTGATCGG
>NZ_JBDPZD010000006.1:0-268772 GCF_039872745.1 Roseateles paludis | reverse complement strand
ACCCCACCCCGGCCCCGCCCGCCGCCTTGCCCTAACCCATCCCCCGAAGTAGTGCCCCCCCGAACCAGCCCTGACACGCCACCGTCACCCGGCCCCGCCACCATGACGGGCCATGGTGCTCGACCCCGACTCCCAGCCGCCCAAAATCCACGTCCGCACAGCCTGGATCTCGGACCTGCATCTGGGCACGCCCGGCTGCCAGGCTGAGGCCCTGCTCGACTTTCTGCGCGACCTGGACTGCGAGACCCTCTACCTCGTCGGCGACATCATTGATGGCTGGCAGCTGCGCCGCTCCTGGTACTGGCCGCAGGCCCACAACGACGTGGTGCAGAAGCTGCTGCGCAAGGCCCGCAAAGGCACGCGCGTGATCTTTGTGCCGGGCAACCACGACGAGTTCGCCCGCAAATACGTGGCCCACAACTTTGGTGGGGTGGACGTGATGGACGAGTGTCTGCACGTCACCGCCGACGGCAAACGCCTCTGGGTCACCCACGGTGATCTGTACGACGGCGTTGTCCAGCACGCGCGCTGGCTGGCCATCATGGGCGACGTGGCCTACGAGTTCACGCTCAAGGTCAACCGCTGGTTCAACCACTGGCGCGCCAAGCTCGGGCTGCCCTACTGGAGCCTCTCCAAATACCTCAAGCACAAGGTCAAACGCGCCGTCGCCTTCATTGACGACTACGAGTGCGCCGTCGCCCGCGAGGCCAAGAAGCGCGGCGCGCATGGTGTCGTCTGCGGCCACATCCACCATGCCGAGATTCGCGAGATCGACGGCGTGCTCTATTGCAACGACGGCGACTGGGTCGAGAGCCTCACCGCCCTGGTCGAGCACCACGACGGCCGGCTGGAGATCATCGACCGCAGCAGCGAGGCTCTGGTGCCGCAGAGTGCGACGGCTGAGCCCGCCGTGCAGCTGCCACTGCCCGTGGTGGAGTAAGCCTCAGGCCTCGACGAAGGCGTGCTGCGGCACGCGCATCAAGGCCTCGCCGGCCTTGACCCGCACGCCCTCGGCAATGCCCTCAGCCAGCGCAAAGCCTGCCGGCGCGAACACGATGATGGTCGAGCCGTGCTCGAACCAGCCCAGCTCCTGGCCCTTGGCCACGCGCGCGCGGCAAGGCATCTCGTTGGGGCCGCGCCGCTTGAGGTGCAGCAGCACGTCCAGGAAGTGCAGGCGGATGCTCGCCACCAGGATGGCCGCCACCGGCACCAGCGCAAAGGGCTGCTGCCCACCCTCGGCCAGGTGGCCGCGCAGCACCGCCCGCTCATTGCGGCAGAACAGCCGCTCGATACGCTGGAGCGCAATCGGGTTCACGTTCCAGGTGTCGCCGCTCAGATAGGTCACGTGCTCCAGCACCGCGTCGTGCGGGGCGTGGAAGCGGTGGTACATCGCCGAGGTCAAGCGCAGCGTCACATACCAGCCGTTCTCAAACGGGCTCGGGTCCTGCGTGGGCCCGAACAGCTCGGCAATCGAGTACGGGAAGCCCTTGGCCTGGTAGAGCTGCCCATCCACCACGCGGCCGCAGGCGCCCACGATGCCATCGCTCGGGCTGCTGAACACCTCCGGGCGGGCATCAAAGGGCCGGCTGCCGGCTTTCAGCTCGCGCGTGAAGCAGTCGTGCAGGGACTCGAACTCCGTCTTGCGCGCGTCGCGCAGGTCCAGCGCGGTGAAGCGCGTCCACAGCCAGATGCCGAAACGTGTGAACGCGCGGCTGCGCACTTTCGACAAGCGCCCCACCAGACGCGTCAGGGCGATGCGCGGCACGCGATTGGTCAGCAGGAAGTTCAGGTCTTCATGCGCCCCCAGGCGGGCCAGCCAGCCGTGCCGCGCGGATGTGGTCGTCACCGTTTCGTCATTCATGACGCTGTCAAGCGCGGCGGGTACATCTCCAGCTGTCTTCACTCAGTCTCCCGTTCATGGACGAAACCTTGACGCTCTCGGCATTGGCACTCGGCGTGCTGGCCCTGCTCCCGGCCGCCAAGCGCCGGCTGGAGCTGTCGCGCGCCAAGCACCGCTCGTTGGCTGGCCATTCGCGCATGGCCAAGCGGCTGGCGCGTTGGTTGCCCGGTTATGCCTACGACGACAGCACCTGGTTCAACAGCGACGGCGCCCCCGAGAGCGTCGCCTCTCAGCGTCGCACAGCCCTGTTGCACCTTGGTGACGAGTTCCGCACGCGCTACCGCCACTCGGCAGCCATGACCGCACAGGCCCGCACCTCCATCTCCGACCTCGCCTTCACCGGCCGCTACCGCGTGCCCTTCCAGTACTCGCCTTTGCTGCGCGAGCACCTGCAGGTGGGCGCCTTCCTGCGCGCCAGCGAAGGCGTGCAGGTCGAGGACCTGGACGGCAACCGCTTCTACGACCTGACCGGCTCCTACGGCGTCAATGTGCTGGGCTACGACGCCTACAAGGCCTGCATGGCCGAGGGTGCCCGTGCCGCCGAGTCCCTGGGCCCCGTGCTCGGCAGCTACCACCCCTGCGTGCTGAGCAATGCCGAGCGGCTCAAACGCATCTCCGGGCTCGACGAAGTCAGCTTCCACATGTCCGGCACCGAGGCCGTGATGCAGGCCGTGCGCCTGGCCCGCTATCACACCGGCCGCAAGCGCCTGGTGCGCTTTTGCGGGGCCTATCACGGCTGGTGGGAGGACGTGCAGCCCGGCCCCGGCAACCCACTGCCCCCGCGCGAGACCTACACCCTGCAGGACATGGCCGAGCGCTCGCTGCACGTGCTGGCCACACGGCGCGACATCGCCTGCGTGCTCGTCAACCCGCTGCAGGCCCTGCACCCCAATGCCAACGCCCCGGGCGACTCATCCCTCATCGACGGTAGCCGCCGCGCGCACTACGACAAGGCCGCCTACACCGCCTGGCTCAAGCGCCTGCGCGAGGTCTGCACCGCGCGCGGCATCGTGCTGATCTTTGACGAAGTCTTCGTCGGCTTCCGGCTCGCGCCCGGCGGTGCGCAGCAGTACTTCGGCGTCCAGGCCGACCTCGTCACCTACGGCAAGACCCTGGGCGGCGGCCTGCCCATCGGCGTGGTCTGCGGCAAGGCCGCGCTGATGAAGCGCTACCGCGAGGACCGGCCCGCCGACCTCTGCTTTGCACGCGGCACCTTCAACGCCCACCCGTATGTGATGGCGTCCATGTCCGCCTTCCTCGACCGGTTGGAAACCCCCGAGACCCGCACGCTCTACCAGGGCCTCGACGACACCTGGAACCGCCGCGCCGCCAGCCTCAACGCCCAGCTCGAAGCCGCCGGCCACCCCGTGCGCGTCGCCAACCTGCAAACCATCTGGACCGTGCTCTACACCCAGCCCGGCCGCTACCACTGGATGCTGCAGTTCTACCTGCGCCAGCAGGGCCTGGGCCTGTCCTGGGTCGGCACCGGCCGCTTCATCTTCAGCCTCAACTACACCGAGGCCGACTTTGCAGAAGTCGCCCGCCGCTTCCTCGCCGCCTGCGAAGCCATGCGTGAGGGTGGTTGGTGGTGGCGTGATGAAGGGCTGACGACGAAGCGGATCCGGCGGAGTGTGTTGCGCGAGACACTGGCGCAGCTTGCGTGGTAATCTGCCACACAACCTCGATCTTCCCGCCATGTCGTCCAACTCCGTTCGCATCAGCGCCGAGCTTTTCAACACTGCCCGGGATGAAGGGGCCGTGCTGTCGCGCTCAACGGCACAGCAGGTGGAGCACTGGGCCCGCCTTGGGGCGGCGCTGGAGGCGACGGGGCTGAGCGTTGCGCAAGTGGCTGCACTGCTCCAGCGCGAGGCGGCCGGCGACGCGGCTCTATGGGCCCACAAGCGCGCCCAGCAACAGGCCGACATGAAGAACGCCCGGGCAGGCCGTGTCAGCCAGAAGCAGCTGAGCTGGTTCTCTGGCAACAAGGCCAAACGCGTGAAGCTGCGCGACACGCCGTACTGAACTCACCATGGCCACGCGCCCCGCGCTGCCGCCAGGCGAAGCGCCCCTGAACGCGGCCACGGTGGATCGTCTGCTGGCCAACCTGGGGGCGGACATGGTGCTCGTCGGCGGCCAAGCCCTGGCCTTCTGGATGAGCCGCTTCGGCGTCGACGCCGACGGGGTGGCCATCTCCAACGATGGCGATGCGCTGGGCTCCGTTGAGCGCGCCACCCAACTGGCCGAATCGCTTCAGGCCCGCCTTGAACTGCCTGCTCGGTCCAGCCGCACCGCCATCGTCGCCCAGCTGCGCTTACCTGGCCCTGGAGGCGACGCGCGCAACATCGACGTGCTGCACCAGCTCTACACCATCGCTGGCCCGCGCAAGTCCGCCGAGTTCACACGGCGTGTCATCGCGGGCAGTGTCGAGGTCGAGTGGCGCCCTGGGCGCCTCATCAGGGTGATGGAGCCTTTCGACGTGCTGGAGTCGCGGGCGCAGAACGCCGTCGGGCTGCTGGAGGACAAGGGCCCCCATGTCGTCACCCAGTCGCGGTGGGCCGTGCTGGTCGCCCAAGAAGCCCTGCTGCGACTGGCGCGGGATGCCGCCTCGGCCCAGCGCCTGGGCGCTCAGCTCCAGCGCGTCTACACCCTGGCCCGCAGCCAGGTTGGCAAACGGCTGCTGGCCGAGCGCGGCGTGGAGCTGCTGGAGGCCGTCGATGTCGAGGCGCTTCGGGCCCTGGCGCCCACCCATTCGCGCCAACTGGATGCCATCAAGCGCTCCGCCGCGCAGCGGCGCGGCCCCTGACGCGCTCAATGCTGCTCACGCACATGCAGCATCGGATCCAGCAACTCCCCCTTCAGCAAGTACAGCGGCGCCTTGCGATACAGCACAGCGTCGTGGAAGGGGTCAGTGATGATCTTGGTGGCCCAGGCCACGCCCTCCATCAGGCTGCGGGTCAGCCACAGCTGCACAACGCGCAGCAGCAGGCCCGCCACGCCGAGGCAGAACCAGGCCATGCCGACATCCTCGACGTAGCCGCGCAGGTCGGTGGCGGGCTGGATGGTGCCGAACAGTGAAGGCGTGAGCCACAGCAGCACGGGCAGGGCCACCCACACGGCCATCAGCACAATCTTGCGCTGGATGTTGTAGCCCACCTTGATCTCTTCCTTGTACTCGTCGGTCACGTTGTTGACGTGGTCAAAGCCGCGCGGCTCGAAGAAGAAGTGGCCGGCCTGGCGTGTGGTCATCGAGACGCCCCAGGCCAGCAGTGCCGCCCAGGCCGGGTTGATGAAGACCAGCCCATACGACACCAGAAAGGAGAGCGCGCTGACGAAGTGCAGGCTCTGGTTGATGCGGCTCTGGTGATAGAAGCGGTGGTCGTCCCAGCGCTGGGTCTTCAGGGTCTCGAAGAATTGGTTCATGTCGTTGGCAGCTTGTGCATGCGCGGCCAAGTGCCGCAGCACGCATGGTTGCGCCGCTGCATGAAAAGCGCGTGACGGGCCGCTGTCATCGTTCTGTTGCAGCGCATGCTCACCATCTGCGGCATGAACACCGCCACCGCCCTCGCCGCCGAGCCACAGGACTTTGATGTCAAGGAGCTGCCGGCCCCGCGCCACTCGCGCCGCCTGGCGGTGGTGACCGAGACCTACCCGCCCGAGGTGAACGGCGTGGCCATGTCGATGGCGCGCGTGGTGGACGAGCTGCACCGCCGCAATCACGACGTGCAGCTGATCCGCCCGCGCCAGCCCACCCATGCCTCGGGTGCCAATGCCCATGTGGACGAGGTGCTGACGCGCGGCCTGCCGGTGCCGCTCTACCCCAACCTGCGCATGGGCGTGCCGTCCAAGCGGGCGCTGGTGCAGCTGTGGGCCAAGCACCGGCCCGACGTGGTGCACATCGCCACCGAGGGGCCCCTGGGCTGGTCGGCGCTGCAGGCCGCGCAGCACCTGGAGCTGCCCGTCACGTCGGACTACCGCACCAACTTCCACGCCTACGGGCGCCACTACAAGGTGGGCCTCTTCTCCAAGGCCATCCTTGGCTACCTGCGCAAGTTCCACAACCGCTGCGACGCCACCATGGCGCCCACCGAGCACATCCGCCGCCTGCTGGCCGACCAGGGCTTCGAGCGCCTGCACACGGTGGGCCGGGGCGTGGACACCCAGCGCTATGACCCCGCCCGCCGCAGCGACCTGCTGCGCGGCGAGTGGGGCGCCGGGCCGGACGACCTCGTCTGCGGCTACGTGGGCCGCCTGGCCCCCGAGAAGAACCTGCTGGCTGTGGTGGCCGCCTTCCGGGCGTTGCTGCGCCAGCAGCCGCGTGCGCGCCTGGTGTGGGTGGGCGATGGGCCCATGCGCGCCGAGCTGCTGGCCCGCGTGCCCGAGGCGCACTTCGTCGGCCAGCGCAGCGGCGACGACCTGGCCACGCACTACGCCAGCCTCGATGTTTTCCTCTTCCCCAGCCTGACCGAGACCTTTGGCAACGTCACCACCGAGGCCCTGGCCAGCGGCTGCGCGGTGGCGGCCTTCCGCAGCGCGGCGGCGGGCGAGCTGATCGACAGCGGCCTCAATGGCGTGCTGGCGCAGGACGAGAGCGAAGCCGCCTTCGTGGCCGCCGCGCTGCAGACGGGGCATGACCTGGCCACCCGTCGCCGCCTGGGCGCGGGTGCGCGCCGCACCGCGCTGCGCCTGAGCTGGGCCGAGATCGTCAGCCAGTTCGAGACCGTGCTGGAAGACGCCATCACCCGCCGCGAGATCCGCAGCGCGCTGGGTCAGCTGAGGCTCAGCCAGTCCTGACCGCCCCGTGCTGCAGCGCCCGCGTGCGCAGCAGCAAGCCGCCCAGCGATGCCGCCACCAGCAGCCCGAGGCCGCACAGCAGGCTGACGATGTCCAGCCCCTGGTGCAGGCACAGCGCGTAGACGCCCAGCATGGCCAGCACGCTCAGGTTCTCGTTGAAGCCTTGCACCGCAATCGAGCTGCCCGCCGCCAGCAACTGGTGGCCGCGATGCTGCAGCAGCGCGTTCAGCGGCACCACCATCGCGCCACCCACCGCGCCCACGGCCAGCAGCAGGCCAGCGGCCAGCGGCACCGTCTGCACCTGGGCCAGCAGCGGCATCAAGAGGCCCAGCGCCACGCCCGCCCACAGCATGCGCGGCGCATGCCGCAGCGCCACCCAGCGCCCGGCCGCCCAGGCGCCCAGCACCACGCCCACCGCCACGGCGGCCTGCAGGTAGGCGGCCTGGTCCAGCGGCAGGGCCAAGCGCTCCTGCGCCCAGCGCAGCACGGCAAATTGCAGCGTCGCGCCCACGCCCCAGAAGATGGTCGTGGCGGCCAGCGAGAGGCCGCCCTCGGCGTCACGCCACAGGCGCAGGTTCGCGGCCCAGAACTGCCGGCATGAAGGCTGCCGCCCCCCGCGCGCGGGCGCCCGCCGGTAGCCGGTATCGGGGATGAAGGCATTGAGCCCGCTCGACAGCAGGTACAGCGCCAGCAGCGCCGCCAGTGAGCCCTGCAGGCTGCCCGCCAGGCCCAGCCAGGCGGCACTCACGAGCCAGCCTCCCAGCCCCGCACCCAGCAGCGCCGCGCCCACCACGGTGATCTCGATCCACGCATTGGCCCGCACCAGCAGCGGCGCCGGCACCAGCTCCGTCACCAGCCCGTATTTGGCCGGCGCATAGCCCGCCGCTCCCAGGCCCACCAGCGCCATTGCCAGCACCGGGTGCAGGCCCGCCAGCATGGCCAGCAGGCCGGCCAGCTTCACCAGGTTCATCACCGCCATCACGCGGCCCTTGGCGTGCGCATCGGCCAGCGGCCCGACCCAGGGCGCCAGCGGCACATAGGCCGCGATCAGGCCCACCTTGAGCAGCGGCGCCCACCAGGCCTGCAGCCCTTGCGCCTGCAGCAGCGCAATCGCCACGATCAGGAGCGCGTTGTCCGCCAGGGCCGACGCAAACTGCGCCCCCATCAGCCAGCCAAAGCCCCGTGGCAGCCCGCCCGGGGCGGTCGTCATCGACACCGTTCCGCCATGCAATCAGCATCGCTGTGCGGCATGACGCGGCCATGAAAAAGGGGCCCCGCAGGGCCCCCGTTTTTTGCCAGCTCTTTGCCTGCGCGTGCGTGGCTTCAGCGCCCGATGCCGCTGTACTCGAAGCCCAGCGTCTTCATCAGCTTGGGGTCATAGAGGTTGCGGCCGTCAAAGACCACCGGCTGCTTCAGCGCGGCCTTGATGCCGTCGAAGTCCGGGGTGCGGAATTCCTTCCACTCGGTGACGATCAGCAGCGCATCGGCGCCGGGCAGCACCTCCTCGCCACGCGTCACAAAGGTGAGGCCAGCCTTGTCGCCCACGATGCGCTTGGCCTCGGTCATGGCCACCGGGTCATAGGCCACCACGGTGGCGCCGCGCTTGATCAGCTCGTCAATGATGACGAGGGACGGCGCCTCGCGCATGTCGTCGGTGTTGGGCTTGAAGGCCAGGCCCCAGAGCGCGAACTTGCGGCCCGCGAGGTTCTCGCCAAAGCGGCTGGTCACCTTCTGCACCAGCACGCGCTTTTGGTGCTCGTTGGCCTCTTCCACGGCCGTCAGCACCTTGAGCGTCATGCCCGCGTCGGCGGCCGACTTGACCAGCGCCTTCACGTCCTTGGGGAAGCAGGAGCCACCGTAGCCAGCGCCGGGGAACAGGAACTGGTAGCCAATGCGCGGGTCAGAGCCAATGCCGCGGCGCACCAGCTCGATGTCGGCGCCCAGGCGCTCGGCCAGCAGGGCCAGCTCGTTCATGAAGCTGATGCGCGTGGCCAGCATGGCGTTGGCTGCGTACTTGGTGAACTCGGCGCTGCGCACGTCCATCACCAGCATGCGGTCCTGGTTGCGCGTGAAGGGCGCATAGAGCGCGCGCATCAGCAGCGTGGCCTGTTCGTCGTCCGAGCCCACCACGATGCGGTCGGGCTTCATGAAGTCCTCCACCGCCGCGCCTTCCTTCAGGAACTCGGGGTTGGAGACGACCGCGTAGCCAATCTTCACGCCGCGCTTGTCCAGCTCTTCCTGGACGGCCGCGCGCACCTTGTCGGCCGTGCCCACGGGCACCGTGCTCTTGTCGACGATGACCTTGTATTCCTTCATCCGCGCACCGATGGAGCGCGCCGCCGCCACCACGTACTGCAGGTCGGCCGAGCCGTCTTCGTCGGGCGGCGTGCCCACGCCGATGAACAGCAGCGTGCCGTGCTGCACCGCCGCGTCCACGTCGGTCGTGAACTGCAGGCGGCCGGCCTCCACATTGCGCTTGACCACCGCGTCCAGGCCCGGCTCGTGAATGGGGATGCCCCCCTCGTTCAGGATGCGAATCTTCTCGGGGTTCACGTCCAGGCAGACCACATGGTTGCCCATTTCTGCAAGGCAGGCGCCCGTGACGAGGCCCACGTATCCGGTGCCGATGGCGGTAACTTTCATGTTCGATGCTCGGTGAATGAAGCTTGGGGAAAGGGAATTCAGGCGTTGGCTGGCGGCAGCGTCAGCAAGGAGGCGACAGCGTTTCTCAAGGGGGGCAGGTCGTGCTGAATCGTCTGCCACACCAGGTGCAGGTCCACCTGGAAATAGCCATGGGCCAGCACATTGCGCATTTCATAGGCTGCCCCGAGGGGCAGTTCTGGGTGAAGCTCGGCAAATCCGGGCGCATGGCGCTCCAGGTTGCGGCTGGCCTCGCCAATGATTTCCAGATTGCGGATCACGGCATCCTGCACCAGGCTATCGGCCGTGAACGCAGCCTCATCAAGCCCGGCCGTGTAGGACTGCACCTTGTCGATCGCCGCGACGATGTGCTGGAGAAAGTCAGGCACACGCGCCGGGTGCTGGCTCATACCCGCAGGCTGCGCTCAAGCACGTCTGCACGCACTCGCTCTGGCAAAGAGGCGGGCGTCACCACGTCCACCTGCAAGCCCAACAGTCGGCTCAGGTCACGGCGCAATGCGCCCAAGGTGAACAGCGTGGTGGCCGGCCCCGGCTCGATCAACAGGTCCAGGTCACTGCCTTCAACGTCTTCGCCGCTGGCGGCCGAGCCAAACACGCGCACGCCTTGCATGCCATGGCGCTGCACCACCTCGCGGATGGCAAGGCGATGCTGGGCAAGGGCGTGCGAAGGCTTCATGACGGCTGCGGGGATGTCATAAATGATAGCCAGCGACTTTGACGCTTCAGGGAAAGCGCTCAAACCTTGTAGTACTCGCGATACCACTTCACAAAGCGGCTGATGCCCTCGGGCACCGGCATCGCGGGGCGGAAGCCGGTCCACTGCGCCAGTTCTTCCACGTCCGCGTGCGTGGCCGGCACGTCGCCGTCTTGCATGGGCATGTAGTTCTTGATCGCCTCTTTGCCCACCGACTGCTCGATCGCCTCGATGAAGCTCATCAGCTGGATGGGTGCGTGGTTGCCGATGTTGAACACGCGGTAGGGGGCGCTGGAGCGCGCCGGGTCGGCCTGCACCGGGTCATAGGCCGGGTCGCCCGTGGCCACACGGTCCAGCACGCGGACCACGCCTTCGGCGATGTCGTCGATGTAGGTGAAGTCGCGGATCATCTTGCCGTGGTTGAACACGTTGATGGGCCGCCCTTCAATGATGGCCTTGGTGAACAAGAACAGCGCCATGTCCGGCCGGCCCCAGGGGCCATACACCGTGAAGAAGCGCAGGCCCGTGGTGGGCAGGTTGAACAGGTGCGAATACGTGTGCGCCATCAGCTCGTTGGCCTTCTTGGTGGCCGCGTAGAGGCTGATGGGGTGGTCCACGCTGTGATGCTCTGAGAAAGGCATCAGCGTGTTGCCGCCATAGACGCTGGAACTGGACGCATAGGCCAGGTGCTGCACCCCGTTGTGGCGGCAGCCCTCCAGGATGTTGGTGAAGCCAACGATGTTGCTGTCGATGTAGGCGTGCGGGTTCTCGATGGAATAACGCACCCCGGCCTGCGCCGCCAGGTGCACCACCCGGTCGGGCCGATGCTTGGCAAACAGCTCGGCCATGCCGGCCCGATCGGCCACGTCCAGCTTGATGAACTCAAACCCCGGCTTGCCCGTCAACCGCGCCAGGCGGTTGTGCTTGAGCTGCGGGTCGTAGTAATCGTTCAGGTTGTCGATACCCACGACCTGATCGCCCCGACCCAGCAGGATCTGGCTGACGTGCATGCCGATGAAGCCGGCTGCGCCGGTGACGAGTACCTTCAAGTCCGTTCTCCTAGGCTTCGATTTCTGGGAAGTGCAGCCGCGCATTCTCGCAAGCTCACCGCCCCAGCAGCTGCTTCGCGGCCCCCCAGATGAAGAGAGAGTTCGTGATGAGATACCGGCGCCACAGGCGGCGCGGCTCGCTGCACAGCCGGTGCAGCCACTCCAGCCCCGCCCGCTGCATCCAGGCTGGCGCCCGTTTCAGGGTGCCCGCGTGGTAATCAAACGCCGCCCCCACGCCAATCATCACGGCCTGCACCTGGCCCCGGTGCGCCGCCATCCACAGCTCCTGCTTGGGGCAGCCCAGCGACACCCACACCGTGCCAGCGCCCGAGGCGTTGATCAAGGCAATGTCCCGGGCGGCTTCGGCCTCCGTCAGCGGCCTGAACGGCGGCGAGATCGCCCCCGCCACCACCAAGCCCGGGAACGCCGCCAACAGCCGCTGCTTCAAGAGCACCAGCGTCGCCTCAGAGCCGCCATAGAGAAAGATCGCCTCCCCGCGCTGCCCCGCCTGCTCGCAGTAGCGCCACATCAGGTCTGGGCCATTGATGCGCTGCTGGCCTGTCACGCCCAATTGCCGCAGCATCCAGGCCACCGGCGCACCGTCAGGCGTCACCATGTCGGCCTCGCGCAGCACGGCGGCAAACGTCGGGTCCCGGCTGCCCGTCACGGCCGAGTGGGCATTGCTGATGCAAACGTAGCGGCTCTCCCGGGCCGCCGCCCAGCCGGCTATGCGGCCCAGCGCCTCGGGCCAGGTCAGGGGGTCGAAGGGCTGACCAAGCACCTCGATGCGCCTGCGTTCAGCCATGCAGCGGGCCCTCGCTGATGGCTTCCTCGTAGATCTCAAGCAGCTGGCTCACATTTCGCTCCGGTCCATACAGGGCTTCATAGCGCGCACGGGCCGCACGCCCCATGGCCCGTAGAGCGTCGCCATTGGCGCGCGCCCAGGTCAACTTGGCAGCCAGGTCTTGCGCATCACCAGGCTGAAAAAGCAAGCCCGTCACACCGTCCTCTATCAGTTCCGCCATGCCGCCCAGCCTGCTTGCAATCACAGGCAGCCCGCAGGCAAAAGCCTCCACCAAGGTGCGCGGAAAGTTCTCGTACCAAATACTTGGCAACACCAAAGCCTGAGCCGCCTCCATGCGTGCCAGCACCTCTGGCATGGGCTGGCCACCTTGAAGGCGCAAGCCTGCTCGGCCAGCCATTGGCTCTGCAAGCGGGCCAGTGCCTACGACGTCTACCTCCAGGCCAGCACGCTCGGCCGCAGTTGCCAGCACCTCCAGGCCCTTCTCCGGTGACAGCCGCCCCACAAAGAGAAAGCCCTGCCGCTCGCTGTCGGCAGGCTCCTCGCGGCTCACAAAGTTCGGCTTCACGCGGATGCGCTCTGCGGGCAGGCCACCCTGAATGAACTTACTGCGGCAAAACTCGTTCAACGCGATGAAGCGGTTCACCCGCCGCTGCCAGGTGCCCAGCGCCCGGTGCACCACAAGCATCCCGGTCAGCACACCGCTCTGCACCACCGAATCCCGGTAGCAGGCTCGCACCACGCCTCGCCACGGCACACGCCCTACACAGTCCTCGCACACACGCCCCTCGCGCAGCAGCATGGCCTGCGGGCACATCAGACGAAAGTTGTGGAGCGTCTGAACCACCGGCACACCAATGGCCTGCGCCTGCCAGTGGATGGCTGGCGACAGCAGTGGGAAGCTGTTGTGCACATGCAGGACATCCGGCCGAAAGCTGGAGCACTTCGCCCGCAATGCGTCTGCGGCGGGTCGGCTCCACACCGTGCGACCCAACAAGGCCACCTTGCCCATGCCCGCGATCTCATCGTTGTGCGCCGAGAGCAACTCCACCTCGTGGCCATGGTCACGGAGCAGGCGCAGCTCGTCATCCACGACGCTGTCTTCGCCCCCTCGGTGCTGGTAGGCGTTGTGGGCGATCAGCACCCTCATGTGCGGCCCCGGCGAATCGGCGCCGCCAGCGCACCCAGCACGCCTTCGGTGAAGCGCTCGGACATGTGCGCCAGTGTGTACCGCAACGCATCCGCCCGCGCCTGTGCCGCCATGGCCGCTCGACGCTCGGGCTGCGTCAACAGCGACAGGCTGGCCTCCACAAAGGCGTCCAGCGTGTTGGCTGTCATCAAGCCGTTGCGGCCGGACTCCAAATAGGCGATTTCGGGCGAATGCAGGCCACAGTCGGTCGTCAGCATCGGCAGTCCGCCCGCGAAACTGTCCAGGATGTTCAGGCCCACGAGGCCCGGGTTCAGCATCACATCGGCCACCGACGCTGCAACCACCTTTTCCATCCCTTTGCGCACGCCGAGCGCCTTAATCCACGGCTCCTGCTGCGCGGCCGCCTGGATCACCGCCAGCTCAGGCCCTCCACCAATGACGACAAGGTTGAAACCTGGAAGGCGCTGGCGAAGCTGCCGCGCCGACTCCAGCAAAAAGTCCACGCGCTTCTCGGCGTAGAGCGAGCCTAGGTACAGCGCCACCGGGCCGCCATCAAGGCCCATTTCGCGCCGGGCCGCTGCGCTGGCCGCAGGCGTCACCGCCGCAAACTGCTCGCACAGTTCGGTCATGTCCACCGCGTTGTCCAGCACCGTAATCCGGTCCTTCGGGAAGCCAAGGCCCTCAACCAAACCACGGCTCATTTCCGTGTAGGCCAGCCACCAGTCCGCTCGCAGCGCCAGGCGAGCCTTGAAGCGCTCACGTAGGCTGGTGGCATCGCCCTGCAGATTGGCGCCGTGGCCCCATAGGGCTACACGCCGCGAGGCCGCATCAAACTGCTCGACTAGGTTGTAGACCAACTTGTTCTCGGCAGTGATCACCGTCAGCTCGGCCCCCGCAGCCAGGGCACCAAACGGCTGCCAGCACAACCGACCGCCCAGCGCATAGCGTGTAGTCAGGTGATGCGCCCAAGGCAACTGCCCACCGTCCCGCTTGGTGACCTCTTCCGGCGTTGGGTCGCCATGGGCCAGCACCAGCTCCAAGCCAGCCGCCGCCATATCGGCACGCAAACGCTCGAAAAACGGAACGCGGTAGTGAGTTAGGCGCCGCTGGACGACGAGCACCCGTCGGGGCACGGCTGGGAGCATTGGAAGGCGGGTTAGAGGGGCGGCGGCAGTGTAGTGTTTTCCCCGTTCTGCTCGCGTTACAAACTACGGGTTGCACGAGCTGTCATCGACTTCGTGCACTGTCGGCCGACCAGTTTTCACGGCCCGCTTCACTGCGATGCAGCTCGTCGTGCGCCGATCCACGCACGAGTGGCCGCTACGCCGCGGCGTTCAATCTGCGCGTAATACACGGCGGTCACTACGATGACCAGGGCTAGGCAAACTCCGACCACCGGAATCGCTAGGCCCGGTTGCACTACTTTGCTTGCGACGCGGGCGACGACGGAGACGACAGCGAAGTGGACAAGGTACTGGGAATAAGAGCTGTCACCTAGCCAAACGAGTAGCCCCACCCAACGCTTACTCTGGCCGCGGTAGGGGGGCGATGAACTCTTGGACTCCCACGCGGCCAGACCAACGATCAGCACGGTGAATCCAACGCCAAAGTACAAGCGATTCGCTTCCACATCCTGCTGGATGTGCGACGTCAAAAGTACCAACACCATGAGCAACGCAAAGCCCGCCGTAGCCAGCGCCTTCCCCACAGCGATGAGATCAAACCGCCGAAGTGCCCAGGCCGCTGCCATACCCAGACAGAACTCAAGATTTAACGGAGCCATAAGTCGATGAACCACTGGCAGCGGCGTCTCTTGAAGCCAGCCATTCGGTGCGATCAAAAGCAGCGTGCCCCAAGCCAGAACAAGCCAAGCAAACGCCATTCTTGAAGCGAAGAATGCCAAGAAAACCCCGTAGAAAAGTAGTTCGTGAACCAACGTCCACGCTTGAAGCAAAACCGGTGGCTGTTGCATAGGCAACAAGGTCAGAGAGCTCACTAGGCTCCAGCTACGTCCGCTATCGCTCAAACCAGGCATCGCACTCAGGGCGGTCGCGTAGACCAGAGTGATGGGCAGGTACGGAACAAAAATTCGAAGTAATCGCTTGACCGCATACCGCCAGGCGGCTGCAAACCCTTGCGGGTCGTCGAAATGGCTATTGAGAATGATGAAGCCCGACAGAACAAAGAACAGGTCCACGCCCAACAAGCCGAGCGGCGAATGCCCCGCCAATGGGCCAGTGGCTCCCACAAACCGCTCCGTGACCGCCACTGCGTGATGCAGGGTGACTGCGCACGCTGCGATACCTCGCAGGATCTGCAGTGAGTCAAGTCTTTTCAATCAACCTCCACCTGCAAGACTCTGTCGCCCACGTAAATCCGTTCGGATCATCACATTGCAACGTCCGAACTACTTTAGACATTGCTGATGCCGTTCTGCCGTCGCCACTATGCGGGCATGCGGTCGCGCCGGACCGGGATCTTGCCCTCTCGTAACGGGCAGCCGTGACCTGGCCGGCCAGTCGTCTGGAAGCCCACAGCGAGCGCTGCTGAAAGTCCGGGGGGTCGGCTCGACATGCGCGAGCATCAACTCAATGCCGTGTGCCGCCATGTCGGCACGCAGCCGCTCAAAAAATGGGACTCGGTAGTGGGTGAGGCGCCGTTGGACGACGAGCACTCGCCGGGGCACGGCAGAAGTCATGGACAGGCAATCTTGGAAGGCGGCGGCAGTTTAGTGGTTTCCCCTGGTTTGAAATGGTTACAAATGCCGAGGCGGCAGGGCGTGTCAGGCATCACGCCTACCCGACGGCCGGCCTGCTCAAACTGGTCCCACGCTGGCACCATCACTCAACTCTCTCCAAGGCCTTCATGTTTCCCCGCAGTACCCCCCAAAAATCCGCCTCGCCCCTGCTAGCCCTCCTGCTGATGCTCGCCGCTTGTGGTGGCGGAGCGGGAAGCGCCCCCGCTCAAACCAGCTCCACAGCGCAGACGACGCCGTCTGGTGGTGCAGCGAGTGGCGTTGAGGCCGGTCAGCAAGTCGCTTCGGTTGCCGCAGAGCCAGCCAGTGGCGCATCCTCTGCCGCTCCGGATGCTGTTGCGCAAGTTGCATCAGCGTCACCACAGGCTCGCACAGCCAAAGCGAGTAGCTCGAGCGCGACCGGCAGCACCCCTTTGCCTACTGTGACGGTCGCCACCGAATCAACATCGCCGACGGCCAAGGCCTTGGGGGTGTCCGTTTCGACCGGATCGAACGTCGCATCTGGCGGCCCACTGGTACTGACCTCTGCGGCCGTTGCTCAACCTGATACGTCGGTACTGGGTACGTCGGCAGGTGTCACGAGCCTCTCCACCAAGATCACTGCAAGCACCAGTACCACGACGGTTAGTGCAGCAGTTGCCAGTTGCAAGGAAGCCTACGTCCCTCCCCCGTCTCTCACGAGTTCCACTCCTGCAACGCGCCCCCTCGCTGGCGGCGTCTTCTTTTCGAGCGCTGAGTTGGCTGACTGGAAGGCTAGGCTCGCGAAAGGGCCGTTTCTGGTCGCCAACGACTACACGCAAGGCTCTCCCGGTGACTGGAGCAGGATCACCCAAAACGCCACTGAGTTCATAGCCAAAGGCGATCCGGGGCCCCAAGCAAGCACTTCGAGCGATGCGTATGGCCAATTGGGCAGCAAGGCCCGTGATGCTGCATTCAAATTCTTGCTGACATCGGATGGCGGTGCCTTCAGTGCAGTGCGCAGCTACCTATTGGCCCAAACCCAGAACCCGGCAGCCAACTTCCCGGCCACGCTGTGCCTGCGTGATCTGAACAACTGGAATCCAGACGCCTATTTCTTCCAGGCGAGTTGGCTGCTCCGTTACATCGTCACTTATGACTTCGTACGCAGTGCGCTGAGTTCCACCGACCGCGTCAACATTGAAAATTCCATCCGCAAGAACGCATACCTTCTCGCGACGCAAGTCGACAACGGAATGCGCAGCGTGTTCCCAAATCGCCTGAGTGGGGATTACGCAACTCGTACCTGGGTGGCCGCAACAAAGAATGGCGTCATCTCCTGGTGGAGCAAGCGGTACGACACCAACGGAGACTGCAAAGTGGACGCCGCAGATGCCGCTGCGCCCGGGCCGGTCTACGCATACGTAAGGGCGGACGGCGTGGTGGGCCCACGAATCTCGGAGCTTGCCCAGCTCTTCAACAATCGTCGTGCTACATCCGTCCTGGCGTTCGGCGCGGCCGGGGTGTTGTTAGCCGACCCAGTCCTCATCGCCAGTGCAAAGCGCTACACCTTTGAATGGCTGACATACGGCGTTTGGCCTGATGGCAGCCAAGGCGAGTACGCGCGAAATGGTGACTATTGCATCCCACAGCAAGGCGTCATCTACAGCGGAGCTAACACCGCCAGCGCTGCGCTGCTTGCCTCCATCTTGACCCGCCAGGGTGACCAGTCCATCCAGCAGTTCAGTACTCGCGAAGGCCTATTTGGCACAGAAGTCGCCGGCACGTCAGCACCCAAGACGCTGGCAACGGCTATCACTACTCAACTAGGGCTGAGCCACGGCACCATCAAGTGGTACTACCACCAGCCGTGGCAAGAGAAGCAAGACTTTTCTAGCGCTAACGCCATATTTGGCATGCGGAGTTACTACATGAAGTCAGCCAAGCCCCTGGAAAACTACCATGAGCTTGGGCTACTGCCTGCAGCCAAGCTGCTTCCGTCCGCCAATATCGCTCCCTTGGTACTGCGCGAAAAGGGTGCCACTAGCCTTCCGTTTCCCGGCGCCACTGGCAATACGGTGACCACCGGATGGGGCACCTGGACCGATCCGTTCAACGCCTTGCCAAGCGTGCTGCTGACCAGACCCAACTGACCCAAGTGCTCCGCGAACGGCACGAGACTCATCCGCGCCGGGATAGCCCGCTCAATAGCAGCTTGAAATAAGGCCAAGCGAAGTACAGAGGCCATCCGAGACCGGCGTGGCGACGAGTGAGCCTCGCCCATGAGCGCCAGGGCAAGCCCTTGCGGCTCAACATCAATTGCCATCGGCGTGACAACGGCAAAGTGCTGTCGCCATGGGTACCGCGAACCGGGTTGTTGCTGCAGGCCCCTTGGAACCCGGCAGCTAGCCTGACAGCAATGCCGGCCCTACGCGCACGCAGACCGTAGTCGATATCGCCCATCGCGTGCTCGAACGTGCCGTCAATGAGACCAATTCGCTCCACAACTGCGGTGGGGATCAGCACAACGTTGCCGTTGAACGTATCCAGGTCTTGAGGCTTTTCAGTCGGCGCTACTCGCACGAAGGTCATCGGGCGCCATCTGGAAATCCGCCGCGATCCCCCATAGCTCTGAGCCCCAGTCGTGGCATCGCAGGTACTACCGACGGCAATGGCCAGTCGCTGGTCGGCACCGCCTTGCGCCAAACAATCGATCAAGGTCGACAGTGCATCTTCAAACAGCACCGTATCGTCGTTGAGCAGCAGAAGCAGTTCCGGACGACGCTCAAACGCGAGTTGCATGGCGCGATGCATGCCGCGACACCAAAACAGCGGTGCACCAACATTCACCTCAACCTGAACCCAAGCGAAACGTTGCCGCACCTGTTGGGCAGTTCCGTCTGAACTACCGTCGTCCACCAGCACTGCACACAACTCCACGTCAGCCTTCTTTGCCGCGACCTCTAAGGCGGCAAGGCAAGCCATGGTCTTCTCTACGCGATTGAAACAAGTCAGCAGCGCACAAACACTGACCGGCGCGCTCATCGCAACCTGACTTCCATACGAAGACTGCTGATCGTTCATGCGACCCGGGGGACGTACACCGGCCGCGCTGCAGCCACCTTGCCATCGCGGCGAGAAGGAGCGCAAGCGGCAAGAGCCATCCCGATGAGACTCAGTTGGATGAAGCTGGACGCATATGCGACGTAGTAGGCCAACTGAACAACGATCAGCATGAGCAGAAGCGCCGCGTACTCTGAAACGCCGATCTCACGACGTTGACACATGCGCCAAAGCCCGCGCACCGCACTAAGCAGGGCCCAAAGCAAACCTGCAAACCCAAGCACACCGAAGCTGACCAGCTGAGTCACATAGTTGTTGTGCGCCCCATAGGCAATGCTGATGTCGCGCCCACCAGCATCGCGCACAACACGCGTCATATCGCTGCCAAGCGTGCGACCAATCAGAATGGCCCGGGGGCCCTCACCGTACCAATCCCCCAAGGTCGAGCGCCAATTGTTGAGCCGCGCCTGAACCGTTCCCTCGCCAGCCACCGCACGCTGCGCACTACTGGCCACGTCCTGCCCGACTCGTCCGCCGTACATCACGCCACCAACGAGCAGGGAAAACATGACACAAACCACGCCCACCTGCTGCCACACAGGGACATGCTTCGCGCGAGCCAACAGCAATCCAACGGCGACCCCAACAGCAGCAGCGAGCCAGACTGATCGATGCTGCAGGGCGACGACGAAGCCCAGGAACAGCGGCGACAGCAGGCGAAGCGCCGTCGCTGCGCCACCGAGGTGAGCAAAGTAAAGACCGATCAACAACGCCTGGGCTAGCACGAGGGCTTGCGGCGCCCCGATAACCCGGATCGCACCGTCGATGTTGTAGACGCCCTCTGGAGGCAACAAATCCGTGATGGGCGCGTAAAAGACCACCCAGCGATACACCGTCAAAAGAGCCAGTCCGACACCCAACCAGGCGAACGCTGCCACCAGGGCGCGCACCTGTTCTCGCGCGATCGGAAAGCTCATTGCATAGCTGGCCGCCACGATGGCGTAGAACTCGCCACGAGCTTGCACGCCGGCAGCGGTGCCCTGCGTCGCCAAGCCAATGGCCAGATTGACGAGAAAGACGCCTACGTAAAGCAGCCAGCCAGGATGCCGCCAGGGCATCTGCTTCGACACCAGCCAGCGCAGCAGCGTCACTGCCCCGAGGATGATCAAAGGCAGGTCTGCGATGTACCAACGAAGGCCCAGCTGCAAGACCGGCGCCGACTGGGTTGCAGCATCCAGCCAGAAGGTGACTGCCAACACACCCAGTCCGAATTCGAACCGGCGAAAACTGAAGTTAAAAATCAACAGCAATGCCACCGCAGCCAGGAAGGCCACAACAAAAGGCAACGCCTGAAATGCCCAATAGATCAGCTCCATCTTGAGCGCCCCTTTTCGAGATTCTTTGGACACGTGCGTGTCGTCCCACCCGCCCATCGCATGGCATCACCAGAGCGAACAACGAGAGAACAAGCGAATGCCTGGACTTGCATGAATTCAACGCACGCCATGTGATTCGACCGCCTTTGCGTAGGCCATCAACGTTTGCTCCGCACACCGCTGCCAGGTGAACACCGCAGCGCGTTGCTGAGAGTCCCTGCCAAGGGCGAGCAACCGGTCTGGATTTTCAAGCAATGACTCCAAGCAACCACGGATGTCATTCAAGTCATCGGGATCGAAATAGGCAGCTGCGTCCTCGCAGATCTCCGGAAAGCAACTGGCCTTGGCGCACGCGATGGGTGTCCCCTGCACCATAGCTTCGGTCAGAGGCATCCCAAATCCCTCGTACCGGGAGGGGAACACAAACAGCCGTGCATGTCGGTAGGCCTGAGACAGCAACTGGTCGTCCCCCTGCATCTGCCTGACCCGCCTGAGCGGGAAGCCAGACTCTTCGACCAGCTTGCGTTCTGCTGGCGTCAAAGCCCCGCCGCCAAAGCAGACGAGCTGCAGGTCTGGCGGCAGTTTGTTGGAAGCTCCGAGTGCACGGACGAGTCCATCAAAGTTCTTGTAGGCCTGCCGCGTGCCTACGTAGAGCAGGTAGTTGTCGGGCAGGTTGCTGGGCTTGGGGCCCTCCACCCGTGCTTGGGCAACGCCATGGTGGACGACGTGGGTCTTGCCCGCGAACTCTGGGTAAAAGCTCAACAGGTCGCGCTCGGTGGCGTGCGAGATGCAGATGACGAGGTCGGCGCGACGCATCGCTGCGAGCTTGCGCAGGCGCCGCTCTTCTGCGTTGGCAAAGTGGGACGGGAAGCGCTCGACGATCATGTCGTGGAGCGTGGTGACGCGCGCGACGCCTTTGGGCAGCCGGTCGATGCAGGCTTCGTAGCTGGTCTCGTGCCACACCGCTGGGCGCGCCGTGCGCACGGCCAGCCAGGCGAGGGGCCGCAGCACGAACGGCCGGAAACGAACGCCTCGGTTCGGACCGTCCCACGCGAAGCTCAGTGGGTGCAAAGCGTCCTGCGGGCTCAAGTAGCGATTGACGTAGGCGGGGGCCAGGAGACGCGCAGCCACGTCGCTGCGGGCATTCAGCGCTCGGGCCAGTTCCACAAAGTAGCGGGAGACGCCACCGTAGCGCTGAATGGTGAAGATCTGATGGTCGATCAGTACTTGCATCACATGGCCCGCTGCTTGGATGGATCGGGCTGTCGATGCGGCGGCACAACCCCATACCGGATGAGGTCGAGGCTGCGTGCACTGTGCCGTGCCGTGGCCTGAGCAAGCGCCTCAAAGTCAACCGCTCCGGACGCAGGCGTGGCCCAGGCTCTTTGCGCCCTGGGCTCGCGCGCCGCCATCGCGTTGGCGAGCGCTCTTTGGGTTCCCGATGCAGGCTCGCGTTGGCCAGGCTCATGCCCCCAAATCGACAGCCACCCCGGCGCACTCTCACCAAGGTTGGGCTCGTACCAAAGATACGGCGCCTCCGACAGGAAAGCAGCCCACACGCTGAAGGATGAGACGGAGCAAACCAGCAGATCGCAGCGTGAGAGTGCAAGCAGGTCGGAGCAATCGGAATCAGGGATGTCAGCCGTGAACGTGCATTGAAAACCGTCCATGAGGGTGCGAAGGCGTGCCTCCGGCGCATCCGAGACCACCAGAAACTGGACCCGACCTGCTAGCTGCTCGTGGATGCTTTGCGCCACGTTGCGGTACCACTCGGGCGGCAGGGCGACGTTGAACTTGCCGCGGTACTGCTCGGGTGGCAGCGGTGCGGCGAAGTCGCCCATCCGGACATGAACGCCGACGACCGGTAGCTCAGGGTTCAAGCGGCTGCGGATGGTGATGAGGTTCCGGGCAGCAAAGCGACTCTGGTAAAGCGTGCTGAGAGCAAAGTCGCGGGCTGCCTCAAGATGTGCCATGCCGCCCCACATCCCCTGGGTCGTGAGCAAGAGCGCTGGCTTGTCTCGGAGGCTTCGGGCGACGACAAAGCGCTCAAGCGCAAGTGCCGCGTCGCCCCCACCGTGCTGCAGGTAATCAGCCTCGGTGAACTCGACATGCGGCAGCGATGCCCGCAACGCCCGGTGAAGCAACCAATCCATTCGCGAGGTGCCGAAATGCCGCCAGTAGCGCCGTTGGTTCAGCCCAAACGCGGGCGGAAGGCAGCGTGCGCCAAGCACTTGCGCAGCAATGAAGGCGCGGCACCAGGGTATGAGTTCATTCCCCAAGCCGGCACCGCGGCCTTGCACCCAAGGCAGGCAGAACTTCAGCATGTGGGCTCCAGGTGGCTATGCAGTCGGGGCCTCGGGCAGGAGACGCTCGGCATCACGAGACCTCCAAGCGCAAAAGCCTGCACAGCCGCTTCAGTGCCGGAAAGTCAGCCGCCATTTCGCGCATGAGCCCGCCCAGCGGCCCCAAGAGAAAAGCCGGCTGCCAGAGCAGCAGCCCGACAAAGAGCGGCAGCCCAAGGACGATGGTGCCCAGCAGAGCCAGGTTGGGCGACAGCACCATGCGTGAACTGAGGGCGACCGTCGCCGCCAACAAAAGCAGCAACAGGCCGCCACGGAAAGCCAGCAGCAACTGCGCCGCCGACACCGAGAGTGCACGGGAGAGCCGCCCCAACATCCAGAGGCTGCGCGCCCAGTAAGCCGGCAAAACAACCCACACCGCCTGCTGCAAGGGCAGCGCGGCGCACAGGCAAAGCCCGGCAACGAGCAATGCGCCCGTAAGCACCTGGGCCTGGATGTCTGCGCTCACCACATTGAGTGCCCACAGGAGTGGGCCCGTGACACCCAGCAGCGTCAGCGGCAGCAGCGCAAGGCTGAAGACACCGAAGAGCGGGCCCGCCTCGGACCAGCGATGCCCATATAGCAGCGCGATGAGGGCGTCGGCGTGAACGGCCATGGCAACGAATATGGGCCAGGTCAGCAAGCTGACGCCAGCCAACATGCCGAGGTAGACCTGAGCGAGGCGTTCCGGCGCTCCCTGGAGCTTGGCCGCAGACGCAAACGCGACCGACTGCAACGACCCCAGCATGAACCCAACGGGCGCCCGAGAAAGATTGGCGGCAGCCCCGTAGGCCCCAAGAGATGCGCTACCCCAGAAACGCGCCACCAGCATGCGGTCGACGTTTTCAGTAGCCCAGTTGCCCATATTTGCCAGCGTGACCTTGAGCCCGAAGGTGCGGAGCGTTGGTTCCCCACGCAGGCTGGGGCGTAGCGGACAACGCGTCACGATGCACCCGCACACGAGGTTGTAGAGGCTGTGCAAACCAAAGCTGGCCACCAACGCCCACGCGCCGGCCCCCATCCAAGCCGCCGGCAGGCCCACGCAGCCGTAGGCGAGCGCATAGCCCGAAAGAAAGATGGTCTGAGCCCGTTTGGCATCAAGACGCCGCCGCATCAGGCTCGCAGGGATGTTGGACACCGCCTGAATGGGAATCAAGGCAGCGGCAGCGGCGATGAACGGCCACGCCTGCGGGTCACCCAGCCAGCCAGCCAGCCAAGGGGCACTCACGGCGATAACTGCGCCCGCAAGGACGGATGTGAGCGCGACCCAACCCAGCGCATAGCGGATGTCAGCGTCGGCGATGTCTTGCTTCTGGATCAAGGCCGAGCCAAAGCCTGCCTCAGAAAGGATCCACCCAAACCCCAGCACGATCAGCGCTATCGACGCTTGTCCAAAGGCTTCGGGCCCAAGCAAGCGCGCCAGCAGCAGTTGGAAGACCAACTGCAGCAGCACACGTATCAGCGCGCCTCCGTAGCTCCAGAGCAGCGCCGCCAAGGTGCGGCGACCCAGAGCCTCGGACTCACGCATGGCACCGCTCAGCTTCGATCGTTGGGCGCCATCGCATCACAGGCCGGCTGCCGCACGACGCTGAAAATCTGCGTACGCCAATGCGATGCCCTCGGGCAGCCCTGTCTTGGCGCGCCAGCCGCGGCTGGCCAGCAGGCTCACGTCCATGAGCTTGCGGGGCGTGCCGTCAGGCTTGGAGGTGTCGAACACCAGCTGGCCGGGGAAGCCCACCACCTCACAGACCAGTTCGGCGAGCTGGCGGATGGTGACGTCGGAGCCGACGCCGATGTTGGTGAGCACGTCTTCGGCGCCGATTTCCATCAGGTGGACGCAGGCGTCGGCTAGGTCGTCCACGTAGAGGAACTCGCGCAGCGGCGTGCCAGTACCCCAGACAACGAGCTCGGCGTCACCGCGCCGCTTGGCTTCATGCGCCTTGCGGATAAGGGCGGGCAGCACGTGGCTGCTTTGCAGGTCGTAGTTGTCGTTGGGGCCGTACAGGTTGGTCGGCATGGCGCTGACGTACTGCCGCCCGTACTGGCGGTTGTAGCTTTCGCAGAGCTTGATGCCGGCAATCTTGGCAATGGCGTAGGGCTCATTGGTGGGCTCGAGCGGGCCGGTGAGCAGGCACTCTTCCTTGAGGGGCTGGGGTGCGAGCTTGGGGTAGATGCAGGAGCTGCCGAGGAACATCAGGCGCTGCACCCCTGCGAGGTGGGCGCCGTGGATGAGGTTGGCCTCGATCATGAGGTTCTGATAGAGGAACTCGGCGCGGTAGACGTTGTTGGCCTGGATGCCGCCGACCTTGGCGGCAGCGATGAAGAGGTAGTCGGGCTTGTTGGCCTGCAACCACTCATGCACGGCGCGCTGGTCGAGCAGGTCCAGCTCCTGCCGGCTGGCGGTGAGCACGTTGGTGTAGCCGCCCGCTTGCAGGCGCCGCACCAGAGCCGAGCCGACCATGCCACGATGACCAGCGATGAAGATGCGCGACGTTTTATCCATTTGCTCGATTCCAACTTTCGATTGATGCATGAGGAGCCCGAAGACTCGGCCCGACGCTTAAGCCGGAACCTGTATCCCAGAACTGCGTCCTGCGAGCGATACCAACCATCGCCGCGCTGGCGCCTCGACAAAGCGATAAGTGAAGGCAGACAACGCGAGCACTACAACAACGATGAGAGCCCCGCGAGAAAGTAGATCCAACTTCGACGCCACCAAATTCACGGCCTTGATTACAAGGAGATGGTTCAGGTAGACGGAGTACGAGATCACCCCCAACCAAGCGACCGGCTTCCACTCCAGAAAGGTGACCCACCAAGATTGGTGAGCCGACGCAAGGCTCGCAATGATCAGCAAAGGGAAGACGAAAGCGACTACCCAGTAGTCCATGTATTCAGGTTTAAGCGCCACAACAAGTAGTACGGCAATCAAACCGGCCACCGCCGCCCAGCGAGAAAACCGCTGAGCTTGCTGTCTTACGCCATAGATCAAAGCGCCACAGGAGAATCCCACGGCGCAACGCAGCAAAGCCGTCGTCATGCCGCCAATCTTCTCCATGTGATAGTCGATCAATACCGAATGCTGGATCAATAACATCAGCCCCACTGCCCAGGCCAATGCGAACAATGGAGTAATGAACCGCTTGATAAGAGGGACGGCTAACAACAAGGCCCACAGCAAGTTGAACCAGAACTCTGCCGATATAGACCAAGCAGACGTGTTCCAACTTGGAGAGTCGGAAAAGCCTACCGCTTGCAGAAGCAGCAGATTCATGATCAGGCTGTAGCCCAAATCACCTTGAATGACCGCGTGCTTGCCGTAATGCCCAAGCACCAACTCAGCCAACGCCAGCACCGCAAGAGTCGCGAAGTGCAGTGGGTATAGCCGGGCCAATCGCGCCAAAGCAAACCTGCCAAAACTCCCTCGACGCTCGATTTGCTGGCCGTAGCGGTGCGTCAGAACGAAGCCACTGAGAATAAAGAACAGGTCTACCGCCAGGTATCCGCGCGCAAACCAAGCATGGAAGTATTCGACGTGATAGAGGACCACAGCGAGCGCAGCCAGCCCCCGCACACCGTCGAGGGAATGGACGTAAGCCCGCTTCTCCTCGACCGCGTTCGGCGAACTGGAAGCATCACTCGTTGTAGTCATACGCCTGGAAGCCGGCGAGTTTGACGAGGCTGTCACGCTTGGCGGCGGTGTAGTCGGACTGGACCATCTCGGCGACCAGCTCCTTGAGCGTGGTCTTGGGCACCCAGCCGAGCTTTTCCTTGGCCTTGGTGGGGTCGCCCAGCAGGGTCTCGACCTCGGTGGGGCGGAAGTAGCGCGGGTCGACCTTGACGATGACTTCGCCGACCTTGCACTTGGCCTTGTCGCCGGTGACCTTGGTGACGCGGCCGATCTCGTTGGCGCCCTCGCCTTCAAAGGCGACCTCGATGCCCAGCTCGGCGGCAGCAAACTCGACGAACTGGCGCACGCTGTACTGCACGCCGGTGGCGATGACGAAGTCCTCGGGATGGTCTTGCTGCAACATCATCCACTGCATCTCGACGTAGTCCTTGGCGTGGCCCCAGTCGCGCAGAGCGCTCATGTTGCCGAGGTAGAGGCAGTCTTGCAGGCCCAGCGCGATGCGGGCGATGGCGCGGGTGATCTTGCGGGTGACGAAGGTTTCGCCGCGCAGCGGGCTCTCGTGGTTGAAGAGGATGCCGTTACAGGCATACATGCCATAGGCCTCACGGTAGTTGACCGTGATCCAGTAGGCGTACATCTTGGCGACGGCGTAGGGGCTGCGCGGGTAGAAGGGGGTGGTTTCCTTCTGCGGGATCTCTTGCACCAGGCCGTAAAGCTCAGAGGTGGAGGCTTGGTAGAAGCGGGTCTTCTTTTGCAAGCCGAGGATGCGGATGGCCTCCAGCAGGCGCAGGGTGCCAATGCCGTCGGCATCGGCGGCGTACTCGGGCTGCTCGAAGCTGACGGCCACGTGGCTCATGGCGCCGAGGTTGTAGATCTCGTCGGGCTGCGTCTCCTGGACGATGCGGATGAGATTGGTGGCATCGGTCAGGTCGCCGTAGTGCAGCTTGAAGCGCTGGTTGTCGACGTGTGGGTCTTGGTAGAGATGGTCGACACGGTCGGTGTTGAACAGCGACGAACGGCGCTTGATGCCGTGGACTTCATAGCCCTTGGAGAGGAGCAGTTCAGCGAGGTAGGCGCCGTCTTGGCCAGTGACGCCGGTGATGAGTGCAACTTTCTTTTGGCTCATGCTGTTTAAGTCTTGCGGTTGAGGTTGATCTTGCCGACGACACGCTCGTGCTCCGGCTCAGGTAACTGAGCCAGCAACTCACGAATGAATCTGCTGTGAACTTGTATGGCTTCGGCCTGGTCGGGATTGATGGATGAAACTCGGACGAGCATCCCCTCAGGGATGAGGCGACGCAACCCATATCGGATCGAGACCAGGCGCCTTTGGGTCGCCGTAATCGTCGCTTCGTCGCCCATGAGCACCCAGTAGGTGATGGGTTCGACGCGTGGCCCCATCTTGGCGACCAACTGGCGCACGGGAATGAAAAAACCGGGCCTGACTTCAAGCCGATCATCACGGCCTGCTTCGACCTTGAACCCCTGAGTGGCGTAGCAAACATCGGGGATGTGCACAGTCAGGCCATCGGACTGATCGCCGCCGTATGCCACAGACAGCATCACCCGTTGACCTTTGGCGTTGAAGTAGGTTCTGGCCAGGGTCTGGTTGTAAATCTTGTCGATGACTGCCTGCTGATCAGGCGGCGGCACAACGACAGGCACGTTCTCATCAACACGCCACTCGCCAAAGCTGCCGGGGAATAGCTCCTCCAGCTTGAAGCCAGGGTGGAGGTCAGAGACACGAACGGTGGGGCGCGCCCACTCGGCCAGCGCCGCAGAGCCGAGCATTGCAGCAGAGCCAAATATGGCAACGCGGCGAGTGGTCATGCCTTGCCCAGTCTCTTGACCCGGCGCACCAGCCCGGTCATGCCGTGGTCAAAGGCCAGGATGAGGGTCAAGGCCACCAGGAAGAGCACCATGCCGGCAAAGCCATGCACAAAGCCTTGGCCGGCCTCGTCGCCAAAGTGGTAGGTCACCAGCACCAGGATGCAGACCCGAACGATGTTGGCCACGAAGGAAATGGGCACGATGGCGATGGCCATGGCGAGGTTCCGCGCCTTGGAGGCGTAGGACATGACGTTCATGTAGAGCAGGCCCAGGGCCTCCAGCGTGAACATCGAGTTGAGCCCGGCGCAGGCATCGGCCACCAGCAACTGGTAGGGCCCCACGGTCAAGACGACACCACTGCGGCCAACCGGATAGCCCAGGTGATAGAGCAACGCGCTGGCCACGGCCGAGACCGCTGACTTGAGCGGGGTGGTGACTGCAATGACCAGCGTGGCAGGCAGCGGCACCATGAAGAGCAGGAAGAAGAGTGGGAACCACAGCAGGCGCACGGCGGCCGGCCCGATCAGGAGCAGCAGCAGGGCGATGAGCACCGGGATCAGGGCGCCCATGCTGAGCAGCAACACGGCCTGTGAGCGGCCGAGCACGAACATGAGCAGGCCCAGGGCGAGCCAGAGCGACCCGGCCAGGGGGCTGGGGCTGGGTTCCAGTGCGAACAGCTCGTCCCGCTTGCGGTAGACCAGCCAGGCGGTCACCGCCAGGATGATGGGGCCATGGCCTTGTTCGTCACGCGTCCAGATGGTGCGTGCGACATCTACCAGGGTGGGCAGGAACAGCACGCACAGCCCCAACGCCAGCAGGCCAAGCGCCACCACATCGACGCCGCCAGCCGGGGTCAGCGCCCAGCGGGGTTTGAGATTGAGGCCGACGGGCGAGCGCTGAACTTCCATGGGGAATGCTCTGCCAGATCAGCAGAGTCAGAACTCGTTGACAACGGCGCCGAGCAATTGCACCGGGCTGCCAGTCAGGCTCGCCACCAGCTCCTGCAGGGCATCGACACGGTTCTGGTCCTTGCGGGTGAGCACGATGGCAGCACCGCACTTGCCGGCAACGACGCTGGCATCAGCCCCGTGGGCAGCGGCGGCGGTGTCGAGCACGACATGGTCGAACTTGGACACCAGCTCGCGCACGAGCAGGCCAAAGGCCGGGCGCTCGATCAGCTCCAGCGGGTTGGGCGGAATGGGGCCGCTGGGCAGCACGAAGAGGCCGGGGACGCCTTCGACGCTCTGGATGACCTGGCTTTCAGCGCGCCCCGAAAGCAGCGAGGACAGGCCGGCGGTGTTGGGCACGCCGAAGACCTCGTGCTGGCGGGGGCTGCGCAGATCGGCGTCCACGAGCAGGGTGCGGCCACCGAGCTGGGCGAGCGAGACAGCCAGGTTGGCGGTGAAGTAGGTCTTGCCGTCACCACGGTCCGGGCTGATCACGGCCAGGGCCTGGCGCACGCTGTCGGGCCGGTGCAGGCGCATGGTGACCTGGCTGCGGGCGGCACGGATGGCCTCAGCCTGGCGCGAGAAGGGCTGCACCAGGGTGACCAGCTCGGGGCTGGCACGGGGGCCATCGGACGAGGCGAGCGGGTAGTGGAACTGCTGCGCAAGCGCACTGAGCACGTCTTCCGGGCTGGCCAAGCCAAGGGTGACGGCCGCCTCGCCGAAGCGGACGCCGTGCTGGCGCTGGTAGGCCAGCACTTTCTCGACTTCGGCAGCGCTGAGATTGCGCGCGTCGCGGATGAGATCGCCAATGGAGCGGTCGTGCACAGCGGGGCTTCCTTGTTGGTTTTCGGTGCTCATGCTCAAGCCCCTTTGCTCAGGCCAGTGGCATGACCGAGCACCCGCTGCTGCATGAGATTGGCCTTGGAGGCCTTGCCGAACAGGCGGCGGCCATGCGCGGGCGGCAGCAGGCCGATGATGGGCAGCGCGACGGCTTGGGCCACATCCTCAGCGGTGCGGACGCGGCGGTCGAAGAGTTCGAGCGCGATGACGGCCGCCACGGCGAGCAGGGTGCCGGCAAAGACGGCGAGCGCGAGGTTGAGCACGACGCGCGGCGACGAGGGCTGCACGGGCGGGACGGCTTGCGACAGCACCGAGATATTGCTTTGCGTGGCCAGGCTCTCCATGGTGGCCTGGTTGAGGCGCTGCATGATCTGGTCGTACATGCGCTGGGCGTTCTCGACATCGCGCTGGAGGACGGTGCCCTCGTCGCGCACGGCCTTCATCTGCAGGATGCGGGCGCGCTGGGCCTCAAGCGCCGCCTTGACCTCGCCAACACGCTGCATGTTGATGTTGTTGGCGATGCCGAGGCTGCTGGAGACGCGAGCGATTTCGCCGTCGATCTTGAGCCGCAGTTCAGCCAGATTGGCGCGCGCTTCGATGACTTGCGGGTTGTTGTCGCCAAGGCGGGCGGTGAGCTCTTGCAGACGCGCTTCAAGGCGCGCCTGGTCGGCCTTGAGGCCGCTGACGAGCGGGTTGCCCAGCACTTCCTGCATGCGGTCGGCGCCTTGCTTGGCAGCCTTCTGGCGGCTGCCGGAGTCAGACGCCAGGGCCTGGAGGCTGACAACCTGGGTGGACAACTCGTTCAGCCGGGCGTTCTCGACATCGAGCCGCTCGTCAGTGGCGATGATGCCTTTGTCCTTCTGGAACTCGGAGAGACGGCCCTGGGCTTTTTCGAGGCCCTCGCGGGCCTCTTTGGCGCGCTGCTCGAAGAAGGAGGAATACAGGCGAGCGGGTTCGACCTTCAGCTCAAGATTGGTCTCGAGGTAGGCCTGCACGAAGGCGTTGGCCAGGCCAGCGGCGAAGCGTGGGTCGGCGGCCTTGTAGGAGACGTTGATGACGTTGGACTCGCGCGAGGGCTTGACGTCCAGCGCGCGCTGGAAGACGTCGCTCAGCCACTGCTCCATGGAGCCTTCACCGTTGGTGGCCGATTGCCACTGCTCACGCAGCTGCGGGTTCTCGGTCAGCTTGAGGTTGCGGACCACCTTGAAGGCCACGCGGTCGCTCTGGATGACGTCGATCTGGGTGGCGATGACGGCCGGGTTCATGCCGGAGTTGAACATCACGGCAGCCAGGGGGTCAGGCTTGCCCTGATCAACCACCACAGAGGCGACGGCAGTGTAGCTACGCGGCCAGAGTAGCGTGGCAATGATGGCGGTGATCACCAGGCCAAAGAACACGGCCAGCGCAAGGCGGTAGCGGGCCCGCAGGATGGAGAGGAATTGAACGAAGGTCATGGGGCGCCCTGAAACTCAGAAGAGACTTTCCTTGACATAGACCACGTCGCCATCCTTCAGCGACTCGTCCATGCCAGGCTGCAGCACTTGCACCTTGCCGTCGGTGCCCTTGCGGTGCACGCGGATGCCGCGCTCGGTGCCGCGCTGGGTGAGGCCGCCGCCGGAGGCGAGCACCTGCATGAGGGTCATGCCGCGCTCAAGGCGCATGGGGCCGGGGCGCTGAACCTCGCCGTAGATATAGACGAGCGGGGCGCGGTCGACCCAGAGGACATCGCCGTTCTGGATGGTGATGTCGAGGTCGCGGCCGTTGGGGGCAAAGATGGCGCCCAGCTCGACCTCAACGCGGTAGGGCTTGCCGTTGCGGGTGCCGGTGAGCACGAGCTGCTCGGTGCCGCTGGCGGCCACGCCGCCGGCGTTGGCGAGCAGGTCGGTCAGGCGCATGTCGGCCACTTCGATGGGGTAGCGACCGGGGCGATTGACCTGGCCGAGCACGCTGGCCTGGTTGCCCTTGACCTGCAGCAGGATGATGGTGACCTGCGGGTTCTTGACGAAGTTGCCGTTCTTGAGACCGTCGGCGATGAGCTTCTCGGCCTGGGAGGGCGAGAGGCCACCGATGCGGATGGTGCCGAGCAGCGGGTAGCTGACGGTGCCGGCCTCGGAGACGCGGGTTTCGAGCGTGAGGTCCTGGTTCTGGTAGACGACGACGCGGATGATGTCGCCGGAGCCGAGGCGGTACTCAGCAGCAGCGCTGCTGCCATTGGCCGCTGACTGGGCCTGCGCGGCCGGGCCAAAGGCCAGGAGCGTGGCGCCCAGCACCAGGCTGGAAAGAAGGGAGGCGGTGCGCTTGATCATCACTTGAGCCCCATGCCCTTGGAGATGGTGGCAGCGTCAAGGCCGCTGGCGGCCGGCGCGGGAGCCACGACGGGCGCCGGGGCGGCAGCCGCTGCCGACGCGGCAGCGCCGGGGCCGCCGACAAACTTGCCGACGTATTCGATGTTGGAGCTGTCGCGCAGGGCCTTGATGTCCTTCTGCACGGCCTCGGCCTTGCGCTGGTTGAGCAGGAAGGCTTCGATGGCGGGGCGGGCGGCGGCTTCGTCGACGGGCTGGCTGCGCGAGCCATTGAGCACCAGCACGGTCAGGCCGGCGGGGGTGGTCATGACGCGGGACTCGCCATCCTTGAGCTGGGCGATGGCGTCGAGGCTATTGAGCGGCAGCTGCTCGGCGGCACGCACGGCCTGGTTACCGGCAAAGCGGATGTCGTTGGCCTTGAGGAACTCGACAAACTCGCTGAGGCTCTTGGCCGCCTTGAGCTTGTTGGTGATGGTCTCGAACTGCTCGGGCTTGGCCTCGATCTGGATCTCTTGCAGGCTGTAGATGCGGCGCTCCTTGAAGAGCGCGGGCTTCTCGGCGTAGTACTTGGCGATCTCTTCGTTGGTGGGCTTGGCCACGCTCTCACCCACGCGCTCGACGTAGGCGCGGGCGATGATTTCGCGCTTGGCGGCTTCGATCTGCTGGACGACGCGGGGGTCGCGGTCGAGCTTTTGCTCTTGCGCCTTCTGGACGGCCAGTTCCTGGTCGATCAGGCGCTCCAGCACTTGCTTGCTGGCGGCCTCGGCCTGTTCGGGCTTGAGACCGGGCTGGCGCTGCAGCACGAAGTTGATCTGGTGGACGGTGATCTCTTCCTTGTTGACCTTGGCTGCGGTCTGCGAGGCCTTTTCGCCCTTGTCACCCCCGCAGGCGGTGAGTGCGGCAGCGGCGGCAACGGCCGTCAGGAGAGTGAAAAACGAGCGGCCAGGGGCGCGCAGAGCGGTGGACGTCATCACGTGGAAGTTCTCCGGCGAAAAGAGGCCCGCCTGAAGCGGGTTCGGGCCCGCAGCACTGCGGTCAGCCCATAGAGCGGACGAGTGTAACTACAGCCCTGTGACGGTTTGGCATGGCAAGTACCTCGACACAGGGGGGAACCCGTACTTCACCCCCCTAGCTTTGAAGTGGCCACGAGGCAGCGACCCCGGCTCGGGGTCAGCTCAGCACTTGATGCCGGCGTGCAGCGCGACGAGACCCGCCGAGAGGTTGTGCACGTCCACGTGGCCGAAGCCGGCCGTCTTCATCATGGCCTTGAGGGTGGCTTGGTCGGGGTGCATGCGGATGGACTCGGCCAGGTAGCGGTAGCTGTCGGCGTCACCGGCAATCCACTGGCCCAGCCTGGGCAGCACATTGAAGGAATACCAGTCGTAGGGCTTGCGCAGCGGCTCGGCAACCTTGGAGAACTCCAGCACCAGCAGGCGGCCGCCGGGCTTGAGCACGCGGGCCATCTCGGCCAGCGCGCGGTCCTTGTGCGTCATATTGCGCAGGCCAAAGGCCACGCAGACGAGGTCAAAGCCGGCGTCCTTGAAGGGCAGCTTCTCGGCGTCGGCCAGGCTGGTGGGCAGCAAAAGGCCTTCGTCGGTGAGGCGGTCGCGGCCCTGGCGGAGCATGGCTTCGTTAATGTCGGTGTGCACGACCAGGCCGGTGCTGCCCACCTTGCGGGCAAAGGCACGGGCCATGTCGCCGGTGCCGCCAGCAATGTCGAGCACCTGCTCGCCGGGCTTGAGATTGGCCACGGCCACGGTGTAGGCCTTCCAGGCCCGGTGCATGCCGCCCGACATGAGATCGTTCATCAGGTCGTAGCGGGAGGCGACGGAGTCAAACACGCCGCGCACCTTGCGGGCCTTGTCCTTCTCGTCGACGGTGGCGAAGCCGAAGTGGGTTTGAGTCATTGGAGCCCCTCGTCCGATGGGTACATCGACCGATCCCCCGAGGGGATGCCGGCCGGCTTGGGAGCGGCCCGGCGCTCGGCCGGGCTGGGCGTGAATCTGTGAGGCATGGCTAGTGCGACGTGCAGCCCGCAGCAGGCGCAGGCATGGGGGTGTCTCTCGTCACGCCGGCGGCGGCTAGGCGGGCTTCGTAGTCCGCCCAGAGCTGAGCTTGGTCGCGCCCAAGGCGGTAGAGATAGTCCCAGGTGAAGAGGCCGCTGTCGTGGCCATCCGAGAAGGCGGGCCGCACGGCGTAGTGGCCGACGGGCTCCAGGCCCAGCATCTGCACGTCGCGCTTGCCGGTCTGCAGGGTCTCCTGCCCGGGGCCGTGGCCCATCACCTCGGCCGAGGGGCTATAGACGCGCATCAGCTCAAAAGGGATCTGGAAGCGCGCCCCGTCATCGAAGGCCACCTCCAGCATGCGCGAGAACTGGTGAACCGTGATCTCGGTGGGCTGGGGCATGGCGGCAGTGTAAAGGGGCCACCCCCAATTGGCGGCTTCGACGGCTCGGCGGGCCAGCTGCCGCCGCTTGACTCAGGCTGCGCTGGCCTCTGTCGCAAACCGGTGCTTGAAGTCAGCGTAGGCCAGCGCGATGCCCTCGCGCAGCCCGGTCTTGGCACGCCAACCCCGGCTGGCCAGCAGGCTGACGTCCATCAGCTTGCGGGGCGTGCCGTCGGGCTTGGAGGTGTCGAACACCAGCTTGCCGGGGAAGCCCACCACCTCGCAGACTGCTTCAGCGAGCTGGCGGATGGTGACGTCGGAGCCGACGCCGATGTTGGTGAGCACGTCTTCGGCGCCGATCTCCATCAGGTGAACGCAGGCATCGGCCAGGTCATCGACGTAGAGGAACTCGCGCAGCGGCGTGCCGGTGCCCCAGACCACGAGCTCGGCGTCACCACGCTGCTTGGCTTCATGCGCCTTGCGGATGAGGGCGGGCAGCACGTGGCTGCTTTGCAGGTCGTAGTTGTCGTTGGGGCCGTAGAGGTTGGTGGGCATGGCGCTGACGTACTGCCGCCCGTACTGGCGGTTGTAGCTTTCGCAGAGCTTGATGCCGGCAATCTTGGCGATGGCGTAGGGCTCGTTGGTGGGCTCGAGCGGGCCGGTGAGCAGGCAGTCTTCCTTGAGCGGCTGGGGTGCGAGCTTGGGGTAGATGCAGGAGCTGCCAAGGAACATCAGGCGCTGCACCCCGGCGAGGTGGGCGCCGTGGATGAGGTTGGCCTCGATCATGAGGTTCTGATAGAGGAACTCGGCGCGGTAGACGTTGTTGGCCTGGATGCCACCGACCTTGGCGGCGGCGATGAAGAGGTAGTCGGGCTTGTTGTCCTGCAGCCATGCGTGCACGGCGCGCTGGTCGAGCAGGTCCAGCTCCTGGCGGCTGGCGGTGAGCACATTGGTGTAGCCACCGGCTTGCAGGCGCCGCACCAGGGCCGAGCCGACCATGCCGCGATGGCCGGCGATGAAGATCTTGGCGTTTTTGTCCATCTCAGTGGTTCAGTGCTGGTTGACGCCGTGTGGGCACCGGCTGTTCGGGCCGAGCGCCGGGCCGCTCCCAAGCCGGCCCGTCATGGCGATGTGCAGCGGCTCAATGCCGCATGCATCGCCGTCCCCTCGGGGGACCGACCAGGCTTGCGCGCGTTCAGCGCCGCAAGAATGGGCGAGGGGCTCCACGTTCACTCGTTGTAGTCGTAGGCCTGGAAGCCGGCGAGCTTGACGAGGCTGTCGCGGCGGGCCGAGGTGTAGTCGGACTGGACCATCTCGGCGACCAGCTCCTTGAGCGTGGTCTTGGGCACCCAGCCGAGTTTTTCCTTGGCCTTGGTGGGGTCGCCCAGCAGGGTCTCGACTTCGGTGGGGCGGTAGTAGCGCGGATCGACCTTGACGATGACGTCGCCGACCTTGCACTTGGCCTTGTCGCCCACGACCTTGGCGACGACGCCAACTTCCTGCTCACCCTGGCCCTTGAACTCGACAGTGACGCCAAGCTCAGCAGCGGCGAACTCGACGAACTGGCGCACGCTGTACTGCACGCCGGTGGCGATGACGAAGTCCTCGGGCTTGTCCTGCTGCAGCATCATCCACTGCATCTCAACGTAGTCCTTGGCGTGGCCCCAGTCGCGCAGGGCGCTCATGTTGCCGAGGTAGAGGCAGTCTTGCAGGCCCAGCGCGATGCGGGCGATGGCGCGGGTGATCTTGCGGGTGACGAAGGTCTCGCCACGCAGCGGGCTCTCGTGGTTGAAGAGGATGCCGTTGCAGGCATACATGCCATAGGCCTCACGGTAGTTGACCGTGATCCAGTAGGCGTACATCTTGGCGACGGCGTAGGGGCTGCGCGGGTAGAAGGGGGTGGTTTCCTTCTGGGGGATCTCTTGCACCAGGCCGTAAAGCTCGGAGGTGGAGGCTTGGTAGAAGCGGGTCTTCTTTTGCAGGCCGAGGATGCGGATGGCCTCCAGCAGGCGCAGGGTGCCAATGCCGTCGGCATCGGCCGCGTACTCGGGCTGCTCGAAGCTGACGGCCACGTGGCTCATGGCGCCGAGGTTGTAGATCTCGTCGGGCTGCGTCTCCTGGACGATGCGGATGAGATTGGTGGAGTCGGTCAGGTCGCCGTAGTGGAGCTTGAAGCGCTGGTTGTCGACGTGGGGGTCTTGGTAGAGGTGGTCGACACGGTCGGTGTTGAACAGCGACGAGCGGCGCTTGATGCCATGGACTTCGTAGCCCTTGGAGAGGAGCAGTTCAGCAAGATAGGCGCCGTCTTGGCCGGTGACGCCGGTGATGAGTGCAACTTTTTTCATGGGGACTTGTGATTGCCTCAAGGAAATGATGATGGGCTGAGCCGATCTGCGTTTGGCCTAAGCGGGCCCCCGCTTGAACGGAATACACCGCTGGCCGCGCTCGGTGGGCTGTGGCGCGTGGTCAGTGTATAGGGCAGCCCTATGAGCCCACCCCCTTCGAACAGCCTGCTTCATCGCACAAATCCGCAGTCTGTCGCACAGAACGGCAGATGGTCGGGCGGCGCTGGCAGCGCGGGCAACGGCTGCCTACGCTTCAGTCCATGGATCGACGAACCGAGCGGTCCACCCAGCAGCCCCGCGCTGCAACCGCCTTCAGGAGACTCCCCATGAACTTCGCCCGCCACCTCGCTCCCGCCCTTGCCACCCTGACCCTGGCCTGCAGCGCCACGGCCGCGATGGCCAGCAACCCTTCGCGCGACCTGCTGGCTGCCAGCGGTCCGGCGGCCCGCACCGATGTGCGCGCCGCCTGCGCCGGCCTGGACCAGCAGTTGCAAGAGCGCCTGGCCCAGTTGCGCCAGCGCACAGGCTTGCGCGAGGACGTGACGGTGCACTTCGTGCTAGACGGCAGCGAGGTGCGTGACGTGGACGTGGCGGGCGCGGCACCGATGGAAGCCCGAGTGGCAGTGCGCCGCGCGGTGCGCCAGCTGAGCTGCCAGGACAGCGCCGCACGCCAGGCGCCGCAGAGCTTCAGTTTCGTGCTGGGGGTGCAGGAGCGCAGCGCGCCGGCCCCGGACGCAGCACCGACGACGACGGTGCAACTGGGCCTGGCGCCCCAGCCCTGAAATCAGCCCAGCGCCGCCACCACAGCGGCGTCCAGCGCCGCAAGATCAATCGGCCGGCTCGGCACGTCGCGCACCGCCGTCGCCCAGATGGGCGCCGGAAAGTGGCTGTCGTCCGCCCAGCGCGGAATGATGTGCCAGTGCAGATGCGGCACCACATTGCCCAGTGCAGCCAGGTTGATCTTGGTAGGCTGCAGCTGCTGACGCAGCACGGCCTCGATGGCTGCGACGGCATCCATGCACAGCAGGCGATCCTCACGGCCGAGGTCTGAGAACTCGGCGGCGTGGGCGTTCCAAATCAGCCGGTAAAAGCCCGGGAAGCGCGCACCCTCGTCGCCCTCCACACGCACGACGCGGAACTTGGGCGTGCGCAGGACGACGTGCCCGCCATCGCCCTCACACAAGACACAACTCACACCAGCACCCGTTCGATCCCGCCGTTGTTGGCGCGGGCCACGTACTCGGGCATCCAGTTCTCGCCCAGGATCTGCTTGGCCATCTCGATGACGATGTAGTCGGCCTCCAAAAGGCCGTTTTGCAGGTCGTCACCGTAGCGCGTCAGGCCTTGCAGGCAGCTGGGGCAGGAGGTGAGGATCTTGAGGTTGTCCTGCGCGCCGACCTTGCCGCTGCTGCGCAGCTGGGCTTCCACCTTGCGCAGCTCTTCTTCCTTGCGGAAGCGCACCTGGGTGGAGATGTCGGGGCGCGTCACGCCCAGGGTGCCGCTCTCGCCGCAGCAGCGCTCGCTCTTGATGACGCCGTCGCCGACGAGGGCCTTGACGGTCTTCATCGGGTCCTGCTGCTTCATGGGCGAGTGGCAGGGGTCGTGATAGAGGTAGCTCTGCTGCGAGCCGAGCTTGATGCCCTTCTCCAGCAGGAACTCGTGGATGTCGACGATGCGGCAGCCGGGGAAGATCTCTTCGAACTTGTAGCCCTGGAGCTGGTCGAAGCAGGTGCCGCAGCTGACGACGACGGTCTTGATGTCGAGGTAGTTGAGCGTGTTGGCGACGCGGTGGAAGAGCACCCGGTTGTCGGTGATCATCTTCTCGGCCTTGTCGAACTGGCCCGAACCGCGCTGCGGGTAGCCGCAGCACAGGTAGCCGGGCGGCAGCACGGTCTGCACCCCAGCGTGCCAGAGCATGGCCTGGGTGGCGAGGCCCACCTGGCTGAAGAGCCGCTCCGAGCCGCAGCCGGGGAAGTAGAAGACGGCCTCGGCATCGGTCGCCACTTGCGGCGGCCGGATGATGGGGACGTAGTCCTTGTCCTCGATGTCCAGCAGGGCACGGGCGGTCTTCTTGGGCAGGCCGCCGGGCAGCTTCTTGTTGATGAAGTGGATGACCTGCTCTTTGACGGGCGCCGTGCCCACTGTGGCGGGCGGCGCCGAGGTCTGCTTGCGGCCCAGGGTCTTGAACAGGTCCACCGCCAGGCGCTGCGCCTTGAAGCCCACGCCGACCATGGCCGTGCGTGCCAGCTTGATGGTCTCGGGGTTAGTGGCGTTGAGCATGAACATGGCCGCCGCGTTGCCGGGGCGGAAGCTCTTCTGCCCCATCTTGCGCAGCAGGTTGCGCATGTTCATGGTCACGTCGCCGAAGTCGATCTTGACCGGGCAGGGCGACTCGCACTTGTGGCAGACCGTGCAGTGGTCGGCCACGTCCTCGAACTCCTGCCAGTGCTTGATCGAGACGCCACGGCGCGTTTGCTCTTCGTACAAGAAGGCCTCGACCAGCAGCGAAGTGGCCAGGATCTTGTTGCGCGGGCTGTAGAGCAGGTTGGCACGCGGCACATGCGTGGCGCAGACGGGCTTGCACTTGCCGCAGCGCAGGCAGTCCTTGACCGAATCGGCAATGGCGCCGATGTCGCTCTGCTGCATGATCAGCGACTCATGCCCCATCAGGCCGAAGGACGGCGTGTAGGCATTGCGCAGGTCGGCCGCTACAGGGCCATTGCGCAGCAGCTTGCCCTTGTTGAAGCGGCCTTCGGGGTCGATGCGGGCCTTGTAGTCCTCGAACTCGGCAATCTCGCCGTCGGTCAGGAACTCGATCTTGGTGATGCCGATGCCGTGCTCGCCCGAGATCACGCCATTGAGGCTGCGCGCCAGCACCATGATGCGCGCCACGGCCGCGTGGGCCGTTTGCAGCATGGCGTAGTTGTCGCTGTTGACGGGGATGTTGGTGTGGACGTTGCCGTCCCCCGCGTGCATGTGCAGCGCCACCCAGACGCGGCCCCGCAGCACCTCCTTGTGGATGCTGCGGACCTCGGCCAGCAGGGGCTCGAAAGCCGCGCCACTGAAGATCGACTGCAGGGGCTTGAGGATCTGGGTCTTCCACGAGGCGCGTAGCGAATGGTCCTGCAGGCCGGCGAAGTAGCCATCGCTATCCAAACCATCGAGCCAGGTTTGCCACTGGCTGCGCACACCGGCTAGCAGCTCCAGCGCCTGCTGGACGCGGTCTTCCAGCAGCTCGCTGCCGGCGATGTCGCTGGCGTCGTCACTCTTGCCCAGGGGCAGTTGGCCAGCCTCGAACCAGGTGCGCAGGCGGTCCACCAGCTCCAGCTTGTTGCGCAAGCTGAGCTCGATGTTGATGCGCTCGATGCCCAGCGTGTACTCGCCCATGCGCTCCAGCGGGATCACCACGTCCTCGTTCACCTTGAAGGCATTGGTGTGCTTGGAGATGGCGGCCGTGCGCTTGCGGTCGAGCCAGAACTTCTTGCGCGCTTCGGCGCTGACGGCGATGAAGCCCTCGCCCGAGCGCCCATTGGCCAGGCGCACCACCTCGCTGGTGGCGCGGGCCACGGCGTCGGCGTCGTCACCGACGATGTCGCCGATGAGGACCATCTTGGGGAAGCCGCCGCGCTTGCTCTTGGTCGCGTAGCCCACGGCTTTGAGGTAGCGGTCGTCCAGGTGCTCCAGGCCCGCCAGCAGCACACCCGACGAGGCGATCGAGAACATGTAGTCCTTGATGTCCACGATGCTGGGCACGCAGTCCTTGGGGTTGCCGAAGAACTCCAGGCAGACGGTACGCACATGGCCCGGCATGCGGTGCACGATCCAGCGCGCGCTGGTGATCAGGCCGTCGCAGCCTTCCTTCTGGATGCCCGGCAGGCCGGCGAGGAACTTGTCCGTCACGTCCTTGCCCAGGCCTTCCTTGCGGAAGACGCGGCCGGGGATGTCGAGGCGCTCGGTCTTCTCCAGCTTCTTGCCGCTGGCGTCGAAGTAGCGCAGCTCGAAGCTGGCCAGCTCCACGTCGTGGATCTTGCCGAGGTTGTGGTTGAGCCGCACCACCTCCAGCCACTTGGCCTCGGGCGTGACCATCTTCCAGGAAGCCAGGTTGTCGAGTGCCGTGCCCCAGAGCACGGCCTTCTTGCCGCCGGCATTCATGGCGATGTTGCCGCCGATGCAGCTGGCCTCGGCCGAGGTGGGGTCCACCGCAAACACAAAACCGTGCTGCTCGGCCAGGTCGGCCACGCGCTGGGTGACAACGCCGGCTTCGCTGTAGATGGTGGCGACCTCGCGGTCCAGGCCCGGGAGCTGGAGCATCTCGACGCCGCGCAAGGCTTCGAGCTTCTCGGTGTTGATGACGGCGCTGTTCCACACCAGAGGCACGGCGCCGCCGGTGTAGCCGGTGCCGCCCCCACGCGGGATCACGGTCAGGCCCAGCTCGAAGCAGGCGGCCACCAGGCCGGCCATCTCGGCCTCGGTGTCGGGCGTGAGCACGACGAAGGGGTACTCGACGCGCCAGTCGGTCGCGTCGGTCACGTGCGAGACGCGCGAGAGGCCGTCGAACTTGATGTTGTCCTTGGCCGTGTGCCGGGCCAATAGCCGGCTCGCGCGGCGGCGCAGGTCGGCCACCTGCTCGAACTGGGCGGCAAAGGCCTCCACCGCGCCACGTGCAGCCACCAGCAGCTCGCCCACATGGGCGTCACGCTGGGCGTCACCCTCGGGGTTGCGGCGCTTCTCAACCTCGCCCAGGCGGTGCTTGAGCGCGTCCACCAGTTGCATGCGGCGGCGCGAGTTGTCGAGCAGGTCGTCCTGCAAGTACGGGTTGCGCTGCACGACCCAGATGTCGCCCAGCACCTCGTAGAGCATGCGGGCCGAGCGGCCGGTGC
The DNA here is from genome assembly GCF_039872745.1 of Roseateles paludis. Taxonomy (NCBI): domain Bacteria; kingdom Pseudomonadati; phylum Pseudomonadota; class Betaproteobacteria; order Burkholderiales; family Sphaerotilaceae; genus Roseateles; species Roseateles paludis. The sequence continues at coordinate 227,073 of NZ_JBDPZD010000006.1, read as the reverse complement.
GGCGCTCCAGACGCAGCTTGTCGAGCAGCTCCCAGGAACGCTCCCCCAGCAACCGGATCACGATCTCGCGGTCGGAGAACGAGGTGTAGTTGTAGGGAATCTCACGCAGCCGAGGGGCTGCGGTCTCGTGCTCGGCAGCGGTGAGCATCAAGGGGTGCGGAGCGTTCATGGCGTCCGGCGCGGCTGCGCCAGGAGGAGTCGGATCGGGGCGCATCGCCACGGGTAAAACCCAGCAGCGGCAAGGGCCGGAATGCTAACCGAGGGGGCTATCCCCTTGCCTCCCCGGGGCCGGGGCCTGGGTTGCCTGAGCACGAAGCGCCGCTATCCTGCCGGCATGGCTCTCACCCCTTGGCCCTACCCCTTGTGGATTGCGCACCGTGGCGCCGGCAAGCTGGCGCCCGAGAACACCCTGGCCGCCTTTCGGCTCGGGCTGCAACACGGCTACCGCGCCTTTGAGTGCGACGTGAAGCTGACGCGGGATGAAGCGACATTTTTGCTCCACGACGACACGCTGGAGCGCACCACCAGCGGCCAGGGCTCGCCGGCTGAGCAGGACTGGTCGGCGCTGGCGCCCCTGGATGCTGGCAGTTGGCACAGCCCGCCCTACACCGGCGAGCGCCTGCCCCGGTTTGACCAGATCGCCCGCTTCTGCCGGGCCAATGCCTGCGCGCTGAACGTCGAGATCAAGCCCTGCCCCGGCGTAGAGCGCCGCACCGGCCAGGTGGTGGCCGCCAAGGCCGCCAGCCTCTGGGCCGGCGCCGCCGTGCCGCCGCTGCTCAGCTCCTTCAAGCCCGAGGCCCTGGAAGGCGCCCGCGAGGCCGCCGCCGCCCTGCCCCGCGCCCTGCTGCTGGACACGCTGTGGGACGGCTGGTTCGAGGCTGCAAAGTCCCTGGGCATCGTCGCCGTTGTGACCAACTGGCGCGTGATGGACGCCGCCTTGATTGAGCAGTTGCACGGCGCCGGTTGGCGGGCGCTGGTCTACACCGTGAACGAGGCCGAAGTGGCCGAGCGGCTGATCCGTGATGGCATCGACGGTCTCATCACAGACCGAGTGGACGTGCTGGGCTGAGGAGCAGAAGGCCAAAATGCAAAAAGCCCGCGCAGAGCGGGCTTTCGGCGAGGTGAAACGCTTTTCGTTCAGCGCACCTGACGCTTGCGTGAGGCCACGCCAGCACCCACGAGTGCCACGGCCAGCAAAGCAATCGAAGCCGGCTCAGGGACGTTGCCACCACGGGTCTCGAACTGGGTGAACGTGACGCTGCAACCGTTGTACGTGGTGCAGGACCAAGAACGGTTATCGAAAGTCATGAACGCTGTATTGGGATAGCCGTTCCAAGAAATGCCGTTTGCCGTCCAGTGCTTGGTCGCGATATCGATCGTCCCGATGTCGTACAGCTGGCTGATCGAGTTGTGATTGCTCAGGGACTCGAAAATGCTGGTGACCTCTGACTTGGTGATCAGCCCGTCGTTGTTGGAATCCGTGGCACCGATGTGACCGGTATAGACGTTGTCACCAGGCCAGGTAAACGTGAAATCAGCTTGAATGCTGACCGGCGCCGCCATGGCGACCGAAGAGGCGGCCACTGCGAGGGCGGCGATCAGGGACTTGGCAAACGTTGTGTTCATCGGGGTCTCACGGTAAGGGGCGGGATGCATTCAACAAAGCACCCAGCGTGCCAGGAAATTTTTCTTCAATCAGGACAGCCACTTAGGGAAATTAGGCCCCAAATTACCCCCCTAGTTTGACAACGCCATCGACACCCCTGTCTCGGGGGGCAGGGGCCCGAACCACGACCTGTTCACCCGCATAAGTCACCGCAACGCCCGGTGCATCGAAGTCCACCGTCTTGTCCCCCGCCTTCAGGAAGCGGACGTTGAAGCGCCGCGTGGCGACCATGCCCGGATAGCTGCCCTGACGCGCACCGATGGTGAGGGTGCCGCGCTTCTCGTCGTAGGCAAACGGGATGCGGCTGAACTGGCCCGCAAGGTAGCCGTTCGAGACGCCGTCGTCCTCGTAGAGGCTGTAGCGGCCATCGGCGCCGGTGTAGACATTGATCGTCAGCGGCGCGTCGGGCACTTCGTCCACGTACTGCATCACCGGGCCCATGGGGACGATGGCGCCGGCCTTGACGAAGAGCGGCAGGCGGTCCAGCGGCGCTGCGACGTCGCGGGTGCTGCCGCCCTTGACGGCCTCGCCGGTCCAGAAGTCGTACCAGGTGGAGGCGCCGGGGAAGTAGACGCGGCGAGTCGTGGCGCCGTAGCTCGTCACCGGCGCCACCAGGATGGATTTGCCGAACAGGTATTGATCGGCAATCGTGCGGGCCGGGGCGTCGCTGGGAAAGTCAAGCGCCAGGCCGCGCATGAGGGGGGCGCCCTCGTAGTGGCTGTCGGCGGCGGCCGTGTAGATGTAGGGCATCAGGCGATAGCGCAGCTCCAGGAACCACAGCAGGTTGGCCCGCATGGGCGAGCCCTCGGGCGAGATTTCGTGGATCTCGCGTTTGACGCCTTCGCCATGGCTGCGCATCAGCGGTGAGAAGGTGCCGAACTGCCACCAGCGTTGGTTCAGTTCACGCCATTCCTTCAGGTCCTCGGCCGTGCGCTTGCCCGCCTCGACGCGGTTCTCCTGCAGGCCCTGGACGGAGTCGTCCTGGAAGCGGCCTTCCTGCGTGTAGCCGCCAATGTCGTGCGTCCAGTTGGGCACGCCCGAGAAGCCGGTCTGCACCCCCGCCGAGATCTGCTTGTAGAAGTTGTCCCAGGTGCCGCCCACATCGCCGGACCACACAGCTGCCGCATGGCGCTGCACGCCCGCAAAGCCGGATCGCGACAGGATGAATTGCCGGGTGTTCGGCTGGTCGCGCACGAGGCCGTCGTACATGGCCTTGGTGCTCATGGTCGAGTAGGCGTTTTGCACCAGGGCGCCGGGGCCCATCTGAGTGGGCGAGGTCAGCGCGGCCATCTCCTCGGGGCTGGAGTTGGAGCGCACGTCGGGCTCGGTGTTGTCCATCCACCAGGCGTCGATCCCCAGGTCCACCAGGCGCTGCTTCATCTGGCGGTAGTAGATGTCGCGGGCCTCTTGGTTGTAGGGCGAGTAGTGGCTGTTCAGGTAGCCGGGGCCGACCCAGTCCTTCATGCCCAGCTCGACATTGCGGCGCCACATATAGCCCTTGGCGTCTAGCTCCTTGTAGTGGTCCGTGTTTGCGTAGAACTTGCCCCAGATCGAGATCATCAGCCGCGCATGCTGGTGGTGCACTTCATCGACCATGCCCTTGGGGTTGGGGAAGCGCGCGGCATCAAACGCGTGGCTGCCCCACTGGTCTTCAGGCCAGTAGAGCCAGTCCTGCACGATGTTGTCGAGCGGCCAGCGGTTCTTGCGGTAGGTGTCCAGCACGCCCAACAGCTCGGCCTGGGTCTTGTAGCGCTGGCGGGACTGCCAGAAGCCGTAGGCCCACTTGGGCATCATGGGCGGCACGCCGGTGACCTGGTGGTAGCCGCGGATCACGCCCTGCATCGAGTCGCTGCTGATGAAGTAGTAGTTGAGCCCCGTGCCCGCCTCGGAGGCAAAGCGCAGCGAGTGCTTGTCAGCAGCGGGCTCGGGGTCGGAGTGGTGCAGGGAGATGAGGCCGCCATCGGGCAGCCATTCCAGCTGCAGCGGCACCGGCTTGCCGGGCGTGAAGGCCTGCTCGAAGTTGTTGTACCAGCCGTTCCAGCGAACGCGCCACTGGCGCTTGTCGAAGACCGTCTTTCCGGCAACCGTGAGGGTGAAGTAGTCCGAGCCAAAGAGGCGCATCTTGTGCAGGCCGGCCTTGTCGGAGGCCATGGCGCCTTCCCAGACGACGCGCAGCTTCTTGCCGCGTGTGGCCTCGCGGGTGAGCCGAGGGTCGGTGGGCCAGTGCTTGCGCAAGTCGCTGAGGAACTGATAGCGGATGTCTGGCTCCACGCGCGTCAGCACCAGCTGGTCGTCCACGTAGTAGCGCGCGGTCAGGCCCGCGCTGCCGTCCAGCGCGGTGAGCTTCAGGTCGCGGCTGGCCAGGCCAAAGCGAATGGGGTTGCCAAAGCGCGTGACGGCGTTGTTGTCCCACAGCACACCGTAGTTGCGGTCGGACACGACGAAGGGGATGGCGATGTCCATGTTGTGCTGGCGCAGCTCGACGTCCTCGCCATTCATGTTCATCTGCGCATCCTGGTGCTGCCCGAGGCCGTAGAAAGCCTCGGTCGTGCCGCGATTGAACTGGATGGACGGAGCAACGAAGGCCTGGCCCTCGACCGTGACCGGCTGGATCGCCACCTTGTTGGACCGCAACACCGCAGCGCCCTTGGCATCGAAGAACTGCACCCCGCCGTCCTTCAAGGACACTGTGGCCGAGGCCTTGCCGGCATTCAGGGTCACGCTGTCAGCGCCGGCCTTGAGCGTGAAGCGGCCGCTGGGCTTGGCAACGGCCATCAGCGATTCCATCTGCGGCCGTGCCGGGTCATCGACGCCGGTGACCTGGATGATCGATTCGGTGATGGCATTGAGGCGCAGCTCCTTGACGCTGCCCGTGTCGGGCCGCACCAGCACGCCGGTGGGCGTTTTTTCGTAGCTGCCGGCCAGGGCGGGCGTGGCCAGGGCCACGAGCAGCGTGGCGGTCAGCAGCGAGAGCAGGCGGGGTGAAGTCATGGCGATTCAGCGTGGGAGGGTTGCGCTATCCAAACACCGGCCAGTATGGCGAGCCTCGCAGCCGCTGCCACTCGGCATCTGCGCTGATTTAGGGAAGTCATTGCGCATCGCGGCCGGCGCCTGCGATCACAACTTGACCAGCACCCATTCCGATTGCGCATAGCGCGCGAAAGCAGCCCTTCGGCTTGATATGGTGCGGGCCCCGCCCGCCGTGCCACCGCGCCTGCCCCCATGAAACTGGCCCTGCCCCGCTTCCGCGTCGTCACTTTGGCCCTGCTGCTCGCGCTGGGCTTGCAGGCCCACGCCGACCCTCTGGCCCCCACCGGCACCTGGTCCGCCTACACCGCCGGCCGGGCCGCCACGCCGCCCATGGGCTGGAGCAGCTGGAACGCCTTTGGCACCGACATCGACGAGCACAAGGTGCTCGGGGCCGCGCAGGCGCTGGTGGACCAAGGTCTGGCCGCCAAGGGCTACCGCTACATCAACATCGACGACGGCTGGTGGCTGCAGCGGCGCTTGAGCGACGGCACGTTGATCATCCGCACCGAGCGCTTCCCGTCCACCCGGCAAGCGAGCGGGACGCCGTCCTTCCGCAGCTTCACCGACCGGCTGCATGCCATGGGCCTCAAAGCCGGCATCTACACCGACCTGGGCCGCAACAGCTGCTCGCAGGCCTATTCGCCCGACGACACCGACCTGCCCAAGGGCTCGGTGCTGGAGCGCGAGGTGGGCCTTTACGGCCACACGCAGCAGGACATCGCCCTCTACTTCGAGACCTGGGGCTTTGACTTCATCAAGGTGGACGGCTGCGGCCTGCGCGCCTTTGGCGCCGAGGCCGAGAAGGTGCGCTCGGGCAAATACCGCGAGCTCAAGCCCGTGCTCGACATGGACTCCGTTGCCCGCTCGGACATCGCAGCCGTGCAGCAGCAATTCCGCGAGATCCACGAGGCTCTGGTGAGAAGCAACCCGGACGGCGACTTCGTGCTGTCGCTGTGCGTCTGGGGCGCGGGCAATGTGCGCGCCTGGGGCAAGGACTTCGGCAATATCTCCCGCACCAGTGACGACATCAACCCCACCTGGAGCCGGATGCTGACCAACTTCGACAGCGCGGCCAAGCGGGCCTTCTACGCCCATCCCGGCTCGTGGAACGACCCGGACATGCTCTTCATCGGCAAGGGCGACTTCGATGCCCAGCACCTGACCGAGGCGCGCTCCCACCTGTCGCTCTGGGCCATGCTGAACTCGCCGCTCTTCATCGGCATGGACATGCGCAAGGCGCCGGACGCCCTCGTCAAGCTGCTGGGCAATGCCGACCTCATCGCCCTCAACCAGGACCCCGCCGGCCACCAGGCCACCGTGGCCTATGACAGCCATGATGTGCAGATCCTGGTGAAGACCTTGAGCAGCGGCGACAAGGCCGTGGCCGTGTTCAACCGCACGGCCGCGCCGCTCGATGTGGAGCTGCAGGCCGCGCATTTGAAGCTCCGCCCCGATGCCGATGTGGAACTGCGCGACCTGTGGAGCGGCAAGACGCAGCGGCTGCGTGGCCAGTTGAAGCTGAAGCTGGCGGCCCACGAGACCCTGGTCTTTAAGGCTCGCAGCGGGAGCGGCAGCCGCATGCTGGCCGATGGGCTCTACCTCTCAGAGCAACCCGGCAACGTCAACCCGGCCGTGGACGGCGTGGTGAACCCCATGCCCGACCCAACCCTGCACCGCTCAGCCAAGGGCTGGCAGGGCACGCGCGGCAGTGGCGAGCGCCCGATCTACGCCGGCTGGGGCGGCGTGCAGGCTGACAGTGCGCCCTACGGCGAGGCCTTGGCCTTGAAGGGCCGGCGCTATGAGACGGGCATCGGCGCCCTGGCCAACTCGCGTCTGGAGGTGCGCAACGCCGGCTACCGCCGCTTCACCGCCACGGTGGGCGTCAACGACTCGGCGCGCGACGCTGCCAGCACGGCCACCTTTGCGGTCTATGGCGACGGCAAGCTGCTCGCCACCAGCCGGCCGCTGAAGTGGGGCGACAGCGGCGAGCCGCTCTCGGCCGACGTGGCCGGCGTGAAGCTGATCGAACTGGTGGTGCGCGCGAGCACGCCAGACGCAGCAGCGCTGCCCGTGACCTGGGCGGACGCGGCGCTGCTGGCCAAGTAGCGCTTCAGGCGCCGATGCGCGCGTAGACGGCCGCGTCGCGCGGCGTGCCGTCCACGCCCAGGGTGTCGTTGCGCAGCACACCTTCCAGCTCGAAGCCGCAGCGTTCGGCCACGGCGCGGCTGCGGGTGTTGCGCGCATCGACGCGGATCTCGACGCGGCGGGCTTGCAGGGTCTGCAAGGCCATGTCGGCCAGCAGGCACACGCATTCGCTGGCCAGGCCCTGGCCTTGGGCCTCGGGACGCAGCCAGTAGCCGATCTCGAACTTGCGCAGCTCCCAGTCCATGCGGTGCAGGCCACTGCCGCCCAGCAGGCGGCCGCGCCGGCCGTCAGCACCACGCGCAAAGATGTGGAAAACGAGATCCCGGCGGGCGATGAAGTCCGCGTGCATGCGGCGCACCACGGCCTCGGCGCTCTCGGCGCTGGGGGTGTCCTTGGCCCAAGGCATCCAGGGGCGCAGATGGGCGAGCGACTGGGTGATGACCACGGCCAGCTCGGCGCCCAGCCCGATCTGCGGCGCAGCCAGCACCAGGCGTTCACCCACCAGCTCGCGCGGCACGTCGATCAAGATCGGGTCGCCCGGCTGGACGATGGAGTCGGCGTTCATGTGGGCAGCACCTCCTGCGGTTTGGGCAGCTCGCGCACGCTGCGGATCACCTCATGCCGCCAGGCCCAGGTGGCCATCAGCAGCGTGCCCACGCCGGCAAAGGCCAGGGCCGAGCGCAGGCCCACATGCTCGCCCAGCCAGCCACCCAGCAGCGCACCGGGCGCGGCGGGCAGCAGGATGAGCCAGCGCATGGTGCTGGTCATGCGGCCGAGCATGGGCGCAGGCGTGACCGACTGGCGCAGCGACAAGAAGTTGATGAACATCAGCACCGCCCCCACGCCCCAGGCAAACAGCATGAGCGCGAAGGCGAACACACCCAGCGGCCCCTCAGGCGCCAGCGCCAACACCAGCCAGCCCCCGCCGCAGATGCCCAAGCCCAGCACCAGGCAGGGCCCGGGCCCGATGCGGCGGCTGATGCGGTGCCCGAAGCTGCTGGCCAGCACCGTGCCAATGCCCACGGCCACGTAGGACCAGCCCACCATTTGCGGCGCCAGGTGCAGCTCGCGCGTGGCCAGCAGGATCTGCACCACCAGAGCCGCGTTGTAGAACAGATGCCAGCCCGCCACCACAAAGGCCATGCTGACCAGCAGCCGCCGCTCGCGCACGAAGTGCAGGCCCTCCATCAGCTCGTCCCAGAAGTGGCGGCGCGCGCCCTCGCGCAGGGTTTCAGTCACGCGGATACCGCGCAGGATGGTGACCGAGACCAGCAGCATCAGCGCGTCCACCGCCAGGGCCATGGGTGCGCTCAGCAGCTTGATGAGCAAGCCTGCCAGCCCGGGGCCGGCGACGTCCGCACCCGATGAGGCCAGCGCGTTCTTGGCATGCGCCTCGACCAGCCGCTCACGCGGCACGATCTGGGTCAGCACGATCTGCGCGGCACTGCCCGCCGTGGTGTTGACGATGCCGATGATGAAGCCCACCACATAGAGCCAGGGCATGCCCAGCACGCCCAGCCACGCCGCTATCGGCACCGAGCCCACCGCCACCCCCAGCAGCGCCTCGCCGCCGATGTAGACCGGCAGCTTGCGCACCCGGTCGAGCAAGACGCCCGTGGGCAGGGCGAAGAGCGCAAAGGGCAGCGCCTGCAGCGCCTGGAGCAAGCCCATCTGGGTGGGGCTGGCATTGAGCAGCACAGCCGCCGTCAGCGGCAGGCCCAGCAGCGTGATCTGGCCGCCCAGCGACGAGACGAGGATGGACGCCCACAGGCGCCGGTAGACCGCATCGCGCAGCAGATCGCCAGCGGGCAGCTTGAACGAGGAAAGAAAGGATGACGACATGGACCGACAACTCCAGACACACACCACAGGGCGAGCACCGCTCGCGACGACACGTGGGGGTCGGAACTAATCGAGATCCAGCAGCTTGGTCATGCCGGCATCTTACGGGCGACGTTGAATAAGTCCCTGTGATGCAGCGCGCCCTGGTTTGGGATGGGCTGCTAGGCGCAAACCACAGCCGTAGCACTGGCTACGGCGAGGATTTGCAACAACGCAGGCCGCCCAAAGCAGGGATGCGCTGCGCGCGAGGGACTTGTTCAGCGTTGCCACAAGTCAAAACCCAACGGCCGCGCCGTCGCGCCGCGAGTCGCTGGCAGCCACGTAGCCCTCCACCGCCGGGTCGCCCAGCCGCCAGATGAACTGGCCGGCGCCGAAGTCCTGGTAGCTGTCGTGGATGTCGCCCACCTGGTGGCCACGGGCACGCAGGCCTGCAATGGTGGCGGCCGGCATATGGGGCTCGACATTGATGTTCAGCCCCTCGCTGTAGCGCCAGCGCGGCGCATCGCTGGCCGCCTGGGGCTGCTGGCCGTAGTGCAGCATGCGCACCAGCATCTGCATATGGCCTTGCGGCTGCATGTTGGCGCCCATCACACCAAAGCTCATCACCGGCGCGCCGTCCTTGGTCAGGAAGGCGGGGATGATGGTGTGGAAAGGCCGCTTGCGCGGCGCCACGATGTTGGGGTGGCGGGGGTCGAGCGAGAAGCCGTGGCCGCGGTTCTGCAGCGACACGCCGTAGCTGGGCTCCACCACGCCCGAGCCAAAGCCCATGTAGTTGCTCTGGATGAAGCTGACCATCATCCCGGCCTCGTCGGCAGCGGTCAGGTAGATGGTGCCGCCCTTCATCGGGTTGCCAGGCCCGAAAACCTGGGCCTTGCCGGGGTCGATCAAGCGCGCACGCTCAGCCAGGTAGGCCGGGTCGAGCAGGTCGGCGGCGCTGAGCGGCATGCTGCCCGGCTCGGCCACGTAGCGGTAGATGTCGGCAAAGGCGAGCTTCATCGCCTCGATCTGCGCGTGCAGGGCCTCGGGGCTGTCGGGGCCAACATCGGGCAAGCCATGCGCTTGCAGGATGCCCAGCGCCATCTGCGCCGCCATGCCCTGCCCGTTGGGCGGGATCTCGTGCAGCGTGTGGCCGAACACATCCTGGGCCAGCGGCGTGACCCACTCGGGCTGGTAGGCGGCCAGGTCAGCCTCGGTCATGGCGCCACCGTCCTCGTGCGCGGCAGCGGCCAGCGCCGCAGCGATCTCGCCCCGGTAGAAGGCCTCGCCCCGCGTGGCGGCAATGGCACGCAGGCCGCGTGCGGCCGCCGGGAAGGCAAAGCGCTCGCCCACCATCGGCGCGCGGCCCTTGGGCAGAAAGGCCTGCGCAAAGCCCGGCTGGCGCACCAGCTCGGTCACCTGCGCAGCCTGGGCCCATTTGCTCTGCACCACGGGCGGCACCGCGTAGCCACGCTCGGCGGCCTCGATGGCGGGCTGCATCAGGTCAGCAAAGGGCAGCTTGCCAAAGCGCTCGCTCAATGCCGCCCAGGCACTGACGGCACCGGGCACCGTGACGGCGCCCCAGCCACGCACCGGCAGAGCGCTGGCGCCTTTGAAGTACTCAGGCGTCCAGGCTGCGGGCGCGCGCCCTGAGGCGTTGAGGCCATGCAACTGCTGCCCATCCCAGAGGATGCAGAAGGCGTCTGACCCCAGGCCATTGCTGCAGGGCTCGACGATGGTCATGCACGCGGCCGTAGCCACGGCGGCATCCACCGCGTTGCCACCCTGCCGCAGCATCTGCAGCCCGGCTTGTGCGGCCAGTGGGTGCGAGGTGGCGACGACGTTGCGCGCGAACAGCGGGCTGCGCTGGCTGGGGTAGGCGTTGTGCCAAGTGAAGCGGGAGGTCATGACTCGCTTTGTAAGGCTTTGAAACGGGTTTGGCGAGGGTCAACGAGCGACACCCAGGCGTCGTTGAAAGCCGCAAGCATCGCGATTGCTGAACCCAAGTCAAAACCCACCTTGCATCCACCTGGAGCTATGCACATGAACTCGTTCAAGACCGTGATCGCCACTGCCGTCTTTGCCCTCAGCACCGGCGTGGTTCTGGCCCAATCTGCAGCGCCCGCTGCCCCCACCGCCACGCCGACAGCCGCTGCCACAACCGCAGCGACGCCGGCCCCGGCAGTCACGGAAGCCGCCAAGCCTGCGGCCCCCGCTGTCGCGCCGCAAGCCGCCGTCAAGGCCGAAGCCAAGCCCATGGTGGCGGCAGCGCCCAAAGCTGAGGTGAAAGCTGAGGTGAAGGCCGAAGCAAAGGCTGAAGCAAAGCCCCACGCCAAGCATGTGGCCAAGGCGGCTCACAAGGCTGAGCCCAAGGTCGAGGCCAAGCCCACTGCCAGCGCGGCGCCGGCCCCGGTGGCCCAGGCCGCCACGCAAGCACCGGCTGCCGCCAAGTAAAACGCGGCGCCTGACGTGACAAGGAGGCTGTCGGGCTTGGGGCGTCGAAGCGAAATTGGGCCCCAGCGAGGACAGTTTTTGTGGAGTTCGCAGGCCCATAGCCGAAGCTATGGGTCAAGAAGTCCGCGAAAAATGGACCGCTGAGGCCAAATTGCAGCCGACGCTCCAAGTCCGACAGCCTCCTCGTGCCGCCACCCCAGCCGGGGCGGCGGCCCTTGGTTCATCTGGGCAGGTCAGCGGATCGGCGACATCTCGCGCAGCGCCTTCACGGCGCCCGAGCCGATGGCCGCGCCAAAGCGCTTGGCCAGTCGCTCAGCCACGTTGTCGCGCGGCGTGTAGTCGAGCACCTCTTCAGCCTTGACGATCTCGCGCGCCACATAGTCGAGGTTGCCGAAGTCGTCGGCCAGGCCCATCTTGACGGCCTCTTCGCCGTTCCAAAAGAGGCCCGAGAACATCTCGGGCGTTTCCTTCAAGCGCTTGCCCCGGCCCTCACGCACCACAGCGATGAACTGCTGGTGGATCTGGTCCAGCATGCTTTGCGCAAAGGCACGCTGCTTGGCCGGCAAGGGGCTGAAGGGGTCGAGCATGCCCTTGTTCTCACCAGCGGTGAGCAGGCGGCGCTCGACGCCCAGCTTCTCCATCACGCCGGTGAAACCAAAGCCGTCCATCAGCACGCCGATGCTGCCGACGAGCGAGGCCTTGTCGACGTAGATCTCATCAGCCGACGCGGCGATGTAGTAGGCCCCCGAGGCGCAGATCTCCTCGACCACCGCGTAGACCTTCTTGCCATGCAGCTTCTTGAGCCGGGTGATCTCGTCATAGAGGATGCCGGCCTGCACCGGGCTGCCGCCGGGCGAGTTGATGCGCAGCACCACGGCCTCGGCATGCTCGTCCTTGAAGGCATCGCGCAGGGCGGAGAGCAGCAGCTCGGCGCTGGCCTCGGTGTCAGACGCGATCTCGCCGCGCACCTCGACGAGTGCCGTGTGCGGCGCGGCCGTGGTGGCCACGTGCTTGCCTTGGGCCCAGATGCCATAGACCAGGAAGACGGCAACGCCCAGCCACATCAGCCGGAAGAACACCCGCCAGCGGCGCTCGGCCCGCCGGTCACGCAAAAACTCCTGGGCCAGCAGGGCCAGGGCGGGGTCCACGGCCGCTGGGGTAGCCGACGGCGCGGGCTTGGCCGGCACGTCCACGGGGTCGGGCATGGGGGGTGGGAGTTGGTCGTCCATGGTCAGTCTTCAAAGGCGGGTTTGGTGTCAGCGCTGGGGTGCCAGTAGACCTGGCCTTCGCGCTCGCTGACAGTGACAGGCGTCAGGCCCATGCGTCCGCATTGGCCCGAGATGCAGCGGCCAGAGCGCGGGTCGTACATGGCGCCATGGATGCTGCAGATGATGAATTCCTTGTCGCCATCAAGGAACTGGCCTTCCTGCCAGTCCATCTCGGTGGGCACGTGCGCGCAGCGGTTCAGGTAGGCCACCACCTGGCCTTCAAAGCGCATCGCAAAGGCCGTGACCGGCTCGCGCCACTGCAGCACCTCGAAGGTGTGCGCCCGGCCGCGCTCTTCGAGCTCGGTCGATGCGCAGAGTGGCAGTCCGGCGGTATCAGGCATGCTGAATCAGCCAGTCGTGCAGCTCTCGCGTCGAGTGCGCGATGAACAGCGGGTTGAACTCACCGAAGGTCTCGTGGTCATGCGCGCCAAAGCTGACGGCCACGCAAGGCGCACCCGCATTGGCCGCCAGCTGCAGGTCGTGCGTGGTGTCGCCAATCATCAGGCAGCGCTCGGGCTCGACGCCGAACTCGCGCATCAGCTCGTGCAGCATCTGCGGGTGAGGCTTGGAGCGCGTCTCGTCGGCCGTGCGGGTGGCATCAAACATCTTGGTCAGGTCGGCCGTCACCAAGGCCCGGTCCAGGCCCACGCGGTTCTTGCCTGTTGCCACGGCCAGCCAGTGGTGCCGCGCCTTGAGGGCCTGCAGCATCTCAACGCTGCCGTCGAACAGGGCCACTTCGTGCTCTGAACCCAGGTAGTGGTGGCGGTAGCGCAGGCCCAGGTCGCCATAGCGGTCAGGCGACAGGCCCGGCACCACGCGCTCCAGCGCATCGCGCAAGCCCAGCCCGATCACGTACTTGGCCTCGTCGTAGTCCGGCTCCTCCAGCCCCAGGTCCACCGCCGCGCGCTGGATGCTGCGAGCGATCAGGGCCGTGGAATCAAACAGGGTGCCGTCCCAGTCGAAGGCGAGGAGGTCGAAGCGTTGGGGTCTCATGCAAGGGGTGTGGAGTGGGCGCGCAGCTTCTCACATTCAGCCGGCAGGGGCACAGTGAGCAGCAGCTCAGCCCCAGTAGCCGGGTGGCTGACGCGCAACTGCCGGGCGTGCAGGAACATCCGGTCAAAGCGCTGCGGGCCCCGGGCCAATTCGCGGTTGCGCTCGAAGTCGCCGTACTTGGGGTCCCCGACGATGGGGTGGCCGGCCTGCTGCAGGTGGACGCGGATCTGGTGGGTGCGGCCGGTCTTGATGGTGACGTCGAGCAAGGTGGCCCAGCCCAGGCGCTGTGTCACCTTGACCAGACTGATGGAGCGCTTGGCGTCGGGCTCGTCGGCGGTGCCGGCACGCACCCAGCGTTCGCCGTCGCTGCCGACGAACTTGACCAAGGGCACGTCGATGACCTTGAGCTTCTCGGGCCAGTCGCCCCAGACGAGAGCGGCATAGGTCTTGCCGGTCTCGCGGTCGCGCAGTTGGTCTTGCAGGTGGGTCAGCGCACTGCGCTTCTTGGCGATCATCAAGAGACCCGAGGTCTCCTTGTCCAGCCGGTGGACCAGCTCCAGGAACTTGGCTGTGGGCCGGGCGCGGCGCAGTTGTTCGATGACACCGAAGCTGACGCCCGAGCCGCCGTGCACGGCCACGCCGGCTGGCTTGTCGATGACCAGCAGGTGCTCGTCCTCGAACACGATGGGGAACTCGCGCGGCGGGGCGGCCGGGGCGTCATCGGGCTTGGTGGCCACGCGCACCGGCGGGATGCGCACTTCGTCGCCCAGGGCCAGGCGAGTGTCGGCCTGGGCACGGCCCTTGTTGACGCGCACCTCGCCGGCCCGGATGACCCGGTAGACGTGGGTCTTGGGGACCCCTTTGAGCTCGCGCAGCAGGAAGTTGTCGAGCCGCTGGCCGGCCGAACCTTCATCGACCTGGACAAATTTCACACTTGGCCGGGTTTCGGGCGCCGGCCCTGGGGAAAGCACGGCTTTGCGCGTGGCGGCTGGCCGGGCTGGCTGCCGCCGGCCTGCCTCTATAATCCTTTTCACCACGTTGTCGCCGTAAGTGTTTGATTCTTTTGATTTTAGCGGTGGCAACGCGGCGCAGCTCCGGGCTAGGCCCGAGTTGCCAGTGGCGATGCAACGCGCCAGATCGGTGGACAGGCGGTCTCCCCAAGTGAGCCTGCGGCCCATTGCCTGGTGTGGCAGAGCGATGACACGAACCCCGCGAGCAGCCCCCGTTCTCTGAATCGGCACTGCGAGCAAGAACAAGGTTTCAAGGCGAGAGATCGACGCCGCCTGGGCCCACCGGCCCGCCGTCGTATCCGGTCTCTGGCCCGCGTCCAGCAGTCTTCAGCGGATGAGCACTCCCCTCCCCCTTCATGCGCCGCCCCGGCCCCGTGCCGGCGCGAGAGCGCGGCGCACCGCCGCGACGCGCGGGGTCGGGCGAGCGCCAACCGTTGCCGACCGCCTGGCCGCACGCGCCAACGCCGTCCGAGCGCCGATCTTCTGATCGGCTGCCAGACGGTCCAGGGCGATTCCTTCCACGGTTCAGCGTCATCGCCCGTGCATCTTGATGCCGCCTTCGAGCGGCGTGTGAGGTGATGCGCCTGGATTCCAAATCCAGCGCGCGAGGAGTGATGACGACATGAAACGCATGCTGATCAATGCGACGCAGCAGGAAGAGCGTCGCCTGGCCATCGTTGATGGCCAGAAGCTGCTGGACTTCGAGACCGAAATCGAAGGCCGCGAACAACGCAAAGGCAATATCTACAAGGCAGTGGTGACGCGCGTCGAGCCGTCGCTCGAAGCCTGCTTTGTGGACTATGGCGAAGACCGCCACGGTTTCCTGCCCTTCAAGGAAATCTCGCGCCAGTACTTCCGCGACGGCACCGACGTCAAGAACGCGACCATCAAGGACGCGATCAAGGAAGGCCAGGAGCTGCTGGTCCAGGTCGAGAAAGAAGAGCGCGGCAACAAGGGCGCGGCACTGACCACCTTCGTCAGCCTTGCCGGCCGGTACTTGGTGCTGATGCCCAACAACCCGCGCGGCGGTGGCGTGAGCCGCCGCATCGAGGGCGAAGAGCGCGAGGAGCTGAAGGAGGCCCTCGACCAGCTCGAATACCCCAAGGGCATGAGCCTGATCGCCCGCACCGCCGGCATCGGCCGCTCGGCTGCCGAGCTGCAATGGGACCTGAACTACATGCTCAAGCTCTGGGAGGCCATCGACGGCGCTTCCAAGGCGGGCAAGGGCGCCTTCCTGATCTACCAGGAGTCGTCGCTGGTGATCCGCGCGATCCGCGACTACTTCACGTCCGACATCGGCGAGATCCTGATCGACACGGACGATCTGTTCGACCAGGCCCACCAGTTCATGAACCACGTGATGCCCGACCAGGGGCACCGCGTGAAGCGCTACCGCGACGACGCGCCGCTGTTCAGCCGCTTCCAGATCGAGCACCAGATCGAAACGGCCCACAGCCGCACGGTGAACCTGCCTTCGGGCGGCGCCATCGTGATCGACCACACCGAGGCCCTGGTCTCGGTGGACGTCAACTCGGCACGCGCCACGCGCGGCGGTGACATCGAGGAAACCGCCACCCGCACCAACCTTGAAGCGGCCGACGAAATCGCCCGCCAGATGCGCCTGCGCGACCTGGGCGGCCTGATCGTCGTGGACTTCATCGACATGGAGGAATCCAAGAACCGCCGCGAGGTCGAGCAGCGTCTGCGTGACGCGCTGCGCAACGACCGCGCCCGCGTGCAGTTCGCTTCCATCAGCAAGTTCGGCCTGCTGGAGATGAGCCGCCAGCGCCTGCGCCCGGCGCTGAGTGAAGGCAACCACATCACTTGCCCGCGTTGCAACGGCACCGGCCACATCCGCGACACGGAAAGCAGCGCGCTGCAGATCCTGCGCATGGTCCAGGAAGAGGCCATGAAGGACAACACCGCCGCCGTGCACGTGCAAGTGCCGGTGGAGGTCACCTCCTTCCTGCTCAACGAGAAGCGCCAGGAGATCACCAAGATCGAACTCAAGCAGCGTGTCACCGTGCTGCTGGTGCCCAACAAGCACCTCGAGACGCCGAACTACAAGCTGGAGCGCCTGCGCCACGACGACCCCCGCCTGGAAAACCTGCAGGCCAGCTACACCATGATCGAGGAGCCGACCGACGAGGTGGGCATCACCCGTCGCGGTGACATCGAGAAGAAGAACAAGCAGGAGCCGGTGATCAAGGGCATCCTGCCCGAGCTGCCCGCACCGATGCCGGCCCCGGCACCCGCCCCGGTGGCGGCTGCGCCCGTGGCCGCACCCGCACCAGCCGCCAAGGCACCCGCCGCCGCACCGGCGCCAAAGGGCCTGTTCAGCCGCCTGATCGGCTGGCTCTCGGGCGGCAGCGAGCCCGCCGCCATCGAGGCCAAGCCGGCCCCGGCCGCAGCGGCCAGCACCGACAAGCCCAAGCGTGAAGGCCGTGATGGCGGCCGCGATGGTGGACGTGACGGAGGCCGCGATGGCCGCCGCCGCGACCGTGGCGGAGACCGTGGTCGCGGCGGCGCCAAGCCCACCGAGGGCCGCGAGGCCAACAAGCCGACCGAAGGCCGTGGTGAGCGCCAGGAACGCGGTGGCCGCAATGGCCAGCGCAACGAACGCAACGAACGCAACGAACGCAACGAGCGCGCCGAGCGCCCGGATGCCCGCCCCGAAGCCGAAGGCGCCGAGACGCCCGCGCGCAGCGAGCAACGCCCGCCGCGTGGCGAACGGGCAGAGCGCGGTGAGCGCGGCGACCGCGGTGAACGTGGCGAGCGCCGCCCCCGCCAGGAGCGCGCACCCACGGCCGAAGTGAGCGACAACGCCACCGCCCTGCTGGACCCGGCACTGGCCGCAGCGCATGACACACCGCCCGCCTTTGTCGATACCCAGGCCGAAGCCACCGAGCCCACCGCCGAAGGCGCGGGCGACGAACGCGAAGGCCGTGGCCGCCGCCGCCGCCGTGGTGGACGTGGTCGCGGTGAGGGCCGTGGGGCCGACGGCGCCCCTGAAGTTGGCACCGAAGCCGCTGCCGATGCGCCGGTGGACACCGCCACCGACGCGGCCCCCGCCACCGACAGCCCTGTCGATGACGGCGACGACGCCAACGAAGGCGCTGTCCGCGAGGGTGGCCGCCGCCGCAACCGCCGGGGCCGGCGCGATCGCGACGACCGCGATGGCCGCAAGGACGACGCCGTGCCACAAGCCGCTGACGCGACCAGCACGGAAGGCGCCGAGACACTTGCCCCGGCCGCTGTCGTGGTGCCCCAGCAGGTCTCGCTGATCGAAGCAGCGCTGAGCGCCCATGACTCCGGCGTGGCCGCCCCGACGCCGGCGCCCACACCGGCCCCGAGCCCGAGCCCGGTTGTGGCCGCACAGCCCTTCGTGTTGCCGCTGAGTGACCTGCAAGCCATCGCCGAAGGCGCCGGTCTGCAGTGGGTCAACTCGGATGCCGACAAGATTGCCGCCGCCCAGGCCGCCATCGCGGCCGAGCCTGCCCCCGCACCGCTGGGCCGCGAGCCGGCACCCGTGGTGGTGCTGGACGAAGGCCCGCTGATCCTCGTCGAGACGCGCAAGGACCTGAGCCAGGTGAAGCTGCCCTTCGAGGCCTGAAACCGGCCCCGACTGCCACGGCGGCTCAACCGCCACTCCCAAGGCCCGGCTCAGCCCGGGCCTTTTTCATGGGACAAGCCGGCCGCACAAGGCGCGCCACAGCGTGCAAATTGCCATCAAAGATCGGGGGGCCGAATCTACGATGCCTGGCATGTCGGACACCCAGCCCCCTCGCCCCTACGTCGACCCCACGATGGTGGACGGCACGGGCATCGTGCGGCCCACCGAGGCCCCGCAAGCCTGGCAGCAGGCCTCCAAGCAGCCGCGCCGGCGCGCCCGCCCTGCCCCGCCGCCCGTGGCCACCGAAGGCAGCTACATCGCCCGCCACTGGCGCGGCGAGCTGAGCCTGGCGCGCAGCTACTGGCTCAACAACATGCTGCTGGCCACGCCGCTGGCCTTGCTGCTGACCGGGTTGATGAGCTGGATCAGCGTCAAGGGCGACTCGCTGCAGATCAGCGCCATCGTGACCCTGCTGGGCGTGCCGCTGCTGATGGGCATGGATGTGTGGTGCATCGTCGGCGCCTGGCGCGCTGCGGGCAACTACCTGCGCGACGAGGGTGCTGCCCTGTGGGGCTGGCTGGCGCGCGTGACGCTGGCGCTCGGGGCCTTGCAGTTTGGGGCCTCGGTGCTGTTTGGCTTTGCGCCCAATGTGGGCAACTACTGGCAGATGGCGCGTGGCATCGACCCCATCGGCCAGGCCACGCTCAGCCTCTCGGCCGATGGGCGCAGCCTGCGCGTGGCCGGCACCATCGGCATGGGCGATGGCGAGCGGGTGCGCAAGCTGCTGGCCAGCAGCGAGGCCAGTCAGTTGAAGCGGGTGGAACTTGAGTCGCCCGGTGGCCGCGTGCGCGAGGCTGAACGCATGGCCGAGGCCCTGCAGCAGCACCGCCATGCCAGCCGTGCGGTGGGCACCTGCGCCAGCGCCTGCACCCTGGTCTTCATGGCCGGCCAGCCGCGCCAGCTCACGCCGGGTGCGCGGCTCGGGTTTCACCGCGCGTCCACGGGCACCTTCAACCCGGTATTTGAGGAGCTGGCCAACCAGAACCTCGCCGAGTCCTACCGCAAGCTGGGCCTGCCGGAGGCCCTGATCGACAAGACCCTGGCCACGCCGGCGCGCAGCATGTGGTTCCCGAAGGAACGTGACCTGCAAGGCCTGGTGGCGCCGCTGCCGCAAACGCTGGACGTCGAACTGCCGCTGGCCGGCAGCTCGGGGCTGGCCGATTTCCAGGATGCGCTGCGCACCCACCCGGTGTGGGACGCGCTGGAGCGCCGCCAGGGCGGCACCATCGAGGCGGTGGCGCAGCGCATGTGGGAAGCCCGCTCGGCCGGCCTGTCCGATACGGAGGTGCAGGCCGCCGCGCTCTCACCGTTGGCGCAGCAGATGCCCCAGTTGATTGCCAGTGCCGACACCGGCCTGCGGCGGCGCTATGTGCAACTGGTAGCCGACCAGCTCAAGGCCCTGCGCACGCCCGCCGAGCGCAATGGCCGCCCTGGCTGCCGCGACCTGCTGGACGGCCGGATCGCAGCCCGCCCGACGCTGCCGCTGCCCTTGCAGGTGCGGGAAAGCCAATGGCTGCTCGACGCCGCCCAGTCCAATCCCCCGCGCTGGCTGCCCCGCCCGCCCAATGCCATCGAGACCGAGGTGCTGGCACGCTCCATGGGCGCCGGCGCCCTGGGTGCGCTGGCACAGCTGTGGCGCGACACACCCACCACCGCCGCCACGCCGAACACCAGCTGCGAACCGGTCATCGCGCTGCTGGACCGCGTGCAGACCCAGCCGCCAGCGCGCCGGGAGTTGGCCGAGCGGCTGCTCTTTCACGGCGCCCACTGAGAGGCGCCAGGCCAGGACTACACCGCGCGCGTCGACGGCATGCTGGCTTCGCGCGCCGCGCCGGGTTCGCTGCCTCGGTCCGATGCCAGCCGGAGGTCCTCGACGACGACAAAGGCCACGGCAGTGTCTCGCTCGTCGCTGATGCTCACCTGCGCACGCAGGCTGCGGTCGGCAAACCATTGGGCCAGCTCACCGTGCAGCACGAACTCGGGCTTGCCGATGGGGCCGTTCAGCAGCTCGCAGGCATGCCAGCTCATGGGCGCACGCAGGCCCAGGCCGATGGCCTTGGAGAACGCTTCCTTGGCGGCGAAACGCGTGGCCAGATAGGCCGTGCCGCGTACCTCGGCGCGCGCACGGCGCTCCTGGAAGACGCGCAGCTCCTGCGGGCCCAGCACCTTCTGCGCAAAGCGGTCACCACGCCGCGCCAGCGCGTCGGCCACGCGGCGGATGTCGCAGATATCGGTGCCGACGCCAAAGATCATCGACCCGCCTCGGTGATGGCGCGCAGATAGGCCTTGACCGTCTCGGCATAGCCGAGCTCCAGCGCATCGGCAATCAGCGCATGGCCGATGGAGACCTCCTGCACGCCGGGCACGGCGCGCAGGAAGGCGGTGAGGTTGTCGCGGTTGAGGTCGTGGCCGGCGTTGATGCCCAGACCTTCACGCAAGGCGGCCTCGGCGGTGGCGGTGAAGGCGGCCAGCACCTCTGGCCCGCGCGGCGTGCCAAAGCTGCTGGCAAAGCTCTCGGTGTAGAGCTCAATGCGGTCCGCCCCCAGCGCGGCCACATGGGGCATGGCGGTGGGCTCGGGGTCCATGAAGAGGCTGACGCGCACGCCCAGCTCCTGGGCCTCGCGGATCAAGAGGCGCAGGCGCTCGGCATCCTGCGGCAACTGCCAGCCGTGGTCGGAGGTGAACTGGTCTTCGGCATCGGGCACGAAGGTGACCTGGTGCGGGCGGATGCGGCGCACGAAGTCCATCAGGTTTTGCGTCGGGTTGCCTTCGATGTTGAACTCGATGTGGGGCCAGTCCTTAAGGAAGGCCGCCAATTCATCCACGTCACTCGGGCGGATGTGGCGCGCGTCGGGCCGGGGGTGCACGGTGATGCCTTGGGCGCCGGCCATCAGGCATTGCTCGGCCGCGCGCAGCACGCTGGGGACGCCCAGGTGGCGGGTGTTGCGCAGCAACGCAACCTTGTTGACGTTGACGGACAGGGCGCAACTGGCGGCGGCGGGAGCGAGCGGGTTCATGCGATGCCTGAGGGTGGGCCCTCAAGTGTCGAGCAACTTCTGCACGTCCACCAGCAGGGCGCGGGTGCGCAAGGCCTGGTGGCCGAGGTGATGGTGCAGCAGGCCGCGCAGTGCGGCTTTCAGCAAGGGCAACTCGGCCGCGCAGGCAGCGCGCAGGGCATCACCGCTGCCGTGCAGCAGAGCGGCTTGAAGGTGGATCAGCGTGTCGCCCCGCAGCGCGCCGCTGTCGTGGCTGGCGGGCACAAGGCCGCTGTCGGCCGAGAGCTGGTAGCGGCTAGCCGGGTCGAGCGCGCGCTGCGTGGCGGTGACGACGCTGAGGTCGGGCAGCAGGCCCAGCTCGGCCAGCAGCCGCAGCTCGAAGGCGCGCAGCGCAGCGGTGTCATCGCGCTGCGCCAAGGCAGCGAGGGTGTCGGCGTAGGCGTCGAAGAGTTGCGGGTGCGGGTCGTGCCGGGCGAGCAGCTTCATCAACAGCTCGTTCAGGTAGTAGCCCGAAAACAGGCCAGCCCCACCGGGCAGGGTGTTGCCGCCGGCCCATTCGGCGCCGCGCAGGGTCTGCACCTCGCCGCTTTCGGTCAGCGTGGGTTTGGAGAGGCTGACCTGGATGCGCTGCAGCGGCAGCAGCACGGCGCGCAGTTGCGAGTAAGGCCGCTTGGCACCCTTGGCGGCCACGGCCACGCGGCCGGACTCGCGGGTGAAGAGGTCAAGGATGAGACTGGTCTCGCTCCAGTCGTAGTGATGCAGCACAAAGGCGAGTTGGGGCTGTGTGCCTGACGCTCCGCGCGACGGCGCTTTCGCCCGGACCGGGCCCGTGCGACCGGTCTCCCGCCGGTTCATGTCACTCGTAGCCGTAGGAGCGCAGGTGCTCTTCGCTGTCGGCCCAGCCCGAGCGCACCTTGACCCAGAGTTCGAGGTGGACGCGGGCGTCCATCAGGGTCTGCAGCTCCTGCCGCGCCTCGGAGCCGATGCGCTTGAGGCGCTCGCCGCCTTGGCCAATGATCATGCCCTTGTGGGCCTCGCGCTCGACCACGATGCTGGCGCTGATGCGGCGCTGGGTGCCCTCTTCCTCCCACTTGTCGATGATGACAGTGGAGGTGTAGGGCAGCTCGTCGCCGGTTAGGCGGAAGAGCTTTTCTCGAATGATCTCGCTGGCCAGGAAGCGCTCGGACCGGTCGGTCAGCGCGTCCTCGTCATAGAACCAACCCTGCTCGGGCAGGTAGGGCTTGAGGATCTTGAAGAGGCGCGTGACGTCGGCCTCCTTCTTGGCCGAAAGCGGCACGAACTCGGCAAAGTCACGGCGCTCGGCCATGCCTTTGAGCCAGGGGGCCAGCTCGGCGCGGCGGTGCACGGCGTCCAGCTTGTTGGCCACCAGCACGACGGGCTTGTCGGCCGGCAGCAGGGCCAGCACCTTGGCATCGTCGAGCCCGAAGCGGCCGGCCTCGACGACGAAGAGCACCAGATCCACATCGGCCAGCACGCCGTGCACGGTACGGTTGAGGTTGCGGTTGAGCGCGACGTTGTGCTTGGTCTGGAAGCCCGGGGTGTCGACAAACACGAACTGGGCTTCATCGACAGTACGCACGCCGGTGATGCGGTGGCGCGTGGTCTGGGCCTTGTCGGAGGTGATGCTGACCTTCTGGCCGACCAGGGCGTTCAGCAAGGTGGACTTGCCCACGTTGGGGCGACCGACGATGGCGATCAAACCGCAGCGCTGCGGCGCTTCGGGGCTGGGGTCGGGTGCGACAGCGTCAGACATGGCCGGGAAGCATCTTCACAAGCGGGTTAGGCGCGCCAGCATACGCTCTGCCGCCGCCTGCTCGGCACTGCGGCGTGAACGGCCCTGGCCGATCTCGGTGGCTTCAAAGGCAGGGACGGCGCACTCGACGTCGAACTCTTGGTCATGCGCACGACCACGGGTAGCGACGATGCGGTACTGCGGCAGCGCGTGGCGACGGGCTTGCAGCCACTCCTGCAGGGCGGTCTTGGGGTCACGCGCGAAGCTGGGGGTGGCGCTGGCCTCAGCCATGGTGGCGCCCAGCAAATGCCGCACGATGCCGAGCGCGGCGTCGTAGCCGCCGTCCAGGTAAGCGGCACCAAGCACGGCCTCGACGGCGTCAGCCAGGATGGAGGGCCGCTGTGCGCCGCCATCGCGGGCCTCGCCTTCGGACAGGCGCATCACATCGGGCAGGCCGAGCTTGAGCGCGAGCTGGTGCAGGCTGGCCTCGCGCACCAGGTGAGCCCGCACGCGGGTCAGGTCGCCCTCGCTGGACGCCGAGCGCCCCTCGAAGAGCAGGCTAGACACCGCGAGGCCCAGCACGGCATCGCCCAGGAACTCCAGCCGCTCGTTGTGGTCCTGCCCAAAGCTGCGGTGGGTAAGGGCCCGGGTCAGCAGCTCGGGCTGTCTAAAGGCATACCCCAGGCGCTGCTGCAGGGCAACAAGCCCACTGGCCATCAGCGGCTGCGACCCTCGTACTTGATCAGCAGATAGACCGACCCGGCGATGGGCACTTCCTTGTCGTAGGCAAAGGAGATGACGACCCGGTCGTTCTCCTTGGTCACCTGCAGATCCGAGCCGCGAATGCTCTGGATCGAATACTCGACCTGCACGAAGCGTTCGAACTCCTGGCGCACGGCTGGCACGGTCGAGGGGTTGCTGGCAGCGATGCGGTCCACGACCTTTTGGATCGTGTAGTACTCGATCACCGTGGGCACCGCCCGAATGCCAATCAAGGCCACAAAGGCAACGACAACGGCCCAGAACAGAAGGCCAATGAGGGTCAGTCCGCGCTGCTGCTGCATGGGGTGTGAGGGGTGATGACGACGAGGCGTCACTCGAAGAAGCCGACGCGCTTGAGGTTACCGAAATTCATCCAGATCAAGAAGGCCTTGCCCACGATATTCTCGTCAGGCACGAACCCCCAGTAACGCGAATCGCGTGAGTTGTCACGGTTGTCACCCATCATGAAGTAATGGCCCGCCGGGACCTTGCAGTTCACGCCTTCGAGCGTGTAGTTGCATTGGTCGAGGTGCGGGAAGTTCGCGTCGGGGCGGAACAGGGCGCCCTGCTTGGGCTCAACCAGGATCTGGTGCTCGCGCTCGCCGAGCTTCTCGGTGAAGCGCGGGCGGTACAGGCGCGGCGAGCCGCTGTCGTCGTAGAAGTCGCCCTGCGGCTGCACGGGCGCGAGTTGCCCGTTGATGTAGAGGCGCTGGTTCTGGTAGCTGACCTCGTCACCCGGGATGCCGACCACGCGCTTGATGTAATCCTGCTCCGGGTTCATCGGGTAGCGGAAGACCATCACGTCGCCGCGCTGCACGTCGTGGTTGGCGATGATCTTCTTGTTGATGACCGGCAGGCGGATGCCGTAGTGGAACTTGTTGACGAGGATGAGGTCACCCACCATCAGGGTCGGGACCATCGAGCCCGACGGGATCTTGAAAGGCTCGACGACGAAGGAGCGCAGCAGGAAGACGACCAAGATGACCGGGAAGAGACCTGCCGTCCAATCCAGCCACCAAGGTTGCTGAAGCAGGGTCTGGCGGGCACCTTCGATGTCGCCGTCCACGCGCTGAATGCCTTGGCTGGCCAGCGTCTCGCGGCGCTTGGCGTCGCTGTCCACCAGGGCCTGCGCGGCGGCCTTGCGGGCCGGCAGGAAGTGGAAGCGCTCGGCCAGCCAGTAGGCAAAGGTGACCGTCGTCAGGATGAAGAGCAGGAGGGCGAAGTTGCCGCTCCACTGCCCCATGTACCAGCCACCCAGGTAGGCCAGAAGCAGCGCGTACAGAACACCGGTGAGAGCACTCATCGAAGACTTTGAAAGGGGATGGGAGGGGGGCTTCAGTCGTCCACCTGCAGGATGGCCAGGAAGGCTTCCTGCGGGACCTCGACCGAACCGATTTGCTTCATGCGCTTCTTGCCGGCCTTTTGCTTTTCGAGCAGCTTGCGCTTGCGGGTGATGTCGCCGCCATAGCATTTTGCCAGCACGTTTTTGCGCAGCGCCTTGATGTTCTCGCGCGCGATGATGTTGGCGCCAATGGCGGCCTGGATGGCCACGTCGTACATCTGGCGCGGGATCTGCTCGCGCATCTTGGCGGCCACGGCACGACCGCGGTATTGGCTCTGGCTGCGGTGGACGATCATGGCCAGCGGGTCGACCTTTTCGCCATTGATCAGGATGTCGACCTTGACCACGTCGGCGGCGCGGTACTCCTTGAACTCGTAGTCCATGGACGCGTAGCCGCGCGAGGCAGACTTCAGCTTGTCGAAGAAGTCGAGCACGATCTCGGCCAGCGGGATCTCGTAGGTGAGCATCACCTGCTTGCCGTGGTAGGCCATGTTGAGCTGTACGCCGCGCTTCTGGTTGGCCAGGGTCATGACCACGCCGACGTAGTCCTGCGGCATGTAGAGATGCACGGTGACGATGGGCTCGCGGATCTCGGCGATGCGGCCGGGGTCGGGCATTCGGCTGGGGTTCTCGACCTTGAGGATGGTGCCGTCGCCCAGCTCGACCTCGTAGATCACGCTCGGGGCGGTGGTGACGAGGTCCTGGTCGAACTCGCGCTCCAGGCGCTCCTGCACGATCTCCATGTGCAGCAGCCCCAGGAAGCCGCAACGGAAGCCGAAGCCCAGCGCCTGGCTCACCTCGGGCTCGAAGCGCAGCGAGGAGTCGTTGAGGCTGAGCTTCTCCAGCGCGTCGCGCAGCTGGTCGTACTCGCTGGCCTCGGTCGGGTAGAGGCCCGCAAACACCTGGGGCTGGATTTCCTTGAAGCCGGGCAGCGGCTCGGTCGCCGGGCCGGCATTGTTGGGCAGCTTCTTTTCCAGGGTGATGGTGTCGCCCACCTTGGCGGCGGCCAGCTCCTTGATGCCGCAGATGACGAAGCCCACCTCACCCGCACGCAGTTGCTCGCGGTTCTCGCTCTTGGGCGTGAACACGCCCAGGTGCTCGATGCCGTAGACCGCATTGGTGGCCATCATGCGGATGCGCTCGCCCTTGCCGATCTGGCCATCGACCACACGCACCAGCATCACGACGCCAACGTAGTTGTCGAACCAAGCGTCAATGATCATGCCCCGGGGCGCGCCGTCCGGGTTGCCACGCGGCGCGGGCATGCGGGCGATGACGGCCTCCAGGATCTCGTCGATGCCCATGCCGGTCTTGGCCGAGCAAGGGATGGCGTCCGACGCATCGATGCCGATCACGTCCTCGATCTCGGACTTGGCGTTGTCCGGGTCGGCCGAGGGCAGGTCCATCTTGTTCAGCACCGGCACCACCTCAACGCCCAGGTCCAGCGCCGTGTAGCAGTTGGCCACGGTCTGGGCCTCGACACCTTGGCTCGCATCCACCACCAGCAGCGCGCCCTCGCAGGCCGATAGCGATCGGCTGACTTCGTACGAGAAGTCCACGTGCCCCGGGGTGTCGATCAGGTTCAGGTTGTAGACCTGGCCGTCCCGCGCCGTGTACTGCAGCGCAGCCGTCTGCGCCTTGATCGTGATGCCGCGCTCGCGCTCGATGTCCATCGAGTCCAGCACCTGGGCTTCCATCTCGCGGTCAGACAGGCCCCCGCAACGTTGAATGATTCGATCCGCGAGCGTGCTCTTGCCGTGGTCGATGTGGGCAATGATGGAGAAGTTGCGGATGTGGTTCATCAAAGTCTTGGGCACGCGGAGCAGGAGCTACAACGGCGGCAGCCGTTGCGACGGAAGCTCATATCGCGAAGCGATGTGAAGCCGCGAAGCGGCGTGCTGAAGTCAAAAAAAAGGCACGTCCAAGGGGAGACGCGCCTTCCAACAAAATCGTATGGCAACTGCTTGTTGGGCCTTCATTCTAGTCAAAAGGCCTGCCCGGAAACCCGCGCCAGCGCTCAATTCCCGGTCGTTGCAGGTCGCCAACAGCAAAAACTTTCAACAGCTTATCCACAGGCCCCTGTGGGCAATCTGTGGATGTCTGCGGGCTGTGGCGAAGGCCCGACGAATCAGCCGGGATTCGGCACCAAATGGCCCGAAAACGGCTGAATTCTAGCGGCTCGTACCGCCAATCCCGGCTCCACCGCCAGGTGAGCAAGCGCATACCTGCGCCAGGCCTGGGCTTGGGGCGCCCGGTCGGCCCGGCTTTGGGTTTCGCAATCCGGTATGTCCGACCAGCCAACGCTGGATTGCCCCCCAACAATGGGGGCCCTGGATTACCGGCTGGGTTTGATCAGCACAAAGCTGACCATGTCGTCGCGCTTGACGACCAGGTTGAGCGGCGCCTTGCCTTTGTCGGCCTTGGCGACCTGGGCCTGGAACTGCTTGACGGTGCTGACCTCGACGTTGTCGACCGACAAGATGATGTCGCCCTCGCGCAGGCCGGCCTTGGCAGCCACCCCACTGGCCGACTCGACGCGCACGCCGGCCTTGACCTTGGCCTCCTTGCGCTGGGCGTCGCTCAGGTCTCCGAGGCGCAGGCCCAGTGTGGCGGCCGGGTTGGGCGACTTGTCGCCGGCGTCGGGGTCGGCATTGGTGGCGCGCTTGCTGCGCTCGTCCTCGCCGATGGTGATCACCAGGTCCTTGAAGGCGCCCCGGCGCCAGACCTGGAGCGTGGCCTTCTGGCCTGGCTTGACGGCAGCGATCAGGCGGCGCAGGTCAGCCGCTTTCTCGACGGGCTTGCCATCCACCTTGGTGATGACGTCACCCCCCTCGACGCCGCCCTTGTCCGCCGGGCTGCCCTCGGTCACCTGGCGCACCACGGCACCTGCGGCCTTGGGCAGCTTGAGCGACTCAGCGACTTCCTTGGACAGGTCATCAGGCAGCACGCCCAGGAAGCCACGCACCACGCGGCCACCGGCGCGGAGCTGGTCGGCCACCCGCATCGCCTCGTCGATGGGGATCGAGAACGAGATGCCCATGTAGCCACCGCTCTGGCTGTAGATCTGGGAGTTGATGCCGATCACCTCGCCCTTCAGGTTGACGAGCGGGCCACCTGAATTGCCGGGGTTGATGGCCACGTCGGTCTGAATCAGGGGCAGCAGGTCGCCGGTGTCGCGCTGCTTGGCCGAGATGATGCCGGCGGTGACGGTGTTCTCCAGGCCGAAGGGTGAGCCGATAGCCATCACCCATTCGCCGACCTTGGCCTTGCTGCTGTCGCCGATCTTGACCACCGGCAGGCCCGTGGCTTCGATCTTGACCACGGCCACGTCGGAGCGCTGGTCGCTGCCGATGATCTTGGCCTTGAGCTCGCGCTTGTCGGTCAGCGTGACGATGACTTCATCGGCCGAGCCCACAACGTGGGCATTGGTCATCACATAGCCATCGCTGCTCAGGATGAAGCCCGAGCCGACGCCCTTGCGCATCGGGCCGTCGTCATCGTCACCCCCACGCGGGGCGCCGCGACGCTGATTTGGCACGGGCACGCCGAAACGCCGGAACTGCTCCAGCATCTCTTCCGGGATGCCATTGATCGACACACCGCCGCGCACCTTCTCTGACACGCGGATGTTCACGACGGCGGGGCCAACGCGCTCGACCAACTCGCTGAAATCGGGCAGCTCGACACGCGGCTGCGCGCTCACACTGCCGACCGGCACGAACAGGCTGAGGCTCAATGCGCCGGCAACCAGCGCAAGCACAAGACGACGAGGGGCTTGGGGCATAGGAGTTCTAGTCAGGTTGAAATGGACAAGGACAGTCAACGACGCACGGCCGGCCCGGAGGCCGGGTCCGACGCGGGCAGGGACGGGACCCAAGGCGGCGTCACCGCCAGGTCCCAAGGGAAAACAGGCGCAGGCGCGACCCCGAGGCTCGCTTCGCGCACACCACCAGCCGCTGGCAGGTGCGACCAGGCGCCGGGGTTGCGGCCGTAGCTGGGGGCCGCCACGGCCTGGGCAAAGCTCTCGCCGGCCAAGGGGCTGGTGGTGGCGGGTGCCGCTGCGATGACCACGGGCGCCTCGCCGCGCAGGCCCGGCACCAACCAAGCCACGAGCGCCAGGCCTGCTACGGCGGCGGCGGGCGCCCACCAGTCGCGGCGCGCGCGTGGTCCGGCGTTGGGGGTGGCATGGGGTGAGGCACGAAGCGCAGCCTGCAGGGTTTCATCAGACACCCGCTGGCGCAGCAGGTCTTGCGAGCGCAGGCCATCACCGATCCAGGCGATCTCGGCCCACTGAGCCCGCAGCTCGGGCTGGTGGGCCCAGGCGGCTTCGATCTCGGCCCACTCCTGGGCCGTGGCACGGCCATCGGCCAGGGCCGACAGGGCTTGCTGCAGGCGCTCGCTCACCATCGCCCGGCTCCCCGTGCGCGGTCGAGCAAGGGGCGCAGCTTGGCAGCCACCGCCTCACGAGCGCGGAAGATGCGCGAGCGCACGGTGCCGGGCGCGCACTGCATCAACTCTCCGATCTCTTCGTAGCTCAATCCATCCACCTCACGCAGCAACAGGGCCTGGCGTTGATCGTCGGCCAGAGCGTCCACCGCCTGGTTCAAACGCTCTGCCATCTGGCGGCTCGCCAGCAGGGCTTCGGGCGTGTCCTGATGGCTTGGATCCGGCTCGGGCTCAAAAGTTCCATCAATTTGCGTCTCCAGCACCAAACGCTTGCCTTGGCGCTGGGCTTGCTTGCTGGCCAGGTTGATGGCGATGCGGTAGAGCCAGGTGTAAAAGGCGCTGCCACCCTGGAACTGCGGCAAGGCGCGCCAGGCACTCAGGAAGGTTTCCTGGCACAGATCGGCCACCAGGTCGGGCTCGCGCACGGAACGGGCCAGCAAGCGCTCGACGCGGCGCTGGTACTTGAGCACCAGCATCTCGAAGGCGGCTTGGCTGCCAGACTGGGCCTGGGCAACGAGAAAAGCGTCTGCGTCATCCATGGGGGCGGGTCGGGGCCGAAATCAACGTGGCCCGTAGCTGCCCCCAGATGCTGCCTTGCCCCGCCCGATTCAAGGGGAAGTAATAGCGAATCCAACGTGAGGTGGCTGCCGTGGCCTGCAGGAGCAGCCAACCGTCCAGGTCAATGGCGATCCGCAGGTTGACCTGCACTTCGTCACGCCACCCTGGTGCTAACAGCCACCATTGCTGCCCATCGAACCGCAGGCGGCGCTCTGCCGGGCGGGCAAGCCTGAACCCCAACCAGGCCACCAAGGGCAGGCCAAGCAGCGCCCACGGCAGGAAGCGCAGCGCCAGCCCCCCTGCAGCTAGCGTGACGCAGGCGGCAACCGCCCAGGCCGCACGCCGATCGGGCAGCACCACGACGACAAGAGGGGGCGCTTGGCGCATGGCCGTCGCGCTGCGGTACGTGAACGCGGGATCAGACCCGCTTGAAGATCAGCGTGCCGTTGGTGCCGCCGAAGCCAAAGTTGTTCTTGGCGGCGTACTCGATCTTCATCTCCCGCGCAGCGTTGGCGCAGTAGTCCAGGTCGCACTCAGGATCCTGGTTGAAGATATTGATCGTGGGCGGCGCGATCTGCTGGTGGATGGCCAGCACCGTGAAGACGGACTCAATGCCGCCCGCGCCACCGAGCAGATGGCCGGTCATGGACTTGGTCGAGCTGATGACCATCTTCTTGGCATGGTCGCCAAAAGCCAGCTTGGTCGCGTTGGTCTCGTTCACGTCGCCCAGCGGCGTCGAGGTGCCGTGAGCGTTCATGTACTGGACTTGGTCGGGGTTGAGGCCGGCATCGCGCAGCGCCGCGCGCATGGAGCGCTTGGGGCCGTCGACGTTGGGGGCCGTCATGTGGAAGGCATCCGCCCCCATGCCAAAGCCGACGATCTCGGCATAGATCTTGGCGCCGCGAGCCTTGGCGTATTCGTACTCTTCGAGCACCAGCACGCCCGAGCCCTCGCCCAGCACAAAGCCGTCGCGGTCCTTGTCCCAGGGGCGGGAGGCGGTGGCCGGGTCGTCATTGCGGGTGGACAGCGCGCGGGCCGACGCGAAACCGCCAATGCCCAGCGGCGACACGGCGGCCTCGGAGCCACCGGCCACCATCACATCGGCTTCACCGCGCTCGATGATGCGAGCGCTTTCGCCGATGCAGTGCAGGCCCGTGGTGCAGGCCGTGACGATGGCGAGGTTGGGGCCTTGGAAGCCGTACTGGATGGAGACGTGGCCCGAGATCATGTTGGTGATCGAGGCCGGAATGAAGAACGGCGAGATGCGGCGCGGGCCGCGATTCACCAGCTCGGTGTGGGTCTCTTCGATCAGCGGCAGGCCGCCGATGCCCGAGCCCACCATCACGCCGATGCGCTCGGCCGTCTCTTCGGTGAGTTGGTCGCCGGTGGGCAAACCGGCATCCCGCACGGCCTGCATCGAAGCGGCCAGCCCGTAGTGGATGAAGGTGTCCATGTGCCGGGCTTCCTTGGCCGAGATGTACTCGTCAATCTTGAAGCCCTTGACCTCCCCCGCGAAATGACAGGCCAGGATGCTGGCGTCAAAGCGGGTGACGGTGGCGATGCCGGAACGGCCGGCCAGGATATTGGCCCAGCCTTCGGTCACCGTATTGCCCACAGGGCTGATGAGGCCCAGGCCGGTGACGACAACTCTTCTACGGGTCATGCGGGTGCGGGCGCGTCAGGCCTTTTGGTGCTTGACGGCGTAGTCGATCGCGAGCTGAACGGTCGTGATCTTCTCGGCTTCTTCGTCGGGGATCTCGATGCCGAACTCGTCTTCGAGGGCCATCACCAGTTCGACGGTATCCAGGGAGTCAGCGCCGAGGTCGGCCACAAAAGCCTTTTCGTTGGTGACGTCGGCTTCAGCCACACCGAGTTGTTCGGCAATGATTTTTTTGACTCGTGCTTCGATATCGCTCATGACTCCTCCAGGAGTAGGGGGAAAGAAAAACAGCCGCGCATTCTACGAGTTCTAGAGCTGCGGCCCTAGGTGGCTGCCCGTAAGGGGAATCAGCTCATGAACATGCCGCCGTTGACGTGCAGTTCGGTGCCGGTGATGTAGCTGGCCGCAGGGCTGGCCAGAAAGGCCACGGCCGCCGCGATCTCGCCCGGCTGGCCAAGGCGGCCCAAGGGAATCTGGCTCAGCAGCGCAGTCTTCTGCGCCTCGGGCAGGACCTCAGTCATGTCGGTGGCGATGAAGCCAGGGGCGACGCAGTTCACCGTGATGCCACGGCTGCCGAGTTCGCGTGCCAGCGAGCGCGTGAGGCCCGCCACGCCGGCCTTGGCCGCGCAGTAGTTGGCCTGGCCCGGGTTGCCCGAGGCACCCACGACCGAGGTGATGTTGACGATGCGACCGGCACGCTGCTTCATCATCGGCTTGGTGGCCGCGCGGCACAGTCGGAAGACGGCCTTGAGGTTGGTGTCGATGACAGCGTCCCAGTCCTCGTCCTTCATGCGCATCGACAGCCCGTCGCGGGTGATGCCGGCGTTGTTGACGAGCAGGTGCAGGCCGCCGTCCTTGGCAACGATCTCATCGACAGCCGCCTGTGCGCTGGCGCCGTCGGTGACGTTGAGCACCAGGCCGCGTCCGCCGTGGGGCGCCAGGGCCTCGGTGATGGCGGCGGCGCCGGACTCGCTGGTGGCCGTGCCGATCACGCGCCAGCCGTCCTGAGCCAGCTTGGTGGCGATAGAGCGGCCAATACCGCGGCTAGCGCCGGTGACGAGAGCAACGCCCAAGGAAGTGGTGTCAGTCATGGTGGTCAGCCCAACAAAGTGCGGGCTTCAGCAAGGGTGGCAGGGTCGGCCACGCAGGTGGCTTGCAGTTCGGCATCGATGCGCTTGGCCATGCCGGTCAGCACCTTGCCGGGGCCGCATTCGACGATGTGGGTGACGCCGCGCGCCTTCAGCGCCTGCACCACCTCGACCCAGCGGACGGGGCCGAAGGCCTGGCGGTACAGCGCGTCACGCAGTGCGTCGGCGTTGTCGGTGACGGCAACGTCGATGTTGTTGACGACCGGGAAGGCCTGCGCGCAAAAGGTGACGCTTGCCAGCCTCTCGCGCAGCGCATCAGCGGCCGGCTTCATCAGGCTGGAGTGGAACGGTGCCGACACCGGCAGCGGCAGCGCCCGCTTGGCGCCGGCGGCCTTCAGGATCTCGGCCGCCTTCTCGGCGCCGGCCTTGCTGCCAGCGATCACCGTCTGCTTGGGGTCATTGAAGTTGACGGCCTCGATGGCCTCGCCGGTCTCGGCGGCGGCCTGGGCGCATCCGGCGCGCACGGCATCACCGTCCAGGCCCAGGACGGCGTACATGGCCCCGGCACCGACGGGCACGGCCTGCTGCATGGCCTGGGCGCGGAAGCGCACCAGGGGCAGTGCGTCAGCCAGACTCAGGCTGCCAGCGGCCACGAGGGCGGTGTACTCGCCGAGTGAATGACCCGCAGCGGCCACCGGCTGCAGCCCGGTCTCGGCCACCCAGGCGCGCCAGGCGGCGATGCCGGCCGTCAGCATCACAGGCTGGGTATTGGTGGTGAGGTCGAGCTGGTCCTTGGGGCCGGCATGGATCAGGGCACCGACGTCCTCGCCCAGGGCCTCGGAGGCCTCGGCCAAGGTGCGCAGCACTTCGGGGTGGTTGCCCCAGGGATCGAGCATGCCCACGGCCTGGGAGCCCTGGCCCGGGAAGACAACAGCGAATCGTGCAGTCATGGCGAAAGAACGGGATGGATCAGTAAGTCAGCAGGGCCGCGCCCCAGGTGAAACCGCCGCCCACGCCTTCGAGCATCAGCTTGTGGCCGCGCTGGATGCGCCCATCGCGCACGGCCACGTCGAGGGCCAGCGGGATGGAGGCAGCAGAGGTGTTGCCGTGCTCGTCGACGGTGACGATGAGCTTGTCGAGCGAGAGGCGCAGCTTCTTGGCCGTGCCCTGCATGATGCGGATATTGGCCTGGTGCGGGATCAGCCAGTCGATGTCGGTCTCAGGCACGCCGGCCTTGTCGAGGACCGAACGGGCGACTTTCTCCAGCACGCCGACGGCGAGCTTGAAGACGGCCTGGCCGTCCATGCGCAGCAGGGGCACACCGGAGACCTGACCGCCGGCCACGGTGCCGGGGGTGCAGAGGATGTCCGCGTGCCGGCCATCGGCGTGCAGCTCGGTGGCGTGCAGGCCGGGCGCATCGCTGGCCCCGAGCACCACGGCACCGGCGCCGTCGCCAAACAGCACGCAGGTCGTGCGGTCCTTGAAGTCGAGGATGCGCGAGAAGGTCTCGGCACCGACCACCAGCGCCTTGCACGCTGCACCGGTGCGGATCATGGCGTCGGCCACGCTGAGCGCATAGACGAAACCGGAGCAGACCGCCTGCACGTCGAATGCCGCGCAGCCGGCAATGCCGAGCTTTTGCTGCAGCAGACAGGCGGTGGACGGGAAGACCATGTCGGGCGTGGACGTGGCGACGATGATCAGGTCGATCTCGTCGGCCGTGAGGCCCGCCGCGTCCAGCGCGGCGCGTGCGGCCGGCAGCGCGAGATCGCTGGTGGTCTCGCCGTCTGCTGCGAAATGGCGCGCGCGGATGCCGGTGCGCTCGACGATCCAGTCGTCCGAGGTTTCGATGCCGTCACGGGCCAGTTGGTCCGCGAGGTCCTGGTTGGTCACTCGCCTTGCCGGCAGGTAGCTGCCGGTGCCAAGGATGCGCGAGGAAGGCGGGAGTGCGGTCGAGGAGGCGGTCATTCAGCGGTGGCGACCGGCGACGTGTTCCCTGCGGCTTGCAGCGTGGCCACGATGCGGTCCTGGACCCGGTCGAGCAGCCGGTTGCGGGCGGCATCATAGGCGCGCGCCAGAGCGTTCTCGAACGCCACGGCATCGGCCGACCCATGGCTCTTGAAGACCAATCCGCGCAAACCCAGCAAGGCCGCGCCATTGAAGCGACGCGGATCCACACGGCGCTTGAAGCGCTTGAGCACGGGCATCGCCACCAGTGCCGCCAGCTTGGTCAGGCCGTTGCGGCTGAACTCGTCCTTGATGAAGTCGCCCATCATGCCGGCCAAGCCTTCCGAGGTCTTCAACATGACGTTGCCGACAAAACCATCGCAGACGACCAGATCGGTCGTGCCCTTGTAGATGTCGTTGCCTTCCACGTTGCCATGGAAGTTGAGCTGACCAGCGGCCGAGGCCTCGCGCAGCAGCTCGCCAGCGCGCTTGATGGTTTCGCTACCCTTGATGGCTTCTTCACCGATGTTGAGCAGGCCGACGCTGGGCTCTTCGATGCCCTCCACAGCCGCCACCAGGGCGCTCCCCATGAAAGCGAACTGCAGCAGGTTTTCGGCCGTGCTGTCGACGTTGGCGCCCAGGTCGAGCACGGTGGTGAAGCGGCCCCGGCGGTTGGGCATCACGGCCGCGATCGCCGGGCGATCCACGCCCTCCAGGGTCTTGAGCACGAACTTGGCCACAGCCCAGAGCGCGCCGGTATTGCCCGCCGACACGCAGGCGTGGGCGAGCAGCGCTTGAGGCTCCTTCGGGCGCAACTGCTGGATGGCCACGCGCATCGACGAGTCGCGCTTCTTGCGCAGCGCCACCTCGATGGAGTCGTCCATTTCAACGACTTCGGTGGCCTCGACGACATGGCAGCGCGGCCAGGCGCGGGCAGCCGCCAAGGCTTCGGCGCGTCCGACGAGGATCAGCTCGGCCTGCGGGTGCTGGGCCAGAAATGCCTGGCAGGCCGGCAAGGTGACGCTGGGGCCGTGGTCGCCGCCCATGCAGTCCACCGCAAGGCGAATCGGATCGGGCAATGGCTGCAAAGCGGTCATGGGATGTGGGGATCCACAAAGACCAAACCCGGCACAGCGAGGTTCGCAGGCCGGGTTGTGGGTGTCTCAGGAGCGCGGCCTGGGGCTTTGCCGCAGGCAACACGCACGGGTCAACGATCAGGCGGCGTCAGCCTTGCCCTTGAGCACCTTGCGGCCACGGTAGAAGCCGGTCGGGCTGATGTGGTGACGCAGGTGCACTTCACCGGTCGTGGGCTCGATGGCCGTACCGGGCGTGCCCAGGGCGTTGTGCGAACGGTGCATGCCGCGCTTGGAGGGCGACTTCTTGTTTTGTTGAACGGCCATGAGGATTCTCCAGAGATCAGTTCTGAGGGGCTAGCGCAGAAGAAACAGCGAAGGTTCTGCGCTCACACCGGTGACTTGCCGGCTCGAAAGCCCAAGCGCATCCCGACCGCAGAAAAGCCTGCCATTGTAGCAGCACGGGCTTTTCCTGCCAAGCCGGCTGAAGACCGCTCAGTCTTTGCTGGGCGAAGGCTTCAGCGCGGCCAGGGCCGCGAAGGGGTTGGGGCGGACGGGCTCGACGTCGGGCAGCTCGGTGTTGGCTGCCACCAGCGGCTGCGGGCAGACCTCGTGGCGCGGCACGATGGGCAAGGCCAGCAGCAGTTCGTCCTCCACCAGAGCTTGGGCGTCGAGGTGGCGCTCCAGCGCCAGCACGTCGTCGTCGCTGTCGGCATCGAGGGCGGCCGCTTCCGCCTCTTCGCTCACAAAGCGCAGCCAGCGGTCCACCTGCAGCGGCTGGCGGTAGGCCTGCAGGCAGCGCTGGCAGGTCAGGTCCAGCTCGGCCTGCGCCTGGAGATGCAGCCAGATCTGGGCGGCCGCCGCGCGGGGCTGACGCAATTCGCCCTGCAGGCTCCAGCGCACGGCGGGCCATTGGGCGGCAGGATGGTCCAGCGCCCCGGACTCGACCAGCCTCGGCAGGTCGGCGGCCGGCCACTCGCCGGCCAGGCTGGCGCCATCGCGGGCGAAGGCTTCGAGGTCGAGCTTGGTGGCGACGTGACTGCGTTTCATAGGCCCGGAGTGTAGAAAATCCCGGCATGACTGCCCTGATCCTGGCTTCGACCTCGCCATACCGACGCGAACTGCTGGTCCGTTTGCATCTGCCCTTTGACACCGTGGACCCCCAGGTCGACGAGACCCCGTTGCCGGGAGAGACGCCGCTGCAACTGGCCACGCGCCTGGCAGCCGCCAAGGCGCGGGCCGGCGGCTTGGGGCGGCCAGACGCCATCGTGATTGGCTCCGATCAGGTCGCCGACCTGGACGGCGCCGCCTTGGGCAAACCCGGCAGCCACGCAGTCGCGCTGGCGCAGGTTCAGCGGATGCGGGGCAAGACCCTGCACTTCCACACCGCCGTGGCCGTGGCACGCGGCCCGGAATTGGTGGCCGATGTGGCCACGGTGACGGTGCGGGTGCGCGATGTGAGTGACGCCGCCATCGAGCGCTACCTGCGGCTGGACCAGCCCTACGACTGCGCCGGCAGCGCCAAGGTGGAAAGCCTCGGCATCGCTTTGCTAGAGGCTGTCGAGTCGGACGACCCGACCGCGCTGATCGGCCTGCCGCTGATCCGCACCTGCGCCCTGTTGCGCCACTTTGGCCTGGACCCGCTGGCATGACGCGCGGCCGCCTCATCTTGATGCCCAACACGCTGGACTTTGGCGTGGACGACAGCCTCGACCTGCGCCAGGTGCTGCCTCAGCAAGCCATCGACCGCGCGGCGCAGTTGCAGCACTGGGCCGCCGAGAACGCCAAGACCACGCGAGCCTTGCTCAAGCGGGTGGCGCAGCTGACACCGCTGGCCCAGCCCCTGCAGGCGGTGCAGATCACCGAGCTGCCGCGCCCGCCCAAGGGGCGCGCCACGGGCGACGACAGCGCCGACTGGGCTGCGTTGCTGGCGCCGGCCCACGCCGGGCACGACCTGGGCCTGCTGTCCGAGGCCGGCCTGCCGGCAGTTGCCGACCCGGGCGCCCGCCTCGTCGCGCTGGCACACGCGCAAGGCCTGGAGGTGGTGGTGATCTCGGGGCCCAGCAGCCTGATGCTGGCGCTGGCCGCCAGCGGCCTCAATGGCCAGAGCTTTGCCTTCGTGGGCTATCTGCCGGTGGAGGCCGCCGCCCGCACGGCACGGCTGCGCGAGCTTGAAGCACTGTCGCAGCGTCAGCAGCAGACCCAGCTGATGATCGAGACGCCCTACCGCAACGAGGCGCTGCGGCAGGCCCTGCTGGCTGCGCTCAAGCCCAGCACCCGGCTGTCGATCTCGGTGGGCCTCACGCTGCCGGGCGGCTGGACGCACACGGCCACGGTCGCCGACTGGAAGCGCTCAGGCCGCAGCCTGCCGGACAAGGTGCCCGCGGTCTTCGCTTTGCTGGCCTGAGAGTCGCCTCGATCAGGCCGACTCGGCGGGCGCCTTGGGCTTGCCGCCAAAGAGTGCCGCCACCTGACGCTTGGGCTTGATATAGGCCGACAGGCCCTTGGGCGCCGGGCTGGTGGGCTTGCCCTTCTCCCAGGCGGCGGGTTCGACGCGCTCGGAAGACTCGTAGGGCTTGTCAAAGAACGGGTCCGCAGACGGCGCCACCGGGCGGAACGAAGGCCGGCTCACGCGGGGCGCCGGTGCTTCTTCTTCGACAGGCGCCTCTTCGCGCCGGCGACGGGACTCGAAACGCGGACGCTCGCCTTCGACCTCAAAGGGTTCGACCTCGATCTTGCGCTTGATGAGTTTTTCAATGTCGGCCACCAGACGGGTGTCCGCCCGGGTCACCAGGGTCACGGCCAGGCCCGAGGCGCCGGCGCGGCCCGTGCGCCCGATGCGGTGGACATAGTCCTCGGCATTGAAGGGCACATCGAAATTGAAGACAGCCGGCAGGTCGGCGATATCCAGGCCCCGCGCCGCCACGTCGGTGGCCACGAGCAGGTCCACCTCGCCACGCTTGAAGGCATCAAGCGACTTGAGACGCTCGTCCTGCGACTTGTCACCGTGCAGAGCGGCGGTACGCAGGCCATCGCGCTCAAACGAACGCGCCAGGCGCGCGACGCCGAGCTTGGAGTTGCCAAACACGATGGCCTGGCGGATCGAGCGGTCGCGCAGGATCTGGCGGATCACGCCGCGCTTGTCGTCGTCCGTGACGCCGTAGAAGCGCTGCTCGACGGTGGAGGCCGTCTGGTTGGGACGCGCGGTCTCGACCAGGATGGGGTCCTGCAGATAGCTCTGCGCCAGGCGCTTGATCTCGGGCGAGAAAGTGGCCGAGAACAGCAGAGTCTGGCGCGCCTTGGGCAGGTAGCTGAGGATGCGCTGCAGATCAGGCAGGAAGCCGATGTCGAGCATGCGGTCGGCTTCGTCGAGGACAACGTACTCGACCTGGTTGAGCACGCAGTTCTTGGCCTCGATGTGGTCGAGCAAGCGGCCCGGTGTTGC
This sequence comes from Roseateles paludis, assembly GCF_039872745.1. Lineage (NCBI taxonomy): Bacteria > Pseudomonadati > Pseudomonadota > Betaproteobacteria > Burkholderiales > Sphaerotilaceae > Roseateles > Roseateles paludis. Next base: position 187,946 of record NZ_JBDPZD010000006.1, on the reverse strand, counting down.
GATCAGCACCTCGACGCCCGCCTTGAGCTGCAAGGTCTGCGGCTTCATGTCGATGCCGCCGAAGACGACGGTCGAGCGCAGGTGCGTGTGCTTGGCGTACTTCTTGACGTTCTCGGCCACCTGGTCGGCCAGCTCGCGCGTTGGGGCCAACACCAGGGCCCGCACCGGGTGCCGCGCGGGCGACACGCTGGGGTTCTCATGCTTGAGCATGCGCTGCAGCAGCGGGATCGAGAACGCCGCCGTCTTGCCGGTGCCGGTCTGGGCCGCACCCATCACGTCACGCCCTTCCAGCACGATGGGAATCGCCTTGGCCTGGATGGGCGTCATCGTCAGATAGCCGGAATCGGCCACTGCCCGCAGGAGCTTGGGGTCGAGCGGGAGGGTGTCGAAACGGGCGGCTGGCGCGGCGTCTAGTGCCGGCTCGTGGGTGTCAATCATGCGGCGGATTATCCCCGCCCCTGGAAACCGAGGCCCCGGCGGCAGCTACGGGCGGCGGCGCCACGGCTTGCGGCACGCGCAGCACCAGCCACTTCGGGGTGCGGAACTTGACGATCCGCCAGTACAGCAGCACATAGCCCACGACGAAGGTCACCAGGATCATCTGCAGCGCCTGGGTGTCGTCCCACCAGATGGTGGCCGGGATGACGGACAGGCTGCACAGCACCCAGAGGTAAGGCGCCGTCAGCGCGTTGCGGCGGGTCAGGATGGCTGCATCCCGGCTGCCGATGGCCCAGCGCATCAGGCGCCGGTAAATGAGGCTGTGCAGGTGAATGCCATCCGGCATGCCCACCGGGCGACCCCGCAGCAGCTTGCGCCGGTACATGGAGAACACCGTCTCCCAGACCGGGTAGGCGCACAGCAGCAGCGGGAACATCGGCGACACCGTGTCGTTGCGCGCCAGCAGCAGGATGGCCAGCTCGGCCAGCACAAAGCCCAGGAAGTAGGCGCCGCCGTCTCCCAGGAAGATCAGGCCGTTGGGGTAGTTCCAGAGGAAGAAGCCCAGCGTCGCGCCGATGACGGTGATGGCCAGGCTGGCGATCAGCGTGTCGCCCACCTGCAAGGCCACATAGGCCAAGCCGGCCAGCATGATGGCAACACACATGGACGCCAGGCCATTCATGCCATCGATGATGTTGACCGAATTGGCCACGCCCGCCACCGCAAACACCGCCAGGGCGGCGGCGCCCACCGGCATTGCGGCGATCCAGTCCAGCCCCGGGATCTCGGTGCGCGCAATCGATGCATCCAGCAGCCAGGCGCCCAGCAGCGCCGACAACGCCGTGAAGCTGAGACGTCGCAGTGCACTGACCTGCTTGGTCAGGTCCTCCACCAAGCCCGAGACGAAGGCCGGCGCGCAGCACAGCAGCAGCGTGAGCACCCACTCAAAGCTCGTCACCTGCCGCCAGGCCAGCGTCAGCACACCCGCCGCAAAGGCCGCGAAGATGCCGACACCGCCGATGCGCGGCACCGGCCGCGAGTGAAATTTCTGCGGCCCCGCCAGATCAAAGTCCTTGGACAGCCCGCCGTGCAGGTGCGACGAACGCACGAGCAGCAAGGTCAGGGCTGCGGCGCAGAAGAAGCTCAGAAAGAAGACGACAAGCATGTCCTGTGTTCCCTCAAGAGCCAGGCAGTGGGCGATACCTTGCTGTCACACCCCGTCAGCCGACAACCCCGAAACGAGTACGCGACCGGCAGCAGTTTATCCGCCCGCTATAGCCCGATGTGCCTCCATGCGTCCCCTAGAATCTCGCGCCGCTTTGCTATAGGCCGTTGTCCGGCCACATGTATTGCCTTCATCCGCCAGGATGGCTCCCGGCATGACCCTATTCGCATGACTCAAAGCACCCTCACCTCCATTTGCAACGGAGCCAACCGGCGGGTGGGCTCGGTCTTCGCGCTTGCCAGCTTGCTCACTGTCATGGTGATGCCAACCCTGGCTGCTACCGACTCAGATGCCCGTTCAAGCAATGCATCGAATGGCTCAGCGGAGCCATCCGGGGTATACCGCCTGGAATCGCAACGCAAGGCCAGCGAAAGTGACCGCGGGCGCAATAGCCGTGATCGCGGCGACGACCGTGCACGAGACAACGATAAGCCCCGCGAGAAAGACCGGGACCGGCGGTCCGACGACGACGACCGGCGCGAACGTCCGGTGGTGCAGCCCACAACGCCGTATCAGCCCGGAGAGTTCGAGCAATACGTCCAAGGGCTTGTGGAGAACAAAGATCTAGTCATTGAGCGCTTTGGCGCTCGCTTGATTTCTGGCGACAGTGTTCCTGTTGTGGATGCCGAATCCGGCGCCCTGGTGCCGCCGGACTACGTGATTGGCGTTGGCGATGAGCTTAGAGTGACCTTGTGGGGCTCCGTCGAGGGCGATCTGAACCCCACGGTTGACCGCCTCGGCCGCATCCACCTGCCTCGCGTTGGCCCAGTCATGGTGGCAGGCTTGCGCCAGGATGAGCTCAACGCCACGCTGCAGTCGCGGGTGGCGCAGGTGTTCAAGAACTTCAAGCTCAGCGCTTCGATCGACCGTCTACGCACGATGCGGGTGTACGTCACGGGCTACGCCCAGCGCCCGGGCGCCTATGCCGTGACGGGTGCTGCCTCCCTGATCAACGCGGTGATGCTGTCTGGCGGGCCCAACGCCGCCGGCAGCTTCCGCCGCATCGAACTCAGGCGCGCCGGCGCCGCGCCGGTGGCGTTCGACCTGTACGACCTGCTCATCAAGGGCGATCGCAGTTCAGACCGCCGCTTGCAGCCCGAGGACGTCATCCACTTCACGGCCGTCGGTGAACAGGTCGGCCTCATTGGCAGCGTCAACAACGCGGCCGTCTTCGAACTCAAAGCCGGCGAAACGGTTGCTGATTTGCTCGCCATGGGCGGCGGCTTCACAGCAGTCGCCGACCGGTCGCGTCTGCTCATCGAGCGTCTGAGCCAACGCAGCGAACAGCGAGTTGTCGAGCTGGCGCTGCCCCAGCAAGGCAGCCAGTTACCGCGCGCGGGTGACGTGGTGCGGGCCGTCAGCGCCATCACTGCGGCACAGCCGCAGCAGCGGCAGAACAAGCGGGTCCGCATTGAAGGTGAAGTGCTGCGACCGGGCGAGTACATCCTGCCCCCGGGAAGCACGCTGGCCGATGCGGTGACCGCAGCCGGCGGCCTGACGCCCGGAGCCTTCCCGTTTGGCGCGGAGTTCCTGCGGGAAAGCGTGCGACAGCAGCAGGAAATGAACTACGAACGTGCCATGCGGGACTTGGAAAACGAGCTCGTGCGCTCTGCCTCCACTCAGCGCGCCACGACGGCCGAAGAGGCCACAGTTCAGACAGCTCGGCAGACCAGCACCGGCAAGCTGGTCGAACGCATGCGCACGGTTCGCCCCACCGGCCGCATCGTTTTGCAAATGACACCCTCAGCAACGTCCTTGCCCGCGCTCGCGCTGGAAGACGGTGACCGGTTGGTCATCCCGGCCCGACCAAGCACTGTGGGTGTTTTTGGCTCGGTCTTCAATGCAGGCAGTTTCGTGTTCGGGCGCGGCGGTGCATTGCAGGACTTTCTACAGCAGGCGGGCGGGCCGACGCGGGGGGCCGACGTTGGCAGCACTTTCGTTGTCCGTGCCAATGGCAGCGTGCTCAGCGCGCGCCAGAGTTCGGGGTGGATGTCGAGCAACTCTGGGCTGACCGCGATCCACGCGGAGCCCGGCGACACCATCTTTGTGCCGGAAGAGCTGAACAAGTCCACCTTCGTCCAGAGCGCCCGCGACTGGACGCAGATCTTCTACCAGTTCGGTCTCGGGGCTGCTGGCCTCAAGGCGCTCAAGAACTGAGGCGCGCGGTGATGACAACTCCAACGCCAGCCTCCGGTGGCGCGCCGGCCGACCTCAACTTGACAGACATCGTTGGCGCGCTGGTGGCCAACTGGCGCGTTGCGGTGGCGACGCCGTTCCTGGTCGCGGCGCTCGCAGTGGGCCTGAGCTATCTCATCAAGCCCACTTTCACCGCACGCACCAGCTTCCTGCCGCCCCAATCGCAGCAGTCCAGCGCCAGTGGGGCATTGGCATCACTTGGTGCACTTGCCGGCCTTTCAGGTGCCATCCGCAACACAGGTGACCAGTACGTGGCCTTCGTCCAGAGCCGCAGCGTCGCCGACCGTCTGCTAGACCGCTTTGATCTGCTGAAGGTCTACGACGAGAAGCTCAAGCACGACGCTCGCATCACCCTGGTTGAGCGCACACGCGCCAGCCTCGGCAAGAAGGACGGCGTGATCAGCATCGAAGTGGATGACCACGATCCCCAGCGTGCGGCTGACATTGCCAATGCCTACGTCGAGGAACTGCGGAAGCTGGCCGCGAGCTTGACCCTCAGCGAGGCCCAGCAGCGCCGCGAGTTCTTCGAGTCTCAGCTCAAGCAGGTGCGCGTCAAGCTGGACGCCGCACAGGCCGCGCTGCAAGGCAGCGGGCTCGCAGGCAGCGCCATCAAGGTCGAGCCCAAGGCCGCCGTTGAGGCACTGGCCCGCCTGCGTGCCGAGCTGACCACCGCCGAAGTGCGCCTGCAGGCCATGCGCCGCAACCTGGCCGACCAAGCCCCCGAGGTGCTGCAGCAATCGGCTGTGGTGGCCGCCCTGCGCGGCGAAATGGACCGCCAGGCCCGCGCCGAGCAGGCGGGAGTCACCCAAGGCGGCTACATCGGCGCCTACCGCGAGTTCAAGTACCAAGAGACGCTGTACGACCTGATCGCCCGCCAGTACGAGATCGCTCGCGTCGACGAAAGCCGTGAAGGCGGCCAGGTGCAGGTCATCGACCCGGCCCTGGTGCCCGAACGCAAATCCAAGCCCAAGCGCAGCATCTTCGCCATCGTGGGCTTCGGGCTGGGTCTCGCCGCCGCCGTGGCCCTAGCGCTGGCCCGCCGCCGCGCCTCCGGCGCCTGAGAGTTTGAAAGTCTTCCGGCCATGAAGCCCACCCATCCCCCCATCCAGGGCCGCAAGGTCCGCTTTGCACTCGCCGGCTGTGGCCGCATCGCCAAGAACCACTTCGAGTCCATCAAGAAGCTGGCTGACGACGCGGAGCTGGTCGACGTCTGCGACACCGACCCCGCCGCGCTGCAAGCCGCCGTCGCCCAGACCGGCGCGCGCGGCCACGCCGACTTCGCGTCCATGCTGGCCGCCACCGAGGCAGACTGCGTGGTGCTCACCACCCCCAGCGGCCTGCACCCGCGCCAGTGCATTGAAGCCGCCAAGGCGGGCTTCCACGTCATGACCGAGAAGCCCATGGCCACACGCTGGCAAGAAGGCCTGGACATGGTGCGCGCCTGTGACGAGGCGAGCGTGCGGCTCTTCGTCGTCAAGCAAAACCGTCGCAACCCGACGCTGCAGATGCTGAAGAACGCGGTCAGCCAGGGCCGCTTCGGGCGCATCTACATGGTGACGGTCAACGTCTTCTGGTCGCGCCCCCAGGCCTACTACGACAGCGCCAAGTGGCGTGGCACCTGGGAGTTCGACGGCGGCGCCTTCATGAACCAGGCCAGCCACTACGTGGACCTGCTGGACTGGATCGTCGGCCCGGTCGAAAGCATCATGGCCTACACCGGCACCCTGGCGCGCAACATCGAGGTCGAGGACACCGGCGTCGCGGCCATCAAGTGGCGCAACGGGGCCATGGGCTCGATCAACGTCACCATGCTCACCTACCCCAAGAACCTGGAAGGTTCCATCACCATCCTGGGCGAGAAGGGCAGCGTGGTCGTCGGCGGCATGGCCGTCAACGAGATCAAGCACTGGGAGTTTGCCGAGCCCCACGCCATGGATGCGCAGATCCAGGACGCCAGCTACCAGACCACCTCGGTCTACGGCTTTGGCCACCCGCTCTACTACCGCAACGTCATCGACGTGCTGCAGGGCAAGGCCAACGCCGAGACCGATGGCCGCGAGGGCCTCAAGTCCCTGGAGCTGCTGATCGGCCTCTACCAATCGGCCCGCGACGGCAAGCGCGTGAACCTGCCGCTGCACTACTGATGGCCACGGCCACCACCATCCACCCCAGCGCCATCGTCGACGCCGGCGCCGAACTGGGCGACGGCTGCCGCGTCTGGCACTTCGTGCACATCAGCGGTGGTGCGCGTATCGGGCGTGATTGCTCCTTCGGCCAGAACGTCTTCGTCGGCAACGACGTGGTGATCGGCAACAACGTCAAGATCCAGAACAACGTCTCGGTCTACGACGCCGTCACGCTGGAAGACGACGTCTTCTGCGGCCCGAGCATGGTCTTCACCAACGTCTACAACCCCCGCTCCGCCGTCACCCGCAAGGCCGAGTACCGCCGCACCGTCGTGCGCCAGGGCGCCACGCTGGGCGCCAACAGCACCATCGTCTGCGGCACCACCATCGGCCGCTACGCCTTCATCGGCGCTGGCGCCGTCGTCAACCGCGACGTGCCCGACTTTGCCTTGATGGTCGGCGTGCCTGCCCGGCAGTCCGGCTGGATGAGCCGCCACGGCGAGCGCCTGCACTTCGACGGCGATGCCGCCACCTGCCCACACACGGGCGATCGCTATCGGCTGCTTGACGGTCGCTGCGAACTGATCCAGGACTGACCCGCATGCAGTTCATCGACCTCAAGTCCCAATACCAAGCCCTCAAGCCCAGCATCAACGCGCGCATCCAGGCCGTGCTCGATCATGGCCAATTCATCATGGGCCCTGAGGTCGCCGAGCTGGAGGCCAAGCTTGCCGCCTACACCGGCGCCAAACACTGCATCACCGTCGCCAGCGGCACCGAGGCCCTCTTGATTGCCCTCATGGCCGAAGGCATTGGCCCCGGCCACGAGGTCATCACCACGCCCTTCACCTTTGCCGCCACCGCCGAGACCATCGTGCTGGCCGGCGCCAAGCCGGTGTTCGTCGACATCAAGCCCGGCGACTGCAACATCGACCCCGCCCTGATTGAAGCCGCCATCACCCCGGCCACCCGCGCCATCATGCCGGTCGGCCTCTACGGCCAGGTGGCCGACATGGACGAGATCAACGCCATCGCGGCCCGCCACGGCCTCAGCGTGATCGAGGACGCCGCCCAGAGCTTTGGTGCCACCTACAAGGGCAGGAAGAGCTGCAATGTCTCGCGCATCGGCGCCACCAGCTTCTTCCCCAGCAAACCGCTGGGCTGCTACGGGGATGGCGGCGCGCTCTTCACCAATGACGACGTGCTGGCCCAAGCCATGCGCGAGATCCGCACACACGGCCAGAGCCAGCGCTACCTGCACACCCGCGTCGGCGTCGGTGGCCGCATGGATACCCTGCAATGCGCCATCGTGCTGGGCAAGCTGGAACGCTTCGAGTGGGAGATCGAGGAGCGCAAGCGCATCGGTGCCCGCTATGCCGAACTCATCCGCGCCAGCGGCGCGCCGGTGGAGCTGCTGCAGGTTGCGCCCGACCGCGACTGCGTGTGGGCTCAGTACACCGTCAAGGTCGCCAACCGTCCTGCGGTCGTCGAGGCGCTCAAGCAGCAGGGCATCCCGACCGCCGTCCACTACCCGCGCCCCTTGCACAAGCAACCCGCCTACGCCGTGCCCGACTGCCCGGCCGAGGCCTTCCCGCACTCGAACTGGGCGGCTGATGTGGTGATGAGCCTGCCGATGAGTGCCGACCTGGACGCCGCGACGCAGGAGCGCGTCGTGCAAGCCCTGCGCTCCGCCACAACCCAAGTCTGAGCGGCGAGGTCTGCGCCAGGTTTGCCCGCCTCCCCGATGAAGCCACAAGCGCCACATCCCGAGCCGCCCGGCGCCTTTGCGCGCGCGGTGATGGTGCTGGCCAGTGGTGCGGTCGTGGCCCATGGCATCACGGCGGTCTCGATGCCGCTGCTCTCTCGGCTCTACAGCCCGGAGCACTTCGGACTGCTGGCTGTCTTCGCCGGCTGCCTGGCCGTGCTGTCCGTGGCCGCCTGCTTGCGCTACGAGCTCGCGATCGCGCTGCCCGAAAGCGATACGCAAGCTCAGGAGCTTGTCGTGCTGTCGCTGGCCTGCTGCGTTGGCACCAGCCTGCTGCTCGCCCTCGTCGTGGCCCTGGCGCCCGACTGGCTCGTGGCGCGACTGGGCCAGCCAGGATTGGCGCCCTACCTGTGGCTGTTTCCGCTCGGACTCTTGGCAGCAGGCGCCTTCGCCACGATGCAGGCCTGGTCCGTGAGGCGCAAAGCCTTTGGCTTGCTGGCGCGCAGCCGGGTGGCCCAGTCCGCCTGCGGCGCAGGCACCCAACTCGCCGTCGGAGCCACCACCGGTCATCCCGTCGGGCTGCTGCTGGGCAATGTGCTCAACGCGGGCGTGGGCAGCCTGGTCATGGGCAGGGCCGCCTGGTCGGCCTGGCGCGCCACCCCGCTGCAGCGGCTCTGGCCGCAGGCCAAGGCCTACCGGCGTTTCCCGCTCTACTCCACCGCTGAAGCGCTGGCCAACAGTGCCGCCATCCAACTGCCGGTGATCCTGATCGCCGCGCAGGTGGCCCCGGCCGAGGCCGGCCAGCTGTCCATGGCCATGTTTGCGGCCCAGGCGCCCCTGTCCCTCATTGGCACCGCCATCAGCCAGGCCTACCTGTCGCGCGCGCCAGAGTCTCTGCGTCAGGGCCAGCTCGGCGCCTTCAGCGTCGCGGTGCTCGGCAACCTGGTTCGTGCCGGCGCTGGCCCCCTGCTGGCCGTTGGCATCCTGGCCCCGTTGCTGTTTCCACTCGTCTTTGGGGCCCAGTGGCAGCGTGCCGGGCACCTGCTGAGCTGGATGACCCCGTGGTTCCTGCTGCAGTTCCTGGCGGTGCCGCTATCCATGGCACTGCACGTGTGTTCGCGTCAGCGCGCCGCGCTGATGTTGCAGCTGGGTGGGCTGGCGCTGCGCGTGGGCCTGGTGTTGCTGAGCCTGCACTGGGCTGCGGCGTGGACCCCTGAGGTGTATGCGCTCTCGGGCGGCGTCTTTTACCTGGCCTACCTGTTGGTTATCTTGTGGGCGGTTGGGGCCAGCGGCCGTTCCGCGCTGCGCGAAATGCTGGCGCAGGCACGCCCGGTGGCGGCCTGGGTGGGCGGCGCCGTGCTCGCCGCTGGTGCTGGCCGGCTGGTGCACGCATGACACCGACCCCTGCCCTGGCCACCCTGCCTTCGGGCATCGCCGCCGGCGATCGAGGCGTCTCCATTTCGCTGGAGCGTCGGCTCGTGTTCCTGGCCTTCGTGCTGCTGTTCACCGGCGCCTTCTATGACGCCTACGTGACCTACCTCTCTCCGGTCTGGAACTACTTCGGCTTCACCTACGAGCCCCTCGACAGCAACCGACTCGCATTTGGCGCGGTCCTGCTCATCGCAACAGCGCTGGTGCAATGCCCGGTGCTGTCGTCGCCCCAGGCCCTCGTCGCCTTCCTGCTCTATGCCAATGTCTACATCCCTGGGCTGGTGACCTCGCTGTTGCTCCGCACGGACGCGCTCGATGTCTACGGCCCGTTCCTGCTGGCCTTGTCTGCCGTCTTCATCGCGGTCGGGCTCACGCTCTGGCGGCGCGCGCCCAACCCGGTTGATAGGCTGCCCTCGCAGGGGCCCAGCCGCGCGCTTGAGCGCTTCACTTGCTGGGTCTGGCTGGGCTGCATGCTCGCCCTGCTGGGCAACTACCACTCGGTGATGGGCTTCGCATCGCTCGACGACCAGGCCATGGTGTACGAGCAGCGGGTCTCGGGAACCGCCGACAGTGCCGTGCTGGGTTACCTGCAAACCTACTTCTCCAACGTCTTCAACCCCACGCTGTTGCTGCTCGGGCTGCTGCGCCGTCGCTACTGGATGATCCTCGGCGGCCTGGCCGGCGGCTTGACCATGTATGCCATCACCGCGCAGCGCACCATCCTGCTGCTGCCGATCATCCTGGTCCTGATGTACTTGCTGCTCAACGGCCGCCGGAGCCGCCATGCGGCGGCTGAGTTCATCCTCGCCGTGCTGGCCGTGGCCATGCTGCTGTCCAGCCAGTACCAGGAGGTTGATCTCGTGGCGGCCCTGTTCGCCCTGCTGCTGACCTTCCGGACGATCGCCATCCCCGGGCTGACGCTCAGCCAGTATGAGGACCTCTTCTCGCAGATCGGCCACACGGCCTGGACGCACGTGAAGGGCGTCGATCTGCTGATCCCGCCCCCCGCCTATGCCCATGGCGATTCACTCTGGCCCAACCTCGGCTACATGGTGGGTGACCGGACCTACAACAATCCCATCTTCAACGTGAACGCCAACCTGTTCGCGGGCGACGGCATTGCTGCTGCTGGCGCTGTTGGCGTGCTGTGCATCGGCGTCGTCTTTACCGGCTGGCTGTGGCTGCTGGGGCGCGTCTCACGGGGGTGGCCTCCGCTGTTCAGCACCCTGGCCTTGCTACCCGTGGGCATCTCGCTCACGAACGGCAATTTCTTCACCACGATGCTGTCCTTTGGCGGCGTCTTCTGGCTTGCGGTCCTGCACGGCGCCAAACCCAAAGCGCCCATCGCCTGAGGCGCCCCGTCCACCATGCTTGCCTACCTCTGGTCGAAATTCGTGAAGGTCGCGCGCGGCACGGCCCTGCGCAACACCCGCGTGCACGCGACCTCACGCGTGCATTCGGGCAGCACACTGGTCGACTGCACGGTCGACCGCCACAGTTTCGTCGGCTATGACTGCCAGTTGCTCAATGTCGAGCTCGGGCCTTTCTGCTCGCTGGCCAGCCACCTTTGCATCGGCGGCGTCGCCCATCCGGCTCACTTCGTGTCCACCAGCCCGGTCTTCCTGGCGCACAAGGACAGCGTGACGACCAAGTTCGCGCGGCACGACTACCTGCCCCAGCTCCGCACGCGCATCGGCGCCGACGTCTGGATCGGCGACGGAGCCTTCGTGAAGGCCGGCGTGCGCATTGGACACGGCGCCATCATCGGCATGGGCGCCGTGGTCACCCACGACGTGCCGCCCTACGCCGTCGTGGCTGGCAACCCGGCGCGCCTGATCCGGCATCGCTTCGAGCCGCAGATCGTTGAGGGCCTGCTGCGCAGCGAATGGTGGACCTGGCCCGACGCACGCTTGCGGGAATTCGGGCCGGTGATAACCGACCCCGTCGCCTTCCTGGCCCGGCTGGACGCCGCATGAAGATCGTCCACCTCTGCCTCTCCTGCTTCTACATAGACGGCTACGGCTACCAGGAGAACCACCTGCCCGCCCAGCATGTGAAGGACGGGCATCAGGTCACCATCATTGCGTCGACCGAGTCCTTCGATGCCGAGCGCAAGCCCTGCTACGTGGAGCCCGCTGACTACCTGGGCACCGACGGGGCGCGCGTCATCCGGCTGCCCTACCGCGCCGGCCTGCCCGCCACGCTGGCGCGCAAGGTGCGCGCCTACCCCGGTGTGCGGCGATGGCTGGAAGAGCTGAAGCCGGACGTGATCCTCTTCCATGGCATGTGCGCCTGGGAGCTGCTGACCGTGGCCCGCTATGCGCGCGCCCACCCCGACGTGCAGCTCTATGTCGACTGCCACGAGGACTTCAACAACAGTGCCCGGGGCTGGGTGTCCCGGCAGCTGCTGCACGCCAGCTTCTACCGCCCCATCCTGCGCAGCGTGCTCGACGTGGTGCGGCGGGTGCTGTGCATCACCGTCGAGTCCATCCAGTTCGCCACCGACTTCTACCGCGTGCCCCGCAGCCAGGTCGATCTCTTTCCGCTGGCGGGCCACATCCACGACGACGCCGACTACCACGCACGGCGCCACCAGGTCCGGCAAGCCCACGGCGTTGCTGAGGCGGAAATCGTCATCGTGCAATCGGGCAAAATCACGGCCAACAAACTGCTGCCAGACGCACTGCGTGCCTTTGTCGGGACGCCTTCGGAGCACTTGAGGTTCTGGATCGTCGGCACCATCGTGGACGACGCCGAAAGCTGTGAGGCCTTGATCGCTTCAGACCCTCGGATCCGGTTCCTGGGCTGGAAGTCCCCTCAAGAGCTGGAAGATGTGCTTTGCGCCGCTGACGTGTTCCTGCAACCCTCAGGGCAAACCGCGACGACCCAGACCAGCATGTGCTGCCGCTGCGCCCTGGTTGTGTCGGACGTCCCCAGCCACCGAGCCCTTTTCGTGAACAACGGCTTCCTCATCAACTCGCAGACCTCGCTGTCAGACGCCATGCAGGCGCTGGCACGCGCCCCCCAGCAGGTCGAGGAGATGAAGCAGCGGTCCCTGGCCTTCGCGCGCCAGAACCTCGACTACACCGAGCTCGCAAGGCGCCTCGCCCCACCGGCCTCGCCCTAGCTCCCCCACCATGCGCCCCTACCAAATCTGCTCCAACTGCATCATGGACACGTCCGATTCCGGCATCGTGTTCGACGAGCGCGGCTGGTGCGACTACTGCAACAACTACCACCGCAACATCCTCCCCAACTGGCACACCGACGAGCGCGGTGAGCGCGAGATCATGGCCGTGGTGGAGCGCATGAAGCGCGACGGCCAGGGCCGTGACCATGACTGCCTGATCGGGCTGTCGGGTGGGGTGGACAGCAGCTACGTGACCTACCTGGCCAAGGAGAAGTTCGGCCTGCGGCCGCTGCTCTATCACGTGGACGCGGGCTGGAATTCGCAGCAGGCGGTCAACAACATCGAGAAGCTCGTTGATGGCCTCGGGCTCGACCTCTTCACCGAGGTGGTGGACTGGCCCGAGATGCGCGACCTGCAGCTGGCCTTTTTCAAGGCCCAGGTGCCGCACCTGGACACGCCGCAGGACCACGCCTTCTTCGCCGGCCTGTACAACTTCGCGGCCAAGCACAACGCCAAGTACATCCTGACCGGCGCCAACTACTCGACTGAGTGCGTGCGCGAGCCGCTGGAGTGGCACTACCACGCGTCCGACGTGCGCCAGCTGCGCGACATCCACCGCCGCTTCGGCACCCGGCCTTTGAAGAAGTTCCCGCTCGCCGGGATCTTCAAGTTCAAGATCTACTACCGCTTCTTCAAGGGCGTGCAGGTCGTCAAGCCGCTCAACAACGTGCCCTTCTTCAAGGAAGCGGCGATGGACGAGCTGGTGGCCAAGTACGGCTGGCAGAAGTACGCGCACAAGCACTACGAGTCGCGCTTCACGCGCTTCTACGAGGGCTACTGGCTGCCCAGCAAGTTCGGCTACGACAAGCGCCGTGCGCACTTCTCCAGCCTCATCCTCACGGGGCAACTGAAGCGTGAGGACGCGCTGGCCAAGATCGCCATCCCCGCCTACACCGAGGACGCGCTGGCGCAGGACTTCGAATACATCGCCACCAAGCTGGGCCTCTCCGTGGCCGAACTGCAAGCCCTGCACGCCGGCGAAAACAAGACCTACAAGGACTACGCCAACGACATGGCGCTCATTGAACTCGGCACCAAGGTGCTGCGCGCCTTGGGTATCCAGCGGGCCATCATCCGGTGACGGTCACCATCGTCAGCTACGGCGTCGGCAACATCGGCGCCCTGGCCACCATGTACAAGCGCATGAGCATCGCCACGCGCTTTGCCACGACGCCGGCCGAGATCGAGGACGCGAGCCACATCATCCTGCCCGGCGTGGGCGGCTTCGACGACGCGATGAACCGCCTCAACGCCTCCGGCATGCGCGAGGCCCTGGACGCCGTGGCGGCACGGGGCCGCACGCCCATCCTCGGCATCTGCGTCGGCATGCAGATGCTGGCCGAGAGCAGCGAGGAGGGCCAGGCCCGTGGCCTCGCCTGGGTGCCGGGCCGCGTGCGGCACTTTGAAAGCACCGGCCGCATGGACGGCCTGCCCCTGCCCCACATGGGCTGGAACGACGTGGCCCCGCTGCCCGCCGCGCCGCTGTTTGCCGGGCTGGAGCAGGACGCGCGCTTTTACTTCCTGCACTCCTTCCACTTCGAGTGCCAGGATGCTGCCGACGTGGCCGCCGAGGCGGACTACGGCGGGCGCTTCACCGCCTCGGTCCGGCGCGGTTGCATCTATGGCATGCAAGGCCACCCCGAGAAGAGCCACCACTGGGGCGCCGCGCTGCTGCGCAACTTCTCTCAGCTGGAGGCCTGAGCATGCTGCGCCCCCGCATCACCCCCTGCCTGCTCGTCCATGAGAGCGGCCTCGTCAAGACGGTCGGCTTCAAGGACCCCACCTACGTCGGCGACCCGATCAATGCCGTCAAGATCTTCAACGAGAAGGAATCTGACGAGCTCATCGTGCTCGACATCGACGCCACGCGCCTGGGCAAGGAGCCCGACTACAAGCTGATCCAGGACCTGGCCGCCGAGTGCCGCATGCCCCTGGCCTATGGTGGCGGTGTCTCGACCCCCGAGCAGGCCAAGCGCATCATCGAGCTGGGGGTCGAGAAGGTCTGCCTGAGCAGTGCCGCCCTGGAAGACCCCGGCTGCATCCGCCGCATCGCCGACGCCGTGGGTGGCCAGAGCGTGGTCGTGGTGCTGGACGTGCGCAAGAAGACCGGCTTCTTTGCCAGCGGCTACGAGCTTTGCAGCCACAACGCCACCCGCGCCCACAAGCTGGACCCCATCGCCTTCGCCCGGGAATGCCAGGCCCAAGGCGCCGGCGAGATCGTGATCAACTCGGTTGAGCGCGACGGCACGATGAAGGGCTACGACCTCGACCTGGCCAAGCAGATGCGCGCGGCCCTGCGCATCCCCATGAGCGTGCTGGGCGGCGCCGGCTCGCTGGCCGACATCGAGGCCCTGATCCGCGCCTGTGGCGTCGTCGGCTGCGCGGCCGGCAGCCTGTTCGTCTTCAAGGGCCAGTACCGCGCCGTGCTTATCAACTATCCGCAGCCCGCCCAGAAGGACGCGCTCTTTGCCACCGCCCTGCCCCGCTGACCATGTTTGACGACAAAGTCCTCCTCATCACCGGCGGCACCGGCAGCTTCGGCAACGCCGTGCTGCGCCGCTTCCTCGACTCCGGCCTGCGCGAGATCCGCATCCTCAGCCGCGACGAGAAGAAGCAGGACGACATGCGCAAGAGGTACGCATCGTCCAAGCTCAAGTTCTACATCGGCGACGTGCGCGACCCGCGTGCCGTGGCTGGCGCCATGCGTGGCGTGGACTACTGCTTCCACGCGGCCGCGCTCAAGCAGGTGCCGTCCTGCGAGTTCCACCCCATGGAGGCCGTGCGCACCAATGTGCTCGGCACCGAGAACGTGCTGGAGGCCGCCATCCAGGCCCGCGTTCAGCGCGTGGTCTGCCTGTCCACCGACAAGGCCGTCTACCCCATCAATGCCATGGGCATCTCCAAGGCCATGATGGAGAAGGTCATGGTCGCTGCCTCGCGCAACCTGGAGGGCACGGGCACCGTCATCTGCGGCACCCGCTACGGCAATGTGATGGCCTCACGCGGCTCCGTCATCCCGCTCTTCGTGAGCCAGGTGCGTGCGGGCCAGCCCATCACCATCACCGACCCGGAGATGACGCGCTTCATGATGACGCTGGACGACGCGGTCGAACTGGTGCTCTACGCCTTCGAGCACGGCCGCAATGGCGACATCTTTGTGCAGAAGGCCCCAGCGGCCACCATCCGCGTGCTGGCCGAGGCCGTGCTGGGCGTGCTGGGCACGCCGCAGCACCCCATCCGCGAGATCGGCACCCGCCACGGCGAGAAGCTCTACGAAGCCCTGCTCAGCCGCGAGGAGCGCGCCGCCGCCGAAGACCTGGGCGGCTACTACCGCATCCCCGCCGATGGCCGCGACCTCAACTACACCAAGTACGTCGAGCAAGGTGAATCCCGCATCCAGGAAGCCACCGACTACACCTCGCACAACACCGAGCAGCTCGACGTGGCTGGCATGACCGCCCTGCTGCACAAGCTCGACTTCATGCGCCGCATCGCAGCCGGTGAAGCCAACGTGACCGCGGAAGACTGATGAAGATCGGCATCACCGGCGCCTCCGGCTTTGTCGGCCGCAACCTGCAGTGGCGGCTGCGCGAGCTGCAGTCGCACGAGATCCGGCTGATCTCGCACGAGGTCGATGACGCCACGCTGATCGCGCAGCTGCAGGGCCTGGACTTCGTCTTCCACCTCGCGGGTGTCAACCGCCCGCAAGACCCTGTCGAGTTCGACGATGGCAATGCCGACTTCAGCCTGCGCCTCGTGTCCATCCTCGGCAGCCTGCCCGGGCGCCCGCCGGTGGCCTTTGCCTCGTCCACCCAGGCCTTGCTGGACAACACCTACGGCCAGAGCAAGCGCGCCGCCGAAGACGCGCTGCTGCGCTACAGCCGCGTCTGCGGCGTGCCGGTCTACATCTACCGCCTGACCAATGTGTTCGGCAAATGGTGCCGGCCCAACTACAACTCGGTGGTGGCCACCTTCTGCCACAACATCGCGCGCGACCTGCCCGTCACCATCAACGACCCGGCTGCGCCGCTGCGCCTGGTCTATATCGACGACGTGCTCGACCACTTCCTCTCGCTGCTGGGCCGCCCGCCCGGCGGCTTTGTCGAGATTGCGCGCACCTACGAGACCACAGTCGGCGAGCTGGCCGAGACCCTGCGGGGCTTCCGTGCCACGCGCGACAGCCTGCTGATCGACGCCGTAGGCACCGGCCTCAAGCGCGCGCTCTACGCCACCTACGTCAGCTACCTGCCCCCTGAAGGCTTTGCCTACCAGGTGCCCCGGCATGCCGACCCGCGCGGCGTCTTCGTCGAGATGCTCAAGACGCCCGACGCCGGCCAGTTCAGCTACTTCACGGCCGGCCCCGGCATCACGCGCGGCGAGCACTACCACCACACCAAGACCGAGAAGTTCCTGGTCATCAAGGGCACCGCGCATTTCGGCTTCCGGCAGATTGACACTGGCGAGACGCACGAGATCGTCACGCGCGGCGGCGAGGCCCAGATCGTCGAGACCATCCCGGGCTGGACCCACAACATCACCAACATCGGGGACGACGAGCTCATCGTCATGCTCTGGGCCAACGAGAACTTCGACCGCGCCCGCCCCGACACCACCGGCATGAAGGTCAAGACATCATGAAGCGTTTGAAGGTGATGACCGTCGTCGGCACCCGGCCCGAGATCATCCGCCTCTCGCGCGTGATGGCCGCGCTGGACCAGCACTGCGAGCACGTGCTCGTGCACACCGGCCAGAACTACGACTACGAGCTCAACCAGGTCTTCTTCGACGACCTCGGCGTCAAGAAGCCCGACCACTTCCTCAACGCCGCCCAGGGCAGCGCCGCGCAGACCATCGGCAACGTCATCGCCGGCGTGGACCGCGTGCTGGAGACCGAGCAGCCCGAGGCGATGCTGGTGCTCGGCGACACCAACTCCTGCCTCGCCGTCATCGCGGCCAAGCGCCGCAAGGTGCCCATCTTCCACATGGAGGCCGGCAACCGCTGCTTCGACATGCGCGTGCCCGAGGAGACCAACCGCCGCATCGTCGACCACACGGCCGACATCAACCTCACCTACAGCAGCATCGCCCGCGACTACCTGCTGCGCGAAGGCCTGCCGCCCGACCAGGTCATCAAGACCGGCAGCCCGATGTTCGAGGTCTTGAATCACTACCGCGCCGGCATCGACGCCTCCAGCGTGCTGCAGCGCCTCGGCCTCACCGAGTTCGGCTACTTCGTGGTCAGCGCCCACCGCGAGGAGAACATCGAATCGCCGCGCACCTTCGGCAAGCTCTGCGGCGTGCTCAACGCGGTGGCCGAGGACCATGGCCTGCCCGTCATCGTCTCCACGCACCCGCGCACCCAGAAGCGCATCGACGCCGAAGGCGTGAAATTCCACCCCGGCGTGCGGCTGATGAAGCCGCTGGGCTTCCTCGACTACGTGCGCCTGCAGCGCTCGGCCCGCGCCGTGCTGTCCGACAGCGGCACCATCACCGAAGAGTCCTCCATCCTCAACTTCCCGGCCCTCAACCTGCGCGAGGCCCATGAGCGCCCCGAGGGCATGGAAGAGGCCTCGGTGATGATGACCGGGCTCTCTGTTGAACGCGTGCGCCAGGGCCTCGCCGTCCTCGCCACCCAGCCGCGCGGCGATGAGCGCAGCCTGCGCCTGGTGGCCGACTACAGCATGCCCAATGTGTCCGACAAGGTCGTGCGCATCTTGCACAGCTACACCGACTACGTGAAGCGCGTCGTCTGGCGCCAATACGACTGACATCGATGCGCGTCCTCGTCGTCAGCCAGTACTTCTGGCCCGAGGTCTTCCGCGTCAACGAGATCGTCTCGGAGCTGCGTGCGCGTGGCCACGAAGTCACCGTGCTCACCGGCCGCCCCAACTACCCCGGCGGCAGCCTGTTTGACGACTACGTGGCCGACCCCGCCGCCTTTGCCCAGTACCACGGCGCGGAGGTGATCCGCCTGCCGCTGCGCCCGCGCGGTCAGGGCTCGCTGCGGCTGCTGCTCAACTACTGGAGCTTCGTCTTCTGGGGCTGCGTGCTTGGGCCCTGGCGGCTGCGCGGCCGGCGCTTCGACGCCATCTTCTGCTTCGAGACTTCGCCCATCACCTCGGCCCTGCCCGCCGTGCTGCTGCGGCGCCTCAAAGGCGCGCCGCTCTTGCTCTGGGTGCTGGACCTGTGGCCCGACACGCTCTCGGCCGTGGGCATGGTGCGCTCGGAGCGAGGGCTCAACGCCGTTGGCGCTCTGGTGCGCTTCATCTACAAGCGTTGCGATCTGATCCTGGCGCAGTCCAAGGGCTTCTTTCCCGCCATCGAGCGCTGGTCGCAAACGCCCGAGAAGACGCGCTACTTCCCGCAATGGGGCGAGGCCACTTTTGATGCCGGGCTGGACGATGTCGTCGAAGCGCCCGAGCTGGCTCCGCACGCCGGCTGCTTCAAGCTCATGTTCGCCGGCAACCTGGGCGATGCGCAGGACTTCCCCGCCCTGCTCGACGCTGCCGAGGCTACCCGGCACCGCCCTGACCTGCACTGGTTGATCGTCGGCGATGGCCGCCAGGCCGCCTGGATCCGCGAGCAGATCGAGGCCCGTGGCCTGCAGCACACCGTCTTCATGCTCGGCCGCCACCCGCTGGAGCGCATGCCCGAGTTCTTCAAGGGCGCCGATGCCTTGATCGTCTCGCTGCGCGCCGAGCCCATCTTTGCGATGACCATCCCCGGCAAGGTCTCGGCCTATCTGTCCGCCGGCCGGCCCATCCTGGCCATGATCGACGGCGAAGGTGCGCAGGTGGTGCGCGAGGCTGGCGCGGGCCTGGTGGCGCCTGCCGGAGATGGCGCACAGCTCGCCCGACTCGCGCTGCAGATGGCCACCCTGCCGCCCGAGGCGCGCGCCGACATGGCCGCCAAGGCGCGTGCCTACGGCCAGCGCGAGTTCGACCGCGCGACCTTGATCACCCAGCTTGAGCGCCTGCTGGCCGAGGCCCGGTCATGAGCACGACGGCGGCGCCCGCCTCCCCGCGCCGCCCCCGGGTGCTGCTGCTCAGCCCCTACTTCCTGCCGGCCGAGCAAGGCGGCGGCTCGGTCCGCGCCGTGCAGGCACTCACCGCAGCGCTGAAGGACGAATTCGACTTCACCGTCCTCGCCCGTGACCACGACCTGCGCAGCCCCACGACCTACCCCGAGGCCGCGCGCGACGCCGCCCGCCGCGCCACCGGCCTCGATCTGCGCTACCTGGCCCGCGGGCAGGCCGGCAGGCAGGTGCTGCACGCCACCTTGGCTGAGCCCTTCGACCTGATCTACCTGCAAAGCCTGATGGCGCCTGACCTGGCCCTGCTGCCCCTGCTCTGGGCGCGTCGGCGCGGGACCAATGCGCCGCCACTGCTGATCGCCCCACGCGGCGAGCTGATGCCGGGTGCCCTGGCGCAGCGCCCCCTGGCCAAGCGGCTCTACCTGGCCCTGCTGCGCGGCCTGGGTTTGCTGGCGCGAGCGCAATGGCATGCCACGCAAGTAGAGGAAGCGGCGGCCATCGAGCGCGCCGTGGGCGCCCGGGCCCACATCGCGCCCGACCTGCCACCACCCTTGGCCGACTTCCCGGCACCAGCGCTCACTGCGCATGCACCAGGGCCACTGCGCGTGCTGTTCCTCTCCCGCATCGACCCGGTCAAGAACCTCGGCTTTGCCATCGACGTGCTGGCGCGCGTCTCGCGGCCGGTCGAGTTCAGCATCGCCGGCCCCATCGGCAACGCCGCCGTGTGGGCCGACTGCCAGGCCCGCCTGCAAGCCCTGCCCGCGCACATCCAGGCCAGCTACCTAGGCCCGCAAGCGCCTGCCGCCGTGCCGCCCCTGCTGGCCGCGCAGGACCTGCTCTTCCTGCCCAGCCTGAGCGAGAACCACGGCTATGTGGTGCAGGAAGCCCTGCTCTGCGGCTGCGCCGTGCTGCTCAGCGACCGCACGCCCTGGCGCCAGCTGCAAGCGGCCGGCGTGGGGGCCGACCTGCCGCTGAACGACCCGCAAGCCTTCGTGGCCTGGCTGGATGCGCTGGACCCCGACGCATTGGCCGCCACGCGCCCGCAATGCCGGGCCTATGCCGAGCACGCCCTCGCCGCATCACCCGCCGTGGCGCAGACCCGCGATCTGCTGCGCGCCGCGCTTCAGCCGAAGGCGCGCATGCCTTCAAGCAAGGCCGGCCAGTCGGCCGAGCGATAGCCGGTTGCCGCCTCGAAGCGGCGGCCGTCGAGCGAGCGGTCCACCACCGGGTTGGGCTCCTCGCTCACCTGCGTGTCGCTGCGGTAAACCTTGGCCACCAGCTTCAGCAGGTCGCACTTGTTGATGCTCGGGCCCACCACGTGATAGATGCCCTGCAGCTCGGGCCGGGCCAGCACATGCTCGTCGATCACCCGGGCCAGCTCCACCGTGGGCAGGGCCGAGAAGATGGCATTGCTGAAGCCCGGCACCGTGCCCTTGGACGCGAGGAACCAGCCCAGCAAGGCGTGGGTGCTGTTCAGCTCGGGGCCAATGATGGAGGTGCGCAGCGTGACGGCATGCGGCGCCTCGACTTCACCCATCAGTTTGGTGCGGCCGTAGAGGTCTTCGGCATCGGGCGTGTCGCCCTCGGTGTAGCGGCCCCGTGAGCCCGAGAACACGCAGTCGGTGCTGATGTGAACCAGGCGCACGCCCGTGTCGCCGCACAGGCGCGACAGCCGGTGCGGCAGCATGGCGTTGACGGGGATGGCTGTGGCCGGGCTGTCTGCCCCCGCCAGCTGCTTGACCATGCCAACGCAGTTGATGACGGCCGTGGGCTTGACCTCGGCAAACAGCGCGCGCAGCCCCGACATCTTGGTGGCATCCACGCCAACGCGGATCTCCGCCTGCGGGCACTGCGCGCGCAGTGGCTCGGCGGCAGCCTCGGTGCGCACCGTGCCCACCACGCGATGGGCTCCGCGCGATGCAAACCAGCGCAGCACCACATGCCCCAGCATGCCGTTGGCCCCCATCACCAGCAGGGTGGGTTCACTCATGAGCTCGACTCCTTCGCCATCTGCCGATTGAAATGCCAGCGCCGCACAAAGCCCACCACGATCTGGCGCCACAGGCCGGGCTCGAACAGCAGGGCCGGGCGCAAACGCAGCGCGGCGGCATAGCGCTGCAAGGCCTGCCCCACACGGCCCGACTGCGCGTGATTCTTGCCGGCAAGCGTGAACGCACGCGCAACGGACCTGCGCGCAACGGCCGGTGGCGTGTCGGGTCGCCGGGCCCAGTGCTGCTGCACCACACGCAGAATCTCATCGGCCCGCTCGGGCGGCATCACCTTGAACGAGGCTGAGCCCTCGTGGATGCGGTAGTCGCCCACGCAGGCAGGGTGGTGAACAAAGTCGCCCACCTCACTGGCGCGCAACCAGAACTCGAAGTCCGGCACCTGGCGGCGCTGGACGTCCCAGCCGCCCGTGCGCGCAAACACCTCGCGCCGGAACAAGGCCCCGACGCCAGGCGCGCAGACCAGGTCCTCCAGCAAGGCGCGCTGGTCGAACGCGGGCGCCCGCGCCATGCGGATGAAGTGGCCCTGCGCGTCCACGATCCTGAAGTCCCCATAGGCCACGGCACAGGCCGGCGCGGCCTGCAAGGCGGCCACAAGACCCCGCACCGCCCCGGGCTCTAGGCGATCGTCCGAGCTGAGATAGCCGAGCAACTCGCCCTGCGCCATCGCCCAGCCCCGGTTCAGCGTGGCCGACTGCCCGGCATTGGCCTGCGTCAGCACCTGCACCCGCCCCGGATGCTCGGCCGCCACCGCCTGCGCCACCGCCCAGGTCTCGTCGCTGGAGCCATCGTCGATGACGATGTATTCGAGATGCGGGTAGTCCTGAGCCAGCACGCTCAACATGGTCTCGCGCAGGTATTCGCCCTGGTTGTGGGCGGGTGTGACGAGGGTGACGAGAGGCTGGGTCACGGCTGTGCCTCCGATGGGGCCGGCTGCGTGCGCAGCGCACGCAGCCACAGCCAGGCAGCGTCCGCGCCCATGCGCAACGTCCAGCTGGCGGCAGCGCCCAAGGCGCCATGGCGCTGGCACAGCCACCACATCAGCAGCACATAGGGCGGTAGCAGCGCCAGTTGCACCCAGGCCAGGCTGCGGAAGTCGCCGCAGGCTTGCAGCCAGGTCGAAGGCAGATAGCCCAAGGCATTCAAGCCAACGCCCACACACAGGACCTGCAGCACCGGCACGATGCCGGGCTCAAAGGCGGCGCGCAACCACCATTGCAAGAAGGGTTCGGCCACCATGGCCAGGACAAGCAGCGGCGGCAGCACCAGGTACAGCAGTGGCCGCAGCGCTCGCAGCAAGGCTTGCTTCGCTCCCACAGGCCCGGCCTGCACCCACTGCGGCAACAGGGCGGAGGTGAGTGCGGCAGGCAGCACACTGAGCTTGGTCACCAACTCCTGCGGCGTCACATACTGGGCCACGGCATGGGCCGAAGCCAGCGCGCCCAGGATGAAGCGATCCGCCGCCGCCACCAGCGGGTTCACGCCTGCCACAACCGACAGCCAGCCGCTTGCCACGAGCAGGCCGCGAGCATCGGGCGGCGTGACGGGCCCGCGTCCCAGCACGCGCGCCACCACGGCGGCATGGGCCAGGCAAGCCAGCCAGCGCCCGGCCATCAGCATCCAGGCCACGGCCACCAGATCGGGCCCCCAGATCTGCAAGGCCAGCCAAGGGCCCAGAAAGGTCCAGGCCCCCATCGGCAAGCGCAGCAGGTTCAGCGCTTTGAACGCCTGCGCGCCCTCCAGCACGCCCCGATAACCACTGCTGAGGATGAAGCCGGGCAAGCCCAACGCCAGCACCCGCAAGGCGAGGATCGCCCTGTCCGGCTCGGGCACCTGCTGCCAGCTACCCACCACCCAGGGCGCCACAGCAGCCAAGACCAAGCCCAGCACCACTCCCCCTAAGCCCAGGACCCACAGCCCCACACGCGCCACGCCGCGCGCGGCGGCAGCATCGCCAGCGGCCCGGCAGCGCGCGACCGCCTGCGTCAACGCTCGGGAGAGCCCAAAGTCAAACAGCCCGAAATACGCCGCCACCGTCCAGAGCAGCGCCAGCACCCCGAAGCGGCTGCCACCAAGTCCTAGCAGCAAGCTGGGGATCAAGGCCAGCCCCAACAACATCGGCAAGCCAAGGCCGATGAGGTTGAGGAGCGTGGGGCCGGCGAGCTTCAATGGCGGGGCACGGGCGAGCGCCGGTGACGAAAGGGTGAGGGGCGCGGAATTCTAGGAGCCTGTCGCTAGAATTTTGGCCTCGCTCCCGCATGCGCCCCCGGGGCCAGCGTGGCCCCCTCTACGGCCTTCTCTCGTCGCGCATGAAACTGCCTACCTTTGTGATTTGCCTGCTGCTGGTGCTGTATGCGCCCGACAGCCAGGCCTATATCGACCCCAACGCGGGCGGCCTGCTGTTCCAGATCCTGACGCCGGTGTTCGCGGCCATCGTGGGTGCGTGGCTGTTCCTGCGGCGCTGGATTGCAGAGACCCTGCGGCGGCTGTGGCAACGGTTGCGCGGCAAGTCCACGCAATGAAGGACGCGCCGGCAGGGTCGGACGCATTGGCAGCATCCGTTTGGCGCCTGGCCACTGCGGGCCTGGCCGGCCTGGTGGTGCTATGGATGCCGGTGACCCTGCTGCGCCAGATCGATGCCTTTCTGGGCTTTGCCACCGGCCTTGAACTGGCGCGCGATGTGGGGCTGGCCGCCTGGCTGCTTGCGCTGGTGGCCCTGGTGCTGGCCTTGACGGGGTGTGCACTGTCGGCCTTCGCGCGCAAGCTCGGTGCCTCACCGAGGGTGGGCCATGCGCTGGCCTGGAGCCTTGTGCTGCTGCCCGTGGGCTGGGTCTGTGTGTGGCAATTGGGCTCAGCCGGATGGGCCTGGCTGCGCATGACCCTGCCCGCGCTGCCGGCCATTGGCGCCCCGCAGCGGGTGGCCGCCGCGCTCGCGGTGCTGGCGGTGCTGGCGTGGCTTGTCTATCGAGGTGCGATTGCACGCTTGGCGCAGCGCTGGGCGCTGGCCTTGTTGGCCTTGCGGCCCCTGGCGGCCTTGGTGCTGGTGGCTGGCCTCGGCCTGTTGCTGGCGCTGCCGCCTCGGGTGCTGCCTTGGCGGCCTGCACCGGCCCTGGCCGCAGCCCCCACGCAGCCCGCGCCGGACATCTACTTCATCACGCTCGACACCATGGCGGCAGCCGATGCAGCCATTTGTGGCGAGGCCGGCCCCACCCACATGCCACGCCTGAAGGCGTTTGCGGCCCAGGCCAGTTGCTTCTCACAGCACTACGCATCGGCCAACTTCACGACCCCCAGTACCGCGACCATGGAGACCGGTGCGCTGCCTTGGACGCACTGGGGCGTGCAGATCGTGGCCAAGATGGCCGAGCCGGCGCGCTCCGCCACGCTCGCAGCCCTGCTGCGCGCCCAGGGCTACGAGGCCCACGCCCTCAGCGCCAACTTGATGGCCAGCCCGCGTCACCACGGCAGCTTCGCCACCTACTCGACCGAGGAAGTGGCCGACTCTCCATCGCTGGGCCTGGTGCCGCGCCGGGCGCTGTCGGTGTTTGCCGACACCACGCTGCCGTTCTGGCTGTCGTCGCTCATCCCCTTCCTGGACACGCTGGACGTCTACCAGCACGCCGAGCACAGCCCCTTTGCGCCGGAGCTGACCTACACCGCCGCACTGCAGCGCCTGGACGCTGCGCCCGCCGGGCGCCCACAGTTCCTGTGGGTGCACACCTTGCCGCCGCATGACCCGTACCTGCCACCCGCCTCCAGCAAGTACAAGCTGCTGCCGCGCGGCGAGCTCGACCGCTGGGCTCAGATGCGCAGCATGGGCGACTACCAGCCTGCGCAGCAGGCCCTGATCGACAAGCACCGCCTGCGCTACCGCGAGGCCATGATGGGTGCCGACACGGCGCTGGGCGAGTTTCTCGATGCCCTGGCGCGCCGAGGCAAGCTGGACAAGGCTCTCATCGTCATCAGCTCCGACCATGGCGAGTCCTTCGAGCGCGGCTTCCTCGGCCATGCCGGGGACCTGATCCACAACGCGGTGATCCGGGTACCGCTGGTCATCAAGCTGCCCGGCCAGACGGTGGGTCGGGTGGTGGAGCAGCCCGTCAGCCTCGCCGACCTTGCGCCCACCATGGCCGACATCGCGGGCGCGCCGCAGCTCGCGACGGCCGATGGCCGCAGCCTGGCGCCGGCGCTGCGGGGCGAGGCTCTGGCCGAGGCGCCCGTGTTCAGCATGGCCATGGAACGGCAAAGCCGCTTCCAACCGCTGCACGACGGGCACTACGCCGTGATCGACGGGCACTTCAAGCTGGTGTTGCACCTGGCGGCGGGCCGCGTGGAGCTGTTCGACCTGCGCGCCGACCCCTTGGAGCAGCATGACCTCAGCACCCAGGATGCCGCCACAACCAAGCGCCTGCGTGCCTTGCTAGACGCGAAGCTGAACGACGCAGAAGCACAGCGCGCCGCGCGCTTTGGTACGCCGCGTGGCCACTAGCCCCCTGCACACCGTGCATCCTGACCTGCTGCGCTGGCTGCGTGAGGACGCCCACTGGCACGAGCTGCCGCAAGCCCAGCGCCTCGGCATGGCGTGGCGCAGCTTCTGGGCAAGCTGGAACCGCCGCCTCAGCGACGCGCAGTTGACGCAAGCGCCCCCCCTGGCCGCGCCCATCTTCATCGTCGGCCCCTGGCGCAGCGGCACCACCGTCATGCACGAGCTGCTCACAGCGGCAACCGGCCTGCCCACGCCGCAGACCTGGCAATGCATGAACGCGTCCTCGTTCCAGCTGCTTCCCGCACCACCTGACACCGTCAGGCGCGCGCGCCCCATGGACGGGCTGGAGATCAGCGCACGCTCGCCCCAGGAGGACGAGTTCGCGCTGCTATGCCTAGGGGTGGACTCGGCCTACCGCGCCTTCCTGCAACCCCACCGCTGCGGCGAACTCACACGCGCCCTGGACCCCAGCTACTGGCTGGCGTCGGCTGACGCCTGGCTGCCCAGGTTTGAGCGCTTCCTGCAGGGCGTGCTTGCGACTGAGCAGCGGCATGGGCAGCGCCTGCTCTTGAAGTCACCGAACCACAGCTTCCGGCTGCCCGCGTTGTTGCGCCGCTTCCCGAATGCTCAAGTGGTGTGGATGCTGCGCGATGCCCCCAGCGTGCTGCACTCCAACCGAAAGATGTGGCGACAGATGATCGAGGAACACCACATCAGCTCGGTGCCCTGGTCGGCCGACAGGGTCGACGCCTTCCTGGGCGATGCGCTGCGGTCTTGCGCCGAGGTGCTGCGCAGCCCTGAACTGCAATCGCTGCCGGCCACACGCTGGACGACCTGCTGGCAGCAAGACCTCGCCGAGCGGCCGGGCGAGGCTGTGGAGCGCGTCCTGCATCGGCTCGGGCTGTCGGTTGAGCATCCAGACGCCCTGCAGACAGCCGTGGGCCGCGTAGCCCAAGGGCGCATCGATCACTACGATGCCGGCATTCCAGCGGCGGCGGCCCAGGGCGTCGAGGCGCTGGACGCGGCGCAGCAGGCGTTCAGATAGCGGCTGGCTACACCAGCGTGTCGAAGCTGGTGATGGCCATCATCACCGCCACCATCACGAAACCGATCACCGCGCCGATCAGCAGAATGGCGATGGGCTCGATCAGCCCGAGCATGCGCTTTTGAAGCAGCGCCGCCGCCTCGCGCTGACTCTGGCCCAGCGCCAGCAGCATGCGTGGCAGTTCGCCCGAGCGCTCACCGACGCGAATCAGATTCAGTCGTGTCCGAGGGAACC
Organism: Roseateles paludis; assembly: GCF_039872745.1. NCBI lineage: Bacteria > Pseudomonadati > Pseudomonadota > Betaproteobacteria > Burkholderiales > Sphaerotilaceae > Roseateles > Roseateles paludis. The sequence goes on along the minus strand of NZ_JBDPZD010000006.1, from coordinate 160,831 downwards.
AGGCCTGCGTTTCCAGGCCCGCGCTCAAACTCTGCCCCTGCTGCAGGCCCTTGGCCGCCCGCTCCAGGCCGGCACGTAGCGGGCGCAAGCGCAGCACACCCTGTGCGAGCTCCAGGGCCGGGAGGATGGCCACCTTGTTGGTGAGCAACGCGCCCAGCACCGTTGCCCAGCGCCCGATCTCGGCCTGTATCAGCCACGGCCCCACCACGGGGACCTTGAGCAGCGCCTGCAGCAGGGCATCACGCGTTGAGGCCCGCGTCATCGAGAAGGCGATGGCGCCGATCACTGCACCCAGCAGCGCCAGCGTCTCCCACAGATGCGCACGCACGAAAACGCCGGACTCGATGACCCAGCGCGACAACTCGGGCACCTGGCGGCTGCCCCGGATGAGATTGGCAAACCGAGGCACCACCCCCACGAAGATGAAGAACACCGCCAGCGTGCCAGCGCCGACCAGAACGCTCGGGTAGATGAGGGCGCTGCGCAGGTCTTCGACGGCGCGGCGGCTCAGCTCCATCTGCTCAGCAGCGTCCTGCAGTGCCTGCGCCAGGGCGCCACTGGCTTCGCCGGCCTGGGTCAAGGCGATCACGTACACCGGCATGCGCAAGTCGGGCAGCTTGAGCGCATCGGACAAGCGCCCACCGCCGCGCACCTGGATCTCCATGCTCGCCAACGGGGCCCCTAGGGCCTGACCCGCATAGGCTTCCACCAGGCTGGGCAACGCCTCGCCAAGCGCGACGCCGGCAGCCAGCAGCGTGGCCAGCTCGCGCAGCAAGACCACCTGATCCGCCAGCTTGACGCGGCCGGCCGCAGCACGCGAGACGGCGGGGCGCTCCACCAGCGCCCGCAACTGCACGGGAGTCAGACCCTGGGCCGAGACCTGAGCCATGGCGTCGGCAGCGTCCGCCGCATCCAATTGGCCGCTATGCGGGCGGCCTGCCAAGTCCCGGGCCGTGTACTCGAAGCGCATCAGTCGCCTGCGCCACCGGTCGCGCGCAGCACTTCGTCGAGCGTGGTGACGCCCTGCACAACCTTGAGCACGCCCTCTTGCGCCAAGGTGCGATAGCCCCTGCGGCGAGCCATCTCGACCACGGCCGTCTGCCCAGCCTCACGGGCCAGCGCATGCTGCATCTCGGCATCGATGTCGAGCATTTCGTAAATGCCGATGCGCCCCCTGAAGCCGGTTCCATCACAGGCGGGGCAACCAGCAGCCTGCCGCCACCTCGGGAAGGGTTGCGATGGATCCTCAGCCGTCGCATCTGCCAACGTCAGGGCCAGATCCGCTTCGCTGACGGCGGGCGCATCCGTCCGCGGCGCGGCGCAGGATTCGCACAGCCGGCGAACGAGGCGCTGAGCCATCACGGCCCGCAACGCCGCTCCCACCAGAAAAGGCTCAACGCCCATGTCCACCAGCCGCGTGACTGCCGACGGCGCATCGTTGGTGTGCAATGTGGCCAACACGAGGTGCCCTGTCAGGGCCGACTGGATGGCGATCTCGGCGGTCTCGCGGTCACGGATTTCGCCCACCATGATGATGTCCGGGTCGTGCCGCAGAAAGGCTCGCAACGCGCGTGCGAAGGTGTAGCCAATCTCGGGCTGCGCCTGAACCTGAATGACGTGAGGAAGCCGGAACTCAACCGGATCCTCCACCGTCAGGATTTTTCGGCTCTGGTCGTTCGTCGCCGCCAGTGCCGAATACAGCGTCGTGCTCTTGCCCGCGCCGGTGGGGCCCGTCACCAGCACCAGCCCGTTGGCCAGGCCCAGCCAATGCTTGAACTGCTGCAACTGGCTCGGTCGCAAGCCGAGTCGCTCCAGGCTGAGATCAGCGCGGCGTTTGGGCAGCAGCCGCATCACGATGGACTCGCCGAACACCGCCGGAATGGTGGAGACGCGGACATCCATTTCGGCGCCCGCCGCGCGGGTGGAAATGCGCCCGTCTTGCGGCAACCGACGCTCGGCGATGTCGAGCCCAGCAACCAGCTTGATACGCGAGGCGACGGCCGGGTAGCGGTCCATGCCCAGGCTCAGGCGCGTGTGCAGTTGACCGTCCACTCGCAGCCGGACTTCGAACTCGCGCTCACCCGGCTCCAGATGGATGTCTGATGCGCGGGATTCGACGGCCTGGGCGATGAGGTTGTTGACCCAGGCGATCACCGGGGCGTCTTCGGCCATCTCGCGCAGCGCGCGCTCGTCCATTGCCGTGCTGAGCACGCCTTGCTCGAGACGCTGGCACCAGCGCTCGAAGTCGTCCGGCGCGATCAGCCACCAGGCGGCATCGACGAGGTCCGGGTGTGACTGAGCCCACTCACGCACCTCAGAGTCCAGCGGATCAACGCTCGCCACCTGCCAGCAGTTGCCGTCATGCCAAGCCAAGGCCTGGAGGCGACGCAAGGTGTCGCTGGCAGCCCCGAGGCGCACGGCAGCCTCACGCAGGGCACCTTCATCCAGTGCCTCGAAGCGGGCCCAGCCTAGGCCTAGTTGCTCGGACAGGGCGGCGAACAGGCGCTCAGCCGTCACCGCGCCCATGCGCAGCAGTACGGCGCCGATGCGCCCCCCTTGCTCGGCCTGGAAGCGCAGCGCGCTGTTCAGGTCCTCCGCACGGATCTGCTCGCGCTGCAGGAGCAGCGCGCCGATCAAGGGGGCGACTGCGGCGGGCGCCGACGTATTCATGGCTTGGGGATGGGCGTGCCGGTGGTGTCCAGCGCCGGCGTCCGCGCCCAGTCACCCAGCGTCTTGCGGAACGAGTCCGTGATCGCTTCGGCCTCGGACGAGTCGTTGGCGATGTAGGGCGTGATGAGGATGATCATCTCGCGCCGGGACTTCTTGACGGTCTGGTTGCGGAAGAGACTGCCGAGCAGCGGAATGTCCTTGAGCAGGGGCACACCCCCATTGCCGTCGGAGGACGATCCATCGATCAGCCCAGCCAACAGCATGGTGGAGCCGTTTCGCAAGGTGAGCTTGGTCTCGACCTTTCGCGTGGAGATGGTGGGGGCCGTCGCGTTGCCAGTCGTCACCTGGACAGGCTGGCTGACCTCCTGGGAGAGATCAAGGTCGATCTGGTCGCCGGAGTGGATCACCGGCTTGATCTTCAGGATCACGCCGGTCGAGCGGTACTGATAGGTCTGCAACAGACCCGCCGTCGCGCCGGCGGTTGTTGTCGAGCCGAGTTGCTGGGTCAGCACCGGGACTTCGTCGCCAACCTGGATCAACGCCGTCTCGCCGTTGCGAGCCATCAGGCGAGGGCTTGAGAGGATCGTGGCCCGCGAGTTGCTGGCCAGTGCATCGATGGCGACGCGTGCCGCACCAGCGCCGTTCAGGATCTGGAAGTTGAAGCCGCCGGTCGTTCCAGCGCCACTGCTGGCCGAGACCTTGTAGCCGCTTTGCGCAGAGATGTGATCCGACAGCCACTGCACGCCAAGTTGGGCGCCCTCTTCCAGTTTGAGCTCAGCGACGGTGACCTCGATCAGCGCAGACTTGGTGGGGCGGTCCAGGCTTTGGAGCAGAGCGGAAACCTGACCGAACTCATCAGGGTTGACTTGAAAGATCAAGGTGTTCGACGCCTTGTCCACCACCACGTTGGCTCGGCCACTTGTCGCGGCGGTCGGGGTGCCGCTACCGGCGGTTGGCGCAGCGGCGCTGGCGACGCTGCCCCCGCCCCCGAGCACGCGCTCCAGCGTGACCGCGAGCAACTCGGCATCCTTGTGCTTCACGGCGTAGGTGAACAGGTTTTTGCCGACACCACGCTCGTTCGGCCGATCCAGTGTCCTGGCCCATTCGGCGATGTGGTCGGCGACCTTCTCGCCGACCGCAAACACGAACACCTGGTTCAGACTGGACACGGGCAGCAGGATGATTGGGCTGCGCAAGCCACCAGCCACCACGGGTGACCCAACGGGATGCACGGCATAGCCTTCTGCCGTCAAGACCTCGGAGAGGCGCCGCGCGAGTTCGTCTGCCGAGCCATAGGCAGGTGTCAGGGTCAAGCTCGTGCGGCCTTTCAGCGCCGGCTGATCGAGCACCGCCAGGGCCTCTACCGCAGCTTTCACGTTGTCTGGATTCCCGCTCACAAGAACGGCATTGCGCGACGAGTCCTCCTGAACCTTGACCCGCTCGCCGAACAAGGTCCTGAGCCAATTGACCACGTCCGTCTGGCGGACGGACTGCAGCGGAATCAACTGAAAGATTGGACGCAAGGACACCGGAACTTCGGGCAGGGCGGCTCCATAGCGAATGCCTGGAAGGTCCCCCTGGCTGGCGTTGTCAGGCACCACGCGCACGAGCCCTCCGACCTCAACGACCGACAGGCCGTAGCTCTTGAGCAAGAGCCGCATCGCCGACTCAACCTGCGATGCGGTCTGCCCTTGGCCAGCCTTGAAGGTGACGAGATCGGTGCGTGCATTGACGGCGGGGTCGACACTGACGTTCTTCTTGAGCACATCGGCATACACGACCTGGATAAAGGTCGGCAGCGCAACCTGCTGCAGGTTGACAGCCGCCACGGTGTCGTCCGTGGGCGCTGGGCTGGGAGCCACGGCCTCAAGCTTCTGCACCTTGGTCTCAGGCGTGACGGGACCGGCCACGATTCGCGTCTCGCCACGCGCGACACCGTCGGTGGCGCGCGACGACTCTGAAGCGCTGTTCGACTTCATCAACGGTGCCGGGATGGTCGGCGCCAACGGCGCACAACCCGCCAGAAGCGCCATGACCATGCTCAGTGCCAGCGGGGCTGACGGGCGTTGCCGATGCTTCATCTTGATTTCATTCACGGTAATCAGCCCCCAAGGGAACCTGCTTCTTGCCCACGCGGATCAAAACTTCGCCGTCACGGATTTGGGTAATTTGCTCGCCACTGGGCACCTTGTCGCCAACACCCAGCCGCAATGGCGGCTTGCCGGCGACGGCAAAACCAATCAGCACCCGGCGCTCGTGGCCCCGACCGTAAATTCCGGCGACACGCCAACGCTTGTCCTCAGCCTTGGCAGCGGCAGCCGCCGCCAAGACTGCGGCCTCGGGCTCGAAGATTGGAGAACCCGCCAGCGCAATCGCACGCGCGGCCTGGTCTCGTCTTGCGGGCAGGTCCGGGAGTTCCCAGACATCGCGGCGCGCCGCGACCAATGATGGGCTCTCGGACGTGCTGCCAGAAACCAGCCAGCCAAGGCCAAATACAACCACCAGTAGCCCCCAGGCCATGGGCTTCATGGTGCCGCCCCCGGACGCGCCAGCACGCGCAAATCGATGTCGGCCGTGGCTGGCTGGCTGAGCGTGCGCATCGTGAGTCGCTCCACCACGATGCGACGCTCCTGTCGTCCAATCTCGGCCAGCAAACTCAGCAGCGGCGTGCGTTGCATCTCCAAGCTCATTCGAACTCTCAGCACCACATACCCTGCTGGCAGGTCAGAGGCGCTCTTCGCGTCCGCCTCTGCCCGGACCACCGCCAAGTCGCGCAACTTCAGCCCGAGCTTTTGAGCCGCGTTGCGCAGCCAGTCCTGAAGTGCCGCTTCCGAAAGTGCAAGGTCCGCCTCTGACCACACCGTCGTGTCGTAGGCGGCACGCAAGCCCAGCACTTCCTCCTGCCTGCGCGGCCACTCTTGATCCTTGGTCAGAGACCGGAACCGCTGGATTTCAGCCCGCAAGCCCTGGCTGCGCTCTACCGCCGCATCCGCCGCGTCAAACCCCGCCAGCACTGCGTACAAACAAAGGGTGCCCAAAGCGGCCCACAGACCGAGTCGGATGAGCCCCGATTCCTCCCACTGTGATCGCAATTGCGCGAGCTGTACTTGAACGGTGTCAGGCGTCATCAGCGGCTCGGAATAGCGTCAAACACATCCGCAGGCGGCATGCCATTCGCATCGGGTTTGGCAAAGATGGGCTTGAAGGGCTCCGCCGGCGGCGGGTCATTGCGTTTGCGCTGGTCTGCCGCCGGCGGCTTTGCGGCCGGGCCGGGAGCGGGCGGCATCGTCGAAGGCGCTGGCGCCGGCGATGTCGAGACTTGCTGGGCCCCATTCGGCGCCGGTGGCGGGCTCGCCGCCGGGGCCTCGGCAGCCCCGGCCACTGGAGCATGTGCGCCCTTGATTCTGAGTTCGAGTGTGAGCAGCGTGCGCCCACCACCGTCACCACGCGCCTCGTTCACGTCCGCAAACCAGCCGCCCGATTGAAGGTCCTTGACGATGCTGGCCCTGGCCACGTTTGGTCCGAGTTGCAAGCCCAGCTTCAGCCGCTCGCCTTCCAGTTCCAACTCCTTGACCTGGATGCCGGTCCGCGCGAGCGTGTCGTGCAGATGGCCGATCACCTCTATCGGCTGCGGCACTGCGGCGAAATTGGCCAGTCTCTGCACATCTGTGAGTTCGCTGATCGCTCGTTCTCTTACGGCAATCACGGAATCCGCTTTGGCTTTGAGTTCGGAGAGCTGAGCCTTGAGGACGGCTTCCAGGCGCCATGCCTCATAAAGCGAATGCGCCGCTGCGCCAGCAGCAAGCGCCAGCAACACAGCGCCCCCATAGACAAGGCGCCCTTCCAACTGCCGATGCCCGGCGTTGCCCGCCGCCTGCAAAGCGTAATGCTTGACCCATGGCGATGCTTCCGGCAGCAGTTCAACAGCCTCCGGCACATCGAACTGCATCGGCGCTATCGACTCGTCTGAGGCACCTGTCTGCCCTGCCGACCTCAGAAAGCTCAGCCATTCCGCAGCCGCAGGACGCGTTGGCCACCATCGGCTCGAATGCAGTTGCCCCGACTGCCAGCACTGCGCTTCAAAGCCTTCGAGGCCCTGCGCAATGCGCACGCCATCACCCATCGACTGCTGCAACAGCAGTTCAGGAATCACATGGCACTGGTCGAGCATCAGGCCATGCTCAACAAGATCGCGCTCCAACGCGTCGGCATCCCAAGAGATTGCAAGACCCAATTCGCCCCAAATGATCAACCGGGCCGAATGCGACTCAAAGGGCTGCCAAGCTTGTGCCTGCAAGCGCAACGCCGAGAGCCTCTCTGCCGGAGGTACGCCCTGCAGGCGGAACCATTTCAAACGGCAACAGCTGCGCGCGACGATGACATCGGTATGCGCCCAGGCACTGTGCGCTGGAGCCGCAACAAACCCATCAAGGCGCCACGCTGCCCTCGGGGCGCTGCGCGGAAATCGCCAGAGGGAATGCAATAGCGCGGGGAGCTTCATCAGACGTTTTTAGCCGCTTGGTGCTGTGCTGTTCAGTGATGACCCACGGGCCTAGCTCCCCTGCGGGTGTCAAGCGGACATTGTACTCACGCGCCCTTGGCAAGCCTGGAGCCCAGACGACGATACGGCTGTCGTTTCCGGGCAGCAGAATGTATGCGTCATCGTCAAGCGGCTGCCCCACGAGCGCACTCAGTTGTGGCAGCCTCGATATGCCTTCCTCACTGCGCGCCTGCAGTATGCGCCCGAAGTGCGAGGGGGCTAACTTCGGAAACATAGCTTTCAAGCTTGCTATGGGCGCCGTCAATGGGTTGTAGAGATGGCCCAGATCCGGAGAAACGTTGCTCGCCAGCCGAGCGAGTCGCACGGGGTCATCACGCCAGAGTGGCATCGAGCTCAACTCGCTGATCGAGACCAGCCAATCGTTACGAGGACCCGCGAGTCCTAGCGCCTGATACTCGAAGTACTCTGCGCCGTTCAATCGCTTCAGGCGATCGGTGTCGATGTAGTCGTCCAGCACATCGATCATCGCTTGCGCTCTCGAGACCTCCACGCCGTCCTGAACTAGCAGGGCTAAAAGGCTTCGCCTGTCGCCCCCGTTGATGGAGTGCAAGCCGCGATAGTCTTGAACGGAGATCACCGCCCCGGCTTGCGTCCGGTATGGCGTCCCATCGTGACGTACCTGCCCGGCAAGGCTGCCTCGCCCCGCCGGCATCAAAGGGCGTGACGCGTTCCAGTACAGGATCTGCGCCAACGCGCTCGAGGCAGCAGTAGCACCCTGAGCGTAGGACTGGAAGTTCAGCGCAGCCCGACGCAACTCATCGTTCCGCTGAGCAAAACGCTGCGCGATGAACGCGATGACGACCAATGCGCCAAGGACCATGAGCAGCACGTAGCCAGACTGGCGGCTGCGCCTGTTCAACCGCCTCACTGAAGCTCCCAGGCAGACAAGCGTGGGCGGCCCGCTTGCGTTACCGCCACTTCTACAATCAACGGTCCACCAGCATCCGCTCCCATCTCGAGCCAGACAAATCTTGGCAGTCGCGGTAGTTTCGCAAGCGCTTCCAGCCGAAGATCCAACTCCGGATTTCCGGTTTGTGCCTGCATTTGCGGTTCAGCAGGCCATTGATCCACCCATTGACCCGCATCATTGAAGTAGCGTATCGCACCGGCACTGCCGCCCCACCTAAGGAGTTCGACAACCGCCCGCTTGGGCACACCGTTTGCGCCGCCCTCAGTCTCATCCGCAAGCACTAGCCTTCGCTGATTTCGCGAAACATCGGCTTCGATCCGAATCTCCAGGCTTCTGGACGGTTTCGGCGCGAATCCGAGGGTCTCGCCACTCACCAGTCGAACGCGGTCAGTCGTGCCGACAAACGTCCTTTCCGCTCCAAGCATCTCGACCGTTGCGGAACGGACTAGGTCTCGCACCCACTCCCGTCTCACCGTCAGGAGTTGCCCGTCAAACCCAGCTCGTTGCAATATTGCTTCGACGCGTGCCGCCTGCTGAACGGCTTGCCACAACAAGGTCGCGATCAACGAGGTAAGCGCGAGCGTCACAAGCATTTCCACCAGCGTAAAGCCGGCTGCACGCTGCCACGGCAGTCCCGAGCTTCTCATCTTGCGCGCTCGACATGTGGGGTCTTTGCTTCTGCACGAAGTGCCCCGAACAGCATCCGCCGGCCGACGAGGTCTTGCTCCCATTCGACCGACAACTGCGAATCAAGTTTCTCAAGCTTCGCCGCGATGCGATGAAGGCTCAGCTGCCATCGGGGCACCATGGCACCCCCATGATCAAACTCTGGTCGAGGCGCCTCCAGCAACGCGCTCGTCCAGACCAACTTCAGCTCTCCCTTAATGCGCACGCCCTCTGGTTCAAGCGCCGGATTGATAGTGGCGAGCCATTCGATCCCCTCCAACTGCAATTGCGCTCGACGTTGCACGAGTTCCAGTCGCGAAGCCGTTTGCATGTTCTGACTGAGCCACGCGAAAAGCGCAAGGCCGGAGGTGGCAAGGATCATCAATGCGACCACCACTTCCAACAGCGTGAAGCCACGCACCAGTCCGCTAGGGAGACGAGACGTCACTTCAAGGCGCTTCGCGAACTTGGCCACTGACGGCCTCGACCAACCAGACGTCACGTCGCGCACCTCGGATGATCTCGATCTTGCCGCCTTCTGCAAATCCATTGGCCGCGTATCGGAGCGGCTTGTCTAGCTTCAGGATCACGTGGCCAGACCTATCGGAAATCGCGCTTAGCAACTCCTCCGCCTCCACCTGCCGCGCTTCACCCGCATGGAAGGCCCGGATCGGCATCGCCTCCAAATAGGCCCGAAGGTCAGATTCCAAGCCACGTTCACGGGCACCCATTAGCCAGCCTGAACTCCAGGGAGCGACCAGCCCGGTCATTAGCGCCAGTAGAGCCAGTACAACCAGCATCTCCAGCAGCGTGAATCCAGAGCACTTCGGCTCAGCGGCGATGTGCGCTTGGGCCGCATTGCCCCGCCTTGCGGCTAGAGCGATCGCAAGTGGGATGCCCCGCAACTTAGTTCGGCGGCAAAACACCCAAATCCTGGGCATCACCTTCTCCTCCAGGCTGCCCATCGGCACCCAGCGAGAACAATGCAAATGGCTGGCCATCACGGCCTGGTGTAGCGTACTGGTAGGGATGCGCCCACGGGTCTAGCGGGACCGCTTCATCAAGGTAAGGCCCCCTCCAACGTGTCACCAGAGCGGGATCCGCTGGCGCCCGAGTGAGCAGGCTCAGCCCCTCTTGAGCGGTTGGATAGCGGCCGATATCCAAGCGTAGATTCTCAACTGCGCCACGGAGCAACTTGATCTGAGTGGTTGCCGTGGTGATGCGGCCTTGGTCCACCTTCTTGAAAAGCCTAGGGCCAACCAATCCTGCAATCAGGCCAATGATGGTCAACACAACCAGCATTTCGAGCAAGGTAAAGCCAACGTTTCTGGCGGCGAGGTTGCGATGCGGCTTCGTCGGCATGTGCAAGCGTCGGAAAGAAAGGGATGCGAGTCGATGAGTTCAGCCCTTGCGACTGATCTCATCCTACAAAGAAAAAGGGGCACCGAGGTGCCCCTTGCCCGAAACCGCTAGGCGGCAACGATCAATACGTGCTGCCAGCGTACGGACGCTCCAGCGGGATATAACCAGCAGCGGTACCGTTGACGGCTTGCTGATAGACGCCCTTGACCTTCGAAGCAGCGGAATTGATCGTGAACACGATCGAACCACGCTTGCTGCCGTTATTGAACGTGCAGATGTCCGAAGCGTTCACAGCAGTCGTGCCGGTGTCCAGCGTGAAGGTCTGCTTCGAACCGTACGTCGGGGTGGTAGCGCCTGACGCCCAGGACGTCGGCTCGCCGTGGCAAACCGCTGTCGCCTTGGCGGCAGAACCCGTGTTCTGGAAGAAGAAGCGGGTCAGGTTACCACCTGCGGTATCGTTATTGAAGAACGCCGTGCGTAGTTCGATTGCGTTCGCACCCCAAACCCACCACGAAGCGTTGCCAGCCAGGTTTTGGTCAGGCACATTTGCCAAGGCCGGATCGACGACAGCCGAGACGCCGAAGGTACGCGAAGTACCCAGCGACTTGGTGTTTGCCGTTGGCACCTTCACCTGCACGACAGTGCCGGTAGCGCCAGGAGCGCCATTGGCGAACGACGTACCAGCCGTATTGAACGTCAAAGTGGCACTGGTGCCATTGCCAGCAGCAGCGACCGTCGGGTTCACAACAGTACCACCGAGGTTCACATTGACCACTGCGTTGGCCACATCGAGACCATCCTGATCACCAGTCACGGTGAAGGTCACCTTGGTGACGTGGACCTTAACGTCAAAAGCTGAACCCGTGGCATTCACCAGCGAGTTGTTCGACAACAGCGAGAAGTTGGCTTCTGCAACGGTCGTGGTGTCGGCGTTTTGATTGACGAAACCGAACAGGGGCGAATTGCCACCGTTGAAGTTCACGTCGGCGGTCGTCCCAGTGTCCTGCGCAGCAGAGAGGGTGACAGCACGCTGGCTCTTTGCAACGACGTTAACCAAGCCGTCGGAGTTATCAATGCGGGCGGTTTCACCGAGATCCCAGATACCAACATTGACGCTTTCCGTGGCACCTTCAGCGGCAAGGCTGTGGTTTTGCAGCACCAAGCCAGACAGGTTCAACAGAATGTTGTTGGCCTGCATGGTTTGATTGGTGACGTCCACTTCGTACGCACACTCAGTTGCCGAGGCACGCTTCAGGGAAACGGCGATATTGGCGGCATAGTTGGTACCGCCAGAGCCGACTTCAATCGTCGGAATCGGGCAGGTTCCATTGAACTTGCTGCCGCTGCCCTGAGGCTTCACAACAACCGTGAAGTCTTGGGCAGGCGTACGCGCCACACCAATCTGCGTCTTGATGTCATCAAGCGTGACGGCGGTGGAGTTGGTAATGGCCTCCAAGGCGTAATTGCGTTGGGTGGCCGTTTGGGAGCCAGCGAAGGCGGTGGAACCGCAGGCTGCGGCGGCCGCCACAGCGAGGGCCTTGGTGGTGAAGCTCTTCATCTTGATGAACTCTCCGGATCGTTGTTGCAACAAAGTATCAAACACTTGGATTTAGCGATTCAGCGCTCTCAGCACGCCGCACGGGATGATGCTCTGCCCCTTAACAGGGCCGCAACAGCCACCAATACGGCGACCACTGCGTCGACGCAGAGCGCTCTGCTTCGCCTCCCCCGCGTCATCCGAACTATGCATTTGATGCACGGTCTTCCGAAGCAGGTTGCCGAGCAGCATATCAGACGATTCCAACGGGGTCGGGGGGTTCGACTGCGACCACCCTCGGGGTTTTCCCCTTTCGCGTTGCGTGCACGCATCAATTCTTGGCTACGGTGCCACGGCATGCCCGCGCCAGAGCACGCCCGATTCTGCGCTCGCCATCGGGGGGCCAACGGAAGTGGAGACCGTCCGCAAGATAGACTGCCGCGCTGCATAGAGCCTCTACTGGCGCTGCGACTCGTCTTGCCTCGAATGCGGCCTGCAGCCCCACCTCAACCCCATCTATGACCTCACAAGACGACGATATTGACCGCCTGATTGACGAGCTGGAGCGCGCCGTTTTCCAGCGTAGAACCAAGGAAGGGGTGCAGTTGCTGCTGAATCTGCTTCAAGCGATGAGCCTACGCAGATCCCCATTGGGCATCCTGCCCCAAGCGCCGGCCGAGGACCGCAGAGCGGCCTACACCCGAATCGCGGCAATGATCTCTGCGCTCATCTGCAGCCCAGACTTCCAGATTGACCTTGGCCAGATCGACTTTCTTTCAGGTCGAAAACCCATGCTCGAAGCGATCTTTGAGCTCAGTGGCTACGAAGGCCCCTACCATCTTCTACGCTACAACGGCATCCGAAATGCCGATGACAGTGTCACGCTCCGTTCGAATCAAGTTTTCGTCCTGTCCCTCTTCTATTCGCTCGATGCACTCCCCGACTCGCTGATCCAGGGCGTCCTGAAATTGCCTCCTGATCAGCTGTTACCACTGGTGGTTGGTTGGTTCACTGCGCCGTTCGTTCATCATGCGCGCGGGGAGGCGAACCGGAGCCTGCTGATTGAGAATTGCCATCTGATTGAAGGTGCACGCCCTACCCCTGGGATCATCCAAGCGATGACTTCTGCATGGATGCATTGCAGCTACGCAGACCACGCAGGCAAGCATCGAGTCAAGCAGTCCCTGAATGAGGTCTGGCGGCGCTTGGATCAGATTGGCGGCTTGAAAGGGCGATCTGCTCCACGCCGAGTTGTGGAGCATCCAACCCTCTTGGTCGCAGCAGAGCGCATGACAAATGGTCACGCAATGCTCAGAAGCTACGCGGCGTGCTGGCGCCAACTGAAGTCCAAGTTCAGAACCGTTTGCATGGTTAGCGCCGGCTTCGCAACACCCGAAGTAGCTGAGGAGCTTTTCGACGATGTCGTCTATCTCGAAGAGGGTGTCAACATGAAGGACATTGGTGCACGCATCGTCAAGATGGCTCCTGACATCATCTACTACCCGAGTCTAGGTATGTCGGAGTGGACTCAGATGGTCGCGAACTTGCGCTTCTCGCCGATCCAGGTAATGACGCTTGGGCACCCAGCACCGGCCATGACCGACACGATCGACTACACGCTTGTCCAGCTGGGCCATGGTGAGGCCGCTCATGAGTTTGGAGCCAAAGTCATCGAGAGGTCTGCGTGGGGTCAGTTCATCCCATTCGATGAGTCGTTGGACTTTGATTTCGAGAGTACTCCGTTCGAGGACGGGCGAGTTCACGTGGCGGTAAACAGCTCGCTTATGAAGCTGTCTCCCAGGTTTCTAAACCTGTGCGAACGCATAGAAACCGAAGCTAGCCGCCCCGTTCACTTCCATTTTTTTGCTAGTGCATCCGGAGTGATGTTTGATCGGATCAAGCAAGTCTTTGAACGACGGTTTAGACGCTTCACCCTTGAGCCTTCGCGAAACTATGCTGCATTCCTAAAAACACTCAAGCGCTGCGATGTCGCCCTTGCCGCTTTTCCATTTGGCAACACCAACAGTACCGTCGACACTTGTCTGCTTGGCGTGCCGACCGTTGCGTACTTCGCCAACGAGGTTCTTAGCATTGGTGATCGTGACGTCATGCGCATGGTCGGACTACCCTCATGGCTTGTGTCGGACAACGACGAAGACTACTTTCAGACGGCTATGAAGCTGATCCACGATGACGTCGCGCGACAAGCCATCGTTGATCAGCTCAAAGCTACCGACGTCAAGGCCAAGCTCTTTCGACCACCGCGCCCGGAGGATGAAACCGAGTTCGTCGACGCTTTTGACTGGATCTATCGCAATCACGAGGCCCTTCAGGCCAGTTCACACCACCTGCTGAAGGTCGGCGAGCCCATCCCTGCCTGAGCACCCCGTCATGAGCCAGAAACCGATCTACGTCACTCAGCCACACTTGCCGCCGTTTGAGGAGTTTTTGCCGTACCTCAAAGAGGTTTGGGACAGCAAGTTCCTCACCAACGGCGGGCCGATGCACCAGAAGTTCGAGCGGGCGCTGTGTGAGTATCTTGGTGTCAATCAGATCGCACTCTTCTCGAACGGCACCTTGGCGTTGCTCACAGCATTGCAATCGCTGCGAATCACGGGTGAGGTGATCACGACCCCGTACTCCTTCGTAGCGACGGCGCATTCGCTGCTGTGGAACGGCATCAAGCCCGTGTTCGTGGATGTGGACCCGGTGAACCTGAACCTCGATCCCTCCAAGATCGAAGCCGCCATCACGCCGCAGACGACCGCCATCATGCCGGTGCATTGCTACGGTCACCCTTGCGACATCGCAGCGATCGAGCGGATTGCCGACACCTACAACCTCAAGGTGATCTACGACGCAGCACACTCATTCGGCGTCGAAGCGGATGGCCAGAGCGTTTTGAACGCCGGCGACCTCTCCGTCCTGAGCTTCCATGCCACCAAGGTCTTCAATACCTTCGAGGGTGGCGCCATTGTTTGCAAGGACGCCAAGACCAAGCTGCGCATCGATCAGCTGAAGAACTTCGGCTTTGTAGACGAAGTGACCGTCGTGGCGCCTGGCATCAACGGCAAGATGAGCGAGTTCAACGCGGCGCTGGGTTTGCTCCAGTTGCAGCACGTTGACGAGGCACTGCGCCTCCGTGGTCAGATTGACAGGCAATACCGACAGGCACTTGCAGACATTCCCGGCATCGAGTGCCTGCCTCCGAGCCCTGGCAGCAAGCACAACTATTCTTACTTTCCGATCCTGGTGAAGCCTGAATTCGGGGGCTCGCGCGATGAGCTGTACACGGCCCTGCGCCGCGAAAACATCTACGCGCGCCGCTATTTCTACCCCTTGATCAGCAGCTTCCCGATGTATCGCGCGCTGCCCTCGGCCGCGCCTGCCAACCTACCCGTTGCCACCCGCGCCGCTGAGCAAGTGCTCTGCTTGCCGATCTACCCAGACCTGACCTCCTCTCAGCAAGACCAGATCGTCGACGTGATCCGTGCCCAACGACGCTGAGCTGCCATGCGCTTGGCGATCATGCAGCCCTACTTCCTGCCTTACATCGGCTACTGGCAGCTGATGGCGGCGGTAGACGCCTTCGTCGTCTACGACCGCATCAAATACACAAAAAAGGGCTGGATCAACCGCAACCGCATGCTGCTGAACGGCAGCGATGCCATGTTCTCGCTTCAATTGACGCAGGGCTCTGACGCCCTGATGGTTTGCGAGCGGGAGTTGGCGCCCGCCTTTGATCGCCGCAAGTTGCTGGCTCAACTCGAAGGGGCCTACCGCAAGGCTCCTCAGTTCGAGGCGCTGCTGCCCTGGCTGCAGAGCATCGTGCTGCACCCGGCTGCCAATCTGTTCGACTATCTCTGGCAGTCCATCGTCAAGGTGCGAGATTGTCTGGGACTCACGACGCAGCTGGTCGTCTCGTCGACGGTGGCGCACGACGAAAGCCTGAAGGCTCAGGACAAGGTCCTCGCGCTGTGTGAGGCGCTCGGCGCAAGCACCTATATCAACGCCATCGGCGGCCATGAACTGTATGACCGCGAGGCTTTCGCGGCGCGAGGCATCGAACTCAAGTTCCACAAGGCCCTGCCCTTCGAGTACCCCCAGTTCGGCAACGCATTCGTGCCCTGGCTGTCCATCCTGGATGTGCTGATGTTCAACCCCCCGGAGGCCGTGGCCGAGGCCGTCCGCACCCGATTCGAACTGCTTTGAACCCGTATCGCTGGACCAAACTTGGTCGCCCGTTCGTGCCTCAGGAGATCCATGACCGCCCCTGGTTGCGCAGCTTCGCCCAGGCGCCCCACGTACTGCACCTGCCGGATCGGCTCCGAGTCTATTTTTCGTGCCGTCCTGAGCCTGATGCCCGGGGGCAGTTCGTCTCCTACTCGGCCTGGGTAGACCTCGACCGACAGCACCCGCTCCGGGTGCTCGACATGGCTGAGCAGCCCATCCTGTCTCTCGGCGGTCTTGGCTGTTTTGACGAGTTCGGCACCTACCCCGTGTCGGTCATCCCGCAGGGCGATGTGCTGCGCGCGTACTACGCCGGTTGGACGCGCTGCGAGTCAGTCCCTTTCGACACCGCCATCGGCACTGCCGTCAGCCGAGATGGCGGCAGGACCTTCCAGCGCGAAGGCGATGGCCCGCTGCTGGCGGCCAGCCTGAACGAACCCTATGTCATCAGCGGCCCCAAAGTCAGGCGCTTCAACGTCCCTGGCATGGGTCAATACCAGCTCTTCTACATTGCCGGCCGCAACTGGAAGCAGGTCGATGGCAAGCCCGAGCCGGTCTACAAGATCCGCATGGCCACCTCCGACGATGGCCTGCGCTGGCAGCGGCAGGACCGCGACCTGATCGAGAGCCGCATCGAGCCCGACGAGGCGCAAGCCAGCCCCGATGTCTTCGAGTCGGGCGGGCGCTTCCACATGTTCTTCTGCTACCGCTACAGCGCAGGCTTCCGCGGCAAGGAGAAGGGCTACCGCATAGGCTATGCGTCAAGCTCGGATCTACTGAACTGGGTTCGCAACGATGCTCGCGCTGGTCTCGATGTGTCACCCGAAGGCTGGGACAGCGAGATGGTGGCCTACCCCCACGTATTCCAGGTCGACGGCGTGACTTACCTCGCCTACCTCGGCAATGGCGTCGGCCGCGAGGGCTTCGGCATTGCCCGTCTCGAAGGAGACCTCTGATGCACTGGCGCAAGCTCGGGCGCATCTTCAATCCTTTCGATCACGCCCTGCCTGGCGCGGGAGCCGGCTTTGCGCAATCACCTCAGGCTGTGGTGCTGCCGGACCGCGTGCGGGTGTTTTTCGCCACCCGAGCCCGCGACGAGAGCAATGGCAAGTTCTTGAGCCAAGTCGCCTTCGCTGACTTCTCGCGCGACCTGCGGACCGTGATCGGCGTGAACGCGGCGCCTGTGCTCCCGCTCGGCGGGTTGGGCAGCTTCGACGAACATGGCATCTTCCCGTTCAGCCCGACCGTCGTCAGCAACGAGATATGGGCCTACACCACCGGCTGGAGCCGCCGCGTCGCGGTATCGGTCGAGACCGCCGTGGGCCTGGCCATAAGCCGTGACGGTGGCTGCAGCTTCGAACGCGCCGGCCCCGGCCCCGTGCTCGGGCCCAGCCTGCACGAGCCCTGCCTCGTTGGCGACGCCTTTGTGCGCCGCTTCAACTGCCTCTTCCACATGTGGACCATGTTTGGCACCGGCTGGAAGGAATTCGCCGGCGAGCCGGCGCCCGACCGCATCTACAAGATCGGCCACGCCACTTCGCCTGATGGCATCCACTGGACCAAAGAGGAGGGCCGCGCCCTCATCCCTGACCGGCTCGGCGCCGACGAATGCCAAGCCCTGCCTTCGGTGATCCAGGTCAACAACCGCTACCTGATGGTGTTCTGCTATCGCGAGGCCTCCGGCTTTCGCACCGATCCATCGCGCGGCTACCGGCTCGGCCAGGCCTGGTCCGACGACCTTGTCAATTGGACGCGCGCCGATGACCTGCCTCGCTTCGAGCGAGAGCCGGACGCCTGGGACGGCGACATGGTGTGCTATCCCCACCTGACCGAGATCGACGGCCGCGTTGTGCTGCTCTACAACGGCAACGCCTTTGGCCGTGAAGGCTTCGGCGCGGCGTTGCTCGAACCGTGAGCAGCTTGCGCTTCGCCCGGGACGAGGCCAACGCCGCCCAACTGCTGGCTCATCTGCAGGCCACAGACACAAGCTTCATCCCACCGCTGAGCCACCGACTCGAACTCGCCGCCTACGCTGAAAAGCTCGCGGCGCGTGCGACCCGCATCGAGGTCTGGGACGGCCCAGTGCTGGCGGGCTGCATCGCCATGTATGCCAATGACCCGGATCGCGGCGGCTTCATCAGCAGCGTCAGCGTGCTGCCAAGCCACCAGGGGCAAGGTCTGGCCGGCCAACTGCTGGAGCGCACGCTGCAGCTAGCGATCGAGCTTGACCTGAAGCGCATTCGGCTTGAAGTCCACAACGACAATGCGCCCGCGCGCGCGCTGTACCGCCGCCATGGTTTCCGGGCCGAGCCCACACCCACCGACTGCCCCACCCTCATTCTTGAACGAGCGCTTTGATGAGCAACCCACGCGACTACAACGCCGAGCACGCCGACAACGCGCGCCAGTACGCCTACGGCTTCGATTTCGACGTGATGCACCCACTGATGGTGCGCTCCTTTGCCCCGTTTTTTAGGCCGGGCAGCATGCTGGAGCTGGGCAGCTTCAAGGGCGACTTCACCCGCCGCCTGGCCGAGCACTTCAGCGACATCACCTGCGTCGAGGCCTCGGACCAAGCCATGCAGGAGGCCAAGCAACGGCTTGGCGACAAGTTTCAAGGCGTCAATGCGCTCTTCGAGCAGGTCCAGTTGCCCCGCCGCTACGACAACATCGTGATGACCCATGTGCTAGAGCACCTGGACGATCCGATTGCCGTGCTCTCCCGCGTCAATCGCGAATGGCTCGTGCCCGGTGGCCGCTTCTTCCTGGCCTGCCCCAACGCCAACGCGCCGTCACGCCAGATTGCGGTCAAGATGGGCCTGATCGACCACAACGCCGCCGTCACGCCGGCCGAGGCCGAGCACGGCCACCGCTGCACCTATGCGCTCGACACCCTGGAGCGCGACGCCACGCGAGCCGGCCTCAAGGTGCTGCACCGCTCCGGCATCTTCTTCAAGGCGCTTGCCAACTTTCAGTGGGACCGGCTGCTGAAGACCGACATCATCACGCCAGCCTACCTGGAGGGCTGCTACCAGCTCGGCCAGCAGTACCCCGACCTGTGCTCCACCGTCTTTCTGGTTTGCGAAGCCGGTCAGTAAGCTCACGGAACGATTCATGGCACTTGCCCACCTGCACATCCAAATACTCATGGCCTTGCGGCGCGGAGGCTACGTTGGCGGTGGAAAGACGCCAAACCTGCTCGAGTTGGGCGAGCAAAACTGGTTCGGCGATGTGGACGCGAACGAACTTCCCGACATAGCCGACCAGTTGGGTGTGCCAGCAACACTAAAGAAGGAGGTCGAGGCACAACTTGCCGAAACGCTGGAGACCGGGGGCGACTGGCAGCGCTTCCACATCGCCAAGTTGTTTTACCGCCTCGTGTATGAGCATGAACGCTATGTCGCCATCGACCTCAATGGTTCGCCCGGCGTGGCGCTCGCCTATGACTTGAACTCACCCGTGCCTCTCCAGGGGCAATTCGAAGTCGTTACAAACTTCGGCACCTCAGAGCATGTGTTCAATCAATACCAAGTCTTCAAGACCATGCACGAGCATTGCGCCCCCGGGGGCCTGATGCTCCACTCCGTTCCCAACCAGGGGGCCTACGACCACGGGTTTTTCAATTACCAACCGACGTTTTTCTTTGACCTCTGTGAGGCCAACGGATACGGCGCGATCCTGCTTGGTCACGTCGATTGCAGCGGGACGATTCACAAACTCACCGAAATACGCAACCGGGCGGCCTACGTCGCCCTAGCTGTGCAAGGGCGCCTGAGCAAAGAATCAGGCCTCTTCGCTGTCCTACGGATGCCAGAAAGCAAGCAGGACTTCTCCCCCCCGCGCCAAGGCTATTACGAAGGCCGGTTGCCGGATGAGTTGGCTGAAGCATGGCGGCAAATGAAGCGATGAGTGAAGCCAAAGTGATCTGGCTCACAGGCCTTTCCGGGGCCGGCAAGAGCACCTTGGCAGAGGGCTTGTCAGTGGCCCTGCGCGCACGCGGTGAGCGCGTGGCTTTGCTAGACGGCGACGCGCTGCGGCGCGGCCTGTGTGCCGACCTCGGCTACAGCGATGCTGACCGCGTCGAGAACATCCGCCGCACGGCCGAGGTGGCCCGGCTGATGCTCGACCAAGGCCTGTGGGTGCTGGTGGCCCTGATTTCACCCTTTGCCCGCGAACGTCAGCTAGCGCGCGAGCGCTTTGCGCCGGGGCGCTTCTACGAGGTACACGTCCATGCACCACTGGCCGTGGCCGAGCAGCGCGATCCCAAGGGCCTCTACGCGAAGGCGCGCCGCGGTGAGATACGGCAGTTCACCGGCATCGACTCGCCTTACGAGGCGCCCGAAGCACCGGAGCTGCGCGTCGACACCGCGGAGTGCACGCCTGATCAGGCCATAGAGCGCCTGACGGCCGCTCTCACTTAGCGCCTTCGCGCTCGCGGATGGCGTCGTCCAGCCCGACGAGCAGAGCAGCGCGGTGCGGTATGACCTGCTGGAGCTGATAGCGCGCACCCAGCAGCTGCATCACGAAGGGCAGATTGGCCTGCCCCTTGGTCATGCTGGTGGACAGGTCCATCTGGCTGGCGACGAACTGCTGAACCGCCTCCGGCTGCATCTCGGCCAATGCCTTGCGGATCGCGAGGATGGCCGGTGCTACGTCGTCCCAAGGCATCGCCGCTACCTGACGACGCGTAGTCTCGCGCAGCCAGGCGTCATCAGCCCTTTCCAGGGCCTGTCGCGCCAGCAACTCGTTCAGCAGTCCTGCGGTGCGACGGCCAGACTCGCCGGTCTGCAACTCGCGGACCGCCTGAGTGTACTGAAGCACGGCCTTCCAGTCGCTACGCGCCTGGGCCAGTGCGGTGCGATAGACCAAGAGCTCAACCTTCTCGCCTGCGCTGAAGGTGGCCTCCTGCTGGCCACGAGCCTCCAACCGAGACTGCACCGTCGCAAGCACCGGGTACCAGGCAGCAGCGGGCGCCATCAGCAGTTCACTCGGCCTGCTCTTCAGTTCGATCTGCCCGGCCGACCAAGGCACCTGCGCGCCCGCTCCTCCCAGCCCGAGGGCCAGACTTGCCGACACCACAAAACCACGAATGCTCAAAATCATCGACATCCTCGACTCAATGTGGAACATGAAACTCTGCGCCCAACCAGCGCCGCAGCAACTCGCGTGGCCCTGCGTCAGGCGAAGTGAGTAGATCCTGCAGCACGACCGCACCAGCACCGTCGTTGACGAGGCGCGCCACGCGCAGGCCGGTGCAACTGGTGGGCTCGGTGGCCTCGCGGTCGGCGAGCAGTTCCTCGAAGAGCTTCTCGCCAGGGCGCAGCCCAGTGAACTCGATCCGGATCTCGTCGAGGCCGTGTCCACTCATGCGGATCATCTGCTGCGCGAGGTCAACGATTTTCACTGGCTCACCCATGTCGAGCACCAGCACCTGACCACTCTCGCCAATCACCGCTGCCTGGATCACCAAGCGGGCCGCCTCGGGAATGGTCATGAAGTACCGAATGATGTCGGGGTGCGTCACCGTCACAGGGCCACCACGCGCAATCTGTTCCTTGAACTTCGGGATCACGGAGCCGCTCGAGCCCAGCACATTGCCGAAACGCACGGCCATGAAGCGCGTGCCCGAATGTTCCAGGGCCACTTCTGCCAAAACCAGTTCGGCGGCGCGCTTGGTCGCCCCCATCACATTGGTGGGGTTGACGGCCTTGTCCGTGCTGATGAGCACAAAGCGCCGGACGCCAGCTTCAGCCGCAGCCAGGGCAGCGTGATACGTGCCTAGCGTGTTGTTGCGCAGGCAAGCCAGCGCGTTGGTCTCTTCTTCCATCAAGGGTACGTGCTTGAACGCGGCCGCATGGAAGACCACCTCCGGTCGATGCAACGCCATGCAATCGCGCAGGTGCTGGAGCTCTTTCACATCACCGATCAGCCTTATCAGTTGCACATGCGGAAAAGCCTGCGACAGATCCTGGTCGATGCTGTAGAGCGCGAATTCGCTAAGCTCATAGAGCACGATGGTGTGCGGGCCGTAGCGGGCTATCTGGCGACACAACTCGCTGCCGATACTGCCACCCGCGCCGGTCACCATGACGACCTTGCCGTTCAGCGTCTCTGCAATTCCAGCCTCGTCCAGCTGCACTGGCGGGCGGCCGAGCAGGTCCTCGGGCTCGATGTCGCGGACCTCGTTGACCCGGCGGCCCGCCAGCAGTTCAGCGCTGCTGGGCACCGTGAGGACGGGCAGATGGGTTTCGGCAGCCAGGTCGAGCGCGCGGCGGCGCTCGGGGCCTGTGGCGGCGGGCATGGCGACGATGAGGTGGGTGGCCCCGTGCAGCTCGGCAAAGCGCGGTGCGTCGGTCAGGGCGCCGAGCACGGGCAAGCCTGCGACGCGGGCATGGCGCTTGGCAGGGTCATCGTCAAGAAAACCGACCACCACCCAGCCGGCGCTGTGCTGAATGCCGGCCACGAGCAGGCGCCCAGCGTCGCCCGCACCCATGACGAGGGCTCGGCGCTGCTCATGGCTGCTGCCGCTGATGCGGCTGCGCATGTGCTCATAGAGCATGCGATAGCCCATGCGCATCATGGCCAGCAGCATCAGGGTGAAGAGCGGGTGCAGCGCCAGGACGGCGCGGGGCACCTCGTGCAGCGCGGCCATGCGCACGCCCAGGGCGGCCAACAGGCCCGCAAGCCCGCAGGCCACCGCCAGACGCTTGACCTCGCCGAAGCCCGAGAAGCGCCACATGCCCTTGGGAACTCGCAAAGCCTTGAACACGAGCGCGTAGACCGCCACCAACCCGAGCAAGACCCAGCCGTCGTAGCTCGGACGGGCGCTGAACCAGCGCTCGAAGCCGAGACGGAACAAATAGGTGCCCTGCCAGGCCAGGGCCACAACGGCAGCGTCCAGCAGTAGTGCCAGGCGCTCACGCTGCGGGCGCAGGCGGGTGAGGACGGTGTCGAGTTGCTGCCAGTTCATGATCGGGGGCGGGATTGTCGCCGCGCGCTCACCGGGTCAGCTGCCGGCCCAACAGCCGGCCAAGCGTCTGCAGGATGAGCCGCAGGTCGGTGGCCAGCGAAGCCTCGGCCGCGTAGCGCGCGGACAAAGCCAGCTTGGCCGGCAGGATGACCTCCACGTACTCACGCTCAGGGTCGCCGGCGGCGGCCAGCAGCTCGGCCTCGTGGCTGAAAGCAAGCGCGGCTGGGTCGGTAATGCCGGGGCGAACGGCCAGCACCTGGTCGCGCAGCGCGGGCGGGTAGAGCGCCACATAGCGCGGCACCTCGGGCCGCGGGCCGACGAGGCTCATGGCGCCGCGCAGCACGTCCCAGAGCTGGGGCAGCTCGTCGCACTTGCTACGACGCAGCCAGGCACCGCTGCGGGTGATGCGTGGGTCCTGCCCGATGGTGATCAAAGGGCCAGGCTCCACACGCATGGTGCGGAACTTGTGGATGAGGAAGGGCCGGCCATGGCGACCGACACGCTCTTGGCGGAAGAGCACGGGCCCGGGTGAATCAAGCCTGACCCAGGCCGCAATCAGCAGCAGCAAGGGCGCCAGCACCAGCAAGCCGATGCCGGCCGCCAGCACATCGAACAGGCGCTTGGCCACGACGACTCAGGCCTCCAACAGCGCTCGCACGGCGCCGATGACGCGCTCCACGTCGGCATCGCTCATGGCCGTGTAGAGCGGCAGGCTGACCATGGTCTCGAAGGCCTTTTGCGAGTGCGGGAACTGCTCAGGCATGAGGCCGTAGCGATCACGCCAGTAGGGGTGCAGGTGCAGGGGCACATAGTGGACGCTGCAGCCGATGCCGGCGGCGAACATGCCTTCGATGAAAGCGTCGCGGTCGATGGGCGCCGTGTCGGCCAGGCGCAGCACATAGAGGTGCCAGGAGTGCGTGTCGCCCTCGGGCGCCTCGGGCGGGAGGATGACGGGCAGGTCGGCAAAGGCCGCCTGGTAGCGGGCCGCGATGGCCTCTCGCCGCGCCTGGAAGGCCGGCAAGCGCTTGAGTTGGTGCAGGCCCAGCGCGGCGGCGATGTCGGTGAGGTTGTACTTGTAGCCCGGTGCCACGATCTCGTAGTACCAGCTAGGCACCTTGGCGGTGAAGCGGTCAAAGGCGTCGCGGTTCATGCCATGCAGGCGCATCACGCGGGCGCGCTTGGCGAGCTGGGCGTTGCGGGTGACCAGCATGCCACCCTCGCCTGTCGTCATGGTCTTGTTGGCGTAGAAGCTGAAGACCGTGGCGTCACTGCCCAGCGTGCCGATCAGCTCCTTCTCGATGGTGCTGGGCAGCGCGTGCGCCGCGTCCTCCACGACGCGCAGGCCGTGGCGGCGGGCGATGTCGAGCAGCTCCAGCATGTCCACCGCCAGGCCGGCGTAGTGGACCGGGATGATGGCGCGCGTCCTGGGCGTGATGGCGGCCTCGACCTGGGCGAGGTCGATGTTGAGCGTGGCGGGGTCGATGTCCACCAGGCGCACGTCGGCGCCCAGGTAGCGCACCACCTCGGCCGTAGCGGTGAAGGTGTGGGTGGTTGTGATGACCTCGTCGCCCGGGCCGATGCCGATGGCCTCCAGCGCGAGGTGCAAGCCCGCCGTGGCCGAGTTGACGGCGATGCATTCGATCTGCGGCTCGTTCAGGAACTCGGCAAACGCGGCCTCGAATCGCTTGGCCTTGGGGCCGGTGGTGACCCAGCCGGACTTGAGGGTGTCGACGACTTCAGCTATCTCGTCGTCCCCGATCTCAGGCAGGGCGAAGGGCAAAAAAGGCAGGGGCGAACTCATGCGGCGGATTGTCGTTTCTCGATCCACACCAGGCGGTGGGTGCGCAGCAGAGGCAGCGCGTTGAAGAGGCCGTACAGGCCCGGGTGCACGCGGCACACGGCGCGCGCCAGCGGTGGCGCGAGGGTCAGGCGCTCTGCGCGCAGCACGCCCTCGGGGAAGAGCGCACGCACGCGGGCCAGCGGCACGCCGCGCACATCGGGGTTGCCGGGGTTGTTGACGACGAAGTCGTACCAGACGACGGCGCCGCCCGGCTTGAGCCAGCGCCACATGGCGGCGGCCAGGCGCTGCTGCAGGTCAGCGTCCAGGATGGACGAGAACACGGTGAACTGCAGCACCAGGTCCTGGCTGGCGGGCGCTATTGAAGCCGTGGTGGCGTCGCCCCCCAGCAATCGCACCGCAGCGGGCAGGCAGGCCTGCGCAGCGGCCAGGCGCTCGGGCAGCAGCTCCAGGCCCGTCAAGTGCTCGGGCTGGCAGCCCAGGCGCAGCAGGTCCAGCAGGTTGCCGCCCGCGCCGCAGCCCACCTCCAGCACGCGCCAGTGCTGCGGGCCTGTGGGCTGGCGCGCCAGGCCGCGCAGCAGCGCGCGGTGCCGCTCGGCCCAGATCTGCCAGACGTCGGGGCGCAGCAGCGAGTAGCGGTCGGCCGCCGACGCGCCGCGCCGTGCGTAGCGGGCCTCGATCTGGGCCAGCTCGTCGTGGCTCACCGCAGGGCCTCGATGAAGCGGGCGGCGAGCTTTGGGTAGGCGTGGTGGGCCAGGGCGTAGGCGCGGCCCCGGGCGCCCAGGGCGGCGCGCTCATCCGCGCTCATCGCAGCCAGGCGCTGCAGGCCCTGGGCCACGGCGACCGGGTCCTCGGGGGCCACAGTCAGGCCGCAGCCAGCGTCGCGCACGGGGTCGTTGCCAGCCTCGACGGAATGCAGGATGGCGCGGCCGGCCATCATGTAGTCGATCAGCTTGTTGGGCGCGATGCCGAAACGGTAGATGGGCGTGCGCTGCCAGCCGATGTAGGCAATGTCGAACGCGCCCAGCAGCGTCGGGATCTGGGCCTTGGGGATGGCGGGGAAGAAGGCCACGTTGGGCAGGCCCCGGGCCCGCTCGGCCAGGCGGGCGGCCTCGTGGCCCTGGCCCACCAGCACGAAGGCGATCGGGGCAATCTCTGCATCAGGCAACTGCTCGGCCGCGTCCAGCAGCACGTCCAGCGCATTGGGCAGGCCCATGCTGCCGGCGTAGCCCACCACCACGCGCCCGGCCGCCTGCTGTGCGGCCAAATGCGCCGCCAGCTCGGGCGCGAGCGGCGCACCAGGTGCCGCCCATTCCTCGGGCGCAAAGCCATTGGGCACGATGTGCAGGCGCGCCAGGTTGAGCTTGTGCGCCTTCATGTAGACCTGCACCTTGGGCAGCATCGAGATCACGCGGTCGCAGTCGCGGTAGGCGTCGTTCTCGGCCTTCTGGCAGAGCATGGCAAAGGGGTGGCGGCGCGACATGCCGGACAGCTCGATCAGCGACAGCGGCCAGAGGTCGTGCACCTCATAGACCAGCTTGGCATCGGCCATCCGAGCAATGCGGCGCGCCACCCAGATGTCCATCGGGTAGGTGCTGGAGGCGATCACCGCCTCGGGCCGCAGCTCGCGCGCCAGCCGCGCGGCATCCAGCCACACCTGCCGCAGGAAGGACGCGATATTGCGCAGCCGCCCCACCCCATTGCCCTGGTAGACAGGGGTGGGCAGCCAGCGGTAGCGGATGCCGTCGATCAGCTCCTCCACCGGCGCTGCGCCCACTTCAGGCTGCACCGCCCGCACATGGGACTGCGAGGCCGCGACGATGGTCACCTCGTGCCCCGCACGCACCCACTCGCGCGCCAGGTAGTAGGGCCGGAACTCCATGCCGTGCCGGGGCGAACCGGCGTAGTGGTTGATGAGCAGGATCCTCATGCGCGGGACAGCTCACGCAGCCGCGTCAAGAAGCGCTGCACACCGGGCTCGAAGAGGCCGTGCTGCTGCACCCACTGGCGGTTGGCCGCTGCCAGTTGCTCGGGCTGCAGTTGCACCAAGCGCTTGGTGATGCCCTTGGGCTCGTAGACGATGAGGCCGCGCTCCGAATTGCCGATCAACTCGCGGTTGGCCGGCAGGTCAGACAGCAGCGGCACGCAGCCGTGGGCCATGGCCTCCAGCACCGAGACCGAGACCGAGTCGCTCTCGGGCAGGCTCAGGTACCAGCTGGCCTGGTCGTAGTAGCGCGCCTGCTCGTCGGCGCCCAGCCGGCCCACAAAGCTGACCTTGTCAGCGAGGCCCCGGCCCATCACGTCGTTCTCCAGCCAGGGGCGCAGCGAGCCATCATTGGCCATCACCAGCCGGGCCGGCGGGCACTGCGAGGCAATGCGCGCAAACACTTCCAGCACCAGCTGCGGGCGGTAGAGCGGCTCCAGGCCCCGGTTGGCAAAAAAGAGCCAGGGCTCCTTCTCACCGCGCTGGCGAGGCATGGCCTCCAGCCCGAAGGGGAAAACCATCACCTCCCCAGCGCCCAGCTCGCGCATCTTGTCGGCCATGTGCTGCGAGTCCGACGTGGTGACGGCGCAGGCCTTGAGCACCTTGCGGGTCAGCCAGCGGTAGGCCGCGCTCTGATCCGGCGTGACGAGGATGTCACTCCCCCAGGCCGAGCCCGCGATCTGCGCGCGCAGCCGCCACCCGAGCCTGGCCGCCCAGGCCAGGCTGCCGTGGGAAGTGAGGTAGTGGGCGTGGATCCAATCGGCATCCACGGCCGACAGCCACGCGCCCACCTTGGGCAGCTGCTTGAGCAACGCAATATTGCCGCCGCCATGCTCGGGCCGGGTGTTCAACGCGAGGCGCTGGGCATCGGGCACCAACAACTCCCAGCCCGGCATGAAGCCGCGCGAGGAGATGGCCCAGAGCTGCACGCGGGGCGCCAGCGCACGCGCCCACTTCAGCAAATGCGGGCTCTCGCCATCGCCAATCAAGACCAGGCGCAAGCCGCCGGAAAGCGCGGTCCGGCCCAGGGTCTGGCCCAGGGTTTGGCGTGACGGTGGGCTGGGCAGGCGGCGCGTCTTCATGGCTTGGCTCCGGCCCAGGCGGCATAGGCCTCGGCCAGCTCGGGGTGCTTGGCGATCAAGGCGGCATCACGCTCGCGCGTGTCGCCCACGGGGCGCGCAGGCTGGCCGGCCATGATGGCGAAGTCGGGCGCATCGCCGCGCAGCTGGCCATAGGCGCAGAGGATGGCGCCCTTGCCCAGGCGGCTCCCAGGCTCGATCAAGCTGTGCGGCCCCACAAAGCTGTAGGCCCCG
Organism: Roseateles paludis; assembly: GCF_039872745.1. Lineage (NCBI taxonomy): Bacteria > Pseudomonadati > Pseudomonadota > Betaproteobacteria > Burkholderiales > Sphaerotilaceae > Roseateles > Roseateles paludis. The sequence continues at coordinate 132,830 of NZ_JBDPZD010000006.1, read as the reverse complement.
AGGTGGATGGCGCCCTTGCGGTAGCCGGGCAGCTCGCCGCCCAGGGTGGCGGTGCGGCGGCCGTTGACGCGCAGGGTGTCATGGGTGCTGTGGGTCACGATGGAACAGAAATTGGTGATCTGCACGCCCTCTTCGACCACCAGGCCGTGCGTCGCGTCGATGAAATTGAACTGACCGATGAAGACGTGGTCCGCCAGCCGCAGGCCGGCCTCGCCCTCGATGCAGGTGCTGGGCGCGATGCGCGTGTGCGGCTGCCCGGCCTCGCCAAAGACCATGCGGTGCAGCAGCGCGCGGGCCAGGCGCCGACGCCAACGGTTGAACAGGGTGCGCATCATCGAGGCCAGTGCCAGAGCTTCCAGAAGAAGTAGCCGAAGTAGAGCAGCATCGCCGCCGACACCCCCCAGCCCGCGCCGGTGAGCCCGCCCCACCAACTGCCCAGCGTCAGCCCGGCCAGGAAGAGCACCTGCCCCACGAGCGCCAGGCGCAGCCCCCAGGCCTGCGCGCCCCAGGCCATCAACACGACCGACAGCGGCGAGGCGATGAAGTGCAGCGCCACATAAGGTGCCAGGCTGCGCGCCAGCTCACCCGACGGGGCCCAGGCCGGCCCAAAGGCCCAGACGAAGAGCGCTGGCCCCCAGAGCAGCAGCACCGCCATCAGCGGCAGGGCCAAGGCGGCCAGCAGCAGCAGGCTGCGGCGCACCAGCGGGCGGCCATCGGCCTCTCGCGCAAGCTGCGGATAAAGCGTCTGCGACAGCGCCCCGCCCACCAGGCTGGCCGGCGCCTTCAGGTAGCGCAGGGCCAGGGCCCAGGCGCCGGCCGCAGCGTCGCCCCAGCAGGCCGCCAGCAGCGCCAGGGCCAGCGTGTCCTGCAGCACGCCCACGAAGGCATGTGGTGTGTTGAGCAGCGGGAAGTCGCGGTGCTTGTGCGCCAGATCGCGCCAGGGCTGGGCCTGCAGCAGGCGTCGCCAGCCGCCCTCGGGGGCCGGCCGCATCTGCAGCCAGGCAGCGGCTGCGGCGCCCAGCGTGGCACCAGCCATCAAGCCCCAGACGCCCCAGGCCAGCAGCCCCGCGCCCACCTGCGCCACGGCCGCCCCACCCCATTGCACAAAGCGGCCCGCCGCCAAGGCGCGGAAGGCGCCGCCCCGCGCCGCCCATTGCGCCATCCATTGGCTCAAGCTGCTGGCGGCCACGGCCAGGGGCAGCGCGGCGGCCAGCGGCAGGTCGGCCCAGAGCATCCAGGCCGCGCCCACCAGCACCGACGCACCCACCACCGCCAGCCACACCCGCAGGCACAGCGCCATCAAGCGCGCGGCGGCGGGCTCCTCAAGCTCCAGCGCCAGCGCAAACTCGTAGCGCGCACAGCCCACCACGGCCAGATTGGCCGCCACCGACCACACCAGCGCGAACTGCCCCCACTCGGCCGGCGTGTACAGCCGCGCCAGCCACGGGCCCAGCAGCAATGGCAGGGCCTGCGCCAAGGCGCTGCCGCCCAGCAGGGTCAGCGTGGCGCGCGTCAGGCGGTGGGAATCGGTCATGCGGCGGTCATAGGGCGCAGGATTCTAAAATCGCGGCCCCTTGTGAAGGCCCACGATGACCACGCCGAATTCCGCCCCTGCTGTTGCCTCCCCCGCCATTGACGAGAACCAGCTGATCACCGAGCGCCGCGAGAAGCTCGCCGCGCTGCGGGCCTCGACCCCCATCCCCTTCCCCAACGACTTCAAGCCCCAGCACCGCGCGCTGCCGCTGCAGACCGAGTACGGCGCCCTGGAGAACGAGGCGCTGGAGCCGCAAGCGCTCAAGGTCAGCGTCGCAGGCCGGCTGATGCTCAAGCGCATCATGGGCAAGGCCAGCTTCGGCACCCTGCAGGACGCCACCGGCCGCATCCAGCTCTTCGTCACCAAGGACGGCGTGGGCGAGGCCAGCTACGAGCAGTTCAAGCACCTGGACCTGGGCGACATCGTGGGCGCTGAGGGCACGCTCTTCAAGACCAAGACCGGCGAGCTGTCGGTGCGCGTCAGCTCCTTGCGCCTGCTGACCAAGAGCCTGCGCCCCCTGCCCGACAAGTTCCACGGCATGAGCGACCAGGAGCAGAAGTACCGCCAGCGCTATGTCGACCTGATCACCGATGAAGAGGCCCGCAAGCGCTTCGTCGCGCGCAGCAAGGCGGTCAGCTCCATCCGCAACTTCATGGTCGACCACGGCTTCCTGGAAGTCGAGACGCCCATGCTGCACCCCATCCCCGGCGGCGCCAACGCCAAGCCCTTCATCACCCACCACAACGCGCTGGACCAGCAGATGTTCTTGCGCATCGCGCCCGAGCTTTACCTCAAGCGCTTGGTGGTGGGCGGCTTCGAGCGCGTGTTCGAGATCAACCGCAACTTCCGCAACGAAGGCATCTCGGTCCGGCACAACCCCGAGTTCACGATGATGGAGTTCTATGCGGCCTACTGGACGCATCACGACATCATGGACTTCACCGAAGCCGTGCTGCGCGACGCCGCCATCCACGCCACCGGCAGCGCGGCCCTCAGCTACGCCGGCAAGCCCGTGGCGCTGGACAAGCCCTTTGCCCGCGTCTCGGTGCGTGACTCGCTGATCCGCTACGCCGGCCTGACCGAAGCCGAGGCTGACAGCCCGGAAGTGCTGCGCGCCAAGATCGTCGCCAAGGGCGAAGAAGCCCCGGCGCGCTGGAGCCTCGCTGAGCTGCAATTCGGGCTCTTCGAAGCCGTCGTCGAAGAAAAGCTCTGGGACCCGACCTTCATCATCGACTACCCCGTCGAGGTCTCGCCCCTGGCCCGCGCCTCCGACACCAACCCCAAGATCACCGAGCGCTTCGAGCTCTTCATCACCGGCCGCGAGTACGCCAACGGCTTCTCCGAGCTGAACGACGCCGAAGACCAGGCCGCCCGCTTCCAGGCCCAGGTAGCCAACAAGGACGCTGGCGACGAAGAGGCCATGTTCTACGACGCCGACTTCATCCGCGCACTGGAGTACGGCATGCCCCCCACCGGCGGCTGCGGCATCGGCATCGACCGCCTCATCATGCTGCTGACCGACTCCCCCTCGATCCGCGACGTGGTGCTGTTCCCGGCGCTGCGGCGGGAGGGGTGAGACCCTGGCGGGCGCCGGCAGACTGACACCTCAGCATGCCGGCCTACCGCGTCCTTGTCCTGGGCGGCTACGGCTTCTTCGGCAGCCGCTTGGTAGAGCGCCTGTGCCGGCAGCCGGGGCTGGAAGTCTTGGTCACCGGTCGCTCACTGCCCCAAGCGCAGGCTCGGGTCCAGCGCCTCCAAGCCAGCGCCGTGAGTTCGTTGCGCGCGCTGGCCTTGGACATCAACGCGCCCGACTTCGACGCCCAGCTCCGCAGCCTAGCCCCCGCGGTGGCGATCCACACCTGCGGCCCCTTTCAGAGCCAGAGCTATCGCGTTGCCGAGGCCTGCATCGAGGCCCGTGCCCATTACATCGACCTCGCCGACGGCCGTGACTTCGTCTGCGGCATCCACCGCCTGGACGCCGCCGCGCGCGAGGCCGGCGTGGCCGTGCTGAGTGGGGCCAGCTCGGTGCCGGCGCTGTCGAGTGCCGCGGCGGACCATCTGAGCGCGGGCTTCGAGCGCCTGCACAGGATTGACATCGGCATCAGCCCCGGCAACAAGACCGAGCGCGGGCTCTCGACAGTGCAGGCCATCCTCAGCTACTGCGGCAAGCCGCTGCCGGCAGCGGCAGGTGCGCTGCGCCACGGCTGGGTCGGCCGCTGGGCGCATCGCTACCCGGCGCCCGTCGGGCTGCGCTGGTTGTCGCCCTGCGATGTGCCTGACCTGGCCCTGCTGCCGCAGCGCTACCCCGGCCAGCCCGAGGTGCGGTTTGGCGCGGGACTGGAGCTCAAGCTGCTACACGCAGGCATGAACTTGATGGCGCAACTGGCGCGCTGGGGCTGGGTGCGCGACTGGTCACGCCACGCTAACTGGCTCAAGCGCGCGTCGGACGCCTTGCGGCATTTCGGCACCGACGCCGGGGCCATGCACGTGTGCGTGACGGGCTTGCAGGCCCTTGGCCGCACGACCTTCCGGACCTGGACTTTGTGCGCCACACGCGGCGATGGGCCGTACGTCCCCACACTGGCCGCCGCTGCCCTGGTGCGCCGTCTGCGAGCCGGCGATGCGAGCCTGATCGGCGCCCAGCCCTGCGTTGGCCTGCTCAGCCTCGCCGAGTTCGCCCGCGAGTGCGAGGGCTTGAACATCGAGATGGGAGAGACCACCGGTGGCTGAACTCGCCATGTACTGCCAGGCCCTGGGGCCGGCCTTTGAGCAACTGCCCCAGGCCGTGCGACGCTTTCATACGCTCAGCGGCAATTGGTCGCTGACCGGGCAGGTCGAGACCGATGCCCCCGCCACCTGGCTGGCCCGATGCCTGGCCTGGTGCCTGGGCACGCCCCGCCAGGCCACGGCCGGCGCGATTCGCTTTGAGCTGCATGCCTCGCCCACTGCCGAAACCTGGACCCGCCACTTCCCAGCGCAGACCATGCGGTCCACCCTGCGCCTGGTGAGGCAGGAGTTGCACGAGTCGCTCGGCCTGTCGCGCCTGCGCTTCCGGCTCGCCGCCAGCCCGCAGGGGCTGGAGATGCAGTTGGTGGGGCTGCGCTTCCTGGGCTTGCCCTGCCCGACCTGGCTGATGCCCCGCGTCGTGGCCCGGGAGTACGGGGACGGGCAGCGCCTGCACTTCGAGGTAAGCGCCGAGGTGCCCGGCCTCGGGCGCGTGGCCGGCTATCGTGGCCATCTGGATCTGCCTGAGGCCCCGTGATCATCGTCTTCGACGCGCACTGCCTGCTCTGCAATGCCTGGGTGCAATTCCTGCTCCCGCGTGACCGCGTCGGCCGGATCCGATTTGCGTCCATGCAGGGCCAGACGGGCCAAGCCTTGTTGAAGCAGGCGGGCCTGCAGGTGAACAGTCTGCAAACCCTGCTGGTGGTGGACGGTGATCGATCCTGGCAGCACACGGCGGCGATCTTCCGTGTCTTGCACGCCTTGGGCTGGCCTTGGCGCCTGGCTTGGCTGGCTTGGCTGATACCAGCCCCCATCCGAGACCCGCTCTATCGCCTGATCGCCCGTAACCGCTACCGCTGGTTCGGCCGGACTGAGGCCTGCCTCGTGCCTCCGACCGACAAAGCGGCGCGCTTCCTGGACTGACGATCACTCAGGCCGCCGCTCCCTGCGCCCCGAACCAAAGCAGAAAGGGCGCCCCTCCCGGGGCGCCCTGCGACAACTGACGCTTGGCAGTCTGATCAACGACCAGCAACGGCGCGCGGCTTGCGCGGGGCGACGGGTTCGAAGTTACCCAGCTCACGCTCACCGTTGGCGGCGTGGGCTTCGGCGATTTCTTCGGCCGTGACGCGGGTGCGGGGCAGCACGGCGTGGGCGGGCAGCTCGGTGGTCGGGGCGCCCACGAGGGCTTGCACGTCAACACCCTTTTCCTGGTGCATGGCGGCCAGTTCGCCGTTGGCGCGGGCGGCAACCAGTTCGGCGATCACTTGGGCGCGGGTGCGGGCCGGGGCGGGTTCGGATTGAGCCAGTGCGGTGCCGGCCGTCAGCACGGCAGCAAGGGCGATGGCGATGCGCGAAGAGGTGGCAAATGCGTTCATGAGAGGCTCCTAGAGAAACTGGTGGCGGGCTTGCCGCCGGGGTCTGCGGACAGAGCGACCGCGCTGTCCATGGCCTGAACTCTAGGGAAGCCTTCTCAGGGGAAACACTAGGCAAAAATCAAAACACTATTCGCGTTTATGAGCGAATCGACCATTCCGGCGCCTTCATTTCCTGTTTTCAGGAATGACGAAACACCGGCGCGCGCTTCTCGACGAAGGCGGCCATGCCCTCGCGCTGGTCGTCGGTGCCGAAGAGGGCGTGGAAGTAGCGGCGCTCCACGGCCACGGCGTCGGACAGCGGCGCTTGGTAGGCGAGGTTGACCAGCTCCTTGATGAGCATGACGGAGGGGCCGCTCATGGCATTGATGGCCTCGGCAGCGGCCAGCGCCTCGTCCATCAGCTTCTCGAACGGCACGACGCGGGACACCAGGCCGGCGCGCTCGGCCTCGTCGGCGTTCATCATGCGGGCGGTGAGCAGCATGTCCATGGCCTTGCTCTTGCCCACGGCGCGCGGCAGGCGCTGCGTGCCGCCGGCGCCGGGGATGATGCCGAGCTTGATCTCGGGCTGCCCGAACTTGGCGGTGTCGGCCGCGATGATGAAGTCGCACATCATGGCCAGCTCGCACCCGCCGCCCAGCGCAAAGCCGGCCACGGCCGCGATGACGGGCTTGCGGATCTCGCGCAGCACCTCCCAGTTCTTGCTGATGAGGCCGCTCTTGAAGGCGCTCATGAAGCTGTGCTGGGCCATGGCCGGGATGTCGGCGCCGGCCGCAAAGGCTCGCTCGCTGCCGGTGATGACGATGCAGCCGATGCCCTCATCGGCCTCGTAGGCGTGCAGCGCGTCTCCCAGCTCGTTCATCAGCTGGTCGTTCAAGGCGTTGAGCGCCTTGGGGCGGTTCAGCGTGATCACGCCGGTCTTGCGCGGACCAGCGCCCTGGGTGGCGGTGAGGATGCATTCGTAAGTCATGGGGCACTCCGTGTGGGGGGCGTGGCTTCACTGGGGGCGGCTTCCGCCTGCAGCGGCACGCGGTTCAGCTGCAATTCGATCCAGGTGTCCGCATCGCGCCGCAGCACCATGCGCACGGGGAGGTATTGGACGCTCGGTGCCAGCCAGACCTCGGCGGTCAGGTCGCCGCCGCCGGCCTCGCGCTGGGGTTTGATGTGCCAGGTCGGCAGTTCGCCGAGCGGCGTCTGCAGCAGCTCCTCACCCACGACCTCATAGCGCCAGGCGTACTGCTTGCGAGCGAGCACCAGGGGTTGGTCGACAACGACACCTGGCATGACTGGCTTGCGGCCGGTCAGAAAGAGCCAGGTGAGCTGCACGAATTGGCTGGCCTGGTCTTGCGCACCGGCGAGCAGCAACTCGATGCGGTTGTCTGCAAATTGCACTTGGTGCTCAAAGAACTGCACAGTGGCCCGGCGCGGTGCCAGCAGCGGAACCTTGGTCTCCTCCACATAGCGCTGTGGGCGAATGCCCTCGGCCGTCAGCAACCCATAGCTGGAGGATCGCCGGGTGAGCAGGATGCCGACCTCGACGTCCAGATGCATCTGGTACTCGGCGCCCTTGCGCAGCCACTCGACACGGGCGGTCCCGTGGAGCGGTCCGTTGTAGTTGCCGGTGAGCCGGTAGTCGAGCCGCGTGGAGAGCGGCCATTCGGGGCCGGGTTCGCCAAGGCCTACAGGCAGGGCAGTGGCGGGCAGCGACAGGTCGAGCGCTGGCGGCAGTACCGCAGACGCTGCGGATTCGACGTGGGCAAGCGGGACCCGCTCCTGCGGGGCTGAGGCCGGGGGCGCGGGTTCATTGGGCATGCCCTCGCCGAGCCGGTGCCGATGCAACGGCAGCCCCTCGGACGGGCTTGCCGCTGGCACGGCAGGCGGCGCCGATCTGGGGGGCGTTGCAGGCGGAAGGCTTGGACGAAGTTCTCGTACGAATGCAGCTTGCAGCCGCGCCGGTGGGGGAGCGCTTTCGCGCCAATCGGCCTGTACCTGCTCGACGCCCTGGCGCAATGCCCAGTGCGCCAGCACGACGGCCAGCACCAGCAGCAAGGGCGGCCGTGTCTTCAAGCCCCCAACCAGGCCTGCCGTAGCCGCAGGGCTGGCCCCTCATCGGAGCCGAGCGTCAACGTCACGCTGGCAGGGCCCGCAGGCGGCAGTTGCGCACTCAGGGTCAGCAAGCGTTGATCACGGACGACAAGCAGCTCAAGCGCGCCTTGGGGCTCCAGCCACTGCAAAGCCTCGTCGAGCCGACGCACGCGCCAGCCATTGACCCCGAGGATCTCATCTCTGGCGCTGAGCCCGGTCTCCTGCGCCGCCGAGCCGGCCAGCACATGCGTGACCTGCACGCCGCTGGCCTCGCGCAGCCGCAGGCCCAGGCGCTGGGCCAGCATGGCGCGGCCTTCGTCGCGCCACTCGATGCCATGGCCGGCCAGCAGCTCGCGCAAAGGCAACTCGCCCGTGGTGTGCACCCAGTCATGCAGGCGCGCGGCACAAGCACCGGCTGCAGCGAGGATCTGGGCTTCACTGACCGGGCCGCCATTCGTCTCGGCCCAGAGCTGGCGCATCAGACCGTCCAGGTCGCGGCCTTGCTCGCGCAGCGCCAGGTCCAGACACAAGGCCACCAGCGCGCCCTTGGCGTAGTAGCTGACCGTGGCATTGGGGCTGTTCTCGTCGGGGCGGTAGTACTTGATCCAGGCCTCGTAGCTGGCCTCGGCCAGCGACTGCGTCAAGCGCCCCGGCGCGGCCAGCACGCCATTGACCGTGGCGGCCAGCAGCTTGAGGTAGCGCGGCGCGTCGATGAGGCCGGCGCGCAGCAGCATCAGGTCGTCGTAGTAGGACGTGAAGCCCTCGAAGAACCACAGCAGCTCGGTCGTGTTCTCGCGCTGGTAGTCAAAGCGCGCGAACTCGGCCGGCCGCAGCCGTTTGACGTTCCAGGCATGGAAGTACTCGTGGCTGAAGAGGCCGAGCAGGCGCACATAGCCGTCGCTGGGCGCCGTGGTGCTCTCGATGGCCGTGGGCAGCTCGCGGCGCGCGGCGATCAGGGCCGTGCTGGCGCGGTGCTCCAGGCCGCCGTGGCCGTCGTCCACCGCCCAGAGCTGGAACTGGTAACGATCAAAGGGTGCGACGCCCCAGAAGGCGATCTGCGCCGCGCAGATGCGCTGCACGTCGGCCGCGAGGCGACCCAGGTCGGCATTGGGCCAGGCGCCGGCCAGCACGATCTCGTGCGGCACGGCCAGCGCGTCGAAGTCCACCGCACGCCAGGGTCCGATCTCGAAGGGGTGGTCCACCAGCTCGTCGTAACCCGTGGCCTCGTAGCCATGCTCCACGCGACGCATCGCTGTGCCGACCTGCCAGCCATCGGGCAGGGGCCCCAGCTCGATGCGGTGCACGGCCTCCTCCTGCCCCAGCACGCGCAGGCACAGGCTGCTGGGGTTGAAGAAGGCACGGTCGGCGTCCAGCCACGCGGTGCGCACCGAGGGGTCAAAGGCGTAGACCGTGGCGCTGACCTGCAGCGGCACGTCGGCCACGCAATCAGCCTGCCAGGAGGCTTTGTCGAGCGCCTTCAGCGCCACGGGCCGGCCGGCCTGCTGCGCGGACAAACCGCTCCAGTGCTTGGCGAACTCGCGCACCAGGTAGCTGCCCGGGATCCACACCGGCAGCGCCAGCACTTGCTGGTCGGCAGGCTGGGGCACGGTGAGCGTGACGCGGAACTGATGGGCGCCTTGGTGCGCCAGTTCGATGCGGTAGCTCAGCATCAGCTGCCCGCCGCTGCCAGGAAGCAGCTCAGCGACGACACCGCCGTGAGCCGGAAGCGCAGCGTCAGCCAGTCGCCCGCGCCGTAGGCGGGGTAGACGCGGCGGTCATTGAAGTAGCAGGCAATCAGCACGGCGCCGTGCAGGGCCAGGCCGGCGTAGGGCGGCATCAAAACGCCCAGCCACCCCAGCAGGCTGGCACCCACGCCCCAGAACAAGGCTCGCTTGCCGGGCACGCCGCGCGTGAAGCCCAGGCCCCAGTGGATGCCGCCGAGGAAGGAGATCACCAAGGCCGCGTAGGCCGACAGGCCATGGCTCACAAAGACATGCTGCTCCAGGTCACGGTCGCCGATCAGCCAGATCAGCAGCGTGCCGAGCACGAAAGGCACGAGGCCGGCATAGGCCAGGCGCTCCGCCTGCTGCCGGTCCGCTGGCAGGGCCAGCGCAGCCAGTTCGCTCACGACTTGCCCCCGAGCACCTGTTGCAGCCGGCGCTCCAGTTCCACCGCGCCGACGGCGCCCGGCAGCCGAGTGCCGTCGGGCAGGATGACGGCCGGCGTGCCATTGACCCAGACCTTTTGCGCCAACGCGGCATTTCGCTCGACCACGGCACTGTCGCAACCGGCCGGCATCTTGGGCAAAGCTTCGCCGCGCAGCATCCAGGCCAGGTAGGTGGCGGTCGGGTCCTTGGCGCAGGCGATGGCACGGCTCTTCTCAGGCGAATCGCCGCCGAGGATGGGGATGACGAAGGTGTAGACGGTGATGTCCTTCATCTCCTGCAGCGCCTGCTCAAAGCGGCGGCAGTAGCCGCAGTTGGGGTCGGCAAAGACGGCGATCTTGCGCTTGCCGCTGCCGTTCTTCCACATCAGCGCATCCTTGAATGGCAGGCTGTTGAAGTCGATGCGGCTGGCGGCCACCACGCGCTCCTCGGTCAGGTTGCGCTGGTTCTTGAGGTCGTGGATCTCGCCGTCGATGAAGTAGGTGCCCGTCGCGTCGGTGTACTTGATCTGGTTGCCAAAGCGCACCTCCCACAAGCCCGGCAGCGGCCCGGGCCGCACCTCGTCGATCTTGGGCAGCTGAGGCTGCAGCGTGGTGAGCGACTTGCGGATCGCGGCCTCATTGGCCAGCGCCGGCAGGGCGGCGGTGACCAGGACGGCGAGCAGGGCGAGGCAACGGGTGGAGATTGACTTCATAGACCGAGCGCGCGCTGGGTGAGCCAGCGCTTCAATGGTGGGAGGTGGTTGAGCGCCGTGAGGCCCCGATTGCGCGCCTCGCGCACCAGGCCGGCATCGCTGGCAAAGAGCCGCTGCAGCGCATCGGTGAGCTGGCCCATGGCCAGGTTGGGCAAGTAGCGCTCGCGGGCGAAACGGCGCAGCAGGCGCGCGTCCCCTAGGCCGCGCCAGGGTTCGCGCGCGGCCAGCACGCGGGCCAGGCAGGCCACGTCGGCCAGCCCGAGGTTGAGCCCCTGGCCGGCCAGCGGGTGCACGAGGTGGGCGGCATCGCCCAGCAGCACCCAGCCCTCGCCGCTGACCTCGGACGCTGCCGCCAGCATCAACGGCCAGGCGGCGCGCTCGCTGCCCAGCTGCAGGCGGCCGGCGCTACCTTGCGTCGCGTCGTTCAGTTCACGCTCAAAGTCTTCCGGCGGCATGGCCAGCAGGGCCTCGGCGCGCTCGGCGGGCACCGACCACACCAGGCCATGGGACGCCCCCGGCTCCGGCCGGTTGAAAGGCAGCAGGGCCAATACGTCGGGCGCGCGGAACCACTGCCGCGCCACGCCCTGGTGGGGCTGGTCACTGGCCAGGCGCGCGGCCACGCCATGGTGGCCATAGGCCTTGGCCGCAAACTCGACACCGCGCGCTTGCCGGCTTGCCGAGTCACGCCCCTCGCACAGGGCCGTGAGGCGCGCCGACACCGGCTCGCGCACCCGCGTCACCCGGGGCGCAAAGCGCAAGGCGGCAGCCAGTTGTTCGTCCAGCGCGCCGGCATCAACGATGAAAGCCAGCTCCGACACGCCCTGCTGCCAGGCCGAGAAATCAAGCCGGGCGCCCGGCGCGTCACCGGCGACCCACATGTCATAGACCGGCGCGATGGCCTCGGGCGGCAAGGCATCCCACACGCGCAGCTCGCGCAGCAACGACACGGCGGAGGCATTGAGGGCGTAGGTGCGCACATCGGGGCCGCGCGGGGCCTCCTCACGCCCCAGCAGGGCAACCGACAGGCCCTGGGCCGACAGCGCCAGCGCCAGGCTGCTGCCCACGGCTCCGGCACCCCGGATCAAGACATCGACATTCGCATCCGCGCTCTGCATCGAGGCATTGTAGGGAGGGCACCTAAAATCCCAGGTCCTTACAAGGGGGGCCGTTCGGCCTACCCCCGTCTCCAGAAAGCCCCGCCATGAGCCTCAAATGCGGCATCGTGGGCCTGCCCAACGTCGGCAAGTCCACGCTCTTCAACGCCCTGACCAAAGCCGGCATCGCCGCCGAGAACTACCCGTTCTGCACCATCGAGCCCAATGTGGGCATCGTCGAGCTGCCCGACCCGCGCCTCGCGGCCCTGGCCGAGATCGTCAAGCCCGAACGCATCCTGCCCGCCGTGGTGGAGTTTGTGGACATCGCCGGCCTGGTGGCCGGTGCCAGCAAGGGTGAAGGCCTCGGCAACCAGTTCCTCAGCCACATCCGCGAGACGGACGCCATCGTCAACGTGGTGCGCTGCTTCGAGGACCCCAACGTCATCCACGTCAATGGCCGCGTCGACCCGATTGCCGACATCGAGGTGATCCAGACCGAGCTGTGCCTGGCCGACCTGGGCACCGTCGAGAAGAGCCTGCACCGATACAACAAGGTGGCTCGCGCCGGCGACAAGGAAGCCATCGCCTTGGTCAAGGTGCTGGAGAAATGCCAGGCCGCGCTGGACCAGGCCAAGCCGGTGCGCTCAATCGACTTCAGCAAGGAAGAATTGGCCATCCTGAAGCCGCTCTGCCTGATCACCGCCAAGCCGGCGATGTTTGTCGGCAACGTGGCCGAGGACGGCTTCGAGAACAACCCCTTCCTCGATCGCCTGCGCGAGTACGCCGCCGCCCAGAACGGGCCCGTGGTGGCCATCTGCGCCAAGACCGAGGCCGAGCTGGCTGACATGGAAGACGCGGACCGCGCCCTCTTCCTGGCCGAGATGGGTCAGGACGAACCGGGCCTCAACCGCCTGATCCGCGCGGCCTTCACGCTGCTGGGCCTGCAGACCTACTTCACCGCCGGCGTGAAGGAAGTGCGCGCCTGGACCGTGCCCATCGGTGCCACCGGCCCACAGGCGGCCGGCGTGATCCACACCGACTTCGAGCGCGGCTACATCCGAGCCCAGACCATCGCCTACGACGACTTCATCAAGTTCAAGGGCGAACAAGGCGCCAAGGACGCCGGCAAGATGCGCGCGGAAGGCAAGGAGTACGTCGTCAAGGACGGCGACGTGTTGCACTTCCTGTTCAACGTCTAGCTCTACTGCCGGGTCTGGCAGACACTCGCGGCCAAGATGCGCAAAGACGCCTTGGCCCTGAGCCGCCGTGCCGCCGTCCTGACCCTGGGCTATGCCCTTTTGGGTTGGCTGGGCACGCGGGTCACGCTGCCGGGGGAGGCGGCCTCACCGCTGTTCCCGGCCGCCGGTTTTGCCCTGGCCGCCTTGGCCGTCTACGGCCTGCGCTGGGCGCCCTGTATCTGGCTGGGCGCCATGGTCATCAACTACGCGGCGCAATGGCAGCTGTCAGGCACGGCGCCGGTGCTGAACGCGGCGCTGGTGAGCCTGGGTGCCATGGCCCAGGCCGCCCTGGGGGCCTGGCTGATCCGCCGCCGCGACACCCAGCTGACCCTGACCGACCGCGGCGCCATCCTGCGCTTTTATGGCCTGGGTGTCGGCGTCGGCGGCCTGGTGAGCCCCAGCGTGGCGGCCCTGGTGCTGGGCGGGGCCGCACTGGGCCAGAACAGCGCCGAGTTGTGGCTCACGTGGTGGATGGGTGACGCGCTGGGCGCCATGATCGCGGCGCCCATCACCCTGACCCTGCTGGCCACGCCGCCCGAGGCCTGGCGCTCGCGCCGCTACACGGTGGCCCTGCCCCTGCTGGCATTGACGACGGCCGTGGTGCTGGGCATGGCCGAGGTGAGCCGCTGGGACCTGGAGCGCCGCCAGAGCGATTTCGACCGCGATGCCACCCACGCCACGCTGGACCTGGAGCGGCTGCTGCGCGAACCCTTCCTCACGCTGGCCGGGGTGCAGGGCATTGCTGAGTTGCCTGGCCGCCTGCCCTCGCAGGCGGACTTTGCCCGCGCCACGGCGCCCCTGGTGCATGCAGACGGCGCACTGCGTGCCTTGGGCTGGGCGCGCCGTGTGGCGCGAGCCGACGTTGCAGCCTTCGAGGCGGCGGCCCGCGCGGACGGGCTGGACGACTTCCATGCCCACGACCGCAGCCGCACGGACGACGCCGCGCCGCCCGAGGGCGAGGACCTGCTGGCGATCCGGCTGATCGAACCGCTGGCGCGCAACCGGGGCGCGCTGGGCGTGAACATCCGCTCCATCCCGCACGCCCGAGCAGCGGCCGAGCGCGCCATCGCCACCGGCGTGGCGGCTGCCACCGCCGGCTTCCAACTGACGCAGGACGCCGAGACAGCGACGGGCGTGGTGATCTACCAGCCGCTGTTCGACGGCCCGCACGCCACGCCGGCCGACCGCCGCATCAGCCTGAGCGGCCTGGCCTTCGTCACGCTGCGCCCCGACCTGCTGCTGCGCCGCGTGGTGGCCACCTGGCCCGAACGGCTGGACATCTGCCTGACCGACATCACCGACAGCGCGCTGCCCCAGCGCCTGGCTGGGCCGACCGACTGCGAACGTGCCCAGCCGCGCGGTTTTGCCAGCACGCGGGTGCTGGATATCGGGCAGCGCCAATGGGCGATCCACGTCAGCGACACCAGTGGCGCCAGCCAGGCGGCGCGGCTGACCGAGCGGCACACCTGGCCCTTTGCGCTGATGGGCCTGGGCAGCTCGGCCCTGATCGGCATGCTGCTGCTGGCGCTGTCGGGCCGCACCGAGAAGGTCGAGTCCCTGGTGCGCCTGCGCACCGCCGCGCTGGAGCACGAGATGGCCGAGCGCCGCGAGAGCGAGCGAGCGCTCCGCGACACCATGCAGCGCTTTCGCAGCATCTTCGAGCAGGCGCCCATCGGCATCGCCTTCTGCGACGTCAGGGGCCGCTTCCAGGAGGTCAACCCGGCCTACTGCCGCCTGGTGGGCTACAGCGCCGAGGCGCTGATGGGCATGTCCATCAGCCAGATCACCCTGCCCGAGGACCAGGCCGAGGACCGCCGCCTGGCAGCCCAGCTGCTGCGCCGCGAGATCACGTCCTACAGCCGCCAGAAGCGCTACCGCACCGGCGATGGGCGCGAGATCCAGGTGCGCGCGCGTGTCAGCCTGCTGCCGGACGCCCAGGGTCAGCCGCAGTCCTTGCTGGGGGTGGTGGAGGACCTGTCGGACGAGCAGCGCGCGCTGGCCGCCGAGGCGGCCAACCGCGCCAAGAGCGAGTTCCTGTCGCGCATGAGCCATGAGCTGCGCACACCGCTGAACGCCATCCTCGGCTTCACCCAGTTGATGGAGATGGACACCGAGTCGCCCCTGCCCCGCGCCCACGCCGAGCGAGCCGAGCAGATCGCCCAGGCGGGCTGGCATTTGCTGGCGATGATCGACGACACGCTGGACCTGTCCCGCATCGAGGCGGGCAGCATGCGCGCGGAGCTGAGCCAGCTGGCGCTGGCGCCTTTGGTGGCCTCGGCCCAGGCCATGGTGCGCGGCATGGCGCAGGAGCGGCAGGTGGAGCTGAGGGTGACCCTGGCCCCCAGCGCCGCGCACGTCTATGCCGACCCGACACGCCTGGTCCAGATCCTGACCAATCTGCTCTCCAACGCCATCAAGTACAACCGAGACGGCGGCTTGGTCTTCCTGGAGGCCGAAGGCCGCGAGCCCGGTTGGGTCGAGATCCGGGTCCGCGACACCGGCCCCGGCCTTAGCGCCGAACAGCGGCTGCGCCTCTTCCAACCCTTTGAGCGCCTGGGCCAGGAGCGCAGCAGCGTGCCTGGCACCGGGATTGGACTGGTGCTCAGCCGCCATCTGGCCGAGATGCTCGGCGGCAGCCTGGATGCGCTCGATGTCACAGACTCAGGCGCTTGCTTTGTGTTGCGCTTGCGCGCCGCCGCACCACCCGGCCTGGACGGTGCAGAATCATCAGCATCTGCATTACAGCTGCCCAGCACACGATGAGCTCGACTGAACTCGTGCCCGCCTCCGGCACTGCCTCCCAAGCCGCCGCGCGCGTGGACGGCCGCCAGTTCCTCACCTTCCGCATCGGCGGCGAGGAATACGGCCTCGACATCCTGCGGGTGCAGGAAATCCGCTCCTACGAGGCGCCGACCCGCGTCGCCCACGCGCCGCCTTTCGTCAAGGGCGTGGTCAACCTGCGCGGCGTGATCGTTCCCATCCTGGACCTGCGCATCCGCCTCAGCCAACCCAGCGAGTACAACGGCTTCACCGTCGTCATCGTGCTGAACGTGGCAGGCCGTGTGGTGGGCATCGTGGTGGATTCGGTCTCCGACGTGCTGGAGCTGGCCGCCAGCGAGATCAAGCCCCGCCCCGAGGTGCCGGCGGCCATCGACTCCCGCTTCATGACCGGCCTGTGCAAGATCGGCGAACGCATGCTGATCCTGCTGGACATCGAGGCCATGATCAAAAGCCCGGACTTCGGGCTGGTGGACTGACGGAGCCTCGGCAAGTCGGCCCCGGGGTCTCACCCCGGGTGACTGGCAAGGTGAGCGCCTGCTCGCCGGATTCGCCCCGTGAATTGGTGGTCATTCGGGGTCTCGGACACTCTTAGCACTCGCTACAGTCGAGTGCTAATATTGCTTCGTCACGGGTTGTTCACCGTGTCTACGAGAGGGAATCCAACATGTCTGCTGCCACTGCCACTTCAGCGCTGACCGTCCGCGATCCGTGGGCCTTGGTGCCGTCGCTGGGCAACCTGGACGCTTACATCTCCGCCGTGAACCGGCTGCCACTGCTGACGGTCGAGGAAGAGTCTGCCGCTGCCCGCAGCCTGCGTGACCAGGGTGACCTGGAGGCCGCCGGGCGCTTGGTGTTGTCGCACCTGCGCTTGGTCGTGTCGATCTCGCGTCAGTACCTCGGCTACGGCCTGCCCCAGGGCGACCTGATCCAGGAAGGCAATGTCGGCCTGATGAAGGCCGTCAAGCGCTTTGACCCCGACCAAGGCGTGCGCCTGGTCAGCTATGCGATGCACTGGATCAAGGCCGAGATCCACGAATACATCCTGAAGAACTGGCGCATGGTGAAGGTGGCCACCACCAAGGCCCAGCGCAAGCTGTTCTTCAACCTTCGCTCGATGAAGCAGGCGCTCAAGGCCGGCCACAGCGACGCCGACAGCCACCGCACCAGCCTGAGCGAGGCCGAAGTGGCCCACGTGGCCCGCGAGCTGAACGTGAAGCCCGAGGAAGTGCTGGAGATGGAGACGCGCCTGTCTGGCGGCGACGTGGCGCTGGAAGCCCCGACCGACGACGAAGGCGAGAGCTTTGCCCCAATTGCCTACCTGGCGGACGACCAGCACGAGCCCACCCAGGTGCTGGAAGCGCGCACGCGTGACCACCTGGCTGGCGACGGCATCCTGCACGCCCTCGATGCGCTCGACCCCCGCAGCCGCCGCATCGTCGAGGAGCGCTGGCTCAAGGTGAACGATGACGCCTCGGGTGGCATGACCCTGCACGAACTGGCCGCCGAGTACGGCGTGTCCGCTGAGCGCATCCGCCAGATCGAAGTGGCGGCGATGAAGAAGATGCGCAAGGCGCTGGAAACCGCCTGAGCCCCCGACCTCCCCAACAAAAAGCCCCGGTGAGCCGGGGCTTTTTTCATCCAGCGACTGCCGTGGAACCGGCTTCGCCGGGCCACTGGCAGTGCCCCCTTGAGGGGGCGGCCGAAGGCCGTAGGGGGTGGGCCTATTTTTCAGCCAAGAGCAGCTTGATGTCATCGATCAGCGGCTGCGCGCCAGCGCCGTAGCGCACATAGACGCGCACGCGGCCTTCGGTGTCGAAGATGAAGCTCGCGGCCGTGTGGTCCATGGTGTAGGAGTCGGGCGTCTTGCCGGGCACCTTGGCGTAGAAGACCTTGAACTCCTTGGCGGCGGCGCGGGTCTGCTCCTCGCTGCCGCGCAGGCCCACGAAGCTGGGGTCGAAGCTGCCCAGGTAGGCCTTGAGCAGGGCCGCCGTGTCGCGCTCGGGGTCAACGGTGACGAACACACCCTGCACACGCTCGCCATCCGGCCCGAGGGCCCGCTTGACCTCGGCCACCTCGGCCATGGTGGTGGGGCAGACGTCGGGGCATTGCGTGTAGCCGAAGAAGACCACGACGACCTTGCCCTTGAAGTCGGCCAGCGAACGTGCACGGCCGTCCTGGTCGGTGAGGTTGAGGGAGCGCGCGTACTCGGCCCCCGTGAGGTCGATGCCCTTGAAGGCCTGGCGCTCCGGGCCGGCCTTCTGGCAGGCCGCCAGCAGCAACAAGGCGCTGGCAAGCAGGAGGGTGCGTTTCAGCATGGGCTCAGCCTAGTAGGTAGTGGTCGAGGAGCAGCGCCGCAAACAGCAGGGCCAGGTACCAGATCGAGTACCAGAACGTGCGGCGCGCCAGCGCATCGGAGTAGTCGCGCCACAGCTGCCAGCCATAGGCGCAGAAGATGCCGCCCAGCACGAGGGCGCTGGCGAGATACAGCCAACTGCTCATGCCAGCCAGGAAGGGCAGCAGCGTGGCCGCCAGCAGCACGAAGGTGTAGAGCAGGATCTGCAGCCGCGTGTAGTCGTTGCCATGCGTGACCGGCAGCATGGGCAGGCCGGCCTTGGCGTAGTCCTCGACGCGGTAGAGCGCCAGCGCCCAGAAGTGCGGCGGCGTCCAGACGAAAATGATCAGGCACAGCATCCAGGGCTCGGGGCCCAGCTCGCCGCGCATCGCCGCCCAACCCAGCACCGGCGGCATGGCGCCGGAGGCACCGCCGATGACGATGTTCTGCGGCGTCATGGGCTTGAGCACCACGGTGTAGATGACCGCATAGCCCACGAAGGTGGCGAAGGTGAGCCACATGGTCAGCACATTGACGCCCCAGGCCAGCAGAGCCATGCCCGCGCCGCAAAGCAGCGCCGAGAACAGCAGGGTATGGCTGCGGCTGAGGTCGCCCTTGGCGGTGGCGCGCCAGGCGGTGCGCTTCATGCGCGCGTCGATGCCGTCCTCGATCAGGCAGTTGAACGCCGCAGCGGCGCCCGCCACCAGCCAGATGCCGACCACGGCGTACAGCATGGTCAGGGCCTCGGCGCCGTTCGGCAAGCCAGGCACGGCGAGCGCCATGCCGATGGCCGCGCAGAACACGATGAGCTGCACCACGCGCGGCTTGGTCAGCTGGTAGAACTGCTGCCAGCGCGCGGAGAACGCGACGGGGGCAGCCGGAGAGGTCGTGGCCATGGAGATCAAGCCTAGCGGATGCGCTGCCCGGCGTGCAGCCGAGCAAGCAAGGACACAAGAACGGCCAGCAGGGCGGCAGCACCGCTGGTGTGGGCCAGCGCGGCCACCAAGGGCCAGCCCAGCACGACGTTGGACAGCCCGCTGAGGAACTGCCAGGCCGCCAGACCCCAGAGCCAGGCAGCCGGCCGCGTCAGGCCTTCACGCCGCAGCCGCAGCCCCGCCCAGATCAGGCCCGCGAGCACGGCGAAAGCGCCCACGCGGTGGGCCAGGTGGATGGCGATGAGTGCCGCAAAGCTGAGCAGGCCGCCGCGGCCATCGGTGCCCAGCTCGCGCCAGAGCGTGAAGCCGCCGGCAAAGTCTGCGTCGGGCCAGAGGCTGCCGGCGCGGCAGCTGGGGAACTCGTCGCAGGCCAGCACGGCGTAATTGGTGCTGACCCAGCCGCCC
Organism: Roseateles paludis; assembly: GCF_039872745.1. Taxonomy (NCBI): domain Bacteria; kingdom Pseudomonadati; phylum Pseudomonadota; class Betaproteobacteria; order Burkholderiales; family Sphaerotilaceae; genus Roseateles; species Roseateles paludis. Next base: position 113,470 of record NZ_JBDPZD010000006.1, on the reverse strand, counting down.
AGGCTCACCTGCAGGACGACCAGCACCAGCAGCACCCACAGGCCGGTCCGCAATGCGGCGGACGCCTGCAGCGGCCGTGGCTGCAAGGCCTCGGCCTGCAACACGAGCAACAGCAGCAGGCCAATGCCAAACAGCAGGTGCAGGGTCACGATGGCGGGGAAGAGCTTCATCGTGACCGTCAGCGCGCCAAAGGCGCCTTGCAAGATGACCCAGCCCAGGGTCAGCGTCGCCAGGCCGGGGCGGCCCACGCCGCTGGCGCGTTGCCGCCAGTTCTGGAAGCACAAGACCACGCACAGCACGCCGACGCCGGCCGCCAAGTAGCGGTGGATCATCTCGACCCAGGCCTTGCCGTGGGTGACAGGCCCCGTGGGCCGTGCGGCTTGCTCGACGGCGATGTGCGCCCGCGCACCCACAGGGCTGGCCTGACCGTAGCAACCCGGCCAGTCCGGGCAGCCCAGGCCCGAGTCGGTGAGCCGCGTGAAGGCGCCAAAGGCGATGAGGTCGAAGGTCAGGAAGGCCGTCAGCACCGCGAGCGCACGCAGGCGCGCCGCCGGGCTGCCACCTGAGGCACGCAGGTGCCACCACGTCAGCGGCACGGCCGCCACGGCCGCCCCGAGCAGAGCGACCTGGAGCAAAGGGGTCCAGTCCATGGCCATGGCGGCTCAACGCCCCGGGGTGTCCCAGCTCGCGCTGGCCTTGAGCAGGCGCTGCAGGTCACCCATCACGCGCTTGATCTTGACGGGGTCGTCCTCGATGGGCTCGCGCAACATCCAGCGGCCCATGGGGTCGACGACGTAGAGGTGATCGGCGAGCGTCTGGCCGGGTGCCGGCTGCAGCCAGGCCTGCAGGGCCGCCGCCGGCGCACGCAGCACGGCGACTTCGACGCCCGGCTGTGAGACGGCCGCCTGCAACTCGGGGCGCAGGGCCAGCGGCGCGTCGGTGTCAGCCTCGGTCGGGATCAGCCAGACCTTGTCCAGGCGGTCACGCTCCTTGCCCAGCATCTCGCGCAGCTGGCGCTGCACGTAGAGCACGCGCTCGCAGGTGGCCGGGCAATCGGCGCCCTGCACCACCACCAGCAGCCACTGCTGCCGCAAGGCATCGGGCGCCACGCGGCGGCCGGCCAGGTCACGCAAGGGGAGGCTGGACGGCAGCTCCACGGTGGGCAGGATCAGCTCCCCATAAGCCGAACCGCGTGGCTTGAACACATAGAAGGCCAGGTAGGACGCCACCACCGGTGCCGCGCACAAGGCCAGGATGAACAACATCTTGAGCCGCCCGACGCGCACACGCGCGCTGTCGCGCGGGTCAGGCAGCGCATGGACGGAGAAGTTCAGCGGCTCAGGGCTTGGGTGCCCGCCGGGGGCGGACGAATTGGAACCAGACATAAAGACCCGAGATCAGCGCGCAGAGCGCGAACCATTGAAAGGCATAGCCGTGGTGCTTGGACACGCCGAGATCCGGCGCAGGCCAATGCCGCAAGAGGCCGTCGCCGTCGGCGTCGGTCTGCAGCACGGTGATGGGGAGCAGCGGCGCGCCGATCTCGTGCGCATAAGCCGCCGGGTCGAGATTTTGCCGGATCGACGATGTCCCTTGGGCTGCGCCGAGTTCGTAGGCCCGCGATGGCGCGGCGATCAAGCGGCCTTGCACCCGCTGTTCGTCGCTGGCTTGGGGCAAGGTGGGCAGCGCCTGGCGGTCCGCGAAATTGCGCGGCACCCAGCCGCGCTGGACCAGCACCACACGTTGATCCGAGAGGCGCAGTGGCGTCACGACGATGAAGCCGACGCGGCCGTCCATGGGCCGGTTGTCGAGGTAGATCGTGCGCTTGTGCCACCAACGGCCGGTCAGCACCACGCGCCGGCCTTGGTCTCGGGCAGCGTCCGCGCGGGCCAGGTCGGCCACCCCCAGGGCAGGCAGTTCGGCCTGCTGCTCGATCAGATGCTGCTGCGCGATCTTTTCGTCGGCGCGGTGCAGCTGCCAGCGACCCAGCCAGGCCGTTGCGAGGGCGCCGGACACGGCCAGCGCCGCAAGCAGCGCGCGGTTCAGGCGAGCGGGAGCCGGCACGGATAATCCTTGACCATGAAAACCTTGGTCGCCATCGCATTCGTCGGCGTGCTGGCAGCGCTGGCTGCCGCAGGCTTCTTCATGCTTCGCAATGGCCAGCGCGGCGCGGACGACGACGCCAGCCGCAACGCCCGGATGGCGCGTGCATTGGCGGTTCGTGTGGGCGTGTCCATCGCGATCTTTGCCTTGGTGTTGCTGGGCTACGCCCTGGGTTGGATCCAGCCGACAGGCCTGCCGGCCGGCCGCTGAAGGAACCACACAACCACCAAACGACAAAGCGCCGCAGGCGCGGCGCTTTGAGTGGTCGGCAGCTGGGGCCGGCTTACATCCAGTAGACGATCAGGTACAGGCCCAGCCACACCACGTCCACAAAGTGCCAGTACCAGGCAGCGCCTTCGAAACCGAAGTGACGTTGCGGGGTGAAGTGGCCCTTCTGCAGTCGCAGCGTGATGAACAGCAGCATCAGCATGCCGACAAACACGTGGAAACCGTGGAAGCCGGTCAGCATGAAGAAGGTGGAGCCGTAGATGCCCGAGCTGAGCTTGAGATTGAGCTCGTGGTAGGCATGCGAGTACTCGTAGCCCTGGACGAACAGGAAGGTCACGCCCAGCAGCACGGTCAGCCACATGAACGCGATCGTCTTGCTGCGGTTGCCGGCAATCAGTGCGTGGTGGGCGATGGTCAGCGTCACACCCGAGGTCAGCAGCAGCGCGGTGTTGACGGTCGGCAGCGGCCAGGGGCCCATGGTCGTGAAGGCTTCCACCGTGCCAGCGGGCGCACCGGTGTTGCCGGCAGCGACGCTGGGCCAGATGGCCTTGAAGTCGGGCCACAGCAAGGCATGCTCGGCATTGCCAAGCGTGGGCACCGAATGCACGCGGGCCCAGTACAACGCGCCAAAGAAGGCGGCGAAGAACATGACCTCGGAGAAGATGAACCAGGACATGCTCCAGCGGAAGGAGACGTCGATGCGGTCACCATAGAGGCCACTCTCGCTTTCAGCGATGGCCTCACGGAACCACTGCTGCAGCACGAAGGCCCAGAACACAAGGCCGCCGAACAGCGAGTACATGCCCCAACCGTGACCATTGACCCACTGGCCGGCCCCGAGGATGACAAAGAACAGGCCCGTGGCGGCCAGGACCGGATGCCGGGACGGACCCGGCACGAAGTAGTACGGCGTGCTGCCGTGGGACGTTGCTGCGGACATCGCGCTTTTCTCCTCTACCTATTTTCAAATCCGGGCCAGCTGCCTCAGGCAGCCGCCACGCCACTGCCGATGACCCACTGCACCAGCAGCACCAGCAGCACAACAAACAAAGCCGCACCAATGAGGCCGGCGATCACGACATGCACAGGGTTGAGCTTCTGCATGTCACTGACGTGATCGGCCCCCCGGCGCACGCCGAAGAATGACCAGGCCACCGCCGAGACGGTCTGCCTGAAAGACACCTTGCGCTGAACGGCCTCGCGCAAGTCCTGACTCATGACCGCGCTCCCGGCACGACCAGCGCCGCCTGCTTGGCTGCGCTCTTGCCGGGCACCTCGAAGAAGGTGTACGACAAGGTGATGGTCTTGACGTCTCGCGGCAGCTTGGGGTCGATGACGAACACCACCGGCCACTGCTTGCTCTCGCCAGGCTGCAGCACATGTTCGCTGAAGCAGAAGCAATCCAGCTTGTTGAAGTGCGTGCTGGCCTGATGGGGCGCATAGCTTGGGATGGCTTGCGCCACCATCGGCCGGCTCTGCACGTTCTTGAACTCGTACATCACCGTGGCCAGCTCGCCCGGATGGACGACGACATGGCTGACCGCAGGCTTGAAGTCCCAGGGCCCGCGGGCATTGGCGTCAAACTCGACCGTGATGGACCGGCTGCGGTCCACCTGCCCGTTGCCGTCGGCCAGCCCTTGCTGGCGCGAGATCTCCTGGCGCTCAGACAAGGACAGCACATTGATGCCGAGCGCACTGCAGATCGCCCGGTACATCGGCACCATCGCGTAGCCGAACCCGAACATCAGTACGGCAATCACTGCGAGCTTCAACAGCAGCTCGCGGTTGGCACTCGCGAGCGCACCGACCAGGGTGCCGAAAGGATTGCGCGCCACGGTCTACCGTCCTCAGCGCCCGAACAACACGAGCTTGGCCACGAAACCGATCGCAAACGCCGCCGCCACGGAGGCCAGGATCAGGCCCAGCCGCCGGTTGCTCTTGCGCTGTTCAGGCGTCATGACCACTGAGCTCGGTTCAGCCGACGATCTTGGTCGCGGTGGCGTCCAGCTTCGGGGGCGTCTCGAAGGTGTGGAACGGTGCCGGCGACGGCACTTCCCACTCCAGACCCTCGGCGCCGTCCCAGGGCTTCTGCGGTGCCTTGGCACCCTTGCCGCGCATCATCGGAACGACGACGAACAGGAAGAAGTAGACCTGGGCCAGACCGAAGGCGAAGGCGCCGACGCTGGCGATCTGGTTGAAATCGGTGAACTGCATCGGGTAGTCGGCATAGCGACGCGGCATGCCAGCCAGACCCAGGAAGTGCATCGGGAAGAAGGTGACGTTGAAGGCGATCAGCGACCACCAGAAGTGGATCTTGCCGCGCGTCTCGGAGTACATGACGCCGGTCCACTTCGGGCCCCAGTAATAGACGCCGGCGAACAGCGCGTACAGCGAGCCGGCCACCAGCACGTAGTGGAAGTGGGCGACGACGTAGTAGGTGTCCTGGATCTGGATGTCGATCGGCGCCATCGCGCAGATCAGGCCGGTGAAGCCGCCCATCGTGAACACGAAGATGAAGCCCACGGCAAACAGCATCGGGGTTTCAAAGGTCATCGAACCGCGCCACATCGTGGCCAGCCAGTTGAAGATCTTCACGCCCGTCGGCACGGCGATCAGCATCGTGGCGTACATGAAGAACAGCTGGCCCGTCACCGGCATGCCGGTGGCGAACATGTGGTGGGCCCACACGATGAAGGACAGGATCGCGATGGAGGCCGTGGCATACACCATCGAGGCGTAGCCGAACAGGCGCTTGCGAGCGAAGGCCGGCACGATGGCGCTGACGATGCCGAAGGCCGGCAAGATCATGATGTAGACCTCGGGGTGCCCGAAGAACCAGAAGATGTGCTGGTACATGACCGGGTCACCACCGCCGGCCGGGCTGAAGAAGCTCGTGCCGAAATGACGGTCGGTCAGGGTCATGGTGATGGCGCCAGCCAGCACGGGCATCACGGCGATCAGCAGGTAGGCGGTGATCAGCCAGGTCCAGGCGAACAGCGGCATCTTCATCAGCGTCATGCCGGGCGCGCGCATGTTCAGGATCGTGACGATGATGTTGATCGAGCCCATGATCGACGACGCGCCCATGATGTGCATCGCGAAGATGCCGGCGTCCATCGAGGGGCCCATCTGCAGCGTCAGGGGCGCGTAGAGCGTCCAGCCTGCTGCCGGCGCGCCGCCAGGCATGAAGAACGACCCGGCGAGCATCAAGCCGGCGGGAATCAGCAGCCAGAAGCTGAAGTTGTTCATCCGCGCAAAGGCCATGTCGCCCGCGCCGATCTGCAGCGGGATCATCCAGTTCGCGAAGCCCACGAAGGCCGGCATGATGGCCCCGAACACCATGATCAGACCGTGCATGGTCGTGAACTGGTTGAACAGCTCGGGGTTGAAGAACTGCAGACCGGGCTGGAACAGCTCGGCGCGGATGCACAGGGCGAGCACGCCGCCGATCATCAGCATCGCGAAGCTGAACAGCAGGTACAGGGTCCCGATGTCCTTGTGATTGGTGGCGAACACCCAGCGCCGCCAGCCGGTAGGGGCGTGGTGGTCGTGATGGTCGTCGTGGCCGTGAACGCCGTGGCCGTGGGGGTCAAGCACTGCACTCATGATGTTTCCTTGTTCCTGGCGTCCTGGGCTTTACTTGCGAGCGGCGACAACTTCAGCCGGCTGCACGACTTGGCCGGTCTTGTTGGACCAGCTGTTCTTCGTATAGGTGACGAGGGCGGCGATCTCGGTGTCCGAGAGCTGCGCCCAGGCCGGCATGCCCTTGTCGAGGCGGCCCTTGAGCACCACGGCCACTTGAGCCAGCTTGTCGGCATCGGTCACGACAGCCGAGCCATCGAGGGCCTTGATCGGGCCGGCGCCCTTGCCATCGGCCTTGTGGCAGGCGGCGCAGTTGGCTGAGTACACCTTTTCGCCCCGCTCCATCAGCGCGGCCAGTTCCCACACCTTGCTGGGGTCGTCAGCCTTGGCGGCCATTTCCTTCTTCTTGCCGGCCACCCAGGCGCTGTAGTCGTCAGCCGACAGCACCTTCACATGGATGGGCATGTAAGCGTGTTCCTTGCCGCAGAGCTCAGCGCACTGGCCATAGAAATCGCCCGTCTGCTCGGCCTTGAACCAGGTGTCACGCACGAAGCCGGGGATCGCGTCCTGCTTGATGCCGAAGGCCGGCACCATGAAGGCGTGGATCACGTCGTTGGCGGTGGTGATGATGCGCACCTTCTTGCCCACGGGCACCACCAGCGGGTTGTCCACCTTGAGCAGGTAGTTGTCGACCGCTTCGGGCTTGCCGCTGTCGGACTGCTCGCGCTGGGCGGTATCGAGCGTGGAGAGGAAGCCGATGCCTTCGCCTTCGCCCTTGATGTAGTCGTAGCCCCACTTCCACTGATAGCCGGTGGCCTTGATGGTCAGGTCGGCATTGGTGGTGTCCTTCATGGCGACCACCACCTTGGTGGCCGGCAGGGCCATCGCGATGACGATGATGAAGGGCACCACGGTCCAGGCAATTTCAACGGCCACGCTCTCGTGGAAGTTGGCGGACACCGCGCCCTTGGACTTGCGGTGCTTGAAGATGGAATAGAACATCACACCGAAGACCGCGACAAAGATGCCGAGGCAGACGATCAGCATGAAGTTGTGCAGCCACATCTGGTCGGCCGCGATCTTGGTGACCGGGGGGTGCAGGTTGATCTGATTGACGGCCGGACCGCCGGGCAGGTCCTTCACCGCCATGGCGGCGCCGGTGGTGAGCAGCATTGCCGTCCCGAGCGCCGCTTGCGACAGCAGGCGGCCGGTTCGACGGACTCGTGCGTTCATCTTCATCATGGTCGTCACTTTGCTTATCAACTCAACCCAATGCGGGAGCGCCGGCAGACCCAGGACGACCCTCGCATCCCCAGGAACGCATGCCAGCTGCGGCTGGCGGCGTCCACGGATTTGAATTTCCAGCCGGCACAGTGCGGTCACGCGCACGACGGCAATGCCCGGTCGGAAAGACCCAGCATTCTAGCCCAGCGCACCAAGGTCGAGCCTCGTTCCAGGCTGCCAACGGCCTTTCCTGGCCACGGCGTCACGACTCACCCCCGGATGTCGGCCGGCCCTTGTTCGGCGAGCGCAGTTGGGCGCGCAGTTCGTCCACGCCAATCCGCGTTTCGCCCGCCGCGCCCGGCCGTGGCGCCGCCTTGAAGGCGTGACCAAACACCAGCTCAAGGCTGAGTGCGATCAAACCATCAGGCCCACGCAGCGCCTCCAACTGCCGGACAAGTGCCGCACGCCAGCGCGGCGTGCGCAGCCCCGGGAAGCGATCCGGCGCCACATTGCCGCCCAGCGCCCGCAGGTCCGTCAGCAAGCGGTCGGCTGACGACCAGGTCAGCCGCAGTCGCTCCTGGTCCATCACCGGGTCGGCAAAGCCGGCGCGGCCGAGCAGGTCACCGATGTCATGCATGTCCCACCAGGCGGGCGCAGGCCGGCCCCAGCCAGCGGCCCGGAAGAGCGGCCGCAGTTCGACGAAGCTGTCCGGCCCATAGCACGAGAACATCACGAAGCCGCCCACCTCGGTCCGCGCGGCCCAGTCGGCCAGCCACGCAGGCAGGTCGGCTCGGGCGTGGAGTTCCAGGTTGGACCACACCAGCGGCGCCGTGGCTGGGTCATCGCCGACCCACCGGGCCGGCGCGCCACGGCCGAGCGCCCACCAAGGTCGCGCCAGCGCCTCCTGGCTCCGGTGCGCCAATGCGGGGTCGGCATGCCGCCACAGCAGTTGGGCCTTGGGGTAGGCCGCCTTCAGGGCTTCCGCACTGGCACCGAGCCACGCCGAGGTGTCGAGCACCTGCTCCGGCCGCAGCTTGATGAAGTCCAGCCGTTCAGCCATGCGCTGCGCCACCTCCAGGTGCAGCCAGGGCGGCGCATCGGCCTGGGCCAGACGCCGGGCCTGGCGAGACACGGCCACCGCGTCGATGGCTTCGGGCCGCGCGGCTTGCGGCGTGCTCGGACTCGGGGCGACCCCGGACCCCACGTTTGAGTTAGGGGGCGTTGGCGAGGGGTGCATGGGTGAAAAGTATATTTTTCGAATGCCCTTGAGCCTCGACGCGCGCACCATTCCGCCCAACCGGCCCCGCTTCGTCGAGCGCGTTCTGATGCGCTGTGCGGGCCAGTGCGCGATTTGCCGCAGTTGGTCAGAGCGCCGCGTCTGCACCGACTGCCTGGGCCGCTACGCGGCGCCCGTCCTGCGCTGCCACAGCTGCGGGCTACGCCTGCCGGCCAGCCCGGCGCTGGCTGGCCGCGTGCAGTGCGGGCGCTGCCTCAAGACGCCGCCGCCGGTCGAACGCTGCGTCACTGCGCTGGACTACCAGTTCCCGTGGGACACCCTGCTGCAACGCTTCAAGTACCACCTCGCGCTCGACCTGCGCGAAGTGCTGGCGGAGCGCCTGCTCCAGGCGCTCGAAGGCGCCGGCGTGCCGGCCCCCGACTTCATCGTCCCAGTGCCGCTGTCTCGCCAGCGGCTGCAGGAGCGCGGCTACAACCAGGCGCACGAGATTGCCAAATCGCTGGGGCGGCGCCTGCGATTGCGCGTGGAGCCCGAGCTGGTGCTGAGGCTGCGCGACACCGGCGCGCAAGCCCAGTTGGACCTCGACGCCCGCGCCGCCAATGTGCGTGGCGCGTTTGCTGCCGAACCCACCCGGTTGGCCGAACTCAAGGGCGCCCGCGTGGCGGTGCTGGACGACGTGCTCACCACCGGCGCCACGGTGTTTGAAGTGGCCCGCGTGCTGCGCCAGGCGGGCGCGGCCGAGGTGCAGGCCTGGACGCTCGCGCGCACGCCCGAGCCCGGCACTTGAGCCACCAACTGCGCCCTCATCGGCGCCGATACTCGCGGGCATGTTCCGCATCGTGCTCGTCCACCCCGAGATCCCGCCCAACACCGGCAATGTCATCCGCCTGGCGGCCAACACGGGCTGCGAGCTGCACCTGATCGAACCGCTCGGCTTCTCGATGGAAGACCGCCTGCTGCAGCGCGCCGGGCTCGACTATCACGAGTACACGCGTACACGACGCCACGCCAGTTGGGAGGCCTTTCTCGCCAGCGAAGCACCGGCGATGGACCGGCTCTTCGCCTTCACCACCCGGGGCAGCCAACTGCTGAGCGAGATGCATTGGCGCGAGGGCGACTGGCTGGTGTTCGGCAGCGAGACGGCCGGTCTACCCGCCGAGCTGCGCGACAGCTTCCCGTCTGCGCAGCGCGTGCGCCTGCCGATGCGAGAGGGTCAGCGCAGCCTCAATCTCTCCAATGCCGTCGCCGTGGCCGTGTTCGACGCCTGGCGGCAGAACGGCTATCTGGGCGGCTCCTAGGAGCGCTCGGATTCCGCGCGCGCGCCGCGCCCCATCAGCTGCTCCACCGCCTGCCAAGGCGTGAGCCGCCCGGCCAGCAGCGCCACGACGGCCGCCGTGATCGGCATGTCCACCGCCAGCGCTTGGGCCCGCGCCAGCACCGTCGGGGCGCTGTAGACACCCTCGGCCACATGGCCCAGCTCGGCCAGCACCTCGGGCAGGCTGCGGCCCTGCGCCAATGCCAGTCCCACGCGGCGGTTGCGGGACAGATCGCCCGTCGCCGTCAGCACCAGGTCCCCGAGGCCTGACAAGCCCATGAAAGTGTCCGGCTGCGCGCCCAGCGCCAGGCCCAGTCGCATCATCTCTGCCAACCCGCGCGTGATCAGCGCCGCCCGGGCGTTGAGCCCTGGCGCCAGCGGCGCATCGGCCCGCTGGCCCAAGCCGTCGCAGATGCCCACGGCAATCGCCAGCACGTTCTTCACCGCGCCACCCACCTCGACACCCACCGGGTCGCCCGAGGTGTAGATGCGCAGCCGCTCCGAGTGCAGGGCCGTGACGGCGAGCTGCGCCAGCCCCTCGTCGCGGCTCGCCGCGACCAAGGCGGTCGGGCGCCCGGCGGCCACCTCCTGCGCAAAGCTCGGGCCCGACAACACGCCTACGCGCAGTTGCGGCCCCACCTCGCGTGCGATCTCGTGGCCCAGGCGCCCGGTGCCGGCTTCAAAGCCCTTGCAGAGCCAAAACACGCTGGCCGCCGCCGGGAGCCGCCCCAGCGCCTCGCGCAGACCCGCCATGGGCGTGCCGATGATGTGCAGGTCCGCCTTAGCAAGCGCCTTGTCGGCGTCATGCGCCACCGCCAGCGAATCAGGAAATGCGGCGCCTGGCAGGTAGGCCGCGTTCACCCGCTCGGCGGCCAGGCGCTGCGCCACCGCGGGCGAGCGGGCGCAGAGCGTCACCGCGTGCCCGGCCTGGGCGGCCTGGATCGCCAGGGCCGTGCCCCAGGCACCGGCGCCAACCACCTGGATCTGCAGCGATTGCGTCATGGGCAGCTCATTGAGGGCCAGAAGGCACAACGCCCCACCGAGGTGGGGCGTGCGGGCGGGTCAAATCATCAGTTCAGGGTTTGCGGAGCAGCAGCGGCTTGCTGAGCCTGTTGTGCCTTTTGGGCCTCGTACAGCGCCTGGAAGTTCACTTCGGCCAAGATCACCGGCGGGAAGCAAGCACGGCTGCACACGTCCGAAACGATGGCGCGCACATAGGGGTAGATCATCTGCGGGCAGACGATGCCCAGCAGGCCGTCGAGCTGCTGCGCGGGCACATTGCGGATTTCGAAGACACCGGCCTGCTTGGCCTCGATCAGGAACATCGTGCGATCGCCGACATGCGTGTTCACGGTGGCCGTGACCGTCACCTCGTAGATGCCTTCCGAGACGGCTTCGAAGCCCAGCGTCAGGTTGATGTCCACCTGCGACTGCGACTGCTCGGTGAAGATGCCCGGCGAATTCGGTTGCTCCAGCGACAAGTCCTTCAGGTACATGCGCTGGATCTGGAACATCGGCGTGCCTTCAGGAGCGGCAGCGGGCGTGGCGGGAGCGTTGGTCTCGTCGGACATGGATGGCTTTCAAAGAAAAGCCCGCTGGACCGGAGCGCCGCGGGCGATAGCAGGATTATCCAGCACGACCCTGCAGGGCCTGCGGACACCTCGATGGGGGGCTGTCAGCTGGCCTGCAGCAACGGCATCAGCTCGCCGCGCTGATCGAGCGCGATCAGCTCGTCACAGCCGCCCACATGCGTGCTGCCGATGAAGATCTGCGGCACCGTGCGGCGGCCGGTCAGGTCCATCATGGCCTGGCGCTCGGTCGGGTTCAGGTCGATGCGGACCTCCTCGATCTGCGCCACCCCACGCTGCTTCAGCAGGGCCTTGGCCCGCAGGCAGTAGGGGCAGACCTGGGTGGTGTACATCTTCACGGCGGCCATGCTCAGGCTCCCTTGCGTTCCACCGGCAGTTGCGCCTCACGCCAGGCACGCGTCCCGCCCGTCAGGGCCTGCGCGTTTTCGTAGCCGGCCTTGCGCAGCAGCGCGGCGGCCTTCCCAGCGCGTGCGCCGCTCGGGCACACCACCACCAGGGGCAGCGCCTTGTTGGACGGCAATTGCTTGTGGCCTTCCAACTGGCCAAAGGGCACATTGCGCGCCCCGGCCACGTGCTCCTGCTCAAACTCGGCCGGCTCGCTCACGTCGATCACGACGCCCTTCTCGCGGTTGATGCGCAGCACCGCTGCCGACGTCGTCAGCGTCCCGCCGGTGGCGCTGGCCTGTAGGCGCGGCCAGGCCAGCATGCCGCCCGACAGCAGGGCCGCCATGATGTAGAACCAGTTGTCGATCAAGAACTTCAAGCAGGGCCTCACGCGGCAGGACTCGGGGCGCAAATTATCGACGCCCGTCCGCAAGACCCAACACCGGGCACGGACAAGCCCCACTCCGTCACGAAGCAATCGGCCCTTGCCCCACCCGGAAGCCCGGCCCACGGGGCACGCGGCCGGCCAACGCCCCGGCTTCCTACAATTTGCCCCTCATCCACCCTCACCCAAGCCCCGCTGCCCCATGTACAAGCTCGTCCTCATCCGCCACGGCGAATCGACCTGGAACCTTGAAAACCGCTTCACCGGCTGGACGGACGTGGACCTCACGCCCACCGGCGTGGCCCAGGCCAAGCAGGCCGGCCAATTGCTGAAGGAAGCCGGCTACGACTTCGACATCGCCTACACCTCGGTGCTCAAGCGTGCTGTCTGGACGCTCTGGTACGCCCTCGAAGAAATGAGCCGCACCTGGCTGCCCGTGCGCCACTCCTGGCGCCTGAACGAGCGCCACTACGGCGCCCTGCAAGGCCTCAACAAGGCCGACATGGCCAAGCAGTACGGCGACGAGCAGGTGCTCATCTGGCGCCGCAGCTACGACACCCCGCCGCCGGCCCTAGAAGCGACCGACGCCCGCTGCGAGCGCAGCGACCGCCGCTACAGCGCCTACAACGCCGAGGTGCCTCTGACCGAATGCCTCAAGGACACCGTGGCCCGCGTGCTGCCCTTCTGGAACGAGACCATCGCCCCCAGCATCAAGTCTGGCCAGCGCGTGCTCATCGCCGCCCACGGCAACAGCATCCGCGCCCTGGTCAAGTACCTCGACAACATCGCCGATGACGCCATCGTCGGCGTCAACATCCCCAACGGCATCCCTCTCGTCTACGAACTCGACGCCGACCTGAAGCCCATCAAGAGCTACTACCTCGGCGACCCGGCAGCCGCTGCTGCTGCGGCTGCCGCTGTTGCCGCGCAAGGCAAGAAGGCTTGATCCACAAGCCGGGGCCCAGTCAGCGTTGGCGCTTTGCCGCCAACCTTGACTGGCTCTACCCCGAGCACGCTTACCTCGACCGCTTTGAGGCCGCCCGCCAGGACGGCTTTGAAGCGGTCGAATTGCTTAGGCCCTATGGCTTTGCAGTCGACGACCTGCAAGCCCGCTTGGAGGGCCTGCAGGTCGCCCTCATCAACGCCCCCGCCGGCGATTGGGACGCCGGCGAGCGCGGCCTGGCCGCTCTGCCTGGCCGCGAGGCCGACTTCCGCGCGGCGGCCGCTCAGGGCTGGCTGCTCGCCCAGCAACTCGGCTGCCCGCTGCTGCACCTGATGTCCGGCATCGCCGAGGACACGCCTGGGACTCGCGCCACCTGGCTCGCCAATCTGAGCTGGGCGGCCCAGCACGCCCCGGCCGGCCTCACCCTCAGCATCGAGCCCATCAACCGCGTGGGCATGCCCGGTTACTTCCTGCACCGGCAGGCCCAGGCGCACGAGTTGCTCGACCTGCTCGACACCGAGCGCGTGAAGCTGCAGCTCGACCTGTACCACTGCCGCATCAGCGAGGGTGGTGAATCGCTCAACCACTTGCAGCATGCGCTGGCGCTGAACCGCTTGGGCCATGTGCAGCTCGCGGGCGTGGCTGCGCGGCAGGAGCCGGCGCCGGGTGAGTTCGCGGCCGAGCTGGTCTGGCTCGGCACGTCAGGCTGGGCTGGCCACGTGGGCCTGGAATACAGGCCCGCAGGCGCCACCAGCACTGGCCTGGGCTGGCTGCATCACCCGTATTGAGGACCCGTAGCGGCACCCTCGCCGCTACCATGCCCGGCATCCACCCTTGGGAGGGCCCGCCTCATGGAGTTCCAGCGCGAACCGCTGCCTGACCATCAACTGCCTGGCGTGGTGATGGGCTTCCTGCTGAGGCAGGGTGATCAGCCCTTCAGCACCTACGACCTGCAACGTACCCTTGAGGAGGCCGGTGCGACAAACGCGGCACAGCTCGCGCAGTCGATGCTGCGTGACCTGGTTGACAGAGGCCTGCTGGTGCGCAACCAATCAGGGCACTACGAATCGCGGCTGCCGCGCGCCTTCGGTGGCGGTGGAGGCCGAGGCGGTGATGGTGGCGGCAACGGCAACACCCCCGAGGGCGAAGGCGACCCCGCGCGTGGCCTGCGCGAGGTACTGAGCCACCCTTATCTCCTCAGCTACGCCGCCGAGGACTTTGACGCCGCACTGAGCAACGCGCTGACGAGGATCGAGCGATGAGCGCCGGCTCCACCCTGGCCTTGCTGGCCGCCAAATGCGCGCCGCGCGTGTTCGACCTCTCCAGCGACCTGCGCAACGTCAGCATCCGCGACCAGGTGGTGCGCGCGCAATTGCTGGTGCGCGAGCTGCTGCAGGAGCCCGAGTGCCGGCGCGTGCTCATCGTCGGCGCCGGCGTCGCCGGTGTGGCCGCTGGCGCTGCGCTGGCCGATACCGGTTGCGAAACCCTGCTGGTGGAACGCAATGCCAAACCGCTCTCGCTCCAACGGGCCTGCACCTGGCGTTATGTGGGTCCCTTCATGTACGAATGGCCCTCCAGCTTCTTCGGCGACCAGAGCTACCCGCCCACAGGCACTGACTGGCCCCACGCACCGGCCGCCACACCCACCTGGACCAGTGCCGTCCCACTGACCGCGTCGGCCTTCGCGAGCCAGATGCTGACCTGGCTGCAGGGCCTGGTCCGGCCCCCGGCGGTGCTCACCGGTATCGACCCTGCGGAGGTGACACGCTACGTCCAGGCCTTTGTCCAGCACTGGCGGGCGCAGCACGCAGCCCCGGCGCCCTTCATGCAGCGTCCGAACTTGCCACTACTCGGTCTCTACGGAGACATCTGGCTCGGCAAACTCAAGTCCGTTTACTTCGATGCCGACTACGTCATCCTGGCCGGCGGCATGGGGCATGAAGGCGTCGAGCTGACCGACCCCGTGCTGAAAAAGGGTTTGGGCGTCAGCGGCCCAGGCTTTTGGACTGAGCCGGATGCTTTGCAAGCCGCCTCGACGGCCGACGAGGCGACAGGCGTGTTCGGCGGCGGCGATGGCGCCCTGCAAGACGTGCTGCGCGCGCTCACCCCCTTCGATCACCCATTGCAGATGTGGCAGGCGCTGCGGCAGCACCACGCCGGGCTGCAAACCAAGCTCGACGCCGAACTGCCCACGCTCAGCGCGCTGGAGCAGCAACACCGGCTGGTTGCGGCCTGGCACCCGACGCAGGACAGCGCCCGCTCAATCACCATCGATGCCGCCTGCCAACGAATGGCAGGCCGGCTGGCGGGCGATACCCTGGTACAGCAGGCCATCGAGTCCTGCCTGAGGCGTGGCAGCGGCCGCGTCGATCACTTCGTGATGGAGCGGCACTTCGGCAAGGCCTATCTGCTGAACCGTTTCCTGGTCCATTTGATCGCGGAATGCGTCGCAAGGGGCGCGATCACGCCAGCCTGCATGGCCTACCGGCGGCATCTGGGCGGCCATGCCGTGGCCGCCCGCGAGCCTGGCTCCAGGCGCCGATTCGAAATCAAGGTGCAGCACCCGCATGGCGTGCTGGACCACCACTTCGACCACCTCGCCGTGCGCTTCGGGCCCAAAGGTGCCCCAGCCCGCCAACTCGTCACCCTCAGCAAGGACGACCAGGCCTGGCGCACCAGCCTCAGCGGCCTGCAGTTGCCCTTCGTGGTGCCGGACTAAGAGGACACCAGTGCCTCGCGCAAGCGCAGCTCCAGCGCCTGCGCCAGGGCGCGGCGCTCCTGGCCGACGGATGCTTCCGCCGGCAGCACCGAGACCACCACCCTCAGCCCCCGCGCCGTCACCACCCGCCACAGGCTTTGCGCCAGCGTCGTGTCGCCGACGAACTGCGCGGCCGTTGAGAAGCGCTGCCCGGGCTCGTGCCAGCGCAGCAGCACCGGCAGCACCGGCGCTTCGATGCTCACGGCCGCTTGCAGCAGGTTGGCGTGAAAGGGCAGCAGTTCGGGGCCGGGGCCGGTGGTTCCTTCGGGGAAGACGGCGACGGCATCGCCGGCCTTGAGGGCGTCGGCGGTCTGGTGCACGACCCGCATCGCGTCACGCTTGCTGGCGCGTTCGATGAAGAGCGTGCCGGCGCCATCGACCAGCAGCCCGACCACCGGCCAGTGCTTGACGTCGGCTTTGGAGACAAAGCGCACCTGGGGCAGCACGGCGTGCAGGGCGGCGATGTCGAGCCAGGAGACGTGATTGGCCACCACCAGGTGGCCGGCCAGCGAGGCGGGCGCCGCGCCTTGCACGCTCAGCTCAACGCCAAAGATCACCAGCAGTTGCCGCGACCAGGCCTGGATGTGCGCGTGGCGCTCGGCGGGGCTGCAGCGCTTGAAGCGCCGCGCCACGATCCAGAGGCCACCGGCAATGTGCGGCAACAGCCGCAGCAGGCGCCAGACGCCGACGAGGGCTCGCATCGGCGCGGTCAGGCAGCGTCGAAGGCCACCTGCCCCGCCACCAGGGTGCAGCGCACGCGGGCCGGCAGCTCGACGCCGCTGATCGAGAAGTCGAAGGGCGTGTGCTTGCTCTGGCTGCGCAGCTCGCCTGGCATCACCTGCCAGGGCGCGTTGGGGTTGAAGACGCAGACATCGGCCACGCCGCCCACCACCAGGCGGCCGGCGCTTTCGCCCAGCGAGCCCAGCGCAGGGCCCAGCACGCGCACCGGCGCGGCGGTGACCACCGCGAGCGACTGCGCGAGCGAGAGCCCAGCATCCTGGCCCCAGCGCAGGGCCAGGCCCAGCAGCAGTTCCAGGCCCGTGGCGCCAGGCGTGGCCTCGGCGAAGGGCAGGGTCTTCTCGTCGGCCGTGACGGGCATGTGGTCGCTCACCAAGGCGTCAATCGTGCCGTCGGCCAGGCCGGCGCGCAGGGCATCGCGGTCACTGGGTTGGCGCAGCACCGGTGTCACGCGGAAGGCCGAGTTGAAGTAGCCGATGTCGCGGTCGGTCAGCATCAGGGAGTTGATGGACACATCGGCCGTGATGGGCAGGCCCTCAAGCTTGGCGGCACGCACCAGTTCCACGCCCTTGGCGCTGGACAGGCGGCACAGGTGCAGGCGGGCGCCGGTGGCGCGCACCAGCTCGAAGGCCGTCTGCAGCGCCAGGGTCTCGGCCATGGCCGGCACGCCCGAGAGGCCCAGGCGCGTGGCCACCGAGCCGCTGGCGGCCACGCCGCCACTGAGGAAGCCATCCTGCGGGCGCAGCCACACCGTGTAGCCAAAGGTGGCCGCGTACTGGAAGGCGCGCAGCAGCACCTGCGTGTCCTTGATGGGCACCTCAGCCTGCGAGAAGCCGATGCAGCCGGCCTCGGTCAGCTCGGCCATCTCGGTCAGGGCCTTGCCTTCCAAATTGCGCGTCAGCGCCCCGAGCGGGAAGAGCCGGCAGCGCGACAGCTTGCGGGCGCGGAACTTGAGCATCTCGACGAGGCCCGGCTCGTCGAGCACAGGGTCGGTGTCGGGCGGGCACACGAGGCTGGTCACGCCGCCAGCGGCTGCCGCCGCAAGCTCGCTCTCCAGCAGGCCTTCGTGCTCGTGCCCTGGCTCGCGCAGGCGCGCCGCCAGGTCGACAAGGCCCGGCGCCACGACCAGGCCCGCAGCGTCGATCACGCGATCAGGCTCGAAGGCGCCCACGTCACCCAGGCCGACGATGCGGCCGTTGGCGATGGCGAGGTCACCGCCCTTGTCGAGGCCGGTGGCGGGGTCGATCAGCCGGCCGTTCTTGATGAGGATCTTCATGCGTCGTTTCCAGCCAGGATTGCCATGACAGCCATGCGGACGGCGATGCCGAAACTGACCTGCGGCAGGATCACGCTCTGCGCGCCGTCGGCCACGGTGGAGTCGATCTCCACGCCCCGGTTGATGGGCCCGGGGTGCATGACGATGGCATCGGGCTTGGCGAGCTGCAGCTTCTCGGGCGTGAGGCCGAAGGCTTTGAAGAACTCGCCACTGCTTGGGAGCATCGCGCCGCTCATGCGCTCGTTCTGCAGGCGCAGCATGATGATGACGTCGGCATCTCGCACGCCCTCGGCCATGTCGTGGCAGACGCGCACGCCCATCTCGCGCAGGTCGCCCGGCACCAGGGTCTTGGGGCCGACGGCGCGAATCTCGGGCACGCCGAGGATGTTCAGCGCATGGATGTCGCTGCGCGCCACGCGCGAGTGGACGATGTCGCCCACGATGGCCACGGTCAAGTTGCGGAAGTCGCCCTTGAAGTGGCGGATGGTGTACATGTCCAGCAAGCCCTGCGTGGGGTGCGCGTGGCGGCCGTCACCGGCGTTGACGACGTGCACGTGCGGGGCGCAGTGCTGGGCGATGAGGTAGGGCGCGCCGCTCTCGCTGTGCCGCACGACGAACATGTCGGCGTGCATGGCGCTGAGATTGGCGACGGTGTCGAGCAGGGTCTCGCCCTTGGCCGTGCTGGAGCGCGCGATGTCGAGGTTGAGCACATCGGCCGAGAGCCGCTTGGCGGCGATCTCGAAGGTGGTGCGGGTGCGGGTGCTGTTCTCGAAGAACAGGTTGAACACCGACTTGCCGCGCAGCAGCGGCACCTTCTTGACCTCGCGGTCGTTCACCGAGAGAAAGCTGCTCGCGGTGTCGAGGATGTGGGTGATGACCGTCGGCGGCAGGCCCTCGATGGAGAGCAGGTGGATGAGCTCGCCGTGCTTGTTCAGCTGCGGGTTGCGTTTACTCAGCATCAGCGCTCTCCCGGGTCTTGAGGTGGAAGCCGAAGCGGCCTTGCTCGGTCTTCTCCAGCCGCAGGCTCACGCCCGGCGCCAGGCTGACGCGCGCGGCCGAGAAGGCCGGCTCGATGGGCAGCTGGCGCCCGCCTCGGTCCACCAGCACGGCCAGTTGCACGCTGGCCGGGCGGCCGAAGTCGAACAGCTCGTTGATGACGGCGCGCGTGGTGCGGCCGGTGTAGAGCACGTCGTCGATCAGCAGGATGGGCCGGCCCTCGACCTCGAAGGGCAGGCGCGTGGGGTCGCTGCCATGCACCATGCCGCGCGAGCCGAAGTCGTCGCGGTGCAGGCTGCTGGAGATGACGCCGGCCACGCCAAGGTTGAGGTCAAGCGCCAGGCGCTCGGCCAGCCAGGCGCCGCCGCTCCAGACGCCCACCAGGGCCATATCGGGCTGAAGCAGGCGCTCCACCCCGCGACGCAGGTCGAGGTACAGGGCCTCGGCGTCGAGTAGCAATTCATTCATGAGCTTGTCTCTCTCAGGAACTGTTCAAGGATCAGGGTTGCGGCCCCGGCGTCCACGTCATCGGCGCCCTGGCTCTCGGCCTCGACCGAGGTGTAGCGCTCGTCCACCTCGAACACCGGCAGATGGAAGCGCCCGGCCAGGCGGCGGCCAAAGCGCTGGGCCTTCTCGGTCATCTCGTGCGGGGCGCCGTCGGGGTGGCGCGGCACGCCGATGACGAGGCCCTGCGGCTCCCATTCGCGCACCAGGCGGGCGATGTCATCGAAGGCCGCGTCGCCGCCTCGCAGGCTGCCGCGTGGCTCCACCACGCTCATCAGGCGCGTGCCCGAGGCCACGCCGATGCGGCGGGTGCCAAAGTCAAAAGCAAGAAAGGACTGAAGGGACGCCGCGGAGCCTGCCACAGGCTTCATGCGTGCCCCGCGTCACTGCTGAGCATGCGGGGGTCGATGCCCAGCAAGGCCAGCGCACGCTCGTAGCGCTGCTCGACCGGCGTGTCAAAGATGATGTCCGGGCTGGCGTCCACGGTGATCCAGCCATTGCGGCCGATCTCTTCTTCCAGCTGGCCGGCGGCCCAGCCGCTGTAGCCCAGGGTGACCAGCACACGGCGTGGGCCGGCGCCACTGGACAGGGCTTCGAGCACATCGCGCGAGGTCGTCATCTCCAGCCCACCGGGCACCGACAGCGTGGCGTTGTAGTGGCCACCACTGGCATCTAGCGGCTCGTGCAGCACAAAGCCGCGGTCGGTCTGCACCGGGCCGCCATAGAAGACCGGGCCGGCCGAGCGCTCGTCGTCGGGTGGCGTGAGTTCGACCTTCTCGAACAGGCCGCCCAGCGTCATGGAGATCGGCTTGTTGATCACGAGGCCCAGCGCCCCGTTCTCGTTGTGCTCACAAAGGTAGACCACCGTGCCCGCGAAGGTCTCGTCGGCCATGCCCGGCATGGCGATGAGGAACTGGTTGGTCAGCACGATGCGGTCAGGGGGCATGAGGGCATTTTAGTTGTCCGACACTTCCCGCATGAGCACTGCATTGGTATGGCTGCGCCGCGACTTGCGGCTGCATGACTCGGCGGCCCTGGCCGCCGCCACGGCGGAGGCCGAGCGCGTCTGGACGGTGTTTGTCTTCGACACCACCATCCTCGCGCCCCTGCCCAGGCAGGACCGGCGGGTGGACTTCATCCACGCCGCCGTGGCCGACCTGCATGCCCGCGCCGGCCTGCTGGTGCGGGTGGGCGACCCGCGCCAGATCATCCCGGCCCTGGCACGCGAACTGGGCGTGGACGCCGTGCACGCCAGCCACGACGACGACCCAGCCGCCCTGGCGCGCGACGCCGAGGTGGCGGCCGCCCTGCCCTGCCCGCTGCACACCTGCAAGGACCACGTGGTGCTGGAGCGCGCCGAGGTGCTGACCGCTGCCGGGCGGCCCTACACCGTCTTCACGCCCTACAAGCGCGCCTGGCTGCAGCGGCTGCGCCCGCAGGACGTGGCCGAGCGCGTGGTGCGGGCCGAACGCCTGGTGCGCGGCCAGGACGCCCTGCCCAGCCTGGCCGACCTGGGCTTTGAGGCCAGCGACTTGAGCCCCGCCGTGGGCCGGGGCGAGGCCGGCGCCCAAGCCCTGCTGGCTGACTTTCTGCCCCGCATGGACCGCTACGACGAGACGCGCGACTTCCCCGGCATCAAGGGCCCCAGCTACCTGGGCGTGCACCTGCGCTTTGGCACGGTGTCGGTGCGGGAGCTGGTGCGGCTGGCGCAGTCGCACAGCTCAGGCGGCGCGCAAACCTGGCTGTCCGAGCTGATCTGGCGCGACTTCTATCACCAGCTGCTGCACCACTTCCCGCACGCCGCACGCCTGCCCTTCAAGCCCGAGTACAGCGCCGTCAGCTGGGACGACAACGAGGCCTTCTTCGAGGCCTGGTGCCGGGGCGAGACTGGCTACCCGCTGGTGGATGCCGGCATGCGCCAGCTCGCGCAGACGGGCTATATGCACAACCGCCTGCGCATGGTGACGGCCAGCTTCTTGACCAAGGATCTCGGCATCGACTGGCGGCGCGGCGAGGCCTGGTTTGCCCAGCTGCTGCTGGACTTCGATCTGGCGGCCAACAACGGCGGCTGGCAGTGGGCGGCGTCCACGGGCTGCGATGCCCAGCCCTGGTTCCGCATCTTCAACCCGGTCACGCAGAGCCAGAAGTTCGACCCCGAGGGCCGCTTCATCAAACGCTACTGCCCCGAGCTCTCACACCTGGACGCCAAGCAGATCCACGAGCCCTGGCTGCATGGCGGCCCGGCGCCCATCGTCGACCACGCAGCCGCGCGCGAGCGCACGCTGGCGCGCTTTGCCGTGGTCAAAAAAGATCAGAGCTTGTAGACGCCGCAGCCGATCAGGAGATCGCCGGGCAGCGGGCGGACGAAGGACACCTTCTCCAGCACCTCGCCCGTCCCGGGCCGCACGGTCTGGTAGTCCACCCAGCCGCCGCCTTGGTCGGTACAGGCAAAGCCGTCGCGCAGCAGGTGCTCCCACTGCAGGCCACTGACCTGGCGCAGGTGCCCGCCATGGAAGCTGGGGTTGGGGCCGAAGGCGGTGAAGATGCCGCTGCGGTCGAAGATGAAGATGTACATGTCGCGGTCGAAGAACTCGCCGGACTTGTCCACCAGGCGCGGCACCGCAGCAGCGAGTCCCGAACGCTTGATCAGGGCAACCGCCCGCTCGACCATCTGACGCGCCTCGTCCGCGCTGCCCTGGCGCAGGCGCAGGCGCTGGGCGGCTGCCGTGAGTTCGTCGGTGCGCGCGTGCAGTTCACGCGCCGCGCGGGCCGAGGCAGCCACCATCTCGGCATTGCGCTGGGTCAGGTCGTTGGCGCCTTGAACGGCCTGGGCGATGCGGTTCAGGCTTTGGGCCTGGCCCGCACTGGCGGTGGCCATCTCACCCATGTCGGTGGACAGGTCGCGCACGCCATCGACGATGTTGCTGAGCGTTTGGCCCAGGGTTTCGATGCCGCGCACGCCCAGGTCCACCTGCTCGGCGGAACGGGCAATCAAACGCTTGACCTGGGCGGCCGACTCGGCGCTGCGCTGCGCGAGCGAGCGGACCTCGGACGCCACCACGGCAAAGCCCCGCCCTTGCTCGCCCGCGCGCGCGGCTTCAACGGCCGCATTGAGGGCCAGGATGTTGGTCTGAAAGGCGATGCTGTCGATGACGGCGATGACGTCGCTCATCTCGCGCGAGCTGGCCTCGATCTGGCGCACCTGGGTCACCGCCTCTTGCATCAGCGCCGCGCCGGACTCGGCCGCTTCGCGCACGCGGGACGACACCTTGTGGGCCGAATCGGCGCGTTGCGCAGCCGTTTGCATGCTGTCGCCCAGCTGCTGCACCTGACTCCAGGCCTGGTCGAGCTGGCGCGCTTGCTCCTGGGTGCGCTCGTCGAGGTGGCGCACATCGTCGGCCAGCGACTCGCCAGCCATGGCCACGATGCTGGCGTTGTTGCGGATCTGGCCCACGCGCCCGGACAACGAGGCGCACATGGCGTTGAAGCGCTCAATCAGGCCCCGCCCATCGTGACTGTCCAGGCTTTGCGACAGGTCGCCGCGCGAAGCAGCGTTCAGGCCTTCAACCAGTTCGGCACTTTCCACCGCCCGAGAGCTGCCCCACCAGCGAGCCCCCGACTTCTTTGCCGACGCATTCAGTCCCATGCCGTCTCCGCGATCCATGCGAGAACACAAGGCCGGCAGGATAGGAGCGCGCAGCCTGGCAGGCGCGCGGTAGATCAAGCGGCGCGTGACCAAGTTATCGCTACCATGAAAGCGCTGGCAAGCGCTGCGGCACGCCGACCACGCAGGTGCGCAGCGCGCGCCGACGGGCGACTGGCGCTAGGGAGGGGAGGGCAAGAGCCGGCCCGCGCGGTGCGGCCGGCAGGGGGCTCAGAACAGCTCGACGTCGCTGGCCTTTTCGGCCGCTTCCTCAAGCTCACCGTGGCCAACCAAGGTCTCGAAGTTCTGCACCTGGTTGCGGCCGTGCGACTTGGCGTAGTAGACGGCCTTGTCGGCGCGCTCGAAGGCGGAGGCCGGCGTGTCAGTCGGGCGCATTTCGGTGAAGCCAATACTGATCGTGATGCGCCCCACCTGAGGGAAGGCATAGCTCTCAGTGTTATGGCGCAGGCGCTCGAAGGCCTGGCCCGCATGATCGTTCTCGTCGCAGCGCATCAGCACCACGAACTCTTCACCGCCAAAGCGGTAGAGCAGGTCATGGAAGCGGAAGCTGGAGCCCATCAAGCGCGACAGCAGCAGCAAGACTTCGTCGCCAATCAAGTGGCCGAAGCCGTCGTTGACCGACTTGAAATGGTCGATGTCGATGACGCCCAGCACATGGTGCAGGCGGCCGGTGCTGTGGCGCCGGTCAGCGCCATCCAACTCGGGCTCGGGCGCATGGGCGGTGGACGCCGCCAGTTCGCCCAGGGCCTTGAGGAAGCTTTCGTCAAAGGACTTGCGGTTCAGCAACCCCGTGAGGGTGTCGCGTTCGGAGTAGTCGAGCAGGCCCTGGAAGTTGTGATAAATCCGCAGCACGTTGGACAGCAGGCGCTGCTCGCCCACGTCCAGGGCCTGCGGCCGGATCAACTCGATCACGCCACGCACCTCGCGGCCGGCGGCGACCGGGAAGTGATGCGCCCAGCGCTTGCCCTCGGGCGTGTCGACCTCGGCCTGCACGAACTGCCCCGTGCGCAAGCACTCGAAGCGATGCGGGTAGGAAGCGACGGGCGGCAGGCTGTCGAAGGTGGCCCAGACGGGGTCGGCGGTGGCCACGGCCTGGCCTTCTTCGAGCCGGGCGCGCGTCAGCCAGCGCTGCTTGCCTTCGTCGCCAACCGGGCGGTAGATGGCCACGCTGGCCGGCTGCACCAACTCGCGCAGCGCGGTCACGAGCGTGACGTCCATGACGTCACGGTCACGGAAGCCCGTCAACTCGGCAAGATGGTCTACGACTTGCGACATGCCCCTCACTCACTACGCCGGTGGAGCCCTGTGCGGGCGAATCCGGCAATCACGCCCAACAACTGTTCTTCGTCATAGGGTTTGCCCAGGTAATGCTGGACCCCTAGCTGGCTTGCGTAATCCCGATGCTTCTGCGCGATCCGCGAAGTGATCATGATGACCGGCAAGTTCGCAAGCCGCGCGTCGGCCCGCATATTACGCACCAAATCAAAGCCGTCCATGCGTGGCATCTCAATATCTGAGAGAACCACCACAGGAAGTTCGTCTGCCGCGAGCTGTTCCATCGCGTCCAGGCCGTCCTTGGCCAGGCGGACTCGGTAGCCCACACGCTCCAGCAGGCGCTGCGTGACGCGGCGCACGGTCAGCGAATCGTCCACCACCATGATCAGCGGCGCTTGATCGGTGGTGTCGACCACGGTCTCGACCACCGGCGCATCGACGCCCACCCGCGCGCGCGCCTCGGCGCCGTAGCGGTCGGCGAGGGCCACGACGTTGTAGATCAACGCCACATCGCCCGATGCCAGCAGGCTGATGCCCGCCAGTGCCGGCACGCGGCTGAGCTGCGGGCCGAGGTTCTTGACCACGACTTCCTGGTTGCCGACGACTTCGTCGACGTGCAGTGCCAGACGCGTCTGACCGCTGCGGACGATGACGACCGGCGCGTGCCGGCCTGTGGTGTGGCCACGGCCGCTTTGACCCA
Organism: Roseateles paludis; assembly: GCF_039872745.1. Classification (NCBI taxonomy): domain Bacteria; kingdom Pseudomonadati; phylum Pseudomonadota; class Betaproteobacteria; order Burkholderiales; family Sphaerotilaceae; genus Roseateles; species Roseateles paludis. The sequence continues at coordinate 88,572 of NZ_JBDPZD010000006.1, read as the reverse complement.
GCAAACCGCCGAGCCAATAGAACGGCAGTTGGTCAGCGCCAAAGGCCAGATGACCCGTGCCATAGGCCGACTCGACCGCTGCGACCGGCGTGCGCTGGACGGAGTCCATCAGCGTGGCAGGCACGGCCACGATCTGGTCGCCGCTGCGCAGCAGCACGATCTTGGTCAGTGCCGTGGTGAGCGGCAGGCGCAGCAGGAAGCTGGTGCCTTGCCCCGCCGTGGAGTCGGTCTCGATGGAGCCGCCCAAGGTGTTGACCTCGGCACGCACCACGTCCATGCCCACGCCCCGGCCGCTCAGCTCGGTCACCTCGCTGGCGGTGGAGAAGCCGGGCTCGAAGATCAGGCGGTGCAAGCGGCCGGCATCAACCTCGGCACCGGGCTGCAGCAGGCCGGACTCTTCACCGCGGCGGCGGATGCGCTCCAGGTTGAGGCCGGCGCCGTCGTCGCTGAAGCGCAGCAGCACTTCGTTGCCCTGCTGGCTGACGTCGAGGCGCAGCACGCCCGTCGAATCCTTGCCCGCTTGCTGGCGTTGCTCAGCCGCTTCGATGCCGTGAGCCACGCTGTTGCGCAGCAAGTGCTCGAAGGGGCCGGCCATGCGCTCCAGCACGCTGCGGTCGATTTCGGTCTGGGCGCCTTGGATGTCGAGGCGCACCTGTTTGCCGGAGTCGCGCGCCGCCTGGCGCACCACACGGTGCAGACGCTCGCCGATGCTGTCGAAGCTGACGAGACGGGTGCGCAGCAGGTCGTCCTGCAGCTCGCGCGTCAGCCGCGACTGGGCGGCCAGTTCGTCTTCGCCGGTCTGGACGCTGCGGCCCAGCGTGCGCTGCAGCGTGGCCACGTCGCCGACCGACTCGGCCAGCATCCGGGTCAGCTCCTGGAAGCGGGTGTAGCGGTCGAACTCCAGCGGGTCGAACTCACGGCCACCGGACTGCGCCAGCTCCTGCTGGATGTGCATCTGCGCTTCGGCCTGCAGTTCCAGCTCGCGCAACTGGGCGCGGATGCGCTCCAAGTTGTCGTCCAGGTCGACCAAGGCGCCCTTGATCTGACCCAGCTCGGATTCGAGACGGGCGCGCCGGATGCTGACCTCGCCGGCCTGCATGGCCATGCGCTCGAGCAAGGCACCGCGCACGCGCACCTGGGCTTGGGCCAGGGCGAGCGATTCGGTCGCTGCGGGGGCTTCGGTCTCGTCGGCGCTCCAGCGGCTCCAGTCGATCTCGCGCACAACGGCAGGCGCGGCCTCTTCGACGGGCGGCGCGTAGCGCGGCAGCTCGGCGGGTACGACGATGGCTTCGACGGCAGCCGGCGGCGCCACAGGCTCGGGGGCCGGGGGCTCTGCGGCAGCCAGCACGGGCTGCGGTTCGGGTTCAGCGACGGGCGCCATGACCGGCGCTGGCGCGGGGACCGCAGGTGCCGGCGTAGCGGGCGCGCCGCTGAGGCTGCGGCCCAATTGCTCGAAGCTGTGCTCCAGCGCATCGGCCTGGTCCTGCAAGGCCTGGACATCGGCATGCCCGGCCTGGCCCGCGCGCAGCAGGGCTTCGACACTCGATTCGAGGTTGTGCGCCAGTTCTCCCAGGCGCATGGCGCCGGCCAGGCGCGCACCACCCTTGAAGGTGTGCAGGGCGCGCATCGACGCGTCCGAGCGGCTCAGCTCGCCCGGGGCCTCCAGCCAGTCGCGCAAGGCGGCATGCAGCTGGGCCAGCAGGTCCACACCTTCTTCTTCGAAGATGGGGTAGAGCTCGGGGTCGATCTGGTCGCCGCTGGGCGTGTCGGTCTCAGCGCCTGCACCGGGCTCGGCCAGGGCTTCGGGCGCCGTTTCAGGCGTCGGCTCGGGCGCGGGTTCTGCGGCGGGCTCGGGCATGGCAGCGGCCGAGGGCTCGCTGGGCTCATCCATCGCCAGCGGCGCATGCAGCGTGGACTCGGCCTCGTCGCCGCCGTGGTGCGCGGCGTGGGTTGGTTCAGCGGTCGGTTCGTAGATGGGCTCAGCGGCCTGGGCAAGGTCGTTCAAGGCGTCGCCTTGAGCCGCCAGATCTGCGGCGACCGTGGCCGGGGCCTCATCGAACGGCACGGCCGTGGTGGCTTGGTGGTCGTCCTCGTCGTGCCCAAAGTCGCGCGGCAGGCCCATCACGGTGCCCGCCTCGGTCTCGGCAGCCTCGGGCGGGTCGAAGGCATTCAGCGCCGCGACGATCTCGGCGTCGTGCGCCTTCAGGAAGCCGGCAGCAAACTGGTGCAGCAGCTGGCGCACGTCCTCGGCCGCACGCAGGAAGAGCGCAACCGTCTCGGGCTCGAAATACGCGGCCCGCTGTGCGCGCTCCAGTGCATGCTCCAGCGCGCGCGCCAGTTGCGAAAGCTCGTCGTAGCCGACGGTGGCGGCGGCGCCGGCCAGGGCGTGAGCCTGGGCCTCAGGGCCGGTGGGTAGGGGCGTGCCGGGTTCGGCTGCCCAGCCCGCCAGGCCGTCCTGCAGGCGCCGCGAGAGCTCGTCGGCCTCGCTGAGGAAGATGTTGAAGAGGGTGGCGCTGATCTCCAGCGGCCCGATGTGCTTGACCTCTTCGACTTCAGGTTCGGGTTCGGGGGCAGGCGCAGGTTCAGCTGGCTCGTCAGCGACGAGTTCAACAGCAGGTTCGGCGACCAGTTCAACGTCCGCAGCAACGTCCGGCTCAACATGCAGTTCGATGCTGAGGGCCTCGGGCGCATCGGCGCCGACGTCAGCCACCTCGGGCATGGACAGGCTGGCGATGGCCTCGGCCTCCACTTCGGTGAGCGGCGCGCCGGCTGTGGTGCCACCCAGGTCGAGGTCCAAGCCCAGCGGCGCTTCGGTGATGGCTTCTGACGCAGCACTGGGCTCGGCCAACACCATGGGTTCGATGACCTCGGTGTCGCTGAAGGCCTGCGTCTGCGGTGCGGCGCCCGGATGCAGGGCGGAGCGCAGGTCGTCGAGTTCGCCAAGGCTGCCGGCTTCGGTGCCGGCTTCGATCACCTCGATGCCGTCGAGGCTTTCCAGCTCGATCTCGGGCAAGCTGTCTGGCACCTCGGCCACAGGGGCCTCGGGCTCGATGTCGAGCACGAACTCGGAGGCCAGCGGCGGGGCCTCGGCATCGACCTCGATGACCTGGGGCTCGGGCTGGGCTGCGGGTTCGGGCGCGGCCTCGGGCAGGGCTTCGAGCGTGACGTCGAGCGCCGGAGCGGCGCCCAGCGGCAGCAGTTCGCCGTTCAGGCGCAAGGCGTCAGCGCTGGCCCGCAGCGGCGCCGAGGCCGACATGCCGGGCTGCGCGCCGCCAATCTGGGCGCGCCAGTGCGCGAGGTAGTCGAGCGCTCCTTGGCTGAAGGCTTGCAGGGAGACGTCGGCCGTTGGCTGCACCTCGGCCAACCGGCTGTTGTAGAGCTGCTCGCAGGCCCAGGCGCCCTCGCCAAAGTCGTTGAGGCCGACCATGCGCGAGCTGCCCTTGAGCGTGTGGAAGGCACGGCGAACCACCGTGAGCTGCTCCTGGTCGGCGGGCGCCTCGCGCAGCGCGGCCAGTGCGGCCCGCGCGCGCTCGATGACTTCGTCGGCTTCCTCCAGGAAGATTTCGAGCATCTCGGGGTCGTCAACCAGATCGACCACTTGTGGGGCAGGGGCGGGAGCCGGAGCGGCGACGGGCGCTGCCACGGCGGGCGCCGGCGCGCTGGTGGCCAGGTCGAGGCTGGGCAGGCCCATGTCGGCCAGATCCACATGCGGCAGGGCGGGCTCGGAATGCGGGGCAAGCTCGTGGCCGCCATCCAGGGTCTCGACGTCGAAGCCGCTGGCCGCAAAGTCGGGCAGCTCGACGGCGCCTTCGCGGCGGCCCATCACGGGTTCGAGGCGACCCGAGATCGGGTCGAAGCGGAACATGCTCTTGGCCAGATGGGGCTGCACGCTGAGCATGTCAATCAGGAAGCCGAGCGCGCCCAGGTTGGTGGCCAGGCGCTCGAAAGCGCCAATGGCGCTGGCGCGCTGGAAGTCGATCTCGGTGTTGGCCAGGCCATCCACCTCATCGCGCATGTGCACTGCGGCCTGGGCCGCCTGCTCCATGCCGAGCACGCTGAGCACGCCGCGCATGGCCGACAACTGGCCGGGCACGGGGATCAGCTTGGCGCGCTGGCTGGGGTCACGGAAGTATTCGTCGCACTGGCGCTCAACCTCGGAGAGGCTGGCGCGCAGTTCATGCACGACGCTGCCCAGGGTCTGGCGGTCGGAGACGCGGCGGTAGAGCTCCTCCATCCAGTCTTCCAGCGGCTCGGGCGGCTGGTTGTGCCCGACAGCATCGACGCGGCGCGCCAAGCGGCGCACGCGGTCGGCTTGGTCGGCCTGGTCGAAGGCGGCGTCGTCGAGCGCGGCCTCGATGTAGAGCACGCTGGTGGCGACTTCCATCGCCAGCGCGGGCGACGGCGGCTGGCCGGAGCGCAGCGTGGACACGACGGCGCGCTGCAGGGTCTGGGCCAGTACATCGCCACTGGGGAAGAGGCGGGTCAGGGATTCGCCCAGCGCCGCGAACTGCTCGTCCAGGCTGGCCAGGCGGTGGGCATCGCCCTCGGCGGCGGCAGACCAACTTTCCTTGGCGGCAAGCACGCGGCGTTTGGCCTGAGCCACCCAGGCCGGGTCGACACGGCCGAGCGAGCTGTCGTCGTAGTTACCGACATCCTCGTCGGCCAGGCGCCAGGCCTCGTGCACAGCCAGCAGACGTGGGCAGCCGCCCTGGGCCACCTTGGCCTGGGCGCAGAAGAAGAGCAGGTCATGCGCCAGGCGTTCGGACGCCTCGGGCTGGCCCTGGACCACGGAGCGCAGCTCGTGCAGCAGGCGCGAGCCCAGGCGCTTCATGTAGTCGTCCACCGGCAGCAGGCGCAAGGCCTGGCCCTCGAAGAAGGCACCCGCCAGTTGCCACAGCGTGCGGGCGTTGGACGGGTTGATCGAGGCCGCCAGCCCAGCGCACAGGTTGCTGAGGTTGGCCGCATGGCTGGGCATAGGCGTGCGCATCTGGCGCAGCAGCGCCGCCTCGAAAGGCGCACGCACAGCCTCGGGCGAACGCGGCAGCACGTCCGCTTCGAGCGGAATCTCGCGCCACACCCACTCGTGGGTCCAGAGGTCAGCAGGGTGGATGCGTGTGACGCCGTTGAGCTGCTGCAACTCCCGATAGACCGGGAACAGCAACAACGGCGAGGTCTTGGTGCCAGCCAACAGGCGGGCGACGTAGGACATCAGCGCAAAGTCGGCGCGCTCGATGGCCTCGACGTGGCGCAGGTCCACCTCCAGCGGGTTCTGCGCCAAGCGCTGGACCGTTGCTTCGGAGGCGCGCAGCACGGTGGCCCCGGCGGGCAGGCCCACCAGCGACAGCACCCCCACCACCTGGTGCAGCTGCGCGGCCGCCTGCTGCAGCGGCACACTGGGCTGCGAGGCATCGAAGCCGGTGCGGCTGACGTCGGCGTCGCGGATGAGGCGACGCAGGGTTTTGTGGACGCTCTCAAGCGAGCGGCGCAGTTCGTCCTGAACCCACGCCAGGGGGCTCAGGTCGGCCTGTTGATCTTGGTCTCGCGAGAGCTGGTCCATGCCGGCGGGCGATCAAGCAACTTTGAATCGGGTCACCGAGGCGCGCAGCGCTTCGGCGGATCGCGACAGCTCATGCACCATCTGCGCGGTGGAGCGTGTGCCTTCGGAGGTCTGCTCGGTCACGGCGAAGATGTGCTGAATGTTCGACGCCACTTCGTTGGCCTGGCGGGCTTCCTGGCTGGCTTGGCCGGAGATTCGAACAATCAGTTCGTCCAGCTCGCGCGACACACGGTCAATGTCTTCCAGCGCCTTACCGGCCGCGTCAGACAGTTGCGTACCTTCCACCACCCCGCGCGTTGAGCGCTCCATGGCGGCCACGGCGTCGTGGGTGTCGGTCTGAATGGCCTTGACGAGCGCCGCGATTCGCCGCGTCGCATCGCCGGAGCGTTCAGCCAGACGCTGCACTTCTTCCGCCACCACCGAGAAGCCGCGACCGGCTTCGCCCGCTGACGCGGCCTGGATGGCGGCGTTCAAGGCCAGCACGTTGGTTTGTTCGGTAATGTCCGAGATCAGCTCCGTGATCTCACCGATTTCCTGTGACGACTCGCCCAGCCGCTTGATGCGCTTGGACGTCTCCTGGATGGAGTCGCGGATGGTGTTCATACCGGCGATGTTGTTCTGCATCGCCTCCTTGCCCTGCTCAGCAGCCTGACGAGATTGGCGGGCCACATCGGCGGTTGCCTGCGCTTGTGCGGACACCTCGTTGATTCGGCTCGCCATCTGCAGCACGGCCTCACCGGTGGAGCGGATCTCGTGCAGCTGTTCCTTGGACGCGGCGAGCAGGTCGGTCGAGGTTTGGTCCACCGCCGCCGTCGTGTCCGTCACGCGCGCTGCTGTGCCCTGCACCTGGCCGACGAGGTTGCGCAGCTCCTCCACCGTGTAGTTCACGGAGTCGGCAATCGCGCCGGTGATGTCCTCGGTCACGGTGGCCGTCTGGGTCAAGTCACCTTCAGCAACCGCGGCCAGTTCGTTCATCAACCGCAAAATGGCCGCCTGGTTGGCGTCGTTCACGCGCTTGGCCTCTTGCTCTTGCGCCTCGGCCTCGCGGCGCTGCGCTTCAGCGATCTCGGCGCGACGTTCCTGGTCAGCCAGGTAGAGGCGCAGGAAGCCGAAGGCACCGCCCACCAGGGCGACCAGCGACAGCAGCATGAAGGCGATCAGGCCGAAGCCAGCACCACCGGACTTCTCCAGATCGTTGGCAACCAGTTCCAGGCCCTTGCGCAGCGGCTCGGAGTCACCCAGCATGGCGGTCTGGGCTTCACGCGCCGCGACCAAGCCTTGCAGGTTGCCCAGAATGGCCGAGGCCTGGGTGCGGGTCTGCTCGTACTGCTTGAGCAGGGTCTTGAGGTTTTCCTTCAGCTGCGGGTCGCGCGCGGCGGGCAGGCGCAGCTCGGAGCTGCCACTGATCAAGGCCTCGGTGATGAGCTTGAAGGCGTTCAAGTCCTTGCCGAGCAGGAACACGGCTTCGGTGCTCACGCCTTCGGCGGTCAGGAACTCATTGGCGCTCTTGCCGATCCGCTGCGTCAGCATCACGAGCTGACCCACGGCAGAAATTTCGGCCGCCGAGCTGTTGATCTGCAGGGCCTGCGAGGACACGGCCTCGGCGGATTCGAGCAGGTCACTCGACTGGCGGTTGATGGCGCGCAGCGCTTGACCGATCTGGGTCAGCACCTTTTCCTGGTCCTGCACGGTCTTGCCGTTCTTCTCGGCGCGGTCCACCAGCGGCTGCAGCGATTCCAGCGAAGGCTGCACCGCAGCAGGCGCCTGGGAAAGGTCGCCCTGGCCCGTCCGCAAGCTGCCCACCACACTGGTCAGGGTGCTGACCGACTCACGCAATTCCGCGAACGCCGCCGTGTTGCCCACCAGGGCCGCCGACACGGACTTCGCCATCCGCTGCGAGTGCATCAGCGCCTGGCCCGCGCCGCGCACCTGCGCCGCGCTGCGGTTGCCGCTAACCAGCACCATCGTGACGCTGAGACCCGTGCCCAGCAGACCGGCGACGACCAGGCCCGTCAGCACGCGCTGGCGGTGGCGCCCGAAGAGGTCGCGCAGCTTGTCCGCACCCGACTTAGGTTGAAGGTCCGCACCTTCAATCAGGGTCGAGGGCCCGAAGCTCATCGTCGTGGAGGCGAACTCGCTGTTCGGCCCCAGTTCGCTCGGCGCGACGGGCGTGATGATCGAAGGCGTGGCATCGGCACGGAACATCGTGTCGGGACCGACCAGGATGGAGTCTGAAGCGCGCGTGGCGTCGAATGCCGCCTCACTGCCATCACTCACCAGGTCGGTGTCCGGCGCCTCCGCGCCCTCAGTGGTGTCCGTCTTTCCGCGAATCTTGTCCAGGAGGCTCATCTCACCCTCGTTCTTTCCAAGTGCAGGCGCAAGCAATGCGCCACTATCAGACCACCACGCGCAGGAAATGCTCCTGCCGCGAAAGCGCTTCGAGATCGATCACCTGCCAGCGGCGGCCGTTGTCGTCGACCCGCATCGGGCCGGCGAAACGCGGGCGCGCACCTTGCGGCTGGTCAGCCGCCAGTGGCAGTTGTGCATCGCTGCGCAGGCCGCTGAGGCGGTCCACGAGCAAGGCGCAATTGAGGCCCAGATCCGTATGCAGGGCCACAAGCCGACTCTGCGCCGTCTGGACGCGCGGGCCGGGGTCACGCAGGCCAAGCAAAACAGCCAGGTCGATGACGGTGTAGAGGCCGCCGCGCAGATTGGCCACGCCCGCCATCCAGGGCTTGGCGTAGGGCACGGGCTTGAGCGGCACCGGCGCAAAGATCTCGCTGGCCTGCTTGAGCGAGAACAGCATGCCTGCCCCCGCGCATTCGACTGCCAGCCAGTTGGCCGTGACGGTTTGTTCGCGAGCAGCCTGCATCCGCGCGGCGAGGCGCTCCTGCAGTTCGCGCAGCGCTTGACGGTTGGCCATCAGTGCCGCCCGGCCGCCAGACGGCGCGGCAAGCAGAGGGTGTCAGTGGCCGTCATCTCAGCCCAGCGCCTTGATCTTGGCGATCAGCTCGTCCGACTTGACGGGCTTGACGACGTAGTCGGTGGCGCCCTGGCGCATGCCCCAGACGCGGTCGGTCTCGAGGCCCTTGCTGGTGCACATGATCACCGGCACGCCGACGAAGCGCTCGTCCCGCGTGATCGCGCGGGTCAGCTGGAAGCCGTTCTGGCCGGGCATGACCACGTCCATCAGGATCAGGTCGGGCTTGGCTTCGGCCAGACGCTTCATGGCCTCCTCGCCGTTCTCGGCGGTGCGCACCGAGTAGCCACGCTTCGTCAACATCTCGGACAGCGCATGCAGTTCGGTCTTGGAGTCGTCAACCAACAGGATGTTATGGATGGTCATGTCGATCTCTCGGGCGATCCTCAGGGGCGGTGCTGGCGCACGGCCTGCAACAGCTGGTCTTTGGTGAAGGGCTTGGTCAGGTAGTCCTGCGAGCCCACCATGCGGCCCCGTGCCTTGTCGAACAAGCCGTCCTTGGAGGACAGCATGATCACGGGCACAGCGGCGAACTGCGGATTGCGCTTGATGATGGCGCAGGTTTGATAGCCATCCAGGCGCGGCATCAAGATGTCACAAAAAACCAGGTCGGGGCGGAAGTCGCCCAGCTTGGCCAAGGCGTCGAAACCGTCCTCGGCGAGCGCGACTTCATAGCCGCCCTGCTTGAGAAAAATCTCGGCGCTGCGACGAATGGTGTTGCTGTCATCGATGACGAGCACGCGAGCCGTTGCCTGCGTGCCTTGCGGTCCAACTTCAACTGCCTGAAGCTCCAAACCCTGTCTCCTCAGTGGCTCATCCCTCTGCCAAGACCCAGTGGCCGCGCAGCTCGAACGCCCATCGTCAACCTAACCCAAGGGCGAGGGCGCTGTGATCGACTTCAGATGGCCACCATCTCGAAGTCGTCCTTGCGCGCGCCGCACTCAGGACAGGCCCAGTTCATGTCCACGTCGGCCCAAGCAGTTCCTGGCGCAATGCCATGCTCGGGGTCTCCGGCGGCCTCGTCGTAAATCCATCCGCAGATCAGGCACATCCAGGTCTTCGGTTCACTCACGATGCCGTCTTCTTATGGGGTTGCTCACTACAATCGATTCATTCTAGCCACGCGAAATCATGCGCCTGCTGAGGGCAAACACAGGGTAGAAACAGCATCCTTTTCTGCGTTCGCGTGAAGCCCTCCACACCATGAGTCCCACATCCATCCCTGACGCCGCCGAGGCCGACCTGCCAGCGGACGAGCAGGAGGCACCGCCCCCCGCGTGCGTGCTGACCTTCAATGCGAGCGACCCCACTGGCGCCGGCGGCATGGCCGGCGACGTGGCCACCATTGCGGCCATGGGGGCGCATTGCCTGCCCGTCGTCACCGCCGTGGTCCTGCGCGACACCGCCGAGAGCTTTGAGCACAGCTCGCTCGATGATGACTGCATCGCCGAGCAGGCGCGGCACATCCTCGAAGACGTGCCCATCACCGCCTGGAAGGTCGGCTTCCTGGGCAATGCCGAGAACGTCTCGGCCGTGGCCGAGGTGCTGAGTGACTACCCAGACGTGCCCCTGGTCACCTACCTGCCGGCCAGCAGCTGGATGGACGAGGACGACAGCCAGAGTTATCACGACGCCCTGCGCGAGCTGGTGCTGCCGCTGACCAATGTGCTGGTGGGCAACCAGAAGTCGCTGACCGACTTCCTGCTCCCCGAGTGGGACAACGAGCGCAACCCCTCGGCACGCGAGCTGGCCGTGGCTGCTGCCGAGGCGGGCGCGCAGCATGTGCTGGTCACCGGCATCCAGTTGCCCAATGGCTTCGTGGACAACGTGCTGGCCAATGCGCAAGGCCCCATCACCGGTGAGAAGTTCGAGCGCTTCGAGACCGGCTTCATCGGTGCCGGCGACACGCTCTCGGCGGCGCTGGCCGCGCTGATGTCGGTGGGCGCCGAGCTGCACTCGGCCGTCAGCGAGGCGCTGTCCTTCCTGGACCAGTCGCTGGACGCCGGCTTCCGCCCCGGCATGGGCAATGTGGTGCCCGATCGCTTCTTCTGGGCGCTGCCGCCCTCCGAAGGCGACGAGCCCGAATCCGGCGCCGAGGGCGAGCCCGAAGTGGCGCCCCCCGACCCACCGCGACGCGTGCACTGACGCCTCCCTCCGTTTCCTTTTTTGTCTCTGCCATGGCCACGAACATCGAGCTCTTCGAGCGCGCGCAGCGCGTCATCCCGGGCGGCGTGAACTCGCCCGTCCGCGCCTTCCGCGCTGTGGGGGGCACACCGCGCTTCATCGCCCGGGGCGAGGGGGCCTATATCTACGACGCCGAAGGGCGCCGCTACGTGGACTACATCGGCTCCTGGGGTCCCATGATCCTGGGACACGGTCATCCCGCAGTTGTCGAAGCCGTACAACAGGCCGTGCGGGACGGGCTCTCGTTCGGCGCGCCGACCGAGCGCGAAATCGAGCTGGCCGAGGCCATCCTGGCACTGGTGCCGAGCATGGACCAGGTGCGCCTGGTCAGCTCCGGCACCGAAGCGACCATGAGCGCCATCCGCCTGGCCCGGGGCGCCACCGGCCGAACCAAGTTCATCAAGTTCGAGGGCTGCTATCACGGCCACACCGATGCCCTGTTGGTGAAGGCCGGCTCAGGCCTGGCCACCTTCGGCCACCCGACGAGCAGCGGCGTGCCGCCCGAGACGGCGCAGCACACCCTCGTGCTTGAGTACAACAACGTCGAGCAACTCGAGGCCTGCTTCGCCGCACAGGGCCCCGAACTGGCCTGCGTGATCGTCGAGCCCATTGCCGGCAACATGAACTTCGTGCGCGCCAGCCTGCCCTTCATGCGCCGCCTGCGCGAGCTGTGCAGCCAGCACGGCGCGCTGCTGATCTTTGACGAGGTGATGACGGGCTTCCGCGTCGGTCTCACCAGCGCCCAGGGCCATTACGCCAGCCTGCTGCCCGGCTTCGAGCCCGACATCTCGGTGTTCGGCAAAGTCATCGGCGGCGGCATGCCGCTGGCTGCCTTTGGCGGCAAGCGCGAGGTGATGAAGCACCTGGCCCCGCTGGGCGGGGTCTACCAGGCCGGCACGCTGTCCGGCAACCCGGTAGCCACGGCCTGCGGCCTGGCCACGCTGCGCGAGATCAGCCGCCCCGGCTTTTTCGACGCCCTCTCGGCCAAGACCCGCCAGTTGGTGGATGGCCTCAAGGCCGTGGCAAGCGACAACGGCGTGCCCTTCAGCGCCGACTGCCAGGGCGGCATGTTCGGCTTCTTCCTGCTGCCCGAACTGCCCCAGAACTACGGCACCGTGATGAGCACGGACAAGGAGCGCTTCAACCGCTTCTTCCACGGCATGCTGGATGCAGGCATCTATCTTGCTCCGGCCTTGTACGAAGCGGGATTCGTCTCGGCGGCCCACAGCGAGGCCGACCTGGCTGCCACCCTGGCAGCGGCCCGCTCGGCCCTGCGCTGACCCGCCATGCACCTTCACATCCTGGGTATCTGCGGCACCTTCATGGGCGGCATTGCCGCGCTGGCGCGCGAGGCCGGGCACCGCGTCACCGGCTGCGACGCCAATGTCTACCCGCCCATGAGCACCCAGCTCCAGGCCCTGGGCATCGAGTTGATCGAAGGTTTTGGGGCCGACCAGTTGGCGCTCAAGCCCGATGTGTTCGTGATTGGCAATGTGGTCACGCGGGGCGAGCGCTTCCCGCTGATGGAGGCCATCCTCGACGCCGGCCTGCCTTATGTCTCGGGTCCGCAATGGCTGGCCGAGCACGTGCTGCACGGCCGCCATGTGCTGGCCGTGGCGGGCACGCATGGCAAGACCACCACCACCTCCATGCTGGCCTGGATCCTCGAAGCCGCCGGCCTGCAGCCGGGCTTCCTGGTGGGCGGCGTGCCGCAGAACTTCGGCGTCTCGGCACGGCTGGGTAAAGGCGCGGCCTTCGTGATCGAGGCCGACGAGTACGACACCGCCTTCTTCGACAAGCGCAGCAAGTTCGTCCACTACCGGCCGCGCACTGCCGTGCTCAACAACCTTGAGTACGACCACGCGGACATCTTCCCGGACCTGGCTGCCATCGAGACCCAGTTCCACCACCTGGTGCGCACCGTGCCGGCCTCAGGCCGTCTGGTGGTGAACGCCCGCGACGAGGCGCTGCAGCGCGTGCTGGCGCGCGGGCAGTGGAGCGAGCTGCTGCGCTTTGGTGCCAAGCGCGAGGAGCCCGGCGTGCTGCGCGTGCGGGGCGAGCCGCAGGCCTTTGATGTGCTGCGCGGCGCGCTCAAGGTCGGGCGCGTGGAGTGGGCGCTGATGGGCGAGCACAACCAGCTCAATGCCCTGGCCGCCATCGCCGCTGCCGAGCATGTGGGCGTTCCCCCAGAGCAAGCCTGCGCGGCGCTGGCCAGCTTCCAGAACGTGCGCCGCCGCATGGAGCTGCGTGGCGAAGTGGCGGGCATCAAGGTCTATGACGACTTCGCCCACCACCCCACCGCCATCCGCACCACGGTGGACGGCCTGCGCCGCCGCATTGCCGCTGGCGACCGGGTGCTGGCCATCTTCGAGCCACGCTCCAACACCATGAAGCTTGGCGCCATGAAGGCCCAGTTGCCCTGGGCGCTGGAGGAGGCCGACCTGAGCTTCTGCCACCAGGGCGGCCTGGGCTGGGACGCCCGCGAGGCGCTGGCGCCGCTAGGCAGCCACGCCCAGGTGGCGGACAACGTGGAGGCGCTGGTGAGCGCCGTCGTCAAGCTCGCCAAACCCGGCGACCACCTGCTCTGCATGAGCAATGGCGGCTTCGGTGACATCCACACCAAGCTGTTGCAAAGCTTGGCCGCCCGGGCCTGACCAAGGCCCCGGGGGCCTCGCACTCAGCTCTTCGTCACCGACGCCTTCAGCATCGCGTCCAGCAGGTCCGCGCTCTCGGCGATGTGCGCGCGGGTCTCGAGCGACAGGCCGGGCCTGGCGCCGGCGGCCTTGAGGCTGGCCACCAACTGCACCGCATGGAAGCGGGCCACGGCAAAGGCATCGGCAAAGCCAGCAGCGCCATTGAGGCTGCGGTTCAACAGCTGCTGCAAGCGGCGGATGTGGTCGCGCTGCAGGCGGCGGCGCAGGGGGTCGATCTCGCCACCGGTCTTGAGCTCGCTCCAGATCGCACCCTGCAGTGAGCCCCAGACCTCGCCGAGCGAGATCAGGCCCTTGCGCTGCGCCTCGGGCACATAGGTGGGTTGCTCGATCAGGCGGTGCGCCGTTTGCGGGGCCAGCAGGCGGTCCAGCGCCAGTCCTTGCAGTTGCAGGACCACGTCGGGGATGGAGAGCGGCAGGCCGCGGCCCCACTCGTTGTAGTCCAGGGTCTGGCTGGCCAGGAACTCGGGCTTGAAGCGGAAAGCCTCGGGCGAGAACAAGCTACCGGTGATGAACTTCAGCGCCTCACGCTGCTGCGCGGGCTCGACGGGGCGGAACGGCGTCTTGGGCGTGATGCCGGGCACCACGCGCTCGGCGTAGAGGCCGCCCACGTACTTGGACACGGCCTGCACGCCCCGCGCCAACTGGCGGAACGACGAGTCCAGCGAACGCCGGCTGCGCATCGGGTCCTCGCCCGCCTCGGGCTTGCGCGTCTGCAGGCGCTCCCACAGCTCCTGGCTGAGCTTGAGGCGCTTCTTGGCAAAGGCCAGGGTGTCGTCCCCCAGGTCGAACTGGTTGGAGCGCGGGTCGAAGCCGTCATAGGCCCCGCCGATGCCTTGGTCCACGTCGTCGCCATAGGCCAGCTCGGGCTCGGTCGAGCGCGCCGCGATGCGCGCCAGCTCGGCGGTCTCCTGGTCCTGGGGCAGCGGCTTGTAGGCGTACTCGATGGCCCAGTAGTCGTAGGCACCCAGGGTGCTGTTGACCAGGGTGGTGGGCGCCTCGCCCTTCAAGGGGATGTTGTAGGCCGTGTAGTCCATCACCGAGTTGGTGATGCCGTGGACATCGGTGTAGGCCTTGTCCTTGAGCTTCTGCGCCGACACCGAGTTGCTGGCGCGGAAGTTGTGCTTCAACCCCAGGGTGTGGCCGATCTCGTGCATCACCGTGTCCTTGACCACGGCCTGGGCAAAGGCTTCGGCCTCGGGGCCGTCGTAGTCCAGGCCCTCACGCGCGGCCAGCAGGTCCAGCGCAAAGCCCAGCTCGCTCGCGGCCTCGGCCGCGTAGGTGCACAGCTCGGCCTCGCCGCGCCAGGCGCGGGTCACCCGCTCCAGGCGCTGCTCGCTGGATGCAGCCTCCATCACGCGCAGCGCAGACACGTCGTCGCGCACAAAGCGGCGCGCGCCCCGGCCAAAGACGTCGCTCATGCCGATGTCGGCGTCCAGGATCTCGCCGGTGCGCGGGTCCACCCGGCGCGGGCCGATGGCAAAGCCCACGTCAGCCCCCGTGAACCAACGCACCGAGGCGTGCATCGCGTCCATGTTGTCCCAGTCGGCATCGTCGGGCTGCTGGCGGGCCTCGATGGCGTTCTTGAAGCCGATTTTCTCGAAGGCCTTGTTCCACTCCAGGATGCCGGCAGTGACCGCCTCGCGGTACTTCTTGGGGATGTTCTTGTCGAGCCAGTAGACGATGGGCTGCACGGGCTCAGACAGCTCGGCGGCGGGGTCCTTCTTCTCCAGGCGCCAGCGGTTCAGCAGGTGCACGCGGGTGCCGGGCTTCACGTCGTCGGAGAGGTCGACATAGCTGGTCATGAAGTGACCGAGTCGGGGGTCCAGGTGGCGGACCTTGGCCGGCGTCTCGGGCAGCGCCCGGAAGTTGTAGACGAAGCTGAAGAAGAAGGAGCGCGCGTCGGGCGTGGTCTGCGGCGCGCTGGGGATGGGCACGGCCGGCGGCACCAGCGGCGGCGCCGGGATGCGCGCGGTCGCGTAGTGCATGCGGGCGGTCAGCGTGGTGAGCTGGCTTTCAGCCCGCGTGGCCTCGAAGTAGCTGTTGGCGCGGTCCGGGCCGTACACCAGCCGGAACTTGACTTCCAGCTCGGTCGAGAAGCCAGGGATGTCGTACAGGAACATGCCTGCGTCCACCAGGGTGGACTTGCGATCCGGGTGGTCCTGCGCGGCCACCACACCCGCCGTGATCAGGCTGGGCGAGAAGGATTGCTCGACCATGGCCTTGGTGTCGCCCTCGGCGCGGAAGGCGGTGTTGAGCGCCACCAGCTGGACTTGGTTGCCGATGCGGCGCCACTCGACCAGATGGCTGTCGTCCATCTGGCTGGCGTAGAGGCCCCGCTCACCCAGCGAGTTGGCCACGTTGACGGAGAACAGGAAGGGCTTGTTGAACGCCGCCTTGGGGATCTCCAGCCAGACCTTCTCGTCCTTGCGCCAGATGGGGAACAGCCCCGGCTGCTCGCGCGCGCCCTTGATCACGTCCAGGAAGGGCTTGGGCGCCGTCGGGTCCACCGGCGGGCGCGGGGCAGCCACCGGCGCCGAGGCCCCGTTCGCGGGCGGGATCGGTGTGATGGTGGTTTGCGCCGTCGCGCAGGCGCCCAAAGTGAGCGTCAGGGCCAGGGCCATCAATCTGCGGGTCGGCAGGGGCTGGAACATGTACAACATCCTCAATAGAGAAGAGGCCGCACTGTCTGCGTCGGCCTGGCTAGAGTCAACGTGATTTGCACGCATCACTTTTGACACTTGGGTCGCAATGCTCACACACCTGCTCTACCTGCACGGCTTTCGCTCGTCGCCGCAATCCGCCAAGGCGCGCCGCATGGCCCTGTGGGCGGCCGCGCAGCCGGGCCTGCACTGGGCCTGCCCGCAGCTGCCGCCGGGCCCCCAAGCCGCGATGGATTTGATCGACACGATCACCGCCAGCTGGCCCGCCGCCAGCACGGCCGTGGTGGGCAGCTCGCTCGGGGGCTACTACGCCACCGCGCTGGCCGAGCGGCGGCTCTGGCGGGGCGTGCTGTTCAACCCCGCCGTGGAGCCCGCGCGTGACCTGGCACGGCAGATCGGCCTGCAAACCTGCTGGCACGACCCCGAACTCGCGTTCGAGTTCACCGCCGAGCACGTCGCGCAGCTCCAGGCCCTGCGCCCACCGCACAGCCTGCGCCAGCGCTACCTTGCGGTGATCGCCAAAGGCGACGAGGTGCTGGACTGGCGCGAGATGCAGGCCCGTTACCGCGAGCAACAGCTGTTGCTGCTGGAAGGCGGTGACCATGGGCTGACCGACTTCGAGCCCCTGCTGCCCGCCGTGGAGGCCTTCCTGCTCGGCGAGAATGCCGCTCCATGTTTGCCCTCTTTGACGACGCCGGGAAGTTCCTCGCCGGCCGCGTGATGAGCGAGGCCGAGGCCTCTGCCCAGATCGAGCTCGATACCGGCAAGCGGGTGAAGGTGAAGTCCGCCAACATCCTGCTGCGTTTCGAGCAACCCGCCCCCGCTGCCTTGCTGAGCGAGGCCCGCCAGTTGGCCGAAACCATCGACCTGGACCTGGCCTGGGAGTTCGCGCCCGAGGACGAGTTCGGCTTTGCCGACCTGGCGCGCGACTACTTCGACGCCAAGGCCGGCGTCACGCACCAGGCGGCGGCGCTCTTGCGCCTGCACGAGGCGCCGCATTACTTCCGCCGCGCCGGCAAGGGCCAGTACAAGAAGGCGCCCGAAGAGACCGTCAAGGCTGCGCTGCTGGGCATCGAGCGCAAGCGCCAGCAGGCCTTGCAGATCGAGGCCTGGGCCGCCGAGTTGGTGGCCGGGCAGTGCCCGGCCCCCGTCAAGGACCAGATCTACAAGATCCTCTTCAAGCCCGACAAGAACGGCCCCGAGTACAAGGCCGTGGTGGAGGCCAGCCGCCAATCGCAGCGCGCGCCGCTGGACCTGCTGCAAGCCGCGGGTGCCATCACCAGTGCCTACCAATTCCACTGGAAGCGCTTCCTGTTCGAACAGTTCCCCAAAGGCGTCGGCTTCCCGGCGCTGGAAGCCCCGGCCATCAAGGACGAGTTGCCGCTGGCAGCCGTGCAGGCGTTCTCCATCGACGACTCCCAAACGACCGAGATCGACGACGCGCTGTCCGTCCAGGGCCTCGGCACGGGCACGGTCATCTTCGGCGTGCACATCGCCGCACCGGGCTTGGCCATCCAGCCCGACTCGGCCGTGGACAAGGTCGCGCGCGAGCGCTTCTCCACCGTCTACATGCCGGGCTGGAAGCTGACCATGCTGCCCGACGAGGTGGTGCAGGCCTACACGCTGATCGAAGGCCGCGACTGCCCTGCTGTCTCCATCTACTTCACGTTGGATGAGACCAGCTTCGAGCTCAAAGCCCGCGAGACCAAGCTGGAGCGCGTGCCCATCGCCGCCAACCTGCGCCACGACAAGCTGGACGGCGTGATCACCGACGCGACCCTGTCGGGCAGCGCAACAGCCGACTACGCCTTTGCGCCCGAGCTGGCCTTTGCCTGGCGCTTGGCCAAGCACCTGAAGGCCGCGCGTGAAGTGGTGCGCGGCAAGCCCGAGACCTTCAACCGGCCGGACTACAACTTCCGCTTGGCTGGCGAGCGGACCGCGCCGCCCACGGGCGACGAGACCGTCGAGATCAGCACCCGCCCGCGCGGCTCCAGCCTCGACCTCATCGTGGCCGAGGCCATGATCCTGGCCAACTCGGCCTGGGGCGGCTGGCTGGCCGAGCTGGGCCTGCCCGGCATCTACCGCAGCCAGGCCAGCCTGGCGCCGGGCATCAAGGTGCGCATGGGCGTCAAGCCGCAGCCCCACGCCGGCATGGGTGTGGCGCAGTACACCTGGGCCACGTCGCCACTGCGCCGCTATGTCGACCTGGTCAACCAGTGGCAGATCATTGCCTGCGCACGCCACGGCAAGACCGCCGCTCTGGTGGCGCCTTTCAAGCCGAAGGACGCACAGCTGTTCTCGATCATCTCGGGCTTCGAGGCCGCTTACGCGGCCTACAACGGCTTCCAGAACGGCATCGAGCGCTTCTGGACCCTGCGCTACCTGGCCCAGAACGGCGTGACCGAGCTGACCGCCAGCGTGATGAAGGAAGGCCTGGTGCGCGCCGATACCCTGCCCCTGGTCTTCAAGGCCCTGGGCTGCGAGCCGCTGCCGCGCGGCACCCAGGTGCGGGTGCGCATCACGGGCATCGATGAGATGACGCTGGACGTGCACGCCAACCTGATCGAACGCCTGGATGCTGCCGCTGCGGTGGACGAGAACGCTGAGGACGACGGCGAGGAGCTCGAAGCGGCCGCGCCGCTGACCCTCGCCATCGACGTCAGCGAGACTCCCGAGCCGAGCAGCGAGGCTGCCTGAGCCCTCCCGCCGCATGCGCCGCCTCAGCTCCCTCCAGATCGCCCTCCTCGTCTCGGTGGGCATCCACGGAGGGCTGCTGTTCCTGCGCATCGCGTCGCCCAACACCTTCAACCGCATCTTCCAGGACACGCCGCTGGAGGTGGTGCTCGTCAACGCCCGCTCCAAGGAGCCGCCCACCAAGGCGCAAGTGCTGGCCCAGGCCAGCCTGGCGGGCGGCGGGGACGCCGACCGGGGCCGCGCCACCTCGCCGCTGCCGCCCTCGCCCAAGGCCGAGATCGGCGACGCCGCCGAGGTGCAGAAGGCCCAGGTCACGCAGTTGCAGGAGCAGCAGCAGCAACTGCTGACCCAGATCCGCCGCGAGCTGGCCGTGATGCCCCTGCCCGACCCGCGCCGCGAGGCCACCACCCAGGCTGAACGCGCTCAGGCCGAGCGCCGCCGCCAGTTGGTCGAGCTGCTCGCCGAGATCGAAAAGCGCGTCAACAACGAGAACGCCCGCCCACGCAAGCGCTACGTGAGCCCGGCCACGCGCGAAGTCGTCTACGCCCAGTACTACGACCAGCTGCGCCGCCGCATCGAGGAGCGCGGCACGCGCGACTTCCCCGAGTACCGGGGCCGCAAGCTCTATGGCGAGCTGACCATGAACCTGCACATTGATGCGCGCGGCCGCGTTGTGGACACCGAGATGGTCCAGTCCTCCGGCAATGCGCGGCTCGACCAACGCGCCATCGCCATCGTCCAGGCCGCCAGCCCCTTCGGCTACTTCAGCGCCGAGATGCTCAAGGGCGCCGAGATCCTGGTGATCACCTCACGCTTCCGCTTCACCCGCGACGAGGGCCTGGCCACCACCTTGGCCGCCCAGCCCAACCCATGACTGCAGACAAATACGTTGTCGCCGGCAACCCGGTCGAGCACAGCCGCTCGCCCGACATCCACGCCGCTTTCGCCAAGCAAACCGGGCAGGACCTCGACTACGGCCGCCTGCTGTGCCCGCTGGACGATTTCGAGGGCCAGCTGCGGCGCTTTGCGACCCAGGGCGGCAAGGGCTGCAATGTCACCGTGCCGTTCAAGTTCGAGGCCTACAAGCTGGCCAAGACCCTGACGCCGCGCGCCCAACTCGCGCAGGCCGTCAACACCCTGCGCTTTGATGCCGACGGCTGGGTGGGCGACAACACCGATGGCGTCGGCCTGGTGCGCGACATCGAGCGCAATGCCGGCCGGCCGCTCAAGGGCCTGTCGGTGCTGCTGATCGGCGCGGGCGGGGCGGCGGCCGGCGTGCTGGGCAGCCTGATCGACGCTGGCCCGGCGCGCATCTGCATCGTCAACCGCAGCCGCGACAAGGCCGAGCAGCTGCAGGCCAGCCACACCCACCTGGGCGTGCCCTTGCAGGTAGGCGGTCTCGATGACGCCCCGGCCGAGCAGGACGTGGTGATCAATGCCACCGCCGCCAGCCTGGCGGGTGCCGGCTCGCCGGTGGACGCCCGCGTGCTCAAGCGCGGCGGCCTGGCGCTGGACATGATGTATGGCCCCAAGGCCCAGGCTTTTCTCGACTGGGCTGCCAGGCACGGCGCCGAGCCGCGCGATGGCCTGGGCATGCTGGTGGAGCAGGCCGGCGAGGCCTTCCACTTCTGGCGCGGCGTGCGGCCCGACACCGCCCCTGTGCTTGCTGCGCTGCGGGCCCAGCTGTGACGCAAGTGCGCCGCCTGCTGGCCGTCTGGCTGCTGGCGCTGGTGGCGCTGCAAGCGTTCTTTGCGCTGCGCATCCTCACGATGCGCTGGATAGACCCGCAGTCCACCGCCTTCCAGCGCAGCGAGGCCGTGCGCCTGCTGCGCGACAAGCATGAGCTGCTCTGGAGCCAGGCCTGGCTGGACGATGAGCAACTGCCCAAGACGCTCAAGCGCGCCGTCATCGCCAGCGAGGACGACCTCTTCGCCAGCCACGACGGCGTGCGCTGGGACGCCGTCAAGCAGGCCTGGCAAAAGAACGAGAAGGCCCAGGCCCGTGCCGAAGCCCGGGGCCAGGCGGTGGCCAAGCTGGCCGGCGGCTCCACCATCAGCCAGCAACTGGCCAAGAACCTCTTCCTCTCGAGTGAACGCAACTTCGTCCGCAAGGGCCAGGAGCTGCTGCTGACCCTGATGCTCGAAGCCCTGCTCGACAAGCGCCGCATCCTGGAGATCTACCTGAACAGCGTGGAGTGGGGCGAGGGCCTGTTCGGCGCGCAGGCGGCAGCGCGGCATTACTTCCACGTTGATGCAGCACGGCTGGGCGCCTCCGAGGCCGCCCGGCTGGCGGTGATGCTCCCAGCACCCAAGAAGTTCGAGAAAAGCCCCGCGTCCGCCTACGTCTTGGGCCGGGCTGGCACCATCACGGCCCGCATGAACGACGTCCAACTGCCCTGAGCCACTGATCCCGATGGCCGAACCCACGCTGCTCGCCCGCGAGATCGCCGCCTCGGCCGCCCGGCTGATTGCCGACGAAGGCCTGGACTGGGGCGCCGCCAAGCAACGCGCCGCCCGCGACCTGGGCAGCCCGCGCGCCGCGCTGCCGGGCAACGACCTGGTCGAGGAAGCGCTGATCGAGCACCTCGCCGTCTTTGAAGCCGAGACCCAGCCCACCGAGCTGCGCAGCCTGCGTGAACTGGCCGCCTCTTGGATGGAGCGGCTGACCGAGTTCCGCCCCCACCTGACCGGCGCCGTCTGGCGCGGCACGGCCAACCGGCTGTCGCGCGTCCATCTGGAGCTGTACTGCGACGACAGCAAGGCCGCCGAGATCGCCCTGCTGAACCGCGGGCAGGATTTCGACGTCACCACCACCCGGGGCCCGCGCGGCCGGGATGTGGACATGCTGGTGCTGGAAGTGCCCTGCCGCCCCCTGGGCGAGACCGTGCCCCTGTGCCTCAGCATCCTGGACTTTGACGATCTGCGCGGCGCCCTGCGGCCCGACACCCAAGGCCGCACCGATCGCGGCGACCTCCCTGCCCTCCAAGCCCTGCTCGCCCCATGAACCCCATCACCCGCCGTCTCATCCTGGCCAGCGCTGGCGTGGGCGCAGCCCTCGTGGGCGGCGCTGTCGCCTGGCGCCGCTTCACGCCGCCACCGATGTCGGCGGTCGCCCAGGCCTTCTGGACCCATGACTTCCGGGACCCCACCGGGCAGCCCATCGACCTGAGCCGCTGGCGCGGCAAGCCCCTGCTAGTCAACTTCTGGGCCACCTGGTGCCCGCCCTGCATCAAGGAGCTGCCCGAGATCAACCAGTTCTACGGCGAGGCCAAGGCCCGGGGCTGGCAGGTACTGGGCGTGGCCGTGGACCAGCCAGAGCCGGTGCGCGCCTTTTTGCAAAAGCAGCCGCTGGCCTTCCCCATCGCCATGGCCGGCGACGGCGGCTTGGGCCTGGTCCGGCAGCTTGGCAACACCGACGGCGGCCTGCCGTTCTCCATCGTCTTCGACGACACCGCCGAAATCAGCTGGCAGCGCATGGGCGTCACGCACCTGGACGAGCTGCGCAAGCTGGCTGCGTCCTGATCCTGCGGTCATCGGGGGCCAAATACGGTCCAGATCGGGAATCTCCCGGATCTCACGTCGAAATCGTGCCGAAAGCGCGTAAAGTTCGCCCTTCTCATTTCTAGGGGTGCGGCTCTACCGTGGTGGACGCGCCTGATCGATGCAAGTTCTCGTCCTGCACGGCCCTAACCTCAATCTGCTCGGTACCCGCGAGCCCGAGGTCTATGGCCGCCAGACCTTGGCGCAGATCGACGCAGAACTTGCGCAGATGGCGGCCGATGCCGGCGCCAAGCTGCAGTCCTTCCAGAGCAACCACGAAGGCGCGCTGGTGGACCGCATCCAGGCTGCCCGCACCGACGGTACCGACTTCATCGTCATCAACCCGGCGGCCTACACCCACACCAGCGTCGCCATCCGTGACGCCCTGGCCGGGGTCAGCATCCCCTTCATCGAAGTTCACCTCTCCAACATCCACCGCCGCGAGGCCTTCCGCCACCACAGCTACCTGAGTGAGCTGGCGGTCGGCGTCATTTGCGGCCTCGGCGCCAACGGCTACCGCCTGGCGTTGCAGCACGCCCTGTCAAGCCGCCCTGCCGCGTCGGCCTGACCCCCACGACAACAACAAACCGCTGGAGCCCTCTCCCATGGACTTGCGCAAGCTCAAGACCCTGATCGACCTCGTCTCGGAGTCGAACATCTCCGAACTTGAAATCACGGAAGCCGACGGCAAGGTGCGCATCGTCAAGGCCGACCCGCAGGCCGCCGTGCTGCAGGCCGCCCCGGTCTATGCCGCCCCTGCCGCACCGACCCCGGTGGTCATGGCTGCCGGCGCTGCCCCGGCTGTTGCCGCCCCGGCCGCCGCGCCCGCCGAGACCGGCCACATCGTCAAGTCGCCCATGGTCGGCACCTTCTACCGGGCGTCCGGCCCCAACGCCAAGTCCTTTGCCGAGGTCGGCCAGGCCGTCAAGCAAGGTGATGCCATCTGCATCATCGAGGCCATGAAGATCATGAACGAGATCGAGGCCGACAAGACAGGCACGATCACCAAGGTGCTGGTCGAGAACGGCCAGCCCGTCGAGTTCGGTCAGCCGCTGTTCGTCATCGAATGAGGACGGTTGAGCCGAGTGCCTATGTTTAAGAAGATCCTGATTGCGAATCGGGGGGCTCGCGCGCAGCGCGGACGTGCCGCAGGCACGGCAAATTGCGCAGTTCGCGCAGCGAACTGAGGCGATGGAGCCGAGCAAACATGTTTAAGAAAATTCTCATCGCCAATCGAGGCGAAATCGCCCTTCGCATCCAGCGCGCCTGCCGCGAGATGGGCATCAAGTCCGTCGTCGTGTACTCCGAGGCCGACCGCGACGCCAAGTATGTGAAGCTGGCCGACGAGGCCGTCTGCATCGGCCCCGCGCCGTCGGCGCAGAGCTACCTCAGCATGCCGGCCATCATCGCCACGGCCGAGGTGACCGATGCCGAGGCCATCCACCCCGGCTACGGCTTCCTGTCCGAGAACGCTGACTTTGCCGAGCGCGTCGAGCGCAGCGGCTTCGTCTTCATCGGCCCGACGCCCGAGTCCATCCGCCTGATGGGCGACAAGGTCTCGGCCAAGCAGGCCATGATCCGCTCGGGCGTGCCCTGCGTTCCCGGCTCCGAGGGCGCGCTGCCTGACGACCCAAAGGAGATCATCCGCATCGCCCGCAGCGTTGGCTACCCGGTGATCATCAAGGCGGCTGGTGGCGGTGGTGGGCGCGGGATGCGCGTCGTCCACACCGAGGCCGCCCTCGTCCATGCCGTGCAGACCACGCGTGCCGAGGCCGGTGCCGCCTTCGGCAACCCCGAGGTCTATATGGAGAAGTTCCTGGAGAACCCACGCCATGTGGAGATCCAGGTGCTGGCCGACACCTTCAAGAATGCGGTGTGGCTGGGTGAGCGCGACTGCTCCATGCAGCGCCGCCACCAGAAGATCATCGAGGAAGCGCCCGCACCGGGCATCCCCCGCCGCGTGATCGAGAAGGTGGGCGACCGCTGCGCCGCCGCCTGCAAGAAGATCGGCTATCGCGGGGCAGGCACCTTCGAGTTCCTGTACGAGAACGGCGAGTTCTATTTCATCGAGATGAACACGCGCGTGCAGGTCGAGCACCCGGTCACCGAGCTGGTCACCGGCATCGACATCGTGCAGCAGCAGATCAAGATCGCGGCCGGCGAGAAGCTGCCTTTCAGCCAGCGCCAGATCGAGCTCAAGGGCCACGCCATCGAGTGCCGCATCAACGCGGAAGACCCGGTCAAGTTCACGCCCTCGCCTGGCCGCATCACCATGTGGCACCCGCCCGGCGGCCCCGGGGTGCGCGTGGACTCGCACGCCTACACCAACTACTTCGTGCCGCCCAACTACGACTCCATGATCGGCAAGATCATCGTCCACGGCGACACGCGGGACCAGGCGCTGGCGCGCATGCGCATTGCGCTGTCCGAGACCGTGGTTGAAGGCATCCAGACCAACATCCCGCTGCACCGCGAGCTGATGGTCGACACCAAGTTCATCGAGGGCGGAACCAGCATCCATTACCTCGAAGGCTGGATGCAGCAGCACAAGAAATAGTGGTTGTGAGCCATCTGTTTGAACTGGCCTTGGTCTGCCGCGAGGCGGATGTCGAAATCGTCAGCGACGCGCTGATGGAAATCGAGGCGCTGGCCGTCTCGGTCGAAGACGCCGATGCCGACACCGAGGCAGAGCGCGCGCTGTTTGGCGAGCCCGGCATGCCCGCGCCAAAGCCCGGCTGGGAGCGCTCGGTCGTCAAGTCGCTGTTCAGCTCCGAGGCCGAAGCCACCGAGGCCGCCACGCTGCTGCTGGCGCAGGACTGGGCGGCCGAGGTGCATGTGCAGTCCGTCCAGGCCGTGCCCGAGCAGGACTGGGTGCGCCTGACGCAAAGTCAGTTCTCGCCGGTCGAGATCACGCCGAGCTTCTGGATCGTGCCGTCCTGGCATCAGGCCCCACCCGCCGCCACGCGCGTGATGCGCCTGGACCCAGGCCTGGCCTTTGGCACGGGCACCCACCCCACCACGCGGATGTGCCTGCGCTGGATCGCCCAGCATGCCGAGCTCGCGCCGGGCTGGGACCGCGTGCTCGACTACGGCTGCGGCTCCGGCATCCTCGCCATCGGCGCGGCACTGCATGGCGCACAGCACATCGACGCCGTGGACATCGACCCTGCCGCGCTGCGCGCCACGGCCGACAACGCGGCGGCCAACGCCACGCCTCAAGTCCACGCGGCCGATCCAGCCGCCGCCGCCGGCACCTACCCGCTGGTGCTCGCCAACATCCTGGCCTCGCCCCTGAAGCTGCTCGCGCCGCTGCTGTGCGCCCACGTCGCACCGGGTGGGCACCTCGTGCTGGCCGGCATCCTGGCGCACCAGGCCGATGACTTGAAGGCCGCTTACGCGCCCTGGTTGGCCCTGGAAGTGAGCGAACAGGACGAGGGCTGGATCCGGATGACCGCCCAGCGCAAGTCCTGACGCCAGCACGGTTGCCACATGGGATGATTCACCCATGAGCCTGGCCACCCGCTGCACCGCCTGCGGCACCATCTTCCGCATCGTCGAAGACCAGTTGCGCGTCTCCGATGGCTGGGTGCGCTGCGGCCGCTGCAACGAAGTCTTCGACGCCCGCGAGCTGCTGTTCGACATGGAGCGCGAGCCGGCGCCTGACTGGCCAGCCCGTTTCGCACCCGAGCCACCACCGCCGGAGCCACCCGCCTATTCAGCACCTCCCGAGGCACCCGCTCCGGCCCCGGACGAGCCGCCCTACTCGCCCCCGAGCGCACCGCCCCAAGCCTGGGCCAGCGACCCGCCGGAGGCCAGCCGCCGCGATGAACCTGAGCCTGCCTCGGCGCCTGAGTCCTTCGAGCCCGCTGAAGCCCCGGCGCCCGCAGAGCCTGCGCTGGATACAGCGCAGGCCTTCTCTGCGCAGCGGGGTGATCGGCTTGAGCCTCGCTGGGTCGACGAGCCCCTGGCACCCTTCCAGGCCGAAGCGCTGGACGTGCCCACGGGCGCTGCGCCGCTCACCCCCACGCCGCCCACGCCCATCCCGACCGAGGCGCTGCCCGAGTTCATGCGCCGAGCGCGGGCGGGAGAGCGCTGGCAGCAGCCCGCCGTGCGGCGCGGGCTGATGGCGGCATCGGTCGTGCTGTGCATCGCGCTGCTGGCGCAAATGACGCTCCACTTCCGCGATGCAGTGGCTGCACTCTTCCCGGCGCTGCGCCCCGCCGTGGTGGCGCTTTGCAGCGTCGCGGCCTGCAAGGTCGAGCCCTGGAAGCGCGCTGACGTGCTGTTGATCGAGACCACCTCGCTCACGCAGATGGGCCAGCGCAATGCCTACAAGCTGGGGCTGAGTTTGCGCAACACCTCGGCCGTCGAGGTGGCCATGCCCTGGGTGGAGCTGAGCCTCACTGACGCCAGCGGTGCCCTGCTAGCACGGCGCGTCTTCCCGCCCACGGCACTCGTGCCGGCTGTGGATCGTCTCGGGCCCGAGGCCGAGAAGGCGTTCTCGCTGCCCCTCTCGACGGGCACGCATCGGGTCACGGGTTACACGGTGGACGTGTTCCAGCCTTGAGCGCCGGCAGATCGATCGCGCGCTGAAGCGCTGAGGCCGCGCCGCACGCCAGACCGACAAACCAAGCGCGCAAGAAAAACCCGCCAGGGCACGAGGCCGTGGCGGGTGCAGCACAGTTGCCATTGAACCGACACCGGCGCCAAAGCGCCAGTGTCGGCATTCAGGCTCAGGGCTTGTTGCCGGTCGGGAAGGGCCAGGCAGCCTGAGGGCTCAGAGCCGTCTTGGCAGCCGGGGCCGGAGCGGCGGCAGCAGGCGCAGGGGCAGGCTTGGCAGCAGGGGCAGGCTTGGCGGCGGCCTTCTTGGGCGCAGCCTTCTTGGCAGCCGGCTTGGCGGCGGGCTTGGCAGCAGCCTTCTTGGGCGCAGCGGCCTTCTTGGGAGCAGCCTTCTTGGCAGCCGGCTTGGCAGCGGCCTTCTTGGTAGGCATCGCGGCCTTCTTGGCCGGTGCAGCCTTCTTGGCCGGAGCGGCCTTCTTAGCCGCAGCCTTCTTGGCCGGAGCGGCCTTCTTGGCAGGCGCCTTCTTGGCCGGAGCGGCCTTCTTCGCAGCGGCCTTCTTGGCCGGAGCGGCCTTCTTCGCCGGAGCGGCCTTCTTGGCCGGGGCCTTCTTTGCAGCGGCCTTCTTGGCCGGAGCGGCCTTCTTCGCCGGAGCGGCCTTCTTGGCCGGAGCCTTCTTGGCCGGAGCCTTCTTGGTTGCAGTTGCCATGTGTTTCTCCTTGATCAAGTTGAGAAAAAACCGCCTGCTTCGAACCGGTCCGAAGCCGTGCGGCTATCCATGGCCCGCGAGTCGTCCAGGAGGAACGCTCCGATGCCATGAACGCGGGAATGACGCCACCCCATGGGCTCTATGGCCCGGACCTGCTGGTCGTTGGAGGATGCCGTCACGTGTCTTGATCTCTTGCAGCGCAAAAAGTTCGGATCAGTCCCAGCTCAGCGCGCCGCCGCTCTGGTACTCGATCACGCGGGTCTCGAAGAAGTTGCGCTCCTTCTTCAAGTCGATCATTTCGCTCATCCAGGGGAAGGGGTTCTCTTCGTTCGGGAAGAGCGCCTCCAGCCCGATCTGCGTGGCACGCCGGTTGGCGATGAAGCGCAGATAGCCCTTGAACATCGAAGCGTTGAGGCCCAGCACGCCACGCGGCATGGTGTCCTCGGCGTAGCGGTACTCCAGCTCGACAGCCTTCATGAACAAGGCCTTGATCTCGGCCTTGAACTCGGAGGTCCAGAGGTGCGGGTTCTCAAGCTTGATCTGGTTGATGAGGTCGATGCCGAAATTGCAGTGCATGGACTCGTCGCGCAGGATGTACTGGTACTGCTCGGCGGCACCGGTCATCTTGTTCTGGCGGCCCATGGCCAGGATCTGGGTGAAGCCGACATAGAAGAACAGGCCTTCCATCAAGCAGGCAAACACGATCAGGCTCTTGAGCAGGGTCTGATCGGCTTCGGGTGTGCCGGTCTTGAACTCGGGCTTCATGATCGCGTCGATGAACGGGATCAGGAACTCGTCCTTGTCGCGGATGGACTGAACTTCGTTGTAGGCGTTAAAGATTTCACTCTCGTCGAGGCCGAGGGACTCAACGATGTACTGATAGGCGTGCGTGTGGATGGCCTCTTCGAAGGCCTGACGCAGCAGGAACTGACGGCACTCGGGCGCCGTGATGTGCCGGTAGGTGCCGAGCACGATGTTGTTGGCGGCCAGCGAGTCGGCGGTGACGAAGAAGCCGAGGTTGCGCTTGATGATGCGGCGCTCGTCTTCGGTCAGGCCGTTGGGGTCCTTCCAGAGCGCGATGTCGCGGCTCATGTTCACTTCCTGCGGCATCCAGTGATTGGCGCAGGTGGCGAGGTACTTCTCCCAGGCCCACTTGTACTTGAACGGCACCAGTTGGTTGACGTCGGTCTGGCCGTTGATGATGCGCTTGTCAGCCGCGCGGACGCGGCGTGCGGAGGCCGGCTCGCCGCTCAGGCGGGGCTCAGGCAACTCGGGAGCGGAGGTGGCGACAGGAGCAACAAAAGGGGTTGAAGCCTCACGCGTCACGGGCATCACGCCCGTCGCGTTTTGGGGTGCGGCCTTGATGGCGGCAGAGGTGTCGGTGGAGGCGGTGTCTTCGTCCCAGACCAGCATGGTGGGGTCTTCCTGTGGCGGTGAATTATCGGTAGGGGCTCAACAGCTCAACAAGCCTTGGCAAGCCGCGAGAGCCCGTCCTGTTGCACGAGGGCATCGAAAACGCAGCACGAAGTTGTATAGACAACTGCATGCTGCGTTGCACGATCACTGGCAAGCTTCGCAGTCGGGGTTGTCGATCGAACAGAACTTGATGTCGGTCGCAGGCACATCAGGCTCGGCGGCAGCCATCGGCGCAGGCGTTGCGGCGGCTGCGGCAGCGGGTGCTGAAGACACTGCGTTGAGCTGACCCGTGCGCGTGACCGTGCTCTTCTCGGCCTGCGTGGCGCTGATGGTGCGGAGGTAGTAGGTGGTCTTGAGGCCACGCTGCCAGGCGAGCTTGTAGGTCTCGTCGAGCTTCTTGCCCGAGGCGCCGGCCATGTAGATGTTCAGGCTCTGCGCCTGGTCGATCCACTTCTGGCGGCGCGACGCGGCCTCGACCAGCCACACGGGCTCGACTTCAAAGGCCGTCGCGTAGAGCGCCTTGACGTCTTCAGGCACGCGGTCGATGCGGCGCAGCGAACCATCGAAGTGCTTGAGGTCCATGACCATCACGTCGTCCCAGAGGCCGAGCTTCTTGAGGTCACGCACCAGCGATTCGTTGATGACCGTGAACTCGCCCGACAGGTTGGACTTGACCGACAGGTTGCCGAAGCAAGGCTCGATCGAGGCGTCCACGCCGATGATGTTGGAGATGGTGGCCGTCGGGGCGATGGCGATGCAGTTGCTGTTGCGCATGCCGTGCTCGGCGATGCGGCCGCGCAGGGCGTCCCAGTCCATGCTCACCGAACGGTCCACGTCCACGTAGCCACCGCGCTGTTCAGCCAGCAGGTCGATGGAGTCGATCGGCAGGATGCCGCGATCCCACAGCGAGCCCTTGTAGCTGGAGTAGCGGCCACGCTCGGCGGCGAGTTCGGTCGACGCCCAGTACGCGTGGTAGCAGACAGCTTCCATCGAACGGTCGGCAAACTCAACCGCAGCCTCCGAGGCATAGGGCGTGCGCAGTTGGTAGAGCGCGTCCTGGAAGCCCATGATGCCGAGGCCGACCGGGCGATGACGCAGGTTGGAGTCGCGCGCCTTCTTGACGGCGTAGTAGTTGATGTCGATGACGTTGTCGAGCATGCGCATCGCCGTGGCCACCGTCTTCTTGAGCTTGGCCTGATCAATCTGGCCATCCTTCAAGTGCTGGGCGAGGTTGACCGAGCCGAGGTTGCAGACGGCGATCTCGCTCTCATTGGTGTTGAGCGTGATCTCGGTGCAGAGGTTGGACGAGTGCACGACGCCAACATGCTGCTGCGGCGAGCGGACGTTGCAGGCGTCCTTGAAGGTGATCCAGGGGTGGCCGGTCTCGAACAGCATCGAGAGCATCCTGCGCCACAGGTCCTTGGCGGGCATGCGCTTGAAGAGCTTGAGCTCACCGCGGTCAGCCTTCTGCTCATAGCCGACATAGGCCGTCTCAAAGTCCTTGCCGAACTTGTCGTGCAGATCGGGGCAGGTGCTGGGCGAGAACAGGGTCCAGTCGCCACCTTCGATGACGCGCTTCATGAACAGATCAGGGATCCAGTTCGCCGTGTTCATGTCGTGCGTGCGGCGGCGGTCGTCGCCGGTGTTCTTGCGCAGCTCCAGGAACTCTTCGATGTCGAGGTGCCAGCTTTCCAGATAGGCGCAGACCGCGCCTTTGCGCTTGCCACCCTGGTTGACGGCCACAGCGGTGTCGTTCACGACCTTGAGGAAGGGCACGACGCCCTGGCTCTTGCCATTGGTGCCCTTGATATAGGAGCCCAGCGCACGGACATTGGTCCAGTCGTTACCGAGGCCGCCGGCAAACTTGGACAGCAGCGCGTTCTCCTTCAGCGCCTCGTAGATGCCGTCCAGGTCGTCCTCGACAGTAGTGAGGTAGCAGCTGGAGAGCTGCGAGCGGCGGGTGCCGGAGTTGAACAAGGTCGGCGTGCTCGACATGAAGTCGAAGGTGGAGAGCACGTTGTAGAACTCGATGGCGCGGGCTTCGCGGTCGATCTCGTTCAGTGCCAGGCCCATGGCGACGCGCATGAAGAAGGCCTGGGGCAGTTCGATGCGGACGTCCTCGATGTGCAGGAAGTAGCGGTCGTACAGGGTCTGCAGGCCGAGGTAATCGAACTGCAGGTCACGCTCAGCCTTGAGCGCCGCGCCCAGCTTGGCCAGGTCGAACTGTTGCAGCTTCTCGTCCAGCAACTCGGCTTGCACGCCGCGCTTGATGAAGCCGGGGAAGTAGTCGGCATAGGCCTGCGACATCTCAGCCTGCATGACCTCACGGCCCAGGATCTCGCGGCGGATGGTGTGCAGCAGCAAGCGCGCGGTGGCGCGGCTGTAGCCCGGATCCTTCTCGATCAGGGTGCGCGCAGCGAGGATGGCGGCCTTGTAGACCTCCTCCATCGGCACGCCGTCGTACAGATTGCGCTGGGTCTCGGCCAGCACGGGCTCGGGGCGCACATCGGCGCCGAGGTTCTCGCAGGCGGAGGCGATCAGGTTGCGCAGGCTGCCGAGGTCGAGTGCACGGCGCTCGCCACCGTCCAGCACCATGAACTGCGGCTCGGCCGCCTTGGTCGCTTCGCCGGCACGGGCGCGCTCTTGAGCGCGGCGCTCGCGGTACAGCACATAGGCGCGCGCCACTTCGTGATGGCCGCTGCGCATCAGGCCGAGCTCGACCTGGTCTTGCACGTCTTCGATGTGGAAGGTGCCGCCACTCGGACGCGAGCGCAGCAAGGCGCGGACGACGTTCTGGGTCAGTTGCTCCACCGTCTCGCGCACGCTGGCCGACGCCGCGCCACCGGTGCCATGCACGGCCAGGAAGGCCTTCATCAAAGCGACCGCGATCTTGCTCGGCTCAAAGGCGACGACGGCGCCATTGCGGCGAATGATCTGGTAGGACTGGTAAACGGTCGGCGGGACGATCTCGCTCGGAGACGTCGTGCGAGGCGCGGCGCCGGACAGGTCCGGCGAGAAGGGGGCGGAGGAAGCGGCGGCGCTGGTCGCAACGGCATCTTGAAGCATGGAACGTCCTCTCTGTGGGGTCGGAAAGCGATACGGCAAAGCTCACGCCTACAAGTGCTCAAGCACTCATGGCGTTGGGGTCAGAAAGTCCGGCTGACTGGCGGGCCAAAACACTCGCGAGGGGGTTCGTGACACGGTGCGCCGCAGGGGCGTTTGCTCGACGAACCAGGGAGTGGGCATTGGGGGTCAACCGGTTCAGCAGAATAGCATGCAGGACACTATATCTGTGGCCTATGCCTCGCTCAACCACTACCCATAGCGTATCAATCCGCTTGACGACGACAGCCCGGAGGGCTAGCGGAAGCGCACAAATGGACGCCGGAAATTGAGCATCGGGCCGGCAAGTGCGATGGCATGGACCTCGCACCCCACAACCCCGCGCCAATGCTCGCTTGGGCGCACTTTTGGCCCGCTGGCCCGCGCCAATCCTGGGGCCGATGCAGTGGCGATCTCGGCTAGTCGCCCGCGGTGATGCCGAGCCGCGCCATGCGGTAGCGGATCTGTCTTAGGGACAGTCCCAGGCTCGCGGCAGCGGCGGTGCGGTTGTAACGATGCTTTTCAAGCGCGCGCAGCAGGATGGCGCGCTCGACTTCATCCAGGTAGGCGGCAAGGTCTTCGGGCAGCGCATCGGGCACGCTGACCTCGCCAGCGCTGCCCTTGGCATGCACCTCGCCGTCGATGGCTGCGAACTGTGTGTCGCTGCGGGTGTCGTCAAGCAAGGTGTCGGGCAGGCCCAGTTCGTCAGCGTCGATCCACTCGCCGCCCACCAGCGCCAGCGCGCGGTGCAGCAGGTTCTCCAGCTCACGCACATTGCCCGGGAAGGCGTAGCGCGACAGCGTCTCCAGCGCCGCCGCAGTGAGGCGCGGGGCCGGCGAGACGCCGGCATCGTGCGCGATGCGCTCAAGCACGCGGTCGCTGATCTCGGGCAGGTCCTCCAGGCGCTCGCGCAGCGGCGGCACGCGGATCTGGATCACATTGAGCCGGTAGAACAAGTCTTGCCGGAAGCGCCCGGCCGCCACCTCGGCCGCCAGGTCCTTGTGGGTGGCGCTCACGACGCGCACGTTCACCGCCGCTTCGACGACCGCCCCCACGGGGCGCACCGAGCGCTCCTGGATCGCGCGCAGCAGTTTGCTCTGCATGGCCAGCGGCAGGTCACCGATTTCGTCGAGGAACAAGGTGCCGCCATCGGCCGCCTGGAAGAAGCCCTCGCGGTCCTCCTGCGCGCCGGTGAAGGCCCCCTTGCGGTAGCCAAAGAACTCGGCCTCCAGCAGGTTCTCGGGGATGGCGCCGCAGTTGACGGCCACAAAGCGCTGACTGCCTCGGGCGCCGCACTCGTGGATGGCGCGCGCCACCAGCTCCTTGCCGGTGCCAGACTCGCCGTTCACCAGCACCGGCGCCATGCTGCGCGCCACCTTGGTGATGAGCGAGCGCACTTCATGCAGCGCCGCCGACTGGCCCGCCAGCCGGGCCATGGCGCCTTGCGGGCTGCGCGGCGGGGCACGGCGCTCCTCGCGGTCGGGTGCGCTGCGGCCCAGGGCCGAGGCCACCACCAGGCGGAACTGCCGCAGATCCACCGGCTTGGTCAGGTAGTCGTACGCGCCCGCCTTGAGGGCCTCGACGGCGTTCTCGGCCGAACCAAAGGCCGTGATGACCAGGGTCTTCTCGCCCCGGCCGCGCTGCTCCAGCCAGCGCAGCACATCCAGGCCGCTGCCATCGGGCAGCTTCATGTCGGTGATGACGGCGTTGTAGCTGCCCGCCGCCAGCAGTGCCAGGCCCTCGGCCACGCCGGCCGCACTGTCCACCTCGTAGCCTTCGCGCAGCAGCGACAGCTCGTAGAGCGTGCGCAGATCGGGCTCGTCGTCAACGACCAGGAGGCGGGGTTTGGAACTCATGCTTGGTGGAATCGGCGCATCTGGACGCAGAACTCATTGCCCTCGGGCTCGGTGCGGCGGCGGCGGTATTCGATACGGCCGTTGTGGCGCTCGCACAGCTCACGGCAAATGTAGAGCCCCAGGCCGGAACCTCGGCTGCGCGTCGAGAAGAAAGGTTCAAACAAATGCCGCTCAATCTCGGGCGCGATGGCCGCTGCGGCGCTGTAGACCACCAGCTCCAGCGCTTCCGGGTCCTCGGCCAACGGGGCGAGAGAGAGCTGGATGGCGCCAGCGTCATGAGTGGCATGGCGCAGCGCGTTGTCGAGCAAGTTCACCAGCACGCGCCGCAAATGCTCGGGCTCGAACAGCACCATCGCATCAGCCGGCAAGGGCTGCAGCACAAAGCGGCCCGAGCCTGCCAGACCATTGATGCGCACCCAGTCCTCGACGACATCGCGCAGCAGCTGCGCAGCATCCAGCGGCTGGCTGGTGGGACCCACGCCAGGCGCCACCTCCATCACATCGTCCACCAGGCGCTTGAGGCGCTGCACGTTGGAGCCGATCATCTGGGTCAGCTGCTCATTGCGCGAACCCACCAGGTCTTCGGACAGCAAGGCATTGGCCTGCGCGATGGCGGCCAGCGGGTTGCGGATCTCGTGCGCAATGCCGGCCGACACGCGGCCCATGGCAGCCAGCTTCTCCTGGCGGCTGCGCGCCAGCAGCTCGCGGTTGTCTTCCAGCAGCAGCACGCACAGCTCCTCGCCCCCTTGCTGCTCGCGCCGCCGCGTGAAGCGCAGCCGCAGGCGCAGGCTGCGCGACACCCCGCCGGGCAGCAGCAACACCACGTCGCCGCCGTTCTCCGGCCAGGCGCCTTCGGCAAAGGCGCGCTCGACCGCCGCCACCAAGGGCTGCCAGGCCGCGCGGCCGCGCAGCGACAGCGGCTGCGCCTCGCCCAACAACTGCCCGGCCGCCGGGTTGGCCGCACGCACCCGGCCCCGTCGGTCCACCACCAGCACGCCGGCCTGCATCTCGTCGATCACGAGGCGGCTCAGCTGCTCCTGCTGGCGTGCCATGGCCAGGCTGCCGCGCGCCGCACGCTCTTCGCGCGCCAGACGCCCGGCCAGCTCGCTGGTCAGCAAGGCCACGACAAAGAGCCCGCCACCCACCAGACCCACCTGGGTGAAGCGCAGGCTGCCGCCGTCATTGGTCAGCAGGCTCCACAGCTCGGGCACCAGCAGGGCCAGCGTCGCCATGGCCGCCGTGGCCAGGGCCAGTAGGCGTGGGCACAACACACCCGCCGTGAGCACGGGCATGACGAAGAGCGCGCCGTAGTTGACGCTGCTGGCATCGAGGCTGTGCAGCGCCCCGAAGAGCAGCAAGTCAATGCCGATCAGGCTCCACCAGTGCAGGTGGCTGACGCGCGCGAGGCTGCGCGCGGTGACGCCACGACGCAGCGGCGGCAAGGCCCACAGCAACAGGGCCTCGGCGGCATAGACCGCGCTGAGGCTCAGGGTGCGGGTGGCGAGGGTGGCTGTCAGTGCATGCGCAATCAGCTGCGCCGCCACCAGGGCCAAGCCCAGGGCCGCGCGCGCGGCGATGAAGGCGCGGTGCAGGCGGTCAAACGCGCTGCCGGCCTCATCGCCATCCGGCTCGGCGGCCGCCGCCTCGATGAACCAGGCCGAGGGGCTGCTATCCACCGTCACGGGCGAGCGTGGGCAGCCTCGTAGGCGGCCCGGTGCTCGGTGCTGCAAAAGGCCCCGCCTCGACCGGGCAGGGATTCCTGCTCCGGCAGGTGCAAGCCGCAGTGCGCACAGGCCACCATGGTCTGGCCGCGACTCACGGGCGGCGGCGCAGATGACGCTGGCGGCTGCGCGGGCGGCGGTTGGCGCTTGCGGCCCAACATATAGAACACCAGGGCGAGCACGATCAGCAACAACAGGTATTTCATCCGCCCAGCCCTCCTCCGCGCTGCAGCACGACCTCCAGCACAAAGCGCGTGCCGACATAGGCCAGCAGCAGCAGCCCGGCCCCGGCGTAGAGCCAGCGCATGGCGCGCCGGCCGCGCCAGCCATACAAGCGCCGCCCAGCCAGCAAGGCCGTCAGCACCAGCCAGCCCAACACCGACAGCAGGTTCTTGTGACCCCAGCGCCAGTGCGGCGTGAACCACCAGCCCAGCAGGATCGCCAGCGACAAGACCACCACGCCTGCGGTCACGAATTGAAAGGTCAAGCGCTCCAGGCGCAGTACCGGCAAGCCCTCACTGGCGCGACCATGGCGCAGGCGTTGCTCAGCCCGGTTCATCAACCCCGCATGCAGCACGGCCACGCCAAACAGCGCGTAGGACGCAAGCCCGAACATCCAATGCAGCGGCGCCCAGGCCGAAGCGGCGGTCGGGCGCAGTTCACCCGGGAAGCACCAGGCCAGCCCCACGGCCAGTGCCGCGATCAAGGCCAGCACGCGGCGCACGCTGTGCAAGGGGTAGAAGCGGCTCTCGACCAGGTAGACCGTCAACACCAGCCAGACCGTCAGCGACAAGGCCGGCGCAAAGCCAAAGCGGGCGCCGTCCTGCGCCTGGCCCCAGCCACTGATATCCACCACCAAGGCCAGCAGATGCACGCCCCAGGCCGAAGCCAGCGCCGTCCATCTCAGGCCGGAGCGGATGGTCTGCGACTCGCCCGGCGGCGCCGATGCCCGCGCCTGGGCCTGCACCCCAGCCCAGACATAGCTCAACAAGGCCAGGCCACTCGCCACGGCCAGCGCAACCGAAGGCGTGGCAGGCGACGTGAGGGCGGGCGATAAACTCATGAGCCGAGTGTACTTTTGGCCTCCGTGCAGTCTGCCGGTGCGCCCCGCCCCCGATGGCCTCCACCCTATCTGACCGCCTGGGTCGCCTCGTCAAGACGATGCGCGGCCAGGCCCGCATCACCGAGAGCAACGTCCAGGACATGCTGCGCGAAGTGCGCATGGCCCTGCTCGAGGCCGACGTGGCCCTGCCTGTGGTGCGCGACTTCATCGCACGGGTGAAGGAGAAGGCACTGGGCCAGGAGGTGGTGGGCTCGCTCAACCCCGGCCAGGTGCTGGTCTCCATCGTCCAGAAAGAACTCGCCGCCACCATGGGCGAGGGCGTGGCCGACATCAACCTGGCCGCCCAACCCCCGGCCGTGATCCTGATGGCCGGCCTGCAAGGCGCCGGCAAGACCACCACCACGGCCAAGCTCGCCAAGCACCTGATCGAGAAGCGCAAGAAAAAGGTGCTGACCGTCTCGGCCGACGTCTACCGCCCCGCCGCCATCGAGCAGCTCAAGACGGTGACGCGCCAGGCTGGCGCCGAGTGGTTCCCGTCCGAGCCCAACCAGAAGCCGCACGACATCGCGCTCGCCGCGATCGACCACGCCAAGCGCCATTTCTTTGATGTGCTGCTGGTCGACA
This sequence comes from Roseateles paludis, assembly GCF_039872745.1. Taxonomy (NCBI): domain Bacteria; kingdom Pseudomonadati; phylum Pseudomonadota; class Betaproteobacteria; order Burkholderiales; family Sphaerotilaceae; genus Roseateles; species Roseateles paludis. The sequence continues at coordinate 51,195 of NZ_JBDPZD010000006.1, read as the reverse complement.
CGGCCGGCCGCCTCGCCATTGACGAAGCGCTGATGGCCGAGATCAAGGACCTGCACGCGACGCTGAACCCGGTCGAGACCCTGTTCGTCGTCGATGCCATGCAGGGCCAGGATGCCGTCAACACCGCCAAGGCCTTCAAGGACGCACTGCCCCTGACGGGCGTGATCCTCACCAAGCTTGATGGCGACTCACGAGGCGGCGCCGCGCTGTCGGTGCGGCAGGTCACCGGCGCGCCGATCAAGTTCGCGGGTGTGTCCGAAAAGATCGATGGCCTCGAAGTGTTCGATGCCGACCGCCACGCCGGCCGCGTGCTCGGCATGGGCGACATCGTGGCCCTGGTCGAGCAGGTCACGCAAAGCGTGGACATGGCCTCGGCCCAGGCCATGGCCGAGAAGCTCAAGAGCGGCAGCGGCTTCGACCTCAACGACTTCCTGCTGCAGCTGCAGCAGATGAAGAAGATGGGCGGCCTGGGTGGCCTGCTCGACAAACTACCCACCAACATGATGGGCAACAAGCAACCCGGCCAGGCCGACATGGACCGCGCCGAGCGCGACATGCGCCGCATGGAAGGCATCCTCAATGCCATGACTGCCAAGGAGCGCAAGCAGCCCGCGCTGCTGATGGACGGCAAGAGCAAGGCCAGCCGCAAGCGCCGCATCGCCACCGGCGCCGGCGTGCAGATCCAGGACGTCAACCGCCTGCTGAATCAGTTCGACCAGATGCAGGGCATGATGAAGAAGATGAAGGGCGGCGGGCTGATGAAGATGATGAAGAAGTTCGGCGGCATGAAGGGCATGGGCGGCATGATGGGCTGAGGCAGGTAACAAGTCCTCACACTTGCCCCCAAGCTCAAGGGACGCTCAGCGGTGGTCAAGGCGCGCCGCGCCGGATAGCGTCTCGGACATGCTGAACCTCAACCTTCCCCGCGCCGTGGGCGCCTGGCTCCACAACCTCACCGCACAACGCGGCGCCAGTCGTGCCGACGCCACCGACACCGTCATGCTCTGGCCACCCACGCCCACACGGGTGCTGGCCAGCGCCGAGCGCATCGCCCACAAGCACATCGCGCAGGCCCTGGCGTTGGAGCACCCCAAAGGCTTTTTGCTGGCGCATGTGCCGCTCTACAAGGTGGTAAAGGTGCCCAAGCAGCACTCCTACCGCGAGTGGTTGTCACGCACCGGACTGCTGACCGTCGACTTCGTCCTGTGCGACGAGCATGGCTATGTGCGGTCGGCCATCGTCATGCCAGCCCCCGAGGAAGACCCTCGGCTCACTCGCAAGCGCGAGCGCCTGCTGCGCGTACTGGAAGCGTCGGGGCTTGCAGTGACGGTGTGGGACCGCGCCTGGCAAAGCGACGACAGCCAGCGCTTGCACCAGCATCTCTTCCCCAGGGTTATGGGCGCGGGCGCCTACACCGACTCACCGCACGCCCACTGAAGGCCCATCACTGAAGGGCTATTCCAGCAGCGCCCTGGCAAATTCGCGGGCGCTGAAGGTTTCCAGGTCCTCCAGCTTTTCGCCAACGCCGATGAAGTAGACCGGGATCGGGCGCTCCCGCGCGATCGCGGCCAGCACACCGCCCTTGGCGGTGCCGTCCAGCTTGGTCACGACGAGGCCCGTCAAGCCCAGCGCCTCGTCAAAGGCCTTGACCTGGGTGAGCGCGTTCTGCCCCGTATTGCCGTCCACCACGAGCAGCACCTCGTGCGGCGCGCCCTCCATGGCCTTGCCAATCACGCGCTTGATCTTCTTCAGCTCCTCCATCAGATGAAGCTGGGTGGGCAGGCGGCCGGCGGTGTCGGCGATGACCACGTCCGCCCCGCGCGCCTTGCCGGCATTCACTGCGTCAAAGCTCACGGCCGCTGGGTCGCCGCCCTCCTGACTGACGATTTCCACCTGCGCGCGATCGGCCCAGACGCCCAGTTGCTCGCGCGCAGCGGCGCGGAAGGTATCCGCCGCCGCCAGCAACACGCGCTGCTCGGCCGCCGCCAGATGGCGCGTCAGCTTGCCAATGCTGGTCGTCTTGCCTGCGCCGTTCACGCCCACCACCATCACCACGGTCGGCGTCGCAGCCCCCACAGCGAGTGGCTTCTCCAGCGGCTGAAGCAGGTCGGCCAGCGCATCCACCAGCAGCAGGCGCACGGCTTGCGGGTCGGTCGCCTTGGCCTCCTTCACCCGCCGCTTCAGGTCGTCCAGCAGGAACTGCGTGGCCTTGACGCCCGCGTCTGCCAGCAGCAGCGCATCCTCAAGTTCCTCGTACAAGGCATCGTCGATCTGCGTGCCCGTGAAGACCTGGGCGATGCTGGAGCCCGTCTTGCGCAAGCCCGACCGCAGCCGATCCAGCCACCCCTTGCGCGGTGCTTCAGCCTGGGCCGCAGCGCCGGATGCAGCGGCTGGCATGACCGGCGCAAAAGACGCTGCGGTTGGCGCTGCAGTTGGCACGGCCGCCGGGGCGACAGGGGTCGCCGCCTGGGTCTGGATGCTGGCCTCTTCGGCCTTGGGACGCTTCTTGAAGAAACTGAACATGCCTTGCAAAACCTTCGCACGGCCCGCTATACTAGCGGGCTCAGGCGCTTTAGCTCAGCCGGTTAGAGCGACGGAATCATAATCCGCAGGTCCGGGGTTCGAATCCCTGAAGCGCCACCAAATCAAGAGAAGCCCAGCAGCGCAAGTTGCTGGGCTTTTTTCTTGGCCGAATTACGCCCGATCGCCGCGCCTCAGCTGAAAAGCGCAATGCTCCGCCACGTGCCGCCAGAAACGACAAAGCCCGCGTTGCTGCGGGCTTTGAATCGTCTGCTGCCAACGCGCGAGCGTTGCTGCTGAATATTGGTTGCGGGGGCAGGATTTGAACCTACGACCTTTGGGTTATGAGCCCAACGAGCTACCAGACTGCTCCACCCCGCGACTGAAGCTAGCAGTATACATCGATTTAGATGCGCCTTGGGCTATTCTTCGCTGGCGGGCGGGGCCGAATGGGCCCAGGCATGCAGGGCCTGGGCGACGTCGCCGACGCCGCGCTTGCTCAGTGCCGAGAACAACGAGATGCCGACGTCGGCCTCGTCGGTAGCCAGCACCCCGAGTTGGTCAGAGACGGCACGCAGCGATGCATCGGCCTCCTTGCGATTGAGCTTGTCGGCCTTGGTCAGCAGCACCAGGAACTTCACCGCGCCCGATCGCACGCGGGGCGCCACAAAGTCCAGCAACTGCAGATCCAGGTCCGTCAGCCCGAGGCGCGAATCCACCATCAGCACCACACCGGAGAGGCTGCGCCGCACCTCCAGGTAGTCGGCCATCACCTTTTGCCAGCGCAGCTTGGACTCGCGGTTGACCGCCGCGTAGCCGTAGCCGGGCAGGTCGGCAAACAGCGCGTCGGGCGCGTCTTTGGGGCCCAGCTCGAAGAGGTTGATGTGCTGCGTGCGCCCCGGCGTCTTGGACGCAAAGGCCAGGCGCTTGTGCTGCGCCAGGGTGTTGATGGCCGTAGATTTGCCGGCGTTGGAGCGGCCGACGAAGGCGATCTCCGGCAGCTCCGTCGCGGGCAATTGATCCAGTTGGCTGGCGGTCGTCAGGAAGCGCGCGGTGTGCGTCCAGGCCAGGGCGATCTTTTCGGGGTTCGCCGGGGGCGAGGAGGCATCGGTCATGAAGGGGTCCTGCTTGCTAGCCGGTCATTGTAAAATTCTGCGGTTGCGCCCAACGAAACCTAGAGCATCCATGAAGATTGTCGCTACTGTCTTGTCGAGCCTGCTGTTGGCCGTGTCGGCCTCCGCGAACGAACCCGCCGCAGCGGCCAAGCCTGATCTGGCCAAGGGCGCCAAGATTTCGTCCGACGTCTGCGCCGCCTGCCACACGGCGGACGGCTCGCGCGGCAGCCCGGCCAATCCCATCCTGCAAGGCCAGCACGCTGACTACCTCGTCAAGCAGCTGACCGAGTTCAAGTCCGGCAAGCGCAAGAACGCCGTGATGAACGGCATGGCTGCGCCGCTGAGCGAAGAAGACATCCGCAACGTCGCCGCCTTCTACGCCAGCAAGACCGCCAAGCCGGGCTTTGCCAAGAATAAGGACACGGTCCAGCTGGGCGAAAAGATCTACCGCGGCGGCATTGCTGACCGCGCCATCCCGGCCTGCGCCGCCTGCCACGGCCCGACGGGCGCTGGCATTCCCTCGCAGTACGCACGCATCGGTGGCCAGCATGGCGACTACATCGAAGCCCAGATGCTCGCCTTCCGCGCCGGTGGCCGCACCAACTCCGCCCCGATGACGGGCGTGGCCGCCAAGATGAACGACAAGGAGATCAAGGCCGTCTCCGACTACGTCGCCGGTCTTCGCTGATCCGCTGCCCACGCAGCCTCGCTGAACGAAGGCCGGTGCCCGCGCACCGGCCTTTTTTTGCGCCCCCGCTTCCATGACGGACGCCGCCCTCCCCACCGCACCTCCCTCCCGCTCCGCCGCGCGAGAGCTCTACGAGCTGCTCGCCTCGATGCGCTTTGCGATCAGCCTGCTGACGGTGATCTGCATCGCCTCCATGGTGGGCACGGTCGTGAAGCAGCACGAGCCCATGGGCAACTACGTCAACCAGTTCGGGCCTTTCTGGGCCGAGCTGTTTGGCCGGCTTGGGCTCTACACGGTCTACAGCGCACCGTGGTTCCTGCTGATCCTGGCCTTCCTGGTGCTCTCGACCAGCCTGTGCATTGCCCGCAACACGCCCAAGATCCTGGCTGACCTGCGCAGCTTCAAGGAGAACGTGCGCGAGCAGTCGCTGACGGCCCACCACCACAAGGCCATTGGCGATGTGCACAGCGCGCCGTCCCTCGCGCTGACCGAGTTCAGCAAGCTGCTGCAGCTGCGCGGCTGGAAGTTCCGCGTCCAGCGGCGCGACAACGGCATCATGATCGCGGCCCGCAAGGGCGCGGCCAACAAGATCGGCTACCTGGCCGCGCACTCGGCCATCGTGCTGGTCTGCGTGGGCGGTCTGCTCGATGGCGACCTGATGGTGCGCCTGGTGATGTGGGCCCAGGGCAAGCAGCCCTACTCGGGCTCAGGCCTGGTGTCGGATGTGCGACCTGAGCACCGGCTCGCAAGCAGCACGCCGGGGTTCCGGGCCAACGTCTTCGTGCCCGAGGGCCAGCGTGCGGCCACGGGCCTCATCACCCTGCCCAGCGGCGTCGTGCTGCAGGACCTGCCCTTCGAGATCGAGCTCAAGCAGTTCAAGGTCGAGTACTACAGCACCGGCATGCCCAAGAGCTTTGCCAGCGACATCGTGCTGCGCGACCTGGACGGCCACGGCGCCGAGCGCAAGGCCACGGTGCGCGTGAACGAGCCGGTGATCCATCGCGGCATTGCCATCTACCAAAGCAGCTTCGACGACGGCGGCTCCAAGCTCAAACTGCACGCCGTGCCGATGGATGCCGGGCAGGCGTTCGAACTCGAAGGCCGCGTGGGCGACAAGCAGCTTGTGGCCGCGCTGGGCGACCAGCAGCTTGAGATCGCCGGGCTGCGCGTGATCAATGTCGAGAACATGGGCGCCAACGAAGCGGCCGCCGAGCTCAAGCTCGGCGACCACCTCGGCAGCGGCGCCAAGGTCCGCACCAACAAGGACCTGCGCAATGTCGGCCCCTCGTTCAGCTACCGGCTGCGCGATGCGGCCGGCCAGGCGCGCGAGTACAACAACTACATGCTGCCGGTCGAGCTCGACGGCCAGCGCGTCTTCCTTGCCGGCATGCGCGAGTCCGCCGCCGAGGGCTTCCGCTACCTGCGCATGCCGGTGGACGAGAAGGACAGCCTCGATGGCTTCCTGAACCTGCGCCGCGCGCTGCTGGACCCTGCCGTGCGCCAGCGCGCTGCCGAGCGCTATGCCGCGCAAGGCACCCCGGCCGGCCGGACCGACATGCAGCCCCAACTGCTCGCCACCACGCAGCAAGTGCTCGGCCTCTTTGCCGGCGCCGTTGCGGACGCCGCTGCCCCAAGCGCCAAGGACCGCCCCCGCGGCCTGCCCGCGTTGTCGGACTTTGTCGAACGCAAGGTCCCCGAGGCCGAGCGCGCCAAGATGTCCGAGGTGCTGCTGCGCATCCTCAACGGCAGCCTCTTTGAGCTGCACAAGCTCGCGCGCGAAACCGCCGGCCTGCCGCCCCCCGCCACCGACGCAGCCACCCAAGCCTTCATGACCCAGTCGGTGCTGGCGCTGTCGGACAGCCTCTACTACCCCGCGCCCTACCTGCTGCAGCTCAGCAGCTTCGAGCAGGTCCAGGCCAGCGTCTTCCAGGTGGCCAGAGCCCCTGGGCAAAAGCTGGTCTATCTGGGCGCGGTGTTGCTGATCATCGGCGTCTTCGCCATGCTCTACATCCGCGAGCGTCGCCTCTGGATCTGGATCACCCCCAGCCCCAACGAAGCGGGTGGCAGCCTGGTGAGGCTCGCGCTCTCCACCACCCGCGACACCCCGGACAACGCCCTCGTGTTTGATGAACTGCGCCGCGCGGTGCTGCACGAAGACGAACGCGCGCACTGAGAAGGTCTAGGCCCCATGAACACCACCACCGCCTTCGCCCCGCCCCGCAGCCACCTGCTGCAGCGCCGCAGCCTGCTGGACTGGGGCTTTGCGGCCCTCGTGCTCGCCGGGGCTGGCTATGCCTTTGCCCGCTACGGCGCCGCGATGGACGACTATGAAAAAGGCATCCTCACCGCCGCCGTGCCCTCGCTGGTGCTGCTGGGGTGGTTCTGGGCGCCGCTGCGCGGGCTGACCCTGGCGGTGGGCGTTGCGGCGCTGGGCGCCATCGCGCTTTACAGCGGCCACCCCGGTGCCCATGGCGCCGACCTGGGCGCGGCCGAGAAGGTCTTCCTGCTCAAGTACATGCTCTCCAGCCAGAGCGCCATCCTCTGGATGAGCCTGTGCTTCTGGCTCAGCATGCTCTTTTACTGGGGCGGTTTCTTCACCCGCCAGGGGCAGCAAAGCGCTGCCGAGGCCATTGGCTCCAAGCTGGCCTGGGGCGGCGTCTTCATGGCGCTCGTGGGCACCATGGTGCGCTGGTTCGAGAGCCACCAGATGGGCCCCGACATCGGCCACATCCCCGTCAGCAATCTCTACGAGGTGTTCGTCCTCTTCTGCTGGCTGACCACGCTGTTCTACCTGTATTACGAGGCCCGCTTCCAGACGCGTGCGCTCGGCGCCTACGTGATGCTCGTCGTCAGCAGTGCGGTGGGCTTTTTGCTCTGGTACACGGTGGCGCGCGAGGCGCATGAGATCCAGCCCCTGGTGCCTGCGCTGCAAAGCTGGTGGATGAAGATCCACGTGCCGGCCAACTTCGTCGGCTACGGCAGTTTTGCGCTCGCGGCCATGGTGGCCCTGGCCTATTTGCTCAAGACCACGCCTGCGCGCTCGCTGTGGATCGGCCTGGTTGGCATGCCGCTGGGCATCGTCGCGCTGATCCTGGCGGTGCGCGTCGGCGCCACGCTGGACGCCGACACGGTCAACGGCCTCGATGCCTGGGCCCGCAAGATCGCCGGGGTCGGTGGCTTCCTCGCGCTCACCATCGTGCTGCGCAACCGCCTCACCGCCCGCCTGCCCGACCTCGTCCAGCTCGACGACCTGCTCTACAAGGCCATCGCCCTCGGCTTTGCCTTCTTCACCATCGCCACCATCCTCGGCGCCTTCTGGGCGGCCGATGCCTGGGGCGGCTACTGGAGCTGGGACCCCAAGGAGACCTGGGCCCTGATCGTCTGGCTCAACTACGCCGCCTGGCTGCACATGCGCCTGATGAAGGGCCTGCGTGGCCAGGTGTCGGCCTGGTGGGCCCTGGTCGGCCTGCTGGTGACGAGCTTCGCCTTCCTGGGCGTGAACATGTTCCTGTCGGGCCTGCACAGCTACGGCACGCTGTAAGGTCAGCCCCGGCTTGCGCGACCGACAGCGGTTGCCGATGGAGAGTCCCCCATGCTGATCCGCGTCCCTGCCGCTTTTGAACCCTCGCCCAGCGAGATCACGCCACGCCGGCTGTATCTCAACCGCCGTGATGCGCTTGCTGCCTTTGGCGCGCTTGGGTCGCTCGGCGCGACCTCCGCCCATGCGGGCGCCAAGCTCGCGGCCACGCGCTCCAGCGTGGCGGGCGCCGTGGTGATGGACAAGCTCACCACCCAGGCGGACGCCACCAGCTACAACAACTTCTACGAGTTCGGCACTGACAAAGCCGACCCCGCGCGCTATGCGCACACCCTCAAGCCCCGGCCCTGGAGCGTCGTCGTCGAGGGCGAGTGCGCCAAGCCCGGCCGCTTTGACCTGGAGGCCCTGCTCAAGCTCGCGCCCATGGAAGAGCGCATCTACCGCCTGCGCTGCGTCGAAGGCTGGAGCATGGTGATCCCCTGGGTCGGCTATTCGCTGTCCGAGCTGCTCAAGCGCGCCGAGCCCACCAGCAAGGCCAAGTACGTCGAGTTCACCAGCCTGGCCGACAAGTCGCAGATGCCCGGCGTGCGCTCGGGCGTGCTGGACTGGCCTTACGTCGAAGGCCTGCGCATCGACGAGGCCATGCACCCGCTGGCCATGCTGGTCTACGGCATGTACGGCGAGGTGCTGCCCAACCAGAACGGCGCGCCGCTGCGCCTGGCCGTGCCCTGGAAGTACGGCTTCAAGTCGGCCAAGAGCATCGTCAAGATCCGCTTCGTCGAGAAGGAGCCCGTCTCCAGCTGGACCAAGGCCGCGCAGCAGGAGTACGGCTTCTATTCCAACGTGAACCCGAATGTGAGCCACCCGCGCTGGAGCCAGGCCACCGAGCGCCGCATTGGCGAAGAAAGCGGCAGCGGCTTTGGCGCCCTGCTGGCCAGGCGCCGCCAGACGCTGATGTTCAACGGCTACGAGGCCCAGGTCGGGCAGCTCTACGCCGGCATGGACCTCAAGAAGAATTACTGAGGTGGCCAAGTCCTTGTGGCTGCACCCGGCCGCCAAGCCGGGGCTCTTCGTTGCGTGCCTCTTGCCCCTGGCCTGGCTCATCTACGCCATCGGCACCAACCAGCTCGGCGCCAACCCTGCCGAAGGCTTGATCCGCGGCCTGGGCGACTGGACGCTGCGCGCGCTCTGGCTCACGCTGGCCATCACGCCACTGCGCCAGCTCAGCGGCATTGCCGCGCTGGCGCGCTTCAGGCGCATGCTGGGCCTCTTCACGGCCCTTTATGCCAGCCTGCACCTGCTGGCCTACGCCTGGCTCGACCAGGGCTTTGACCTGCCCACCATCGCGGCCGACATCGCCAAGCGGCCCTTCATCTGGATGGGCTTCAGCGCCTGGGTGCTGATGCTGCCGCTGGCCGCCACCAGCTTCAACCGCGCCATCAAGGCCATGGGCGCCGCGCGCTGGCAGGCGCTGCACCGCCTGGTCTACGCGGCTGCCGTGATTGCCCTGCTGCACTTCATCTGGATGCGCGCCGGCAAGCACAACTTTGCCGAGCCGGCCGTGTATGGCGTGCTGCTCGCGGGGCTCTTGGGCTGGCGGGTCTGGAAAAAGACCCGGCGGGGATAATCGCGGGCTCAGGGCGACGCTGAACAAGTCCCTCGCAGCGCGCGCATCCTCGAGTTCGGGCGCTCTGCGTCGTTGCAAATGCTCGCGATACCTACGGGTATCGCTGCGCTTTGCGCCTAGCAGCCCATCCCGAATCGCGGCGCGCGCATTTGCGGGGACTTGTTCAGCGTCGCCTTTGCAACCCGCCATGCCTGCTCAAACTTCCTTCGACGTTGCCATCCTCGGCGGCGGCCCTGCGGGCTGCAGCGCGGCGTCGTGGCTGGCGCAGCTGGGGCTGTCGACGGTGCTGGTGGAGCGCGAGCCGCAGCTGTGCGCCGCGCTGCGGGCCTTGAGCTTCCGGCAGAACTGGGTGCTGGGCCAACCGGCCCGCGCGCTGGCTGACCTGGCCTTGCACTACGCGGCCCAGGTGGAGGCCACGCCCGGCGTCCTGTTGCGCCTCTCCAGCACGGCCGAATCGGCCCGCCACGCCGCCGGCGCCTGGACGCTGCAACTGGCCAGCGGCGAGCACCTGCAGACCCGCGCGCTGCTGGTGGCCACCGGCCTGCGGCTCTTGAAGCCAGCGCGCTACTTTGCGGTGCCGCACCCGCGCGTGTTGGACGCCAACGCGCTGACCGCCAAGCGCGACACCCTGCCGCCCGGCCGCGTGCTGCTGCTGGGCGCGGGCGACAACGCGGCCGAGAACGCGCTCTTCCTGGCCGAGCGAGGCTTTGACGTGACGCTCTGGGCGCGCGGCAGCTGGCGCGCGCAGACGCATCTCATCCAGCGCATCGAGGTCCACCCCCGTATCCAGCTGCGCCTGGCCACGCCGCTGCCCGACGGGTTGCGGCCCGACGACTCTGGCGTCACAGCCGGCGACGAGCGCTTCGAGTTTGTCGCCGCGCTGCTGGGCTTCGAGCCCGAGCCCTCGGCCTTTGACCTGCTCAGCGAGCACGACCGCCCGCATGCCTTTGTTGCCGGTGACGCCAGCGGGCGCTGGCATCCCTGCGTGCAGACGGCGCTGGCCGACGGCGTCCAGGCCGCCAAGCTCATCGAGCAGGCCTTGCGGCCCGAAGGCCCGACCGCCGCGCCGCAGCGCTTCAACAACCGCCAGGTCATCCACCTGCAGGGTCTGCGCTTCAAGGCCAACCTCGGCATCCTCGACTTCGAGCGAGACGGCCCGCAGCCCATCCAGGTCGATGCCGAGGTCAACCTTGGCGCGCTGCCCATCGTCGCGCGCGACGCCGACATCGGCCGCGTGCTGGACTACCGCCGCATCCGCGCCGCCATCATCGACGAGTGCACCACCGAGCACACCGACCTCGTCGAGGCCCTGGTGGGCAAACTCAGCAACCGCCTGATGAGCCTGACCGGCGTCGTCGGCGTGCGCGTGAAGCTGACCAAGCTTGAAATCTTTCCCGACTGCGAAGTCGCTGTGAGCTCCGAAACCGGAGAGTGGTAACCGATATGAACGACGCCGTCGCCCTCGACCCCGAACAAGCCGCCGCCGACAAAAAGGCCGCGCACGAGATCAACAAGCTGTCCAAGCGCCTGCACCGCCAGGTCGGCCAGGCCGTGACCGACTTCAACATGATTGAAGAAGGCGACAAGGTCATGGTCTGCCTCTCAGGCGGCAAGGACAGCTTTGCCATGCTCGACATCCTGCTCAATCTGCAGCAGCGCGCGCCCATCAAGTTCGAGCTGGTGGCCGTCAACCTCGACCAGAAGCAGCCCGGCTTCCCCGAGGACGTGCTGCCGGGCTACCTGAAGAGCCGCGGCGTGCCCTTCCACATCGAGGAGCAGGACACCTACTCCGTCGTGAAGCGCGTCATCCCCGAGGGCAAGACCACCTGCGGCCTGTGCTCGCGCCTGCGCCGGGGCATCCTCTACCGCGTGGCCCAGCAGCTTGGCGCCACCAAGATCGCCCTCGGCCACCACCGCGACGACATCGTCACCACGCTCTTCCTCAACATGTTCTTCGGCAGCCGCATGAAGGGCATGCCACCCAAGCTCGTCAGCGACGACGGCAAGAACGTCGTCATCCGCCCCCTGGCCTACGTGAAAGAGCCCGACCTCGTCCGCTGGGCCGAGCACCGCCAGTTCCCGATCATTCCCTGCAACCTCTGCGGCAGCCAGGAGAACCTCCAGCGCGTGCAGGTCAAGGCCATGATCAACGAGTGGGAGCGCCGCTACCCCGGCCGCATCGACAACATCTTCACCGCCATGGGCAGCATCGTCACGTCCCACATGATGGACAAGGCCCTGTTCCCCTTCGAGACCATCAAGGCCACCGGCGTGGCCGATGCTGGCGGGGACATTGCGTTTGACGACGACGAGAGCTGCGAGACGCCGCAGCCCAGCTCGGTCATCCGCCTGATGCGCGAAGAGGACTGACGCGGCCTGACCCCGCCAATCCGCAGTTCGTCGCGTGGCGGGTGCGCGCCAGAGCCTGCCCGCCTAGAGTCCGGCCGTCTTCAACTCCTCGGTGGCCCCGCGCCCCAACGGCCATGAACCTGCCCCGCCTCAGCTCCCTCGCCCTCATCGCCACCGCCGCCGTGCTGGCCACCGGCTGCGTCTTCGCCCCGCCCTCGTCCTACCAACAAGACGTCGCGGGCGACGTGGCCAAGATGAGCGAGAAGGCCATTGCCACCTGCGGTGCCGGCAATGTGCGTGAGGTGAACGCCAAGAGCTTCACCTGCAAGTAAGCAGCGCCAGCATGCGGCTCGGCGTACTGGCTGCACTGGCCGCCTCACTGGTGGCTTGCAGCGCCGAACCGCCGGCCGACGACGTGGCCAAGACCACCTGCCTGCCCGTCATCGGTGTCTACCCCTCGTGGGCGCAGGAGGCGCTGCCGCTTGCCAAGGTGCGCTGGGACCGCCTCAGCCACCTCGGCCTGGTCTTTGCGCTGCCTAAGGCAGACGGCAGCCTCGACACCTCGGCGCTGGACGCGCTCGTCGGCCCCGCTGTCAGCGCCGCCCGCGCCCAGGGCGTGAAGGTGGCCGTGGCCATCGGCGGCGCACGGGGCTATGGCGATGCCTTCCAGCGCATTGCCGCCTCTGACGAGCGCCTGGCGCGCTTCACTGGCGAGGTGGCCCAGTGGGTACAGCGCCAAGGCATCGACGGCGTGGACATCGACTGGGAGTACTGGACCCGTCAGGCCCGCCAACATCAGGGCGGCAATGACCCCGTCGAGAGCCGCCAGCTCGTGCGCCTGCTGGCCGCCTTGCGGGCCGCGCTGCCGGCGTCAGTGCAGCTCAGCGCCTCGGTCTTTGCCGGGCCCTGGATCGGGCCGCAATACCTGCCCGAGATCCAGCAGCACGTCGACTTCGTCAACCTCATGGCCTTCGACTTCACCGGCCGCTGGGACAGCTCGCCCGTCGGCCACCACGCTGACTTCGACACCTTCCAGCTAGCCGTGCAGGACCTGCAGCAGCGCGGCTTTGCGCGCCACAAGATCGTGGCCGGCATCCCCTTCTACGGCAAACGCTTTGCCGACGGCCGCAACCGCGAGGTGCAGGACCTGCCCTACCGCGCCCTGCTGCCCTCGCTGCACGCACGCCAAGTGCCGCTGGAGCGCGGCGTGCTCGATGACACCTACTTCGAGACACCCGGCCTCGTCGCCCGCAAGGCCCAGTTCGCACGCCGCCAGGGCCTGGGCGGGTTGATGCTCTTTGAGCTGAGCATGGACAGCCCTGACGACCCCGAGACCAGCCTGCTGGACGCCGCCACGCGCGGCCAGCAGCCGGCCCGCTGCGCCAAACCCACCGTGGCGGCACCGCAACCCTGAGCGGCTGCGTTGCCTACGCCACCTCGGCGTCAGCCCCTAGACGGCTCAGGGCCAGCCTGCCAGCAATGCTGCGGCAAACTTGGCGCCTCAAGATGCCCCGGGGGCCATCCCCCATCGCTGTTCGGAGGTCTGCCATGTCCACCACCCGTCGTTCTGCCCTCATCGGCCTCACGGCCATCGCTGCTGCGGCGCTCTCGGCCTGCAGCGGCCCCTACCACCTGTCGGCCGACGCCAAGTCCTTTGGCCAGTGGCCCGAAGGCCGCGCCGCCGGCACCTATGCCTTTGACCGCCTGCCCTCGCAGCAGGGCAACAAGCGCCAGGACGAGCTCGAAGCCGCCGCCCGCGCCGCGCTTGAAAAGGCCGGCTTCAAGCCCGCGGCCGACACCAAGAGCGCCGACATACTCGTCTCGCTCGGCGCCCGCATCAGCGCCTACGACCCTGCCCCCTGGAACGACCCGCTGTGGTGGCGCTGGCGCGGCAGCCTGATGGCCTGGCGCTATGTCGGCCCCTATCGCGCCGGCTGGCGTGACCCCTTCTGGGACGTGCGCTACGAACGCGCCGTGGCCGTGCTGCTGCGCGACCGCGCCAGCGGCGAGGCGCTGTACGAAGCCCATGCCAGCAACGATGGCCTGTCCAGCGGCGACGGCGCCTTGATCGGCGCCCTCTTTGAAGCCGCGCTTGCGGAATTCCCGAAATCCAACCCTGAGTCGCACCGCGTCACGATCCAGGTACCCCGTTGACCACGTTCGGCGCCTGAGCGCTGCCCATAATCCCGACTTTGCTTTTCTAAGAAGCTGAGTCGTAATGGCGCTGAACATCGTGATCATGGCTGCGGGCAAGGGCACCCGCATGAAGTCGGCCACCCCCAAGGTGCTGCACAAGCTGGCCGGGCGCCCGCTGCTGTCGCACGTGCTGGGCAGTTGTGAGGCCTTCACGGCCGACGCGCGCATCGTCATCACCGGGCACGGGGCGGATCAAGTCGAGGCCACGGTGGCTGCCCCGGGCATCAGCTTCGTGCGTCAGATGCCCCAGCTCGGCACCGGCCACGCCATCCAGCAGGTGGTGCCCGCGCTGGTTGGCGAAGGCACGACGCTCATCCTCAATGGTGACGTCCCGCTGATCGAGACCTCCACCGCCAAGGCGCTGATCGAGGCCTGTGCCGGCGCGGCGCTGGTGCTGCTCACCGTCGATCTCTTCGACCCCACCGGCTACGGCCGCATCATTCGCGACCCCGAGGACGGCGGCGTGCTCGCCATCGTCGAGCACAAGGACGCGAGCCCTGAACAGCGCCTCATCCACGAGGGCTACAGCGGCATGATGGCCGCCCCCACCGGCGCGCTCAAGCGTTGGGTTGGCGCGCTCACCAACCACAACGCCCAGGGCGAGTACTACCTGACCGACATCGTCGCCATGGCCGTGGCCGAAGGCCTGCCCGTGCTCGGCATCAAGGCCCACTCCGAGACCGAAGTGCTCGGCGTCAACGACCCCGTGCAGCTCGCCCAACTCGAGCGCGCCTTCCAGGCCCAGCAGGCTGACCGCCTGATGCGTGCCGGCCTGCGCCTCGCCGACCCCTCCCGCTTCGACCTGCGCGGCAGCCTGACCCACGGGCAGGACTGCGAGGTTGACGTCAACTGCGTGTTTGAAGGCCATGTCGAGTTGGGCGACAACGTCCGCATCGGCGCCCACTGCGTGATCCGCAACGCCCGCATCGCCAGCGGCGCCCGCATCCACGAGTTCACCCACATCGACGGCGAGAAGGCCGGCGCCAGCGTCGGCGAGGGCGCCCTCGTCGGCCCCTTCGCTCGCCTGCGCCCCGGCGCCCAGCTCGGCGCCGAGGTCCACATCGGCAACTTCGTCGAGGTCAAGAACTCCACCCTCGCCGCTGGCGCCAAGGCCAACCACCTGGCCTACCTGGGCGACGCCACCGTGGGCGAGCGCGTCAACTACGGCGCCGGCTCCATCACCGCCAACTACGACGGTGCCAACAAGCACCGCACCGAAATCGGCCCCGACGTCCACGTCGGCTCCAACTGCGTGCTCATCGCCCCGGTCACCATTGGCGCGGGCGCCACCATCGGCGGCGGCTCCACCATCACCAAGCCCGTCGGTGCCGGCGAGCTGGCAGTGGCCCGGGGCAAGCAGGTGGCCATCAGCGGTTGGACGCGGCCCGCCAAGAAGCGCTGAGCAATACCGCCCCCAGCGCCAACACGCCCAGCCCTACCAGGGCACCCGTCTTCACATAGACCAGGCTGGCCCACAGCACATAGGCGCTGCAGGCACAAAACAGCAGGGGCAGCCAGGGGTAGAGCGGCACTTTGAAGGGCCGCTCGGCGCCCGGCTCCTTGCGACGCAGCACCATCAAGGCCGCGCCGCTCAGCAGCAGGAAGCCCCAATACACCGGCGACAGGTAGTCCACCATCGTCGAGAAGCCCCCGCGTGTGAAGTCGCCCAAGGCCACCAGCAGCAGGGCCACGGCCGAGGTGGCGAGCATCGCGCCGGTAGGGCTGCCGCGCGTGGCGTCCCAGCGACCGAGGTGCCAGGCCCGGTCCAGATCACGCACAGCGGCGTAGGTGGTGCGCGGGCCGGCGATGAGGATGGCATTCATCACCGCCACGGCGGCGAAGGACACGCCCGCCACCATCAGGAGTTCGGCCTCGGGACCGAGTACAACGCGCATCAGCTCGGCCGCCGGCGCCTCGCTGCGTGCAAGGCCGGCGAGGCCCAGCACGCGCACATAGGCCCAGTTGGCCAACAGGTAGACGCCCATCACAAGACCGAGGCCCCAAAGCAGCGCACGCAGCACGCCGCGCCGTTCATCGCGCAGCTCGGCCGAGAGCGTGGCGGCATCGCTCCAGCCCCCGTAGGCCAGGAAGACGAACACCATCGCCTGGCCCCAGTCCACTGCCGTGGTGGCCGCCCGCGCGTCCAGCGCCGGCTGCCCCGCCACCGCGTGCATGCCGGCCGCCGTGCCAAGGCTGAGCAGCGCGCCCAGCACCAGCACCGTCAAACCCAGCTGCGTGCCCAGGCCCACACGCACGCCCAGGCACTGCAAGCCCGTCAGCGCCACGATGAGCCCCGCCGCCAGCGCGCTGCTCGCGTGCTGGCCGAGCCAGGGCGACAGGTCCACCACCGTGGCGAGATAGTCGCCAAACACAAAGCCCAGCAAGGCCATCGAGCCCGTGTGGATGACCGCAAAGCGCGACCAGGCAAATAGGAAACCCACCCGGTCACCAAAGGCACGGCGCAGGAAGTGATAGTCGCCACCGGCGTCCGGGAAGGCCGCCGCCAGCTCGGCAAAGCACAGCGCCCCCACAAAGGACAGCACACCGCCCAGCACCCAGGCCATGTAGAGCTGCCAAGCATCGGGCAAGGCCTGCGCCACCATCGGCGCGGTCTTGAAGATGCCCGCCCCCACCACCATGCCCACGCACAGCGCCACGCCGTGGCGGACGTCGAGGTGACGTTGGGGGGTCGCGTTCATCGGCCGGATGCTATCGACAACGTTGGCAGCCCCACGGAGCCGGCCCGCGCGTGACGAATTCACGCACGGGCGTTGGGATGGGGGGACGAAACCCTCAAGTACCCACCCTTACCATCCAGGCTCGCCTTCGCAAAGCGCTGAACATGGCCCTCGATCTGGATCTTTTCGACTTTTCGCCCGACGCCTTCGTCACCGATGGCGCCGTGCCGGCGCGGATTGAGCAGGCCGAAGCGCAGCAAACCGACAACGCCCGCCGCCGCGCGCTGGAGCTGCAAGCCCAGGCCTGCAACAACGCCGCCGACGCCTGCTGGTACCTGGCCCGCAGCCTCGGCGCCGCCCGTGACTTGCCGCCCGGCGAGGCGAGCATGGAACTGCTCTTCCAGCTCATCGGCGCCCTGGCCGACCTGCCGGCCGAGATTGCCTCCGCCCCCCTCCCCGAAGTCATCGGCGGCCGCGACGACGGCATTGCTGAGCTCTGCCACCAACTCGAAGCCGCCCGCGAGTCCGCCGAGGATGCGCTGATCGAGGCCAAGTTGGCAGCGCCGAGGGCGATGCTGGCGCATTGAGGGTGTGGTCCGGGTAGATCAACCCGTATCACACACCCCGGAACTTGTCATTCGACAAACTGGTTGCCCGCTTGTCGAAGCACATTACCGCAAGGGCTAGCTCAATACGCACGCTTGTTCCAATGGTGCGGATAGTTGGTCTTGATGTACGAGAGGAACTCCAAACCATGTTGAGTTACGGAGTACTCACGTGCACTCTCAGGTCCAGCCACTGCGACGACGCCAAAGTTGACCAAGAACGCTACGTACTCCCATAGCGGATAGTCTGCGCTACCAACCTTTTGTTGGTGCTCTTCATGAAACCTGACGAGCAACGTCAGGGTCGCTGGGTCCCCACGACGCGCAGCGAGGAACTCCAACAGCTCAATTTGAGTTCCATAAATTCGAGCGAACAACTTCTCTGAGTTGTAGGCAAAGAGCACACGTTTGTACTCAAGGACGGTCTGCGCGGGATTGTTCCTTACGTAGGCAACCGCTGCTGGAGCAAGTGGATCGCCAGCAAGCTCTGGAGGCAATTGCTGTACTTGAGCCGGTTGCGGCTCAGGCAATTGAGCAGAGGCTTCTGCTGCTTTTGCTAGGCCGTCCTCTGTCACGCCAGCAGAATCAGATTGCCTCTCGGGAGGCACAGCCTTGAACTCTTGACCAAAGATGTTGCCCTCAACAAGTCGCTTGAGGAAGTCGTCAATAGCGCTCCGAAACCTTGTAATCAGAACAAACGCGATCACGAGTGAAATGGGTGGCCAACTCAAGAGCACCTTGAGGTACTCCAACAAGAGATGCCAATCAGCTGTGCACATGTGACCGCTCCTTCGTGTTGCGCGGGCCAACTTGAGATCGTTCACGATCTAGCGAACGTCGGTTCAAGCGCGAGCCCCGACGCAGCGAGATCGTAGAAGTGTCGTCGGCACCCGTGCCTCCCCGCCACTGGCGATCGCGCCGAGCGCGGCGGTCCACGTCCACCCGCCCCTCAGACACTCCCCGCCCTCCCCCACACCACCTCCGCAATCCCCGCTGTGTCCCCCAACGACACCACCGGCAGCGGGCAGTCCTCCAACACCGCATCACTCGCCACCGCCGCAATCCCCGGCCACTCGGGCCAGAGGGGTGGGGCTCCGTGGGCGGGGCGGAAGACTTCGAGTTTGGGGAAGTCGCCGCCCTTGAAGCCTTCGACGAGCACGAGGTCGCAGTGCTGGAGGCGGGAGAGCAGGTAGGGCAGCTCGGGCTCGGGGTCGCCGCGCAGTTCGTGCATCAGGGCCCAGCGGGTGCGGCCGAGCAGGAGCACCTCCTGGCAGCCGGCCTCGCGCAGGCGGTAGCTGTCTTTGCCGGGGCGGTCGACCTCGATGTCCTTGTGCGAGTGCTTGATGAGCGAAACGCGCAGGCCCTGGGCGGTGAAGTGCGGAACCAGGCGCTCCAGCAGCGTGGTCTTGCCCATGCCGGAACGGCCGGCGATTCCCATGACTTTCATGGTCTGGATCTTCGCTGAACCACGCGGTGGTAGCGTGGCGGCCCTCAATGTTTGCGGAGCGCGCAATGAAAGCCATCTGGATGGGCGTGACCATCGCCGAGAGCGACGACACGGTGCTGGTGGAAGGCAACCACTACTTTCCGCCCGAGTCGCTGAAGCGCGAGTACACGAGCTTCAGCAACCACCGCACCAGCTGCATCTGGAAGGGCCAGGCCCATTACATGAGCCTCTTTGTGAACGGTGAGCTGAACCCGGATGCGGTGTGGTTCTACCCGGAGCCGAACGCGGCGGCGGCCGAGATCAAGGGCCGTGTGGCGTTTGGCAAGGGCGTGCAGATCACGGAGTGATCTGCACCTCCATCTCAGTGGCTGGCCCCGGTGCTGGCTGAGGCGGCGGAGGCCGGTGTCGTGGGCGGCAGTTCCACCTGGCCGGCCTTCTCGGCCCCAATGGGCTGGGCGATGGGCGGCAGGGTGTGGGCGATGCCCTTGTGGCAGTCGATGCAGGTCTGGCCTGCCGTGAAGGCGACCTGGTGGCGGGTGGACGCGCGGCGGTTCTGCTCGGCGTAGTCCATGTAGTTGAAGTTGTGACAGTTGCGGCACTCGTGGCTGTCGGTGCGCTTCATGCGGTCCCACTCGTGCTGTGCCAGCTCGGCGCGCTTGGCGTTGAACTTCTCGGGCGTGTCGATGCTGCCGAGGATCTTGTGCAGCACTTCGTTGCTCGCCTGGATCTTGCGGATCATCTTGGGGCCCCACTCCTTGGGCACGTGGCAGTCGGGGCAGGTGGCGCGCACGCCGGTGCGGTTCTGGTAGTGGATGGTGTTGCGGTACTCCTGGAAGACGTTCTGCTCCATCTCATGGCAGGAGATGCAGAAGGCCTCGCGGTTGGTCCACTCCATGGCGGTGTTGAAGCCGCCCCAGAAGATGATGCCGCCGACGAATGCGATGGAGAGGATCCAGAACTGCCGGGTGTGGGCGAAAGCCCAGAGGCGTTTCACCAGCGTCTTCATTGCATCCCCTTGGCGCGCTCGAAGGTGTTGGGCACCAGCGGCTTGGCATCGCTCTGCGGCACATGGCACTGGGTGCAGAAGTAGCGGCGGGGGCTGACCTTGTCGAGCTCGACACCATCACGGCTCTTGAAGTGCGTGACGCTGATCTTGGTGGCGCCGCTCTCCTTGGTCTTTTGCCAGGCGTGGCAGTCGAGGCACTTGTTGAAGTTCTTGGTGATCTGGTAGCCGCTGATGGTGTGCGGGATCAGCGGGGGCTGCTGCACGAAGTCGCGCTCACTGACGGGGTGGTCGCGCTCCTGGCGGAAGTTGCCGGGCGGGTTGTCCTGGTTGAGCGGCGTGCCATTGCGCAGGCCCTCCAGCTTGACGGGGGCGGCTGCGGGCTTGTCAGCCGCACGGGCCTGGTCGATGCCGACGGCAAAGAGGCCAAGGGCCAGCAGCACGGGGGCGAGTCTCTTGAGCAGCGTGGGGAAGTTCATGGGTCAGTCCCTCTGGGTATCGAAGCGATGGGTGAAGCGCAGCACGTCGGTGGGGCAGACATCGACGCAGCGCGCACAAGCGGTGCACTCACGGGCGGTGATGACGGGGCCAGCCCCGCCTTTGGCCTTGATCGGGGCCACAAGCACTTGCGGCTCGGGGCAGACGGCGTAGCAGTCGCCGCAATCGTCGCAGCGGCTGCTGTGGGTGGCGGCCACGCGCAGCAGCGGCTTGCTGCCCAGCAGCGCATAGGCGGCGCCCATGGGGCAGACATGGCCGCACCAGCCGCGCGGCGCGACAAACAGGTCAAACAGGAACACGGCGGCCAGCAGCACCCAGGCGAAGGACCCGCCAAAAATGAGCGCGCGCTGCGTGAGCGTGACGGGGTTGACGGCCTCCCAGACCATCTGGCCGGTGAGCGCACTGACCAGCAGCACAGCGCCCAGCAGCCAGTAGCGCAGGCTACGCGGCGGCGTGCGGCCGCCCGTGAGCTTGAAGCGGCGGCGCAACCACGAGGCAGCGTCGGTGGCGGCATTGACCGGGCAGACCCAGCCACAGTACGCGCGGCCCGCGACGAAAACATAGAAGACCAGCACGATGGCAACGCCGATGAGCGCCGCCCGCTCGGGCCAGTGCCCGCTGACCACCGACTGGGCCAACACAAAGGGGTCGGTCAGCGGCAACACGCCGAGCGTGAGGCTGCTGGCCAGGTTGCCCTTGACGACCCAGACCCCCGCCCAGGGCCCCAGCAGAAAGAGCGCGAACACGGTGAGCTGGCTGAGCCGGCGCGCGGCCAGCCAGCGCCAGCGGGCGGGGCGCTTGGCTTGCACGGTGCCAAGCACGGCGGACGCGGTAGCGGCGCTCGTCATGGCGCGCCTCCGTGGCTGGGTGCCGAGGCGGCAGCATCGCCGTACGCAGCGTTCGGGTAGGCCGCCTGGCCGCCACGCAAGGGGGCCACATCGCCACCGCCCTGGGGCAGGCGCTGCACGGGCAGGTCGAACTGCGGCTGGGCTTCGCGCTGGGGCGCTTCCCAGCCCTTGCGATAGTGGTGGCCCAGCTCGCCCTGCGCCAGCTCGCGCGGCAGCACCTTGATGGCGGCCTGCTCCAGCACACAGCTCTTCTCGCACTTGCCGCAGCCGGTGCAGGCGTCGGCGTGCACGGTGGGCAGCAGCATGGCGTGGCGGTCAGAGCGCGGGTTGCTGACCTTCTCCAGCGTGATGGCCTGGTCGATGACCGGGCAGACGCGGTAGCAGACGTCGCAGCGCAGGCCCAGGAAGTTGAGGCAGCTCTCGTGGTCGATCAGCACCGCGAGGCCCATGCGGGCGTCCTCGATCTTGGTGAGCTGCGGGTCCAGCGCGCCGGTGGGGCAGGCCTTGACGCAAGGCACGCTCTCGCACATCTCGCAGGGGATGTCGCGGGCCACGAAGTAAGGCGTGCCCACCGCCACATCGGCCGCCAGGCCATCGCCCCAGCGGCTGAGCTTGAGGTTTTGCGGCGGGCAGTCGCGCACGCACAGCCCACAGCGCACGCAGGCGGCGAGGAAGTCGGCTTCATCAGCGCGTGCCCCTGGGGGACGCAGCGCCTGCGCCGGGCGGGCCTGCGCCGGGTGCGCGACCACGGCCGCACCGCCAGCCAAGAGGCCAGCCGTGCAGGCGGTCGAAGCACCTTGCAGCAGTTCCCGACGGCTCAAGCTCATCACCAGTTGTCCTTGCTTGCCAACCTAGTGCCTTACCCAGCGGCACCCATGGAACCGGCTTTGCCGGGCCATCGGGTGCGCCCCCTTGAGGGGGAGGCGCGAAGCGCTTCGGGGGTGGTCCTTGTCATGCCTTCACGACCTTCACGGCGCACTTCTTGAAGTCCGTCTCCTTGGAGATCGGGCAGGTGGCGTCCAGCGTGAGCTTGTTGACCAGGCGGCCTTCGTCAAAGAAGGGCACGAAGACGAGGCCGCGTGGCACCTTGTTGCGGCCCTTGGTTTCGACCTGGCAGGTGATCTCGCCACGGCGCGAAGCGACCTTGACCTTCATGCCGCGCTGCAGGTTGCGGGCCTTGGCGTCGTCGGGGTGCATGAAGAGCAGGGCCTCAGGCACGGCGCGGTGCAGCTCGGGCACACGGCGCGTCATGGTGCCGGTGTGCCAGTGCTCCAGCACGCGGCCGGTGCACAGCCAGAGGTCGAAGTCCTTGTCGGGGCTCTCGGCGGCGGGCTGGTAGGGCAGCGCAAAGACCACGGCGCGGCCATCCTTGTGGCCATAGAACTTCACGCCCTCGCCCTTCTTGACGTAGGGGTCATAGCCCTCACGGAAGCGCCACAGCGTCTCCTTGCCGTCCACCACGGGCCAGCGCAGGCCGCGAGCCTCGTGATAAACGTCGAAGGGGGCCAGATCGTGCCCGTGACCACGGCCAAATTCGGCGTACTCCTCGAAGAGGCCCTTCTGCACGTAGAAGCCAAAGGCCTTGGACTCGTCGTTGCTGTAGCCGGGGATGTACTTGGCATTGACCTTGGTGAGGTCGGCCGTCTGGAACTTGTTGACCTTGCCGTTCTTGTAGAGCACGTCGAACAGGGTCTTGCCCTTGAACTCGGGCTTCTTGGCCAGCAGCTCGGCAGGCCAGACCTCTTCCATCTTGAAGCGCTTGCTGAACTCCATGAACTGCCAGAGGTCGCTGCGGGCCTGGCCGGGGGCCGAGACCTGCTGGCGCCAGAACTGGGTGCGGCGCTCGGCATTGCCGAAGGCGCCTTCCTTCTCGACCCACATGGCGCTGGGCAGGATCAGGTCGGCCGCCATGGCGCTGGCATTGGGGTAGACGTCGCTGACCACCACAAAGGCCGCCGGGTTGCGCCAGCCGGGCAGGATCTCGCCGTTGATGTTCGGCCCGGCCTGCATGTTGTTGTTGGTGGTGTTCCAGTAGCACTTGAGCTTGCCGTCCTTGAGCGCGCGCGACATGGCCACGGCGTGCAGGCCGATCTTGTCGGGGATGGTGCCGTCGGGCAGGCCCCAGATCTCTTCGGTGTGCTTGCGGTGCTCGGGGTTGGTGACGACCATGTCGGCCGGCAGGCGGTGGGCAAAGGTGCCCACCTCGCGCGCGGTGCCGCAGGCGCTGGGCTGGCCGGTCAGGCTGAAGGGGCTGTTGCCGGGCGAGCTGATCTTGCCGGTGAGCAGGTGGATGTTGTAGACGAGGTTGTTGGCCCAGGTGCCGCGTGTGTGCTGGTTGAAGCCCATGGTCCAGAAGGACATGACCTTGACCTTGGGGTCGGCGTAGAGCTTGGCCAGGTCTTCCAGCTGCTTGACGGGCACACCCGACAGCTCGCTCACCTTCTCGGCCGTGTACTCGGAGACGAACTTGGCGTACTCGTCAAAGCTGATGGGCGTGGCGTCGTTGGGGCTGCCCTTCGGTCTACCGTCGGTCCCTGGGTAGCCATTGCTTTTCGCGTCCTTCTCCAGCTCGTGACCAGGGCGCAGGCCGTAGCCGATGTCGGTCTCGCCCTTCTTGAAGTTGCAGTTCTTCTTGATGAACTCCTGGTTCACCTTGCCGTTCTTGATGATGTAGTGGGCAATGAAGTTGAGGATGGCCAGGTCGGTCTGCGGCTTGAAGACCATGGGGATGTCGGCCAGGTCGAAGCTGCGGTGCTCGTACGTGGAGAGCACGGCCACCTTGGTCTCGGGGTGCGAGAGGCGGCGGTCCGTCACGCGCGTCCAGAGGATGGGGTGCATCTCGGCCATGTTGCTGCCCCAGAGCACGAAGGCGTCGGCCTGCTCGATGTCGTCGTAGCAGCCCATGGGCTCGTCAATGCCGAAGGTGCGCATGAAGCCGGTGACGGCACTGGCCATGCAGTGGCGGGCGTTGGGGTCGAGGTTGTTGGAGCGGAAACCGGCCTTCCAGAGCTTGCTGGCGGCATAGCCTTCAAACACCGTCCACTGCCCGGAGCCGAACATCGCGACGCTGGCGGGGCCGGTCTCCTTGAGCGCGGTCTTCCACTTGCTGGCCATGATGTCGAAGGCCTCGTCCCAGCTGACGGGGGTGAACTCGCCGTCCTTGTCATAGACCCCGTTCTTCTTGCGCAGCAGCGGGGTGGTCAGGCGGTCCTGCCCGTACATGATCTTGGACAGGAAGTAGCCCTTGATGCAGTTGAGGCCGCGGTTGACCGGGGCCTCGGGGTCGCCCTGGGTGGCCACGACCTTGTCGTTCTGCACGCCCACGACGACCGAGCAGCCGGTGCCGCAGAAGCGGCAAGGCGCCTTGTCCCAGCGCACGCCGGTGTCGGCGGCGGCAGGCGCTGCGTGGACCGCAACCGGCAGGCCAGCGGCAGCCGTGGCGGCGGCGGCAGCCTGGGTCTTCAAGAAGTCGCGGCGGCTGTTGCTGCTGCTGTCGCGATCACTGGTGGGCAACGTTGCGTCCATGGGAGGCATCCTGAACAAAAGGGGAAAACGATGGAGCTTGGCAGGCCATGGCGCACCGCGCCATGAACCAGTTCAAGACGGGATGGGGGCGGCGAGCGGGGCCGCAGAAGACGCCGTAGAGGCGGGGCGGGCAGCGGACGTGTCGAGCGTGTTCAGCTCATGCCGCCAGTCGGTCGCCTCAGAGTGAGGACTGGGGGAGTCAGGCCCCGAGTACTCATAGACCAGGGTGGTGGACCACAGCTCGGGCCACTGGGCCAGGTCGCCCAGGCAGGCGGCGGCGGACCGGTCGGGTTGGTCTTCAAGGACCAGGACAAGCCGCCCATCACCCGGGTTGGCCACCAGATCGAGGCCAGGCAGCGCATTCAAGCGCGGCAGCACGGCGGCCAGATGTTGAGGATGGGTGCGTACAACGACCCCGAGAACCGACATGTCGAGACTCCCTTGCCAGGACGACGCCAGTGTCGGCAAGCGTGGGGCGGTAGCCCTTGCGTCAGATCAAGGTTGCGCGAGTCCCTGCTCGGCGATTCGTCGCAAGGGCTCGTCGGCCGGCGTCACCTCCAGGAGGCGGCGCCAATACCGCCGGGCCTGTTCATGCTCCCCCGCTTGCCATGCGGCGGCACCGGCCAGGGCCAGTGCCTTTGGGTGGCGATCATCCTGCGCGAGCGCCTGGGCCACAAGTTCAGCCGGTTCCCCTGCCAGCGACCCGGACTTTGCACTGCCCAGCAGGTCGGCCAGCTCGACGCGCCAACCCGCTGCCTCCGGCGCCGCTGCCGTGCCCAGCCGGGTCAGCGCCTGCCGATAGGCGGCAATGGCCTCGGCCTGCCGGCCCAGCACGGTGAGCGAGCGGCCGAGCATGGCCCATTCGGCCGGCTGGGCGCTGTCGGGCGCGGCGGCGATGCGGTCGGCCAGGCGCTGCACCATGGCCTCGGCCGGGTTGGGTGGTGGCGCCGGGTGCCAGCCGGCGACCGAGCCCTTCCAGGCATAGCCGGCCGCAGCCACCAGCACCACCACCCCCACTAAGCCCGCACGCCAGCGCCAGGGCAAGACCGGCACGGGTGCGGGGCGGGTGGCCAGCAAGGCAGCGGCTACCGACTGCGCCAGGGCGTCGCGCGCGGCGGGTGCGGCGTCATCAGGCAGGGCTGCCAACTCGGCGCGCAGGCGGCGCAGGGTGGCCAGGCCGGGGGCATTGAGAGGGTCATGCGTCATCGCGGGGCTCCTCATCAAACGCCTCGTCCGGCAGGTGCGCGCGCTGGCGCACCAGGCGCACCAACAGGCCCAGGCCCAGCACAAACAGCAGCGCTGGGCCAGCCCAGAGCAGCCAGGTCGAGGCCTTGAGCGGCGGCTTGTAGCGCACGAAGTCGCCATAGCGGTCGGTCAGGTGGGCCAGCACTTCGTCGTCGGTCTTGCCGGCGGCGATCAGCTCGCGCACCTGAACTTTCAGGTCCTGCGCCAGCGGCGCGGAGGACTCGGCCAGGGTCTGGTTCTGGCAGACCAGGCAGCGCAGCTCGTGCGCCAGATGTTTGGTGCGCGCCTCGATCTCGGCAGGGCTGGGCGCGGCCAGCGCGAGCGTGGCGCTGAAGCTGAGCAAAGCAAGCCATCGCTTCATGGCACCGCCCCTTTCAGCAAGGGCTCGATGCGCTGCGCGATGACCTCGGGCGTCAGTGGCCCCACGTGCTTGTAGGCGATGCGGCCGTCTCGGCCGATCACGAAGGTCTCGGGCACGCCATAGACGCCGTAGTCGATGCCCACGCGGCCATCGGCATCGACAACCACCGCCGTGTACGGGTCACCCAGCTCGCGCAGCCAGCGCTGGGCGGCGGCGGGCTCGTCCTTGTAGTTGAGGCCCACAAAGGCCACCTGCGGGTGCTGCTGGGCGAGCCGCGTCACCAGCGGGTGCTCTTCGCGGCAGGGCGCGCACCAGGACGCGAACACATTGAGCACGGCCACGCGGCCTTGCAGCGAGGCGGTGTCAAAGCTGCCGCCCTGCAGGAGTGGCCGCACGAAGGCCGGCGCGGGCTTGCCGATCAAGGGCGATGGCAACTCGTGCGGGTTGAGCTGCAAGCCACGTGCGAGGAAGAGTGCCAGCACGGCCAATGCGGCCAGGGGCAGCCAGAGCTTCCAGTGCTTCATGCGCCACCCCTCGTGCGGTAGCGCCGGTCGGTCGCGGACAGCAGGCCGCCCAAGGCCATCAGCACCACGCCGCCCCAGACCCAGGCCACATAGGGCTTGATCGCCAAGTGCACGATCCAGGCCCGGCCCTGCGGCGTGTCCACCGGCTCGGCCAACGAGACGTACACATCGCCACGCCAATCGCGCTCGATGGCGGACTCGGTCATGGGCATTTCGCTGCTCTCGTAGAGGCGTTTTTGCGGGCGCAGCACGGTGTCAGCCTGGCCGGGGCGCGACAACACTAGGCGGGCCTCAGCGGCGCGATAGTTGGGGCCGTCCACACTGCGCACGTCTTGCAGCTTGAGGCGCACGGAGCCGAGCGTCGCCACCTCGCCCGCGCGCAGCGGGGTGTCCAGCTCTTGCTGCTGGCTGCTGACGAGGGTGACGCCGATGACGAACACGCCCACGCCCGCATGCGCCAGCAGCATGGCGGCCACGCTGCGCGGCAAGGCCTGTGACTTGACGAGCCGCGCACCCAGGTCCGCAGCGGTGGTGGCCAGCACCCACCAGCCCATCAAGAGGCCCAGGGCCGTCATCACGCCCACGGTGCCTTCAGCCCAGCCGTGGCCCAGGGCCAGCAGGGGTGCGAGCGCCAGCGGCCAGCGCAGGGCGCGCAGCAGCGGGCCGGCTTCCGCCTCCCGCCAGCGCAGCACCGGGCCCACGCCCAGCAGCACAAGTACCGGCAGCATCAGCGGCACAAACACCGCCTCAAAGTACGGCGGCCCGACCGAGAGCTTCTGCCCCGTCAGTGCGTCCAGCAGCAGGGGGTAGAGCGTGCCCAGCAGTACCGCGCCACAGGCCGCCAGCAGCATGAAATTGTTGGCCAGCAGCGCGGTCTCTCGGCTCAAGAAGCTGAAGCGCGTGCCCAGCCCCAGCCGCCCGGCCCGCACGGCGTAGAGCGCCAAAGACGGCCCCACCACCGCCAGCAAGAAGCCCAGGATGAAGAGCCCGCGCTGCGGGTCGGTGGCAAACGCGTGGACCGAGCTGAGCACGCCCGAGCGGACCAGGAAGGTGCCCAGCAACGACAGCGAAAACGCCAGGATGGCGAGCAGCACCGTCCAGGCCTTGAAGGCGCCGCGCTTCTCCATCACCGCGAGCGAATGGATCAACGCCGTGCCGGCCAGCCAGGGCAGGAAGGAGGCGTTCTCCACCGGATCCCAGAACCACCAGCCGCCCCAGCCCAGCTCGCTGTAGGCCCACCAGCTGCCCAGCGCAATGCCCAACGACAGGGCAGCCCAGGCCGCCAGCGTCCAGGGCCGCGCGCGGCGCGCCCAGGGGCCGTCCACCTCGCCCGCCCACAGCGCCACGATGGCCAGCGCAAACGCCACCGCAAAACCCACATAGCCCATGTAGAGCAGCGGCGGGTGCATCACCATGCCAGGGTCCTGGAGCAGGGGGTTCAGGTCGCGCCCCTCGGGCAGCGCGGGCAGCACCCGCTCGAAGGGGTTGGAGGTGCAAAGCAGGAAGAGCAGAAAACCCGCCGCCAGCAGCCCCAGCACCGCCAGCACCCGCGCGCGCAGCACCAGCTGCCAGTCACGCGAGGCGCGGCGCAGCGCCAGCATCCAGCCGGCCAGCAGGGTGACCCACAGCAGCAGCGAGCCCTCATGCCCGCCCCACACCGCCGCTAGCTGGTAGGGCCAGGGCAAGGCGCTGTGCGAGTGCTGGGCCACGTAGGCCACCGAGAAGTCGGCACGCAGGAAGGAGGCACTCAAGGCCACATAGCCAGCCCCGATAAAGAGCGCCAGCCAGCCGGTCAGCGGCGCAGCCAGGCGCTCGCCAGGCTCGGGCCAGCGCCAGGGCAGCACGCCCAGCAGCAGCGCCACGCCAAGGGCCAGCCAGAGGGAGAAGTGGCCGAGTTCGGCGATCACCGTTTGCCCCCGGCTTTCATCGCAGCCGCAGCCTCGGGCGGCATGTAGTTCTCGTCGTGCTTGGCCAGCACCTCGCGGGCCATGAAGGTGGTTCCTTCGAGCTTGCCTTGCGCGACCACGCCCTTGCCCTCTTTGAAGAGGTCAGGCAGCGCGCCCCGGTAGCGCACGTTGATCTGCTGCGCGCCATCGGTGACGACAAAGCTGGACAGCACGCCCTCACGCTGCAAGCTGCCCGAGACCACCAGGCCACCGATGCGGAAGCTCTTGCCCTCAGGCGCCTCCTTGGCCGCCACCTGCGTGGGCGTGTAGAAGAAGACGAGGTTGCTGCGCATGGCATTGACGACGAGCGCGCCTATCACCGCCAGCAGCACGAGCACACCGCCCACCAGGGCCAGGCGTTTGTGGCGCAGCTTCATGCAGCGTCCTCCGCAGCTTCTTGGGCATCCGCCAAAGCACGGCGATGGCGGGCGCGCACCCACAGGGCCTCGGCGACCAAGCACAGCAGGCCGAAGGCGTAGGACGCCGTGAGAAAGAGTTCGTGGTCGGTCATCTCAAATCCCTCACCCAGGCCATGCCCGCCTCGCGCGCCAGGATGCCGGCCTGCGCGCGACGCAGCACCACGGCGAAGGCGTAGGCCCACAGCGCCAGCGTGCACAGCAGCAGCGCCTGCAGCATCTGCTCGGCCATGCGCGGCGCGGCCGTCATGCTGATGCTGGCACCCTGGTGCAGGGTGTTCCACCAGCGCACCGAGAAATAGATGACCGGCACATTGACCGCGCCCACCAGGGCCAGCAGCGCCCCGGCGGCATCGGCCCGCGCGGGCTCGTCAATCGCGTTGACCAGGCCCATGAAGCCGAGGTAGAGGAACAGCAGGATCAGCTCGGACGTGAGCCGCGCGTCCCACACCCACCAGGTGCCCCAGGTGGGTTGGCCCCACAGCGAGCCGGTGACCAGGGCCAGCAGCGTGAACAGCGCGCCCGTGGGCGCAATGGCCCGCGCCAGCACGCCGCCCATGCGCGCCTTGAAGGCCCAGCCCATCACCGCCCAGAAAGCCATGGCGAGGTAGAGCAGCATCGACAGCCAGGCGGCCGGCACGTGCAGGAAGAGGATGCGATAGACCTCGCCCTGCGTTGCATCAGTAGGCGCAACGACGAGGCCCAGGTAGAGGCCGGCTGCACCCAGCAGCAAGGTGGCGGCCCAAAGCCAGGGCATGGCGCGCTCACTCAGCGCATAAAAGCGCACGGGAGCGGCGAAGGTGTAGAGACGACTCATTGCACAGCGATTCTCAAAGCAGCCGCGGTGGCCAGCGGCAGCCCGGCCGCCGTGGCCAGCAGCAGCGCAGCCAGCAGCGACAAATGCCCGGCTACCTGCAACCCGGCCTGCTGCGCCGCCACGGCACCGCTGCCAAAGATCAGCACCGGCACCGCCAGCGGCAGCACGATCAAAAGGTTGAGCAGCGCGCCGCCCCGCAGCCCGAGCGTGAGCGCGGCGGCGAGGCTACCGAGCAAGCTCAGCACCGGGCTGCCCAGCAGCAGCGTGAGGAGCAGCAGGCCGAGGTCTGCGCCACCCAGCCCAAACATCAAGGCCAGCAGCGGCGCCACCACCAGCAGCGGCAGGCCATGCGTGAGCCAGTGCGACAGTGCCTTCACACCCGCGAGACGCCAGGCCGAATGCGGTGGCAGCAGCAGCTGGTCCAGCGAGCCGTCCTGCGCATCGGGCTCGAAGAGGCCGTGCAGCGACAACAAGCTGGCCAGCAGCGCGCAGACCCAGATCACACCCGGCGCCATCTCGCGCAGCCGCTCGGGCTCCGGGCCCACACCCAGCGGAAAAAGGCTGGCCGCCACCACGAAAAAGCCCAGCGGCAGCAAGGCGTCCATGGGCCGGCGCAGGGCCAGCAGCAGCTCGCGGCGCAGCAGGATCCAACTCATCCGAGCACCAGGTCCTCACCCCGCCGCACCCGCTCGGCCAGCGCTTGGCTGTGGCAGGTGAAGAGCACCGCGCCGCCCGCATCTGCATGCGCCTGCATCTGCGCACAGAGCAGGCTCACGCCCTCGTCGTCGAGCGCATCAAAGGGTTCGTCCAGCAGCCACACCGTGCCCACCGGCTGCGGCAAGGCCAGCACCGCCAAGGCCGCACGCCGCCGCTGCCCCTGGCTGAGGCTGCGCGCCGGGCGGCGCGCCCAAGCTTTGCCGCACCAGCGCTGCAGCGCTTGCTTCTGAGCATCCGACGACGCCGAGCTGCCCTGCCACTGCGCGGCAAATGCCAAATGTTCGGCCGGCGTCAGCGCATCCGGCACACCGGGCGCATGCCCGAGGTAACGCAAGGCGCCACGCTCGACACGCCCGCTCTCTGGCGAGCGCAAGCCGGCCAGGGTGCGCAGCAAGGTCGTCTTGCCACTGCCATTGGCGCCGCGCAGCCAGCGGCAGTCCTGGGGCTGCACTTGCAGGCTCAAGCCCTGCCACAAGGCCCGCCCGCCGCGTGATCCGCAGAGGGCGTGGGTCTGGAGCAAGGGCGGCGATGCCATGGGCGTGCAGTGTCTGTGCAAACCGCCGCCGATGACATTGCATTGGGTCAATACTCATTCGAGATGTAACCCAGCCTGCGGGAGGGCCATCAATCAGTGGCCCTGACTTGACTTGTCCAACTCCAGTGAGTCAACCGGAAGTACCAAGTACCCACGCTGCATGTCAATGCCAAACCAGCGCCAACGCGGATCGTCGAAATTGATTGCAGCGACGCTATCGACGTTGGTTGGAGCGAACTCGACCCCCTTCTGGTCGCCAAAACTCAGCGCAGTGGGAAGAAACCAAAAGAGCTTCAACCGACCGCACCTCAGCGAGTCGTGAGAAGGTCCGTAGGGAACGACCTTGCCCCACTGGAAATCGGTCCATTTGTCCAGGCGCTGTTGACGGACACGCCCTTCCTTCGCATCGAACACCTCCATCGTGGCTTCGACCTTTTCGCGGCCACGGTAGAAGGCCAGCGCCGAGTCAGCTGGCTTCACGACGCCCGAGGAAAGGAATCGAACTGCGCAACGCTGCGTGCCAGCGCGGACGAGCAACACTTTGCCAAGTGGCATATCGACGAAGTCCCAAGCAACACCCACAGAATCTTTGGTGATCGACTCAACATCAGCTGGCCTCCTTTCGAGGACCTGCTCAGCACCAGCTGAACTCACGAAAGCAGTCAACACAAAGACCGTGATTTCGAGACCCAGCACACCATTTCGAAAAATGCTCTTTGAATCCACGACAGCTCCCGTCTGACACCTGACCAGCCGCTAGTAAAGCGTCTGCTGTTGGCGCACCTCCAACCTTTCGTCATAGCCAGCGCCATCAAACCCTGCACTCAATGCCTGGAGCACGCTGCCGGTAGACGGCAGGCTGGCGCGCGCCACTTGTGCATCAGCACGCCAGAGCCCGCTACGTTTGGATGCACGCGCGCACTGGAAGAAGCACTTGCTGACCTGGATCACCAACACGCTGCGCGGCAGGCGGTCGCCATCCATGGCGAAGCGGGCGCACAAGGCGGGGTGGGCGCTGATGCGCGCACGGCCCTGCACGCGGATGGCCTCGCCCACGCCGGGGATCAGGAAGAGCAGCCCCAGCTCAGGGTCGGCCGCGAGGTTGCGCAGGGTGTCGATGCGGTTGTTGCCGCGCCGGTCAGGCAGCAGCAGGGTGCGGCCGTCGTCCACCACCTCGATGAGCTTGGCCGCGCCCGCGCCGCCGCGCGGCGAGAGGTCCAAGGCGCCGGTCTCGCTGTTGCGCGTGGCCAGCACACACCAGGGCGAGGCCTCGATGAAGGGCCGGTAGACCGGGTGGATGTGGTCGCACTCCTTGTCCAGCGTGGCCGCTGCGGCCGGGCGCTGAGGCGCGGGGTAGAGGGCGCGCAGCGCGTCAGGGCTGCACAGATCGTGGGTGGTGTCGTGCCAGGCGTCCATGGGCAGATTCTGGACGCTGCGTGTGACGGCTACGAGCGCGCGCGGTAGAACGTGATCGGCTCTGCCTTGAGCGCCTTCAGCACATGCTTTTGCATGCGGCCGACGACGTGCATCTCGCAGGGCTTGCAGTCGAAGCGCAGCTCGAAGCGGTCTTCGCCGTGCTGCAGGGTCATGGGCTCGGCGCGCACGGTGCCTTGCACGCCTGTGACGCCCTTGGCCTGCTTGGGGCAGAGGCTCAAACTGAAGCGCACGCAGTGCTTGGTGATCATCAGCGGCACGTCGCCGAGTTCCTCGTGGCTCTCGTAGGCGGCGCCAATGACCTTGACGCCGTGGCGCGCATAGAAGGCGGCCGCCTTGGCGTTGTAGATATTGGCCAGGTAGCTGAGCGTGTCTTCGGGGTAGGGCACGGGCGGCTTGACCGGCGTGGCGCGGGGCAGGCGCTGTAGCGCTGAGGCGCGCGCGGCTTCGAGCGCCGCAATGCCCTCGCGGCGCAGCGCGTTGAGCTTGCTGGCGGGGATGAAGAAGGGCTCGCGCCAGGCCGTGCGCACGCGGCGGGCTTCAAAAATCGTGTCGCCGAGCTTGGCCAGCGCGTCCTTGACCTGGGCGTCCGCCTGCTTGGCATCGCGCGCCGGCTCGTGGGCGAGCGGCAGGGGCACGCGGGCGCTGACGCCGGTTTCGTCCTTGAGCGTGAGTTCAAAGCCCTCGCGGGTCTGGGCCAGGGTGAGGTCCACGAGGATGCGGCGCTCGCTCGACGGCTTGGCCAGCAGGCGCTCCCAGGCCATGTCGCGGTTGCGGTTGATGGCGGTGCCGGGGAAGAGGTCCTTGAGGGCGCTGAAGGACTGGCCCTTGGACAGGTTGGGCTCGATGTGCCACCGTGTGCCGCCAAGGGGGGTAGCCACATTGACCGGCACGCCCTGCAACTCGCCCTGACGGTCCCACCAGGTGAGCGCGTCGCCGTTGTTGACCACACGGGTGGCGTCACCGGTGTCGAGGTCGAAGTCCTCGGGGCCGATGCGGCAGACGGTGCCGAGCGCCATGCCCGCATGCTTGGGCGAATCGAAGGCGCCAATGTCCTCTTTGCGGCCGTTCACAAAGTAGTCGGTGCCGCCGCGGTTGAAGCCTTGCTCGGGCTCGGGCGTGAACGTGAAACGGCAGTGACCGTCGCTGCTGGCGGCCAGCTCGGGGCGACGCTCGAACAGGGCGTCGAGCAGGCTGCGGTAATGGGCGGTGACGTTCTTGACCGTCGCCATGTCCTTGTAGCGGCCTTCGATCTTGAGGCTGCGGATGCCGGCATCGATCAGAGCTTCGAGGTTGGCGCTCTGGTCGTTGTCCTTGAGCGAGAGCACGTGCTTGTCGTGCGCCACGATGCGACCGGCAGCGTCGAGCACCGTGAAGGGCTGGCGGCACTCCTGGCTGCAAGAGCCCCGGTTGGCGCTGCGGCCCGTCATCGCGTGGCTGATGAAGCACTGGCCGCTGTAGGCCACGCACAGCGCGCCGTGGACGAAGAACTCCAGGTGCGCATCGGGCACCACGGCCTTGATGGCGCGGATCTGCTTCAGGTCCAGCTCGCGGGCCAGCACCATCTGACTGAAGCCGACGTCCTGCAGGAAGCGCGCTTTCTCGGGGGTGCGGATGTCGGTCTGCGTGCTGGCGTGCAGCTGGATGGGCGGCAGGTCCAGCTCCAGCAGGCCCATGTCCTGCACGATGAGCGCATCGGCGCCGGCCTCGTACAGCTCCCACGTCAGGGCACGGGCGCCCTCCAGCTCGTCGTCGCGCAGGATGGTGTTGAGCGTGACAAAGATGCGGCTGCCGTAGCGGTGCGCATGCGCGGCGAGGCGGGCGATGTCGGCCACCGAATTGCCGGCCTTGTCGCGGGCGCCAAAACGGTCGGCGCCGATGTAGACCGCATCGGCCCCGTGGTTGACGGCTTCGATGCCGATGTCGGCATCGCGGGCCGGGGCCAGGAGCTCGATGCGGGTCTTCATGCCAGGGTCACGCGGGCGAACTTGCGCTTGCCAACTTGGAGCACGTGCTGGCCGGCGTCGAGCTTCAAGGCCTTGTCGGACACGACCTCACCCCCGATGCGCACGCCGCCCTGCTCGATCATGCGCAGGCCTTCGCTCGTCGAAGCAACGAGGCCTGCGGCCTTGAGCACCTGGGCCACGCCCATGGGGGCGCCGCTGAGCGAGACCTCGGGGATCTCGTCGGGGATGCCGCCGCGGGCGCGGTTGTTGAAGTCGGCCTCGGCAGCCTCGGCGGCCGCTGCGCTGTGGAAGCGCGCGGTGATCTCCTTGGCCAGCATGACCTTGGTGTCCTTGGGGTTGCGGCCCCCAGCCACCTCGGCCTTGAGCGCCGCGATCTCGGCGATGGACTTGAAGGACAGCAGGTCGTACCACTTCCACATCTGCACGTCGCTGATCGAGAGGATCTTGGCGAACATGCTGTTGGGTGCTTCCGTGATGCCCACGTAGTTGTTCTTGGACTTGGACATCTTCTCGACGCCGTCCAGACCCTCCAGCAGCGGCATGGTCAGGATGCACTGGGGCTCCTGGCCGTACTCCTGCTGCAGGTGGCGCCCCATCAGCAGGTTGAACTTCTGGTCGGTGCCGCCCAGCTCCAGGTCGCTCTTGAGAGCGACCGAGTCATAGCCCTGCATCAGCGGGTAGAGGAACTCGTGGACGGAGATCGGCGTCTGGCTTTGGAAGCGCTTGGTGAAGTCGTCGCGCTCCAGCATGCGGGCCACGGTGTACTTGGCGGCCAGTTGGATCATGCCGGCCGAGCCCAGGGGCTCGCACCACTCGGAGTTGTAGCGAATCTCGGTGCGCGCGGGGTCGAGCACCAGCTTGGCCTGGGCGTAGTAGGTCTCGGCGTTGGCTTTGATCTGTTCCTTGGTCAGCGGCGGGCGGGTGGAGTTGCGGCCCGAGGGGTCGCCAATCAGGCTGGTGAAGTCGCCGATCAGGAAGATCACCTGGTGCCCCAGGTCCTGCAACTGGCGCATCTTGTTGAGCACCACGGTGTGGCCCAGGTGGATGTCGGGCGCCGTCGGGTCCAGGCCCAGCTTGATGCGCAGAGGCACACCGGTGGCGGCGGAACGCGCCAGCTTCTTGGTCCACTCGGCCTCGGGCAGCAGTTCTTCCACGCCCCGGCGCGTGACGGCCAGAGCCTCCAGGACGGCATCGGTGACGGGGTATTGCGGGCGGGCGGCGTCTTGGCTCATGGTGTTCAAGCAGTGCGCCGGGCCGGCAGGCGGGCGGCGGGCGGGCGGCGGTGAAGGGATTTCTCGGGGGCAGGCGGCGGCCAAAGTCGAAAAGGGCTCGGGTTTCCAGCCATGTCAGCGACCGGTCGCCCGGTAGAATTCCCTTTCCCTCTGGGCCAGCGCTGTAGCAATTTCGCTACACCCGCGGGCCGCGATTCTAGAGGAGCGCGCTCCGGCGCCGCTGGCCTTCCGGGCCACCCTGCAGTCCCGATTCCTTGCCTTTGACCCGACCCGTCTCTTGAGCCCTGTACTGCAACGACTGCAAACGGCGCTGAGCCAAGCCGAAGCCTTCGCGGCGCGTTACCCGCGCGCGCTGACGGGCGCTGTCGTCACGGCGTTGTCGGGCTTTGCGGTCACGGCCTTTGGCATTGCGCCGCTGGCGCCGGACGCCAGCAGCCTGCCCAAGCAGCAGATCGTCGAACAGCTGCCCAGCCTGGACGTCGAAGACCAACTGAACGAACTGGCTGCCCACGACCTCGCGCTGACCCGCGCTGAAGCGACCCGCAGCAGTGACACGCCGGACAGCCTGCTGCGCCGCGCGGGCGCGTTCGATCCCGATGCCGCCGCCTTCCTGCGCAAGGACCCGCTGGCCCGCCGCATCCTGCAAGGCCGCGCCGGCAAGATGGTCCACCTGACGGCCGACGCCTCCGGCCGCGTCGATCGCCTGGTGGCCCGCTTCCCGGCCGAGCGCAGTGAGCAACTGGGCACGCACTTCACGCGCCTGACGGTGGAGCGCGTGGGCAACAGCTTCCGCTCATCGCTGACCACCGCACCGCTCCAGGCCCAGGTGCGCTTTGGCAGCGGCAGCATCCGCACCTCGCTGTTCGCCGCGACCGACGACGCCAACATTCCCGACGCCATCGCCTCCCAGATGGCCGACATGTTCTCCGGCGACATCGACTTCCACCGCGAGCTGCGCAAGGGCGACCGCTTCTCGGTCGTCTTCGAGTCCATGACCGCCGACGGCGAGCCCATCACCTGGAACACGACGGACGGCGGCCCCAGCAGCAGCGGCGCCGGCCGCCTGATTGCCGGTGAATTCGTCAACAACGGCCGCACCTACTCGGCCGTCTGGTTCCGCGACGCGGTCACCGGCAAGGGCAGCTTCTACAGCCTTGACGGCACCAGCAAGCGCCGCGCCTTCCTGGCCAGCCCGATGGAGTTCTCGCGCATCACCTCCGGCTTTGCGATGCGCATGCACCCGATCCTGAACAGCTGGCGCCAGCACAACGGCGTGGACTACGGCGCCCCCTCCGGCACCGCCGTGCGCACGGTGGGCGACGGCGTGGTCGAGCAGGCGGGCTGGAACGCCGGCTTCGGCAACGTCGTCCAGATCCGCCACGCCGGAGGCCGCAGCACGGTCTACGCCCACCTCTCCAAGATCGACGTCAAGAAGGGTCAGCGCGTCGAGCAAGGCCAGTTGATCGGCAAGGTCGGCATGACCGGCTGGGCCACCGGCCCGCACCTGCACTTCGAGTTCCGCGTCAATGGCCGGCACATGGACCCGCGCGCCATCGCCAAGGCGTCCGAAGCCGTGGTGCTGCCGGCGCACGCCAAGGGCACCTTCCTCTCCACGGTGGCCAGCGTCAAGACGCAGCTGTCCGTGGCTGAGTCCATGGACGGCGTCAGCTCCGCCGAGTGAGCGCCAGCGCGCCAACACCCAGGCTTTACATCGGACTGATGTCCGGCACCTCGCTCGACGGCGTGGATGGTGTCGTCTTCGACGCCGAGCGCTTGGCCGTGCTGGCCCATGCCTACGCGCCCTTCCTGCCCGAGCTGCGTGACGACCTGCTGACCCTCAACACGCCGGGCCCCAACGAGTTGCACCGCGCCGCGCTGGCCGCGAGCGAGATCTCACGCAGCTATGCGGATGTCGTCCGGCAACTGCGCATGGCCCACCCCGACGTTGCCCTCGTTTGCGCACACGGCCAGACGGTGCGGCACCGCCCGGTCATGGGCTACACGCTGCAATTGCTCAATGGCGCGCTGCTGGCCGAGCTATGCGGGCTCGACGTGGTCTGCGACCTGCGCAGCCGCGATGTCGCGGCTGGCGGGCAAGGTGCGCCCTTGGTGCCGGCCTTCCACCGCGCGGTGTTTGGCCGACATGGTGAAGACGTTGCCGTGCTCAACCTTGGCGGCATCAGCAACCTGAGCCTGTTGCATGCCGACGGGCGCACCCTGGGTTTCGACACGGGGCCGGGCAATTGCCTGCTGGACGGCTGGATCCTGCGGCACCGAGGCGAGCGCTTTGACCGTGACGGTGCCTGGGGTGCACAAGGCCAGGTCCTGCCGGAGCTGCTGGACCGGCTTCTGGCCGACCGCTTCTTCCGGCTGCCGCCGCCCCGCAGCACCGGCCGCGACGTGTTCCATCTGGACTGGCTCGACGCCCACCTGTCACC
The DNA here is from genome assembly GCF_039872745.1 of Roseateles paludis. NCBI lineage: Bacteria > Pseudomonadati > Pseudomonadota > Betaproteobacteria > Burkholderiales > Sphaerotilaceae > Roseateles > Roseateles paludis. The sequence continues at coordinate 12,926 of NZ_JBDPZD010000006.1, read as the reverse complement.
CGGCCTCGACCCGCAAGACGTGCAGGCAACGCTGTGCGAACTGGCGGCGCGCTGTGTGACCGATGCGCTGCAGCAGCATCAGCCCGCACTGAGCCGGCTGGTTGTCTCCGGCGGTGGCGCGCGCAATGCAGCGCTGATGGCCCGATTCACGGCGCTGCTGCCCGGCGTCCAGGTGCAACCTAGCAGCGCCCTCGGGCTGCCGATTGACCAGGTGGAAGCCGCCGCTTTTGCCTGGCTCGGCCATCGCTTTGTCACCCGGCAACCGGGCAATCTGCCCGAGGTCACCGGGGCGGCTGGGCTGCGCCTGCTCGGCGCGCTCTACCCGGCCTGAAACGAATTCAGACGGAGAACGACGAGCCGCAGCCGCAGGTGGTGCTGGCGTTCGGGTTCTTGATCACGAACTGCGCGCCCTGCAGGTCTTCCTTGTAGTCGATCTCGGCGCCGACCAGGTACTGCAGGCTCATCGCGTCGATCAGCAGCGTCACGCCGTTCTTCATCATCTGCGTGTCGTCGTCGTTGACGGCCTCGTCAAAGGTGAAGCCGTACTGGAAGCCCGAGCACCCGCCGCCCTGCACGAAGACGCGCAGCTTCAGGTCCGGGTTGCCTTCCTCAGCGACCAGATCGCGCACCTTGTCGGCGGCGCTGTCGGTGAAGACCAGGGGCGCAGGGATGTCGGTGTTGGGGGTGTCCAGAACGGCACTCATGGCGATCTCGTAGTGAATGACTGGACGCGATTGTCCCTTTAAAGGATTCCACGCCGCGAACAGGGCCATGAAAAAGGCCGCTCGATGAGCGGCCTTTCCAGCAGGGCAAAGCGCCGATCAGCGCTTGCTGAACTGCTTCCGACGACGGGCGCCGTGCAAGCCGACCTTCTTACGCTCGACTTCACGCGCATCACGCGTGACGAAGCCGGCGCGGCTCAGTTCGGGCTTGAGGGCTGCGTCGTAGTCGATCAGCGCGCGGGTGATACCCAGGCGCACGGCGCCGGCTTGGCCGGACTCGCCGCCACCGTGCACGTTCACCTTGATGTCAAAGGCTTCGCCGTTGTTGGTCAGCAGCAAGGGCTGACGCGCCACCATGATGGACGTTTGACGACCGAAGTACTGCTCGATCGTGCGGCCGTTGATGGTGATCTGACCCGTGCCCTTCTTGATGAAGACGCGAGCGACCGACGACTTGCGGCGGCCAGTGCCGTAGTTCCAATTTCCGATCATGGCCGTTCCTTAGATCTCGAGAGCCTTGGGCTGCTGAGCGGTGTGCGGGTGCGAGGGACCTGCATAGACCTTCAGCTTCTTGACCATTGCGTAGCCGAGCGGGCCCTTGGGCAGCATGCCCTTGACGGCCTTCTCCAGGGCGCGGCCCGGATGCTTGGCTTGCATGTCCTTGAACTTCGTGGCGTAGATGCCGCCGGGGAAGCCGCTGTGACGGTAGTACACCTTGTCGGTGGCCTTGTTGCCGGTCACACGGAGCTTGTCGGCATTGACGACGACGATGAAGTCACCGGTATCGACGTGAGGCGTGTAGATGGCCTTGTGCTTGCCGCGCAAACGGAGTGCCACTTCGCTGGCAACACGTCCGAGCACCTTGTCGGTGGCGTCAATCACAAACCACTCGTGCGTCACCTCGGCCGGCTTGGCGCTGAAGGTCTTCATGAGTTGATCTCTTAAAACTGGCTGGTTGAATCCGTCGTTCGGTGCAGGCTTAGTGGCGCCGCCTCTCACGATCGTTCCTTCCCGCAGCCAAAGACGGGAAAAGCCCACTAGTGTAGCGGAACCGCCCCCAAGCGCCAAGCCAGGCCGTTCGGCGCCGGCGCACGCATGCTGGTGCCGCGCAATATTGCGAGTCGTGGGGGGATTTGCCGCTCTGGGCCCGCCCCATTCGGTCTCTCGGTCGAACAAATGCGAGACGATCCAGCCCATGCCCAAGCCTGACCCCGGCCAGCCCACGCCCTTCGACCCGGCTTTCGACCCGGACGGCAGCCTGGCCGATGCCCGGGCGTCCATGGCGCGCCTGTCCACCTGGGTGCCCATCCGGGCACTGAGCCGGCGCCACAAGGCCAGGGTCAGCCGCCATTTGCTGGCGCTGGACAGCCGCGACCGCTACCTGCGCTTTGGATTCGAGGCTTCAGACAGCGAGATTGCCGACTATGTGCGCCGCATCGACTTCGAGGCGGACGAGGTGCTGGGCATCTTCAACCACCGACTGGAACTGACCGGCCTGGCCCACTTGGCACCCTGCGGCCCGACGGTTGCAGACTTCGGCGTGTCAGTGCTTGCTCACGCCAGAGGCCACCGCCTGGGCCGCCGGTTGTTCGATGCGGCCAGCCTGCACGCACGCAATCGCGGCATCGACACCCTGATCATCCAGGCGCTGGCCATCAACCAGCCGATGCTGCGAATTGCACGCGCCGCCGGGGCCGAGATCGAATACTTCGGCGCCGATGCCGAGGCTCGCGTCCGGCTGCCAGCCGACAACGTCTCCAGCCATATTGCCCAGCTCGTCGAGCAAAACCTGGCCGAATGGGATTTGCAGATGAAGCAGCAGGCACGGCTGCTGGAAGCGTGGGCAGATACCTGGCGCCTGGGCCAGTAGCAACCCTGCCCCCTGCCTGGAGGTCCTCCTAGACCCCGGATCAGGTGAACCTCCAGAGGGCAAAGTTCGCCCACTCGGCTAAAGTGATATCCGTTACACGATGACACACATGCCCGAGTACGCGTTCAGCTGGATCGTCGTTCTCAGCCTTGCAGTGATTGCGCTATCAATCGCACTGGGCTGGTCGCTCTGGCGTGGGCGTCGCATGTCGGCAGCCCTGCCCGAGGAGCTGACGCTCGTCACGCGCCCGGTGTTCAGCAGCGAGGAGCGCCGGCTGCTGCGACTGCTGCGGGAGGCCCTGCCCCACCATGTGCTGCTCTCGCGTCTGCCGCTGGAGCGCTTTTGCCAACCCAGCGAGACCAAGCAGGCCCCGGTCTGGGCAGATGTCGTCGAAGGCCTGTTCGTCAGTTTCGCAATCTGCAGCGCCAATGGCCGCGTGCTGGTGGCCATCGATCTCGACACCGATCGCGGCCCCTCGCTGCAGCGACAGCAGCTCAAGCACGCCGCGCTGGATGCATGTCGCGTCCGCTACCTGCGGCTGGCAGCAGACCAACTGCCCTCGGTGAGCGAGCTGCAAGCGCTGGTGCCGCACGGCGCCGGTGGTGCGGCGCCGATGGCTGCCCCGACGATGGTGTCTGCGCCCGCCGTGGCCATGCCGCCGCCAGCGGTGGAGATGCCGGATGTAGCCCCGGCGCCCGTCATGTCCCCGATGCCGGCCGTGAGCACGCCCTACGGCAGCCCCTTCCCCTATGTCGGGCCTGAACGCCGCAGCCCGCGCTCACGCCAGGACGAACCCGCGCCAGGGCGCTCGTGGGACGACGTGCCCACGCTGCGCTCACCCTGGCCGGCCGAGCTCCCACGCCCAGGCAGCCACCCCCGCACGTCGCCGCGCCGACCGGCCATGCGCCCACGTTTTGGCACCCAGGTGCCGGCGGACGAGGAACTGTCGGAAGACATCGCGGGCATCGTGGTTGACGAGCCCGAATCACGCCCGGCCCACCAGGCAAGCTCGCGCTGGCGCCGTTGATGCGGGCCACGCCCGACCTCAGCTTCGGAGAGCTGACCCCCGAGTTCATGCTCGATGCGCTTGAAGCGGCCGGCTTGCGCCCGGACGGCCGCATGCTGCAGCTCAACTCCTTCGAGAACCGCGTGCTCCAGGTTCACCTGGAAGATGGCCAGGCAGTGGTCGCCAAGTTTTATCGGCCCGGCCGCTGGACAGACGCCCAGATCCTGGAAGAGCATGCCTTTGCAGCCGAACTGGCGGCGGCCGAGGTCCCGGTCGTCGCTCCCTGGTCGCTGCGCGACGAGTCGGGGCAGGCGGCGACGCTGGTGCACGTGGCCGGCCAGCGCCTGGCCGTGGCGCCGCGCCAAGGGGGCCGAGGGCCCGAGCTGGAGGACCCAGAGGTCCTGCGCTGGATTGGCCGACTGCTGGCGCGCCTGCATGAAGTCGGGCGCCGCCAAGCCTTCCGCCACCGCGTCGATTGGCACAGTGCCGGCCCGGCCTGTGCCGCACGCGACTGGCTGTTGGCGAACGATGCGCTACCGCCCGAGATCGCGCCGGCCTGGGCCGACGTCACGGCCCAGTGCATCGCCATGATCGAAGCGGCCTTTGCGTCGCTGCCCGACCTGCAGCTGTGCCGCCTGCATGGCGACTGCCACCCCGGCAACATCCTCTGGACGCCCGACGCAGGCCCGCACTTCGTGGACCTCGACGACGCGGTGAACGGCCCCGTCGTGCAGGACCTGTGGATGCTGCTGTCCGGCGACGCCGACCAGGCCAACCACCAACTGCGCGCCCTGCTTGAAGGGTACGAACAGATCGCCGACTTCGACGACCGCGAACTGCGTCTGATCGAGCCGCTGCGCACCCTGCGGATGATCCACTACAGCGCCTGGCTGGCCCGCCGCTGGGGCGACCCGGCGTTCCCGCTGGCCTTCCCCTGGTTCGGCACGGCCAACTACTGGATGGACCAGGTCAGCCTGCTGCGTGAACAGCTCACCGCGATGCAGCCCAAGGACGCTCAGCCGCAAGCCCCCCGACTGGACGACGAAGTGGACTTCGACGGCGACGGCTTCGCCTGAACCCACCCCCCATTCAAAGGGCAAAGCGCCTCACCCCCCTAGTTCTTGGTCGGTACCCCCCTCAGCCGAACTTGGGTGCACACGGACACTTCAAGTCCTTTGGTAACGATTGTTTGGGAGCGTTGCAATGAGCACCTTGCGTTCCGTACTGGCTGCGGCCGCCCTGGCCACTGCCAGCCTGACGGCCTCGGCCTACAACTCCGTGGTCGCCTTTGGTGACTCGCTGTCCGACAACGGCAATCTGTTGTCCGCCACCGGCGGCCTCATCCCCCTCACCGGTGCCTACTGGAATGGGCGCTTCAGCAATGGCAAAGTTGCCGTCGAGGTGCTCGCACAGCAACTCGGGGCCCCGCTGATTGACGTCGCTTTTGGCGGTGCTGGCACCGGGTTCAGCAACCCGCAATTCCCCGGCACGGCGCTAGAGCCCACGGGCATTCGCTCACAGGTGGCTGGCTATCTGTCCGCAACCGGGGGCCACGCTGACGCCAACAGCCTGTACTTCGTTTGGGGCGGGCCCAACGACTTCCTGGTCGCGCTCGACACGCCGTCGCCCAACTTCGGCAGCATCATCCTCGGTGGCGCACTCAACTTGGTGAGCTCGGTGGATCAGCTCTACAACGCTGGCGCACGCAGCTTCCTGTTGCCACTCATGCCTGACCTGGGGGCGACCCCTCGTGCACTTGCCCTGGACGCCTCGCTACCCGGCGCTTCGACCGGGCTGAGCTTCCTGAGCCTCGTGTTCAACAGCGCACTCTCCTCGGTCTACACAGCCTGGGGAGCGCAGCACCCCGACGCCCATCTCACGCTGTTCGACACCTTCACCCGTCAGCATGTGCTGCTGGCTGCAGCGTCAGGCCTCGGCATGGACATCACGACGCCCTGTTACACCGGTGGCCCCGCCACGCCGGGAACGCTGTGCGCCAATCCGAACCAGCATTTCTACTGGGACGACATCCACCCCTCAGCACTCGTGCACCAATCGCTGGGCTTGCAACTCGCTGCCGCCGTGCCTGAGCCCTCGACCTATGCACTGATGGCCCTGGGCCTGGTCGGCATCGCCGTGCGCCGCGCTCGTCAGCGGTCCGCCTGACGCGCCGCCTCGGGGCTCAAACACCCCAAGCAAAAAGGGCCGGCAATGCCGGCCCTTTGCATTGATGCGGCTGCTCAGGCCGTCAGCAGCGCATTGACACGGCGCACATAGGCAGCCGGGTCCTCCAGGTGGCCGCCTTCGGCCAGCACCGCCTGATCGAACAGCACCTGGGCCAGGTCGTCAAAGTGGTCGCTGCCGTCCAGGCGCTTGACGAGGGCGTGCTCGGGGTTGATTTCGAGCGTGGGCTTGGAGACCGGCGCTGACTGGCCGGCCTGCTTGAGCAACCGGGCCAGATGGCCGCTGACGTCGCCCTCTTCCACCACGATGCAGGCGGGTGAATCGACCAGGCGCGTGGTGACGCGCACGTCCTTGGCACGCTCGGCCAGAGTGGTCTTGAGGCGCTCCAGCAGGGGCTTGAACTGCTCGGCAGCTTCCTTGACCTTCTTCTTCTCTTCCTCGTCCTGCAGCTTGCCGAGGTCCACCGAGCCCTTGGCGACCGATTGCAGCGGCTTGCCTTCGAACTCGTAGAGGTGGCTGAGCATCCACTCGTCGACCCGGTCCACCAGCAGCAGCACCTCGATGCCCTTCTTGCGGAAGATCTCGAGCTGCGGGCTGTGCTTGGCGGCACTCAGTGAGTCGGCGGTGATGTAGTAGATGGCCTCCTGACCTTCCTTCATGCGGCCCAGGTAGTCGGCCAGGGACACGCCCTCGTCGGCCTGCGTCGACGCAAAGCGGAACAGCTTGGCCAGGCGCTCCTGGTTCTGGTGGTCCTCGCCGATGCCTTCCTTGAGCACCTGGCCGAAGTCCTTCCAGAAGTCGGCGTAGGTTTGCTTTTCGGCGGCGTCCTCGCTGTTGGCCAGGCTCTCCAGCATGCCCAGCACGCGCTTGGTCGAGCCCTCGCGGATGGCCTTCACGTCGCGGCTTTCCTGCAGCAGTTCGCGCGAGACATTGAGCGGCAGGTCAGCCGAGTCGATCACGCCCTTGACGAAGCGCAGATAGACCGGCATCAGGCTCTCGGCGTCGTCCATGATGAAGACGCGCTTGACGTAGAGCTTGACGCCGCCGCGCTTGTCGCGGTTCCACAAATCGAACGGCGCCTTCTTCGGGATGTAGAGCAGCTGGGTGTACTCACTGCGGCCCTCCACGCGGTTGTGCGTGTAGGCCAGCGGGGCCTCCGTGTCGTAGGAGATCTGCTTGTAGAACTCCTCGTACTGCTCGGGCGTGATCTCGCTCTTGCTGCGCGTCCACAGGGCCGAGGCCTTGTTGATGGGCTCCCACTCGTCGGTCACCACCTGCTTGGCGTTGTCGGCGTCCCAGGTCTCCTTGCGCATCAGGATGGGCAGGGAGATGTGGTCGGAGTACTTGCTGACCGTGCTCTTGACCCGCCAGGTCTTGAGGAACTCCTCCTCGCCCTCGCGCAGGTGCAGGATCACGTCGGTGCCACGACCGGCCTTGGTGATGGTCTCGATGTCGTACTCGCCGGTGCCTTCGCTGCTCCAGCGCACGCCTTCGCTCGCGGGCAGGCCAGCGCGGCGGGTCTCAACGGTGATGCGGTCGGCCACGATGAAGCCCGAGTAGAAGCCCACGCCGAACTGGCCGATCAGCTGGGCGTCCTTCTTCTGGTCGCCTTCGAGCTTGGCCATGAACTCGCGGGTGCCGCTCTTGGCGATGGTGCCCAGGTGCGCCGCCGCTTCCTCGGCGCTCATGCCGATGCCGTTGTCGCTGATGGTCAGGGTCTTGGCGTCCTCGTCGAAGCGGATGCGCACCTCAAGATTTGGCGCGTCCTCGTACAGGGCCGCGTTGTCGAGCGCCTCGAAGCGCAGCTTGTCGCAGGCGTCCGACGCGTTGGACACCAGCTCGCGCAGGAAGATCTCCTTGTTGGAGTAGAGCGAGTGGGTGACGAGGTGCAGGATCTGCTTGACTTCGGCCTGGAAGGCGTGGGTGTGCTTGGTCATGGCGGGTCAGAGAAAGGTCTGAAAGCGAAACGCGGCCCAGATGGGGCCGCGTGGTGGGGATTTCAAGAGCTGAAAGGCATCTCCGGGCTTGGGCGCCCCCGGGCCGAGCGCCGGGCCGCCCCAAGCCGGCCCGCACTGACGATGATCGCGGCTCGATGCCGCCATCATCGACGTCCCCACGGGGGACCGGCTGGATTCGCCCGCGTTCAGCGGGGCGAGACCAGACGAGGGGCGTCAGGTCAGCGCCGTGCCTTGACCGCCTCGGAGAGCACCTCCAGCGCCGCCAGCGAGTCATCCCAGCCCAGGCAGGCGTCGGTGATGCTCTTGCCGTAGGCCAACTTCGTCGGGTCGTCCTTGCCGGGGGTGAACTTCTGGGCACCGTCGTGCAGATGGCTTTCGACCATGACGCCGAAGATGCGGTCGCTGCCGGCCTTGAGCTGGGCGCCGATGTCGCGCGCCACCTCGAGCTGGCGCAGGTGCTGCTTGCTGCTGTTGGCGTGCGAGCAGTCCACCATCAGGCGGCCGGGCAGCTTGGCGGATTCCAAGTCGGCGCAGGCGGCCGCCACGCTGGCAGCGTCGTAGTTGGGGGCCTTGCCGCCGCGCAGGATGACGTGGCAGTCCTCATTGCCGCGGGTCTGGATGATCGAGACCTGGCCGTTCTTGTGGACCGACAGGAAGTGGTGGCCGCGCGCCGCTGCCTGAATGGCATCGGTGGCGATCTTGATGTTGCCGTCCGTGCCGTTCTTGAAGCCGATGGGCGCCGAGATGCCCGACGCCAGCTCGCGGTGCACCTGGCTCTCGGTCGTGCGCGCGCCGATGGCGCCCCAGGAGATCAGGTCGCCGATGTACTGGGGCGAGATCACGTCGAGGAATTCGCTGGCGGCCGGCATGCCGAGGCGGTTGATCTCCAGCAGCAAATGGCGCGCGATACGCAGGCCCTCGTCGATGCGGAAGGTCTCGTCCATGTAGGGGTCGTTGATCAGGCCCTTCCAGCCCACGGTGGTGCGGGGCTTCTCGAAGTAGACCCGCATCACGATCTCCAGCGTGTCGGCGTAGCGCTCGCGTTCCACCAGCAGGCGCTTGGCGTACTCCATCGCAGCGGCCGGGTCGTGGATGGAGCAGGGGCCGATGATGACCAGCAGCCGGTCGTCCTTGCCGTGCAGGATCTTGCGGATGCGCTTGCGCGTGTCGCCGATCAGGGCCTCGGTCTTGGTGCCGCTGATGGGGAAAAAGCGGATCAGGTGCTCCGGCGGCGGAAGCGGCGTGACGCTGGCGATGCGCTCGTCATCGGTCTTGCTGGTCTTGTCCTCCACCGCGTAGCGCGGCTGGGACTCGGGGCTGGAGACGGCTTTGGCATTCATCGGGGCACCTGGATGTGAAGGGTGGGGCTGGAAAAGAAAAAACCGCCGGGCTTTGAGGCCGGCGGTTTCTAGGAGTTTGGTTTGCGCTTACGCGTTCAAGTCTCCTGCGCCGGTGTGGGGCAGAACCAAAAGAACGCAAAAAAATAGACGGCGCGAGACATGGGGCTGGAATGTAGCACGGCAGTGCCGGGGCATGCCCTTCGCCGCCACGCATGGCTGGCCTCGCAGTGCGCGAGCCCCGGCGCGCAGCAACCCGCTCAATCGGCGGGCGCCCCCAGGCTCTGCCACCCCAGCCACCGGCCCGCGAGCTGGGCGTTGTGCCACAAGGCGCCATCAAGCCCCGGGGCCACCAGGTCGATGCGCCGGCTCGGCCAGGGCAGCGCAAAGCGCTCGGGCGTGCGGGGCGTCTCGATCTCAAAAGCGGCGGCCTTGCGCGCGGCCGCCGCCGGCGCGCCCGAGAACTCGCCGCCCAGCGTCCGCCAGTCCGACCATCCTGCCCCAGGCTTAAGGTGGCGCGCGCCGGCCAGCCCCGGGCCGCGCCCGTCCCAGCGCTTGTGGAACATCGCGCCGTCCCCGCCGCGCACGAACACGTCCAGCTCGTCGGCAGCGAATGAGCAAGCCGCTGGCGCCGAGGTGCAGACGCCCTCCAGCGACTCCCAGGCCGACCAGGCCTTGCCGTCCCACCACAGGTGCCACAGCGCCAGGTCAAAGCCCACGGCAAACACGTCGATGCGGTCCGGCCCCCAGCAGACCGCAGCCGGCGCGGAGACGAGGTGACCGCCCAGCGGCTCCGGCCCGGACCAGCCCTGCCCGTCGCTCCACCAATGCCACAGCTGCCGGTCAGCGCCGCGCGCAAACACATCGCGCCGCGCGCCGCCCCAGGACACCAGCGCGGGCGCCGCGGCGCTCTGGTTGGCGCCCTGGGCCACCAACAGCGAGCCCGTCATGCGCCCTTGCTGCGCCTGCACGCCCTCGAAGCTGCCGTTGGGGTCCAGCGCCAGCAGCTCAAAGCCGTCGGGCGTGGCCAGGGCCGCCGGGCAGGAGGCTGCAAAGCGCCCGAGCCGCAGCCAGTTGCGCACCACGCCCAGGGTGATGGGCAGTTGCGCCAGCTCCTGGCCGGGCGTGCGGGTGAAGACATCAAGCCGCTCATCGCCCACCGCAAGCCCGGCGCCCGCCAACGCCATGGCGGCCGGCGCAGCGCGCCAGTTCAGCCGGACCTCCACCGCCCCGGCGTAGCCGCCCCCCAAGCCAGAGAACTGCACGGGCTCCAGGCCCACACGGTCTTCAAACGGGCTGTCGGCCGAGATGGCGATGGACCAGGGCCGCAGCTGGTCGTCCTGCCACCAGTCCTTGAGCAGGGTGATCACATGGCCGATGGACTCGCCAAGGATGTAGCCGATCAGCGCACCAAAGGCGCCGCCCGCCAAGCTCCCGATCGCGCCGCCAACGGTTGTGGCCACACCGGCCGACACGAGCTCTTTCACCCGATCGACGATGGCGGTCTTGAGCCGCTCCAGCAGATCCGCGAGGAACTCCGGGAAGCCGCCGTTGTCCACCTCGTTGACGACGAGCACCAGGCTCCAGCGCTGGGGCAGGCCCCAGGCGGCATTGCTGGCGCTGCTGGCCAGAGCCCAGCCAGTGCCGCCGTTGTTCTTGATCACGCCCGCATGGAAGTCGCCCAGATCCAGCAGCGGCAAGCGGGTCACCACCCCCAGCGGGTCGACGAGCACGCCCGAGAGCTGGATTTCGTCATCGCCCGCCCCCGCCGTGGCGCGCCGGCAGGCCAGGTGGGTCAGCGTGAGTTGCAGCGACGCATCCAGCAGCGGCTCGACCTCTACGGCTGGGCGGCTGAAGAGCTGCTGCGTCACCGGCAGGGCGGGCGGCAACGCCAGCGGCGCGCGCGCCTGGACCAGGCGGCGGCCGGCAGCGAGGCTGGCGCGCAAGCCGAACGGGTCGCTCTCGGCGGGGGCCGTGTCGCCGGGCGTCGCCGCAGCGTCGATGAGGGTGCGCATCTCAGCCACCACACGCCGGACCAGCGCATTAGCGTCCGCGTTGTGGCCTGAAAGCAGGCTCTTTTCAGACATGGCCACAGCCATGCTCAGGGGGGATTGCATCGGTGCCTCCGGAAGGTTGCCAGCGCCTGCGCGCGTCAACGACGCACGCCAGGCCTGACACACCAACGCCAGAGGCCTATGAATCCGGACTTATCAGCCTAGGGGGAGGCGAACCGCACTCAGGCCGTGCCGCCCACCGTCAAGCCGTCGATGCGCAGCGTGGGCTGGCCCACGCCCACGGGCACGCTTTGGCCCTCTTTGCCGCAGACGCCGACGCCGGAGTCCAGCGCCATGTCGTTGCCGATCATGCTGACGCGGGTCAGCGCGTCGGGGCCGTTGCCGATGATGGTGGCGCCCTTGACCGGGTACTGGATCTTGCCCTTTTCGACCCAGAAGGCCTGGCTGGCCGAGAACACGAACTTGCCGCTGGTGATGTCCACCTGGCCGCCGCCGAAGTTGGTGGCGTAGAGGCCGCGGTCGATGGAGGCGATGATTTCCTGCGGGTCGTCCTTGCCGCCCAGCATGTAGGTATTGGTCATGCGCGGCATGGGGATGTGGGCATAGCTCTCGCGGCGGCCGTTGCCGGTGGGCGAGGTCTTCATCAGGCGCGCGTTCATCGCGTCCTGGATATAGCCCTTGAGGATGCCGTCCTCGATCAGCACATTGCGCTGGCTGGCGGCGCCCTCGTCGTCCACATTGAGCGAACCCCGGCGGTCGGGGATGGTGCCGTCGTCCAGCACCGTGACGCCCTTGGCCGCCACGCGCTGGCCCATACGGCCGGCGAAGGTGCTGGAGCCCTTGCGGTTGAAGTCGCCCTCCAGACCATGGCCCACGGCCTCATGCAGCAGCACGCCCGGCCAGCCCGGGCCCAGCACCACGACCATCTCGCCGGCTGGGGCCGGGCGGCTCTCCAGATTGGTCAGGGCCGCCTTGACGGCCTCGTCCACATAGCTGGCCAGCATGGCTTCGGTGAAGTAGGCCAGGCCAAAGCGCCCACCGCCGCCGCTGGAGCCCACCTCGCGCCGGCCATTGCTCTCGGCGATGACGGTGAGCGAGAGCCGCACCAGTGGCCGCACGTCGGCCGCCAGCGTGCCGTCAGCCCGGGCGATGAGCACCACCTCGTGCTCGGCGGCGAGGCCGGCCATCACCTGGACGATGCGCGGGTCCTTGGCACGGGCCAGGCGCTCGACGCGCTCCAGCAGCGCGACCTTGGAGACGCTGTCGAGACTGAGGATGGGGTCGGCCAGGCCGTACAGCTCGCGGCTGCCGGCCACGCGGGGCTCGACCGGCACCTTGACCCGCCGGCTCTGCCCGGCGGCAGCGATGGTGCGCACGGTGCGCGCGGCGTCCAGCAGCGCAGCCTCCGAGATGTCGTCCGAGTAGGCAAAAGCCGTCTTCTCGCCGGCCACGGCGCGCACGCCCACGCCTTGGTCGATGCTGAAGGAGCCGCTCTTGACGATGCCCTCCTCCAGGCTCCAGCCCTCGGAGCGCGTGGTCTGGAAGTAGAGGTCGGCGTCGTCCACCCGGTGCTCGGTGATCAGGCGCAGCGCCTGCGCCAGCGCGGACTCGGTCAGGCCGAAAGGCTCCAGCAGCGCGGCACGCGCGGTGGCAAGGCGGGCAAGGGTGGGTTCGACGGCAATCATTGTGGGATTCTAGGAGTCGGTCGGGCTTTGGGCCGGGGGCGCGTTGGGCCTGCAAGGGGACTCAGCCGAGGCGCAAAGCACAGCTGGGCTCAATGCCCAGCGCGCATTTGCAACGAAGGATCAGCCCCCTTACAGGCCCAACCCGAAGG
>NZ_JBDPZD010000005.1:0-292356 GCF_039872745.1 Roseateles paludis | reverse complement strand
GACGCCCTTCTTTAGCGGCATTGCGCTGGACGTGACGCCGCAGATCGACGCGGCCGACACCATCACCCTGCACATCCACCCCTCGGTCACCAGCGTGACCGAGAAGGTCAAGCAGGTGGACCTGGGCACCATCGGCAACTACCGGCTGCCGCTGGCCTCCAGCAGCGTCAACGAGACCGACACGGTGGTGCGCATCCCCGACGGCCAGATCGTCGCCATCGGTGGCCTGATGCAGACCGAGTCCAGCCAGCGCGGCTCGGGCGTGCCGGGCACCAGCAGCATCCCGCTGCTGTCCAGCCTGCTGGGCAACCGCGCCACCTCGGGCCGCAAGCGCGAGATCGTGGTGCTGATCAAGCCCAGCATCATCCGCAGCGCCGAGGACTGGGAACAGCACAACCGCGCGGTGGCTGACTCCCTGGCCGACAGCGAGGGCAAGCGCCGCGTCATCACGCTGAGCGGCGCGCCCGAGAGCAAGTAGCGCTTAGCGCGCGGCCGGCAAGGCCCCCGGCACATGCGGCACATCCGCCCAGCCCAGCACCTTGCGGGCCTCGGCAGGCACAGGCTGCGCGGGCACGGTGGCGGGCAGGCCCACCAGCTCAAAGCGGCGCATCTCCGGGCTGCGGAAGACGACACCCGCATGCTTGGTGAACGCGCGGCTCTTAGCCTCAAGGCCCGGCACCGCCTTGCGGAAGTCGTCCAGGCCGTCGAAGAAGCTCATGCAGTTGGCATCGGCCACCGTGGCCCAGGACACCAGTGGCCGGTTCGCGGCCTCGGCTGCGCCCATGCGCACATAGACATTGCCGTCCACCTTGCTGGACATCGGCGCCGTCACCTTGCCGCACAGCATGGGCGGCTGCTCAAAGCGCAGCAGCGCGATGCGGGCGGGGCCCCAGCGCCCGCTGCTTGGCGCATCGTTGGCCACCATGAGGTTGCCTTCGAAGACATGGCCGACGCGCTCATCCACGCCAGGGCCGGTCGTGGGGTGCCAGCCAAAGTGGTCGCCGACATTGCTGCGCTGGTCACGGGCAAATAGGGCCGGTGAGTTGACGAAGGTGTTGTGATAGACCCGCGCCCCGCTGCTGTTGAGGATGCGGATGCCGGCCTCGTTGTTGACGAAGACATTGCCCGCCACCACCACGCCCTTGGAGATCTCGAAGAACAGGCCGGCCTGGGCGCCCTCGATGTAGTTGTTGACGAACACGCCCTCGACATTGCCCACGTCGTACCAGACCGCGTTGGAGTGCGATTGCTCGACGATCAGGTTGTCGCGCACGGTGACGCGGTAGGACTGGTTGAAGATCTTCACCGCCGACGGGAAGATGCCCGTCAGCCGCTCGATGTTGTTGCGGCGGATCAGGTTGCGCTCCAGCAGCACGTCGGCAGAGCCGATCACGTAGATGCCTTCGGTGCCGGTGTCGCTGATCAGCGAGTTGCGGATCACCAGCTTGTCGCCCCGGAAGTAGCCCGCCACGCGCGAGCAGAAGCTGATGCTGACGTTCTCCAGCAGCGTGCCCACCACCTCCTTGCCATGGGCCGACTCGGGCGAGATGCCGATGGGGTCGTCGGTGGGTTCCTCGTTGGGGCCGGCGGCGGGGCGCTGGCCTTCGATGTCGATGGCGCGGTAGGCGTACTGGGTGAAGCTCAGCCCCCGGATCTGCGGGCCCTTCTTGTCGGGCGCCTTGCCGTGGATCTCGCGCGTGGTGCGGTGCAAGGCCACGTCATGCGCGGTGATCTCGACCTGCTTGCCCTTGGGGTCGAAGCCCAGGTAGACATAGCCGTTGGCGTAGTCGATGTAATAGGTCTTGGGGCCGAGTTCGCCCTCCCAGCCGGCGGACTCGAGCAGCTCGCCGTCCACAAACACCATGTCGTTGTTGAAGCGGTGCAGCGGCGTCAGCTTGCCCTCGCTGCGGCGCTGCCACCAGCCCAGCGGCTGGGCCGGGAAGAGCTGGCTCCACTTGGTACGCCAGACGTTCTGCGGCAGCGCCTCCCAGGTGGTGGCGAGCTGCGTGCCCTTGAGCACCGGCTGCTCGCCCAGATAGGGCTGCAGGGTGATGCCTTGGTTGAACTTCAGGCTGCCCGTGCGGTAGGTGCCGCCGCGCAGCACGATGGCGTCGCCCGTCACCACCCGCGTCACGGCCGCTTCCAGCGTGGTCGGCTCGGCCACAGTGCCGGCCGCATCGGCCTTGCCATCCGGCGCCACGACGAACACATGCGCAGCCTTGGGCAGCGCGTAGCTCTGAGCGACCGGGCCATAAGGCCCGCCCGAAGGCTGGGCGCCAGCCCCAAAGGCCAGGCCGGCCGCCATAGCCAGCAGCCAGGTTCGAATGCGGTGCCCGCCGGCCTTGGGGGCCTGGGCGCAAGGGTGGGTGTCAGGGGCTGAAGCCGTCATGCTGTCTCCGTGGGAAGAATTCTGATAGCGCTTGCAGGTAGCGCTACCAAGCCGCGCAGACCGAAAGCTAACACGCGCACGGCGCCCTTGGAAACCGGCGGGAATTGCGCCGGCTTCAGCGTGACTTCAACGTGGCTTCGGGCCAATCAACCCCACGGCCAGCGCCAGGCCCAGCATCACCACCGCGCCGCCCCCCAGCATCCGGGCGCTGACCTGCTCGTGCAGGAAGAGCCCGCCCCAAAGCATCCCGAACACGGGGATCAGGAAGGTGACCGACACCGCCTGCGTGGGCCCCACGCGCTGCAGCAGCCTGAAGTACATGACCAGCGCGATGGCGGTGCACAGCAAGGCCAGGCACAGCGCACTGCCCCAGGCCGCCGGCCCAGGCAGGGTCTGCGGCCAGTGCCACACCGCCAGCGGCAGCAGCATCAGGCTCGCAGCGGTCTGGCTGCCGGCCGTCACGGTCAACGCCGGCACGTTGGCCAGGTAGCGGCGCGTGGCATTGGCCGAGACGCCGTAGCACAGCGTAGCCACCAGGCAGGCGCCCACGGCCCAGAGGCCGGCGTGGTCTCCCCCGGGCTTGAAGCTCACCTGCTCCCAAGCCAGGAAGCCCACCCCCACAAAGCCCAGCGCGAGGCCCAGCACACGCCAGGCGCTCAAGCCTTGGCGCAGCCAGACAAAGGCCACCACCGCCGTCCAGAGCGGGGCCGTGGCATTGAGCAGGCTGGACATGCCCGCCGAGATCGACAAGGCCGCAAACGAGAACAGCACAAAGGGCACCGCGCTGTTGACGGCGCCCACAAAGACCAGCGCCCGCCAATGCGGGGCCAACCCCGCCCACTGCCGCCGCCAGGCCAGCAACCCCATCAACCCCACGCTGGCCAGGCCCAGGCGCATGGCCACCAGGGCAAAGGGCCCGAACTCCGGTACCGCCACGCGCATGAACAAAAACGACGCGCCCCAGATGGCCGCGAGCAGCACCAACTCCAGCAAGTCCGACGGCTTCATGCGGTGTTCATACCTTCCAGCGCCAGCAAGGCGCGTTTGCGATCCAGACCGCCAGCGTAGCCGGTCAAGCTGCCATCGGCCCCCAGCACGCGATGGCAGGGGATGAAGATCGAGATCGGGTTGCGCCCCACCGCTGCACCCACGGCCCGCGCCGCCGAGGGCTTGCCAAGGGCGCCGGCCAGCTCGCCATAGCGGCGCAGCTGCCCGGGGGCGATGGCACGCAGCGCGGCCCACACGGTGGCCTGGAAAGGGGTGCCTTGCGGATCCAACTGGGGCAGCGTCGGATGGCGACCCGCAAAGTAGTCCGCCAGGGCCTGCTCGGCCACATCGAAGACAGCGTCTGTTTCGGTCCTCTCGGGCACAGCCAATGCGCCGGGGTGATGCGCTTGGCCGTCAAACCACAGCCCGGCCAGGCCCAGGCTGCTGCGCGCCATCAACACAGGGCCAAGCGGCGTGCGGGTGCGGCGTTGGGCCACCAGATGCGTAAGTCGGGTCATGGGGCGGTTCTCCAGAGTTCGAGCACGGCATAGCTGCCAAAAGGGCTGAAGCGTGCGGCGGCCGCCGCCTCAGCGCGGGTGGCGGCCGCGCCGCGCTCGGTGATGGCGAGTTGCTTGCGCAGCACCACGTCGGCGGGCGGGAAGGCATCGGGCCAGCTCCAGCCTCGCATCAGTATGTAGTGCGCCGTCCAGGGGCCGATGCCGGGCAGTTCGCACAGCTCGGCCAAGGCCTCGGCCACGCTGCCTTCGCGGGCCAGCGTCTGCTGGGCATAGCGCAGGCGCGGCCAGGACTCGGCCAGCGCGCGCAGGGTCTCGGCGCGGCGGCCGGTGATGCCGAGCGCCGCAATCTCGTCGCGCGTCGCAGCCGCGACCGCCATGGGCTGCGGGAAGAGCCGCCGCCCATGGGGCAAGGCCTCGCCCAGCCGGCCCACCAAGCGCCCGGCCAGGGTGCGGGCTGCGGCCACCGTGATCTGCTGGCCCAGCACAGCGCGCACGGCCAGCTCAAAGCGGTCCAGACAGCCGGGCAGGCGCAGGCCCGGCAGGCTGCTGGGCAGCAAGGGCTGCAGGTGCGCAGCGATGGGGCCGGGGTCGGCATCCAGGTCCAGCCAGCGGCGCACCAAGGCCACCACGCGGCCCACGGCGGGCCAGAGGCTGGCGTCCAAGCTCAGCAGCACCTCACCAGCCGCCTCGTCAAAGCGCACGGCAAGGCCGCCGGCATGGCGCACGCCCTGCACGTCAAGCGCCAGGCTGCGCTCGATGCGCCGCCCCGCCACATCGACCTGCTCCACCTCCGGAACCGCCCGCGCAGCCAGGAATTTGAGCAAGGCGTCCACCGCCAACGGCGGCCGGTAGGCCAGACGCAGGGTTGGCTCCGAGCCCGGCGCCGGCGCGCCGCGCTGCGCCCTGAGGCGGCTGGGTTGCAGGCGGTAGTGCTGCACAAAGGCGGCATTGAAGCGCCGTAGGCTGGCAAACCCGGCGGCGGCGGCCACGTCCTGCACGGGCAGCGCGGTGTCGGTCAGCAGGGCCTTGGCCAGTAGCAGGCGCCGCGTCTGCAGGTATTGCAGCGGCGTCACGCCGTGCTCGGCAAGGAAGATGCGGCGCAGGTGCCGGCTGGTGATGCCGAGGTGTTCGGCCAGTTGCTCGATGCTGGCCTCCGCGTCGTCACAGGCCTCCAGCCAGGCGGCGGCCTGGCGGGCCAGGGTGCGTGAGGCGTCCATGGTGGTCCAGGCCAGGCTGGGGTCAGGCGGCGCCAGCTCGGGGCGGCACTTCATGCAGGGCCTGAAGGCCTCGGCCTCGGCCTGCGCGGCGCTCTCGAAGAAGCGGCAGTTCTCGCGCCTCGGCGTGCGCACCCGGCAGATGGGCCGGCAGTAGATGCCCGTCGAGGTCACACCCACGAAGAGACGCCCGTCAAAACGGGCATCGCGGGCCAGCACGGCGGCGTAGGCGGCATCGGGGGCGAAGGCAGGCATGGCGGCCATCTTAGGCAGGCTCCGCCGCCGGGGCTGGCCGTTTTCGGACATCCAAGCCCGGCTTATGCCACGGGCCGGCCGATGGTCTACATCGCCTTGAACAGATGCACGTAGGCCCGGCTCACGGGCAGCTCGCGCGCATGGCCGCGCACTCGCACGAAGAGGCGGCTGGCCTCGTCGCGGCGCGTGCCGGCCAGGTGGTCGAGGTTGATGATGGTGGAACGGTGGATCTGCCAGAACAGTTCGGGGTCCAGCTGCTGCGCCAGCTCGGTGATCGGGGTGCGGATCAGCAGCTCCTGGCTGGCGGTCTGGACCACGGTGTATTTGTCGTCGGCATGGAAGAACAGCACCTCGTCCACGGGCACCTGGTGCATCAGCTCGCCGTGTGCGGCGCGGATGAAGCGCAGCCGCGCCGCAGTGCTTGAGCCGCCCGGCAGCAGGCGCTTGAGGGTCTCGGCCAGCGCAGCGTCGTTCGAGGCCGGCGCTGCCTGGCGCAGGCGGGCCACGGTCTGGGCCAGGCGTTCGGCCTTGAGGGGCTTGAGCAGGTAGTCCACGGCACCAGTCTCGAAGGCCTGGATCGCGTACTCGTCATAGGCGGTCACGAAGACCACGCGCGTCGTGCCCTCGATGCCCTGGGCCACCTCCAGCCCCGTGAGGCCGGGCATCTGGATGTCGAGAAAGGCCAGGTCGGGCTCCAGCTCGGCGATCAAGCTGGCCGCTTCCTCGCCGTTCTGCGCCTGGCCCACGATCTTCAGCTCGGGCCAGACCTGGGCCAACTGGTTGCGCAGGTACTGGGCCAGATGGGGTTCGTCGTCAGCAATGAGTGCGGTGGTCACAGACAAGCCTCCGGGGCCTTGGGTATGGGTGAGAGCGGCACGCGCAGCCGTGCGCAAGTGCCGGCGGGCGTGTGGTCAGGGAAGCGTTGGCTCAAGACCAGGCTGGCCTGGGGGCCCCAGCGGTTCTGCAGGCGTTCGCGGATGTTGGCCAAGGCCACGCCATTGCCGCGGCGGCGGCTGCGGGTGGCGGCGTCCAGGCCTCGGCCATCGTCGAGCACGTCGATCACCAGCTCGCCACCCGCTCGCCAGGCCTTGACGACCAGCTCGCCGCCCTTGATCTGCGGCTCCAGGCCGTGGTGGATGGCGTTCTCGATCAGGGGCTGGATCAAGAGCGGCGGCAGCGGCTGGCTGGCCAGGTCAGGCTCGCATTCGATGCGAAAACGCAGGCGGTCCTGCATGCGGATCTGCATCAGGCTGAGGTAGGCCTCGGCCATGGTCAGCTCCTGCGCCAGCGTGGAGGCTTCATGCCGGAGCTGCTGGAGGCTGGCGCGCAGGTAGTCGGTGAAGCGCTCCAGCATCAGCTTGGCCGTGGCCGGGTCGTGGTCGATCAGGCTTTGCACATTGGCCAGGGTGTTGAAGAGGAAGTGCGGCTCGATCTGCGCCTGCAAGAGCTTGAGCTGGGCCTCGGTGGCCCGCGCCTGCAGGGCCTCGCGGCGCCAGCGGGCACGGTAGAGCAAGCCGGCCAGGGCCGTGATGATGATGGCCACCCCCAGGAAACTGCCCCAGAAGGTGCCATTGCTGGTGACCGTGGGCAGGTTTTGCTGGTTCCAGATCAGGTCGACAGCGCGCAGGCCGATCAGCATGCCCACGGCACTGCAGGCAACCGAGAACGATGAGAAGAAGAGGCCGGTGCGCCAGTCGCGCCAGGCCATGATGGTGTCGATCCAGCGGGCGGGCACGCCCAGCTCAAAGCTGCGGAAGGCGGCAAAGAAGGTGCTGGTGATGCAGGCCGCCAGCACCAGATGGCTGGGCAGGTCCAGCGTCCACCAGAGCTCTTGGCCCAGGCGCTTGTGCTTGAGGCCTTCCGACACCGCGAACACCAGGGTGAAGCCGGTCAGCCACAGCAGGTAGACGGCCACCCGCGCCCAGGCCGGGTCGGTGCGGTGCTTGGTGAGCCGGCCCTGGTTGCGCAAGGCCTGGCGGAAGACGGCGAAACGAGACATGCCGCGCAGTGTAGGAAGCCCCCAGCCCGCCGCCTGGCAAGCCCGACGAATCGACAGCGCAGGCGACGAATCACCAGGGGGCAGGCCGCAGCGATGGCTCCCAGGCGCTGCCTACAATGGCCCGAACCCCTTCCCTCCTCCATTTCCACCCCATTCCTTCGAGGTCTTCATGCAGGTCATCGCGTCCATCTTCAAGGCTTACGACATCCGCGGCATCGTGGGCAAAACCGTGGACGAAGCCTTCGCCGAGCACCTGGGGCGCGCCTTCGGCACCGAGGCCAAGGCCTTGGGCGAAAAGGCCGTGGCCGTGGGCCGCGATGGGCGCGTCTCCGGCCCCGGCCTCGTGGCCGCCTTGATCCGCGGCATCGCCTCCACCGGCCTAGACGTGGTGGACCTCGGCGCCGTGACCACCCCGATGCTCTATTACGTGGCCGCCACGCGCGGCAAGCACGGCTGTCACTCGGGCATCCAGGTCACCGGCAGCCACAACCCCAAGGACTACAACGGCTTCAAGATGGTGCTCAAGGGCGCCGCCGTGTTTGGCGACCAGATCCAGGCGCTGCGCCGCCGCATCGAGGAAGAAAGCTACGCCACCGGCAAGGGCCGCGTCGGCAAGATGGACATCCTGGCCGAGTACACGCACCGCATCGTCTCGGACTGCAAGCTCTCGCGCCCGATGAAGATCGTGGTGGACAGCGGCAACGGCATCCCCGGTGCCAGCGCCCCGGCCATCCTGAAAGCCCTGGGCTGCGAGGTCATCGACATCTACTCCACCGTGGACGGCGACTTCCCCAACCACCACCCGGACCCCAGCCGCCCCGAGAACCTCGAAGACCTGAAGAAGATCGTCCACGCCACCGGCGCCGAGCTGGGCCTCGCGTTTGACGGTGACGGCGACCGCCTCGGCATCGTCACCCGCGACGGCGAAATGATCATGCCCGACCGCCAGCTGATGCTGCTGGCCGCCGACGTGCTGAGCCGCAACAAGGGCGCGCAGATCATCTTCGACGTCAAGTGCAGCCAGCAGGTCGCCCCCTGGATCCGCAAGCACGGCGGCAAGCCGCTGATGTGGATGACCGGCCACTCCCTCGTCAAGGCCAAGCTCAAGGAAACCGGCTCGCCGTTTGCCGGCGAGCTCTCCGGCCACATCTTCTTCGGCGAGCGCTGGTATGGCTTTGACGACGGCATGTACACCGCCGGCCGTGTGCTGGAAATCCTGTCCCGCGCCGCCGATGGCAACAAGGTGCTCAAGGCCCTGCCCAACAGCTTCAACACCCCCGAACTGAACGTGCCCTGCGCCGAGGGCGAGCACCACGAGGTCGTCACCAAGCTCAAGGCCCTGGCCACCTTGGCCGACTTCCCCGGCGCCCAAGAGCTGATCACCATCGACGGCCTGCGCGTCGAGTACGCCGACGGCTTTGGCCTCATCCGCCCGTCCAACACCACGCCCGTGCTGGTGCTGCGCTTTGAAGGCCAAACCCAGGCCGCGCTGGAGCGCATCCAGCACGACGTGCTGGCCCAGCTCAAGCGGGTGAAGCCGAACGCCACGTTTGCGGCCGGGCACTGAGTGTGAATGGCCTCGTGCACACGGTGATGGGCCTTTTGCCCCTGATATTTCTGGGGCTGTATTTGCTGCCCGCCATCATGTGCACGCGCCGTGTCGTTCGAAATGGTCACACCAAGGTCTGGTTGCTCGTTTTTTTGAGCGTGCCGCTGCTGGGCCCGCTCTGCTACGTGTTGAGTGACGGCAAGTCGGATCGACGTTGATCTCTGAAACGCTAGCCCGTGGCGCCTACAGCACCCTGCTGCGGCTGCTGACCCCCGCCTACCTGCTGCGCCTATGGTGGCGTGGGCGGCAAGAGCCGCTCTACCGGCTCGCAGTCGGCCAACGCCTGGGCTTTTACGACCGGGACACGGTCGCCGGGCGCGTCTGGATCCATGCCGTTTCTCTGGGCGAGACGCGGGCCGCCAGCGCCTTGATCGACGCGCTGCGCGAGCGCTCCCCGGGCGTGAAGCTGCTCATCACCCACTCCACCGCCACGGGCCGCGAGGCCGGCACGGCCCTGCTGCGCGAGGGCGACGCCCAGGCCTGGCTGCCTTATGACACGCCGGGCAGCGTGCGGCGCTTCCTGAAGCACTGGCGGCCCAAGCTCGGGCTGCTGATGGAGACCGAGGTCTGGCCCGTGCTGCTGGCCGAGGCCGAAGCCGCCGGGCTGCCCATGCTGCTGGTCAACGCCCGCCTGTCCGAGAAAAGCCTGCGCCAGGGCCAACGCTTTGCCGCCCTGTTGCGCCCGGCCGCGCAGCGCCTGAAGCTCGCCATGGCCCAGACCGAGGCCGACGCCGCGCGGCTGCGGGCCATGGGCGTGCCCGAGGTGTGCGTCACCGGCAACCTCAAGTACGACATCGCCGTGGACAGCGCCCAGCTGGCGCGTGGCCAGGCCTGGGCCGCTGCCCTGCCCCGCCCGGTGCTGATGCTGGCCGTGAGCCGCGAGGGCGAAGAAGCCGCGCTGCTGGCCGCCTGGGCTCGCCTGGCCGCCCCGCGCCCGCAGTTGCTCATCGTGCCTCGCCACCCGCAGCGCTTTGACGAAGTGGCCGGCCTCGTCACCGCCGCCGGCCTCAGCCTGTCACGCCGCAGCAGCTGGGGCGACACCCCGCCCCTTGATGCCGACGTGTGGCTGGGCGACTCGATGCGCGAGATGCCGCTCTATTACGGCCTTGCGCGCGTGGCCCTGCTGGGTGGCAGCTTCGAGCCCCTGGGGGGCCAGAACCTGATCGAAGCTGCCGCCTGTGGCTGCCCGGTGCTGGCCGGGCCGCACACCTTCAACTTCGCCGAGGCCACCGAACTGGCCCTGGCGGCCGGCGCTGCCGAGCGCTGCGCGGCGCTGGGCGAAGCCGTGGCACGCGGTGTGGCGCTGTGTGTGGATGGCGACGCGGCCGCGTCGATGAGCGCGCGCGCGCTGGGCTTTGCGGCGGCCCATCGCGGCGCCGCGAGGCGCATGGTGGAGGCGCTCGGCCTCACCTAGGCGATGCGGCCAGCGACGAAGCCTGATAGAGCCACCGCCACCGTCACAGCACCCCGCTATCCTGCCGGTCAGCCTGAGAAATCCGCCCATGAAGCACGCCCTCCTCAGCACCCTCCTCTTTCTGAGCCTTGGCGCCACGGCGCAGACCCTCGGCTATCTGGGCCAGCAGGTCGTGCCCACGACGGAGCGCCACCAAGGCACCGAGGTCGGTGGCCTGTCCAGCATCGACCGCATTCCCGGCACCGACCGCTTCTTGTGCATCAGTGACGACCATCGCGTGGGCCGGCCGCGCTTTTACGAGCTGCGCCTGGACCTGAGCAAGTTCAAGCGCTCGCCCACGCCGGGGCACGAGGGGGTCGAGTTCCTGGCCGTCACGCCGCTGCGCGGCCCGGGCGGCGAGCACTACGCGCAGTACCTGGTGGACCCCGAGGGCCTGCGCATCGACGTGGCACGCCAGCGGGCCTACTGGTCGGGCGAAGGCATGCGCAAGACGGTCAAGTTCGTGGCGCCCAGCGTGCGCGTCATCGGCTTGGATGGGCTGGAGCGCATGGAGTGGCTGCCGCCCGAGGCCTACATCCCGGCCGGCAGCGTGGCCGGCACCGAGCCCGGCGACCGGGGTGTGCGTGACAACCTGGGCTTTGAGTCACTGACCCTGACGCCCGACGGCCGCACGCTCTGGGTGGCCACCGAAGTGGCGCTGACGCAAGACGACGAGCCCCCCACGCTGACCACCGGCAGCCGCGCCCGCCTGCTCAGCTTCGATGCCGAGACCGGCCAGCCTGGCGCCGAAGTCGTCTACCCGGTGGAGCCCCTGCCCGTGCCGGCCAACCCGCCCACCGCCTTTGCCGTGAACGGCCTCGTCGAACTGCTGGCGCTGGACGGCGGCCGCTTCCTGGCGCTGGAACGCTCCTACTCGCAGGGCGGCATCACGCCCGGTGTCTCGGCCACCACGGGCAAGCCCACGGGCAATGTGATCCGGCTCTTCCTGATCGACACCGCCGGCGCCACCAATGTGGCCGGCTGGCCCAGCCTGCGCGGCAGAGAGGCTCAGCCGGTGGCCAAGCGTCTGCTGCTCGACCTCACCACGCTTCACAACGACGATGGCAGCCCGCTGGCGCTCGACAACGTCGAGGGCCTGAGCTGGGGCCCCGAGCTGGACGGCCAGCGCACCTTGCTGCTGGTGACCGACAACGACTTCTCGGGCCATCGCCAGACGCACTTCATCGCCCTGCGGCTCGACGGCAGCCTCTGAGCTGCCCCGTACCATCACGCCCATGTTGGCGCCCATGTCCATGCTCACCATGCCGCCTGAGGCTGCCCAGGCCGAGTGCCTGCGCCGGGTTGCCGCCCACGCCGCACTGCTGCAGGCCGCGCCCGATGGCCCTCCGCCCGTTCCCGAAGCCGAGCCCCGCCACGCGCTGATCCTGGCGCCACACCCCGACGACGAATGCATCAACGGCGCCCTGCCGCTGCGCCTGCACCAGGAGGCCGGCTGGCGCGTGACGGCACTGGCCGTGACCCTGGGCAGCGCTCCGGCCCGCCAGGCCGAGCGCTGGGCCGAGATGCAGGCCGCCTGCGATCAGCTCGGCTTTGAGCCCCGATCGCTCGGCGACGCGCCCCTGCACGAGCTGCTGGCCGCCCTGCAGCCCGACCTGGTGCTGCTGCCACACGCGCAAGACGACAACCCCACGCACCGCCGCGTCCATGCCGCTGGCATCGCGGCCTTGGCCGAGGCCGGGCTCTCTACGTTCCTGGCCTGCACCGAGTTCTGGTCCACCCAGGCTGCGCCCAACGCGCTGGTGCAAACCAGCTGTGCCGACACCGCCCGCCTGATGGCTGCGTTGATGGCCCACCAGGGCGAGATTGCCCGCAACCCCTATCACCTGCGCCTGCCCGCCTTCATGGCCGACAGCGTGCGCCGGGGTGGCGAGCTTGTGGGCGGCCCGGGCAGTGCACCGCCCGACTTTGCCTTTGCCACGCTCTACCGCTTGGTGCGC
The DNA here is from genome assembly GCF_039872745.1 of Roseateles paludis. Classification (NCBI taxonomy): domain Bacteria; kingdom Pseudomonadati; phylum Pseudomonadota; class Betaproteobacteria; order Burkholderiales; family Sphaerotilaceae; genus Roseateles; species Roseateles paludis. Next base: position 279,974 of record NZ_JBDPZD010000005.1, on the reverse strand, counting down.
GTCGAAGGCGGCCAGCTCGCAGACGACCTGCCCTGCCGCATCCACCCCGCTGCGTCGGCCCTTACCGCAGCCCGACTCTTTGCCTCGCCATGATCCCGACTCAACACCTGCGCATCCACCAGTACGCCGCCCTGCAGCCGGGGCCGAAGCTCATCGTGACCGGCGCCGTGCATGGCAACGAGATCCACGGCAGCGTGGCCATGGCCGAAATCATGAAGCAGCTGGACGGCGGCGAGCTGACCCTGCTGCGCGGCGTGCTCACCTTGGTGCCCATCGTCAACCCGCTGGCCCACACGCTGAACCGCCGCGAGGGCGACCGCAACCTCAACCGCAACCTGCGCCCACCCATCGTGCCGCAGGACTACGAGGACCGCATCGCCCGCCAGCTCTGCCCCCTGCTGGCCGCGCATGATGGCCTGCTTGACCTGCACAGCTTCCAGAGCCAGGGCCAGGCCTTTGCGATGGTCGGGCCGCGCAACAACAGCGGCGAGCTGGAGCCCTTTGCGCACGAGGCCGTCGAGTCCGCCGTGGTCGCGCGCCTGGGTGTGGGCCGCATCGTCGAAGGCTGGCTCTCGACCTATGCCGAAGGCATCCGCCGCCGCCAGGCCCGCGCCAGCGGTGGCTCACGCAAGGCCCAGCTCGTCACCGACCCGCACTACGGCGTGGGCACGACCGAATACATGCGCTCCACCGGCGGCTGGGCCATCACGCTCGAGTGCGGCCAGCACCTGGACCCCGAAGGTCCGAGCGTGGCCCGGCTCGCCATCCTGCGCACCCTGGTGCATCTCGGCATGCTGGCGCCGGATGCCGTCGAAGCTTTCCAGCCGGCAACACCGCTGGAGATGCTGCGCCTCTACGACGTCATCGATCGCGAGTCCATGGACGACCAGTTTGCGCGTGAGTGGAAGAGCTTCGACCCCATCACCAAGGGCGAGCTGATCGGCACACGGGGCAGCGGCGAGAAGGTCTTGGCCCCGAGCAGTGGGCGCATCGTCTTCCCGAACGTGAAGTCTCAGCCAGGGACCGAGTGGTTTTACTTGGCCCGCGAGAGTGATCGCAAGCTGGGCTGGGGCGACGCTGAATAAGTCCCCGCGATGCGCCGCGCCCTGGTTTGGGATGAGTTGCTAGGCGCAAAGCGGAGCTGTAGCGTGGGCTACAGCGAGCATTTGCAACGCCGCAGATCGCCCAAAGCAGGGATGCGGCACGCGCGAGGGACTTGTTCAGCGTTGCCCTAGTCGCCCCACTTACCGATGTAGCGCTGGTAGCTCTGCAGCCAGCCGTTGGAGCTGAAGCCGCCCTCGCTCTGGTGCGTCAGCGCAATCGGCCAGGTGCCCACGCGCAGGCCAGCGGCGCGGGCGCTGCGGCAGAAGTCCATGTCGTAGAAGTGGAACTCGAAGCGCTCGTCAAAGCGCACGCCGCTGCGCAGCAGCACCTCGCGCTTGGCTGCCAGCAGCACGCCGTCCAGCAGCTCGCAATCGGCCGGCGTGGCGCCAAAGGCGCTGATGGGGCCAAAGGCGCTGGGGCCATGAGCCACGGCGCCTGAGAGGTAGCTGCGGTCGTCCCACTCGAACTTGGTGTTGGCAAAGGCCCAGGAGGGCTGGCCCGGCAGGCGGCGGCGGTTGCCAGCCACGCCGATCACGTCATAGGCCGTGACGCCTGCCATCACGTGCTCGAAGAAGAAGTGGTCGTCCAGCCAGACGTCGTCGTGGATGAAGGCCATCACCGGCGACGCGTCCTCGACCACGATGCGCTGGTTGTAGAGGAACGGCAGGCCGTGCTTGTTCTCGAAGTAGATGCGCGGCCGCAGGCGGGACTCATGGTGCAGCCGCCGCAGCGACAGGCCGAGCGCCCCCTTGGACCAGAACTCCTCGGGGGTCATGCGAGTGGCGCAGACGAGATCGATCATGAGCGTAGATAGAGCGCCAGCGTGTCGCAGGGCGGGTGGCGCACGGGTGGCACGGGCGCGGTGCGGCGGGGGTTGTTGACGGCGTAGGCCAGCTCACGCGGGTGGTGCCAGCGTTCGTAGAAGCGCCGGGCCGCCTGGGCTTGGGCCGCAAGCGTTTCGGGCGTCAGGGCCTTGAGCACGGCCAGCAATTGGTCGGGCGTCTCCCACCACGGCGCTTCGTCGTAGATCAGCTCGCGCGTGGAGTGGTGCTTGGAGAGGCCACTCTCGTTCATCACCACCGGCAGGCCTGCGCCCTGGGTCTCGACCAGGCCCTTGGCGCCTTGGATGGGGAAGGAGGAGATGCAGACGTCCACCGCGCTGTCTCGCAGATAGGCCCACAGCCCCGAGACCGGCGGCTGGTAGCGAAAGCGTGCGGGGTCCAGCCCAGCAGCAGCCAGCCGCGCGCGGAAGCCCGCGATCTCTGCCTCCGGCAGCATGCCGATGTGCAGGTGCTCGCCCGGCAGCTCGCTCAGGCGGCGCAGCATCAGGTCGAAATAGCCATAGCGCCCCGGTGCCAGGAACTTGCCCGAGGACCCGTGCGAGCAGGTGCGCAGCTGGCCCCCGTCCATGAAGCGGTGGCCCTGCCGCACGCCGAGGTCGGGCGACACCAGCGGCCAGTACACCGGGTTGAACACGCCGAGGTAGTGCTGGCACTTGTGGTGCGAGAGGTTGGTGCAATCGACATGCAGCGCATGGGGCAGGAAGACGCCCAGCGCCATGTCGTGGTCGGCATGGTGAAAGAAGGCCGTCTCGCGCGCGATGGCGGGCTGCGCAGCGGCGATGGACACCACGTCGTAGTGGTGGGCAAACAGGGTCAGCAGCCCGGGCCTGAGCGCGGCGAGCTGGGCCAGCAGCCAGTTCAGCTTGTCGGCCAGGTTGAGCGCTGGCACCTCGACCATTTGCACCCGGCCGCCCAGGTCCTGCGCAAACTTGTCCAGCGGCAAGGGGCGCTGGTGCAGGTTGGTGACGATGACGACATGGCGCAGATCAGGCCGCGCGCGGATCACGTCCTTCAGCGCCAGCGAGTGGCCGCCTTGGCCGTCATAGAGCTCGGTGGCCAGGTGCACGGCGAGGCTGTCGTCGTGCTGCTCGGGCATGGCCACACCGCGCTGCGTGGCGCACAAGGCACCGGCCGAGAGGCAAAAGCGGTCCATCTCAGCCGACCCGAAGACCAGGCCCTTGGCCCGCGCGTCGTTGAGCAGCCCGATCACCACATTGCTGATCTCCAGCAGCATGTTGGGCCAGGCGCCGGCCGACTGCAGGGCCTCCAGTTGCTGGACGAGCGTGAGGTAGTCAGGGCGCATGGCGATGGATGGCCGGGCGGGGTTGCAGCGTAGAAGTCGGCCGTGCAGTCTAGGCGCTGGACCCGGCTTCTACGGTGGGAAATGAGGGTCAAATCCGAGCCTGGCCCTGCCTCCACGCCCCGCACAATGGCCGGCATGAGCAACCCAAAACAGGTCCTGCTGATCACGGCCGCCGGCACTGGCGTGGGCTGGGCCTATGCGCTGACGCTGTCGCAGCAATTCCCCGAGGCCGGCCTCGTCACGGCGGACACCAACCCCGCCGCCTGGTGCAGCGCCGCACAGTTTGCCCAGCACCATGAGCAGTGGGCCAGCTTCACGGCCGACGCGGCCTACATCGCGCGGCTGAATAGCCTGATCGCCCAGCATGGCGTCACGCACTACCTGCCCATCATCGACCCCGAGATCGACTTCGCCGCCCGCCACCGCGCCGAGATTGACTGCGAGGTTCTGTCGCCCCCCGCCGCCTTCACCGCCCTGGCCCTGGCCAAGGACCGCTACCACGCTGCACTCGGCGCCTTGGGCATCGACAGCCCCCGCACCCTGAGCCGCGCCGAGATCGCGGCTGGCCAGGCCGGCATCGCCAAGTGCCCGGGCAGCTTCGGCGGCCGCGCCACCTGGCCCATCAACCGGCTGGAGCAGCTCGACACGCTACCGCCCGACGCCTTTGTGCAGGAGAGCCTGCCAGGCTCTGAGTTCACGGCGGACTGTTTTCCGCTGCCTGATGGCGGCGTGTTTGTCTCGGTGCGCGAGCGGGTCGAGACCAAGAGCGGCGTCTGCACCAAGGCCCGCATCGCACCCAACCCGACCATGCAGGACATGGCCGAGCGCCTGGTGCGCGGCTTTGCGCTGCGCACGCCGTTCTGCTTCCAGGCCATGTCCGACGGCGCCACGCGCCTGGCCGTGACCGACATCAACCCCCGCCTCGGGGCCGGCACCTTGATGAGCGCGGCCAATGGTGGCGACTTCTTTGGCGCCCACCTGGCCAGCGTCTTTGGCCAGCCGCTGGACGGCCGCTTGCAACGCCACCACGAGCGCTGCAGCGTGACGCGGCAGTACATCGAACTGCTCACCGCGACCGAATGAGCACGACCCTGGCCCTGGACCTCGACGGCACGCTGCTGAGCTGCGAGCCCCGGCACTGCGCGCTGATGCGGGCCGTGTGCGTGGGTGATGGCATGCCCGCGAGCAGTTGGCCGCGCTTCTGGGCCGCCAAGCGCGAAGGCGCCAACAACGTGGCCGCGCTGCGCCAGCTGGGCCACCCGCAGCCCGAGCCACGCGCCGCCGCCTGGGCGCGCGAGATTGAGCACTGGCCCTGGCTGGGCTTTGACCGCCTGCTGCCGGGCGTGGCCGAGGCGCTGGCCTCGACTCAGCACCGCATCGTCGTGCTGACCGCCCGGCGTGAGCGCTTCTTCCTGCAGCAGCAACTCGACCGCCTGGGCCTTACACGCCGCATCCACGACCTCATCGTCGTGCCGCCCACCGAGGCTGCCGCACGCAAGGCCGAGGCGCTGCGGCGCCTGCAGCCCCAAGCCTTCATCGGTGACACCGAGAGCGATGCCGAAGCGGCCGATGCTGCCGGGCAGCGCTTCCTGGCGCTGGCCTGCGGCATGCGCTCGCCCGCCTTCTGGGCGCGCCACGGCCGCCCTTCCTTCAACGACCTGCCCGCCGCGCTGGCGGCCCTGTAACCATGAACCAAAACGCCCAACTGGACGCCATCGCCCGCGACTCCATCTATGGCCTGGGCTGCAACGCCGCCATGATCCGCTACAGCTGGTCCATCGCCCGGCGCTACCTGCCGGCAGGCCGCCTGCTGGAGATGGGCCCGGCCGAGGGCGTGATGACCCCGCTGATCGCCAAGGACTACGCCGAACTGCACCTGCTGGAGGGCTCCGAGGTCTATTGCCAGGGCTTGCGCCAGGCCTTCCCCAAGGCCCAGGTGCACCACTCGATGTTCGAGGACTTCAAGCCCGCGCAGCCCTTCAACGCCATCGTGCTGGGCCATGTGCTGGAGCACGTGACCGACCCGGTCGGCGTCCTCTCACTGGTGCGGCAGTGGCTGGCGCCGGGTGGCCGGATCTTTGCCGCTGTGCCCAATGCACGCTCGGTGCATCGGCAGGCCGCCGTCATCATGGGCCTGCTGCCGCAGGAAGACGCAATGAGCGAGCTGGACCACCGCCACGGCCACCAGCGCGTGTTCAACCCCGAGTCCTTCCGCGCTTGCTTTACCCAGTCCAAGCTGGCCATCGAGGTGTTTGGCGGCTACTGGCTCAAGCCGGTGTCCAACGCCCAGATCGACCGCGACTGGACGCCCGAGATGCTGGACAGCTTCATGCGCCTGGGCGAACGCTACCCGGACATCGCGGCGGAGATCTACGTGGTGGCGAGCCTGGCCTAACGCCAGAAAGTCACACGGCGCCACGAAATGTGCGCTCAAGCGCGCGCATATCCGGGCTTGCTGACGGCGGGGGCGAGGTCCAATCCAGCGATGGCCCCCAAGAGGGCTGGATCTCTATCTTTGCCCAGGATCGCCCCATGAGCATCGCTGTCAGCCCCGTGCACTTCAAGCCCCAACGCGCCTTTGGCGGCGAGGTGCGCATCGTGGACCCTGCCCTGCTGCTGTCCAAGCCGCAAGGCCTGATGGTCGAGTACACCTCGCGCTGCAACCTGCGCTGCAAGTACTGCAGCAAGTCCAACCCGGGCGACGACCAGATCCCCGGCCGCGACATGGACATGAGCGGCGCCACCATCGACCAGGCCCTGGCCGTGATTGCCCGCGAGCGCTTCTCGGAGCTGCTGCTGGCCGGCACCGGCGAGACCACCTTCCACAAGGACTGGATCCGTGACCTGCCGCGTTTGATCGAGGCGGGCCGCGCTGCCAACCCGCGCGCCTTCATCCACATCAACAGCAACTTCGCGATGAAGTACGGCGATGCGGAGTTCGCGGTACTGTCCCAGCTCGACGGGATCATGATCTCCATCGACACGGCCGACCGCGACCTGACGCGCACCATGCGCGCCAAGTCCGACCTGTCACTGATCGTCTACAACATCGTCCGCCTCAAGGCCTGGTGCGAGGCGCACGGCGTGCGCATGCCGCGCCTGACTGTGAACGCCACCATCTACGCCGAAGCGGCCCTGGGCATCTACGACCTGGCCGTGATGCTGGCCTCGCTGCCGATCTCGCACCTGTCGCTGTCCGACCTCTATGAGTTCGAGGCCGTGCAGCTCAACGGCATCCGCCCCGTGGGGCTGGAAGACCCTGCCCGCTTTGCCGCTTCAGTGCAGTCGATCCAGAAGGCCATCAACTTTGCGCAGACGCGCAAGGCCTACAGCCTGTCGGTGCAGCCGCACCTGATGGAGCGCATCAACGCGCTGATCCTGCAGATGCAAAACGGCTCGCAAGCGGCAACACCCGCCGACGCGACCGACACGCCCGCCGAGGGCACGCGCACCAAGATGTGCATCCAGCCCTGGACCCGCTTCACGCTGGCCGCCAATGGCGCCCTCTTCCCCTGCTGCGTGACCGACATGCCGGCCGTGGGCAATGTGCATGAGGCCGGCGAAGGCATCGACGGCCCGCGCATGCAGGCCTTCCGGCGCGACTTGCTGCTGGGCCATGTGCCGGCAGCCTGCCAGGCTTGCTCCAACGCGGCCGACTGCTCGACCCAGGAGCTGGAAACGCAGGTTCGCGCGATCGTCGCAGCGCCGCACTGACTCGCCGAACGTCCTTGTAGGTCTGAACGCAGCGCCTCAGGCGCTGCGAATCACATCCACCACACGCTGCACGTCCTCGCGGCTCAGGTAGGGCGCGATGGGCAGGCTCAACACCTCGTGCTGGAACTGCTCGGCAATCGGCAGCGCGGGCCACTGCGTGTCGGCATAGGCGCCCTGCTGGTGGCAGGCGATGGGGTAGTGCACCAGATGGCCGATGCCCGCCGCGCTGAGCGCCGCTTGCAGGGCCTCGCGCCGCTTGCTGCGCACGACGTAGAGATGCCAAACCGGCTCGGCACCCGGCGCCACCTCGGGCAGCACCAGATCCAGGCCAGCCAAGGCCTCGCCATACCAAGCGGCCGCCTGAGCGCGCGCGACGTTGTCGGCATCGAGCCCGGGCAGCTTGGCGCGCAGCACGGCGGCCTGCATCTCGTCGAGGCGAGAGTTCACTCCCTTGACCTCGTGCTTGTACTTGACCGTTGAGCCGTAGTTGCGCAGCAGGCGTACGCGGGCTGCCAGCTCGTCGTCATTGGTCGTCACGGCACCGCCGTCGCCCAAGGCGCCGAGGTTCTTGCCAGGATAGAAGCTGAAGCCGGCTGCTGTGCCCAGGCCACCAGCGCGGCGGCCTTGATAGCGCGCGCCATGGGCTTGGGCAGCGTCTTCAATGACACGCAGGCCGTGCCGAGCAGCCACGGCGTTGATCGCATCCATCTCGCAGGGCTGGCCATAGAGGTGCACCGGCATGATGGCCCGCGTGCGCGGCGTGATGGCAGCTTCCAGGCGGTCAGGGTCCAGGTTGTGCGTGCCGGGCCGGGGCTCGACGGGCACCGGTTGCGCGCCCACGCTGCTGACGGCCAGCCAGGTGGCGATGAAGGTGTTGGACGGCACCAGCACCTCGTCGCCGGGGCCGATGCCCATGGCGCGCAGGATCAGAGCCAGGGCATCGAGCCCATCGGCCACGCCGATGCAGTGGCGCACGCCGCAGTAGGCCGCGAACTCGCGCTCAAACGCGTCCACCTCGGCGCCGAGGATGTACCAACCCGAGGCCAGCACGCGGTCGATGCCGGCACGGATGCCGTCGTCGTAGGTGGCGTTGAGCCGCTTGAGGTCGAGGAAGGGGATCAAGATGCCGACCACCTGGCGCGCATGAACTCGGCGTAGTCGCGGAAGTAGTCGCCCTCGTCGTAGCGCGTGGAGGCCAGCACCATGCACACCGAGGCGGATGAAAAGTTGTCCAGCTCCCGCCAGATCATGGGGCAGACGTAAAGCCCTTGGTAGCTGCGGTTGAGGTGGACGCGCTTCTTGTTCTTGCCGTCGTCCAGCACCACGTCGAAGCTGCCCGACATGGCGATGATGTACTGGTGCAGGTTCTTGTGGGCATGGCCTCCGCGCTCGGAGCCACCGGGCACGTCATACAGGTAGTAGACGCGCTGGATGTCGAAGGGCACATGGACATTGCCCTCGATGAAGGTCAGGTTGCCGCGCGGATCGTGGATCTTGGGCAGCTCGGTGATCTGGCAACGGTCGATGGACATGCTGCGAGTGGATGGATCTAAAAATTCAACCTAGAAACCGCAGTTGGGCTCGCCCGAGGGGCTGTCGAAGCGGGCTCTGGGCTAGGCGTGACGACGCAGTGGGCTCATTGCCCACCAGGAGGAACAACGCCGCCCGGGGCCCGAAGCGGCAGACCAGCGGGCGGGCAGCGGTGGTCATCAACGTGGTGAACATGGCGACACCCGCAATGTGTTGATCGGACATGACTTTGGATGAGTAGCAAGCGGTCAACTGCGGTTTCTAGGTTCAAGTATCAGCGCAACGGCGTGAGCACGCCGCGGCCCATGGACCAGATCAGGGCAATCACCTGCTGGGCGTCGTACATGGCGTTGACGTGGGCGACGCGCAGCGAGTAGTAGTCGCCCTCGGAGGCCATCACGTCAAAGAGTGAGCGGCGGCCCAGCTGCTGCCACTGCTGCAGCGTGGCGGCGCGCACGCGGTCGCTGTTGCGCAGGATCTCGACGATGCGGCGGGCGCGGTCCAGCACCTCGGAGCCCATCTCGTGCATCTCCAGCAGCCGGTAGCGCTTGGCTTCAATGGCTTCATCACGCTGCAGCAGCGTGGACTGGTAGCGCTTGACCGCCGCGCTGAGCTGGGCGTTGGCCCCGGGCTGCAGCAGCGGGATGCTGATCTGCACGCCGGCGCCAAAGTCATTGGCACGGCTGACGCCGGCCAGCTTGATCGCATTGCCCACGATGCTGACCGTTGGCCGCTGACCGGCGGCGATGCTCTCGGTCAGGCTGCGCTGGGCGCGGGCGCTGGCCGTGGCCTGGGTGATGTCGGGGGCTTGCAGGATGTCGGCCATCATGTCGTCGAGCGCCGGCATGACGGCCAGCGCGGCGGCCATGCCCACCGGCGGTGGCAGCGGGTCGCCCACCAGGCGGCGCAGCCGGATCTCGGTCTGGCGCAGGGCCGATTGGGTCTGCGACACCGACATCTCGGCCTGCAGCATGCTCTTGTTGGCCTGCAGCAGCTCGCTGGAGCGGCCCTTGTCGGCCTTGGTGATGATCTCCAGCGCCTCGACGAGGCAGGCCATCTTGCGCACGTACTGGCCGTAGACCTGGGACTGCAGGATGAAGCGCGCACGGTCCAGCGAGAGGTTGACCACGGTCAGCGCCAGCTGCTCCTCGGCGCTGCGCTGGCCCAGCAGGGCCACCTCGGCCATCTCCTTGCGCCATTCGACCATCTTGGCCACGCGGCCAAAGTCGAACACCGTCACGCTGGCCGTCACGCCGGCGTTGAACTGGCCGCCCTTGCCGGCATCGCGGCCGTTGACGGTGTTGCTGATGCCCTGCTCGCTGATGGTGAGGCTGGCCGTGGGCCAGCGCATGGCCTGGGTTTCGGCGATGTCATCGCGCGCAGCATCGGCCAGCAGCTTGGCGGCCCCCAGGGCCTTGCTGCGGGCCAGGGTCAGGTCGATGAGGGTTTGCAGGCCCTGGCGCGGGTCCGCACTGAAGGTGGTGGTGCCCGCGTCCGCACTGCCCTTGGCAGCGCCGGGGTCCTCCTCGGTGCAGCGACTTTGGGTGGGCGCGGGCTCAGTCGCTACCGGCGCAGGCTTGGGCGGCGGCTTGACCGGGCGCGGCGTAGCTGCGTCGCTGACGGCAAGCGACAGCAGCGCGAAGAGGACGAGGAGGCAGCGGGCAAGCAGGGGCATGGCCTCACCACTAGACCACGCCCTCCCCTCGCAGAATGAGCCGAAAAAGGCCCCGGTGGGCCGGCTATTTCGCCAGCGCCCGCGCGCACTCCGGCACCAGGGCCGGGCCCCGGTAGATCAGCCCGGTGTAGACCTGAACCAGGTCCGCCCCGGCTGCGCGCTTGGCTGCCGCATCAGCACCGCTGAGAACGCCGCCCACGCCGATGATGGGGAAGGCTGCGCCCAGCGCCGCCCGCAGTTGCTGGATCACCCGGTTGCTGGCCTCGAAGACGGGCGCGCCCGAGAGGCCGCCAGTCTCCTCAGCATGCGCCAGGCCTTTGACGGCCTCGCGCGAGAGGGTGGTGTTGGTGGCGATGACGCCGTCGATGCCCAGCGTCTTGAGTGTGGTGGCGATGGTCTCGACCTGGGCCTCGTCAAGGTCGGGCGCGATCTTGACGAACATAGGCACCTGCCGGCCATGCTCAGTCGCCAGCCGTGCCTTGCGCTCCTGCAACTGCCCCAGCAGCGCCGCCAGCTCGGCGTCGCCCTGCAGGGCGCGCAGGTTCTTGGTGTTGGGGCTGGAGATATTGACGGTGATGTAGTCGGCGTGCGGGTAGACGCCGGCCAGGGCCGTCAGGTAATCCTGGGCCGCTTGCTCAATCGGCGTCGCAGCGTTCTTGCCGATGTTGAGACCGACGATGCCGCCCGCCTTGCGGAAGCTGTAGGCCCGTTGCACATTGGCCAGGAAGGCTGCCAGCCCCTCGTTGTTGAAGCCCAGACGGTTGATCAAGGCATTGGCCTCAGGCAGGCGGAACATGCGCGGCTTGGGGTTGCCCGGCTGGCCTTTGGGCGTGACGGTGCCCACCTCGATGAAACCAAAGCCCATGGCCCCCAGGCCGTCGATGCAGCGGCCGTTCTTGTCGAGCCCGGCGGCCAGGCCAATGCGGTTGGGGAAGCGCAGCCCCGCCACGGTGACGGGGTCGCTCACCCGCTCGCCCGCCCAGAGGCAGGCCGCCGGGGTGTTCTGCAGCCGGGCGATGGAGCCCAGGGTCAGTTCGTGGGCCTGTTCGGGATCCATGCCGAACAGGAAGGGGCGGGTCAGGGCGTACGGAATCAGCGGCATGGCGGGATTGTCCCAAGATAATGAGGGGCTTCGGAGCCCGCCATGAACTTCCCCCAAGACGCCGCCAACGACCACGAGGCCGGCTCGCGCGACGGTACGCACGACACCACGCGCACCGACGACACCCGCATCAGCGCCGTGCGCGCCCTCATCAGCCCGGCCTTGTTGCTGGAAGAGTTGCCGGTGCCAGATGCCACCTTGGAGCTGGTCGAGCGCGCGCGCCGTGAGATCAGCGCCATCCTGCATGGCGCCGATGACCGCCTGATCGTCGTCGTGGGCCCCTGCTCCATCCACGATCACGAGCAGGCCATGGACTACGCGCGGCGACTCAAGCTGCTGCGCGACGAGCTGGCCGACACGCTCTGCATCGTGATGCGCGTCTACTTCGAGAAACCGCGCACCACGGTCGGCTGGAAGGGCTATATCAACGATCCGCGGCTCGACGGCAGCTTCCACATGAACGAAGGCCTGCGCCTGGCCCGCCAGCTGCTGCTGGACGTGAACGGCCTTGGCGTGCCGGCCGGCACCGAGTTCCTGGACCTGCTCTCGCCGCAGTACATCTCCGACCTGATCGCCTGGGGCGCCATTGGCGCCCGCACGACCGAAAGCCAAAGCCACCGCCAGTTGGCCTCCGGCCTGTCCTGCCCGGTGGGCTTCAAGAACGGCACCGACGGCGGCATCAAGGTGGCCAGCGACGCGGTGCTGGCAGCCGGCAGCGCCCATGCCTTCATGGGCATGACCAAGATGGGTGTGGCCGCCATCTTCGAGACCCGCGGCAATGGCGACTGCCACGTCATCCTGCGCGGCGGCAAGGCGCCCAACTACGACGCCGCTTCGGTGGCGGCCGCCTACGAGTCGCTGAAGAGTTCGGGCCTGCGCCCGCAGGTGATGATCGACTTTTCCCACGCCAACAGCAGCAAGAAGTACGAGCGCCAGATCGACGTGGGCCGAGACGTGGCCCAGCAAATTGCCGGGCGTGATCGCGGCATCACCGGCGTGATGATCGAGAGCCACCTGGAGCCCGGCCGCCAGGACCTGCTGCCCGGCCAGACCAAGGCTGATCTCAAGCCCGGCGTCTCCATCACCGACGCCTGCCTGGGCTGGAGCCAGACCGAGCCGCTGCTGCGCGAGCTGGCCGCCGCCGTGGCCCTGCGCCGCGGCTGACGCGCCCGCCGGCGCAGCCCCGGCAGCCCTTCGCGCCCTGGCTCCACCGCTCATCGCAAGCCACTCGCCTACGCGGCGTGGGCCGCTCAGAGTTCAGGCTCCTCAATCCACTTCTGGAGCCTGCTCATGTTCCGCCCTGCCCTGCTTTCCGCCTTGATTGCGGCCTGCCTCTCGCTCGCCGGCACCGCCGCCCGGGCCGTCGACCTCACGCTGGAGGTCGAGGGGCTGGATGTCAATGCGGTCGGCAAGTCCAGCTTGATGATCGGCGTCTTCAACGCGGCAGGCGACTGGCTCCGCAAGCCCGTGACCGGGCAGCAAGTGGCCCTTGGGGACGACGCCCGCAGCGGACGCCAGCGCGTGGTGCTCAAGAACCTGCCCAAGGGCGCCGTGGCGCTGTCCATCTACCAGGACGTCAATGCCAACGGCAAGCTCGATCAAGGCCAAATGGGCATCCCCCTGGAGCCCTACGGCTTCACCAATGACGCCGTGGGCAACTTCGGGCCGCCGACCTTCGAGCAGTGTGCGATCGAGCCCAAGGCAGGGCAGGTGGTGCGCGTCCGTTTGCACTGAGCCGGGCTGGCTTGGCTGAGACAATCTCGCCATGGATGCCGCCCAACTCAAACAACTCGTCGCCCAAGCCGCCCTCGCCCATGTTCCTGCCGGTGCCATCCTCGGCGTTGGCACGGGCTCGACGGTCGACTGTTTCATCGATGCGCTGGCCGACAACGGCATGGCCCTGGCCGGCACCGTGTCGAGTTCCGAACGCTCCACGGCCCGCCTTCGGGCCAGGGGCTATACGGTCCTTGACGCGAGCACCGTCGAGCGCCTGCCGCTCTACATCGACGGCGCCGACGAGATCGACTACGACGGCTACATGATCAAGGGCGGCGGTGCGGCCCTGACGCGCGAAAAGATCGTCGCCGACCTGGCCGACGAGTTCCTCTGCATTGCCGACGAATCCAAGCTCGTCACAACCCTGGGACGCTTCCCGCTGCCGGTGGAGATCATCCCCATGGCTGCGGCCCAGCTCAGCCGCCGCTTCGCCCTGCTGGGCGGGCGGGCCGTGCTGCGCCAGGGCGTCGTCACAGACAACGGCTGCCAGATCCTCGACGTGCACGACCTGGCCATCACCGAGCCCCTGGCCTTCGAGACCGAAGTCAACCAATGGCCGGGCGTGGTCACCGTGGGCGTATTTGCCCGCCACAAGGCCAAGCGCTGCCTGCTTGGCGGTGCCGACGGTGTGCGCAGCCTGAACTTCTGATGCCGCATCAGCGCCCGCGCTACGGCTTCACGGCGGAGGGCCTGGCACGCTGGCATCGGCGCTGGGGCGTGGGCCTGAGAGTTGCGCTGGCAGTGGGCGGCACCCTGCTATCGCTGCGCCTCAACGGGCCGCTATTCCCCTTGGTCGTCGGCCTGCTTTGGGGCCGCGCGCTGCTGCCCGAGTTGCGTCAATTGGCCGCTTGGGCCTACCAGGCCATCAAGGGCGCAGCGCTGCGCGACATCGAGGGCCGCCACTTCAACTTCCGAGGCCAGACGGTCCGCGTCCACGACGACCCCGAGGACGGCTGCCGCTGGGTCGTGCTGGCCGACATCGAGCGCTGCCTCGGTGAGCCCCTGGGCCGCCTGCAGCGCGAGGCCAAGCGCCAGGACTCGTTGCGTGAGTTCGGCAGTCAGGCCTGTGTGCGCGACGCGGCCTTGCTCGACCACCTGACCCAGCACCGCACCAACCCACGCGCCGTCCCGCTGCACCGCTGGGTGCAACGCGAGATCTGGTTCCCTGCCCGCGGCCGCAATGCAAACGGGGGTGCCGGCTCCCGCCAGCACCCCCGCATGGGGTTTGATCGCCCGTCGTCGACTCAGTGATCGCGGCGGCGGCGCGAGGCCACGAAGCCAACGATGCCCAGGCCAGCGGCGAAGAGCGCGTAGGTTTCGGGTTCAGGCACCGGCACAGCCGACACCGAAACCGTGTAGGAACTCGCCAGGACCGACTTCACAGCAGTACCAGTGACCGAAATGAAGTAGTCACCAGAGGCCAGGGCCAACGGCGTCCACTCGTCCACCGGCAGCATTGCGATCGGCGACCAGTCGGAACCGTACAGGCCTGCAGAGAAGCCACTCACCTTGATCGAGCTCGCTTCAGCCGCAAAGCTGACGGCCGTGTCGAAATGCAGGGCCCAGGTGTCGCCGAAGGGCCCCTTGGCAACGGGGGCGTGGCTGAGGACGGCCCAAGTCGGGCCACTCGCGTCGATGGAACCACCGGAGGGAACCGAGGTGATGAAACTGGTTGCAAACGCTGCAGGCGCAGCAACCAGCGCGGCCGTTACGGCCAAGCGTTGCAAGGTTGAGGACAACTTCATTTGCTACTCCTAAGCCCACCTAGGGCAAACTCCAATGACGCCAGTCTGCCTGAACCGAGACTTAGTTCTCGCTGCAGGGCAGCATAAAGCTAGGGGGAGACCCCCATCTAAGGGGGACAAATCGTGACAAGCAGCATGGCGAAGTAACGACTGCATCCAAGGATGGCAAGCGTTTCAGCTGTGTGTCGGCTTTCAATCAGCTGGATGGAACGCTCAAGGTCAGCGCCCGGGTCAAGCCCTCAACAGGTTTGCCCTTGCGGGCCCGTTTTCCGGCGAATTGGACCAGGGCGCTGGCCTTCAGCAGCTCTTCCTTGGCCTTGCCACCTCGCCCTGTCCCGATCACCCGCAGGGCGTTCGAGAAGCAAGCGACCGCAAGCAGGCGCTCCTTGGCATCCAGGTCCATGAGCGTCAGGCCGCGCCCGCCCTTGGGCTGATGCTTGAGCTCGTCGAGGGCAAAGCTGAGCAAACGGCCGGAGCTCGCCAGGGCCGCCAATTGCGTGGCGGCCGGAGAAGGCGGCGGGATCAGCGCCAACAAAGGCGCCTCGCCGGCTTCCAGCGTCAGGAAGGTCTTGCCCCCCTTTTGGCGGCTCACCAGGTCCGCAACCTGGGCGATCAGTCCGTAGCCTTGTGTTCCGGCAAGCACGAGCTGAGTCGCCGGGGCAGCGGCCAGGTAGTGCGCAATCTGCGTCCCCGCCTCCAGATCGATCAGGGTGGTGATAGGTTGGCCGTCCCCGCGTCCGCCAGGCAGCGTCGAGACCAGCACCGAATAGACCCGGCCATTCGAGCCGATCACGATCAGCGGGTCCACGGACCGGCACCGGAAGGCTCCCCACAACCCGTCGCCCGCCTTGAAGGTCTGGGCAGCCACGTCCACCTCGTGGCCCTTGAGCGCCCGGATCCAGCCCTTCTGGCTGACGATCACGGTGACGGGCTCGTCGACGATCTTGACCTCGGCGACCACGCGCTTTTCCGCCTGGATCAAGGTGCGGCGGTCGTCGCCAAACTGCTTGGCGTCCTGCTCGATCTCCTTGATGACGGTGCGGCGCAGCGCCGTGGCCGAGCCCAGGATGTCCTGCAGCTTGGCGGCCTCGTCGCGCAGGTTGGAGAGTTCCTGCTCGATCTTGATGGCTTCCAGCCGCGCCAGTTGGCGCAGGCGGATTTCGAGGATGTCTTCGGCCTGGCGGTCGGAGAGCCGGAAGCGGGCAATCAGCGCGCTCTTGGGCTCATCGGACTCGCGGATGATGCGGATCACCTCGTCGATATTGAGCAGCACCAGCTGCCGACCTTCCAGCACATGGATGCGGTCGTTGACCTTGGCCAGGCGGTGCTCGGTGCGGCGGCGGACGGTGTCCTGGCGGAAGCCGATCCACTCGACGAGGATCTGGCGCAGGCTCTTCTGCACCGGGCGGCCGTCGGCGCCGATCATGGTCAGGTTGACCGGGGCGCTGCTCTCCAGGCTGGTGTGGGCCAGCAGGGTGTTGATGAGGTCCTGCTGCTCGACGGTCCGGCTCTTGGGCTCGAAGACCAGACGCACCGCAGCGTCCTTGCTCGATTCGTCGCGCACGGCATCGAGCACGGCCAGCACGCTGGCCTTGAGCTGCAGTTGGTCGGCCGTGAGCGCCTTTTTGCCGAGCTTGACCTTGGGGTTGGTCAGCTCTTCGATCTCTTCCAGCACCTTCTGGCTGCTGGTGCCGTGGGGCAGCTCGGTGACGACGATCTGCCATTGGCCGCGCGCCAGGTCCTCGACCTTCCAGCGTGCCCGCAGCTTGAGGCTGCCCCGGCCGCTGGCATAGGCCGCGCGGATTTCCTCAGGCGCGCTGATGAGCTGGCCGCCGCCAGGGAAGTCCGGCCCAGGGAGCAGGGCAAAGAGCTCGTCATCCGACAGCTTGTCGTCGCGGATCAGCGCGACGGCGGCCGCTGCCACCTCGCGCAGGTTATGGCTGGGCACCTCGGTCGCCAGGCCCACGGCGATGCCGCTGGCGCCGTTGAGCAGCACAAAGGGCAGGCGCGCCGGCAGGTCGATGGGTTCTTGCGTGGTGCCGTCGTAGTTGGCGCGGAAGTCGACGGTGCCTTCGTCGATCTCCTCCAGCAGCAAACGGGCGATGGGCGCCAGGCGCGCCTCGGTGTAGCGCATCGCGGCGGCGCCGTCACCGTCGCGGCTGCCGAAGTTGCCGTGGCCGTCGATCAGCGGATAGCGCTGGGCAAAGTCCTGCGCCATGCGAACCAAGGCGTCATAGACGGACTGGTCGCCGTGGGGGTGGAAGTTGCCGAGCACATCGCCCACCACCTTGGCGCCCTTGACGGGCTTGGCGCCGCTGTTGCCGCTCCAGCCCAGGCCCATGCGCTGCATGGAGTAAAGGATGCGCCGCTGCACGGGCTTTTGGCCGTCGGAGTAGGCCGGCAGGGCGCGGCCCTTGACGACGCTGAGCGCGTACTCCAGGTAAGCCTGCTGCGCGTAGGCGGCGAGCGCCAACTGGTTGCTGTCATCGTCAGCCGCCGGGCTGCCGAAGTCGATCGTGGTCTGCTGGGTCATCCGTGATGCTTGATGTACTGCGCGTGAGCCGGCTGGCTGCGCTGCAGCAAGGCCCAGTACAACTCGAGCACGAGGTGCACATGGGCGCGGGTTTCGTCGATGTCGGGCATGCGATTGCCGGCACGGCGCACCGTGCCCTCGCCGGCATTCCAGGCCGCCAGGGCGGTGTCGATGCGGCCAAAGCGGCGCAGCAGGTCGGCCAGCATGCGCGCGCCGGTCTCGATGTTGATGCGGGGCTCACGCAGGCGCGCGGCCTCGGCGGCATTGGCGTAGCGGCTGGCCGTCTCGGGAGTGATCTGCATCAGGCCCACCGCGCCACGGGGCGACACGGCATCACGCTGGTAGCCCGATTCCACGGCGATCACGGCCTTGAGCAGGTCGGGGTCCAGCCCGTGCGCGCGAGCCGCCTCACGCACCCAGGGCTGCACGGCCTTGACCTCGGGCGCGATGTCCAGCCAGGTGACGAGCGAGGGCGCGCCATCCAGCTTGCCCGGCACACGCATGGCCTGCACGCGGCCCATGACAGGCAGGAAGCGCGCATCCATCTGGCGCGTGGCGAAATGGGCCACGCCGGCGCCATCCACAAAGCCCCAGAGCTCGGCCTGGGCCGGACCGGCCAGACAGGCCAGCCCCACCAGCAGCCAAGGTAGGAGCCGCTCAGACATCCACTTCCACCGCATCGCCGTGCAGCTCCATCAACTCGCGGCGCGACGAGGCCTCGCCCTTGCCCATCAGGCGGTTGAAGAGGTCGGTCGTGGCGTCCACGCCGGCCTCGCCCACCTGGACCCGCAGCAAGCGGCGCGTCTCGGGGTTGAGCGTGGTGTCCCACAGCTGTTCGGCACTCATCTCGCCCAGGCCCTTGAAGCGGCTGATGCTCCAGGCGCCCTCGCGCGCGCCTTCCTTGCGCAGCTTGTCGAGGATGGCGGTCAGCTCACCCTCATCCAGCGCATAGAGCTTGGCGGCCGGCTTCTTGCCGCGCGCCGGTGCATCCACCCGGTAGAGCGGCGGACGGGCGACGAACACATGCCCGGCTTCGACCAGCTTGGGGAAGTGCTTGTAGAACAGGGTCAGCAGCAGCACCTGGATGTGCGAGCCATCCACGTCAGCGTCCGAGAGGATGCAGACCTTGCCGTAGCGCAGGCCCGAGAGGTCGGGGCTGTCACTGGGGCCATGCGGGTCCACGCCCAGGGCGACCGAGATGTCGTGGATCTCGTTGTTCTTGAAGAGCAGGTCGCGCTCGACCTCCCAGGCGTTCAGCACCTTGCCGCGCAGGGGCAGGATGGCCTGGGTCTCCTTGTCGCGGCCCATCTTGGCGCTGCCGCCGGCCGAGTCGCCCTCGACCAGGAAGATCTCGTTGTGCAGCAGGTCGCGGCTTTCGCAGTCGGTCAGCTTGCCCGGCAGCACGGCGACGCCGGAGCCCTTGCGCTTCTCGACCTTCTGGCCCGCACGCTGTCGGGTTTGGGCCTGCTTGATGACCAGCTCAGCCAGCTTCTTGCCATGCTCGACATGCTGGTTCAGCCACAGCTCCAGCGCTGGCTTCACAAAACTAGACACCAGGCGCAACGCGTCACGCGAGTTGAGGCGCTCCTTGGTCTGGCCCTGGAACTGCGGGTCCAGTACCTTGGCAGAGAGCACGAAGCTGGCGCGCGAGAACACGTCGTCGGGCATCAGCTTCACACCCTTGGGTAGCAGGCTGTGCATCTCGATGAAGCTCTTGATGGCGCCAAAGAGCCCGTCCTTGAGGCCGGACTCGTGCGTGCCGCCCGCCACCGTCGGGATCAGGTTGACGTAGCTCTCGCGCATCGGCGCGCCGTCTTCAGTGAACGCCACGCACCAGCTGGCGCCCTCGCCTTCAGCAAAGTTCTCGCTCTCGCCGGCGGTGGCGAACTGCTCACCCTCGAAGAGCGGGATCAAAGGGTCGGCGCTCATGGCCTGGCCCAGGTAGTCGCGCAGACCGCCCTTGTAGAGCCAAGTCGTCGTCTCGCCGGTCTTCTCGATTTTTAGCGTCACGGTGACGCCCGGCATCAGCACTGCCTTGGAGCGCAGCAGATGGATCAGCTCGTTCTTGGGCAGCTCGGCGCTCTCGAAATACTTCGCTTCGGGCCAGACGCGCACCGTCGTGCCCTGCTTGCGGTCACCACCGGCCATGGGCCGCGTCACCACCTGCTGCACCACATCGCCATGCTCAAAGGCGATGCCGGCCACCTGCTTGTCGCGCCAGACGGCCACTTCGAGCCGCTTGGCCAGCGCATTCGTGACCGACACCCCCACGCCGTGCAAACCGCCCGAGAAGCTATAGGCACCGCCTGAGCCCTTGTCGAACTTGCCACCGGCGTGCAGACGCGTGAAGACGATCTCCACCACGGGCACGCCTTCCTCGGGATGCAGGCCGAAGGGGATGCCCCGGCCGTCGTCCGCCACGGAGACGGACCCATCGGCATGCACGGTCAGGTCGATGCGCTTGCCAAAACCCGCCAGGGCCTCGTCCGCCGCGTTGTCGATCACCTCCTGGATGATGTGCAGGGGGTTCTCGGTGCGGGTGTACATGCCCGGCCGCTGCTTGACGGGTTCCAACCCCTTCAGGACGCGGATGGACGCTTCGCCATACCCGTCGGGCGAAGAAGCACTGGATGAAGTTACAGGGTTTCGCGGGGCCATAGGGGCGGGATTCTATGAAGGTAGCATCGCCCGCCATTCCCAAGAATTGCCAGCCCTTGCCGGTTTCCTTCTTCTCCTTGCTGCGTGGCCCCCTGCTGCTGGCCCTGGCCGCCGTGGCTGCTGGCCCGGCCACCGCCCAGAGTCCGCCGCCCGAGGCGCCCTATGAAGCCAGTGCCCCGCTGACCTGGGAGCTCAAGGGCGCGCGCTGGTTTGATGGCCGCCAGATCCAGCGCGGCAATCTCTACATCGAGGGCGGTGTTTTTGTCGCCAAGAAGCCCGCCAAGGTCAACCGCAAGATGGACCTGCGCGGCCAGGTGCTGATCCCCCCGCTGGCCGAGGCCCACAACCACAACCTGCAAACCGCCTGGGGCTGGCAACAGTTTGCGCAGCGTTACCTCGACGAGGGCGTGTTTTATGCCGCCATGCTCTGCGGCGACCCCACCAGCGTGGCCGAGGTGCGCCCCCTGGCCGACCAGCCGGCGGCGCCCGACGTCAACTTCGTGACCGCCTGCGTCACGTCCAGCGACGGTTACCCGCTGGCGACCTTGCTCAAGGACGCCACCCCCGACACCGCCCGCCAGCAACAGCAGTTGGTGCTGCTCGACACCCCCGAGCAACTGGACGCACAGTGGCCCGCCATCCGCGAGCGCGCGGCCGGCGGCATGATCCGCGCCGTGCTGGCCCACCATGAGCGCCCCGAACTGCGCGGCCGGCCCGAGATGTTTGGCCGCCTCGGCCTGTCGCCCGAGACCCTCAGCGCCCTGACGCGCCGCGCCCACGCCGACCAGCTGAAGGTGGCCGCCCATGTCGAGAGCGCCGCCGACTTTGACGCCGCGCTGGCCGCCGGGGTGGACTGGATCGTTCACCTGCCCGGCTACGCCAACCCCCTGGGCGACCCGCCCGAGCGTTTCCTCATCAGCCAGGAAAGTGCCGAGCAGGCTGCCCGCCAAGGCACGGTCATCGTCACCACGGTGGCCGCGACCGAGCTCTTCCAGCCCGCGCCCGAGATGCTGGCGGCGCTGCGCACCGTGCAACGCCAGAACCTTGCGCGGCTGCAAATGGCCCACGCAAAGTTGCTGATCGGCTCAGACGTTTTCATGGGCACCGCGCTGGCCGAAGTGAAGGCTCTAGACCAGCTTGGCGCCCTGCCCCGGCCCGAACTGCTGCGCCTGGCCACGCGCGACACGCCACGTGCCTTGTTCCCGCAGCGGCGGCTGGGCTGCTTCGAGCCCGGCTGCGAAGCCAGCTTCCTGCTGCTGCTTGGCGACCCGCTGGAAGACCTGTCTCACCTCGACCAGCCCCTGCTGCGCGTCAAGCAAGGGCGGCTGCTGACCCAACTGGCCCAGGTGGCCGCCGCCAGCAGCCTGGCCAGCGCCTCCACGGCTGAGCCGCCCAAGAAGGCGGCAGGCAGCAAAAAGGCCGGCAAGGCGGGAAGCAAAAAGCAAGCCGCCAAACCACCCGCCTCCAAGCCTGCGGCCAAGTCGGCCCGCCCGGCCAGCGCCAAGGCACGCTGAATCGACCCCTGCGCCCAGCGGGATTCGGCGCGCTTGGCTACATTCCGGCGGATGCAAGCCACCACCCCATCCCGCACCCTCAGCGCCCAGCAGGTGCTGCTGTGTGGCGCCCTCATCGTCACGCTCTCGATGGGCATCCGTCACGGCTTCGGCTTCTGGCTGCAGCCCATCATCACGGAGCGCGGCTGGACGCGCGAGACCTTCTCCTTCGCCATCGCGATTCAGAACCTGGCCTGGGGGGCGGCTGGCCCCATCGCCGGCATGCTGGCCGACCGCTACGGCGCCTGGAAGGTGCTGATCGGTGGCGGGCTGCTTTACGCCCTGGGGCTGGTGCTGATGTCGGTGGCCGCTGTGCCCTGGGCCTTCACGATGGGCTGCGGCGTCGTGATCGGCATGGCGCAAAGCGGTTGCACCTACGCCGTGATCTACGGCGTGCTGGGTCGTACCGTTGCGCCCGAGCGCCGCTCCTGGGCCTTTGGCGTGGCGGCGGCGGCGGGTTCCTTCGGGCAGTTCGCCATGATCCCCATCGAGACCCTGCTGATCTCCCACCTCGGCTGGCAAATGGCGCTCTGGCTGCTGGCCGGCAGCGCACTGCTCATCCTGCCACTGGCCCTGGGGGTGCGCGAGCCCGAGCGGCCCGTCGTCGTCGGGGGGCAGAGCATTCTTGGCGCTCTGCGCGAGGCCTTTGGCTACCGCAGCTTCCAATTGCTGATGCTGGGCTACTTCGTCTGCGGCTTCCAGGTGGTGTTCATCGGCGTCCACATGCCCAGCTATCTGCGCGACAAGGGCTTGGGGCTGGAGGTCTCCACCGTCGCGCTGATGCTGATCGGCCTGTTCAACATCTTCGGCACCTATGCGGCCGGCATGCTGGGCCAGCGCTTCCCCAAGCGCTACCTGCTCTCCGGCATCTACGCCCTGCGAGCGGTAGCCATCACGCTCTTCGTGACGCTGCCCCTCTCGCCGATGTCGGTCTACCTGTTCTCGGCCGTGATCGGCTTCCTGTGGCTGTCCACCGTGCCGCCAACCAATGCCGTGATCGCGCAGATCTTCGGCCCGGCGCACATGTCGATGCTGGGCGGCTTCGTTTTCCTGAGCCACCAGGTGGGCAGCTTCCTCGGCGTTTGGCTGGGCGGCCGCCTCTATGACGCGACGGGCAGCTATGACGTGGTGTGGTGGCTGGCGGTGGCGCTGGGCGTGTTCGCCGCCTTGATCAACCTGCCGGTTCGCGAGTCGCCGATTCGCAGGATGGCGGCCGCGTGAGATCGGCCTGGGTCGCCGTAGCCGTTGGCGCCGTCTTGCTGCTGGTGGCGCTCGCCTACCTGCGCCCCGGGGTCATGGTCCGGTTGGCCGACTACGTTTGGTCCTGCGTCGGATGACGGCTCCGTCTCGCTGGCTGCAGGATCACCTCCCCGCGCAGCGCGGCAGCTGCCTCGACGTCGCCTGCGGCAGTGGGCGCAACCTGCGCTGGCTGGCCGCACAAGGCTGGCAGGTGACCGGCGTGGACCGTGATGCCGAGGCCATCGAGCCGCTACGCGCGGTGGCTGACGTCATCGTGGCCGACATCGAAGCCGGCTCGTGGCCCCTGGCTGGTCAGACGTTCGACCTGGTGCTGGTGTGCAACTACCTGTGGCGCCCCTTGCTGGGCACGCTTATGTCCAGCGTGGCGCCCGGAGGTAGCCTGATTTACGAAACCTTTGCAAACGGACAGCAGCGCATCGGGCGCCCCTCCCGGCCCGACTTTCTGCTCCAGCGCGCCGAGTTGCTCACGCACTTGCGCGGCTGGGACGTCACCGCGTTTGAAGACGTGTTCGAGCCCGCAGGCCCTGGCGGTGTCAACGCCCGCTTCGTCCAGCGCGTTGCGGCCCGGTGGCCGCAACTTTGACAGGGCGGGCGCCCATAAAATCGCCCGACTGACTCCCCTACTCTCCCCATGATTCCCTTTACCGGCAGCATCGTCGCCCTCGTGACCCCCATGCTTGAGGACGGCAGCGTCGACTACCCGGCGCTCAAGCGCCTGATCGACTGGCACATTCAAGAGGGCACGGCCTGCGTCTGCGTCGTCGGCACCACGGGTGAATCGCCCACCGTGGATGTCGAGGAGCACTGCCAGATCATCAAGACCGCTGTCGAGCATGCGGCTGGTCGCATCCCCATCATGGCCGGCACCGGCGCCAACTCGACCCGTGAGGCCATCGAACTCAGTCGCTTCGCCAAGCAGGTCGGCGCTGACTGCTCACTGTCTGTGGTGCCCTACTACAACAAGCCGTCTCAAGAGGGCATCTACCAGCACTTCAAGGCCATCACCGAGGCGGTGGATCTTCCGACCATGCTCTACAACGTCCCCGGGCGGACGGTGGCAGACATGCTCCCGGACACCACCTTGCGCTGCGCTGGCCTTCCCGGGGTGTTCGGCATCAAGGAAGCCAGCGGCAACATTGAGCGGGCGGCTTACCTGATCAAGCACGCGCCAAAGGGCTTCCACATCTACTCGGGCGATGACGGAACGGCCATCGCCCTCATGCTGCTGGGCGGACATGGCAATGTCAGTGTGACGGCCAACGTTGCGCCCCGCGCCATGGCCGACATGTGCCGAAAGGCGCTGGCCGGCGACGCCATCGGCGCTCGGGAAATTCACCTGCGTTTGCTCGGTCTGCACAAGCAACTGTTCTGTGAACCCAGTCCAGCACCGGCCAAGTGGGCCATGCATCAATTGGGTCTGTGCGGCGAGCACCTACGCTTGCCGCTCACGCCGCTCACGGCCGCAGGCCAGGCGGCTGTTGGCCAAGCGCTCACCGAGGCGGGCTTGCGCTGAGCTTTGACAGTGATCTGCTCTGGTCTAATGCGCGACTGCCTGGGCGGCCTTGGCCGCCCCACCCGGAGATTCCCAGCGTGATGTCCCATACCCCGTTCACCGTCTCGGCCGTTCGCGCAGCAGCGGTGGCTCTGATCGTGTCGCTCAGCGCCTGCAGCACGATCGAGAGCATGTTCCCGACCGACAAGGTCGACTACCGCACCAACGCCCGCCAGACCCAAGGCCTGGAAGTGCCCCCGGACCTCAGCCAGCTGGCGCGCGACAACCGCGCCCAGGTTCAGGATGGCGCGATCACCGCGTCGGCCTTGAATGCAGTGCGTGGCCCGACACCTTCCGGCTTGCAAACCGTCGCGGCCGGCACCGTGGCGCCTGCCTCGGTCGGCGACATCCGCATCGAGCGATCCGGCAGCGAGCGCTGGTTGCACACCTCGCAGACGCCTGAGCAGGTCTGGCCTCAGGTGCGTGCCTTCTGGCAAGAGCGTGGCCTGGAGATTGCCAAGGAACAGGCCGACATCGGCTCCATGGAGACCGGCTGGGCCGAGAACCGCGCCAAGCTGCCCCAGGACATCATCCGCTCCACCATCGGCAAGCTGTTTGATGGCCTCTACTCGACCGGCGAGCGCGACATGTACCGCACCCGGGTCGAGCGCAATCCCAGTGGCGGCACTGACATCTACATCAGCCATCGCGGCATGCAAGAGGTTTACACCACGCAAAACCGTGATCAGACCGCGTGGCAAGCCCGTCCCGTGGACCCGCAGCTCGAAGCCGAGATGCTCTCGCGCCTGATGTTGAAACTCGGCGGACGAGCCGAAGAGGTCAAGCTGGCTGCGGCAGACGCCGCGCCGACGCCTGCCCGGCCCGCCGGCAGCCTGCCTGGCCCCGACTTCCGCAAGCGCATTCCGCTCAGCGAAGTGCCTGAGTTCCTGACCCTGAACGAGCCCTTCGATCGCGGCTGGCGCCGCGTCGCCCTGGCGCTGGACCGCCATGGCTTCACCATCGAAGACCGTGACCGCAGCGCCGGCCTGTTCTACCTGCGCTACGCCGACCCCGAGAAGGCCGGCCAGGAAGAGCCCAACTTCATCATGAAGTGGTTTGGCGCCAAGTCCGTGGCCCCGAACCGCTACCGTGTCTCCGTCAAGACCGACGCCGGCAAGACCACCGTCCGCATCCTGGATGAACGGGGTCAGCCGCAGTCCAATGACGATGCCAAGCGCATCCTGGGCTTGCTCATGGAAGACCTGCGCTGATTCAGCCCGCACCAATGAAAACGGCCTCTTCGGAGGGCGTTTTCATTGGTGCTCAGCAAAAGCGTCGGCCCAAACAAAAGCCGCCAAGGCTTGCACCTTGGCGGCTCTTGCAAAACCGGGACTGCGATTACTTGGCGGCAGAGGCGGCCGAAGCAGCGTCAGCGGCGGGCGCCGAGCCAGCGTCAGCGGCGCTAGCGGGAGCCGAAGCGGCTTCAACGGCCGGAGCGGCGGAGGCGGCCGGAGCGGGGGCCGGAGCAGCTTCTTCAGCCTTCTTGCCGCAAGCGGTCAGGGCCACCAGCGCGACCAGGGAAGCCAAAACGATCGACTTATTCATACTTGTCCTCAAAGGATTAAAGAGACGGTGCACACCAAATCTTGGGTAACGGCGATGTCGCTGTACATTCAAGCAACCCACCATTCCCGGAAGAACAAGACGCGGAAAACCTCGAGCGCTTCCCTCGCCTAGCCCGCAATTATAGGGGGCTCACACCGGTTTCCTTTCACAGACCTAACGTGGTGCACGGGAATGCGTCGGGTGAACGTTGCGCTACTGCATCAAACCAGTGCCAGTTTTGGCTGAACGTGGCTTGGTCAGTGAACAAAACGCCCCGCCAGCGGGCCTTTTCGAGTAGCCGCAAGCCGCGAACACCCGCCTCGCCCCCGTCTATCAGCAGCAGGGCCACCGGCAGTTCCTGCTCGGGAGCATCGTCGGGGATCGCTTTGGCTTCGACCAGGTGGTCATAGTCACGCCGCCAGCGCACGAAGCGCGGCTGGCCCTGCAGCAAAGCCTCGTAGTGCAGCGCCAGCAGCTTCAGTTGGCGCCCCCTGCCCGCCCAGCGCTGGAGGGCTTCGAGGGCCTGCGGCCGGGACCAGGGCCAATCGGCAAAGTCTGGGTCAAAGGCGGCCATGCTGCGCGCCTGGTGCTCACCGGCCCAGGCGAGCAAGGACAGCACCGCATCCTGGAAAGCCAGCCGGCCCTCGAACGCGCTGGATTCGCTCATGCGCCCTCCCCATGCAGCCAGCCAGCTTCGGCCCACTGGCTCACCAGCTCCTGGGCGCCCGGCGAGAGGCGCTGCAGTTCGCGGGCCGACAAGGATCGCTCGTTCGCCAGCTTGCGCATGATCTGGGCGTCTCGGCCCCGGGCCAGATAGCTCTCGCCGTTCAGGAACACATGCTTGGCATCGAAAAGCATGCGGCTGCGGCGATCGAGCTTGACGCCCTGACCAGGCTGCCAGTCGCCACCCGCATCAAACCAGACGCGAGGCTTGGGCTCGGTCAGCCACTCGCCCAAAGCCTGATCGAGCGCCTGGGGCGCAGCCAGCGCAGCCGCCACGGCCTCACGGGCAAAGGCCTGCAGGGCTGCGGGCACCTCGCCCGGCGCTTGCACGGCGGGCTGGCCCGGGTCGGCGTAGCGCCGCTCGGCAGTGGCCCTGGCGGGCTCCAGCCGCGAGAGCAACTCGGCCGCTAGTTCAGCCTGGGTGCCCGCCCGGAATCCCACCGATGCCGTCATGCAGCCATCGCCCACGGCAATGCCGTCGTGCGCCCAGCGCGGCGGCAGGTAGAGCATGTCGCCGGGGCCGAGCAGGAACTCGGCTTCAGGCTGGAAGTTCTCGATGATGCGCAGCGGCATATTGGGCTTGAGCCTGGCGTCCGGCTGTCGGCCGATGCGCCAGCGGCGCTGGCCGGCCACCTGGATCAGGAAAACGTCGTAGGAGTCGAAGTGCGGCCCCACACCGCCGCCATCGCTGGCATAGGAGACCATCAGGTCATCCAGCCGCGCCTCGGGCACAAAGCGAAAAGCGTCGAGCAACTGGCGGGCCGCAGGGACATGCTGGTCGAGGCCTTGCACCAGCAAGGTCCAGCCCGGCTTGCTGCGGGCAGGCAGACGGGCGATGGGGCCATGGCGCAGGCGCCAGCGCCCGTCGAAAGCCGAGACCAAGCGGGACTCCACGTCCTCGCTGGCCGCCAGGCGCGCCATGTCCTGCGGTGTCACGGGCGAAACGGGGGGCACGGCGCCGCGCACCAGCAGCGGCTTCTTGTGCCAATGCCGCCGCATGAAAGTGGCGGGGCTGATGCCGCCCAGCAGCGGCGTTGGGACGTCGATGTCGATCATGCCGGTCATTGTGCCGAGCCTATGATCCTGGCCATGCAAGTGTCCCGCCCCTGTGTTGTCTCCCTGCGCTGGAGACTTGAAGACGCCCAAGGTCAGCTGATCGACGAACTGACCGAGCCTATGGAATTCCTGCATGGCGGGGATGACCTCTTTGCCAAGGTCGAAGCGGCCCTGGAAGGCCAGGAAGTTGGCTTCGAGACCAGCCTCGCGCTCAACCCCGACGAAGCCTTTGGCGACTATGACGCCGACCTGGTCTGCTTCGAGGCACGCAGCCTCTTCCCCGATGGGGTCGAGGTTGGCATGCAGATGGAAGGCCTGCCCGAAGGGGCCCAGTCCGAAGGCATGCCGACCGAGGCCATCTACACCGTGACCGAGGTCTACCCCGAGCATGTGGTGCTGGACGGCAACCACCCGCTGGCCGGCATTGGCCTGCGCATGCACCTCAAGCTGCTGGACGTGCGCCCGGCCACCGAGGCCGAGGTCGAGGCCGGCGGCATTGCCGAGCCGCTCTTCAGCGTCCAGACCGGCGCTCCGCCGGACGAACCGCTGCACTGACTCTTCCCCCTTTTCTTTTTGCTTGAGGCGCCCCTGCGGCGCCGGATGTCGTTGTGGATTCCCAGATCGTTGCCCAGATTGCCGCCGAACTGCAGGTGCGGCCCCAGCAGGTGCAGACCGCCGTCGAATTGCTCGATGGCGGCGCCACCGTCCCCTTCATCGCCCGCTACCGCAAGGAAGCCACCCAGGGCCTCGACGACACCCAGTTGCGCGAGCTGGAGAGCCGCCTTGCCTACCTGCGTGAGCTGGCTGAGCGGCGCATCGCCGTGCTCAAGAGCATTGCCGAGCAAGGCAAGCTGACGCCCGAACTGCAAGCCGCGATTGCCGCCGCGCCCACCAAGCAGGAGCTGGAAGACCTCTACCTGCCCTACAAGCAAAAGCGCCGCACCAAGGGCCTGATTGCGCGGGAGGCCGGCCTGGAGCCGCTGGCCGATGCGCTGTTCGCCGACCCCAGCCTGGAGCCGCTGACCGAGGCCGCCCACTTCCTCAACCCCGATGCCGGCTTTGCCGATGCTCACACGGTGCTCGACGGCGTGCGCGACCTGCTCTCCGAGCGCTGGGCCGAAGACGCCGTGCTGGTGGGCAAGCTGCGCGAGTGGCTGTGGGAAGTGGGCCTGTTCCAGTCCAAGCTTTGCGAGGGCAAGAGCCCCGACACCCCCGACCACGCCAAGTTCCGCGACTACTTCGACTACGCCGAGCCGATCCGCACTGTGCCCTCGCACCGCGCGTTGGCGGTGTTCCGTGGCCGTGGCCTGGAGCTGCTCGACGCCAAGCTGGCGCTTGACGAAGAGCCCGTGCCTGGCAAGCCCGGCCTGGCGGAGGGGCGCATCGCCACCCACCTCGGCTGGCGCCACGCCAACCGCCCGGCCGACGAGCTGATCCGCAAGACCGTGGCCTGGACCTGGAAGGTCAAGCTCTCGCTCAGCCTGGAGCGCGACCTGTTCGCCCGCCTGCGCGAGGCTGCCGAGGCCACGGCCATCAAGGTGTTTGCCGAGAACCTGCGCGATCTGTTGCTCGCCGCCCCAGCCGGCAAGCGGGTGGTGATGGGCCTGGACCCCGGCATCCGCACCGGCGTTAAGGTGGCCGTGGTGTCGGACACCGGCAAGGTGCTCGACACCAGCACCGTCTACCCCCACGAGCCCAAGCGTGACTGGGAAGGCGCCCTGCACACCCTGGGGCGGCTGTGCGCCACGCATGGTGTCAACCTCATCGCCATCGGCAACGGCACGGCCTCGCGTGAGACCGACAAGCTCGCCGCCGACCTGCTCAAGCGCATCGAGCAGCACGCACCCGGCACGGGCCTGCAAAAGGTCGTGGTCAGTGAAGCGGGTGCCTCCGTCTACTCGGCCTCGGAGTTCGCCTCCAAGGAGCTGCCTGACCTCGACGTCTCGCTGCGCGGCGCGGTCTCCATCGCCCGGCGTTTGCAGGACCCGCTGGCTGAGCTGGTCAAGATCGACCCCAAGAGTATTGGCGTTGGCCAGTACCAGCACGACGTCAACCAAAGCGAACTGGCCCGCGCGCTGGACGCCGTGGTCGAGGACTGCGTGAACAAGGTGGGCGTGGACCTGAACACCGCCTCCAGCGCCCTGCTCTCACGCGTGTCGGGCCTGTCCCCCAGCGTGGCGGCCAGCATCGTGCGTTGGCGCGATGCGCACGGTGCCTTTCGCAACCGGCAGCAGCTGCTCGATGTCACCGGCCTCGGCCCCAAGACCTTCGAGCAGGCGGCTGGCTTTCTGCGCATCCGCGAGGGCGACAACCCGCTCGACTTCAGTGGCGTCCACCCCGAGACCTATCCGCTGGTCGAGCGCGCGCTCGGCCTGCTCAAGCGCCCCGCCGCCGAGGTGATTGGCCGCAGCGAGGTGCTGCGCAGCCTCAAGCCCGAGCTGTTGGCGGACGAGCGCTTCGGCCTCATCACCGTCAAGGACGTGCTGGCCGAATTGGAAAAGCCGGGCCGCGACCCGCGACCCGACTTCAAGGTCGCGCGCTTCAACGACGGCGTCGAGGACGTGCGCGACCTGCAGCCCGGCATGGTGCTGGAGGGCACCGTCAGCAATGTGGCGCAGTTCGGGGCCTTTGTGGACCTGGGCGTGCATCAGGATGGGCTCGTCCACGTCAGCCAGCTGAGTCACAAATTCGTCACCGACGCCCGCGAGGTGGTCAAGACGGGCGACGTGGTCCGGGTCAAGGTGTTGGAGGTGGACCTGGCACGCCAGCGCATCTCGCTGACCATGAAGCTCGATGCCGCGCCGCCGCGCGCTGGCAGCGGAGGCGAGCGCAACGCCTACCGCCCGCCCGCGCGTGGTGAACAGCCGCGTGCGCGGCCAGAGCCCAGCTCCGGCGGGGCCATGGCTGCCGCCTTCGCCAAGCTGCAGACCAAGCGCTGAACCACCCCGCATCCACACCCTGAGTCAGCACGGGCTGACCTTCGGCACCTCGGGGTATCCCCTGCGATGATCCAATCGCGCCCGGCAGCCGCCGTTCGCCCTCCCCTTTCGACACTTCGTCGCCCCCTTGCGGCGCGACTCACGGCGTGCGGGCAGCATGCCGCCTTCCTTTGCTCCGGAGCCCCTTTTGAAGTCGATTTCCCTCGCCACCCTGCTGTTGCTAAGCCCCGCACTGGCGCTCGCGCAGCAGGAGGTTGACCGCGCCCAGACCACCACCCCCGGCACCCAGAACCAGCTCGACCGTGTCGAGGTGCGCCGCACCCAGACCGACACCGACCTGCGCCGCCGCGAGCCTGTGGCCAAGCAGCTGTATGGCCGTGACGAGCTCGACAAATACGGCGACACCCAGCTCTCCGACGTTCTCAAGCGTCTGCCCGGCATCAATGTCTCCGGTGGCCAGCTGCGCATGCGCGGCCTGGGCGGCGCCTACACGCAGATCCTGGTCAACGGCGAGCCTGCGCCCCCGGGATTCAGCCTCGACAACCTCAACCCCGCCCAGGTCGAGCGCCTGGAAGTCACCAAGGCGCCCACCGCCGACCAGAGCGCCCAGGCCATTGCCGGCACGCTCAACATCATCCTCAAGGACGCGCCCCGCGTGGTCCAGAAGGACGCCCGCATCGGCTTTGCCTACGCGGCTGAGAAGCCGGTGCTCAATGCCGGCTTCACCTACGGCGACCGAGCCATTGGCGGTTTGGGCTTTGTCCTGCCCGTGTCGTTTTATCAATGGCACTTTGCCAACGACTCGGAGAGCGAACGCCTGGGGCGTGATCGCTTCGGTCAGCCCCAACACCTGAGCAGCAGCAGCCAGGACAAGGCCTTTGGTCGCGGCATCAACTTCTCGCCCCGCCTGACCTGGAAGCTGGGCGACGACGAGTCCCTGTCCCTGCAGGGCTTTGCGGTGCAGAACCGCTTCCGCAACGAGGGCGAGAGCGTCACGCAAGTGCTGCTGGGCAGCGCGCCGCCGAGCGTGCTCGACACCACGCGCAACCGTGGCACCTTTTCGGCCACGCGGCTGAACCTGCAATACAACAACCGCTTCGACGAAGACAAGCGCATCGAGCTGCGCGCAGGCGTGGGCAGCGGCGGCGCGGACTTCAACTTCAGCCTGGCCGGCCGCGACGCCACCGGCAAGCCGACGGTGGACCGCGTGACCTCGGGCGACAACAAGAATCGCCAGGCATCACTCGCCGGCAAATACAGCCAATACGCTGGTGAGGCGCACACCGTCACCACCGGCGCCGAGGTCGAACGCCGCACCCGCAACGAGCAGCGCCGCACCGTCGAGAACGGCGTGGACCTGCTGCCCGGCCTGGAGGGACAGCCCTTCGACGCCCGCATCACCCGCAGCGCCGCTTATGCGCAGGACGAGTGGGAGATCAGCCCGCAGTGGTCGGCGTATGCCGGCGTCCGGCACGAGCAGATCAAGACCATCAGCACCGGCGTGGGCAGCGACTTCAGCAGCACCAGCAAGGTCACCACGCCGCTGCTGCACGTCAACTTCAAGCCCAACCCCAAGGGCCGCGACCTGGTGCGCGCCAGCCTGACGCGCAGCTACAAGGCGCCCGATGTGCAGCAGCTGATCGCCCGGCCCACCATCAACACCAACTACCCGACCACCGGCCCCAACACCGAGACGGCCCCCGACCGCACCGGCAACCCCAACCTCAACCCCGAGCTGGCCACCGGCCTGGACGTGGCCTGGGAGAAATACCTGCCGGGTGGCGGCATGTTGTCGGTGGGCGTGTTCCACCGCCGCATCAATGGCCTGATCCGCAACAGCCTGGCGCTCGAGACCGTG
Organism: Roseateles paludis; assembly: GCF_039872745.1. NCBI lineage: Bacteria > Pseudomonadati > Pseudomonadota > Betaproteobacteria > Burkholderiales > Sphaerotilaceae > Roseateles > Roseateles paludis. The sequence continues at coordinate 247,506 of NZ_JBDPZD010000005.1, read as the reverse complement.
TCGTGGGCCAGCGGCCAGCGTTGGGTGGCCAAGCCCATCAACCTGGACCGTGCCACCACCGAAGGCCTGGAGGTCGAGGTCAAGGGCCGTGCAGCGGAACTTTTCCCCTCGGTGTTCGAGCCCACCACTGCGCTCAGCCTGCGCGCCTCCTTGAACGTCTACAAGTCCAAGGTGGGCGGCGTGCCCGGCCCTGACAACCGGTTGGAGGGCCAGCAGCCCTGGCAGTTCAACTTCGGGGCTGATTACCGGATGAAGTCCCTGCCGGTGTCGATGGGCTTCTCGGCCCAGATCGCCCCCAAGTTCAGCGTCCAGCAGACGGCGCTGCAGCGCCAGGAGAACCTGCCCAACCGCTCGATGGATGCCTTTGTGATGGCCCAGCTTTCACCCAAGGATGGCGTGCGCGTGGCCGTCAACGGCCTGCTGGCCTCCAAGCAAGGGTCGATGACGTCCTTCCCCACCGGCGAATTCAACTGGAACCGCCGCGTGCCGCCGACTTGGTGGTCGGTGAACTGGGAACACAAGTTCTGAACCCAAGCGCCCATGGCTGAGGTGCTGCGCGTCCTCGCCGGTCCGGTCGCTAGGCAGCGGCTGGCCGAGCGCGGACTGCAGCCCGCAGACGTCGGGCTCGTCCCCGCCGCAGCGGGTGGCCCCAAGGGGCTGGTCCTCAACGGGCTGGATCGTTTCCTGTTTGGCGATTGGCTGCAGCGCAGCCAGCAGCCTGTCCACCTCGTCGGCGCCAGCATTGGCGCCTGGCGAATGGCCACGGCAGCCCGGGCGCACCAGGACGCTGACGCGGCCTTCCGCGACATGGCCGAGGCCTATGTCACCCAGCGCTACGACACGCTGCCGGGCGAGAAACGCCCGCGCCCAGCCCATGTCAGCGAGCGTTTTGGCGACATCCTGTCTACTTGGTTCTCTGGCCGTGAGGCCGCCGTGCTGGGCCACCCGCGCTGGCGCTTGCACGTCGTGACCTCGCGCGGCCGCCACCCGCTGTTGCGGCGCGAGGGACGCTGGCGCACGGCAGCCGGCTATGCCGGCGCCTTCGCGAACAACCTGATCAGTCGGCCTGGGCTCGCGCGATGGCTGGACCGCGTGGTGTTCTCGGACACCCGCACAGCGCTCCCGCTGCCGCTGGCCGACTTTCCGACGCATCGCGTCGACCTCTCCGCCGCCAACTTGCGCCCGGCCCTGCTGGCCAGCTGTTCCATCCCGTTCTGGCTGCAAGCCCAGCACGATCTGCCCGGCGCGCCGCAGGGCGCGTACTGGGACGGCGGCATCACCGACTACCACCTGCACCTGGACTACCGCCCGCTGCTGGCTACCGAGACGCCGTTGGTGCTCTACCCCCATTTCCAGCCCCATGTCGTGCCAGGCTGGCTCGACAAGGCGCTCAAGAACCGACACCGCAGCACACCGTTTCTGGACAACCTCGTGCTGCTCTGTCCGCACCCAGACTGGATCGCCTCGCTGCCTGGCAGCAAGCTGCCCGACCGCAACGACTTCATGCAACTCGACGACGCGACGCGGCAAGCGCGTTGGCGCCATGCGGTGTCTGAGAGCGCTCGTCTGGCCGAGGCCTTTGACACCTTGACGCGACAGCCCAGCCTCCAGGCCGAGCCCCTCCCGTAGAATCGCGGCTCCCTTCCATAGCAAGAGCGAGAAAGGCAACTTGGTTATGACACCGCGAACTACCCCGACCGTCACCACGGAATAGTCGGCCGCGGCTTGTCACGCCTTTCGCCCTTCACGGGCCCAACAACAAAGCGCGGCACCCGGCCGCGCTTTTTGTTTTTCAGCTCCGAGGAGCAGACCCATGATCTCTATCCAACTCCCCGACGGCTCGCGCCGTGAGTACCCCGCAGCCCTGACGGTCGGCGATGTCGCCGCCAGCATCGGCACCGGCCTGGCCAAGGCCGCACTCGGCGGCCGTGTCGACGGCAAGCTTGTCGACCTCTCCCACCTCATCACCCAGGACGCCAGCCTGGCCATCGTCACCGAGAAGGACGCCGACGGCCTGGAACTGATCCGCCACTCCACCGCCCACTTGCTGGCCTATGCGGTGAAGGAGCTCTTCCCCGAGGCCCAGGTCACCATCGGCCCGGTCATCGAGCACGGCTTCTATTACGACTTTTCCTACAAGCGCCCCTTCACGCCCGAGGACTTGGCCGCCATCGAATCCAAGATGGTCGAACTCGCCAAGAAGGACGAAAAGGTCGAGCGCCGCGTGCTGCCGCGTGACGAGGCCGTGGCCTATTTCAAGGGTCTCGGTGAGCACTACAAGGCCGAGATCATCGAGAGCATCCCGAGCAACGAGGACGTGAGCCTCTACCGCGAGGGCAAGTTCGAAGACCTCTGCCGGGGTCCCCACGTGCCCAGCACAGGCAAGCTCAAGCACTTCAAGCTGATGAAGGTGGCCGGCGCCTACTGGCGCGGCGACCACCGCAACGAGATGCTGCAGCGCGTCTACGGCACGGCCTGGACCAGCAAGGACGACCTGCAGAAGTACCTGACCATGCTGGAGGAAGCCGAGAAGCGCGACCACCGCAAGCTGGGCCGCGAGTTGGACCTCTTCCACATCGACGAGCACGCTCCTGGCGTCGTCTTCTGGCACCCCAAGGGCTGGACGGTGTGGCAAGAGGTTGAGCAGTACATGCGCCGCGTCTACCGCGACAACGGCTACCAGGAGGTCAAGGGCCCGCAGATCCTCGACAAGACGCTGTGGGAGAAGACCGGCCACTGGGACAAGTACCGCGAGAACATGTTCACCACGGAGTCGGAGAAGCGCGACTACGCGCTCAAGCCGATGAACTGCCCAGGCCACATCCTGATCTTCAAGCAGGGCGTCAAGAGCTACCGTGACCTGCCGCTGCGCTTCGGCGAGTTCGGCCAATGCCACCGCAACGAACCCACCGGCGGCCTGCACGGGATCATGCGCGTGCGCGGCTTCACGCAGGACGATGGCCACATCTTCTGCACCGAGGGCCAGATCCAGGCCGAGGTCACCGCCTTCACGACCCTGCTGCAGAAGGTCTACAAGGACTTCGGCTTCAACGACATCATCTACAAGCTCTCGACGCGGCCCGAAAAGCGCATCGGCACCGAAGAGAGCTGGGACAAAGCCGAGGCCGCGCTGGCCGAAGGCCTCAAGGCCTCAGGCTGCGACTTCACCTACCTGCCCGGCGAAGGCGCGTTCTACGGCCCCAAGATCGAATACACGCTGAAGGACGCCCTCGGTCGCGAATGGCAGTGCGGCACCATTCAAGTCGATCCCAACATGCCCGAGCGCCTCGACGCGGCCTTCGTCGATGAAGACGGCGAGCACAAACGCCCCCTGATGCTGCACCGCGCCATTGTCGGCAGCCTGGAGCGATTCATCGGCATCCTGATTGAACAACACGCCGGCGCCCTGCCCGTTTGGCTGGCTCCGACCCAGGTCGTGGTCTGCAATATCACGGATGCCCAGGCCGACTACGTCCAGGAAGTCGTGAAATCGCTGCAAAAACAAGGGCTTAGGGCTCAAGCTGATTTGCGCAACGAGAAAATCACCTATAAAATTCGCGCGCATTCCGTCCAAAAGCTGCCGTACATCCTTGTCGTGGGTGACAAGGAGAAGGCAAATGGCAGCGTTGCGGTGCGCGCCCGGGGCAACCAGGACCTTGGTGTGATGCCTCTGCAGGACTTCCTCTCCAGGATCTCCGCAGACATCACGAACAAGGCCTGACCAGGTTCGGGCGCGTTTTGTTTTTTCTGGGTGCCAGCGCCTGAGGCACCCGACGAAAGGTTTTCACCATCGCTACTTTTGCCGACCGTCGTGCCATCCCGGAGCGCAAGCACCGACTGAATCGCGAAATCATGGCTCCCGAGGTTCGCCTCAACGGCCCCGAGAACGAGCCGATCGGCGTCGTTTCCATCCAGGAAGCCCTCCGCATGGCGGGCGACATGGACGTGGACCTCGTCGAGATCTCGGCGACGGCGAACCCGCCTGTCTGCCGGCTGATGGACTACGGCAAGTTCAAGTACCAGGAGCAAAAGCGCGCTGCGGAGGCCAAGGCCAAGCAGAAGATCATCGAAATCAAGGAAGTCAAATTCCGTCCGGGCACGGACGAAGGTGACTACCTGATCAAGATGCGCAACCTGCGCCGTTTCATCGCCGAAGACGGCGACAAGGGCAAGGTCACGCTGCGCTTCCGGGGCCGCGAGATCACGCACCAGGAAATCGGCATGCGCCTGCTGGAACGGATCCGCGACGAACTGGCCGATGTGGCGATGGTGGAGCACATGCCCAAGCTCGAAGGCCGCCAGATGATCATGGTGCTGGCGCCCAAGCGTAAGTAGCAGGTTTTGCAGTTTGGCCGGTGGGTTTGGTCGCCCGCCGGATCACAAGTCTCCTGAGGCCAACAAGCGTGCCGGGCTCTCCGACACCGCCCCAGGGACATAACGAAGAAGGAGCATTACATGCCCAAGATGAAGACCAAGAGCAGCGCGAAAAAGCGTTTTCGCGTTCGTCCGGGTGGCACCGTCAAGCGCGGTCAGGCGTTCAAGCGCCACATCCTGACCAAGAAGACCACGAAGAACAAGCGTCAGCTTCGCGGCGCTGTGAACGTGCACGAAACCAACATGGGCCATATGGCTCAAATGTTGCCTTTCGCCGGTCTGTAACCCCACCAAGACTCAAAGGAGAAACACATGCCTCGCGTCAAACGTGGTGTTACCGCTCGCGCCCGTCACAAGAAGGTCCTGGCCCTGGCCAAGGGCTTCCGCGGTCGTCGTAAGAACGTCTTCCGCATCGCCAAGCAGGCGGTGATGAAGGCGGGTCAATACGCCTACCGTGACCGCCGCACCAAGAAGCGCGTTTTCCGTCAGCTGTGGATTGCCCGTATCAACGCCGCGTCGCGTGGTCTGGGCCTGTCTTACAGCAAGTTCGTGGCGGGTCTGAAGAAGGCCCAGATCGAGATCGACCGCAAGGTCCTCGCCGATCTGGCCGTCAACGACCCGGCTGGTTTTGCCAGCATCTTCGCCAAGGTGAAGGCCGCGCTCGCCTGATTGCGACCCGCCCCGACTCGCGTCGGGGACCGCAACTTATCGGGGCCGGCCCATCGTGGTCGGCCCCTTTTTTGTTCATTTGTCCCGAATGTCTGATCTCGACGCTCTTCTGGCCGCCGCGCAAGCGGACTTTGCCGCCGCCCCGACGCCCGCCGAACTGGAAAACGCCAAGGCGCGCTTCCTCGGCAAGTCCGGCCGCGTGACCGAACTCCTCAAGGGCATGGCCGCCCTCAGCGTCGAGGAGAAGAAGACGCGCGGCGCCGAGATCAACCAACTCAAGGTCGGCATCGAGACCGCCTTGACCGCACGCCGTGATGCCCTGGCCGCCGCCGAGCTCGAAAAGCAGCTCAAGGCCGAAGCGCTCGACGTCACCCTGCCCGGCCGCCAACGCGGCACTGGCGGCCTGCACCCGATCACCCGCGCCATGGAGCGCATCGAGGCCATCTTCGGCTCGATGGGCTTTGACGTGGCCGATGGCCCCGAGATCGAAACCGACTGGTTCAGCTTTTCCTCGCTGAACAACCCCGAGAACCACCCTGCCCGTTCGATGCAGGACACCTTCTACGTCGACATGAAGGACGAGAACGGGGCCTGGCTCAACCTGCGGCCGCACACCAGCCCGATGCAGATCCGCTACGCGCAGGCCCATGCCAAGCGCCATGCCGGGCTGGCGACCATGCCTGAGATCCGCGTGATCGCCCCGGGCCGCACCTACCGCGTGGACAGCGACGCCACACACTCGCCGATGTTCCACCAGGTCGAAGGCCTCTGGGTTGGCGAGAACATCAGCTTCAAGGACCTGAAGGCCGTCTACCTCAACTTCATCACGGCCTTCTTCGAGACCGATGCGCTGCAATTGCGCTTCCGCCCCAGCTACTTCCCCTTCACCGAGCCCAGCGCCGAGATCGACATCATGTTCGAGAGCGGCCCGCTCAAGGGGCGCTGGCTGGAGGTCTCTGGCGCGGGCCAGGTGCACCCGCAAGTGATCCGCAACATGGGCCTCGACCCAGAGCGCTACATCGGCTTTGCCTTCGGCTCGGGCATCGACCGCCTGGCCATGCTGCGCTATGGCGTCAACGATCTGCGCGCCTTCTTTGATGGCGATCTGCGCTTCCTCGCCCAGTTCAAGTAATCCTGTCCCGAAGAGATCATGCAATTTCCTGAGTCCTGGCTGCGCGAGTTCTGCAATCCGCCACTCAACACCCAGCAACTGGCCGAACTGCTGACCATGTCCGGCATGGAGGTCGAAGAGCTGCGCCCGGTCGCGCCGCCCTTCCACGGCATCGTCGTCGCCGAGATCCTCGAAGCCGTCCAGCACCCCAACGCCGACAAGCTGCGCGTGTGCAAGGTCAATGCGGGAGGTGCAGAGCACTTGCAGATCGTCTGCGGCGCGCCCAATGCGCGCGCAGGCATCAAGGTGCCACTGGCCACCGTCGGGGCCGAACTGCCCACCGATGACCCTGCCAAGCCCTTCAAGATCGGCGTTGGCAAGCTGCGCGGCGTCGAGAGCTTCGGCATGCTGTGCTCGGCCCGCGAGCTCAAGCTGAGCGAAGACCACGGCGGCCTGCTCGAACTTGGCAGCGATGCGGTCGTCGGCACCGACATCCGCAAGCACCTGCTGCTGGACGACACGCTCTTCACCCTCAAGCTCACGCCCAACCTCGGACATTGCCTGAGCGTCTACGGCATCGCCCGCGAGGTGGCCGCGCTGACCGGCGCGCCCTTGCTCAAGCCCGAGTTCCCCGCCGTCGCCGCCACGATCGCCGACAAGCTGCCCGCGCGCATTGAAGCCACTGACCTCTGCGGCCGCTTCTCGGGTCGCGTCATCAAGGGCATCAACACCAAAGCCCAGACACCGGCCTGGATGGTCCAGCGCCTGGAGCGCTGTGGCCAGCGCTCGGTCACGGCCCTGGTCGATATCTCCAACTACGTGATGTTCGAGTTCGGCCGCCCGTCGCACATCTTTGACCTCGACAAGATCAGCGGCGAATTGATCGTGCGCTGGGGCCGCGCGGGTGAGCAGCTCATGCTGCTCAATGGCAACACCATCACAGTCGATGAGAAGGTCGGCGTGATCGCCGATGCGCGCGAGGTTGAGTCGCTGGCCGGCATCATGGGTGGTGACCACACCGCCGTATCGGACGACACCAAGAGCGTTTACGTCGAGGCCGCCTTCTGGTGGCCCGAGGCCGTCATGGGTCGTGGCCGCCGCTTCAACTTCTCGACCGACGCCGGCCACCGCTTCGAGCGTGGCGTGGATCCGTCGCAGACCGTCGAGCACATCGAGCGCATCACGCGGCTCGTCCTCGACATCTGCGGCACACCCGAGACCCAGGTCGGCCCCATGGACGACCAGTCGCCCAAGCTGCCCGCCTGCAAGCCCGTGAAGCTGCGCGTGGCGCGCGCCAGCAAGGTCATCGGCATGCCCATCACGCAGGCGCAGGTCGAGACCGTCTTCACCCGCCTCGGCCTGCCCTTCACGGTCCAGGATGGCGTCTTCACCGTCACGCCGCCCAGCTGGCGCTTTGACCTGGAGATCGAGGAAGACCTGATCGAAGAGGTCATCCGCGTGCTCGGCTACCCCAGCCTGCCGGGCACGGCGCCGCTGGCGCCCATCGTCGGCCGCGTGCGCTCGGAGTCGCGCCAGGGCGTGCATGCCCTGCGCCGCAGCCTCGCCGCACGCGACTACTTTGAAACCATCAACTTCAGCTTCGTCGAAGAGCGCTGGGAGCGTGAGCTGGCCGGCTGCACCGACCCGATCAAGCTGCTCAACCCCATCGCCGCGCCGCTGGCCGTGATGCGCACCAGCCTGATCGGCAGCCTGGTGCAGGTGCTGCGCCACAACCAGAGCCGGCGCGCCTCGCGCGTGCGGGTGTTCGAGTGTGGCCGCGTGTTCCTGCGCGACGCCAGCATCCAGGTCGGCCCCACCGACGTGGCCGGCATCCGCCAGCCGATGCGCCTCGGCGGCCTGGCCTGGGGCCCCGCCGACGAGACCCAATGGAGCCAGCGCGACCGCGCGGTGGACTTCTACGACGTCAAGGGCGACCTGGAAGCCCTGTTTGCGCCCCAGCGCCTCAGCTTCATCGCAGCCGAGCACCCGGCCCTGCACCCCGGCCGCAGCGCGCGTGTGCTGCTGGATGGGCGTGACATCGGCATCGTTGGCGAACTGCATCCCCGTTGGCGCCAGGGCTATGAGATCACCGGCAGCGCGCCCATCGTTTTCGAGCTGACCTTGGACGCCGCCCTGCAGCGCGCCCTGCCCCAGGGTCAGGCCCTGCCGCGCCAGCAACCGGTGCTGCGTGATCTCGCCCTCGTGGTGGGCGAACACGTCACGCACGACGCGCTGCTGACCACGCTGACCCAGGCCGGCGGACCGCTGCTACGCTCTGCGCGCCTGTTTGACGTCTTCAAGCCCGCACCTGGCGCGGGCAGTGACCTGCAGCCCGGCGAGCGCAGCCTCGCCGTTCGCCTCGAACTGCTCGACAACGAACAACCGCTCACTGACGAGCGCACCGAAGCCTGTATCGGCGCCCTGACGGCCGCCGCCACCCAGCAACTTGGCGCACGCCTGCGTGGCTGAGCCCGCACCGACTGGAACGACCGATGGACGCACCCACCCCACCCGGCATCGCAATCGGCAGCCTCGAAACGCCGACCCTCACCAAGGCCGAACTTGCTGACCTGCTGTTCGACAAGCTCGGCCTCAACAAGCGCGAGTCCAAGGACATGGTCGAGGCCTTCTTCGACCTGCTCCACGCCAGCCTCGTCAAGGGCCACGACGTGAAGCTCTCGGGTTTTGGCAACTTCAACATCCGCCGCAAGGCGCCCCGCCCGGGTCGCAACCCACGCACCGGCGAGTCGATCCCGATCGCCGCCCGCAACGTTGTGACTTTTCACGCCAGCCAAAAGTTGAAGGCAGTTGTGCAAGGTGACGCTCCCGGCGCGGAAGACTTCGAGTAGAGTCTTCTCTCCCCATCCGAACCCGTTGATTCCCAATGGAAAAGGCGCTTCCCGCCATCCCCGCCAAACGCTACTTCACCATCGGTGAGGTCAGCGACCTTTGCGGCGTGAAGCCCTATGTGCTGCGCTATTGGGAGCAGGAGTTCACCCAGCTCAAACCGGTCAAGCGGCGCGGCAACCGGCGCTACTACCAGCACCATGAGGTGCTGCTGATCCGCCGCATCCGCGATCTGCTCTACGACCAGGGCTTCACCATCAGCGGTGCGCGCAACCAACTGGGCGAAGTCACGCCCGGCCAAAAGCCCGAAGGCTCGGAAACCTTCCGCGACGAGGCCGAGGCCGCACGCGAATTGGCGGCCGAACTGGCGCATCGGGTCCCCGTCGCCGCACCGGCCATGAGCGCGCGTCCGCTGCTGGCGCAAGGCGCTTCCAGCTCGCTGCCTGTCGCCGAGCCCATCGAGACGCTCGAGCAGGTCCGTGCCGAGCTGCTCGCCATCCGAGCGTCTCTGACACTCTGAATCTCGGCTATACTGCGAGGCTCAGTCGGGGCGTAGCGCAGCCTGGTAGCGCACTTGCATGGGGTGCAAGGGGTCGCGAGTTCGAATCCCGCCGTCCCGACCATTTTTTTCGATAGAGCAACGGGTTAGCAGCTTTGGCCGCTAACCCGTTTTTCTTTGTCCCTTTGAGTCAGGGCTGTGCCGCCGGACGTGGCCAGCGTGTCGACCAGCTCTCGTAGGCTTTCAAGGCCTTGGCCGGCCACTCGCCCCACCAGTTGTAGCCATCACGTCGCTCGCGGCTGAGTTCGTTGACGTCGTCGTGCAGGCTCTTGTCGCGGTCACCGAACAGCGGCTGCCAGGTGTCCTGGCCGTAGAAGCGCGCCCAGAGCGGGCGGCTGCCGGGCTTGTCGATCAGGCGTCGGCCCTCGGTGCTGCCCTTGCCGTCCCAGGCGCGGCCGTGCACGGCGATGCGCTCCAGCAGCGCGATGCCATCGTGCACGGCGGCTTGGACCTGGCGGCTGGGATCGGGCAAGCCCATCAGGAAGACCAGCACGCCCACGCTCTCGGCCGTGCAGGGCGCGCCGGGCTCGTAGTTGCGCGCCGACACCGGCGCCAGAGTCAGGGCGTCGTACTGCTGGGCCCACAGGGTGCGCTGGCCGCCCTCGCGCAGCTGGGCGTCAAGCAGCAGTTGGATGGTGCGCTCCACAGCCTGCGCGGCCTGTGCTCGGCGGTCCTGGGGGATGAAGTCGAAGCCGTCCGAGCCCTTGGCCACCTGCATCAACAGCTCGGCCACCTCGACCACGGCGTCGTCATTCAGCGTCACGGCATCGTGATAGCCGCCCTGCAGGGGCCAGACCTGGGGCCAGCCACCGTTGGGGAACTGGGCGTGCAGCACATAGTCGATGCCGCGCAGCGCTGCCTCCCGGTACACCTCGCCCACCGCACCGGGTGCCTGGGCGGCCAGTCGGGTCAGGAAGCGGATCTCGGTGATGGTGGCATCGTTGTCGATGGTGCCCACATAGCTCCAGTTGGCGTCCTTGGGCAGGTCAAAGTCGCCCGGCGTTGCGTACTTGGAGTTGTTGTTGCCCACGTAGGCCTGGCCGCGCGCGCGGGGCGGCCGGTCACGCGGCTGGTTCTTGCCCCAGCCACCGGCGGGCGTCTGGTAGCTGAGGATGTTGCGGCCAATCAGCAGGGCTTCCTCGCTGGCATACCAAGCGGCAGGCTTGTTGAGCGGCATGGTCTCAGCACCTCGGCCGTGGCTCTCGGGCGGCGCAGGCCAGGTGTCGAGGCCGGCACGCTCGGCGGCCAGCGCAGCACGGTCCCGGGCTTGTTGGGCGCTGGAGCGGCTCAGGTAGTCGAGCCAGGCCGCTCGCGCCGATGCCGGCAGGGTCTCCACGCGTTCGGCCGTCAGCGGCGGCGGCGGCAGGTTCTGGCCGACCACGCGGGCCAAGGCGGCGGGTCCAGCCAGCGCCAGACTCAAGGCGAGGGGCAGCAGGGCAAGCATGGGCAGTCGGAGCTTCATGGGGTCAAACGCAGACCCCAAGCGGCGGGGCTGTTAAGTTGAAACGTCGTTCCATTCTTGCATTTTTACGAGCCCATGCCCGTCCGGGCGCTGTCGGCTCTTCCAAACCGACGCGCTGACTTCAGGCATGGCCCCGACGCCGAGGCAGACTCACGCCCATGCTCAAGCTGTTGATCGCGCCCTTGCGCTGGCTGGTGCGCCTGGTGGTGGCCCTGCTGATCCTGTTCGAGGAATGGGGCTGGGAGCCGCTGCGGCGCGCGTTTGCGCTGCTGGGACGGCTGCCGCTGGTGGCGCGCCTGGAGGCACGGCTGCGGCGCTTGCCGCCACGCTGGGCGCTGCTGGTGCTGGTGCTGCCCAGCCTCTTGATCCTGCCCATCAAGCTGCTGGCGGTGTGGCTGGTGGCGATGGGGCGCGTGAGCCTCGGCGTGCTGCTGGTGATTGCGGCCAAGCTGGTGGGCACGGCCTTGCTGGCTTGGCTGTTTGGCTTGATCCAGCCGGCACTGATGCAACTGCCATGGTTCGCCCGCGTCTACGGGCGCTGGACGGCTTGGAAGACCGAGTTGCTGGCCTGGGTGCGCGGCAGCAGCGTCTGGCGGGCGGCGCGGGCGCTCAAGCTCGCTGTGCGCCGCCGGGTGCGCGGATGGATGGGGCGTCAGCCGTCGGCCTGAGCGGCCCGCGAGGCCAGGGGCTTCACCGCGCGATCGCGCCCAGGCAGGGCTCGCAGGTATTTGAAGGTGCCGGTGGCATGGGCGCAGAGCTTGCCGTCAGGCGCCACCACCTGCGCCTCGCAAAAGGCCATGGTCGTCGAGCGGTGCAGCAAGCGGCCGATGGCGCGCAGCTCGCCTTCGCCGGGGCGCATGAAGCTGGTCTTCATCTCCACCGTCACCACGCCGGGGCCCATCTCGGGCAGATGGCGGTGCACGCTGCGCGCGGCATGCGCCATGGCCACGTCGAGCAAAGTCATGAGCACGCCGCCATGCGCCACGCGCCAGGAGTTGAGGTGGCGCTCCTGCACGCTGAGATGCAGCTCGGATTCGCCCTCGTCCAGGCGCACCAGTTGCAGCCCAAGCTGCTCGACGAACGGAATGTGTACGGGGAAGTCCAAGGGGCTCAGAACCAGTCGGGCCGCATGTCGCGGCAAACGGATTCTCGCCGTGCGACCACGTCGAGCCAGGCCGCCGTCTTGGGCAGTTCGTAGGCGAAGAAGTAGCGCGCCGCCGCCTGCCGGCCTTGCGCGGCTGCCGTGTTGCCGGGGGACGCGAGCGCCACGTCCAGCCATAGCCAGGCCACCACCGTGTGCCCAAAGGCCTGCAAGTAGGGCACGGCATTGGCCAGCGCCTCGGCGGGCTCGCCGGTGCGCCAGGCCTGCTGGGTGGCGGCCCCCAGTTGCGCCAGCGCGGCCGCTAGCTGCTTGGCCTGCGGAGCCCAATCAGACGGCATCGCGCGTTCCACCGTGGCTTGCACGTGGGCGGCCAGGGCGGCCAACGAAGCCCCACCCTGCTGCACGACCTTGCGACCGAGCAAGTCCAGCGCCTGGATGCCGTGCGTGCCCTCGTGGATCATGTTCAGGCGGTTGTCGCGCCAGTACTGCTCGACCGGGAAGTCGCGCGTGTAGCCATAGCCGCCCAGCACCTGGATAGCCAGCGAATTGGCCTCCAGGCACCACTCGCTGGGCCAGCTCTTGGCGATGGGGATGAGCACGTCGAGCAGGGCCTGGGCCGCTGCGGCATCGCCCGTGCGCAGCTCATCCACCAGGCGCGCGCAGTAAAGCTCCAGCGCCAGGCCGCCTTCGACATAGCTCTTCTGCGCCAGCAGCATGCGCCGCACGTCGGCATGCTCAATGATGGGGATCTGGGGCGCGGCAGCGTCCTTGCCGGCCGGGCCCATGGCGCGGCCCTGCGGGCGCTGGCGGGCGTACTCAAGGCTGGCCTCATACCCGGCCATGCCCAGCATCACGGCGCCGGTACCCACGCCGATGCGCGCCTCATTCATCATGTGGAACATGCACTTCAGGCCCTCGCCGGGCTGGCCGACGAGGTAGCCCACGGCGCCCTCGCGCTCGCCAAAGTTGAGCAGGCAGTTGGTGGTGCCCCGGTAGCCCAGCTTGTGGTTGAGGCCGGCCAGTTGCACGTCGTTGCGCACGCCGGTGAGCTGGCCTTGCGCATCGACCCGCCACTTGGGCACGATGAAGAGCGAGATGCCGCGCGTGCCCGGCACGAGCTTGCCGTCGGGGCCTGGGATCTTGGCCAGCACCAGGTGGACGATGTTGGGCGTCAGCTCATGCTCGCCGCCCGAGATCCACATCTTGTGGCCGCGCAAGCAGTAGCGCGGGCCCAGCGGGTCGGCCGCGTCGTCCAGCTCGGCGCGGGTCGTGATGTCGGACAGCGACGAGCCGGCCTGCGGCTCAGAGAGGCACATGGTGCCAAACCACTCGCCCGCCAGCTCTCGCCGCGCAAACACCTCGCGCTGGCGCGGCGTGCCATGGGCCATCAGCAAATTGGCGTTGCCCGAGGTGAGCATGGCGTAGGCCGACAGGCCCACGCTCGCCTTGCTGAAGAAGGCATTGCCCGCCATCTCGACCGTGCAAGGCAGTTGCATGCCGCCGGCATCCATGTCTTGCGCAGCAGCCAGCATGCCGGACTCGACGTACGCGGCCAGTGCCGCGCCCACGCCCTCAGGCAGGGTCACCCGCTGGCCATCGAACTGCGGCTCCTGGGCATCGACGAGGCGGTTCAGCGGCGCGAAGCGCTCGCGGGCGATGCGCTCGCAGGTGTCGAGCACGGCGGAGAAGGTCTCGCGCGAATGCTCGGCAAAGCGCGGCCGCGCGCAAAGGGTCTCGACCTTCAGCCAGTCGAAGAGCAGGAAGTCCAGCAGCTCACGCATCACAGCACTTCAAACACCCCAGCCGCGCCCATGCCACCGCCGATGCACATGGTGATGCAGACGCGTTTGACGCCCCGGCGCCGGCCTTCGATCAAGGCATGCCCCGTCAGCCGCTGGCCAGAGACGCCATAGGGGTGGCCCATCGCAATGGCACCGCCGTTGACGTTGAGCCGGTCCATGGGGATGCCGAGCTTGTCCACGCAGTACAGCACCTGCACCGCGAAGGCCTCGTTCAGCTCCCAGAGGTCGATGTCCTGCACGCTCAAGCCAAGACGCTTCAGCACCTTGGGGACGGCGAAGACGGGGCCGATGCCCATCTCGTCCGGCTCGCAGCCCGCCACCGCAAAGCCCAGGAAGCGACCCAGCGGCTGCAGGCCGCGCCGCGCTGCATACGCCTCGCTTGCCACCACGCAGGCCCCGGCGCCGTCCGAGAACTGGCTGGCATTCCCGGCTGCGACGACCCCGCCTGGAACGGCCGTGCGGATGTCCTTGATGGTCTCGTAGGTCGTGCCCTCGCGCAGGCCCTCGTCGCCGCTCACGGTCACCTCGCGCGAGACCAGGCCGAGCTGCTTGTCCATCACGCCCATGGTGACGGTGATGGGGGCGATCTCGGCCTCGAAGCGGCCGGCCGCGCGCGCCGCACAGGCCTTTTGCTGGCTCTCGGCGCCAAAGCGGTCTTGCCGCTCACGCGGGATCGCGTAGCGCTTGGCCACCATCTCGGCCGTCTGCAGCATGGGCCAGTAGGCCTCGGGCTTGGCGGCCAGCAGTGCGGGGTCGAGCGCCATGTGGGGGTTCATCTCGTTCTGCACGCAAGAGATGCTTTCCACGCCACCGGCCACAAACACGTCGCCCTCCCCCGCCAGGATGCGCTGTGCGGCCAGTGCAATGGTCTGCAGCCCGCTGGAGCAGAAGCGGTTGACCGTCATGCCGGACACGCTGACCGGCCAACCGGCGCGCAGCAGGCTCTGCCGGGCGATGTTGCCGCCGGTGGCGCCCTCGGGGTGGGCACAGCCCAGGATCACGTCCTCGACCTCCTCGGGCGCAACGCCTGCGCGCTGCACGGCCGCGTTCAGTACATGGGCGCCGAGCGTTGCGCCGTGGGTCATGTTGAAGGCGCCCTTCCAGCTCTTGGCGAAGGGCGTGCGGGCGGTCGAAAGAATGAGTGCGGAGGTCATCGTGCAATCCTCAGGTGAACGACTTGCCTTCGGCGACGAGGCGCTCCAGCAGCGGCGCCGGCTGCCAGAAGGCGCCGTCGTCCATCGCGTTGGCGGCAAAGCGCTTCATGGCCTGCACGACGTTGAAGAGGCCGAACTCGTCGGCGTAGCGCATGGGCCCGCCGCGCCAGAGCGGGAAGCCATAGCCGGTGAGGTAGACCATGTCCACGTCGGACGCACGCTGGGCGATGCCTTCTTCCAACAAATGGGCCGCCTCGTTGACGAGGGCGAAGACGAGGCGCTGGACGATCTCATCGTCGGAGATCGCGCGCGTCTTGGCGCCAATGGCGGCGCGGTGCTTCTCCAGCATCTCGGCCACCACGGGCGATGGAATGGGCTTGCGATTGCCCGGCTGGTAGTCGTACCAGCCAGCACCGGTCTTCTGGCCAAAGCGGCCCAGCTCACATAGGCGATCGGCGCATTCGGAGTAGCGCACGTCGGGCTTCTCAACGCGGCGGCGCTTGCGGATGGCCCAGCCAATGTCATTTCCTGCCAGGTCCCCCACACGGAACGGGCCCATCGCAAAACCGAAGGCCTCGGCCGCCTTGTCCACCTGCTCGGGGCTGCAACCCTCGTCCACGAGGAAGGTACTTTGGCGCACGTACTGCTCCAGCATGCGGTTGCCGATGAAGCCATCGCAGACGCCCGAGACCACGGCCGTCTTCTTGATCTTCTTGGCCAGCTGCATCACGGTGGCCAGCACGTCTTTGGCCGTGGCCTGGCCGCGCACCACCTCCAGCAGCTTCATCACATTGGCGGGGCTGAAGAAGTGCATGCCCAGCACGTCCTGCGGGCGCGCGGTGAAGGCGGCGATCTGGTTCAGGTCCAGCGTCGAGGTGTTGCTGGCCAGGATGGCGCCGGGCTTGGCCACGGCATCGAGCTGGCGGAACACGGCCTCCTTGACGCCGATCTCCTCGAACACGGCCTCGATGATCAGGTCGGTGTTCTTCAGGTCGTCATAGCTCAGCGTGGTGCTGAGCAGGGCCATGCGCGCGGCGTATTTGTCGTCCTTGAGCTTGCCCTTCTTGACCTGCGCTTCGTAGTTCTTGCGGATGGTCGCCACGCCGCGATCGAGCGCTTCCTGCTTGGTCTCCAGCAGGGTCACGGGGATGCCGGCATTCAGGAAGTTCATCGTGATGCCGCCACCCATGGTGCCGGCACCAATCACGCCCACGCTGCGGA
This sequence comes from Roseateles paludis, assembly GCF_039872745.1. Taxonomy (NCBI): domain Bacteria; kingdom Pseudomonadati; phylum Pseudomonadota; class Betaproteobacteria; order Burkholderiales; family Sphaerotilaceae; genus Roseateles; species Roseateles paludis. The sequence goes on along the minus strand of NZ_JBDPZD010000005.1, from coordinate 231,205 downwards.
TCTCCCGCAGCGGTGTGTTCTCCGGCACATCGGCAATCTTGCTGGCCGCGCGCTCGCCAAAGAAGGCATGGCGCAAAGCCTTGGACTCGGGCGTGAGCATCAGCGCGATGAAGGTCTCGCGCTCGCGGCGCAGGCCGTCTTCAAACGGCAGGGTCAGGCTCCAGCTCACGGCGTCGATGCAGCGCTGCGGGGCTGGGTAGCGGGGCTGCGCAGCCGCCACGCTGTTGCGGACGAACTGGAAGTAGGCGTCGGCATTCGGGTGCGTGGCGGCCAGGTCGCGCACCTTGGGCAACGGGCGCACGGCTGCCACCTCTTGCGCCAATGCCACGGCGGCGCCCAGGGCGTCCTGCGGCACCAGGCGGTCAAACAGCTTCTGGCCCGGCGCCAGGGCAAGCAACTCGCAGGGCACCTGCTCGCCGCTGAGGATCATGTTGAGCGCGGGCTCCACACCCAGGGCGCGTGGCAGGCGCTGCGTGCCACCGGCGCCCGGCACCAGGCCCAGCTTGACCTCGGGCAGGGCCAGCGTGGCCTTGGCCTCGGCCACGCGGTAGTGGCATCCCAGGGCCAGCTCCAACCCGCCGCCCATGCAGACGCTGTGCAACGCGGCCACCACCGGCTTGCTGCAGGCTTCCACCACGCGGATCAGGGTGTGCAGGCTGGGTTCGGCCAGGGCGCTCGGTTGCCCGAATTCCTTGATGTCCGCCCCGCCCGAGAAAGCGCGGCCGGCACCCGTCAGCACCACCGCTTGCACGGCCGGGTCGGCCTCGGCGCGCAGCACGCCTTCGACACAGGCCTTGCGGGTCGCCAGCCCCAGGCCATTGACGGGCGGGTTGTCCAGCGTGATGACGGCGACGTTGCCGCGCACTTCATAAAGGGCAGTCATGGGCGTCCTGACAAAAAAGAACGATCGTTCGATTCATTCTAGGAGTGGGCTCCGGCGCGGTCTTGTCCCTGCCGTGACAGGCTGCGGCCCGATTTCGGCGCCAGGCCGGCGGGTCCGCAGCTAGCATGCGGGCATGCTGATTCCCGTGGTCTACCCCCCGCACGACAAACCCCCGCCATCAGCGCCACCCGCTGACGAACCGCCACGCATGGGTGGGGGCGGTGCCGAGGGCGACGTCCCCCGGCTGCTCTACCTCGCCCGCGCGCTGTGGCTGTGCGCCTTCCCGGTGGGCGTGGTGGTGGCGGGCATGCTCTTCCTGGTGAGCGTGCCGCAGGCGCAGGAGGCCTTGCTGGCCCTGGATGCGCATTGGGGCCAGCCGCTGTCCTTGTTCGTCGCCTTTGGCCTGTGGCTGCTGCTGGCCTGGTACACCTGCCGCCTGCTGCTGGACCGGCGCTTCAAGGCCGACACCTTGGGCGAATGCGTGCACAAGCGCTTTGCCGAGCAGCTGCGCCGCTGGATGCCGCGCGCGCTGATCCCGCTGGGTGGGCTGCCGGTGGCGGGCTTCTTCCTGACCGTGCACGGCGAGCGCTGGGTGGGCGCGGTGCTGCTCTTGATCACGGCAGCCCTGCTGCTGTTTGCCATCAAACGGCGTGTGTGGCTGCAGCGGCTGCCCGAGCAGTCCTGGCTGTATCGCGCGCTGGCCCTGGAGACCCGCGCGCAGGCGGTGGCCGACCTGGCACGTGAAGACAGGCTGACCAATCTCTCGCGCGGCCTGCTGACCTTGACCCTGGGGCTGCAGTGGGTGCTGTTCAGCGCCCTGCTGTGGTGGCCTGAAGGCACTGCGCGTGCCTTGGGCGCGCCGGCACTGGTGCTGTTTGCGCTGGGCAGTTGGGTGGTGTTTGGCGCCGTGGTGCTGACCTACCTGCCCAAGGTCTATCTGCGCGTGCCGCTGACGCCGCTGCCCCTGGTGCTCTTCGTCCTCTTTGCCCCGCTGAACGACAACCACATCGTGGGCCGCGCAGGCCCAGGCACAGTCACCGCCAACGCGCCACGCCTGGGTGTGGACGTGTGGCTGCAGCAGTGGCTGGCCGGGCCCGGTGCCGACGGCAAGCGGCCGCTGGTGCTGGTGGCCGTGGCGGGCGGCGCCTCGCGTGCCGCCTACTGGGGCAGCGCGGCCCTGGCGCGCCTGCAGGAGCTGGGCGAGCAGGAGAACGTCAACTTCGCCGATTCGGTGTTCACCATCAGTGGCACCTCCGGCGGTGCGCTGGGTGCCAGCACCTTTGTCGCGGCCCTCGACGCCAGACGCCGTGCGGCCGATGCCGCCGCTTGCTCGCCCTGGAAGCTCACCCGCGCCTTCACCGGCCAAGACCACCTGGCCGCGCCCGTGGGCCTGATGCTCTACCCCGACCTCGTGCAGCGCTTCCTGCCCATCGACTTCCAGGGCTGGGACCGCTCGCTGGGGCTGGAAGAGGTCTGGCAGCGCGACTGGGACCGCCAGCTGGCGCTGCGCTGCGCCGCCAAGACGCCGGCCCCCAACCCGTTCGCCGCGCCCTTCACGGCCCTGACCGGCGAGATGGCTCGCAGCAACGGCTGGCTGCCCCTGCTGTCGCTCAATACCGCTGCGCTGACACGCGGACAACGCGTCTACCAGACCCACTTCCGCCTGCACGAGGCCGATGGCATCGACCTGCTGGACGGCACGCTGGACCTGGACGTGGACAACCTGAGCCTGGCCCAGGCCGTGCACAACAGCGCCCGTTTCCCCTACATCAGCCCGGCCGGCACGGTGCGGCTCAAGACACCGCACCACGACGGCGACGCCTTTGACGACGGCGGCACTTGGGACCACCTGGGTGACGGCGGCTACGTCGAGTCCAGCGGCACGCTGGCGCTGCTGGACGTGCTGCGCGAGCTGGAGACCAGTGGCCTGCTGCGCGACTGCAAGCCCGAGGACGATTGCAGCCAGGTGCTGGACCGCCGTCGCCTGCGCCTGGTGCTGCTGGTCAACACGCCGGCCCGCGCCGACGACTGGCTCTGCCGGGATGCCCCGCGCGGCAACAACATCCCGCCGGTGGACCCGGGCCGCCGCCGCGCCACCAGCATGGGCCTGCCCGAGATGGTGGCGCCGCCGGCCGGCATCCTGGCCAGCAATGGCGCGCGCGCGCTCGACTCACAGCTGGAGCTGATCAAGCGTGTCGGTGGCTGTGGCCGCGTGGCCGAGCTGCGACTGCCCAAGTTCAAGGACCGCCGTGACCCGTCGATGAACTGGATGCTCAATGCCAGCTCGCGCGAGCAGATCGACGCCGCCCTGACCGAAACCACCCGCGCCGACGACCCCTGGGGCCAGCCGGCCCAAGCCCAGCTCAGCGCCCACCTGAAGCAGGCGCGGCAGTGGTTCAACCTGATGCATTGAGATGCTTCATCGTCTGGAAGACGCCCGGCTGCGGCCGGTCTGGCGGGCGCTGCTGGCGCTGCTCTACCTGGCCATCACCGCGCTGGCCTTGACGCCCAAACCTCCCGAGGGCCTCTCCACGGGCTGGGACAAGTCCAACCACCTGCTGGCATTTGGCAGCCTTGCCTGGGTCAGCGTCCAGGCGTACTGGCGCCAGCCCCGCCAATGGCTGCAGTTGCTTGGCGTGCTGCTGGCCTATGGCATCGGCATCGAGATCGCCCAGCACTTCCTGCCGCCGCGCGAGGCGGATTGGCAGGACGTGGTGGCTGACATGGCCGGAGCCCTGCTGGGCCTCGCGGTGGTGGCGCTGACGCGCCGCTTCGCATCAAAGCGCTAGCTTCTCGCGCACGCCATCAAGCTCCATGTCCGCACCGCGACCGCGGGCGACGATCTCGCCACGCTGCATCAGCAGGTACTGGTCAGCCAGCTCGGCGGCAAAGTCGTAGAACTGCTCGACCAGCAACACCGCCAGGCCCTTGTCGTGGGCTAGGTGCTTGATGACCTTGCCGATGTCCTTGATGACATTGGGCTGGATGCCTTCGGTGGGCTCGTCGAGCAACAGCACCTTGGGCCCAGCGGCCAGCGCCCGGCCGATGGCCAGCTGCTGCTGTTGGCCACCCGAGAGGTCGCCCCCGCGCCGGCCCTGCATCTGCTTGAGCACCGGGAAGAGCTCGAAGATCTCGCCCGGCAGCGGTGTGCTGGCCGGCTTGCTGGCCAGGCCCATCTCCAGGTTCTCCATCACCGAGAGGCGGCCAAAGATCTCGCGCCCCTGCGGCACGTAGCCAAAGCCGGCCCGCACCCGCTCGTGCGACTTGAGCTTGGTGACGTCCACGCCGCCGAGTTCGATACGGCCCGAGGTGACGGGCACGACGCCCATCAAGCTCTTGAGCAGGGTCGTCTTGCCCACGCCATTGCGGCCCAGCACCACCGTGACCTCGCCCGCCTTGAGCGTGAAGTCGAGCCCGCGCAGGATGTGCGAGCCGCCGTAGTGCTGTTGCAGGCCCTCTACTTTGAGAACTTCATCGGCCAAGATAGACCTCGATCACTTGTTCGTCGGATTGAACGGCAGCCATGGTGCCCTCCGCCAGCACCTTGCCCTGGTGCAGGCAGGTAACGGTGCGGTGCTGGCCCGCGAGCGTGCCTACAAAGCTCATGTCGTGCTCGACGACGACCAGGGAGTGCTTGCCCTCGAGGCTCAGGAAGAGTTCGGCGGTGCGCTCGGTCTCTTCGTCGGTCATGCCGGCCACGGGTTCATCCAGCAGCAGGAGCTTGGGGTCCTGCGCGAGCAGCATGCCGATCTCCAGCCACTGCTTCTGGCCATGGCTGAGCAAGCCCGCAGTCCGGTCGCGCTCGTCCTTGAGGTGGACGGTGGCTAGCACTTCGTCGAGGCGCTGGCGCTGGTCGGCCGAGAGCCGGGCACGCATGGCAAAGCGGGCGCGGCGGTCGCCGGCCAAGGCCAGCTCCAGGTTCTCGTAGACGGTGAGGGCCTCGAAGACCGTGGGCTTCTGGAACTTGCGGCCGATGCCTGAGCGCGCGATGTTGGTCTCGCTCATGCGGCGCAGGTCCAGGTTGCTGCCGAAGTAGATGCGGCCGCTGTCGGGCCGGGTCTTGCCGGTCAGGCAATCCATCATGGTGGTCTTGCCAGCGCCATTGGGGCCGATGATGCAGCGCAGCTCGCCCACGCCAACGGTGAAGGACAAACCGCCCAGCGCCTGGAAGCCGTCGAAGCTGACCTTGAGGTCTTCGACGTACAGGGCCACGCCCTGGTTGAAGATGGGCTCGCCGCTGGTGGCATGCTGGGTCAGCATGCGCTCCCGGCTGACGGAGCCTTGTTCGAGCAGCTCGGGGGTCATGCTTTCACCCGCTTGATGAGGCCGATCAGTCCCGTGGGCAGGAACAGCGTGACGGCAATGAAGAGCGCGCCCAAGATGTAGAGCCAGCCCTCGGGCCACCAGACGGTGAAGACCGACTTGGTGCCGTTGACGAAGAAGGCGCCCAGCACCGGCCCGATCAAGGTGCCACGCCCGCCCACGGCCGCCCAGATGGCCATCTCGATGCTGGCCGCAGGGCTCATCTCGCTCGGGTTGATGATGCCGACCTGGGGCACGTAGAGGATGCCCGCCAACGCGCACATCAGGGCCGAGATCACATAGGCGCTGAGCTTGTAGGCCACGGGGTCATAGCCCATGAAGCGCACACGACCCTCGGCGTCGCGGATGGCCTGCAGCAATCGGCCCCAGCGGCTTCGCGTGAGGAACTGCGCCAGCAGGTAGCAGCCGATCAAGGCCAGGCCGCTGGCCACGCACAGGCCCACGCGCATGCCGGGGCTGGTGATGCTGTAGCCCGCGATGCGCTTGAAGTCGGTGAAGCCGTTGTTGCCGCCAAAGCCCGTCTCATTGCGGAAGAAGAGCAGCATGGCCGCCACCACCAGGGCCTGGGTGATGATCGAGAAGTACACGCCCTGGATGCGCGAGCGGAAGGCGAAGTAGCCGAACACCGCCGCGATCAGCCCCGGCACGGCCAGCGCGATCAGGATCTGCGCCACCAGCGAGTCGGACAGCGCCCAGTGCCAGGGCAGCTCCTTCCAGTTCAGGAAGACCATGAAGTCGGGCAGGTCCGATTGGTACTGCCCGTCGCGCCCGATCTGGCGCATCAGGTACATGCCCATGCCGTAGCCGCCGAGCGCGAAGAACAGCCCATGGCCCAAGCTGAGGATGCCGCCGAAGCCCCAGATCAGATCCAGCGCCAGCGCGCAGATCGCAAAGCACAGGAACTTGCCCAGCAGGCTGACGTAGAACTCGCTGAGGTGCAGGGCCGAGCCTGCGGGGAAGATCAGGTGCAGCAGCGGCAGCAGCAGGACGAGCAGGGCCGCGGCAATCAAGAGGATGCGTTTCATTCGACCGACCTCCCCTTGAGCGCGAAGAGGCCTTGTGGTTTCTTTTGGATCACGAGGACGAGCAGCAGCAGCAAAGCAATCTTGGCGAGCACCGCGCCCTGCCAGCCCTCCAGCAGTTTGGACAGCACGCCAAGGCCCAGGCCCGCGTAGACCGTGCCGGCCAGTTGGCCCACACCGCCCAGCACCACGACCATGAAGGCATCGACGATGTAGCTCTGGCCGAGGTCTGGGCCGACGTTGCCGATCTGGCTCAGCGCGCAACCAGCGAGGCCGGCGATGCCCGAGCCCAGTGCAAAGGCCATGGTGTCGACGCGCGCTGTGTTGACGCCCACGCAGGACGCCATGCGGCGGTTCTGCGTGACGCCGCGCACCATCAGGCCGAGGCGGGTCTTGGACAGCAGCAGCGCCATCGCGATCAGCACCAGGGCCGCGAAGCCGAGGATGGCGATGCGGTTGTAGGGCAGCGTGAGGTTCGGCAGCAGTGCCCAGCCGCCGGACAGCCAGGCCGGGTTCTCGACGGCCACATTCTGCGCGCCGAAGAGGCTGCGCACCGTCTGCATCAGGATCAGCGAGATGCCCCAGGTGGCGAGCAAGGTTTCGAGCGGGCGGCCGTAGAGCCAGCGGATCACGCTGCGCTCCATCGCCGCGCCCACTGCGGCGGCGACGAGGAAGCTCACCGGGATGGCAACAACCAGGTAGTAGTCAAAGGCCCCCGGCGCCAGCGAGCGGAAGGCCTGCTGCACCGCCCAGGTGGCATAGGCACCCACCATCAGCAGTTCGCCGTGGGCCATGTTGATGACGCCCATCAGCCCGTAGGTGATGGCCAGGCCCAGCGCCACCAGCAGCAGGATGGACCCAAGGCTGATGCCCGAGAACAGCAGCTGTGCCCGGTCACCCCAGGCCAAGCGCGACTGGATGGCATCGGCCGCCTTCTCCATCGCCCGCTTGGCACCGGCATCGGGTTCGCTCGCGAGCCGCTCCAGCAGCATCGCGCGCTTGGCCGGGTCGGCACTGCCCGTCAGCTGTTCGGCCGCGTGCTTGCGCTTGGCCGCGTCGTCACTCGTGAGCAAGGCGCCCGCGACGAGGTCGGTCAGCTGCGCCTTCAAGCCAGCATCGGTTTCGGCCGCCAGGGCCTTTTCAAACATCGGCAGGCGCGAGGCGTCGGCCTCGTCGCGCAGCGTCGTCAGCGCCTTGGCCCGCACCGCGCGGTCAGGCGACACCAGATCCAGCCCCGCCAGCGCCGCGTCGATCTCACGGCGCATGCGGTTGTTGACGATGGGCTCATCGCCCTCCGGCGCATCGATCAGCGCCTTGCCGTCCTTGACCCGCACCCGGCCGTCCTGCAAAGCGTGCAGGAACTCCGCCAACTGCGGCTCGCCCTTGGCCACCGCCTCATTCAGGGCCGCAACCCGCTCGTCGCTTTCGCCCACCGCAATCTTGGCGGCAAGGTCTGGCGCAAGCGCATGGCAGGAAATAGCGGCCAGCATCAACAGCAAGCCGAGTAGTGATCGCATAGAAATCCGATTGAAAGAGATCGGGCGCCGTACGTCGCGCACGCCCGCCCACACGCCGCACGCAGTGCCGGCGCCCATTCAATGGCACCCGTGGATCCGGCTTTGCCGGTCCACTGGGTGCGCCCCCTGGGGGGAAGCGCCGAAGGCGCCTCGGGGGGGTCTTATTTCGCGGGCTCGTCCTTCTTGCCCTTGTTCTCGGGGATGTAGGGGCTCCAGGGCTGGGCCTTGACGGGGCCCGGCGTCTTCCACACCACGTTGAACTGGCCGTCCGCCTTCACCTCGCCGATGAAGACCGACTTGTGCAGGTGGTGGTTCTTCTCGTCCATCTTGGACGTGATGCCCGACGGAGCCGTGAAGGTCTGGCCGGCCATGGCGGCGATGACCTTGTCGGTGTCGGTGCTGCCGGCCTTCTTGACGGCTTGGGCCCACATATTGATGCCGATGTAGGTGGCCTCCATCGGGTCATTGGTCAGCGGCTTGTCCTTGTGACCAGCGATGCCCTTGGCCTTGGCGTAGTCGCTCCACTTCTTGACGAAGCCGTCATTGGCGGGCGCCTTGATGGACATGAAGTAGTTCCAGGCGGCCAGGTGGCCTTGCAGCGGCTTGGTGTCCACGCCGCGCAGCTCTTCCTCACCCACCGAGAAGGCCACCACGGGCACGTCGGTCGCCTTCAGGCCCTGGTTGCCCAGTTCCTTGTAGAAGGGCACGTTCGAGTCGCCATTGATGGTCGAGACCACGGCGGTCTTCTTGCCTTCGGAGGCGAACTTCTTGATCTTGGCGATGATGCTTTGGTAGTCAGCATGGCCGAAGGGGGTGTAGTCCTCCATGATGTCGGCGTCAGCGACACCCTTGCTCTTCAGGAAGGCGCGCAGGATCTTGTTGGTGGTGCGGGGATAGACGTAGTCGGTACCCAGCAGGACCCAGCGCTTGGCCGAGCCGCCGTCCTTGCTCATCAGGTATTCAACCGCAGGGATGGCTTGCTGGTTGGGAGCGGCACCCGTGTAGAACACGTTCTTGGACAGCTCTTCGCCCTCGTACTGGACGGGGTAGAACAGCAGCGAATTGGTTTGCTCGAACACCGGCAGCACCGACTTGCGGCTGACCGAGGTCCAGCAACCGAAGACCACCGAGACCTTGTCCTGGGTGATCAGCTGCTTGGCCTTTTCGGCAAACAGCGGCCAGTTGGAAGCCGGGTCCACGACCACCGGCTCGAGCTTCTTGCCAAGCAGGCCGCCCTTGGCGTTGATCTCGTCGATGGCCATGAGCACGGTGTCCTTGAGGACCGTCTCGGAAATGGCCATGGTGCCGGAGAGCGAGTGCAGCACGCCGACCTTGATGGTGTCAGCAGCGAACGCAGAAGTACCAAAGAGCGAGCCAGCGGCAAGGCTGAGTGCGGTGAGCGCAGAACGACGAAGCATCGGAATCCTCCAGTTGGGGTTTGACAGACAACTGCCAATGCCACTCAACGCAAAGGGTGTGCCAGTTCTAGTGCTGCGCATTCAGGGGCGCTAGCAGCCACTTTGGTGCTGCGCCACCCAAAAAGCACCCGATTGGGATTCATTTGCACCACTTTGAACCAAAGCGGGCGGTAGAACTGCGCAAACGCGCGCAAGCCCAGGGCAAGCCGCGCCCCGGGCAGGTGCCATGCAAGCTGGGATACCAGTTGATCAGGCCAGGCGCGCCAGCATCGCGGCCTCTTCGGCCGGGCCCCAGGCAAGCGGGTACAGGCTGCGCGCGCTGGCCATGGCCGAGGGCTGTCCACCCCAGCGGGCGATCTGGCTACGCACATGCTGGAAATGCAGGCTCATCAGCACCGCCGGCGCGTTCACGCTGGGGTTGTGGCGCGGCGTGGTGTGCGGCAGCAGGCCGAGCCAGCGCCGATAGAAGGCGACGTGGCGGGGATTGACCTCGATGACCAGGCGATCAAAGCCCTCCCGGCGGTGGGCATGCAAGTAGCCCAGGTGGAAGATGCGGGCCAGCAACTGCTTGGGCTCGAGCGCGCGGCGGTCCACGGCCAGGCGGCCAAACTCGCACAGCTTGACGCCGGCACGGCGCCATTGGTTGAGTTCGGCGGCAAAGATCTGGTCGGCATTGAGCGGCTGTTCGCGGTCAAACCGGACCGTCATGGTGCCGACGATGAAGCCGTTCTCGCGGGCGGTGCAAACGATGTCATCCGTCTGCAGGGTGCTGCTGTAGCGATCGACGTCAAAGGCCAGACCGCGCGCACCGTACTTCTGCGCGAGCAAGCCCTTGGCATCGTCCTTTGCGGCGCCGAAATCGCTGTCCAGAGACAGCCAGTCTTCGGCGGGACGCTCCTGCACTTCCGAATCAAACATCGACATCCTTCGGCAACCCCGGCATGAACGCTGGGGGCTCGCAGTCTAGGGATATCCATGGCGAGAAATCTCTGCTGTCACACACTGATACGCATGAAGCCTTGAATTACCCGCCACCCTGAAATGCAAAGGGCCACGCACGCGGCGTGGCCCTTGATTGCTAACCGCGCCTTTCAGCGCGGTCTGGAGCAGGCTGGCGCTTGGCTCAGGCAGCCGGCGGCGCGATGTAGCGGTTGGCCAGGCGGTTCATATTGCCCATCGACACACGGTGCATCTCGATGAGGGCGATCAGGCCCAGGCGGTGCAGCTCCAGCACTTGCGCATCGGTCAGTGCGTGGTACTTCTCTTCGTTGAGCGCCAGGAAGCCTTCCACGTCCAGCTTCTCACCATCGGGCAGGCTGGCTTCAAAGCGCATGTCGGTGAACAGGTCCAGCTCGGCCAGCTTCTGGCAGACCAAGCGGGTGCGCTCCGTCTCTTGCTCGAAGTGCTCCAGGAACTTCTTGGCATTGAGCAGGAACTCGGTCGGCTCACCGTTGGCAAACAAGGCCTCGCCGGCTTCGTCGCTGAAAGCACCCCATTCGCGATCGAAGCAGATCGCCAAGTTGTCGCCGGCACCGTCGATGCGCGCCATGGCGAACGGGTAGCGCCGCACATAGGCCGGCACATAGTTACCGGTCCAGTCGTCACCCTTGACGAACAGGTTGGAGCCCGGCTTGAGGCCGAGCACGGCCAGGGGCGCAATCTCCTGGCGGCCGTTCACCGGCTCGCCGGCGCGCACGAACACGATCGGGAATTCGCGGCAGGCGTCCTGGAACTCGATCGCCGTGATGAAGATCGAATTCATGTCCGCGACGCGCGGCGCCACCGACTTCACAGGGTCCAACTTCAAGTTGGCATGGACCTCGCGGTCCAGGGCTTCCAGCTTGCCGTACATCGGGGGGTTGCTCACGTTGTTTCTCCGTTGATGGCCAGCCGACTGGCCAGCACTTTGTCTACACGCTTGCCGTCAAGATCGACGACTTCGAATTTCCACACGTCCCACTCCACCACATCGGTCGTGCGCGGCAGCCGCCCAAGCAGCAGCATCACCATGCCAGCCAGTGTGTTGTAGCGGCCACGGTCCTCCTCCGGGAGTTCCTTCAGGCCCAGCCGGTCCTTGAGTTCGGGCACCGGGATCAGGCCATCGATCAGCCAACTGCCGTCTTCGCGCTGCACCGCCCAGGCGTCAGCATCGTTCGGGGCATTGAATTCTCCCGCAATGGCTTCCAGCACATCGCGCACTGAGATCACGCCTTGCACCTCGCCGTATTCGTCCACCACAAACACCAGCGGGGCGTCAGACGCGCGGAAGTGCTCCAGCAACTCCATGCCGGAGAGCGTCTCGGGCACAAAGACAGGGGGCTCCAGCCCCTCGGACAGGTTGAGCGGCTGGCCATCCAGCAGCCGGGCCAGCAGCGCGGGCGCGGTGGCCACGCCCAGCACTTCGTTCAGCCCGCCGCGGCAGACCGGGTAGCGGCTGAAGCCACGCTCGCGCAGCACTGCCAGCACGTCCTGTGTGCTGCCATCGGCGTCCAGCCAGGCGATTTCGGCGCGCGGGATCATCATCGAGCCGATCTGCCGCTCGTCCAGGCGGAACACATTGCGCACCATCTGGTGCTCATGCTCCTCAATGACGCCGGCATCCAGGCCTTCTTCCAGGCTGGCGGCAATCTCTTCTTCGGTCACCCCTCGCTGGCTCATATTGCGCAGTCCCAGCAAGCCGAGCGTGGCCTCGGTCAGGAAACTGAGGGTGCGGACCAGCGGGCGCGCGGCGCTGGAGATCAGGTTCATCGGCGGTGCCGCCAGGCGCGCCACCGTCTCCGGGTAGAGCTGACCGATGCGCTTGGGCACTAGCTCGCCAAACACGATGGTCAGCAGCGTGATGATCACGACGACCAGCGCGGTGGACGCGATCTCGGTGGCCTGGGCATGCAGGCCAAAGGTCGCCTGCAACCACTTGGACAGCGGCCCCGAGAAGGCGGCATCGCCCACGATACCGTTCAGCACCCCGATGCCGGTGATGCCGATCTGCACCGTGGAGAGGAACTTGGTGGGGTTCTCGTGCAGATCCATCGCGGCCTGCGCGCCGGACTCGCCGCCCTCCACCATCACCTGCAGACGCGCCTTGCGGCTGGCGGTGAGCGCCATCTCCGACATGGCGAACAGACCATTCAGGACGATCAGGAAGAGAACGAGAGCGGTATCCATCGACAGCGCCAGCCGGCAGCAAAGCCAGGTAGCGCAAACAAAACACAAGGGGCGGCAGCCTAGCAGATCGGCCTGACGGCGGGCATTGCCGCTGCCCCGTAGGGCAAGGGCGCCACGCCGGCTGCGCCGGGCCGCAACAATCCGGGCATGAACTATCTGCTTGGCGACCTGCAGGGCTGCTGCGACGCCCTCCATCGCCTGCTCGCCGACATCGACTTCTCGCCCTCGCGGGACCGGCTCTATGCGCTGGGTGACCTGGTCAACCGCGGCCCCGCCTCGGTCGAGACCCTGGAAACGCTCGCCGGTCTTGGGGCCTCGGCCACCTGCCTGCTGGGCAACCACGACCTGCACCTACTCGCCGTAGCCGCCGGCGTGCGCCCACCGCACCGCAGTGACACGCTCGGCCCGCTGCTGGCCTCCGCGCGCCGCGAGCACTGGCTGCACTGGCTGCGCCACCAGCGCCTGGCGCTGTTCGAGCACGGCTGGTTGATGGTCCATGCCGGCCTACCCCCGCAATGGGACGCCGCCCAGACCCTGGCCGAGGCAAGTCGCATCGAAGCCCAGCTGCAGGGCCCTGACCTGCCTGCGCTGCTGCAGCACATGTATGGCAATGAGCCCGTGCGCTGGTCTGACACCCTGCAAGGGCACGAGCGCACCCGCTGCGCCATCAACGCCCTCACGCGGCTGCGCTTTTGCACGCCCGAGGGCGACATGGACTTCAAGGCCAAGGACGGGGTCGACCAAGCCCCGCCCGGAACCCTGCCCTGGTTCGATATCCCCACGCGCCGCAGCGCCGACGTGCGCATCGCCTTCGGCCACTGGTCCACGCTCGACCTGCTCAACCGCCCCAACCTGCTCGGCCTGGATACCGGCTGCGTCTGGGGCGGCGCACTGACGGCCGCCCGCATCGACGGTGAGGCACGCGAGATCATCCAGGTGCGCTGCGCGGCCGCTCAGCAGCCCGGCCGCGACTGATCAAGCTGCCGGCGGCAGGACGGGCACCTCGATCTCGAACCAGAACACGCTGCCCACGCCGAGGCGGCTCTCCACGGTGATCTCGCCGCCCATCAGGCGCACCAACTGACGGCTGATGGTCAAGCCCAGCCCGGTGCCACCCAGACGCTGCTTGGCATCGCCCGCCTGTTCAAAGGGCTCGAACAGCTGTTCGATCTGGTCCTCGGCAATGCCCACCCCGGTGTCCCGCACGTCGAAGCGCAGCAAGACCTGACCCGCCTCGCCATCCGGGCGCGGCATGCTGCGCACCGCCAGCGCCACCCCGCCAAAGTGCGTGAACTTGACGGCATTGCCCAGCAGGTTGATCAAGACCTGCGACAGCCGCTTCTCGTCGGCCTGGATATGGCTGGGCAGGTCGTCCGCCAGATCGAGGCGCAGCTCGATGCCCTTCTCGGCCGCCATCACGCCCACGATGTCCACCGCGCTGCGCACCCGTGTCGGCAGGTCCACCGGCCCGAGAAAGAGCTCGACCTTGCCTGCCTCGATGCGCGACAGGTCCAGGATGTCCACGATCAAGGTCAACAGATGCTGGCCGCTGCTCTGGATGGTTTCCAGCCCAGCCGTCTGCTTGTGGTTGAGGCCTTCGCTCATCTTCAGGATCTGGGCATAGCCGAGGATGGCGTTCAGCGGCGTCCGCAGCTCATGGCTCATGCGCGCCAGGAACTGGCTCTTGGCCCGGTTGGCGTCCTCGGCGCGCTCCATTGCGGCGCTCAGCGCCTCGGTGCGCGCCTGCACCAACTCTTCCAAATGGTCGCGGTGCCCGGCCAGCTCGGCCTCGCGCTCGCGCAAGGCCTCCAGCATGCGGTTGAAGGCATGCGCCATGGCCGCAATATCGCGCGGGCCGCCGGCCGGGGCACGCACATCGGCATCCCCACGCTCCACGCGCCCCATCGAATCCGACAGCGCCTGCAGCGGCCGCGTCAGCCGCAGCGCCAGGTAACGCACCCCCACCAGGAACAGCGCCGTGAACGCCAAGGCCGCCGTCAGGTTGGACAGGAACAGCGAGGCCTGAGCGCGGTCCAGCGTGGCCTTGCTCTGCATCACGCGCACATGGCCCAGCAAGCGTGCCGGACGCTCCGTCGCATCAAAAGGCGAGGTGTCGGGCTTGGACCAGACCGGCGCCGCGTAGGTCCAGCTTTCGTCGGTTTCCAGGTCCAGCCAAGGGCCGGCATCCGAGGTGCGCGGCGCCCCCGCACCGCGCTCAGGCAGGCGTCCGCGCGCCGGACCCAGGGCCAGCAGCACGCGGCCCGTGTGGTCGCGGATCTCGATCGCCAGCACGTCCGGGAAGGCCAGCGAGGCGCCCACCGCCTCCTCGGCGTTGTCTGCCGAGGCATACAGCAGCGCCAACGAGCTGCTCGACGCCAGATTGGCCGCCACGCGCTCGCCCTGCTCCATCAGCATCGCGCGCACCTGGCGCCCCCCCTGCCAAGCACTCACCACGGCCATCAGCAGCGCCATGCAGACGGCGCCCAGCGCCACCGCCACACTCAGATGCCGGCGGAACGACGCCTCACGCACATAGCGCCGCATCACCATCCGCAGCGTGATCGGCTCGCGTGGCGGCGCGGCGGGCCGGTACTCCGGCGGTGCCTCGAGTTCGGGGCGCGGGCCCCGTGAGCTCTGCGTCATGGGCAGCCCCCCGACGGTAGGTTCGGCGGCGCCACTCTGACGGCAGGCGTACGCACCAGACTCCCAGACAGACTCACAGCGAAAGCGCGATGTTTCAAGGGTGTCAGCTCGCAGGAAAGACCATGTCAAAGGTGCCCGCCGCTGCGCCCAGTTCGATGCCCAGGTGCGCCGCAGTGCGGACATTGATGGCCGAACGCGTCTCCCGCATCGGCTGCAGGCCGGGCGGCAGGGCTTTCGGGTTGGACTGCAACTTCAGCGCCGCCGTGGCCAGGCTGCGCCCGATCTCAAAGTTGTCGGGGTACATCGAAATCAGGGCCCCGCGCTTGACGTGCGCCACCTGGCTGGACACCACCGGGATGCCCCGATTCCAGGCCTCGCGCAACACCAGCGACAGCACCACGTTGTCGTCCACCGTGGTCGGGTCTTGCGGCAACCACACCGCATCGCGCCCGGCCTCGGTCCCCGCCATCAATTGCGAATAGAGGCGCAGCGCCACGCTCGGGTCGGTAGCCTCCTGCACCAGCAACTCCACGCCGTCGGCACGCAAGCCCTCGCGCGCCAGGCGCGCCAGCCAGCCGTTCACGCGCGGGTCCACCACCACGTGCACCCGCTTCACCGCCGGTACCAGGCGCCGCAGGCGCCCCAGCAACAGCACGGGGTCGGGGGCCAGGCTGTGCACCGGGAAGTTCCGCGCCTCCACCTCGGGCACCGACACCACGCAGCCCACCAACACCGGCAGGTCGTTCGACAGGGCCGCCGCCATCCGCATGCCGCCCCGGCCCAGCCCAATCAAGGCCTTCAGCTCGCGCCGCTTCATGTCCTCGACCAGTTCGGCGGCACTGGTGGCCGGCGTCACCACATAGGTCTGCACGGTTGCGCGCAAGCGCTCCTGCACACCCTCGACGATGGACGTGAACACCTGCCGGAAGGGCTCGGCCAGCTCCGGGTAGGCCACCGCCACCACCCGCGAGGGCTCGGCCGCCCACGCTGCACGGTGCAGGCCCTGCAGCACCGCAGCGGCGCCCAATTGCAGGCAGACACGCCGACTCACGGCCACCGGCCCGGGTAGCCCCCGGTCAGCCCGGCCTGGGTCGGGAGGACTCCAAACTGCTCCGCATTCGACGTGGGGGTTCCGATCAGCCAAGCAGGTCCGCTCGCTTGCTACTCTGAAAACAGGGTGCCGCATTATGGGACCCTGCCGCAGCCCGGCTGCAGGCCCGCCCCCCGCGTTATCACGGCTTGTAGGGCCCAAACAGCTAGGCAAGTGCCCAATGTGCGGGACAAGCCAACAAAGGCGCAGACCGCCACTTCTTCGCACTTTGCACCTCAGAAGTGCGCGCAGAATGGCGCCGGGCCCCGTTGGAGCAATCTGCCATGAAGCACCTCGTTCGCGCATCGAGCCTCGCCGCGCTCGGCCTGCTGAGCTTGCTTTCCGCTGCCCGGGCGCAATCGACCAGCGAAGAAGAAGAGCTGGCGCAGGCGTTTGGCGACAAGACCACGGTCAGCATCGCTACGGGAGCGCCGCAACTGCTCCGTCGCGCGCCAGCGGTCGCCTCCGTCATCACCGCTGCCGACATGGCCACCGCCGGCGTCACGGATCTCGACCAAGCACTCGCTACCGTGCCAGGGCTGCACGTCAGCCGCAACCTTCAGGCCTACAACCCGCTCTACGTCATCCGCGGCATCTACAGCGAGTACAACAACCAGACCCTGGTGCTCTACAACGGCGTGCCGATGACCAATATGTTCATCGGCAACCGTGGCGCCATGTGGGCCAGCATGCCCGTGCACAACGTGTCGCGCGTGGAAGTCATCCGCGGACCGGGGTCCGCGCTGTATGGGGCCGACGCCTATGCAGGCGTGATCAACATCATCACCAAGTCGGCCACCGAGCTGAATGGCATGGAGGCGGGCGTGCGGCTCGGCTCCTTTGCCAGCCAGGATGCCTGGCTGCAGTACGGCCACCAGTCCGGCACCAGTTCCTGGTCGGGCTACCTGCGTGTGGCGTCAACCGACGGCCAGCGCAAGACCATCGGCGCCGACGCGCAGACCGGACTGGACGCACTCTTTGCCACAAAAGCCAGCCGCGCCCCCGGCCCGGTGAACCTCGGATACCAGGCTATCGATGCCCATGTCGAGGCCAATGTCGACAAACTGAAGCTGCGCGCCGGCTACACGCTGCGTGACGACGTCCAGCCCGGCGCCGGTGCTGCCTCCGCCTTGGACCCGGTCGGACGGGGCCGCAGCCAACGCTGGAATGCCTCCATCGGGCTCAGTGACCTGGCGCTGTCGGACGACCTGCGGCTGAACCTGACCGGCAGCTTCTTCCAGTTTGTGAACCAGTTTCCGACACCGCTGCAGCTGCTGCCACCAGGCGCCTTCGGTGGCGCGTTCCCCAATGGCATGTTTGGCGCACCCAACACCTGGGAGCGCCAGATCCGCACGCAAGCCATGCTCGAATACCGCGGCGTCAAAGGCCACAGTTTGCGTGTAGCGATGGGGCACGACGACTTGAACATGTACCGGACGCAGGAGTTCAAGAACTTCACGGTGATTGCGTCGGGGCCCTTCAAGGGCTTGCCCAGCCCCCTGCCCGATGCCCGTGTGATCGAAGTCCCGGTGGCCGACTCCTTTGTCACGCCGCACCGCCGCCGCGTCTCCTACGTGTACGCGCAGGACGAGTGGAGCGTTGCGCGTGACTGGACCCTGACGGCCGGCGTGCGCCACGACCAATACAGTGACTTCGGCTCGACGACCAACCCGCGTGCCGCGCTTGTCTGGGACGCCAGTCTCGACGTCACCGTCAAGCTGCTGGCCGGCCGCGCCTTCCGCGCGCCCTCCTTCTCGGAGGAGTACAGCATCAACAACCCCGTGATCCAGGGCAATCCTGCCCTGAAGCCGGAACGCATCGGCACGACGGAATTGGCCGTCAGCTGGCAGGCGTCGACGGACACCCAGTGGCAGTTGAGCGCGTTTCGCTACACCGCAGCCGACATGATTCGCGCCACGGCGGTGGGCGGAGGCACGTCCGAATACCAAAACACCGGGACTCAGCGTGGGCACGGCTTGGAGATGGAAGTGACCAAGGACCTGAGCCGCGACCTGCGACTGGCCGCCAACCTCTCGTTCCAACGCGCCACCGACAAAGCCACCGGCCAGGACGTCGGCTACGCACCGCACCGCATGGGCTATGTCCGGGCTGATTGGCGGTTTGATCAGGCATGGTCGCTGGCCGCGCAACTCAAGCACGTGGGGAGCCGGAAACGACCCGCTGGCGATGCCCGCCAACCCATCCGCGACTACACATCTGCCGACTTCACACTGAGGCATGCCCCCAACGCCAGGGGCTGGGAATTCGCCTTGAGTCTGCGCAATGCCTTCGATGCCGACATCCGCGAGCCCTCACTGGCCCCTGGTACCTCGCTGCCCAATGACCTCCCGCAGGCCGGGCGCGCACTCGACGCGCAGGTGCTCTACCGCTTCTGACCGCGCTAACCGCGCGCGGGCCACGCGCGTGGCGCTGGGCCTTGGTAGTTGATGTCGTCGCAGCTGAGGGGCAGCAAGGTACCTGCCGGCCTTTCACTGGCCTCGATGAAACAGGGCTGCATCCCAGCCAAAAAAGCAGGGAAGCTGAACAGGTAGTGCTGGCGCGGCGTGAAGCCCATGTCCAAGGTGAGCGCCGCAGCCAAGGCCGCGTAGTTCATCCGCAGGCGCCAGCGTCCAGCCTGCAAGAGTGCCTCGACGGCGAACGCAGTTTTCACGTGGGCGCCGTCACGCAGTCCTTCCCGCTCGATCAAAGCCAGCATCGGCGCCAGTCGCTCATCGCCAGCAGCGATGGGACGACCGTAGCCGGCCAGGGACCGATGTGTCTTCAGCTCGGTTCGGACATAGGCCTCAAGATCCCCCCCAGCGGCCTGGAGTTGGCAAGCACGCTGCAGGAAGCTGGCGACACGGATGTCGATGCCCCGACCATAGATGTCGGCCTCGGAGACGGCCAGTGCTGCAGCCGTGGCCAGGGTGCCCGAGCTGCGGCTCGACCCAGCCAAGGCCACCACGCGGTTGTTCCAGATGCGCGCATCCGGGTAGCTTGTGTAGACCCAAAGCGCGTGCAGTACGCGCAATTGGGGCGGCGTGACGCGCAAGCCGGTGACGCCGAAGACATACAACTCGACCCAGTCGAGCCCCGCCAACTCGGCATGCAGGTCATGCCCACGAAACACCGCACGTTGCCCGACGTAGGCGCCGCCCATGCGTGTGCGCAACACACCGGCATGCGCCTCGAGCGGTGAAACGCCAGGAGCGTCGCCGGGCGCTCCTTCATGCGCTTGAGCTTGGCTCATGCGGGCTCCTTCAGCGGATCGTCCTGAAGCTCAAGCTTGAAAAACGGAAAGGCCTGGTAGCTCGACGCCTGTTGCTCCAGCGCATGCGCCGCAGCGCCCGGCAATCGCAGCAGCAGGAAAAGCATCTCGCCCTGCGCCGGTGAAAGACCCAGATCGCTGAACGCGGCGGCAGCAACGCCCGACAGCGTCAGCGCCGAGCCCAGCGATGCCTCCAAGGCCGCCAGATGCTCGACCAGCCAGCCAAGCCTCGGCGTGCCCGACAAGCCAGCGAGCCGCACCAGTGCCTGGGCTGCCAGGCCATGGCCACCACGGGCGTTGGGGTCAAAGCCGGACAGGTGATCGGCATCCGGCCAGTTGGCGCCCACGGTGGCGGGTGCATCACGCCAGGTTTGCAGCCATTGCTCAGGCTGCAGGTCATCGCCCACGGCCGGCAACTGCGCCCACCGCTGCATCGCCGCATGCACGTCCTGCCCGCCGCCCAGGCGACCGGCACCCACCGACAAGGCGGCCATCAAGGACGCTGCGGCAGGCGAGCCGCCAAGGCCCGAACACATGGCGGCATGGACCGCGGGATCGCGCGGCCCGGGGTTGGCCAAAGCCACCGCGAGCATCTCAAGCACCGCCGCCTGCCCCGGCGTGGGCAGCTCAGGACAAAACAGCAACCACAGCATGTCCACCCAACGCGCCCGACCCAGCATGTCGCCATAGACGTCATAGCCTCGGCAATAGGCCCGCTGGGTGACGAAGCGATTGCCGGGCTCGGCGATCTCCTGCCAGATCTCCGTGTGGATGCGCTCAGCCATTCACGCGGCCTTGGCGAGCGTGCCGTCCCACTGCACGGGCAGCTGCTGCAGCCCAAAAAGCACGACCGACTGCAGGGGCACAGGCGGTGACGCCTCGTTCAAGCGCAGGCCCTGGAACTGGGCGAGCAGACGCGTCACGGCGATGCGCGCTTCCATTCGGCCGAGACCTGCGCCCAGGCAGTAGTGGATGCCATGGCCAAAGCTCAGGTGGCGGACGGGCGGGCGCCAGGGGTCGAACTGGTCGGCCCGCTCAAAAGCGGTCTCATCTCGATTGCCCGAACCCAGCATCAACAGCACCAGTTGGCCTTGAGGGATCTGCTGACCGGCCAACTCCACCTCACGCAGGGTCTTGCGCGCGAGGAACTGGAAGGGCGTGTGAAGGCGCAGAGCTTCCTCGATGACCGCCTCGATCTGTGCCGGCTCCTCACGCACGCGCGCCAGCACTTCAGGGTGCAGGAGCAGCAGGTGCAGGGTGTTGCCAATCAGGTTGGCCGAGGTCTCAAACCCGGCAATCAGCAGCAGCCGGCAGGTACTGACGATCTCTTCGTCCGTTAAACGCTGGCCTTCGATCTCGGCATGCACCAGGCCGCTGACCAGGTCGGCACGCGGCTCGGTCTTGCGGGCGTTGGCCATCTGCAGGAGATAGGCCTCCAGCTCCGCCACCGCCGCCAGATGCTCGGGCGGTACCGGCATGCCATGCAGTTCGGCCTCGGCCGCCTTGATGGCGGGAATGGACCAGGCCTTGAACTTCAGCTGGTCCTCCACCGGCAGGCCCAACAGCTCGGCAATCACCGTCACCGGCAGAGGGAATGCGAGGTCATTCACCACATCCAGGGCGCCGCTTCGCCGCGCACGCTCGAGCAGGCCATCGACGATGTGGACGATGCGCGGCTCAAGATCGGCAATCAGCTTGGCAGAAAAGGCCCGGGCCACGAGCCGACGCAGTTGCGTATGGCGCGGCGGGTCCATGGTCGCCATGGTCTGCAGCACCGACGCGTCAGACGAGAAGGTGTGCGGGTCGCCCAGCACGGTCTGGATGTCGGCGTAGCGGTACACCTCCCACAGCTGGAGCTGGGGGTTGAAATGCACCGGAGCATTGGCGCGCATGCGGGCGTAGTGATCAAAACGTTCTTGGCTCATGGGAGGTCAGGATGTTCTTGAAGTGGTTGTCGCAGCGGTCGCCCCGGTGCGGAGATTCAGTCAGCGCGCCGTCCCCAGCGTCCGCATCCGCAGATTCATCGGCGGCACTTGTTCACCGTCGATACGCACGTCCAGCAGCGTCGGCCCCGGGCGGGCCAGCAGGGCGTCGAAGTCCACGGCGTCGAGCTCGGCGGACGAGCGGATCACCTGGCCGGGGATGCCCATGGCGGCGGCCATGGCGGCGAAGTCGACTTGCGGCAGCTCGAAACCGATGGGTTCGGCGCCAGCCAGGCGCTGGCCGTGCTTGACCATGCCGAGCGCACCGTCGTTCAGCACGATGTAGATGACCGGCAGGCCGAGTTCGGCGGCGACAGTGATCTCCTGGCCGTTCATCAGATAGCTGCCGTCGCCCGTCAAGCACACCACGGGGCAGCGGCGGTTGGCCAGCGCGATGCCCACTGCCGAGCCGATGGCCCAGCCCATGGGCGCAAAGTCCATGGTGACGCGCAGCCAGCTGGAGCGGCTGGTGCGCTGCTCCTGGCCGCTGGGCAAATAGGTGTTGCGCGGCAGGCGGGCACTGCGGCGGTCCTGCGGGGCCAGGTAGTGCACGGCCCAGGCGGCGCTGTTGCCGGCATCGGCCACAAAGCGCGTGTGGGGCGGGCAGCGCTGGCCCAGCGTGGCCAGCAGGCGCTGGGGCTTGACGGGGCTGCAGGGCTGGCGGGCGGCTTCAGGCTCGTCCACCATGTCGTCATAGGCCTCCTGGGCCATTTGCGGGTGCTGGAAGGGCAGCAGCGCGCCCTCCTGCGGCGCGTCCAGCAAGCGCAGCAGTTGCTCGCAGACCGAGCGGATATGGCCACGCACGTGCAGCCGCGCCATGGGCGAGCGCATCAGGTTCTCGTCGCTGTCGTCCACGTGGACGAGGCGGCTGTTCAAGAGCGCGCTGGACCAGCCGCCGCTGTTGAACTCGCCAAAGCCCGTGCCCAGCGCGATCACGAGGTCAGGCTCGCTGGACAAGAGCTCGGCCGCCGTGCCATGCCCACCAAAGCCGAACACGCCCTTGAAGCGCGGATGGCGTGGGTTGACGAAGCCTTTGCCATCGGGGGTGGTGACGAAGCTGCCTTCAGTGATCTGCACGAGGCGCATCAGCTCGCTGCCGGCCTCGCCGCAGCCGTCGCCAATCAGCCAGACCGGGCGCTGCGCCTCGGACACCAGACGTGCCAGTTGCTCAACGGCGGCCACGTCCACCAAGGCCGGCGTCCAGCGCAGCAGCCCCGCAAAGTCGGGCACCTCGGTCTCGGGCGACATGGGATGGCGCAGGATGTCCACCGGGATGGACAAATGGCTCGGGCCACTGGGCGCGCGCTGTGCCTGCATCACGGCATTGAAGAGCTTGACGGGGATCTGGTCCGGGTGCGAGACGAGCGAGTTGTAACGGGTGCAGGGCCGGAACATGGCCACCGTGTTGATGCCCGTGCAGCTGGACTCCTGCAGCGCCCCCTTGCCAAAGTTGCGGATGGGCGGCTGGCCCGTAAGCACCAGCATGGGCACGCTGTTGTCAAACGAGCAGGCCACGCCGGTGATCAGGTTGGTGGCACCAGGGCCGGAGGTGGCGATGCAAACGCCCAGGCGCCCGGTCTCGCGGGCATAGCCGTCGGCCATGTAGGCGGCGCCTTGTTCGTTGCGCGCCACCACGGCCTGCGGGCCACCCCGGCGGCCACTGCGGGCCAGCGCGTTGTAGAGGGGTTCGATGGCACCGCCAGGGACGCCAAACACGAATTCCACGCCCAGCGCTTCCAGCGCATCGACGATGAGATCAGCAGCGTCACGCTGCGGCGTCTCGGGCGCCATCACCGACGACACCACACGCGTCGGTACGAGTTTCCTCAAAGCTTCCACGGTCTCAGGGCAAGGTCCGCCCCTCGACGGGAAAGCTGACCAGCAGCCACGGGGCTGCAAGCAGGCGGTCGTCGGGAGGCATTGGGTGAACAAGTGGGTCCGAACTGGAACCCCCGGCGGCAGCCCGTACGACTCGGCCACCGTGCCTCCCTGGTGCCTTTCAGGCCTTGCGGGCCGGTCAGCATCTAGTTTTTGTCATGTTTGCGCACTGAACAAACTCAGTACGACAACGCTTGCACTGTATCGAATTGCAACTTTCGTTACGCCCCCGTGACTGAGGGCCGACGCCGCCCCCCTCAGGGGGATGACAACTTCAAGCCGGTCTGGGTGCCTTGTTCGCACACCTAGAATGTGTGGCTGCCAGGAGGCTTGGGGGAGTGGTTTAACCCAGCAGTCTTGCTCGACGCCCTTGCGGCGTCGGACACCTGGCCGCAGGACAGGTGGCAAAACTGCCCTCGTGTTCACAAACCAATGGAGGCTTGGGGGAGTGGTTTAACCCAGCAGTCTTGAAAACTGCCGGCCCGCAAGGGCCCGTGAGTTCGAATCTCACAGCCTCCGCCACCGACTCCAGGGAGTTCGGTCAAGGGCGCGCAGCGACCTTGGACGCACCGAGAGGTGCGGCAATCTCACAGCCTCCGCCAGTTACAGAGCGCAAGCCTTACATTCAGCAGCCCCGTCAGGGGCTGTTTTCGTTGGGGGCACGTCGGCCATCGCCGTTCATTGAAACATCAGTCGTTCAATGTCCGGAATGGCCTGGGGCGAGGGAGTAGTCGCCTGACGCAAAGCCTCACGGCTTAGTGAATTCATCCTGGAGACCTCCCCATGACTTTCCGTCGGACCGGCCTGTTTGCCATCGCGCTTGCAGCCCTGCTCGCCGCCGCCGGTGGCGCTTTTGCCGCGCCCCCCGCCGCTTCCGTCTCTGCCTACCAGACGCTGCCTGACGATCCGCGCGCGATCGTCGTGAAGGCGACGGGCGATGGCGTCGCCGACGACAGCGACGCGCTGCAGCAGGCCATCGACAGCGCCGCCAACGCCAACAGGGGCGGCGTCGTGTTCCTGCCTGCGGGCCGCTACCGCATCACGCGCACGATCATCATCCCGATCGCCGTGCGCGTGTATGGCATCGGCCAGACCCGTCCGGTGCTGGTGCTGGCGGCGAACACGCCAGGCTTCCAGAAGGGCGTGGCCAATATGGTGATCTTCACGGGCGCCGACTCCTACCGCATCGGCGGCATCGCCCAGCCGGTGCCAAGCGCCGTGCCGGCCCCTGGCACGCCGGGCGCCAAGCCTTTGCAAGACGCGAACTCGGCGACCTTCTATTCGGTGCTGTCGAACGTCGACTTCGAAGTCGGCGACGGCAACCCGGCCGCGGCCGGCGTGCGCATGCACACTGCGCAGCACTCGAACCTGTCCCACATCGACTTCCGCATGGGCTCGGGCCTGGCCGGCATCTACCAGGTTGGCAACTACGCCTACGACCTGCACTTCCACGGCGGCCGCTACGGCATCCTGGCTGAGAAGACCTCGCCCGCTTGGCAGTTCACGCTGCTCGATTCCACCTTCGACAGCCAGCGCGACGCAGCTGTGCGCGAACACGAAGCCAATCTCACCCTCGTCAACTCGGACATCCGCAACACGCCCGTCGGCATCGAGATCGACCGCGGCTACGGCGATTGGCTGTGGGGCTCCAACGTACGCTTTGAGAACGTGTCGAAAGCGGGCGTCGTGATCAGCAACGAGAACAACGTCTACACCCAGATCGGCTTCGAGAAGATCAGCGCAAAGAACATGCCCGTGTTCGCGCACTTCCGCGACAGCGGCAGGGCTGTCGCCGGCAAGGGCGCGAGCTACCAGGTGAACGAGTTCACCCACGGCCTGAAGATCGACACCCTGGGCGCCCCCGGCCGCTTCGACACCAAGGTCAACATGACGGCCGGCACGGCCAACGTAAAGGAAGAGCGCGTGCGGCGCTACCTGCCGCCGGTCAGCGAATGGGCCAGCGTGCACAGCTTTGGCGCCAAGGGCGACGGCATTGCCGACGACACCGCCGCCCTTCAGAAGGCCATCGACACGAAACGCGTCGTCTACCTGCCGCTGGGCGTGTACGCGGTCACCGACACGCTGCGCATGAAGCCGGACACCGTGCTGATCGGCCTGCACCCGAGCCAGACCTTGCTGCGCATTCCGAACGGCTCGCCGAACTTCCAGGGCGCCGACACGCCGAAGGCACTGCTCGAGTCGGCCGAAGGCGGCGATGCGGTTGTCACCGGCATCGGTATTCAGACCGGTGAAGTCAACAACCGCGCGGTCGGCATCCTGTGGCGCGCCGGCGAGAAATCGCTCATGGACGACATCCGCATCATGTGGGGTTTCGGCCTGCCGGGCGACACGTACAAAAAGAGCGACCGCTTCGACACCGCCGCCTGGTGGGACCGCCAGTACCCGAGCGTGTGGGTGACAGACGGCGGCGGCGGTACGTTCACCGGCATCTGGTCACCGGCCGGCCACGCTCAGGCTGCGTTCTACGTGACCAACACGAAGACGCCGGGCCGCGTGTACGAGCTCTCGGCCGAGCACCACATCCGCAACGAGATCGTGCTGGACGGCGTCGAGAACTGGGAGTTCCACGCCCCGCAGACGGAAGAAGAAGTCCGCGACGGCATGGACTCCGTCTCGCTCGACATCCGCAACTCCAAGAACCTGCTGTTCGCGAACTACCACGGCTACCGCGTGACGCGCTCGATCAAGCCGGCGCCGAGCGCCATCAAGATCACGAACTCGAGCGACATCCGTTTCCGGAACGTGGCGGTCAACGCTGAATCGGGCTTCCCGACCTGCGACGAAAACGGCTGCACCGCCTATTTGCGCGCCTCCAAGTACCCGTACGAGAACGCGATCACCGACGTGACGCACCGACTGGAAGTGCGCGAGCGCATGTTTGCCGTGCTCGACTACACCGGCAAGCAGACCCGCGCCCCGGCTGCCCCAACTAAGGCAAAGGTGGACAAGCTGGAAGACGGCTTCTACTCGATCGCCGGCGCTGCCGTCGACTCCAAAGGCCGCCTGTACTTCATCGACCGCTGGTTCAAGAACATCTACAGCTACGCCCAAGGCGAAGGCCTGAAGATGGTCAGCAACTACCCGCTCGACCCGATCAACCTGGCCGTCGACGGCAGCGACAACCTGCTGGTGCTTTCATCCGCCGGCAAGGAAGCGACCGTGTACTCGCTCAAACCGAACCTGCCGGGCGCCACGATCTCCTTGATTCCGCCGACCGCGAGCGGCGCGCGCCCGAACGCGCGCGTCGCCATTCCCGTCAACTTCTGGAAGAACGGCGAGTTCTGGGACCAGCTGAACTACGACACCATGGAGTTCACGACGCTCAATGAGATGTTCGTGCAAGAGGTGGCCAAGCCGAAGGCGCGCGAATACGTGTCGCCGGACGGCTCGCTGGTGCTACCAGCCTTCCGCGTGACGCGCCAGGGCCCGCTCGACCACCTGGGCTACCGCTGGTCCGACCTACTCGACACGCACGGCTTCGTCTACGCCAAGGTCGGCCAGCGCGCCGTGTTCACCAACAGCTCGGAAAACATCACCTACAGCGGGCTGGTGGGCGCCGGCGGCGCGATCACCGACCTCAAGAAGGTGGCAGACCGCGGCGGCGAAAGCGCGGCGGTCGGGCCGGATGGGACCGTGTATGTGGCGAACGGGCAGATCTTCATTTACGGGCCGGATGGCAAGCAAACCGGGCGGATCGATGTGCCGGCGCGGCCGTTGCAGCTGATCTTTGGCGGGGCGGACAGGCGAACGCTGTTCATCCTGACGCATCACGCGTTGTATGCGACGCGGATTTGATGCCCCCCCCTCACGGCGCTGCCAGATAGCGCGTGTAGTAGCGGCGCCCCTGCCCGTCGATGGCACCCAGCCACAGTTCGCTGCGCACCGCAGCCACGGGCGTGAAAGCGCCGGTGAGGGTGGCCTTGGCCGTGGGCGGTAGCGGCACGGTGGTGTTGGTGACCGTCGGGCTGCCGGTGCTGGGGGCGTAGACGCGGCGGATCTCGATCAAACGCATGTCGGGGTTGGCCGTGGCCCAGCTTTGCCAGGCGATGGCGAGGGTGCCGGATTGCAGGTCGCCCGCTTTCAAAGGCTTGGTGCTGCTCAGGCCGCCGTCCAGCGTCGGGAAGCGCGCCCGCGCCGGGTCTGACAGCACGTCGGACCGCAGGTAGACCGGCCGCACCTCGGCAGCGCCGCCGGTGGTGTAGCTGGCCCTGAAGAACGCGCCGCGCACGGTGTCGGCACTGCCCACCCAGCCCACCGCCGCGCGCTGGATGGCCACGTCGCCAATGCCGCCGGTGGGGATGAGGCTGGTCGTGCCCGGCGTGCTGGAGATGCACATCGATGGCCGGTTGCAGTAGCCGAAGGCGATGCTGAAGCCGCCGGGCATTTGCAGCGTGGCAGTGTCCATCAGCTTGACGGGCGGGTTGGTGGGGATGCTGGGGTCGGGCTTTTGAGCCTGGATGTCGGCCAGCAGGCCGATGCCGGGGTTGGGCACCAGGGAGCTGCTGAGCGTGCCGTCGGCCTCGTAGCCGATATAGGCCAGGGGGCTCACCGTCACGGCCAGCTTCTTGCCATTGCCGATCAGGTTCCACTTGTTGGTGGTGATCGAGGTCTTGCTGTAGGTCACGGCGTCGAGGACATGGTCGATCACCGTGCCCGAGGCGTCGATCACCGGCGCCGCCACCAACACGCGGCTGCAGGCACCGGCGCTGGGTGCGTCGTCGGCGCAGCCCAGGGTCTGCATGCGGCCGAACTGGCGGTTGGCGCGCGACATGTCGTACAGCCGGGTGACCATGTCACCCACCAAGGCGCCGTTGTGTTTGTCGTAGGCGCTGAGCTGGGGGTGGGCCGTGAGCGTGCCGGCGTCCGGGCCAGTGGCGATCAGCTGGTTGAGCGCGGCCGTCATGTCGTCAAGCGCCCCCAGGTTGCCCAGCACCGAGGTAGCGCTGGTCGTGGCCTTCAGAGTGGACAGGATGGCGTTGACCGGTGTGCCGCCGGTCTTGGCCAGTTCGGTCTGCGCGGTGCTGAGGTCCACCACCACCTCGGGTGTCAGGCCGCCGATGAACTTGTTGGCCAACTGCAGCAACGGGACGTTGCGGCTGCTGCGCGCCAGATCCACGCGGACGCTCTCGATCAGCAGGTCGTGCGCGCCCTTGTTGGCGGCAAAGCTGGCGTCGGCCAGCAGGTCCAGCGTCTTGGGGTCGGTGATCTTGAGGTCGGAGAACTGGGTCTTGAGCAGGGACTTGAGAAACTCCTGGGCGGCCGCCGCATTGCTGGCGAGCTTGGGCAGGGCCGAGCTGTCAGTCGCCGCCTGAGCGAACACCGGGCCGGGCTCGGTACCCAAGGCCAGCGCGACCGTGGCGGTGGTCAGCGGCGTGAGGTGCGCCACCATATTGGCCGAGACGGTGGGCACGGCGGAGAACATCAGCTGCGGGCTGCCCGCGGCATCCAGACCCGCCACCTGCACAAAAAGCGGCCCCGTGGGCGCGCTGGTGGGCAGGGTGATGCGGTAGCTGCCATCGCTGCCGTGCGTGGTGGCAGTGCCGATGCTCGCGCCCTTGCCGTCCAGCACGGTGACCTTGGCGCTGACCAAGGGCGCGCCCGTGGCGGCCACACCAGCCAGCACGGCGGGCGTGTCGCCGCTGCCACCGTTGTTGCTGCTGCTGCCTCCCCCGCCACCGCCTCCACAGGCGGCCAGCAGGCCGGCGGTCAGGACAAGCAAGACGAGGGGGCGGGACATCAAGGCGCACATGCGCAAAGTGTCTGCCGAACCCGGCGGTGTCGATGCTTGAAACTGCCCCGCAGAAGGGGCTCAGAAGGCCGTGTCGGGGGCTGTCTCAGCGCCCTGGCAGGGCCGGCTTCCAGAGGTCGTCCAGGTGCTTGAAGCCGAAGTTCTCGGGCGGCTCGCGGCCAACGATCTTGTCCGTCACGCCCTGGGCGGCGAGGTCGATCGTGGTGATCGGGATCGGCATGTTCGACTTGGTCGAGAAGAACACCTTCACACGGGGCGACACCAGCGCAGCCGGGTTCTGGTCCAGCACCACCGCCAGGCGGCCGGACTGCAGGCGCACCAGGGTGCCCACCGGGTAGATGCCTACGCAGCGCACAAAGGCCGAGAACACATTGCTGTCGAAGTGGCCCTGCCACTGCGCCATGCGCTGGATGGAACCCGCCGGGTCCCACGCCGCCTTGTAGGGCCGCGACGAGGTGATGGCGTCATAGACGTCGCACACCGCGCCCATGCGGGCCAGCAGGCTGAGCTTGTCGCCGGCCAGCGCATGCGGGTAGCCGGTGCCGTCCATCTTCTCGTGATGGTGCAGGGCCACGTCGAGTGCGCCTTCGGTCACGCCCTCGCTGCCCTTGAGCATTTCGTAGCCACGCTCCGGGTGGCTGCGGATGACGTCGAACTCAGCGTCCGTCAGCGATCCTGCCTTGTTGAGGATTTCAAGCGGCATCGCCATCTTGCCGATGTCGTGCAGCAGGCCCGCCAGCCCCGCCTCGCGGGTTTGTTCCTCATTCAGGCCCAACTGCCGGGCCAGACCCACCATCAGCGCGCACACGGCGACCGAGTGCATATAGGTGTAGTCGTCCTTGTTCTTGAGCCGCGCCAGCGACATGAAGGCCGCCGGGTTGCGCGCCACTGAACCGGCCACTTCGTCCACGATGGGCAGGCAGCGCTCAGTGTCCACGGCCTTGCCCAGCCGTGCCTCGTTGAACATGGCCGTGACGGCCACGCGCGAACGGTTCAGCACCTGGGCGGCGCGCTCGAACTCGGATTCGATCGAAGTGCGCGCCTCGGGTGGGCGCGGCGCGGGAGCCGGCGCAGCCGCAGGGGCTGGGGCAGAAACCGGGGATGGGGGCGGTGACCGCTGCGGCGAAGGTTTGGCGGGCTCAGGGTCTGCCACATCGGCAC
Organism: Roseateles paludis; assembly: GCF_039872745.1. Classification (NCBI taxonomy): domain Bacteria; kingdom Pseudomonadati; phylum Pseudomonadota; class Betaproteobacteria; order Burkholderiales; family Sphaerotilaceae; genus Roseateles; species Roseateles paludis. The sequence goes on along the minus strand of NZ_JBDPZD010000005.1, from coordinate 201,085 downwards.
CCTTGGACGCATCAATCCACACCGCCTGGACGGCGCTGGCCTTGAGCGCCACGAGGTCTGCCGGGTCCGCCAGCACGAAACGCGTGCGCCAAAAGGGATGGGACAGCCAAGCACCCTCCATCGAGTGAAGGTACATGCCCAACTTAACGTCAGAGGTCGCGATCCGCTTCAGCATTGGTCGGGCAGTATGGCCTTCAGACCCTGAAGTCGGCAGGGCCATGGCCTGAGCCATGCACCAGAAACGCGAAAAAAAACCGCCTCGTCCGAGGCGGTTTTTTCGCGGTGTCGCGCAGGTGTCAGCGGAACTTGCTCTGCGGCACGGTCTTGAGTTCGGACGGCAGGCTGGCCAGGTAGGCGGCGATGCTCTTCAGCTCAGCGTTGCTGAACTGCTTGACCTGGCCGGCCATGATGGCGTTGCCACGACCGACGTTGGGGTTGCCCTCGGTCTTGTAGGCACGCAGCGCAGCGGCCAGGTAGTCGGCGTGCTGGCCGGCCAGCTTGGGGTAGGCGCCGTCGATGGGCTTGCTGAAGTTGGCACCGTGGCAGGACGCGCAAGCGCCCTTTTCCAGCAGCTTGGCCACGGCCTCAGGGGCGGCGGAGGCTGTGTCGGGCGCGGCAGGGGCCTTGGCCTGCTGCTCGTAGTACGCGGACACGTCGGCCATGTCCTGCTCACTCAGGGACTGCGCGATCCCGCGCATGGTCGGGTGCTTGCGGTCACCCTTGGCATAGGCCTGCAGGGCGGAGACGATGTACTTGGCGTTCTGCCCCGCAATCATCGGCACCTTGTAGATCTCGGGGAAGGTGGCTTGGTAGCCGACGATGCCATGGCAGCCGATGCACATGGCGATCTTCTTCTCGCCCGCCTTCACATCCTGCGCTTGCACGGAAAAGCTTCCAGCCAACGCAGCCAGGACGAGCGAAATCTTCAAGAGTTGTTTCATGGTGCCAGGGGTCCAGTCTTAAGCGGCCGGAATTATAGGGTGGCACCTAGGAGCCCCCGGCCCAAAGCCCGACAGCCTCCTATACTGGTTTTCCGACCCCGAGGGCTTGCCGTACCCATGAAATTCCAGGGTTCCGACCACTACGTTGCAACGCCAGACCTGATGCTGGCCGTCAATGCAGCCGCCACCTTGCAAAGGCCGCTGCTCATCAAGGGCGAACCCGGCACCGGCAAGACGCTGCTGGCCGAGGAGGTTGCCAAGGCGCTCGGCATGCCGCTGATGCAGTGGCATATCAAGAGCACCACCAAGGCACAGCAGGGCCTCTACGAGTACGACGCCGTCAGCCGGCTGCGGGACTCGCAAATGGCCAATGTGGCGGGCATCGAAGGCAGTGAGCGCGTGCGCCACATCGATAACTACATCGTCAAAGGTGTGCTCTGGCAGGCCTTTGACAGCGAGGTGCCCGTGGTCCTGCTGATCGACGAGATCGACAAGGCCGACATCGAGTTCCCGAACGACCTGCTGCGCGAGATCGACCGCATGGAGTTCTACGTCTACGAGACGCGGCAACTCATCAAGGCGCGCCACCAGCCGCTGGTCGTCATCACCTCGAACAACGAGAAAGAACTGCCCGACGCCTTCCTGCGCCGCTGCTTCTTTCACTACATCCGCTTCCCCGACGCCGAGACCATGACGCGCATCGTCAAGGTCCACTTCCCCGACCTCAAAGGCGAGCTGCTGGCCGCTGCGCTCAAGAGCTTCTACGACGTGCGCGCCCTGCCCGGCCTCAAGAAGAAGCCCAGCACCTCGGAGCTGGTGGACTGGATCCGCCTGCTGCTGGCCGAGGACATCGCCGCTGCATCGCTCGGCAGCGAGGACGGCAAGGTCAGCGTGCCGCCCCTGGTGGGCGCCTTGCTCAAGAACGAGCAGGACCTGAGCCTCTTTGAAAAACTCGTGTTCATGCAAAGGGCCAACCGCTGATGCTGGACGTGCAACCCGTGACGCTGGAGTCGGAGCACCTCCGGCTCGTGCCCCTGTCGCTGGCCCACGTGGATGGCCTGCAAAGCGCGGCGGCCGATGGCGAGCTCTGGAACCTGCGCTTCACCAGCGTCCCCAAGCCGGCCGAGACCCAGGCCTATGTCGAGAAAGCCCTGCAAGGCCTGGCTGAAGGCCACCGCCTGCCCTTTGCCGTGCTGGACGCCCATACCGGCAAGGTGCTGGGCTGCACCAGCTATCACGACATCGTCCCGGTGATTGACCGGCTGGAGATCGGCTGGACCTGGTACGCCCGCCGCGTGCAGCGCAGCGCCGTCAACACCACCGCCAAGCTGCTGCTGCTCACTCACGCTTTCGAGACCCTGGACGCCGAGGTCGTTGGCTTCCGCACCGACAACTTCAACCTCGCCTCGCAGCGCGCGATTGAGCGCCTCGGCGCCAAGCGCGACGGCGTGCTGCGCCACCACACGCTGCGGCGTGATGGCACCGTGCGTGACACCGTTATGTACAGCATCACCGCCGGCGAGTGGCCCGAGATCAAGGCCCACCTGCAGTGGCAGCTGAGCCGGCCGCGCTGACCCCTGACCGCTTCGCCCTCGGGCTCCCCCATGCCGTCTCGCCCGCACCTTGATTTCGATGCCGATGCCCTCTGGTCCCTGGCCCGCGTCGGCGAGCCCAGCCTCTCGCCCGATGGCGGCCAAGCGGTGGTCTGCGTCAGCCAGCCTTCGATGGAGGACAACCGCAGCCGCAGCAGCCTCCACCTGCTCTCCACGCTCGGCGGCCGCCCGCGCCGCCTGACCGAAGCCGGCGACAAGGACCACACGCCGCACTGGAGCCCGCGTGGCGACCTGATCGCCTTCATCGCCAAGCGCCACAGCGACGGCAAGCCGGATGCCGATCCCCAGCTCTACCTGATCGCCCCCGACGGCGGCGAGGCCCGCCGTGCCGCCGAGCTTCCCACCGGCATCGAGTCCTTCAAGTGGTTCCCTGATGGTCGGCACATTGCCTTTGCCGCCTGGGTCTGGCCCGAGCTGAAGCACGCCGCGCAAGCCGCACGCATGCAGGCCGAGCGCGCGCGCAAGGAAAGCGCCTACGTCACCGACCACACGCTCTACCGCTGGTGGGACCAAAACCTGCCCCAAGGCCGCGCGCTGCATCTGCACGTGCTCGACACCGCAACCGGCCGCGTGCGCGACCTCTTCGAGGGGACCAAGCTTGAACTCGGCCGCATGGACCACAGCGCCCAGGCCTACGACATCGCGCCCGACGGCAAACGCATCGTCTTCGCCTTCGACCCCGCACCAGAGCCGTCTTGCGAGAACCGCTTTGCGCTGGCCGAGATCGAGGTGCGCAACCGCCAGCACCGCGTGCTGCTGCAGGACGCCGACTGGCATTTCGACGCCCCCCGCTACAGCCACAGCGGGCGCTACCTGGCCTTCCTGGCCAGCCACCAAGGCGCCCGTCACACGGCGCCCAACCAGCTCGGCGTGCTCGACCAGCGCGGCCACTGGGCACTGTGCAGCGCCGACTGGGACCGCGACATCGCCGCCCCGCTGCGCTGGACGACCGAGGACGACGCCATCGTCTTTGCTGCCGAAGACCAAGGGCGCCGCCACCTCTGGCAGATGCACCTGCCCAGCGGCGAGGTGGACTGCCTGTGCCGTGGCGGCCATGTGGGCGCGTTTGACCTGCAGGGCACCACCTGCGTGGTCCAGCACGACAGCCTGCACCACCCCCCTCGCCTCTCGGTGCTGACGGACCAAGGCCCGCTGCGCATCGAGCACTTCAACGACGAGAGGCTCGCACGCCACCGCTTTGGCGAGGCCGAGGAGCATTGGATAGAAGGCGCTCAGGGCGAGCCCGTGCAAACCTGGCTCATCCTGCCGCCGGGCTTTGACCCGCGCCGCAAGTACCCGGTGCTGCACCTCATCCACGGCGGCCCGCACACCTGCTTTGGCGACAGCTGGCACTGGCGCTGGAACCACCAGGTCTTTGCCCAGCAAGGCTATGTGGTCGCCTGCGTCAACTACCACGGCTCCTCCAGCTTCGGCCATGCCTTCCTCGACAGCATCACCCACCGCTGGGGCGAGCTGGAGCTGCAGGACATCGAAGCCGTCACCACCTGGCTGCTGCAGCAGCGCTGGGTCGATGCCAAGCGCATCAGCGCCGCCGGCGGCAGCTATGGCGGCTATATGGTGGCCTGGATGAACGCCCACGTCGCACCTGGCCGCTACCGCGCCTATGTCTGCCACGCCGGCTGCTTCGACTGGCAGGCCATGTATGCCGACGACGCCTACAGCTGGCACCACATGGAGCTGGGCGCCCGCTACTTTGACGACCCGGCCCAGGTCGCCCGCCAGAGCCCTGCCGCCCACATCGCCGGCGCGCGCACGCCCACTCTCGTCAGCCATGGCGCGCAGGACTACCGCGTGCCCGACGCCCAGGGCCTGGCCTACTACAACACGCTCAAAAGCCTGGGCGTGCCGGCGCGGCTGGTGTGGTTCCCCGATGAGAACCACTGGATCCTGAAGCCGCGCAACAGCCGCCTCTGGTACCGCGAGGTGTTTGACTGGCTGGCCTTGCACGCCCCCAAGGCCAAGGCTCGCAGCCGCTGACGGCCCTGGGAAAATCGGCCCCGCCATGCTCACCCAGTTTTTCTACACCCTGCGCGCCGCCCAGCTCAAGGTGACGGTGCCCGAGTACCTGACCCTGCTCGAAGCCCTGCAGGCCAAGGTGATCGGGGCCGAGGGCTGGGCCTCCATCGACGACTTCTATCACCTGGCCCGCGCCTGCCTGGTCAAGGACGAAACCCAGTTCGACAAGTTCGACCGCGCCTTTGCCGCCTACTTCAAAGGCGTCGAGATGCTGACCGACTTCAAGACCGAGGTGCCGCTCGACTGGCTCAAGAAGACGCTCGATCTCGAACTCACGCCAGAGCAAAAAGCTGCCATCGAGAAGATGGGCTGGGACGAGCTGATGGAGACGCTGAAACAACGGCTCGAAGAACAGCAAGAACGCCACGAAGGCGGCAGCAAGTGGATAGGCACCGGCGGCACCAGCCCCTTCGGCAACGGCGGGTTCAACCCGCAGGGCATTCGCATCGGTGGCAAGGGAGGCAGCAAGAGCGCCGTCAAGGTCTGGGAGCAACGCGCCTACCGCGACTATGACGACGGCGTCGAGCTCGGCACCCGCAACATCAAGGTCGCGCTGCGCCGCCTGCGCCGCTTTGCGCGGGAGGGCTCCGAGCTGGAGCTGGACCTCGACGGCACCATCCACGGCACCGCCGCCAACGCCGGCCTGCTCGACATCCGCATGCAGCCGGAGCGCCACAACAAGGTCAAGGTGCTGCTGCTGATGGACGTGGGCGGCACCATGGACGAGCACATCCACCGCGTCGAGGAGCTGTTCTCCGCCGTCAAGGCCGAGTTCAAGCACCTGGAGTTCTATTACTTCCACAACTGCGTCTATGACTACGTGTGGAAGAACAACCGCCGCCGCTACGCCGAGAAGCTCTCCACCTGGGACCTGATCCACAAGTTCAACCGCGACTACAAGCTGATCTTCGTGGGCGACGCCACCATGAGCCCCTACGAGATCCTGCAGCCCGGTGGCAGCGTTGAAACCAACAACGAGGAGCCCGGCGCCGACTGGCTGCAGCGCCTCGTCAACGCCTTCCCGCACCACGCCTGGATCAACCCTGAACCCCAGGGCGTCTGGCAGTACCGACAAAGCATCTCCCTCGTCCAGCAGATCGTGCGCCAGCGCATGTTCCCGCTCACGCTGAGCGGCCTGGAGAGCGCGATGCGCCTGCTCTCCAAATGACCTTGTCTGCACGAGCAGCCAGTGCTGCTCTCTGGATCCTGCTGCTGGCTGGCTGCGCCACCTCGCGACCCCCGCCGGTGGCGCCTTCCGCCACCACGCCCGCAGCGGCGGCCGAATACCGCCTCAGCATTGAGGTCAGCCCCAGCGCGCTGCGCGAGCTGCTCGACACCCACCTCGACCTCGCCCGCTTCCGCGCCAGCAGCGTGCCCCTGGGGGCCGCCGAGCTGCAGCGCCTGGTGCGCGCCACACCGGCCGAAGCCCGCGCCCTGCTGGAGACCGAGGGCTACTTCAACGCCACCGCCCGCGTCGAGCAGACCGACGAGCACCCTGGCGACCTGCGCCTCATCGTCGAGCCCGGCGCCCTCACCCGCGTAGGCAGCCTGCAGCTCGACCTGGCCGCTGACACCGCCTTGCCTGAAGCCGACCAGCAAGCCGTGCTGCAAATGGCCCGCCAAGCCTGGTCCCTGCCCGAGGGCGACGCCTTCACCCAGACCGCCTGGGCCGCCGCCAAGAGCGCCACCCTGCAGCGCCTGCGCGCGGGCGGCTTCCCGCTGGCGCGTTGGGATGAGACCCGCGCCGACGTGGACCCCGAGGCTGCCCGTGCCCAGCTCAGCCTGCGCCTGCAGCCCGGCGTGCGCGCGCGGCTGGGCAGCTTGCGCATCGAGGGGCTGGAGCGTCACAGCGAGAGCGTGGTCCAGCGCCTGGCCGGCTTCCAGAGCGGCGACCGCTACCTGGAGTCTCGCCTGCTCGACTTCCAGGAGCGCCTGGTCAAGACCCAGCTCTTCGATGCCGCACGCGTGCAGCTGTTGCTGGACGAAGCCAGCCCCGATGGGCTCTACCCGGTTTTGGTGAGCCTGCGCGAGGCGCCGCAGCAGCAGGCCACCACCTCGGTCGGCTACCACGCCAACGCCGGGCAGCGCGTGGGGCTGGAGTACCTCAACCGCCAGCCCCTGGGCCTGCCGCTGCGCGCCCGCAGCAAGCTGGAGCTGGGGCGCGAGCTGCGCACCGCCGAGTTCGAGCTCAGCTCCCACCCGCAAGAAGACTTCACCCGCCGCCTCGCCTCCATGCAGTACGAGCAGGACCGCTCGGGCGACCAGATCAGCACCAGCCTCGGCCTGCGCCTTGGCTGGCTGCGCGACACCACCGACGACGAGCAGCTCACCTATGCCGAGCTGCTGCGCTCTCGCGAGGAGCGCACCGGCAGCATCGACCGGCGCGCCGCTGTGTCGCTCAACCGGCAATGGATCCAGCGCCGGCTGGACAACGTGCTGCTGCCGCTCGACGGCCACCACGGCCTGCTGCTGGTGGGCGCGGGCATGGCGCGAGACGATGGCGGCAGTGCGGGCTTTGCTCGGGCGCAGTTCAAGCTCGGCGTCTTCAGGCCGCTGGGCGCGCATTGGTTTGGCTCGGCCCGCGTTGAAGCCGCCCAGGTGCTGGGCGCCGGTCAGGTGGCCTTGCCCGAGAAGCTGCTGTGGCGCGCCGGTGGTGACGACTCGGTGCGCGGCTACGCCTTCCACAGCCTCGGGCCCCAGGCCATCGTCAACGGCAGCCCCGCCGTGGTGGGCGGCCGCGTGATGGCCACCGCCAGCGTGGAAGCCGCCCGGCCCATCAACCTTGCCATGCCGCAGCTGATGGGTGCCGTCTTCATCGACGCAGGCCAGGCCGCCACCTCCTGGGGCAGCTACCGGCCCCAGATCGGCTGGGGTGCCGGCCTGCGCTGGCGCAGCCCCGTGGGGCCGCTGAAGGTGGACCTCGCGCGTGCTGAACAGACGGGGCGCTGGCGGCTGCATTTCAGCGTAGGCATTGCGCTATGAAGCTAGACGCTGCAGCTTCGCTGACAAGTGTGGGCATCGCGCTATGAACCGGCCCGCTCGCACCCTACTCTGGGCCCTGCTCGGCCTGGGTCTCACAGCCCTACTCCTGCTGGCCACCGGCTTCGGCCTGCTCGCCACCTCGCGCGGCTCACTCCTGCTGCTACAGCAGTTGCCCGGCGTGCAGGCCGAGGGCGTGCGTGGCCCCTTGCTGGGTGACTTCGAGGCCGATCACCTGCAGCTGAAGCTCAGCACCGGCGAGCAGATCGAGCTGCGTGGCCTGGCCTGGCGCGGCCTGCGCTGGGAGGCTGGCGGCCTCAAGCTCGACCGCCTCAGCCTGCAGCAGCTGCTGTTCCGCCCCAGCCCCACGCCTAGCAACAGCGCCCCGCTGCAGGCCTGGCGCTCGCCGGTGGCCGTCGAGGTCGCAGCCATCGAGATCGCCTCGCTCGACCTGGCCGGCGTGCAGCTGCAAGACCTGCGCGCCGCCGGCTCCCTGGGAGAACACCACGCCTTCACCCTGCAGCGCTTGCGCTGGCAGCAGCTGCAACTCGCGGGCGAACTCAGCGTGGACGGCAGCGCGCCCATGCAGACGCGCCTGGCCCTGCGCGTCAGCAGCCCGGAAAACCGGCCCGCCGATGCCGGCACCGACCTGCCCGCCTGGCGCGGCGAGCTGCTGGCCCAAGGCCCGCTGGCCGCGCTGCAAACCAAGGGCCGCTTGGAGGCTGAAGGCCAATCGCTCGCCTTCCAAGGCCTGGTGCGGCCCTTTGCCCCCTGGCCCCTGGGCGCCTTCACGCTCGAGACCCACGCGCTCGACCTCGCCGCCCTGCACAGCGCTGCGCCGCACACCGCGCTGGAGGGCGAGGCCCGGCTCACCCCCGAGGCCAACACCACCCGCCAGCACCTGCACCTGCGCCTCACCAACCCCCACGTCGGCCGCTGGGACCTGGGCCGCCTGCCCGTGCGCGAGCTGGTGCTGGATGCCAGCTTCATGCCCGACGCGCTGAAGGAGCTGCGCATCGACGCCCTGCAAGCCCGCCTCGGCGGCGATGCCCGCATCACCGGCCGGGGCCAGGTCTCGCCCGATGGGCGCTGGCAGCTGCAAGCCCAGCTGGACGACCTGCAGCCCGAACGGCTCGACGCCCGCCTGGTGGCCGGCCGGCTCGATGGGCCGGTGGACCTCAGCGGCGGCGGTGGCCAACCCCTCAAGCTGCGCTTTGACCTGCAAGGCCAACGCACGCCAGCACCCCTGCGCCTGCGCGCCCTGCTCACGCACGAGGGCGAACGCTGGCGGCTGGACGAGGGCGAGATCCTCGCCGCCGGCGGCCGCGCCACCCTGAGCGGCCAGCACGACCCGGCTGGCAGCTCCACCCTGACCGGCCGCTTGGCTGATTTCGACCCCTCGCGCCTGTGGCGCGGCAGCCTGCCCGCCATGCGGCTGAACGGGCAGTTTGAAGGGCAACACAGCACGGCCCGCACCGCCGTCCAGCTCAGCCTGCAAGACAGCAAGGTGGCCGAGCTGCCCCTCAGCGGCCAAGCCGCATTGGAGCGCGGCGCGCCCACCAACCCCTGGGGCCTGCAACTGCAGCTCAAGCTGGGCAGTGCCGACCTCAATGCCCAGGGCCAAGGCCGCCTAGAGAGCTTTGAAGGCCGCCTGCGCCTGCAGGCCCCGCAACTGGCCGAACTGAACACGCTGAAGGCGCTGCACCCTGCCCTGGCCCACCTCGCCGGCCAGCTCAAGCTCGACACCACGTTCACGCTCAGCCACCCCAGCCAAGGCTGGCGCCTGGTCGCTGACGGCCAAGGCGAAGCCAGCCAACTGCGCTGGGGCGAGCAAGGCCGTCTGAACCAGTTGCAAGCGCGCTGGCAACTCCCCGCCCTCGACAGCTCAGGCCCGCTCGCGCTCGACCTCAAGGCCAGCGGCATCAGCCTGCCCGGCCTGCAGTTGAACGAGCTGCAAGCCCAGCTCGACGGCAACTGGGCCGCACACCGGCTGCAGCTCAAGGCCGGTGGTTCCTCGCCCCTGCCCGGCCGCCCGGGCGACACCCTCGCCCTGCAAGCCGACGCGCAAGGCGGGCTGGAAGGTCTGCCTGACCTGCAGCGCCTGCAATGGCGCGGCCGCCTGGCCCGCGTGCAGCTGGCACCGCTGCGCCCCGGCCTGCCGCCGCTGCTGGAGGCCCAGGACCTTGGCCTTCAAGCCTCAGCCCAAGGCCTGGACTTCGCCTCCGCCCAGGCCGACATCGCCGGCGCGCGCATCGCCTGGCAGACCCTGCGCTGGCAGCCAAAGGACACGGGCTCTGAAGCCCTGCTCGACCTACGCTTGCTGCCCTTTGATGTGGCCCCCCTGCTGGCCCGCTGGCAGCCCGACTTTGGCTGGACGGGCGACCTGCGCGTGGGCGGCACCGCGCGCTGGCAATGGCGCGCCGGCCGGCTCGATGGCGACCTGCTGATCGAACGTCTCGGCGGCGACCTGCGCGTGCAAGACGACGCCGGCCCCATGCCACTCGGCCTCTCGGATCTGCGACTCGCAGCCAGCCATCACGACGGCGTCTGGCGCTTTGCGCAAGGCGTGGCCGGCCAGCAGCTGGGCAACTTTGTTGCCACCCAAAGCCTGGCCGGCCCTGGCCCCTGGCCCGATGCCAACAGCGCGCTCGACGGCGTGCTGCAAGCCCAGGTGGACCACCTCTCTCGCTGGGGCAGCTGGCTGCCCGCCGGTTGGCGCCTCGGTGGGCGCATCAACGGCCTGGCGCGGCTCAGCGGCCGCCTCGGCGCACCGCTCTGGAAGGGCCAGGTCGAGGGCGACGGCCTCTCGGTGCGCCACGCGCTGCAAGGCGTGGACGTGGGCGATGGCCGCATCCTCCTCAAGCTCGACGGAGACAAGGCCCGGCTCGAACAGTTCGAGGCCCATGCCGGCCCAGGCGTGATCACCGCCACGGGCGACGCAGAACTTGGCGCCAAGCCCGCCGCGCGATTGCAGTTCCAGGCCGACAGGCTGCAGATCCTGGGCCGCGCCGACCAGCGCCTGGTGGCCAGCGGCAAGGCCCAGCTCAGCCTCACGCCCGAGACCTTGCAGCTCAAGGGCCTGCTTCGTGCCGACGAAGGCCGCTTTGACTTCAGCCGCGCCGATGCACCGTCCCTGGCAGACGACGTCGTCGTGCAGCGCGGCCCTGCGGTCAGCGCTGAGCGTGCCACGCGCCGCGCCCCTGCGCGCACCACCCAGGTCGATCTCGACGTCGATCTTGGCGACGCCTTCCACGTGCTCGGCCGTGGCCTGGAGACCCAGCTGCGCGGCAAGCTGCACCTCGGCCAGCGCGACCAGAAACTGCAGCTGACCGGCAAGATCCAAACCCACGGCGGCCAGTACCTCGCCTACGGCCAGCGGCTCGACATCGAGCAAGGTGAACTCGTCTTCACCGGCGCCTACGACAACCCGGCGCTCGACGTCATCGCCACCCGCCCCAACACCGACACCCGTGTCGGCGTGCGCGTCACGGGCACCGCACTGGCGCCTCGCGTGGCACTGTTCTCCGAGCCCGAGCTGTCCGAAACCGACAAGCTCTCCTGGCTGCTGCTCGGCCGTGGCCCCGACGGCCTGGGCCGCACCGACGCCGCCCTGCTGCAACGTGCCGCCGTGGCCCTGCTGGCCGGCGAAGGCGGTTCCGGCCGCTCGCTGCGCAGCCTCGGCCTGGACGAACTCTCCGTCGCCCGCGCCGACGACGACACCCGCACCACCATCGTCCGCCTCGGCCGCCAGCTCTCGCAGCGCTGGTACGTCGGCTACGAGCGCAGCCTCAACGCCACCACCGGCTCCTGGCAGCTCATCTATCGCATCGCCCAGCGCTTCACCTTGCGCGCTCAAAGCGGCGACGACAACGCGCTGGACCTGATCTGGCAGTGGCGCTGGAACTGACCCCACCATGACCAAGCTCTTCTTCTTGCGCTTCCTGGCCGCCGCCTGGCTCGCCGCCGCCGCCCTCAGCCTGCACGCCGCCCCGCGCGAGCGCGTGCGCATCGACGACCACTGGCGCTTTGCCTACGGCCATGCGGTGGACGCCGGGCAGGACTTCAAGCACAGCCTGCGGCCCTTCTTCTTTGCCAAGGCCGGCTATGGGGATGGCCCGGCTGCGCGCGACTTTGACGACCGCACCTGGCGCCGCCTTCACCTGCCGCACGACTGGGCCGTGGAGCTGCCGTTTGACTCTCGGGGCGACACCAACCACGGCTCCAAGGCCATAGGCCGGCCCTTCCCCGAGAACAGCGTCGGCTGGTACCGGCGCGAGATCGACATCCCCGCCGCCGACCAAGGCCGGCGCATCGCGCTGGAGCTGGACGGCGTGTTCCGCGACAGCGTCGTCTGGGTCAACGGCCACTACATCGGCCGCGAGCACAGCGGCTACGCCAGCGTCCGCTACGACATCACCGACTACCTGCACTACGGCCAGAAGAACGTCGTCGCCGTGCGCGTGGACGCTACCGGCATGGAAGGCTGGTGGTACGAAGGCGCCGGCATCTACCGCCACGTCTGGCTCAGCAAGACCGCGCCGCTGCACGTCGGGCACTGGGGCAGCTTTGTGCGGGCTGACATTTCAGGCCTGCAGGGCAACCAAGCCACCAGCGCACGGCTGACCATAGCCACCACCGTCGTCAACGACGGCAAGACCCCCACGCGCTACACCCTCGTCCACGAGGTGCTCGACCCCGCAGGCCGCCGCGTCGCCCGTCAGACCCTGCCCGCCGCCACGCTCGCCGCCGCCAGCCAGTCCGAGGCCAACAGCCGCATTGAACTGAAAGCCCCGCAGCTGTGGTCGCTGGCCACGCCCCAGCTCTACACCCTCGTCACCGAAGTGCGCCAGGGCAGCGAGGTCGTGGATCGCTACACCACGCCCTTCGGCATCCGCAGCATCCGCTTCGATGCCGACCAGGGCTTCTTCCTCAACGGCCAGCACCTCAAGCTGCAAGGCACCAACAACCACCAGGACCACGCGGGTGTGGGTGTGGCCCTGCCCGACTCGCTCATCGAATGGCGGCTGCAGCGCCTTAAGACCATGGGCGTCAACGCCATCCGCTCGGCCCACCACCCCGCCACGCCCGAGCTGCTGGACGCCTGCGACCGCCTCGGCCTGCTCGTCATCGACGAGCACCGCGTGATGGGCACCACGCCTGAGCTGCGGCACGAGCTGGAGCGCATGGTGCGGCGTGACCGCAACCACCCGTCCGTCATCCTGTGGTCGGTGGGCAATGAAGAGTGGGCCATCGAGAACAACGAACTCGGCACCCGCCTCGCCCGCGAGATGCAAACCATCGTCCGCCGGCTCGACCCCACGCGCGGCCTCACCCTGGCTGCGTCCAGCTCCGGCCAGCCCGAGGGCACCTATGTCGGCAGCGAGATCCTCGGCTTCAACTACAAGGCCCAGCACGACATCGACGCCATGCACAAGCGCTTCCCCCAGCGCCCCGTCGTCGTCACCGAAGAAGGCCTGACCCACGCCACGCGCGGCATCTACGCCGCCGACCCGGCGCGCGTGTTCTCCTCCGCCTACGACCAGCCCTCGGGCGGCGCCAGCACCGCGTCCGTCGAGCAGACCTGGCGCTACAACATCGAGCGTCCCTTCATCGCCGGCGCCTTCTACTGGACAGGCTTCGACTACCGAGGCGAGACCGCGCCCTACGGCTGGCCGGCCATCTCCTCGCAGTTCGGCATGCTCGACACCACCGGCGTCTTCAAGGACAGCGGCCACTACCTGCGCGCCGCCTGGACGCAAGCTTCAATGGTCCACGTGCTGCCGCACTGGACCTGGCCCGGCCGCGAGGGCCAGCCCATCGACGTGCGCGTCTACACCAACACCGACGAGGTCGAGCTGCTGCTCAACGGCCAGTCCCTCGGCCGCAAGGCCATCGCCCGCTACACGCACGGCCAATGGACCGTGCCCTACGCCCCTGGCGAGCTGGTGGCGCGGGGCTACCAAGGCGGCAAGCTCACCGCCACCCAGACCGTGGCCACCGCGGGCGCCCCGGCCGCCATCGCCGTGACCACCACCCGCCAGAGCTTGAGCGCCGATGGCCAGGACGTCGCCGTGCTGGAGCTGACCGTGCACGACGCCCAAGGCCGCCTCGTGCCCGGCGCCGACAACCTGCTGCAGTTCCAGGCCAGCGGCCCGCTGCGCCTGCTCGGCATGGGCAACGGCCACCCCGGCTCGCACGAGGCCGACAAGCCGGCCGAGCGCTACCGCTTCAACGGCTTTGGCCCCTGGTCCATCCGCGACGAAACCCGAGCTGAAGCCCTGGCAGACCCCACCCGCCACGCCGACCCGCGCGCCTGGCGCGACCCCTTCCAGTGGGTGCCTGACCATGAACGCCCCGCCCCCGCGCCCTACGCCGCCATCCGCACCCACTTCGCCATGCCCGTGCTCGCGCCCGGCGAGCTGGCCGAACTCTTCGTCGCCACCATCGCCCCCGGCCAGCAACTGCTGCTCAACGGCCGCCCCGTCACGCCCCAGCCTGCGGCGGACGGCCTGCAGGTGCTGAGGCTCGACCCCAGCACCCTGCAAGACAGCAACGAGCTGGTCTGGCACCTCGCCTCGCCCCCCGCCGGCATGCGCGCCACCGCCGACGCCGCCCAAGACGGCGCCCGCTGGGCCCAACTGCGCATCACCACCCCGGCCGCACCCTGGCAACGCAAGGCTTTCAACGGCCACGCCCAACTCATCGTCCAAGCTACGGCCGACCCCGGCCCCGCCCAGGTCACCATCACCTCGCCCGGCCTCCAGCCGGCCATCGTGAGGCTCGAAGTAAAAGCGGCGCCCTGAGCAGTGCCGCTTCCAAGAGACAAGCCCCTCGCTCGGCGCATTTCAGGAGCAATGCACTGCTCGCAGAAAGAAAAAAGCCCCTAGCAATCGCTAGGGGCTTTGCGCATCTGTGAACCGAGATCAGCGCTTCTTGCGCGAGACGCCAACGCCAACCAAACCCAGGCCGACAAGTGCCAGGGTCACAGGCTCAGGAACGTCACGGCCCGTTTGTTGAGCTTCGCGGACGAAGAAGAAATCCGCGTTGTCGTCAGTACGGAAAGCGGAGCCGGCGTAGTCGTAGAAGCCCGCGCCCAAGTTCAGATTGTTGATGTACCCAGCGCGAACATCACCGACGTTGCCCGAAGGCGCGACATCGAAGTTGTTGAAGTACTGGAAGGCCACGCGATTGTTGCTGTCGTCGTCGTCGAGCAGATTGAAGTCCGCGAGCAGCGAATTCAGCGTGCCAAAGCCTGCAACCAATTCTTCGGCGGTGGGCAGACGGAAGCCCTGCGTCAAGGTCACTTGAACACTGCAGCACGGGGCGTTGGGGCTGGTGACAGCACCGTAGACAAACTCCATACCGTTGTCGCCGACAACGATGACGCTTGTGGGGATCGGGCTGGTGTTGATGACCGCTGCGTTCGAAACAGCCGGCGCCGCCATGGTGACGACTGCCGCGACTGCTGCCGCAAGACCTTTGAGTTTCATGTCAAGCCTTTTGCTAATGGTTGTTCGATGATTTGCACTTGAGACAAGCCTATATTCAGGCGTGCGCCCAACTTGAGCAAACTTCATACCAGCGATGAAATCTCCTTGATGACAGTCACTTAGAAGAAGTTTCACTTTCCGGTCACGCTCTCTGTAAAGCTGTTCGACAGCTGAGCTGACCTCGCCGCCGTCGGCATGCACGCCACCGCCGACGCCGCCCGCCGGACCCAACTGCGCATCACCATCCCAGCAGCCCCCTGGCAACGCAGGGCTTTCAACGGCCACGCCCAACTCATCGTGCAAGCCACCCGCGACCCCGGCCCTGCCCAGGTCACCATCATCTCGCCGAGCCTCCAGCAGGCCATCGTGAGGCTTCGAAGTGAAGGCGGCGCCTTGAACGCCATCTCCTCCCGAGCGGGCTCATGCCGATGGGTCTGCCTGCAAGACAGCCATCACCCATGATCGACCGGGCCCAGTCCGACCGCCTGCGCATGCTTCGGCTGCCGCTCATCGCGGGCGTGGTCTTCATCCACGCGTCCACGCTGCCGCCACCCGGCTCAGGCGCCTACACCATCGACGCCAAGACGCTCGCGCAACTGCTGCTGTCCGATGGCGTCGCCCGGCTGGCTGTGCCGATCTTCTTTCTCATGGCCGGCTTCTTCCTGTACGGGCACGGCGCTTGGTCGGGCGCGACCTACCTGGAGAAGCTCAAGGCGCGCGCCCGGACGCTGTTGCTGCCCATGGTGCTCTGGAACGCCCTCAGCCTCGGCCTCTTCGCTGCCTCCCAGGCCCACCCAGCCACGGCGCGCTACTTCTCGGGCAGCACCGTCATCGCCAACTTCGGGCCTATGGACTACGGGAACGCCTTGCTCGGAGTTTCCGCACTCCCCATCGCCCACCAGTTCTGGTTCATCCGCGACCTGATCGTGATGGTCATCGTCTCCCCGCTGCTCCTGCTGGCGGTCAAGGCAGCACCCAAGGTCACGCTGGCGCTGATGGCAAGCCTGTGGCTGCTCACGGCCAAGCCCTACCCCATCCCTGCGCCAGAGGCGGCGCTGTTCTTTTCGGTCGGGCTGTTCTGCCGCGCGCGCGGGCTGAGCCTGTTCAGCCTGGACGGCCGCACCCGCTTCCTCCTGTGGCCCTACCTGCTGCTGCTTCTGGCCACGCCCGCCTACCTCGGCCAGCCCTACGGCTTGGCCCTCCGCAAGCTCGAGATCGCCCTGGGCGTGCCGGTCGCGCTGTGGCTGACGGGCCTGGGCTCACCGTCCGGCAAGGCCCGCGCCTTCCTGCTCCGCTTCGCCACCGCCAGCTTCTTCATATTCGCCGCGCACGAGCCGCTGCTCACCATCGTCAAGAAGCTGCTGCCCTCCGTCATCAGCGCGCCGCTGGCCGTCTACCTGCTGGCACCCGTGATCGTCATCGTCGCGCTGCTGCTGTCGCATGCCGCACTCCACAAACTCTCGCCGCGCCTGATGCGGCTGCTCGCGGGCTCGCGTTGACGCGCGCGACTTGCCGGATCGGCCAGGTCGCTGGTCTTGCTCCCATCCGGCGGCCAGCAAGCCAGCAGCCGGCACCTAGAATCCGCCCCCTCGCTCGCCGTAGTTCAATGGATAGAACGGCCGCCTCCTAAGCGGCAAATACAGGTTCGATTCCTGTCGGCGGGACCAGCCGGAACCAGCCGCTGCCGCCCTGCCAAGGATCTGGTCTCGGACCGCCAAGAGCGCGAGCGCAAGGTAGATTTCGATGCGCAAGACTAAGTCCCCCATCCTTGCGGCGGTGCATGACACGGCCAACGGGCTGCACAAGGCGGGCGTGATGGAGCAAGTCACGCTGCGCGAGTTCGACCAGCTGTGCCCGCCACCGGTCGAGCCACTGGCACCTACCCAGATCAAACGCATCCGCGAGTCCTCGCATGTGAGCCAGGCCGTCTTTGCCCGCCTGCTGAACACCAGTCTGTCCACGGTGCAGAAGTGGGAGATCGGTCAGAAGAAGCCGACCGGCACCGCGCTGAAGCTCCTGCATCTCGTGCAGAAATGCGGGCTGGAGGTCGTGGCGTGACCCGGGCGTCGGCGTAACCGAACCATGAGCCAGCACGCCCTGTTCAGTTTGCTTCCTCGCTGGGTTGCAGAGGGTGCGGAACCATTGCCTCCGGAGCGTCCAGGGGAGGTCGCGAAGGTCTTTGAACACTTAGGCTCAATCGCGACGCCAGATGTCGTTTCGCTCTACAGCACGCTTGGCGGCATGCGGACGATGGACGAGGAGTACTGGCGTCTTTGGACGCTTGAAGAAATTGCGGCCCAGAGCTTTTCCGAGTTTGGAGTGCTGTTCTCTGACTATCTGATTTCCTGTTGGGAATACAGGTTGAGGCCTGTCAGCGAGACCCATAGCTCCGTGTTCGTGGATCGTTTTGATGGTTCTCCTCCGGCCTTGGTGGCGGCCACGTTGGAGGAGTTCTTTCAGCGCTATGCGACCTCCGCACAGGACCTGCTCAATCAGTGATGCGGTCAGCACTTCTATAAAAGGCGCTTAGTCAGTCGCTCGAGCCGAACCAGCCCCAAGGGATCCGTCGCGTCCGCCGGCACTCGGTCAAGCAAGCCCCTCACGACGGCAAAAAGTCCAGCGGATACGTCACCACCATCACATCCACCTGCTTGGCCCCGAAGTCGAACTGCTGGATGCGGGCGAGCAGCTTGCGTTCCAGCTCGGGGGTTTTGAGTTCGGTGGAGACGATGCGGCAGTCGGTGACTTCGCCGGACGGGGCGATCTTGAGTTCGACGACGACCTTGCCTTGCAGCGCGGGGTCTTCGCGCAGGGCGCGGTTGTAGATGGCGTAGATGGAGCCTTTGTTGCGCTCGAAGACGAGGCGCACGTCTTCGAGCGAACGGGAGGCTTTGCCGCTTGAGCCGCGTTGCACGGTGCCGCCCGCGCTCGCGGTGCCGTTGCCGCCGCCGCCCAGGGTGTTGCCCTTGCCGCCTTGGCCGCCACCGCCGTAGCCCCCCCCACCGCCGCCGCCGATGACGCCTTCGACCAAGGTGGTGGAGCGGCCGGCCAGGCCGCCGCCGCCGGTGTTGCGGCTGTAGGCGGCGGTGTTGATGCCGCCGCTGCCGCCGGCGGCGTTGGAGGTGATCATGTTGCGTTCGGGGATGCCGGCGTCCGTGCCTGCGCCGACGCCGGGGCCGCTGCCGGTGCCCACACCGGCGCCGGGCTTGATGTCCTGGCGCAGCTGCACGGCTGCCGGGACGCTGTGCAGGGCACCGAGTTCGTCCTTCATGGCCAGCAGGCCCACGCCGGCGGCCTTGCGGCGGGCGGCGGCCACTTCGCCGGGGGGGCGGTCGGCCACGGGGTTGCGGGCCTCGGGGACGGGGGCGCCTTTCAAGAGCGGGGCCTTGGGCAAGGTGGGGGCCTTGGGCTCATTGGGCTTTTCAGCCTCGGTGCGTGGGGTGGGTTCGGGCTTGGGTTTGACAGGTGGCGTCTGCGCCTTTTCAACCAGCAGCTTGGCCAGGCGGGCCGGCAGCTCGGGGGGCTGGGCGCGGTCGAGCACGGGCTTTGGGCTGAGCAGCAGTGCGATGCAGACCAGCGCCACCGCAGCCAGCACCGTGTTAAGGACGCGTCGGTAGCGGGCGTCGTCCTCGGGCACGTCGGCCCAGGCGAGCACGTCGGGGCGGAAGGTGATGGCGAGGGCACTCATGCTCACGTCTTCCTCTGCACCGCGAAGGCGACTTCGACAAAGCCGGCCTGCGCGGCCGTGGCCATCACCTTGCGCAGCAGGCGGTAGGGGATGCGCTTGTCACCCATCACGGTCACGGCCTGCCGGCTGTTGTCTTTGTCGGCGCCGAGCACGGGGCGCGCGGCCAGCACATCAAGCTCTTGCTTGAGTCCGGGGATGAGGTCGCCGTCCAGTTGTAGCACCTCGGACACATCGGCCACCTTGTGGCCCTCGACCACGATGTCGGTCTCACTCACGGACACCACCAGGGTCTGGCGCGGCGCCTTCTCGGCCACCGAGCTGGGCAGCTTGACGGCGCGGGCATTGGTCAGGGTCTCGATGCCGGTGCTGGACATCAGGAAGAAGATCAGGATGGTGAAGATGTCGATCAGGGCGACGAGGTTCATGTCCAGCCCGGTGTGGTTGCGGGCCAGGCGTGCGGCGCGCTTCTGGAGGGGCGTGAGCTTCATGCGGGGCCCTTCTTCGTGATGACCGGTGCATCACCGATGGAGACATCGGGGAAGAGCTCGATGTCTGGCAGCTTGCCGGCCCCAGCCGGTGGCTTGGCTTGCCGCACCGCGTCCATCACCTGCACGAGGCTGTCGTAGGGCGTGTCGGGCTGGGCGAGCACGCTGGCCGAGCGGGTGTCGGGGTATTTGTCCTTGATGCGTTGCAGCAGGGTGGACAAGGCGGCCAGGTCATAGCCCTCGGGCGTGGACGGGATGCGCTCGATGAGGCCGCCAATGCGGTCGCCCACCTCCAGCGCGTCGGGCCGCATCACGACCTCGAGCTTGAGCAGCTGCTCGGTGTTGATCTGCTCGGGGCCTGAGCTTTTGGCGGGCAGGGCCAGGTCCATCACCGCAAGGTGCGAGAACACCGCGGTGGACAGCAGAAAAGGCACCAACACCACGATGACGTTGATGAAGGCCGTCACCTCCAGGTGGGCGACGGGCTTGCGGGGGCGGCGGACGGGCATGGTCTGCGCTCCGGCGGCTCAGTGGGCGTGCCCGGCCTGCTGTTCGGCGCGGATGCGGCCGGTCACGTTCAGGAAGCTGATCTTGGCGGCCTCTAAGCCATCGACGATCTCGGTCGTGCGCGCTTGCAGAAAGGCGTGGATGAGCAGGAAGGGGATCGCCACCGACAGCGCAAAGGCCGTGTTGTTCATGGCGATGGAGATGGAGGCCGAGAGCAGCTCGGCCTTCTCGGCCGGGTTGACGGCGGCCACGGCCGTGAAGCCCTTGATCAGGCCGATGATGGTGCCGAGCAGGCCCACCAGGGTGATCACGTTGGCCAACGTAGCGATGTAGTGGGTGCGCTTCTCCAGGCGGGGGACGATTTCCATCATGCCCTCCTCCATCGCGGCGTCGAAGTCTTCGCGGCGGCCGGGGCTTTGCATGCGCTCCAGGCCGTTGACGACGATCTTGCCGATGGCGGCGTCGGAGCCCGAGGCCATGTGATGGACCTCCTTGAAGCGCCCGCCCTGCAGCACGGGCAGCAGGCTGGCCCAGAGCTGGCGGTTGTCGCTGCGCGCCTTGCGCAGGAAGACAAAGCGCTCGATGGCAATGGCGAGGCCCACGGCCATGATGGCGATGCTGAAGTAGATGGCGACGCCACTGTCCTGGAAAAATTTGACGGCGAAATCGACGACGCTCATGGCGCTCTCCTCTGGGGTTCGGGATCGGTTGTTGGTTGGGGGGTGGGTGGGGTGGCAGCACTGCTCTGGGCCTGGGCCTGCGCTTGTGTCTGGGCTTGATAAGCCACCTGGCGGCGGAAGACCTCGCGGTCCACCGGCGCGAGCACTTCGTCCAGCACGCTGGCCGCCGGCTTGCCCGAGAGCTGGCCGGGGGCGGGCTTCTTCCAGGGCACGATGTAGAGCACCTTGGGCAGCTCGCGGTTGCCGATGATCTTGGTCTGGTCGATCTCGGCGCGGTCTTGGGCCATGGCAGCGCCGGCCAGGGCGACGAGCAAGAAGGCGGCGCAGCGCTTCATGGCTTCTCCTTCGTGGCCGCCGCCACGGGCGCGGGCTTGCGGTTCTTCAGGTCGGCAATCCACTTGCTCACACTCGCATCACCCTGCGGCGTGAGCGCGAGGTAGCGCTCGTACTGGGCCAGCGCGCGGGCGCCGTCGCCGAGGTAGAGGTCAAAGAGGATGCCGAGATTGAGCACCGCCGGCGCCAGTTGCGGGTCCAGCTGCAGGGCCTGCTCGTAGGCCGCGCGGGCCTTGCTGAACTGGCCGGCCTGCCGGTAGGCCAAGGCGAGCTGGTGGTGCAGGCGGGCCTGGCCGGGCGCCTTGGCCACGGCTTGCTCCAGCGGCTCGATGGCGAGTGGTGTTGTGGCGGCAACGTCAGCCACCTCCAGCTTGCCGTAGCGCACCGGGCGCAGCTCGCGCAGTGCCACAAAGCTCTTTTGCACCCACTCGTCGTACACGCCCTGCGCCGTGCGGCGGGCGTTGATCTCGTGCAGCTCGGTGGCCTTTTCCTCGAAGGGGAAGGCCTGCTCCTCGAGCATCACGTTGTACTGCTCCAGCTCCAGCTTCTTCAGGCCCTTGGGCCGCTGTGAGGCGAGCATGGCGCGGCCGAAGTCCTGGTAGAGCGCGGCCGACTGGTAGGCCGCTGCGGTGACGACCTCGGCCACGCCGTAGTCGGCCGCTACGGCGTAGGCCTTGAGGGCGTCTTCGAGCTTGGCCTTCTTGGCCTTGAGCTGGCGGGCCAGGGGCTCGACGAGCTGGACCTTGCGGTAGGCCTCCAGCGCCGGCTGGGCCAGGCTGAGCGCGGCCAGCGCGCCGAGGGTTCGGGTGCGTGGGGTGCGAGCGTCTGCCCCGGCCTGGTCGGCCTGGAAGACCTCGCGCATCAAGCCCAGCTCGCGCGCGGCGTTGCCATCGGCCCGGGCCAGCAAGGCCAGGCGGTAGCGGGCCTCCAGCGCGGGCTCCAGCGGCTGGGGGTAGGCCTTGAGGTAGCGCTCGTAGGCTTGGGCCAACGCAGTGCGGGCGGCGGGGGTCTCGGCGCTGGCCTTCTCGCGCAGCTGCAGCGCTTGCCACAGCGCGGCGCGGGCGAGGCTGGCGTCGGTCTGCACGGCCGAGAGGCGTTCCATCTCGCTCGCAGCCTGAGCCCAGCTGCCCTTCTCGGTGTAGACGACCGCGAGCTTGGGCGCCACCTCGGCCTGGAGCGCGTGCTTGGGGTAGCGGGTGCGGAAGTCCTCCAACACCGCGGCGGCCTGCGGCCAGTCCTTGAGGGCGATGAGCGCGGCGGCCGCGTCGTACTGCGCGGCAGCGCGCACGGGCGAGTCAGGCGCCAGGCCAGCGATGCGGCTGAAGTGGCCGACGGCCTCGCGCAATTGCCCTTTGCTGCGGGCCTGCTCGCCCTGCTTGTAGACCGAGGCGGCAAGGCGCTCGACCAAATCGCGCCGGGCGCCGTCAGTGGCGGGGCTGGAGGGCGTCAACGCCAACACCTGGGCATAGGCGGGCTCGGCGGCGGCAAAGTCGTTGCGCTCAAACGCGGCATGGGCCAGCACCGTCCAGGCCACGCGCAGCTCGGCGGGCGCGGCCTTCAGGGCCAGCACTTGCTGGGCGGTGGCCGTGGCGGGGCCGGCCTCGCCCAGCGCATAGAGCTGCTCGGCCGCGTGCGTGAGCACCGTGCTGGCGCGGGCATCGGCGGGGAAGCTGCTCGCAAAGCGCTGGGCGCTGGCGGCGGCCGTTTTGCGCAAGGCGGGCAGCTCGGGTGCAGGGGTGGTTTTCTCAAGCTGGGTGTAGGCCAGCAAGGCGGCGTAGCCGGCGTCGCTGCTGCGGGCGTGCGCGGGGTAGCCGTAGGCGGTTTGCTCGTAGGCGGGCACGGCCTCGGCAAAGCGCTTGTCCTCAAACAGCAGCTCGGCCAGCAGGAAGTGCTGCTGGGCGGCTTCTGGCTCCTTCGAGAACGCGTCGAGGTAGAGGCGGTACCAGCGCACGGCCTCGGCATAGTCGGCCGGGGCCTTGGTCTTTTGCGCCAGCGCATGGTGGTGGCGGGTCAGCTCGGTGAGGTGGGTCTTGACCAGGGGCTGCGCCTGCGCCCAGCCCTCGGGGTTGGCCTGGCGGAACTCGCCCTCGGGGCCATAGCGCGAGACGTAGGCCTTCTTGGCCTCCAGCGCCTGGTTGGCAAAGCCATTGCCCTGGTAGATGTCGATGACACGGGCCTGCAGCAGCGGGGCCTGGGCATGCAGCGGCTGGCGGCGGGCAAAGGCGCCAAAGGTGTCGGCGGCGTCCTTGAGGCGCTCCTGCTTCAGGTAGAGCTCGCCGAGCTGCTCGTAGACGCGGAACTCATAGCTGCTCCGGCCAGGCTGGTTCACGTAGGCGGTGATGGACTCGGCGCCCTGCAGCGCGGCCAGGCTGAGGCTGGTGACGCGGAAGGTGTCCTCCAGCAGCTCGCGCTCGGCGCGCGTGAGGCCACTCAAGCTTTGCAGCTCGCCGGTGCGGGCGAGCGGCTCGGCCTTGAGGTCGAGCACCTTGAAGAAGGACTGCAGCGCTTCGTCGAGCCGCGACTGCTTGAAGCGCGACCAGCCCTGCATGTAGGTGGCGCGCTCCTGGAAGGGGTTGCTGCTGGCAAGCAGGCTGCCATAAGCCGTCTCGGCCTTGGCGTAGTCGCGCAGCGCAAACAGCAGCTCGCCGCGGCGGAACTGGGCTTCGTCGAGGTAGCTGGTCTTG
Source organism: Roseateles paludis (assembly GCF_039872745.1). NCBI lineage: Bacteria > Pseudomonadati > Pseudomonadota > Betaproteobacteria > Burkholderiales > Sphaerotilaceae > Roseateles > Roseateles paludis. Next base: position 177,648 of record NZ_JBDPZD010000005.1, on the reverse strand, counting down.
GGGTACTGGCTGACTAGGCGGTCCAGCGTGCTCAGGGCCGCTTCAAGCTTGCCGGTTTGCTCGTGGGCGCGAGCCATTTGGTAGAGCACGCGGTCGTTGCCGGGGTCCTGGGGGTAGGCCTTGAGGTAGTCGCGGTAGCGGGCCAGGGCGGTGGCGTAGTCGGGGTCCGTGGGGGACACGGCAGCCGTGCTGGTGGCGGACTGCTTGTCGGCGCGGTCCATCTCCAGGTCGCCCAGACGGCGCAGGGCCTCGGCGCGCTGCGGGGCCTTCTTGGTGGCGGGTGCGGCGTCGAGGAACTTGCGGTAGGCCGCGATGGTCTGCTCCTCGGTGGCCTGCACGCCCGCGTCCTTCTCGACCGTCGCGCTGCGGCCGGCCAGGGTCTTGAGCGTGGGCGGCTCCGGTGGGTCGCTGGCAAACCAGCGCTGCACGCTGGAGCAGGCGCTCAAGGCTAGGACCACGACGATCAGCAGCGGGCTACTTCGCACGGTCGCCCTCCTTCTTCCCCTCAGCTTGCGCTGCGCGGTCATGCAGCTGCGCCACCGCAAAGTGGGCCTCGGTGCTGTAGAGCGCGAGGCGCTCCTTCTGCTTCACGAGCTGGGCAATGGCGATCTCCTGCGCGGCCTGCTGTTGCTGCTGGGTGAGGCGGGCCACCTGCGGGATCAGGGCGGCAATGCGGGCGGCCTCGGCCTGGGTGCGGGTGGCAAAGGCGTCGAAGCGGGCGGGCTCCTGCTGCTGTGCGCGGGCCAGCGCGGCCTCGCGGTCGCGGGCCTCGGCCAGTTCGCGGTCAATGGTGCGCAGCTCCTTTTGCGCGGACCACAGCCGGTCGGCGTGGTCCTGGGCCAGTTGCCAAGTGAGCAGGCCGGTGGCCAGGCGGGCGCGTTGGCGAGCGGCGTCCAGGCCGGGCTCTTCAAGCAGCGCCTTCAGGCTGGCGTTGACGCGCTGCACGCGCTCCAGCAGTGCGCGCTGCGCGGGCGTGGCCAGGGCTTCGATGTCCACTTCGCGCTCCACGCGGTCCAGCTCAGTGGCCAGGGCATCGCGCTGCGCTTGGAGTTGGCCCAGGCCGGCGGCATTGGCCTGCGCCAGCACCTGGGGCAGGCGCTGGGCATAGGCCTGGCGGCGGTGGGCCACCATGTCGCCATAGACCTCGACCTTGTCCTGCCAGGCCTGCAGGTTGCCGGCCAGGAACTGCAGGTCGCGCAGGTTCTTGAAGGCCTCCTGGAACTCGTGCTGGGCCAGCACATCGCTCAAGTGGCCGGCGTGAGGCATGGCGGGCAGGGACTGGATGGCGTCGAACCAGCTCATCTCGGCGCCCGGGCTGGCCGAAGGGTTGGCGGCCAGCAGGCCCTCGATCAGGCGGCCGGCGCGGATGGCGGCGATGGATTCGTCCAGCGAGCGGCTCTCCTGCCCGTAGAGCGCGATGGCCTCCTGGTAGCGCGTGAGCGCCTGGCCCAGCGCGCCCAGCTCCACGTAGGACAGCGGCACGGCCAGCCGGGCCTCCAGCACGGCGGCGTCGCGCGCATCGCGGCGCAGCAGTTCTTGCCAGGGCACCAGGGCCTCGCGGTGCTTCTTGGCGGCGGCCAGCGCCCAGCCATAGCCCAGCAGGGCCTTGCTGGACTGCGGGCCCTCCAGGCGCACGCGCTGCAGGTAGCCAGAGGCTGCGTCGGGCTTTTCGTCGCGCAGCATGGCAAAGCCGAGCGCGAGGTTGGCCTGGTCGCGCAGCGCGCGGTACTCGGGGGTGGCGGGCAAGGCTGGAGAGGTGGCCTTGCCGAGTTCATCGAGCCAGACGCGGCCACCGGCCACGTCGCCGCTGCGCACCAGGGCCACGCCGAGGTTGTAGCGCGCATAGAGGCTGGCGCCGGTGGTTGTGGTCTTGAGCGCACTCAGTGCCTTGAGCTGCTGCGCGGCGCCGGCGTAGTCCTGGCTGGCGAGCAGCACATTGGCGTGCAGCAGCGCGCGCTCTTCCTCCAGCGCAGGCGGCAACTGTTTGCCGATGCGGCCCAGGGCGTCCAGCGCCTCGGGCAGCAGCCCGCGCTGGTAGCGGATCTTGGCCAGGAAGAAACGCGCCCGGTCCTGCACGGCCGCCTTGGCGCCTGCGTCGAGCAGCTTTGCAAACACCTCGCCGGCCTCGCGGTGCAGGCCGTAAGAGAGCAGCATGCCTCCGCGCAGCAGCTCGGCCTCGTCGTCATGCGGGCTCAGGCGATTGAAGTGCTGCGAGGTCATCAGGCCGGTGATGGCGCTGAAGTAGTGGTCCTGGAAGAAGTGGAAGAGCGTGTCGCCGTAGTGCGGCGCCTGCACCAGCTTTGGCGGCGGCGCCTCGGCGGCCCAGGGCGTGCCAGCCCAGCAGGCCAGCGCAGCGATGAGAGTGATAGCCCGGCGCACGCCCTGCCCTCTTATTGCCAGACCTTGACGTCGAACTCGGGCTGCAGCTTGGCCGTGGAGTCGACGATGCGCAGCTCGATGTAGGACGGGTCGGCGCCCTTCTCGAACTTGATGGTGGCGGCGCGCTTGTAGTCGCGGAAGTGCGGGCCCTTGCCGGTGAAGAAGGCCACCACCTCGTGCGTGCCCGACTTGAGATTGCCAAGGTAGACGCGCTGCATGCCGCCCCGGTGCAGGGCCTGCACCTCCAGCGGCGAGTAGAGGTGGCTGGCGACGAGCTTGTCGTCGAGTTTCAGTTGCAGCGAGTCGAGCTCGAACATCTTGCCCACGTCCATGGAGACGAACACCGCCACCTGCGTGCTGGCGGGGAAGAGCAACTCCTCCTCCAGCACCAGCAGGTCGCGGTTGAGGCGGATGACCTCGGCCTTCACGGCCTCGACGCGCTGGTCGAGGGCTTGGGGGGGCTCGGGCGCGCTGGCTGCTCCGGCGGGGGCGCTGGCCACATCCGCCGGGGCGCTTGCAGCAGCCGCAGGCACTGGCACGGCATCGGCCGCCCAGGCCGGTGCCCCCACCAACAGCGCAAACACAAGGGTCATCAAGGCACGCACTCGCGTTCTCCTTCAAAAGCTCGCCGTGGCAAACAGCTGCAGCACGTGGGCGTTGAGCGCATAGGCGTTGCCGGTGCGCAGGTCGGTGAAGTCGCTGTACTTGAAGTGCAGCAGTTGGTAGGCGGCGCTGAGCTTGATATCCGTCTCGCGGACCTTGCCGGCCGTGTAGGTGAGCTTGGCGCCGAGCCCGATGCTCTTGAAGCTGCTGAGCTGGCGGTTGCGCGACAGGTAGAGGGTGTCGGCCAGGGCGTTGTCGCTGTAGAACAGGGCCTTGCCTTGCGAGTGCAGGCGCAAGCTGCCGTCGATCAGGAAGCTCTCACCCACATAGCGGCTGTAGCCGGCCTCGACAGTGTGGGCGCGGATGGCCCAGTTGTCCCAGAAGTAGCGGTAGGACACACGCATCGCGCTGCCGCCCGCCAGAGCGCCCACGGTGCCGAGCTTGAGCGCGCGGCTGGAGCGGGTGCGGGGGTCGTTCTCGGGCACGAAGGCGCCGCCCACGCGGGCTGATCGATAGGGGTTGCCCAGGTAGCCGTCGTCGGCCACGGCCTCGACATTGAGCGTGGCCAGCCAGTTGGGCGACAGGATCTGCGTGACCCCGAGCCGGTAGCGCCAGTGGCGCGCCTTGTCGAAGAAGCCCACGTCGCGCCGGCCCACGTCGTCGGCCCCGCGCGAGAAGCCCAGCGACACCGTCGTCATGTTGCCGAACATGTCCTGCGCCACATCGACGCTGAGCGAGCGGGCCTTGTAGTCGGGCTCGGTGCTCTGCGTGGTGGAGACGGTGACCTGGCTGTCGCGGTAGACGTAGTCGCCCCCGACGCTGAACTCCCTGCGCGTTTCCTTGAAGGGGCTGGCCGTGGTGACCACGTCGATGGATGCGCTGCTGACCTGATCGACATAAATGCTGCCCTGCAGCGACACCGCCGTGCCCAGCTTCTTGCGCACCAGCACGGCTGGGCCCGTGGCGCGCAGGCCGTCGGCCTCGTAGATGTGGACCATGGCCTCGGCCTGGTCGTCAGGCAGGGTCACGGCGCCGGCCTCGGCGCCGACCAGGGCGGTGCCGAGCAAGGCTGCGGCCCGAAGTGCCTTAGTTGCAGCCACAACCGCCTCCTTGAACACCATTCGCGCCGCGTGCGCCCTCGCGCACCTCGTACACGTGCTCGAAGTGCTTGCTGGACAGCGCATTGCGCGACACCTGCATGATGGGGTCGGCCAGGCGCTCGCGCTCGTAAGGCTTGACCCAGGGCTCAGGTGCTTTGATCGATGCGCAGCCGCTCAGCAGCAGCGTGGCGACCACCAGAAGACAACTCAGAAGGGTGCGATGCATGGCGTTCATTCCTTCAGCAGTTCGCGGATCTGCTTTTCGTAGAGGGCCTCGTAGCCGGCCTGGTAGCCCTTGTGCAGGTAGCGCACGCGGCCGTCGCGGTCGATGAGCAGGGTGGAGGGCATGCTGGCCAGCTCGTAGCGCTGGCTGACGGCCTTGTCGGCGTCCAGCAGCACGGGGAAGGCCAGGCCCAGCTGCTTGGCCACGGCCTGAGCCTTGCGGCCGTCTTCATCCACATTGATGCCCAGCAGCGTGAAGCCCGAGCCCCGGTACTTCTGGAACAGCTGGTTGAGCAGCGGCATCTCCTGCCGGCAGGGGCCGCACCAGGTGGCCCAGAAGTTGATGAGCACCACACGGCCGCGCTGCTCGTGCAGGCGCAGGTTGCTGCCGTCCAGTGTGCGCAGCGTGAAGTCGGGCGCGGGGGCGGCAGCGCACAGGCTGGAGGCAGCCAGCAGTGCCCAGGCCAGCACACGTGAGAGAGGGAAGGCGTGCATGGCGCGGCTCAGAAGTGGAAGGTGGCACCCACGGTGAACTCGGGGTTGTTGGTGCTCTGGCGTTTGCCCAGCAGGTCCAGCGCGTAGCGGTGGTCGCGCAGGTCCACCTGCAGCGAGGCCCAGTCGGAAACGAAGACGCGTGCCCCCAACCCGAAGCTGATGGTCTGGTGCTTCTGGTCCACAAAGCGCGTGCCGCCCACGCCGGCCACCACATAGAGCGCCGAGGCCCGCGCCACGCTGCGGCCCAGGAAGACCTCGCCGGGCAGGAAGTTCCAGCCCGCGAGCATGTTGTAGTAGCTGAGCTTTTGCTCCTCGCTCACGAAGATGCCGCCGGGCAGGATCTGGCGGAAGCTGGCGTCGGTGACCTGGGAGCGGCCGAGGTTGCCCTCGACGAAGAAGTCCTCGGTGATGTGATAGCCCAGGCGCAGGCCCTTGACGAGGCTGGAGCCGAAGTTCTGCGTGGCATAGGTGCCGACGAAGGCGCCCACGGTGAAGTCGTTGGAGGGGATGCGCGGCAGCCTGACGTCGCGGCGGTCCACCTCGGGGGTGATGACGGGTTCGGCGGCCCAGGCTGCGCTGGCGAGGGTCAGCAAGACGAGGGCGAGTGCGCGGGTGATGTGCATGGCTGCCTTAGAAGAAGAAGGAGAGGCCCGCCGTGAAGGCGCGGTATTCACTGGCCCGCGTGTCGGCCACGAAGGCGGTGTAGAGGCTGACGTCGGCGCGCAGCACAAAGCGGTCGGTCAGGTGCCAGCGCACGCCGGCCACGGCGCTGGCGAGCTTGGCGTCGGTGGTGATCGAGCTGACCAAGCTGGTGTTGGGGATGTTCTTGAACTTGCCCAGACCAATGCCGATGAAGGGCGAGAGCCGCTTGTCAGACCAAGGCTCGGCATTGACGCCGAGGTGCCAGAAGTCGGTGCCGGCAAACACGCCCTGCACCTGGCCCACGGTGGCCTCGACGGACAGGGTCTCGCTCAGGCGGTAGGCGGTCCAGAGCTTGAGCACGGGCTCGTTCTTGAAGCGCCCCCCCGCCATGCCCATCTCGACGCGGCGGTGCAGGTAGTCGTCCAGCAGCACGTCGCGGAAGGTCTTGCGCAGGCCGGCCTGGGTCAGCGTGGTTTCCATCTGCGCCCGCGAGACCCAGCCCTCCTTGACGTTGTGCAGGTCGCGGCTGACGCGCACCTTGAACCAGTCGGTGTGGCGCAGCAGGATCTCGACCTGCTCGCCCCGCCCCGCCACATGGAAGACCGGGAAGCCACGCCCCGGGCCGGTGTGCAGTTCCAGGAAGGCGTCGGCCACTTGCACCTGCTCGGGCGGCTCGTCGGCCGCACGCACGGGTGCGGCCAGCAGCAGGGTGAACCCAGCCAGCAAGGGCAGGACGAAGCGCATCAACCCGCGCATGACGCTGGCGCCGGAGCGCTGAATTCGTCCAGCCCCTGCGGCACGGGGTGGGACATCCAGTAGATCAAGGTGCGCGCCTTGGGGTCGTTCTCGTCCAGGAAGACGCGCCCTCCCCCATGCAGCACGCCGCGCACCAGGGGCTTAGTGATGAGGCGGCTGGCTGCGGGCTCGGCAAACACCACCTGGGCCTGGGCGGAGCGGAAGTTCCGGTACATCTCGCTCAGCCGCAGCGCGGCGACGTCGGGCGTGGGGCCGATCACGACCTCAGCCGCACGCGGGTTGATGCGCAAGGCCCCGCCGCTGCCGGTGTTCACGTCATGGCAACCGCCAGCCGCGCAGGTGTTGGTGACCGCCGTGCCGGCGATGGGCAGCAGCTCCAGCAGGATGGGGTTGACGCATTTTTGGTAGTAGGCGAACGAGAGCTTCTGCCCCGCGTCGGCCGAGGTGTTGGTGATGGTGGCCGGGTTGTCGAGCGGGTTGCCGCCACCACCGCAAGCTGAAAGGGCGGCGGTGAGCACCAAGAGCGATGGAAGGACGCTGCGCATGGCTCTAACAGCCTCCTGCAATCCACGCCGCAATGGCCTTGTAGTTGGCGCTGTCGGCCGGCAGCACCGCAGGTGCCGAGGCCGATGCCGCCGCCGGGTGCGGCACCGTGGACGGCCGGCTGAGCAGGTAGTTGCTGGGCGGCGCGCAGACGTTGGAGATCATGCTGAGGGTGACGTTGAAGTCGCCCTCGGGGGCGCCGGTCAGCACGAAGCGGTTCTGCCGGAAGTTGCTGCCCGCTGCTGCGTTCTTGCTGCCGATGGCCTGGTGGCAGCCGGCGGCACAGGTGCTCTGCAGGATGGGGTAGACGGTGGCCTCGAAGGAGCGCTGGGTCAGCTTGGCCACTTGCTTGACGCCGCCGGCACTGAGGTCGTTGTAGTACTTGCCGCCAAGGTCCATGAACTCGGCCAGCAGGCGCAGCTCGGCCTTGTTCAGCAGCTTGCTGTGGTCCAGCGTGGTGGGCGTGGGGTGGACCTTGCGGGCCTCGCTGCCCACCATCAAGGTCTGGCCGGAAAGGATCTCCATCAGCCGGCTCTTGCGCGCCAGGCCCAGGGCATCACCCTCGCTGGCGCCGGTGTCCACCAGGGCGGGCAGGCGCTCCAGCCGGGCCTCGCCGTCCTCGACGCGCACGATGGGCAGGCCGGTCTGGGGGTCGATCTTGGGGTCGCCCACCATCAGCTTTTCGTAGGAGATCAAGCGCCCCGTGCCCGCCCGCGTGCCGCTGAGGTCGAGCTTGGCCGAAATGTTGTGGCAGCCGGTGCAGGTGTTGGCGCCCCGGTCGCGCGACCACAGCGGCTGGATGTGGTCGGGGTAGTTGACGATGCCCTTGGTGGGCACGGGCGTGGCCAGGTCGTTGGCCGGGTCGGGCTTGCCGTCGGGCGTGGTGTTGCCGGTGTACTTGAGCGAGAGGCTGGCGCGCTTGCGGCCGCCGGTCTTGGCGGGGTCGGCCCAGACGTCGCTGTAGGCCACGTCCATCGACAGGCTCAGCAAGCCGGCGACGTTGTTGGTGCGCGTCTGGGCCATGGTCTCGCCCGAGCTGCGCGGGAAGGTGCTCATCAGCGCGGCAGGGACGGTGTCCTTGATGGTCGAGGAGTTGAGCGCGGCCCCTCGGCGCGGGCTGTGGCAGCCGTCGCAGGTGCGCGTCTCGCCGGGGCGCACCTGGATCCAGTTGGTGTGGGTCTGGAAGGCGCGGCCGGCCTCGTCGATCACGGCCACGGCCAGCGGCACATCGCCCGGCACCTGGATCTGGAAGGAGCCATCGGGCTCGATGGGCGCATAGCCGAGGATCTGCTGAGGCTCGAAGTCGGTCTCGCCAATGGCCTCCCGCGTGCCCATGCCTCCCTTGGGGGGCACGGCGCGCACCACGCGCACAAAGCGTGCGGGGCTGCAGTAGTAGGCCGGCTTGGCGGGGTCCTTGAGCGACAGCAGATCGGCCACCTGCTTGCGCGTGTCGTCGGGGTCGGTGGGCGCGATGGTGGGGATGGGCGTGGTGCAGCCGTTGGCGCGGTCGGCCTCGGCCAGCACCGGGTCGCCCATGCGGCCGAGGCCGTCGGTGTCATAGACGCTGCGTACCGAGAGCAAGCCCATGCCGGGCGGCAGGTTGGAGCTGCCGGCCGCCAGCGCGCGGCGCGCCGAGGCTGTGGTGGCGGAGGGGTTGGGCTCGGGGCGCGGCTGCAGCGCGATGGGGTCGGTGTAGATGAAGCCCTCGGGCGGCGCCGCGACGATGAGCAGGGTCTTCTTGGCCGGGTCGAACATATAGACCGCGTAGACCGGGGGCACGTTGTCGCGGATGTTGGCGGTGGCCTCGGCGGCGGGGCTCATGTCGTCGCCAAGCGCCTTCAGCTCAGCCTCGCTGAGGTTGGCGCAGGGCGTGACGATGTAGGCCTCAGAACTAGAAGCGCGCTTGTTGACCTGGCAGGGCGCGAAGGACAGCAGCACGCGGTTGCTGCCGTCCCACAGCGGATAGGGCGTGGTGATGCGCCCCCAGCGCGAGAGGCCGCGCTCGAACTCCAGCGGCTTCTCGGTCGGGTAGCTCTGGCCCGACATGGCCTTGACCTTGCTCGTGGCCGGGGTGTCCTGCTCCGAGAAGTTGGCGGCGTCCACAAAGACCAGCGCCCCGCCCTCGTGCGTGCCCGACAGCGGCATCAGGTCGGACGCCAGGTAGCCCTTGAAGGCCCCGGTGGTGTCCATCTCGCGCGGGTGCAGGAAGCTGTTGCCCTCGCTGTGCGCGCCGTAGCGGATGAACATATTGGTGCCGTCGGGCCGCACCGTGAAGATCTTGAAATGGTTGCGGCCGCCGACGTGGTCCCAGCGCGAGAACATGATGTCGCCGTCCATCAGCACCACGGGGTTGCGGTCGTGGCTCTGGTTGACCGAGATCTGGGTGATGGCGCCGCCCTTGGCGTCCATGGTGTAGAGGTTGAGCACCTTCTCGCGCTCGTACTCGTCGAGCGCGGCGTAGGTGTCAGTGCCGCTGGGCAGGTCCACGGTGGCGCGCTGGCGGTTGGACGCGAACACGAAGCCCGCGCCGGCAGGCAGGTAGGCGGGGTCGACGTCGTCGTCGCCGGTGGTCGAGCTGGTCAGGCGCTTGAGCGAGCCTCCGCGCAGGCCGCCGGCGCTCATGTCGTACTCCCAGATGTTCCAGCGGCCAGTGCAGTCGGCGTGGTTGGCCACCGGGCAGTTCATCGCGAAGACGATCTTCTTGCCGTCGTACGAGGCCTCGGGGTCGGAGACATCGCCCTTGCCCTGGGTGTAGGCCTGCGTGACGTTGAACTCGGCCGCGCTGGCGGACGACTTCTCGCGGATCATCAAGTCGCCGCCGGGCGCAAAGCTCACGCCGGTGGTGGGGTTCATGTTGATGCCGCTGGCGCGCTTGGCGTAGGCGATGGGCACGTCGCCCTGCACGGTCAGGGTGTCAGGGTCGTGGCTGGGTTCGCTGCGCTCACCGGCGCCGCAGGCAGCCAGCAGCAGGCTCAAGACACTCGCCAGGGCGAGCGTGGTCACACGTATCAGGTTCCGCATGGGGACCTCCTTCAACGATGTTCAAAAGGGCCAGCCGCGCGGCTCACTGCACCGCTCCGCTGGCTGCGTTGTGCAGGCCGGACGAGGTGTGCAGCACGCCATCGGCGTCCACCACCACGGCATCCACGCCGGGCTGCGTCTCGATGAAGCGCAGGCCGCGCTTCGGGCCCATCACGAAGACGCACTTGGACAGCGCCTCGCTGGTCAGGCCGTCGTCGGCCAGGATGGTCACGCTCTGCACGCCCAGCGCCGAGCGGCCGGTGGCGGGGTCGATCAAGTGGTGGTGGCGCACGCCGTCGCGCTCGAAGAAGCGCTCGTAATCGCCCGAGGTGGAGATGGCCGTGTCCTGCAGAGGCAGCACGGCCACCACCTCGCCGGCGCGGCGCGGGTCGCGCACGCCGATGGTCCAGGGGCGGCCGCGCCGGTCACCGAGCACGTGGCTGTCACCACCCGCGCTCACCATGCCGTGGGCGATGCCGTGGCGGCGCAGGATGTCGATGCCTTGGTCCACCGCATGGCCCTTGGCAAAGCCGCCCAGGTCGATGCGCATGCCGGGCCGCGCAAAGCGCACGCTGCGCGTGGCGGCGTCCAGCAGCAGGCCGCGCCAGCCGATCAGCGCCTGGGCCACGGCCAGGCTGGCGTCGTCGGGGCTCAGGCCCGCGCGGTAGTCGTACAGCTGGCCGGCGCTGGCGTAGGTGATGTCGAAGGCACCGCCCGAGAGCGCCGAGAAGTGCTGTGCACGCTCCAACAGCGCAAACATCTCGGCGCTGATCCGCACCGGCTGGGCGGCTGCATCACGGTTGATGCGTGACAGCTCGGAGTCGGGCTTGTGCGGGCTCATCCGGCGGTCTATGCGGTGCATCTCGTCGATGACGGCCGCCATGGCCGCATGGGCCAGCAAGGCGTCCTCGCACCACAGCTCGACGTGAATGGCCGTGCCCATGATGGCTTCACAGCGCGCGTGCCACCCATCCTGCGGGTGCGCAGGCTCACGCGGCCAAGCCATAGGGCTCGGCCGGGGATCGACAAGGTTCAGAGCCAGGCTCATGTCGCTAACCCACTGACTTCATGCCAAACAAAAAACGGGCACGAGCAGTGCGCAACAGCCAGCGCTCTGATCACGTTCCCGCAACGATGCGCGGCATGATGGAGGGCTGCGCCGTGAAAAAAGGCGCATTTGGTTAGCGAACCGCGAACACCTTACATTCGGTCGCAGGCTGTCGGTAACGATGGGTTGCGGGCCGCCAGCAGTTGCTACCAAGCTGGTTGTTTAGGTTTCAACGCAACGCAAAAACCTGCGGCACGCGGCGGCACTCGTCGCCGCGCGGGCCCCACTCAGAGGCTCAGGCCTCGGAGTCAGCAAACACCGACATGGTCGATGTCAGCGCCGCCGCCGCGCGCTGGCGGCGCAGCAGCTCCAGCTCGGACACCTCGGTGTCGCCGCCGGCATCGCGGTCGGCCAGAGCGCAGGCCACGGCGGCCTTACCGCCTTGCTTGACGGCGTACATGGCCTGGTCGGCTGCGGCGATCAAAGTGTCCACATCACGGCCATGGCGCCACAGGCTGGCGGCGCCGATGCAGGCGCTGACGCGCGCCAGCCCGCCTGTGCTGAGGGCGATGGGTTCGCACAAAGCAGTCAGCAGCGCGGTGGCTGCCTCGGCCAGTTGCTCGTCGCCCACGTCCAGCCCGGGCAGCACAACGACGAACTCGTCGCCGCCCAAGCGGCCGATCAGGTCGGACGCACGGCGCAGCACGGTGCGCATGCGCTTGGCGCAGGCGATCAGCACCTCGTCCCCGGCCTGGTGGCCATAGCTGTCGTTGACGGCCTTGAAGCCGTCGAGGTCGATGCACAGCACGCTCAGCGAGCCGCGCTGCAGCTGGGCCTCGGCCAGGTGCTGCGAGGCGCGCTTGAGCGTGCCCACGCGGTTCTTGAGCCCGGTGAGCGGGTCGTGCTGGGACTGGTAGCGGGCGGTGCGCTCGGCCTGCTTGCGCTCGGTGATGTCGAAGATCACGCCCTCGACGGCGATGCGCTCGTCGGCGCCCGTGCCCTGGCGCAGCGAGAACGTGCAGTGCACCCAGCGCGGGGCGCTCTGGGTCGGCTCGGTGCCCTGGCCGTCCTGCCGGGCAAGTTCAAGGTCCACGGTGGCGGTGCCGCCGCTGGTCTTGGCGCGCTCCAGGATCTCGCGCACCCGGGTGGGCCGGGCAAAGACGAGGTCGATGAAGGGCGGCGCCGCCTCGTCCCCGCTCTGGGCCTCGGCCACATGGCCCAGCAGGTGGGCGGCAGCCGGGTTGCAGGTGACGAGGCGCAGGCTGGTGTCGAGCAGGAAGATGCCGGCGCGGCTGGACTCGAAGATCTCGCGGAACTGGGCCTCCAGCTCGGCCATGCGGATGCCGATGCGCCGCTCGCTGGCCAGCGCGGTCTCGCTGGCGATGATGAGGGCGTTGGCGCTGTCGATCAGCTGGCCGATCTCGTCCTGGCTGTGGCGCGAGGGCTTGCGCAGGCGGCGCGTGCCGCCGGGGGTGATCTGGCGCAGGCGGTCAGACAGCTTCACGATGGGCTGTGACACCAGGCGCTGCGCCGCGAAGTACAGCACCACGGCCAAGACCAGCACCTGGCTGCCCAGCAGCGCGCTGACCATCCAGGCCTGGCGGGCCGCCAGCTCGGTCACACGCTGCGTGTTGGCTTCCAGGGTCAGGGTGCCGGCGCTTTGGCGCACAGCCGTGGGCGAGGCCAGGCGCCGCGTCACGAAGAGGCTGGACGCCTCGGTGGCGCTGTTAGCCCGGTCCCGCGGGTACTGGGCCACCAGGTTCCCGACCGGGGTGCGCACTTCGACACCCGTCAGCAGCTCGTGGCGGGCCAGACCTTCAAGGATTTCCTCCACCAGGGCGGTGTCGCCGCTGTGCACGGCAAAAGCCAGCGGCCGCTCGACGGCACGGGCCAGCGCCTCCAGCGTGCTCTGGCTGGATTGATCGACACGCTGGTAAGCCCACTCGTAGCCAATCACGCCCACAACGGCGCACAGCAAGGTGGCCACGCTGAGCACGGCCACGAGCAGTCGGCGCTGTAAACCACCTCGGCTGAGAAGTTGCATGTACAGGGGGGCACCCGGGCTTGTTCGCTTGCGCGGACCCGGGCGAAGAACACGTCACGCCACCGGGAGAACGCCCAGTGACAACCCAGCCGCAATTTTAGGAAGCCACCCCTGGGGTCGAAGGGCTTTTAGCCCCTGCCCGTCGAGCCAAAACCGCCGGTTCCGCGCGAAGACGCGTCAAAACTCACGACCTGCCGGAAGGCCGCCTGCACCACGGGCACGATGACGAGCTGGGCCATGCGGTCAAAGGGCTGGAAGGTGAAGGCCGTTTGGCCACGGTTCCAGCAGCTGACCATGAGCTGGCCTTGGTAGTCGCTGTCGATCAGGCCGACCAGGTTGCCCAGCACGATGCCGTGTTTGTGGCCCAGGCCCGAGCGCGGCAGGATCATGGCGGCGAGGCCCGGGTCGGCGATGTGGATGGCCAGGCCCGTGGGGATGAGTTCGGTCTGCCCCGGCTGCAGCGTCAGCGGTGCATCGAGGCAGGCGCGCAGATCGAGGCCGGCGCTGCCGGGCGTGGCGTAGGCGGGGATGTGCTCGGCCATGCGGCTGTCGAGCACTTGCAGGTCAATGGTGTGCATCGGTCGGGATCAGATTCGGACGGAGATTTCCTGGATCAGCTCGCGCGCGAGCGAAAGCTTGTCGGCACGCGAGAGCTCGCGCTGCGTGGTGGCGTCGATCAGGAGCAGCGCGTTGTCGTCGCGCCCGAAGGTGGCGGGCCCGAGGTTGGCCACGATGAGCGGGATGCCCTTGCGGCGGCGCTTGGCCTCGGCGTGCTCGGCGAGCTTTTCGCTCTCGGCCGCAAAGCCAACGCAATACGGCGGCTGCGGCAGCTGGGCCACGGCGCGCAGGATGTCGGGGTTCTCGGTCATCGCGATCTGGGGCGCGGTGATGCCGTCCTCGGCCTTCTTGATCTTGTGCGCGTGCACGGCGGCGGGCCGCCAGTCGGCCACCGCTGCGGTGGCGATGAAGACATCGTGCTTGGCGGCGATGGGCAGCACCGCGTCGTGCATCTGCACGGCGGTCTGCACGTCGATGCGCTGCACGCCGGCCGGCGTGGGCAGCACGACGGGCCCGGCGATGAGCGTGACCTCGGCACCCGCCTCGGCCGCAGCGCGGGCAATGGCAAAGCCCATCTTGCCGCTGGAGAGGTTGGTGATGCCACGCACCGGGTCGATGGGCTCGAAGGTGGGCCCGGCGGTGACCAGCACGCGCTTGCCGCGCAGCACCTTGGGCTGGAAGTGCGCGCCAATGGCCTCAAAGAGCGCAGCGGCTTCGAGCATGCGCCCGTCGCCCACTTCGCCGCAGGCCTGGGCGCCGCTGTCGGGGCCGAGGATGCGGGCGCCATCGGCCACCAGTTGGGCCACATTGCGCACCGTGGCCGGGTGGGCCCACATCTCGCGGTTCATGGCGGGCGCCACGTAGAGCGGGCAGTGGTCCACGCGGCGCGCCAGGGCGGTGAGGCTGAGCAGCTCGTCGGCCCGGCCCTGGGCCAGGCGGGCAATGAAGTCAGCGCTGGCCGGGGCGATCAGCATCAGGTCCGCTTCGCGGCTGAGGTTGATGTGGGCCATGTTGTTGCCCGGGCGTGCATCCCACTGGCTGGTGTAGACCGCGCGGCCCGAGAGGGCCTGCATGGTGACCGGGGTGATGAACTGCTCGGCCGACTCGGTCATCACCACCTGCACGGTGGCGCCGGCCTGGGTGAGCAATCGCACCAGCTCGGCGATCTTGTAGCAGGCGATGCCGCCACTCATCCCGACGAGGATATGGCGGCCGCCGAGGCGGTTGGCAAAGCTCATGCACGTCTCCGGAAGACGAGGTCCCAGACCCCATGCCCCAGCCGCAGGCCGCGCGCTTCGAACTTGGTGAGCGGCCGGTAGGCGGGTTTGTCGGCATAACCGCTGGCGGTGTTCTGCAGCAGCGGCTCGGCGCTCAAGACTTCGAGCATCTGTTCAGCATAGGGCTGCCAGTCGGTGGCGCAATGCAGGTAGCCACCGGGTTGCAGATGTTGCACAAGCTTGGCCACAAAGGCGGGCTGGATCAGCCGGCGCTTGTGATGGCGCTTCTTGTGCCAAGGGTCGGGGAAGAAGATGTGCACGCCGGCCAAGGCCGCCGGGCCGACCATGTGCTCCAGCACCTCGACGGCATCGTGCTGGACGATGCGGATATTGGGCAGCTCACGCTCGCCAATCAGCTTGAGCAGCGCGCCCACGCCGGGCTCGTGCACCTCGCAGCCGATGAAGTCGTGGTCGGGCAGCGCAGCGGCAATCTCGGCGGTGGCGCCGCCCATGCCAAAGCCGATCTCCAGCACCAGCGGGGCCTGGCGGCCGAAGACGGCGGCCGGGTCGAGCCGCTCCGTTTGATAAGGCAGGACGAAGCGCGGGCCCAGCTCGGCCAGGGCTTTGATCTGGCCCGTGCCCATGCGGCCGGCACGGGTCACGAAGCTCTTGATGGCGCGGGGGAATTCGGGGGTATCAGCAGTCATCGGGATCGGCAGTCAACCGACCTCCGCGAGCACCAGGGGCGTGCTGGGAGGCGGCTCATCCCCCCATTGTGTCGCGGCCAGGTAGCTGGCCACGGCGCGCTCGGCCTGGGGCTTGTCGGCCGCGTGCACGAAGGCGATGGGCTCGCCCGCCTGGCAGGCGCTGCCCACCGGCCGCACGGCGCTGAAGCCGACACGCATGTCGATGCGGGCACCGGCCACGCGGCGGCCACCGCCCATCTCGACGATCAAGAGGCCCAGGTCACGCGTGGCCATGCCGGTGAGCACGCCGCTGCGGGGCGCGGGCACGGGCACCACCACGGGCGCGGCGGGCAGGTGCTTGGCGGGAGCGTCGAGCAAATCGGCCGGGCCGCCCAGGGCCACCACCATCTGCGCAAACTTCTCGGCGGCGGCGCCGCTGTCCAGCGCGGCTTGCAGTTGGGTGCGGGCGGCAGACAGGTCGGGTGCCAGATTGCCTATGACGAGCATCTCGGCCGCCAGGGCCAGGGTCACTTCATGCAGCCGAGGTTCGCGGGCCTCGCCACGCAGGTATCGGATGGTCTCCAGCACTTCGAGCGCATTGCCCACCTCGGTGCCGAGGATCTGATTCATGTCGGTGATCAAGGCCCGCGTGCGCAGGCCGGCGCCGGTGGCCACGGCCACGATGCTCTCGGCCAGCTCGCGGGCGAACGCGGGCGTGGCGGCAAAGGCGCCGTTGCCGCACTTCACGTCCATGGCCAGGCCCTGCAGGCCGGCGGCCAGTTTCTTGGACAGGATGCTGGCGGTGATGAGCGGCACGCTCTCGACCGTGGCTGTCACGTCGCGCGTGGCGTAGAAGCGTTTGTCGGCCGGCGCCAGGTCGGCCGTCTGGCCGATGACGGCGCAGCCCAAGGTGCGCACGATGCGGTCGAAGGCGGCCGGGTCGGGCGTGGTGGTGTAACCGGGGATGGATTCGAGCTTGTCCACCGTGCCGCCGGTGTGGCCGAGGCCCCGGCCGGCAATCATGGGCACATAGCCGCCGCAAGCTGCCACCAGGGGTGCCAGCATCAGGCTGACCTTGTCGCCCACGCCACCGCTGGAGTGCTTGTCGAGCACGGGGCCGGGCATGCCAGGCCACTGCATCACACGGCCCGAATGCATCATGGCCCGCGTCAGCAGCACAGCCTCATCGCGGCCCATGCCGCGCAGGAAGACGGCCATGCCTAAAGCCGCCACCTGCCCTTCGCTCCAGGAGCCATCGGTCAGGCCCTTGACGAAGGCCTCGATCTGCGCGGCATCGAGCGCGCGGCCGTCGCGCTTGGTGCGGATGATTTCTTGGGCGAGCATTTCAGTAGCCTGCCTTGGCAGGCGCGGCAGCGGTGCCGGAGAGCACAGCCTCGATGTCGTTCAAGAGGCCGCTGGCGCCGAAGCGGAAGCGGCGCGGATTGACGGCATCGGGGCCCAGCAATTGCGCCGCGAGGTCGAGATACGGCGCCGCATCGGCCACCGTGCGGATGCCGCCCGAGGCCTTGAAGCCCGCTGCGTGCAGGCCGCTGCCAGCGATTTCCTTCAGCATCACCTCGGCAGCGGCCAGCGTGGCCGAGACCTTGCTCTTGCCAGTGCTGGTCTTGATGAAGTCGGCGCCGGCGATCAGCCCCAAGCGCGTGGCCTCGGCGATGAGCTCTGGCGTGGCCAGTTCGCCCGATTCGATGATGAGCTTGAGCGTCAGCGGCCGGCTGGCGTGGCGCACCTCGCCCAGGAACTCAGACACCTCACTGCCCTTGCCGGCCTTGAGCGCCGCATAGGGCAAAACGACGTCGATCTCGTCGCCGCCGGCGTCGATGATGGTCTGTACCTCGGCAAGCACGGGCGCCAGGTCCAGCCCGCCGTGCGGGAAGTTGGCGACCGCAGCGACGCCGATTTCCTTGGGCAGCGCAGCGCGCGCCTGCGCCACAAAGCGCGGCCATACGCACACGGCGGCCACGGGGCCAAAGAGCGTCTGGGCGCGGCGGCACAGGGCGTCGATGTCGGCGGGCGTGTCGGCGTCGTTCAGGCTGGTCAAGTCCAGGCAAGCGAGCGCCTGGCGGGCGGCGTCTTGTAGGCTCATAGCGGGATGTCCGCAAAGCTGGCCACCAACGCGGCCAGAAAGTCGGCGGCGTCTTCAGCCGATGCAGCCGCCTGCTTGAGCGTCAGCTCGTGCGTCAGCGCCTCGGCCGACATCCCGGCTGCCATGTTCGTCATCAACGCCAGGCCCATCACGCGCAGGCCGGCGTGGCGAGCCAGGATGGTCTCGGGCACGGTGCTCATGCCCACCGCGCTGGCGCCCCAGGCGGCAAACATGCGGATCTCGGCCGGGGTCTCGAACTGCGGCCCCAAGGCCCAGACGTAGACGCCCTCGGGCAGGATGCGGCCCCGCCCTGCCGCCACCGTGCGCGCGTGGGCGCGGAGCTCGGGGTCGTAGGCGCCGTTCATGTCCACGAAGCGGTGCATGCCGGTCTCGCCCACCAGGGGGCTGCGCTGCGGCGCGTTGATGTGGTCGTTGATCAGCATCAGGCTGCCCGGGGGCATCTCGTGCCGCAGCGAGCCCGAGGCATTGGTCTGCAGCAGCAGCTTGACGCCCCAGCGCTTGAGCGTGCGGATGGCGCCGGCCATGCCGGTGCAGTCGCCGCTCTCATACGTGTGCACGCGGCCGCGCAGCATCACCACGCGCTGGGCGCCGATGCGGCCCACCACCACTTCGCTGACGTGGCCCTCGACCTTGGGCTGCGGGAAGGCGGGCAGCGCCGTGTAGGGCAGGTGCAGCGCGCCTTCGACGCGCGACACCGCGCCCGACCAGCCCGAGCCCAGCACCACGGCCACGGCCGGGGCCTCACCACACTGCGCCTTCAGCGCGTCCACGCTGGCGTCGATCAAAGCATCCAGCGACTGAGAGTTCGTCGTCATGTCGTCCTCAAGGTTTCAAATGGTCGGGCCCGAAGCTGTGCGGCAGCAGCTCGGAGAGCGTCCAGCGCCCCCGCAGGCCACTCGGGTCGCCCGCCAGGATCAGCAATTCAGGGCCCGCAAATTCGCGCAGTTTCTGCCGGCAGCCGCCACAGGGCGTGATGACTTCGGGCCCCGGCCCCGTCACCAGCACCGCCCTCGCCTGCTTGCCCCCGGCCATCACCATAGCCGTCAAGGCTGAAGCCTCGGCACACCAGCCCTGCGGGTAGGCGGCGTTCTCGATATTGGCGCCTTTGTGGATGCGGCCTTGTTCATCCAGCACGGCGGCGCCGACCGCATAGCCTGAGTAGGGCGAGTGCGAGTAGGCACGGGCGTCGAGCGAGGCGGCGAGCAGGTCGGCCAACAGGGCGTCGTCCAGGTTCATCAACGTTCTTTCAAGTACGGCTTGGCCAGCGCCTTGGGCGCCACGGCCTGGCCGATGAAGCCGGCGAGCAACACCACCGTCAGCAGATAGGGCAGCGACTGAATCAGCTGCACCGGCACCTCACCAATGCCCGGGACCTGCACGCCCTGCAAGCGAATGGCCACCGCGTCCAGGAAGCCGAACAGCAAGCAGGCGCCCAGCGTGGGCAGCGGGCGCCACTTGCCAAAGATCATCGCCGCGAGCGCGATATAGCCACGGCCGGCCGTCATATTGGGAGAGAAGGACGCGTTCTGCGCCAGGGTCAGGTAAGCGCCCGCGAGGCCGCAGAGCACGCCGTTCATCATGAGCGCCTGATAGCGCAGGCCGGGCACCGAGACGCCGGCGGCATCGACCATGGCCGGGTTCTCGCCCACGGCGCGCAGGCGCAGGCCGGGCCGCGTGTGCTCCAGGAAGAACCACACCAAGGCAACGAGCACAAAGGCCAGGTAGACCAGCGCGTTGTGGCTGAGCAGGCCATGGCCCAGCACCGAGGCCAGCCAATCGCCCGCGCGCGGCTCGCCAAAGCCCGGGATCAGGGCGCCCAGGCGCACCTCGGGGCCGATGGCGGGCGTTTGCCCACCTTGCTGGAACCAGGCGATGCCCAGCACCACGGTGAGGCCGGCCGCAATCATGTTGAGCGCCACGCCGGAGACGATCTGGTCGCCCCGGTGGGTGACGGTCGCAAAGCCATGCACCAGGGACACGAAGCAGGCCACGCCCATGGCCGCCAGCAGACCGAGCCCGGCCGACTGCGTGAGCGAGGCTGTGGCCGCTGCGGCGAAGGCGGCAAACAGCATCTTGCCTTCCAGCCCAAGGTCCACCACACCCGCGCGCTCGGACAGCACGCCGGCCATCGCGCACAGCAGCAGAGGCACGCTGACGCGCAGCAGCGAAGCGAGCAGGGAGCCGATCAGCAGCTCATCCATGCTTTGCTCCCTTGAAGCGGGCATACAGGGTGGCAAAGAGCGGCGCGCTGACCGTGGCCATCGCGCCCGAGAACAGCACGATCAAGCCCTGGGCGGTGACGACCATCTCGCGGCTGAAGCCTTGCAGCTCGAACGAGACCTCGACCCCGCCCTGGTAGAGCACGCCAAAGAGCAAGGCCGCGAGCAGGATGCCCACCGGGTGGTTGCGGCCCATCAGCGAGCAGGCGATGCCGGTGAAGCCCGCGCCAGCCACGAAGTCCAGCGTCAGCTTGCCCTGCACGCCCGAGATTTCGTTGACACCGACCAGGCCGGCCAGGGCCCCCGACACTGCCATGGCCAGCAGGATCTGCCGGCGCGGTGCGATGCCGCCGTAGTGCGCGGCGCGCGGCGAAGCCCCGACGGCGCGCACCGCATAGCCGGCCGCGCTCTTCCAGAGGAACCACCAGACGAAGACGCAGGCCGCCAGCGCCAGCAGGAGGCTGAGGTTGAGCGGCGACGATGGCCATTCAACACCCACGCTCTCCAGCAGCTCATGCACGGCGGGGAAGCGCGCGCTGGGCGCGAACTCGGCGCTCTCGACGGCCATGCTGTCGGCCGGGCGCAGCCAGTTGACGAGCAGATAGCCATTGAGCCCCGCCGCCAGGAAATTGAACATGATGGTGGTGATGACCACATGGCTGCCGCGCCAAGCCTGCAGATAGCCCGGCAGCGCCGCCCAGACCATGCCAAAGCCGGCGGCGGCCAGCACCAGCAGCGGCAGCAGCACCACCGCCGGCAGTTTGGCCCCGAGCCACAGCGCGAGCAGGGCCACGCCGATGCCGCCCAGCGTGGCCTGGCCCTCGCCGCCGATGTTGAACAGCCCCGCATGGATGGCCACCGCCACCGCCAGGCCCGTGAAGATGAAGCTGGTGGCGTAGTAGAGCGAGTAGCCCAGCCCGCGCGCACTGCCGAGCGAGCCCTGCAGCAACACGCTCAGCGCCTGCCAGGGGCTGTGGCCGATGACCAGCACCACGAGGCCCGCGACGAGCAGCGCCATCGCCAGGTTCCAAATCGGCAGCAGGCCGAGGTCGATCCAGCGCGGCAGCGGCGTCATGCGGCCTCCTGCTGCGCGGCCATCAAGAGGCCGAGGCGGCGTTCGTCGCAGTCGTCGATGGCCAGCTCGCCGGTGATGCGGCCGGCGTTCATCACCAGCACGCGGTCGGCCAGGGCGAGGATCTCGTCCAGCTCGCTGGAGACCAACAGCACGGCGCAGCCGGCATCGCGCAGCGCGCGCAGCTGGCTGTGGATGAACTCGATGGCACCGATGTCCACGCCGCGCGTGGGCTGGCCGACCAGCAGCACCTGCGGCTGCTCACCGATCTCGCGCGCGAGGATGAGCTTTTGCTGGTTGCCGCCCGAGAACTTGGACGAACCCAGCTGCACATCGCGCGGCCGCACGTCAAAGCGCTCCTGCATCGCGGCGGTGGCGGCCTGCATGGCCGGGTGGTTCATGCTCGGGCCGCGCCGGTACTTGGGCAGGTCTTGGTAGCCCAGCACGGCGCTCTCCCAGGCGGGGAAGCTCATCACCAGGCCCACGGCATGGCGGTCTTCGGGCACATGGGCAAGGCGCAACTCGCGGGCCTGGGCGGGGTGGAGCCAGGCATCAAACGTGAAGCGCACATCGCCCAGCTGCATCTGCCCAGCCTCGGGCGCGCGCAGGCCGGAGAGCACCTCCAGCAGCTCGCTCTGCCCATTGCCGGACACACCGGCCACGCCGACGATTTCGCCCGCACGCAGGCTCAATGACACGTCACGCAGCGCGGGCACGCCATTGGCATGGCGCAGGCGCAGGCCGGTGGCTTGTAAGCGAATGGCGCCCACTTCGGTTCCCGCTGCGGCAGGCCGCCCCAGGCTGACCTTGCGGCCCACCATGGACTCAGCCAGGCGCTCCTCGGTCCACTCGGCAATGGGGCGCGACTCAACGACCTGGCCCGCGCGCATCACGGTCACCGCGTCGCACAGGCTCATCACTTCACGCAGCTTGTGCGTGATCAGAAGGATGGTGGTGCCGCGCTCGCGCAGGGCGCGCAGGGTGACGAAGAGCTGGTCGGTCTCCTGCGGGGTGAGCACGGCGGTGGGCTCGTCGAGGATCAGGATGCGTGCGCCGCGGTACAGGGCCTTCAAGATTTCCAGACGCTGCAGCTCGCCCACGGGCAGGTCACCCGCGAGGGCATCGAGATCGACCTGCAGACCGGTCTCGGCCATCAGGCGCTGCAGCTCGGCCCGCACCAGCCGCTTGGCCGCGCCAAGGAAGAAGCCACCCTCGGCGCCCAGCATCACGTTCTCCAGGCAGGAGAGCGTGTCCACCAGCATGAAGTGCTGATGCACCATGCCGATACCGAGCGCGATGGCCTCGTGCGAATTGGCAATGCGGGCCGGCTGGCCGTTCACCTCGATGTGGCCGGCGTCCGCCAGGTAGTAGCCATAGAGGATGGCCATCAGCGTGCTCTTGCCCGCACCGTTCTCGCCCACCAGGCCATGCACCGAGCCAGCGGCCACCGACAGGCTTACCTCACGGTTGGCCTGGACGGCGCCAAAGCGCTTGGAGATGCCGTGGAGGCGAACAGCGACTGGCATGCAGGCTCAGTACTTACAAGAGCCGTCAGCCATGTAGTCGGCGACCTTGATCTTGCCGGCCACGATGTCGGCCTTCACGGCATCGACCTTGGCCTTGAGCGGCGCCGGGATCAGCTTGGCGTTGTGCTCGTCGAGCGCGTAGTCCACAGCGCCTTCCTTCAGGCCCAGCACCTGCAGGCCGCCGGTCCAACTCTTGAGGGCGGTGTACACGGCCACGTCCACACGCTTGACCATCGAGGTCAGCATGGTGCCGGGCTGCACGTGGTTCTGGTTGCTATCGACCCCGATGGCCAGCTTGCCGGCATCTTTGGCCGCCTGGTAGACGCCCACGCCCGTGCCGCCTGCCGCTGCGAAGACGACATCCGCGCCCTTGGCGAACTGGGCCTTGGCGAGCTCACCGCCACGGGTGGGGTCGTTCCAGGCGGACGAGGTGGTGCCGGTCATGTTCGAGAACACCTCGGCCTTGGGGTTGGTGGCCTTCACGCCTTGCTCGTAGCCGCACTGGAACTTGCGGATCAACGGGATGTCCATGCCGCCGACAAAGCCCAGCTTGCCGGTCTTGCTGACCATGGCCGCCAGCGCGCCCACCACATAGCTGCCCTCATGCTCCTTGAAAAGCACGGACTGCACATTGGGCAGGTCCACCTTGCCGTCGATGATGACGAACTGGGTCTTGGGAAAGGCCTTGGCCACCTGCTGCATGGCCGAGGCCTGCGCGAAGCCGATGCCGATGATGGGGCTGGCACCCTTCTCTGCCATGCGCCGCAGCGCCTGCACGCGCTGGGTGTCGTTGCTGATCTCGAACTCGAGATAGGCCTTGCCGGTTTCCTTCTTCCACTGCTCGGCGCCGACGTAGCCGGCCTGGTTGAAGGACTTGTCGAACTTGCCACCCATGTCGAAGATGACAGCAGGCTGCTGGGCATGGGCCGTGGCCAGGGCGGCCAGCAGCGCGAGGGGAGCAAGGCGGAGCTTCATCGCGGCAACTTCGACGGGTGAGTAAACACCGGGCGATTCTAGGAAGAGCGGCGTTGCTTCCCGTGGGATCCGCCCCACGCTTACGACAAGCTCAGTGGGCGCGAGCCCGGCGCAGCTTGCGATGCGAAGCGCGCGCATAGGGCGCCCAGCGCAGGGTGACCCAGCGGTGCCACATCGAGAGGCCGCGGATCCATTCGTCCAGCGTGTAGGCGATGAACACGCCCACCAGCCCCCAGCCCAGGTAGACCCCAAACAGCCAGGAGCCACCGGCCAGCACCAGCACCATGGACGCCGCGCCGGCCATCACCGGGTAGCGCGCGTCACCGGTGGCACGCAGCGCATTGATGACGACCAGGTTGAAGGTGCGGCCGGGCTCCAGGATGATCGTCATGGCCAGCAGCATGGCGCCTTGCTTGAGCAGCTCCGGGTCCTTGGTGAAAAGGCCAAACAGCGGCTTGGCGAACAGCGCAAAGCTGCCAGCCACCGCCAGGGTGATGCCCAGCCCCCAGGCCAGCGCGCGCTTGACCAGCTTGTTGGCGCCATGCAGATTGCCCGCGCCGATCATGTGGCCGACCAGGATCTCGACGCTGAAGCCGATGGCCAGGCCATTGAGCAGGATGATGCCGATGAAGGAAAAGGCGTAGGCGTGCGTCGCCAGCGCGCCGGCGCCCAGCTTGGCCACCGCCGCCACGCTGAACATGAAGCACATGCGGTGGCAGATGTTCTCGGCCGCACCCGGCAGGCCCACGTGGAAGACCGGCGCCAGCTCGGGCCGGCGCAGCTGCCACCAATCCGGCGCGCGCAGCTTGAGGTCAAGCCGGTGGCGCCAGAGCAGGATGTGCAGCGCCAGCCCCGCAGAGCGACCCAGCGCACAGGCCAGCGCATAGCCGGGCAAGCCCATCTCGGGCATCAGGAACACGGCACTGGCCAGGGTGATCGCCTGGATGACGACCACGACGACCAGCGCCTCGCGGCTGCGCAGGTGGGAGCGCAGCACGCTGGCCATGTTGGCGTTCCAGGCGTCGATCATCAGCGCGGGCGCCAAGGTTTGCAGCAGGGGCACGGCCAGCGGCATGACCTCGGCCGGCGCATTGATCAGCAGCAGTAGCGGCTTGGCCGCCACGAGCGCCGCCAAGGCGCCAATGCCGCCCATCCAGGTGCTCACGCCGACCACGGCGCGGGCAATGGCATCGGCCCGGTCGCGCCGGCCGGCGCCAAGCGCCTGCGTCATGGCCACGCTCACCCCGGCGCCCACCACCCGGAACAGGATGAACAGGGTCGTGAACACGTGGTTGGCAATGCCAAAGGCCGCGCCCGAGGTGTCGGAGATGCGCGCCGCCAGGCCGGTGGCGACCACGCCCAGCCCAATGCCCAGCAACAACTCCAGGAACATCGGCCAGACAAGGGCGAACAAGCGGGGACGGGCGTGCATCAGGGCGGCGGGACGGTATGGGGCCTGAAGACACCGCTGTCACTACGTGTGGCAGCTATGAAAGCGCTTGTCAGCCAGGGTCGGCATCCTAAGGCAATCAAGCGCCCGAAATCCGCGTTTACCCGGATTTCGGGGGACGAATTGGGTTCAAGTTGGCAGGCGGGGCGTGATCTGCCCCAACTCGATGCCGCGCTCGCGGGCCAGGTCTTCCAGCAGGGGCAACAGTGCGCCCAGTTTTTCTTCCAACGCGTCGCGCACCGTGTCCACCACCACCTGGGTGCTGCGGTCGATTTCAAGGTGCACCGCGTCGCCCACCTGCTTGTTCGCAAAGGTCGTCATGCGCAGGGTCTCAGGGATCAGCCAGACCTCGAACCACCCCGAGCCGTCGCGCTCGCGCTGGCACTCAGCCACGGTCAGGCTACAGCCATTGACGCCCATATAGCCCTTGGCAAACACGTAGCGCATCCAGGGCGCGGGCACGGCAAAGCGCAGCACGACGTTGTTCTCGGGGCGGCGGATCTCGGCGATGCGTGCGGTCGCGTCCACATGGCCCGAGAGCGGGTGGCCGCCGATCTCGGCGCCATCGCGGGCGGCGCGCTCGACATTGAGCCCCGAGCCCACCTGCAGCCCGCCCAGGGTGGTGAGCTTCAGCGTCTGAGCCATCACATCAAACCCGGCGCGGCCGCCGGGCTGGCGCTCGGTCACCGTCAGGCAGCAGCCATCGCAGGCCACGCTGGCGCCGATGGCGAGGTCGGTGTCAAAGCCCTCGGGGAATCGCAGCCACAGCGTGTGCAGGCCCTCGCGGGCCTCGATGGATTCGACCTGGGCGACGCCCTGCACGATGCCGGTGAACACGAACGCGACTCCTGAAACGAAACGAGGGCCCTCAGCATAGAGGGCCCTCGCAGAGATGGGGATGCCGGGGAGATTACCAGCTGCCTTCGTTGTCCGGCGAGGCGCTGATCTTGTGGATGGCGAGGTCGGCGCCTTCGAATTCCTCTTCCTGGCTCAAGCGCAGGCCGATCACCTGGCGCAGCACGCCGTAGACCACCAAACCGCCCACAAAGGCCCAGGCCACACCCAGCACCGTGCCCAGCAGTTGGGACAGGAAAGACACGCCACCCAGCCCGCCCAGCGCCGTCTGACCAAAGATGCCGCAGGCCAGGCCACCCCAGGCGCCGCACAGGCCGTGCAGGGGCCAAACGCCCAGCACGTCGTCAATGCGCCATTTGTTCTGCGTCCAGGTGAAGAACTTGACGAAGAGCACACCGGCCACGGCCCCGGTGACGGCAGCGCCCAGCGGGTGCATCAGATCCGAGCCGGCGCACACGGCCACCAGGCCGGCCAGCGGGCCGTTGTAGGCAAAGCCGGGGTCGTTGCGGCCCATCAGTGTGGCGGCCAGCGTGCCGCCCACCATGGCCATGAGCGAATTGACCGCCACCAGGCCCGAGATCTTGTCGAGCGTTTGTGCGCTCATCACATTGAAGCCGAACCAGCCCACCGCCAGGATCCAGGCGCCCAGGGCCAGGAAGGGGATGCTGGACGGCGGGTGCGCGCTCATGGCGCCGTCACGGCGGTAGCGGTTGGCGCGGGCGCCGAGCAGCAGCACGGCCGCCAGGCCGATCCAGCCACCCACGGCGTGCACCACGACGCTGCCGGCAAAGTCGTGGAACTCAGCGCCCGTGAAGCCCTTGAGCCAGGCCTGGAAGCCCAGCGCCTGGTTCCAGGCCACGCCCTCGAACACCGGGTAGAAAAAGCCCACCAGCACGGCCGTGGCGATGAGCTGCGGGCCAAAGCGTGCACGCTCGGCAATACCGCCCGACACGATGGCCGGGATGGCCGCCGCGAAGGTCAGCAGGAAGAAGAACTTGACCAGCTCGTAGCCGTTCTTGGCGGCCAGCACCTCGGCGCCGCTGAAGAAGTTGACACCGTAGGCCACCGAGTAGCCGACAAAGAAATAGGCCAGGGTCGAGACTGAAAAATCGACCAGGATCTTGACCAGGGCATTGACCTGGTTCTTGCGGCGCACGGTGCCCAGCTCCAGGAAGGCAAAGCCCGCGTGCATGGCGAGCACCATGATGGCGCCCAGGAGGATGAAGAGCGCATCGGCGCCCTGCTTGATCGACGAATCCATGGTGGTTAGAACGGTCTCGGGTGGCTCAATGGATGCCGCCACGCACACCTGCGAGGCGAACCGCACCATGGCAGCAAGTTGCGTGCCCGCATTAGGTGCGCATCAACCCCCGCTGGGGCGCCAAGCCCGCACCGCGAACTGGCGCCTGGGCACTATTTCCGTGCCTGCTATGCACCAGTTTGGAACTCTTCGGCGCGAAAGCCCAGCGTCCAATGCCCGTCCGGCCAGCGCACCAGGGGGCGCTTGATCACCGACGGCTGGGCCTGCATCAGGGCCAGGGCCGAGGCGTCGTCCGTAACGCCCGCGCGGGTCCCCTCGTCCAGCTTGCGCCAGCTGGTGCCGGCGCGGTTGACCACACGATCGCGGCCAAAAATCCGCAGCCATTCGGCGGCCAGATCAGCCGGCACACCGGCCTTCTTGAAGTCATGAAAGGCCACCTCAAAGCCCGCCTCGGCCAGCCAGGCCCGGGCGCGTTTGACGGTGTCGCAATTGGGAATGCCGTAGACGGTGATCATGGGATGCAAAGCTACCATGGGCCGATGATTCCCTGGCTCGACGATGCCTCGCTCGAATTCCCGCCCACCAGCCAGGCGCTGGGCCGGGACACCGACGTGCCGGGCCTGCTGGCAGCCGGGGGCAGCATGAGCCCCGAACGCCTGCACGCGGCCTACCGGCGCGGCATCTTTCCCTGGTATGCGCCGGGGCAGCCACCGCTGTGGTGGAGCCCCGACCCGCGCATGGTGCTCAAGACGGCCGACTTCAAGCTCTCACGCTCGCTGCGCAAGACGCTCAAGCACTTCGTGGCCGACCCGCGCTGCGAGATCCGCATCGACACCGCCACCTCGGCCGTGCTGACAGCCTGCGCCAATACGGCCCGCGACGGCCAAAGCGGCACCTGGATCGTGCCTGAGCTGCAGACTGCCTACCTGGACTGGGCAGCGCGCGGCGCCGTGCACAGCATCGAGACCTGGATGGACGGCGAACTGGCCGGGGGGCTCTACGGCGTCAACCTCGGGCGCATGTTCTACGGCGAGTCCATGTTCCACCGCCGCACCGACGCCTCCAAGATCGCGCTGTGCGCGCTGATCTGCCTGTGCCGGGAGTTCGACATCCCCTGGATCGACTGCCAGCAGAACACCCGGCACCTGGCCTCGTTCGGTGCCGCCGAGGTCCCACGAGCGGCCTTTGAGGCCCATGTGGCCGTGGTTGTCCGGGCTCCGAGCCCCGAAAGCTGGGGTCACGACTGGTCTTACGATTCACGCCTGTGGCGTTGGCTGCTGGACGCCCCGCCACCCCAGACGTGACCTACCCCAAAGACCTCCCGCTCGCGCAGATCCAGTTCTATGCGACTGCCGCCTACCCGTGCAGCTACCTGCCCGGGCGCCAGGCGCGTTCTCAGGTCGCCACACCCAGCCACCTGATCCACGCCGATGCCTATTCCGGCCTGGTGGCCTCGGGCTTTCGCCGCAGCGGGCTCTTCACCTACCGCCCCTACTGCGACGACTGCCGCGCCTGCGTGCCGGTGCGCATCCCCGTGGAGCGCTTTGCGCCCAGCCGCAGCCAGCGCCGCGCCTTCACCGCGCACCGCCACCTGCAGGCCCGGGTGATGCGCCTGGGCTATTCGCCCGAGCACTACGCCCTCTACCTGCGCTACCAGGCCGGCCGCCACAGTGGCGGCGGCATGGACCAGGACAGCGTTGACCAGTACACCCAGTTCCTGCTGCAAAGCCGCATCAACTCGCGCCTGGTGGAGTTCCGCGAGCCGCAGCCTGATGGCAGCAGCCTGCTGCGCATGGTCGCCATCCTCGACATCCTGAGCGACGGGCTCTCAGCGGTCTACACCTTCTACGACCCCGAGGCCGAAGGCAGCCTCGGCACCTACGCCGTGCTCTGGCAGATCCAGCAGGCGCGCGACCTGAAGCTCCCCCACCTCTACCTCGGCTACTGGATCGCCGAGAGCCCCAAGATGGCCTACAAGGCCAAGTTCAGGCCGCACCAGGTGCTGCGGCAGGGGGAGTGGAGCGACGCGGACGACCTCAATCAATCGGCTGAAGCTTCGCCACCGACAGCGCCAGCCACTTGACGCCGTGGCGGCCGAAGTTGACCTGGGCGCGCGCATCGGTGCCGCTGCCCTCCAGGGTCAGCAGCACGCCCTCGCCAAACTTGGTGTGGAACACGCCCTTGCCCACGCGCAGGCCACCGTGTTCCTCAGAGACTTTCTGGCGCAGTGAAGGCGGCAGCGGCGGCTCAACCCAGGCGGCCTTCTGCTCAACCCGGCCGGCGCCCACCATGCTCTTGAGCCCGCTGCCTCGCTCCCAGGCACTCGCGTAGTCGCGCGAGAAGCCGGAGCCGAAGCCCATGCCCCCGGCCTGGTTGCGCGGGGTCAGCCACTTGAGGCTGGTCTCGGGCAGCTCGTCCAAGAAGCGGCTCTTGACGTTGTAGCGCGTCTGGCCGTGCAGCATGCGGGTCTGGCAGAAGCTGATCGCCAGCTTCTTGCGCGCCCGGGTGATGGCCACGTACATCAGGCGGCGCTCTTCCTCCAAGCCGTCGTGGGCCGAGAGCGCGTTCTCGTGCGGGAACAAGCCCTCTTCCAGGCCGGTCAGGAAGACGGCATCGAACTCCAGCCCCTTGGCCGAATGGATGGTCATCAGCTGCACGGCGTCCTGGCCGGCCTGCGCTTGGTTGTCGCCGGCCTCCAGCGCCGCGTGCGTGAGGAAAGCCGCCAGCGGCGACATGATCTCGCCCGTCTCGGCGTCGGGCGTGGCGCCGGGCGTTCCCGCTTCTGCAACCTCGTCCACCGGCAGCGCCACGGCATCTTTGCCAAAGCCCTCCTGCGTCACGAAAGCCTCGGCCGCGTTGACCAGTTCCTCTAGGTTCTCGACGCGCTCCGCCCCGTCCTTGTCGGTGCGGTAGAAGTCCATCAGCCCCGAGGTCGCCAGCACCTGCTCGATGATCTCGCGCAGGGTGTGGCCCTGGGTCAGGTTGCGGGTCGAGTCGATCAGGTTGGCAAAGGCCACCAGGTTGGCGCCACCCTTGCCCGGCACCGCGCTGACAGACTGGTAAAGGCTGCGGCCGCTGGCCTTGGCCAGGTCCTGCAAGGTCTCCAGCGTCTTGGCGCCGATGCCCCGCGTCGGGAAGTTAACGACGCGCAGGAAGCTGGTGTCGTCGTTCGGGTTCTCCAAGAGCCGCAGGTAAGCCAGCGCGTGCTTGACCTCGGCGCGCTCGAAAAAGCGCAGGCCGCCATAGACGCGGTACGGAATGCCAGCATTGAACAGCGCCGACTCGATCACCCGTGACTGCGCATTGCTGCGGTAGAGGATGGCCATCTCCTGCCGCACCAGCCCGCCGCGGTACAGCGACTGCAGCTCCTCCAGCAGCCACTGCGCCTCGGCAAAGTCGCTCGCGGCCTCGTAGACGCGCAGGGGCTCGCCCTGGCCGGCATCGGTGCGCAGGGTCTTGCCCAGGCGCTGGCTGTTGTGGCTGATCAGCTCGTTGGCAGCGTCCAGGATGTGGCCGTGGCTGCGGTAGTTCTGCTCCAGCTTGATGACCTGCTGGACGCGGTACTCGCGCTCGAAGTCCGCCATATTGCCGACGCGCGCACCTCGGAAGGCATAGATGCTCTGGTCGTCGTCGCCCACAGCGATCAGGCTCTGACCCGAGCGGCTGTCCGGCGGCGCAAACATCTTGAGCCAGGCGTACTGCAGCTTGTTGGTGTCCTGGAACTCATCGACCAGCACATGGCGGAAGCGCTGCTGGTAGTGCTCGCGGATGGCCGCGTTGTCGCGCAGCAGCTCGTAGGAGCGCAGCATCAGCTCGGCAAAGTCCACCACGCCCTCGCGCTGGCATTGGTCGTCGTAGTTGGCGTAGATCTCGACCAGCTTGCGCGTCTGCTCGTC
The DNA here is from genome assembly GCF_039872745.1 of Roseateles paludis. Classification (NCBI taxonomy): domain Bacteria; kingdom Pseudomonadati; phylum Pseudomonadota; class Betaproteobacteria; order Burkholderiales; family Sphaerotilaceae; genus Roseateles; species Roseateles paludis. The sequence goes on along the minus strand of NZ_JBDPZD010000005.1, from coordinate 146,955 downwards.
GTGCGCCACCACGTCGCCGGGGCGGTGGCCGTCTTCCTTGCAGCCGGCGATGAACCAACCCACCTGCTTCGGAACAAAACGCTCCTCGTCCAGGTTCATGGCCTTGATCACGCGCTTGATGGCCGAGACCGTGTCACTCGCGTCCAAGATCTGGAAGGACTGCGGCAGCTTGGCCAGCTTCCAGTGCGCGCGCAGGAAGCGGTTGCACAGGCCGTGGAAGGTGCCGATCCACATGCCCCGCACATTCACGGGCAGCATCGCCGTCAGCCGCGTCAGCATCTCCTTGGCGGCCTTGTTGGTGAAGGTCACGGCCATGATCCCGCCGGGGCTCACCTGCCCCGTCTGCATCAGCCAGGCGATGCGCGTGGTCAGCACCCGCGTCTTGCCCGAGCCCGCCCCGGCCAGGATCAAGGCCGCCTCAGCGGGCGCCGTCACGGCCGCGAGTTGTTCGGGGTTGAGGTTCTTGAGAAGCGGGCTGGACGCGGCGGCCGGGGGCTGGAGATGCATCCAGGGATTGTAGGAAGGCCGCCCGCAGGCGCACCCGCCGGCAAACGGTCAGCCTCGTGGCGCCACCGGCACCAGGATCTCGACCCGCGACTGCGGCTCGTCGGGGCAGAAGTTCTCGTCGTAGCGCTCCAGCATCCAGTCCTGCCGCTGCTGGTAGCCAGACTCGGGCAGCAGCTTGGAGAAGATCTCGTGATAGCCCTCGCCAAGTTGCGAGAGCGGGTAGGCAACCACCGCAAACAGGCCGGCTGGCACCTCGACGCGATCAAGGCCTGCAGGCGCTGCGGTGCCAGGCTGCACGGCCACGGCGGCCAGGTAGTCCAGCGCGGCGCCGGCAGAGCGCATCACGCCATAGGTCACCTCGGGCTCGGTCCGCCCGCCGACCTCGGCCACGCGCGCCATGAAGCGCGGCCACAGCGCCGGGATCTCGGGGGACATGGGGACGGTGCGCAGCGACAGGCCGATGACGGTGAACGCGTTGCGGGCTTGGACGGTGACGGACATTGCGGGTCTCCAGGGAGCAGATTCAGGCACGACGAACGACGAGAGCCCGTCTCGACAACGCGCGCTGGCATCATCGCCGCCCATGACGCCCTGCCCCTGCGGCCTGCCCGCTGCCTACGACGCCTGCTGCGGACACTGGCATGCAGCCTTTGCCGCCGATGGCGCCCTGCCCGCCCCGAGCCCTGAGGCCCTGATGCGCTCCCGCTACAGCGCCTTTGTGCTGGACCTGCGGGACTACCTGCTCGCCACCTGGCACCCGAGCACCCGCCCGGCCGTGCTGGACGCGCCCGAGCCCGGCTTGAAGTGGCTGGGCCTCACGGTCAAGGCTGCCGCACTGCAGGATGCTGACCACGGCACGGTCGAGTTCGTCGCCCGCAGCAAGCTCGGCGGGCGGGCGCATCGGCTGCACGAGCTCAGCCGCTTTGTGCGCGAGGGTGGCGTCTGGTTCTACGTGGACGGCGATCTGCGTTGACGCTGACCCTCCTCCACCGCGATGAGCATCTCGTCGCCATCGACAAACCGGCCGGCCTGCTGGTGCACCGCACCCAACTCGCTGCCGACGAGCAGCAAGCCGCCGTGCAGCTGCTGCGAGACCAGCTCGGCCAGCCGGTGTGGCCCGTGCATCGGCTGGACCGAGGCACCTCGGGCGTGCTGCTCTTCGCCTTGTCGGCCGAAGTGGCCAGCTTGCTGGGCCCGATGTTTGAAGCGGGCCTGCCGGACAAGCGCTATCTGGCCCTGGTGCGCGGCTGGCCGGGCGCTGACCAGGGCTTGATCGACCACCCGCTGGCCCGCGATCCCGAACTCCCGTCCGCTGGGCAGCCCATGCTCGATGCCCAGACCCGCTGGCGCTGCCGCGAGCGCATCGAGCTGCCTGTCGCCACGTCGGCCCAGCACCCGACCACGCGCCTGGCCCTGCTCGAACTCTGGCCCCAACAGGGCCGCCGGCACCAGATCCGCCGCCACCTCAAGCACATCGCCCACCCCATCGTGGGTGACGCCACGCACGGCAAGGGGCCGCTCAACCGCGTGCTGGCCTCTCACTTCGGGCTGCAACGCCTGTGGCTGCACGCGGCCGAGCTGCGCCTGCCCCACCCCCTCATGCACACGCCGCTTCGGATCGCTGCCGAGCCCGGGCCGGAATGGCGTCAGTTAATCTCTGCCCCATGAGCATCAAAAGCGACAAATGGATCCGGCGCATGGCCGAGCAGCACGGCATGATCGAGCCCTACGAGCCCGGTCAGGTGCGCGAGGTGGATGGCCGCAAGATCGTCTCCTACGGCACCAGCAGCTATGGCTATGACATCCGCTGCGCGCCCGAGTTCAAGGTCTTCACCAACATCCACTCGACGGTGGTGGACCCCAAGAACTTCGACGAGAACAGCTTCGTCGACATCAACAAGGATGTCTGCGTCATCCCGCCCAACAGCTTTGCGCTGGCGCGCACGATGGAGTACTTCCGCATCCCGCGCAATGTGCTCACCATCTGCCTCGGCAAGAGCACCTATGCCCGCTGCGGGATCATCGTCAACGTCACGCCCTTCGAGCCCGAGTGGGAAGGCTATGTGACGCTGGAGTTCAGCAACACCACGCCCCTGCCCGCCAAGATCTACGCGGGCGAAGGCTGCGCCCAGGTGCTGTTCTTCGAGAGCGACGAGGTCTGCGAGACCAGCTACAAGGACCGCGGCGGCAAGTACCAGGGCCAGCGCGGCGTGACCCTGCCCAAGACCTGATCATGAAGTGGGAAGGCCAACGCCAAAGCGACAACGTCGAAGACCGACGCGGTGACGGTGGCGGCGGCGGTGGCATGGGCCTGCCGGTGCGCGCCTTTGGCGGGCGGGGCCTGAGCCTGGGCACCGTGGCCATCGCACTCATTGCCGGCTGGATCTTCGGCATCAACCCGCTCACAGTGCTTGGCCTGCTCTCGGGCGGCGGCGCGCCCAGCGCCTACGAAGCCCCCGCCACGCCCGCCCAGCGCCCGCCGGCCGATGACCGCAGCGCCGCCTTCGTGTCCACCGTGCTGGCTGACACCGAGGATGTGTGGGGCGCTGTCTTCAAGGCCAGTGGCAAAACCTACGAGCAGCCCACGCTCGTGCTTTTCCGCAATGGCACGGACACCGCCTGCGGCCGGGGCGAAGCGGCCGCCGGCCCCTTCTACTGCCCGGGTGACCACAAGGTCTACATCGACCTTGGCTTCTTCGACACCCTGCGCGGCCGCCTTGGCGCGCCGGGCGACTTTGCCCAGGCCTATGTGATCGCCCACGAGGTGGGCCACCATGTGCAGAACCTGATGGGTGTGACCGACCGTGTGGACCGCCAGCGCGGCCGCGTCAGCGAGGCGCAGATGAATGCGCTGAGCGTGCGCGTCGAGCTGCAGGCCGATTGCCTGGCCGGCGTCTGGGCCCATCACTCGCAGCAAAGCAAGGGCTGGCTGGAGAAAGGCGACCTGGAAGAGGCCCTCAATGCCGCCACGCAGATCGGTGACGACACCCTGCAGCGCAACGCCGGCCGCCGCGTCGTGCCCGAAAGCTTCACGCACGGCTCCAGCGAGCAGCGCATGAGCTGGCTCAAGCGCGGCATGGCCAGTGGCGACATCAACCAGTGCAACACCTTCGCACGTAGCTGAGCCCGAGGGCACCGCCATGCAGGATTGGCAGCAACAGAACTGGTCGGGCCATGTGCGCTTCAGCGCCGCCCGCGTGCACAGCCCCCGCTCGATTGAGGAGCTGCAAGCCCTCGTCCGCGACGCGCGCAAGGCCCACGTCATCGGCTCGCGTCACTGCTTTCACGACATTGCCGACACCGACGGCGACCTGCTCTGGCTGGGTGACCTGCAGGAGGCGCCGGTCATCGACGCCGCCCGGCGGCAGGTCACGATCCACGGCGGCATGACCTACGAGCAGCTCTGCCCGCTGCTGGAGGCCGCCGGCTGGGCGCTGCCCAATCTGCCCTCGCTCAAGCATGTGACGGTGGTGGGTGCCTGCATGACGTCCACCCATGGCTCGGGCGACAACATCGGCCAACTGGCCACCGCCATCAAACGGCTGGAGCTGGTGCAGCCCGATGGCTCGCTGCGCGTGCTGGAGCGCGGCCAGGATGGCGACGACTTCCGCGCGGCCGCCGTCTCCATCGGCGCGCTCGGCATCGTCGCGCGGCTCAGCCTGGACCTGGTGCCCAGCTTCCAGGTGCAGCAGGACTGCTTTGAACGCCTCTCGCTCGAGCGCTACCTGGCCGACTTCGATGCCATCAGCGGTGCGGCCTACAGCGTCAGTGCGTTCACGACCTGGCAGCAAGACTGCATCGACACCGTGTGGCTCAAGCGCCGGCTCCCGTCGGCGATGCCCGCCAGCTTCCACGGCGCGACAGCCGGCCCCACGGGCACGCCGCCCACCGACCGCACGCTCACGCCCTGCGGGCAGCCCGGCCCTTGTCACGAGCGCCTGCCGCACTACGCCTTCCGCGATGCGCTCGCCGTGGGCAATGAGCTGCAGAGCGAATACTTTGTCGACCGTGAGCAGGCCGGCGCCGCAATCCGCGCCGTGGTGGGCCTGCGAGCCGGCCTGGCGCCGATCCTGGGCCTCTCGGAAGTGCGCACCATGGCGGCCGACGATCTCTGGCTCAGCTGCACCCAGGGCCGGCCCACGGTGGGCCTGCACTTCAACTGGTTGAAGAAGGGCCCCGAGGTCGAAGCCTTCCTGCCCACGCTGGAAGCCGCTCTCGCGCCCATGAGGGCCCGGCCCCACCTGGGCAAGCTATTCGCGCACAGCCCGGCGCAGCTGGCCAGCGTCTACCCGCGTTGGCGCGACCTTGCCGCCCTGGCCCGACGCTGGGACCCGGCCGGCAAGTTCTCCAACGCCTTCCTCGAACGTCACTTGTTCTCGGCGCTCTGACCCAGGTAGCGCGCCAGGCCTTCTCCGCCAGCGCGCATCACCCGGTCGTGGCTCCAGCGGTAGAGCGGGGCCAGCACGGGCGCCAAGGCGCGCATCCAGCCGGCGGGCAGCTGAACGCGCCAGAGGTAGGTGACGTCGGTGTAGGGCGCGTGCTCGCGCAGCAGCCAGATGCCCTCGCCCTGCAGGTCCCCACGGGACTGGGCTCGCAAGCGCTGGGGCGCCAGGGATTCAGTCACCTCCAGCTCCACCACCAGCCGGTAGCCCAGTGGCGCCCGCCAGACCATGCGACGGCGCTGTTCGCCCAGGTCTTGGGCGGCCTGCACCTGGGGCCACCACTGCGGCCAGCACTCGGGCTGGGTCAGCACCGCCCAGACGTCTTCCGGGCGCGCCCGCAGGCGCCAGTGGCTGACGAGATCGAAGTGCCAGGGGCTTGCTGGAGTCATGCGTCTGGATACGCGCAGGCCCGGCCGGCGGATGCCTGCATCCAAACCAGCGCTGGCGACGTACACCCCGCATGCCCACCGCCGCCCCACCCCGCCGCCTGCGCAGCCGCGTGATCGAGCGCGTGGCCGATGCCGAGGCAGCCCACCTGACTCTGGCCGCCGACGGCGAGCCCGGCGCGGCGCCGTGGCAGGACTGGCTGCCCGGCGTGCGCATCAAGGTGCTGCATGAGTCGGGCGGCGCCCTCTCCTATCTGCTGCAACTGGCGCCCGGCGCCGAGATCCCGCCACACCGCCACCCGCAGGACGAAGAGTGCCTGGTGCTGGCCGGCCGGCTCTGCGTGGGCAGCCGCATCGAGGTGGGGCCCGGTGGCTACCATCTGGCGCGGGCTGGGCATCTGCACGCCCGCATCCACACCGCGACCGGGGCCACCCTCTTTTTGCGTGGCGCCATCCCCGAGGCCGAGCATGCACGCTTCTGACCCTGAGCTGCCAGCGCCCGCAGAGCCCGAGGTCCTGGACTTTGAGCCTGACGAGGACGAGGCGCCGGTCGATGCCGCGCCGGCCCTGCCCCGCACCCCGGCCGCCGACGAGGCCCAGCTCTGCGCCTGGATCGACCGCATCGTCGACCACGACGAGCGCGCACTGATGCTGCTCTACGACGCCACGCTCTCACGCGTCTGGGGCCTGGTGCTGCGCGTGGTGCGGCGGCCGCAGTTGGCTGAGGAGGTGGTCGAGGAGGTGTTCTTCCAGGTCTGGCGCCAGGCGCCGCGCTTTGATGCCTCGCGGGGCAAGGCGCTGACTTGGTTGCTGGGCATGGCTCGCTCGCGCGCCATCGACGCCCTGCGGCACGAGGCGCGCTTCGTGGCCGACAGCCTGGACGACGAGGCCCTGCCCGCACCGCCCGACGCGGGCATCGACCCCGGCGACGAACTGCTGGCCGTGGCGCGCGGCCATGCCGACCTGCATGAGGCCCTGCTGCTGCTCAAGCCCCAGCCCCGCCAGCTCGTGGCCCTGGCTTTTTTCAATGGCCTCAGCCACGAAGAGATTGCCGCCCAGATGGCCTTGCCGCTGGGCACCGTCAAGTCCCAGATCCGCCGCGCGCTGCACAGCCTGCGCCAGGTGCTGGGCGAGGGCGCTGCCCACGCCTTGGTGTCCTGACCCAAGCCCCCATCATGAAGCCCACGCCTCCGCTCTCCCCCGACACCGACGCGGCGCTGCCCGACGACCTCAGCCCCTTGCTCAGTGAGCCCTTTGCCCAGGCCTGGGCGGCGCCCACGCCGGCCGCATCGAGCGCCCGCAGCAGCCTGGCAGGTCGCCTCGCCCGCTCACACGCTAAGGAAGCCGGCATGCACACCACACGCCTGCGCCGCGCCGCGCCCGAGGCGCTGGCCGAAGGTGTCAGCGCCCGGCTGCTCTACACCGCCGCCACCGACCGGCCATTGCGCCGAGGCGAGCCGCAGCGTGTGCGCTTGCTGGACCTCGCCCCAGGCGCAGACATCCCCACCTTGCCAAGCCTGCCAGGCGCCACGCTGGAATGCCTGGTGATGGCTGGCAGCGCCTGCTTGGCCGGCCACGAACTCAGCCTGCGTGACTATCTGCGCCTGCCCGCCACGGCAGCCGCCTCGCTGCAGGCCGGCCCACAGGGAGCACGGCTCTTTGTGCGCGAGGCACCGGCACGCCCGGGCGATGCGAGCCGGCTGGTGCGCGACTGCGAGGCCGGCTGGCCCGCCTATGGCCCCGGCATCCGCCGCCGCGTGCTCTGGGCCGAAGGTGACGAAGCCGCGCTGCTCTACCAAGTGGACCCCGGCGCCTTCGTGCCTCTCCACACCCATGGTCACGACGAAGAGTGCCTGATGCTCGCAGGCGAGCTCTTCCTGGACGACGTGTTGATGCAGGCCGGCGACTACCAGGTCGCGCCCGCCGGCACGCAGCACGCCCTGACGCGCGCCGAGACGGCCGGGGTGCTCTTTGCCCATGGCGACGTCGAGCTGCAATTCATCGCTGGCGAAACTTGAATCGAATCAGCCGGCAAAGCACCCGCTAATTCCGGCTTAAGTTTTGCCGCGAGCCGTCAGCATCTGGCCCAAGCCTCCTTGGAGCCAACGCCATGCTGATCCCCCTGCACCTCATCCCCATCCCCGCCGACGAACCTGCCGGCCTGGGCGACCCTGGGCATGCCTGGCGTGGCGCCAACTCGGGGCTCAAGATCGCAGCCGGCCTGCACCTGGGCGATATCCGCGAGCTGGGGCTCAGCGTGTCAGGCCCCACCACCGGCGGCGTGCAAAGCGCAGACCTGATGCGCTTTGGTCAGTTGATGGCCAATGCCGGCATCCCGCTGCAGCCCACGCGCATGCTCTACGACCGCATCTATGCCTTTGACCGCCTGGCCGAAGGTGCTGCCAGCGATGAGCCCGAGCTGTGCGAGTTGGCAGAGCAGCTGTTCAACGACTACCAGGGCGCGGGCGAGTTCATCGGCCTGGTGCACTAAAGCCCAAGCTGCACTACTCCGTCGCCACCGCCTCGATCTGGATGCGCAACTGCACATCCATCTTGAAGCCATAGTCCTTGCCGGCCGTGAGGCCGAAGTCGTCGCGCTGGAAGCTGCCATAGGCATCCGCACCGCAGAGATCACGCTTTGACAGCGGGTGCGGGACGCACTTGAGCGCACTGATGGACAGCGTCACCGGCCGCGTCACGCCGTTGAGGCTCAACTCCCCCTCCACCTTGCTCGGCACGCCGTTCACCGGCGTGGCCAGCCGGCCCTTGTAGACCGCCGTGGCGGGCTTGCTGGCCAGGTTGAAGAGGGCCTGGCCGCGCGCCCAATCGTTCAGCGCCGAGAGGCCGAAATCGATGCTGGCCAGGTCCATGCTGACCTCCACCGTACCCGTGCCGGCAGCCTTGTCGTAGACCACGCTGCCGCTGCTGCGGTTGAGCTTGCCGCGCCAGACCGAGATGCCCATGTGGTCAGCCTCGAAGCTGGGGAAGGTGTGGGCGGGGTCGATCTGGTAGGTCACGGGCGCGGCTTGCGCCAGGGTCATGGGGAGGCAGAGCGCGAGCAGCAGGTGTTTCATGGGCAGGGCAGAGAGTTTGTCGGCGGCGATTGTCAGCATGACGAAGCAGGTGCCGGGCTCTCGACATCCCGGGGTAACCTCGCCCGCATGAATGCTCGTTCCTGGCGCCTGCGGGGCGCCGCTCTCGTGCTGCTGGGGGTGCTGCTCGCCCTGGCCGGCTGCAGCACCGTCCAACCCCCGCCAGCGCCCCCCAGCTACACGGCGACCCAACTGCTGGCGCTGCGCCCGGCCGACCTGCAGTGGCCCGCCACCAGCGATGCCGGCGAGCAAGCCCAGCGCGAGGCCGACCTGGCCCGGCTGCGCAGCGGCCTGGCCCTGCCGGACGGCCCCGAGCGCCTGGCCGCCCTGCCCGGCCTGCTCGACCTCGCGGCCCACTACGACACCGAGATCGACACCGCCCGTCCCATGCTGCTGGCCGCGCTGCCTAACCTGCCAGCGCTGGACGCCAACACTCAGCGCGCGCTGCTCACGGCCGCGCACACGCTCTACCCGCAGGAGGCAGCGCCGCTGGTCGAGCCCCTGCTGCCTCAGCTGCCCGAGACCAAGCCCTTTGCGATTGCGGCCTACACCCTGCTGGCCGCCCGCGTGCCCGGGGTCGAGGCACGGCTGCGCGAGCGCATCCCGCAGCAGTTCCCGCAATGGCGCGACGACGCGCGCTTGACGGCGCTGATGCAGCGGCTGGACAGCGCAGCGCCGCAGCACCCGCCGCTGGCTGAACTGCTGGCCGCGCCGCTGCGGCCCGGCTACCCGGTGGTCTTCAGCCTGCAGCGGCCAGGCCGCCAGCACATCGGCCTGGCCCTGGTGCGCGCACCCGATGGCCGCTTCCTGCGCGAGGCGAACGGCGAGCTGCTGGCCATCCCCCAACTCGCGCTGGCCCGCTCCGGCCTGCCAGGCACCATCACCAATGGCAACACGCCCCAGGGCCTGTTCACCATCGTGGGCAGCAGCGTGGCGGCCAGCAACCCCACCATCGGGCCCACGCCCTTCCTACACAGCAAGCTGCCGATCGAGGCGACGGTCGCCGAGTTCGAGCACGCCACCCGCAGCGAGCCCTGGACCGAGGCCACCTACGACAGCTTCCTGCCGCCCAGTTGGCAAGGCTATGCGCCCTTCAAGGAGGCCTGGCTGGCCGGCCGTGCAGGCCGTGATGAGATCCTGGCCCACGGCAGCGTGGTGCGCACCGAGGCCTACCACCCGGCAGCGCGCTTCCTGCCCGGCACACCCTCGGCCGGCTGCCTGGTGGCCCCCGAGCGCTGGGACGCCAGCACTGGTCGGCTGCTCAGTAGCCAGCAACTGCGCCTGGCCCAGGCCTATGCCGGCGTGGCCACCGAGTCGCTGGCGGGGTATCTCGTCGTCGTCGAGGTGGACGCCGCCGATGGCCCCGTCACGCCCGGCGAGGCGCTGGCCTGGGTGCAGGCGGCCGAGGCGCTGCGCCCCGCTCGTTGACCTCCGTTGATCAGCCGCTGAAGCCTCGCAAACCGCCCTGCCGCGTGACGGGTTTGACACCGCTGCGAGCGCTACTGCCCGGCGACCACCCCGGTGTCACGGGCTGCGTGATCGAATCGGGCCGACGCTGAAGAGCCACTCACCCCCATGTTCACGCCGCTGCGCACTTTGCTGATCACGCTCCTGGCCGCCCTGCTGGCGGCCTGCGCGTCAGCGCCGCCCACGGCCAGCCCCAGTGTGGACGGCTGGGAGAACATCCCCATCCCCGGCAAGCGCGCCACCCGCTACAGCTGGGCCGAGAAAGACGGCCGACCGGCCTTCGCGGCCGAGGCCGATGCCTCGGCCAGCTTCTGGATGAAGCGCCTGCCCGGCGGCCCGCAGCCGGTGCACGAGGTCGAGTTCTCGTGGTGGGTGCAAGACATGCTTCCCAACGCCAACGTCGGTGTTGCCGAGCGCTCCGACGCCGTGGCCCGCGTGGTCTTCGGCTTTGAGGGCGACATCGATGCCCTGCCGCTCAAGACCCGCATGATGTTCGAGCTGGCCCATGCCCTCACCGGCCACACGCCGCCCTATGCCAGCCTGGTCTATGTGTGGGATGCCGAGCTGCCGGTGGGCACGGTGGTGATCCACCCGCGCAGTGACCGCATCCGCAAGATCGTCGTGGACTCGGGCCCCGGCGAGCGCCGCCACTGGCGCGACCACAAGCGCGACCTGGCAGCCGACTTCCGGCTCGCCTTTGGCGAGGAGCCCGGCAAGCTGGCGTCCTTTGCGGTGATGACCGACACCGACAACACCCGCAGCCGCGCCAAGACCTGGTACGGCGAGATCAAGCTGAAGTAGTCAGCCCCGCCCGATGTAGGGCATGGCCGTGGCCATCACGGTCATGAAGGGCACATTGGCCCCCAGCGGCAGGCTGGCCATGTAGACCACCGCCCGCGCCACCTCAGCCACGTCCACCGTGGGCTCGACGGCCACTTGGCCATTGGCCTGCAGGATGCCCTGCTGCATGGGCGTGGCCATGCTGGTGGCGGCGTTGCCGATGTCGATCTGGCCCACCGCGATGTCGTGCGCTCGGCCGTCGAGCCCGAGGCTGCGCGTGAGGCCGGTGACGGCGTGTTTGGTGGCCGTGTAGGGCGCCGAGAAGGGCCGGGGCACATGGGCCGAGATGGAGCCGTTGTTGACGATGCGGCCGCCGCGCGGCTGCTGGCGTTTCATCAGCGCAAAGGCGGCGCGGGCGCACAGGAAGCTGCCGGTGAGGTTGGTGTCCACCACCGCGCGCCATTCCTCGACCGAGAGCTCGTCCACCGCCACCTTGCGGGACGACACGCCGGCGTTGTTGAACAAAAGGTCGAGCCGGCCAAAGCGCGCCTCAAGCTGCGCATAGGCGTGGGCCACCTGGGCCTCGTCGGTCACGTCGGCGGGCAGCACCAGGGCCTCAGGCGTGGCGAGGCTGACAGCGGTCTCGCGCAGCGCGGCCTCACGGCGCCCCAGCAGCGCGAGCTGCCAGCCGGCCTCGGCCAGGGCTTGCGCCACGGCGCGGCCAATGCCGCTGCCGGCGCCGGTGACGAGAGCAATGCGGGAGGTTGGTGAGGTTGGCATGGGCGAGGTGGGCCGGATTTGTTCGAGGGCTCTCAGGGCCGAAGTATCAAACGATGCCGAGTGGCCTCTGGCAAAAAGGGCACGCGCTCACCGCTGACCCAGGCCGCGTGGTCGGCCGCGTAGAAGGGCGACAGCGGATGCCCGCTCTGCCCGCCGGGCAGCACCAGCCAGCCGTCTTCCTCATGGCCGGGTGCCACCACCATGCGCTCGGACTGGCCGTGGCCGGCCGCGTGCACGCGCGGCATGTGGCGGTCACCGGCCAGGCCTTGCTGGGGCATGTCGAGCCAGCGCGCCAGCGGCGGCAGCACGGCAGACAGCGGGTGGCGCACGTTGGCGGGGTTCTCGCGGCCCCAGGTGGCCTGGTCCAGCGTGCCGTGGCGGGCGATGAGGGCGTCGCGGCTGCGCAGCACGGCGGCCTGTAGCAGCGCCTGCCAGGAGGCAAAGGCTTCGGGCAGGGTGTCGGGCCGGCCGGCGCGGATCAGCGCCCAGCCGGGCACCTCGGGCGCCAGGCGCAGGTCGGCAAACTTGTGGCCCTGGGCTTCGAGCTGGCCGGCCAGTGGCGCAAACAGCAGCTCCAACAGCGTGGCGCGGAACTCCCTCACCAGCACGTAGCCCACGGCATCCACGCGCGCGGCCTCGCTGCTTTGCTCCACATGCTGGCGGTAGGCCTGCAAGCCTTGGCTGGCGACAAACTCGGGCGTGAGCACGCGGTCCAGCAGCAGGCGTTGCCAGCGCGCCAGGAAGAGCGCGCGGTGGTCCAGCTGGATGGCGTGCAGGCCGGCTTCATCAAAGCGGTCCTGGGCCCGCAGTGCGTCGCGGATCTGCTGGGCGCGGGCGCCCAGGTCGTAGCCGCCGTTGCCCAGCTTGGCCAGCGCGGCGCCGCCCACCATGCGGGAGTTGGCGGTCCACAGGCGGCCATCGGCGGGGTCCAGCACGCGGGGCTGCTCGTCGGGGCCGAGGTAGCCCTGCCATCGGGGCTTGCCGTCGCTCCAGTCCTGCGGGCGGTTGGGGTCGTCGCTGCCCACGCGGCGGGGTATGGCACCGGCCACGGTCCAGGCAATGCGGCCGCTGCGGTCGGCCAGCATCAGGTTCTGCGCGGGCAGGCCCATGCCGGCGGCGGCGCGCACAGCCTCGTCCACCGTGGCTGCGCGCTCCAGCTGGCGCAGCCCGACGTTGAGGCCCTGCGGGTCATACGCCACCCAGCGCAGCGCATGGCGCGGGCCGCGCTGGCCGGCGGGCTCCAGCACGGGGCCCCAGTCGGTCTCCAGCACCTCGATGCTCTCGGCAGCAGCACCGGCCACCTCGATGCGCTCCAGGTGGCGGACGAAGGGCTTGTCAGCCCCGCCGTTGCGGTAGGCCTGGCCGTCAGCCGAGAGCTGCAGGCGGATCACATCGGTCCAGTCCGACGTGGTGTTGGTGAAGCCCCAGGCCACCTGGCCATTGCTGCCGGCCACGACCAGCGGCGTGCCGGGCAGGGTCACGCCGGTCACGTCGCGGGTGGCGCCCTGCTCCTTCCACTGCAGCCGGGCCTTGAACCAGGTGCCGGGCACGCGCAGGCCCAGATGCATGTCGTCGGCCACCATGGCGTGGCCGTGCGTGGCGTGGGCGGCCGAGACGGCGAAGTTGTTGGAGCCGATGTCGCGCGCATCGGTGCCACGGCAGTCGCTGCAGGCCACCTGGGCGGCGCGCAGGGCTGCGGGCCAGGGCGAGGCGGGCACGGGCACCGGGTCCACGCGCGAGTCGTCCAGCGCGGCTTGGTAGTCGCTGCTGTGCTGGGTCAGGAAGGCATACCAGTCGGGCTGGACCAGGCTGTGCAGCGCGCCCATGGCCAGCTCGTCGCGCCCCTGGCCGCGCTGCAGGTCAAGGTACATGCTGAGCGTGACCAGCAGGGTGTCGGCCGCGCGCCAGGCCGCTGGGGTCTGACGCAGCAGCAGGTACTCGGGCGGGCGCACCGAGAGCGCGGCCAGGCCGGCATTCGCGCCGGCGGCGTAGGCGTCGAGCAGTTGGCGGTCAGGCGCCTCCAGTGCGGCCAGCGCGGCTTCCGCCCGGGCGCGAAAGCGATGCACGCGCCGCCCCTTGTCGAGCGGCACCGCCTTGGGCCCCACGAGGGCAGCCAGCTCGCCGGCGGCATTGCGGCGCAGCAGGTCCATCTGGAAGAAGCGCTCCTGCGCATGCGCAAAGCCCAAGGCCCTGGCGGCGTCGAGGCGGCTCTCGGCCACCACGCTGAGGTAGCCGCGCGCATCGCGCTGCAGCTCGACCGGGGCGGCCAGGTCGGCGGCGCCGGCATTGCGCTCGCCATCGAGCTGGGCCAGGCTGCCGCGCAACAAGCCGGTCAGCACGGCAGCAAGCAGCAGCACCAGGGCAAGCAGGCACAACGTGAGGCGTTTGATCCAGCGCATGGGCCGTCCTTAGAAGGTGCCGGGGTAGGCGCCGCCGTCCAGCAGCAGGTTCTGCCCGGTCAGGTAGCCGGCCTGCTGGCTGCACAGGAAGGCGCAGATTGCACCGAACTCGGCGGCCGTGCCAAAACGCTGGGCGGGGATGCCCTGGCGGCGGCGCTCGGCAAAGGCGTCCTGGCTGAGCCCGGCCTTTACCGCGCCGGCCGCGAGCGTCTTGGCCAGGCGGTCGGTGTCAAAGGCGCCGGGCAGCAGGTTGTTGAGCGTGACATTGCGCCCCGCCAGGCGCGGCTGACGCGCAAGGCCCGCCACAAAGCCGGTGAGGCCGGTGCGCGCACCGTTGGACAGGCCCAGCACATCGTTCGGCGCCTTGACGGCCGCCGAGGTGATGTTGACAACGCGCCCAAAGCCTCGCTCGGCCATGGCGTCCACGGTGGCCTTGATGAGTTCGATGGGGGTGAGCATGTTGGCGTCGAGCGCGGCGATCCAGTCGTCTCGCGCCCAGTCCCGAAAATCGCCAGGCGGCGGGCCACCGGCATTGGTGATGAGCACGTCCACCTGCGGGCAGGCGGCCAGTGCGGCGGCGCGGCCCTCGGGCGTGGTGATGTCGCCCGCCACGGCGCGCACCTCAATGCCGGGGTAAGCCTGGCGCAGCGCAGCGGCCGTGGCTTGCAGGGTGGCCTCGCCGCGCGCGGTGATGACGAGGTTCGCGCCTTCAGCGCCCAGCGCCTCGGCGCAGCCGCGCCCCAGGCCCTTGCTTGCTGCACACACCAGGGCCCAGCGCCCAGTCAAGCCAAGATCCATCGATACCCCCGAAACGAAAACGGCCCTGCATGGGCAGGGCCGGATGATGGCGCCAACGCTGGCGGTCAGCGCAGGAACTTGCCGTCGGCAATGATGGAGACGTCGGTGAACTCCAGGCCGAAGTGGTCCTTGTCGGTGTAGCGCACCTGCAGGCCGCCGAGGTCGAAGCGGCCGCCTTCCAGCGCCTTGACGAGGTTGTCGCGCGAGATGTCCTTGGGCACGCGCTTAAGCGCCTCGACCACAAGGCGTGCGGCGGCAAAGCCCTCGACGTGGGCTGAGGTCAGCTCGGTACGGCCGCTGGCCTTGGCGAGGTTGAGCGCCTCGCGCACCATCGGGTTGTTGGACGAGCGCTCATAGGGCATGACCTGGGTCACGATGACGCCTCGCGCCTGGTCGCCCAGCGACTTCACGAAATCGGCGTTGGCATTGTTGGACAAGGTGGCCACGTGCGCGGTGGAGCCCGCCGCACGCAGCGCCTGCACGCCCTCGACCACCGCGTAGCCAGGGCCGATCAGCACCACGGCCTCGATGCCGGCTTTGGCCACGGCCTGCATCATGGGTGCGAGGTTGGGCTTGGCACGGTCGTAGCTCAGGTTCGAGAGCACGCGAAGCCCAACGGCTTCCAGGCCCTTGATGGCACCCATGCCACCGTCGGTGCCGAACACGTCATTGCTCTTGATGATGGTGATGCGCTTGACACCGGTCTGCGCCAGGTGACGCACGGCGCGCTCTGCTTCGAGCTGGAAGCTGGCACGCAGGTTGAAGACATTGGGCTGCACCGGATAGCGCAGGCTCATGGCCCCGGAGACCGGCGCGATCAGCGCCATGCGCGCCTGGGTGGCGATGGGCACCAGCGCCTCGGACTGCGTGGTGCCGCGGCTGAGCAGGAAAGCCAGCACGCCCTGCGATGCCAGGTTCTTGCCGTGCTGCGCGGTGAGCGCGGCGTCGTACTTGTCGTCCAGCGCCACCAGCTCCAGTTGCTGGCCGCGCACGCCGCCCTGGGCGTTGACGGCCTCGAAGCACAGGCGCGCGCCGTCGGCGCTTTCCTGCGTGAGTGCACTGACCGGGCCGGTGAAGCCCGCGATCATCCCGAAGCGCAGCACGGACTGCGCCTGGGCGGGGTTCCACCATCCGAGGGTCGACGCTGCGCCCAGGGTCCCTCCCAGTGAACGCAAGCAATTCCGTCGATCCATACGATCCCCTTCCTCGGCATGTTCTTGAGCGCGCGAATTTTGATCGCGCACCCAGCCCTGTAGCTGCTGCTTCCACTTGGTGTTAACCCGAGCGGCAGATGTGGCGCGCCGGGGCATGCGGCAAAACGCACAGCGCCCTAAACTCAGCCAGCATGTCGCCCAGCACACCGCTGCCGCCCGCACCTGCTTCGCCTCCGGCCAAGCGGTGGCTGGGTGTGCGGGGCAATTCGCTGCGCTTTGCCGTACTGCTCGCGCTGGCCGTGGGCCTGCTGCTGCCCACGGCGGCGGTCCTGGTCTACGACGGCCAGAAGACGCGCCGCGCGGTGATGGAAGACCTGCAGCGCGACCTGAGCCACACGCTGGCCATCATGTCGCTGTCGCTGGCCGAGCCGGTCTGGCAGGTGGCACCCGAGCTGGCCTTGCCGATGGTGAATGCCCAGGTCGAGGACCCGCGCTTTGTGGCCGTGACCGTGGTGGACCCGCACGCGACCCAGCCCTTCCTCGTCTACGAGCGCAAACACGAGGAGAGCGAAGACGAACTGACGCTGACCGACAGCCGTCCCATTCGCCGCGATGGCCGCGAAATTGCACGCCTGAAGATCAGCATGAGCGCCCTGCCCCTGCTACGCGCCAAGCAGGAGGAGCAGCTGTGGGCGTTGATGCGCAGCTCGGTGATGCTGGTGCTGTCGGCTGGCTTGATCCTGTGGGTGATGCGAGCGCTGGTGCTGCGGCCCACGGCACGCCTGACCAACGATGCCGAACTGCTGGCGTCGGGCCAGTTGGACCGACCGCTGGAGATGAGCGGCGGCGCCGATGAGCTGACCCGCGTGGCCAGCGCGATGGAGCGCATGCGCCTGGCGCTGCTGTCGGCCTTTGAGGCCCTGCGCCGTCAGAACCTGAGCCTGGAGGCCACGGTGGCTCAGCGCACCTCGGAGCTGACCTTGAGCAACGAGGAGTTGTCCCGCGCGCTGGCCACGCTCCAGACGGCGCAGCGCGAGCTGGTGGAGTCTGAAAAGCTGGCCTCGCTGGGCCGCCTGGTGGCCGGCATGGCCCACGAGCTGAACACGCCCCTGGGCAACGCACTCACCGTGGTGACAGCACTGGAAGACCGCTACAAGGAACTGGAGCGCATGCTGACCGGCGGCGGATCGCTGCGCCGCAGCGTGCTGGAGGACCTGGTGCGGGATTCGCGCCACGGGCAGGACATCCTGCACCGCAACGTGCAAAAGGCCGCTGACCTGGTGCGCGACTTTAAGCAGGTCGCCATCGACCAGACCACCGACCAGCGCCGGGCCTTCGATCTGGCGCAGGTGATCGAGGACGTGCTGGTGATGGTCGAGCCGCGCTTCAAGCACACGCCGTATGTCATCAAGACCGAACTGGAAGCTGGCCTGCACATGGACAGCTTCCCGGGCTCGCTTGGGCAGGTGCTGACCAATTTGCTGATGAACACCCTGGTCCACGCCTTTGACGGCCGCGCGGAGGGCACGGTGCGCGTACTGTGCCGCGCGGTGAGCAGCCTGGAGGTGGAGCTTCAGGTGATCGACGACGGCCGGGGCATGGACGAGAACGTCAGGCGCCGGATCTTCGACCCCTTCTTCACGACCAAGCTCGGCACGGGCGGCTCGGGCCTCGGGATGCACATCGTCCACAACATCGTGACCAATGTGCTCGGCGGCGTGATCGACGTGCG
The DNA here is from genome assembly GCF_039872745.1 of Roseateles paludis. NCBI lineage: Bacteria > Pseudomonadati > Pseudomonadota > Betaproteobacteria > Burkholderiales > Sphaerotilaceae > Roseateles > Roseateles paludis. The sequence continues at coordinate 129,418 of NZ_JBDPZD010000005.1, read as the reverse complement.
ATCCACGCCGGGCCAGGGCACCCGCATGACGATCAGGCTGCCCTCGGTGGCCCCGTATCGCACCGGGTCAGACCGCCCCGAGGCGGTCTAAACCGATCGGCTCACGACGAGGCTGAATACGAGGCTTACTGCGAGGCGGCAGAAGCCGGCAGCACAGCCGCCTCAGGGGCCGAGGCCGCAGGCACCGCAGGAGTGCTGGCCGCCTCATGCGCCGGAGCGGTGACATCGTGCTTCTCGCCAGACATGTCGACGTTGGCCCCGCCTTTCATCAGCATGTAGATGGCCAGAGCGGCGAAGACGGCGAAGGCGGCGAGGAGCTTCCACATGGTCGTGAGGGCATGAGAGTCTGAGGGAGAGCGGCAGTGTGCGCGCCCAGACTGACGTGCACCTGAAGCAGGCCCCAAACGGCCCAGGCAGGAGGCCCGACAAGCGAGCCTGACCACCCGCAACGCGCACGCCAATCCGCTAATCCGCCAATGAAAAAGGCCGGCTTGAAGCCGGCCTTGGTCAGGCGCCCGGTCGGCCCTCAGGCCGACGCGGGCTGCGCATGTGCGACGCTCAGTCGCGGGCGTAGATGTCCACGTCCTTGGTTTCCTTGACGAACAGCATGCCGATGACAAAGCTCATCGCAGCCACGCCGATGGGGTACCAGAGGCCGTAGTAGATGTTGCCGTTCTGCGCCACCATCGCGAAGGTGATGGAAGGCAGCAGGCCGCCGAACCAGCCATTGCCGATGTGGTACGGCAGGCTCATCGAGGTGTAGCGGATGCGGGTCGGGAAGAGTTCGACCAGCATGGCGGCGATCGGGCCGTAGACCATGGTCACGAAGATGACCAGGATCACCAGGATGCCGACGACCTTGACTTGGTCAACCCCAGCGGGGTCGGCCTTGGCAGGGTAGCCAGCGCCCTTGAGCGCGTCGGCCAGGTCCTTCTTGAAGGCGGCGATGCCCTTGGCCGAAGCTTCGTCGAACTTGTGCTCGGTCAGCTTGGTAGCGTTCAGGCTGCTGATGGTCTTGTCGCCAACGGCGACGACGGCAACAGCGGCGGAGGCGTCATGGACGGTCTCGTAGCTGGCGGCCGACAGGGCCAGAGCACGCTTGGCGATGTCGCAGGAGCTGGTGAAGTCCACTTCCCGAGCGATCGGGCTACCTTGGAAGGAGCAGGTGGCGGTGTTGACCGTCAGCTTGATCTGCGCGGTGGCCTGAGCCTTGGCGAGCGCCGGGTTGGCGGCTTCGGTCAGCATCTTGAACAGCGGCTGGTAGGTCAGCACGGCCAGCAGCAGGCCCGCCATGATGATGGGCTTGCGACCGATCTTGTCAGACAGGGTGCCGAACACGACGAAGAAGGGCGTGCCGATGATCAGCGAGACCGCGATCATGATGTTGGCTGCCGAGGCGTCGACCTTGAGCACCGAGGTCAGGAAGAACAGCGCATAGAACTGGCCCGTGTACCAGACCACGCCTTGACCGGCGACCAGACCGAACAGGGCCAGCAGCACGATCTTCATGTTCTTCCACTGGCCGAAGGACTCGGACAGCGGGGCCTTGGAGGTCTTGCCCTCGGACTTCATCTTCTGGAAGGCCGGCGACTCGTTCATCGACAGACGGATCCAGACGCTGATGCCCAGCAGGAAGATGGAGACCAGGAAGGGCACACGCCAGCCCCACTCACCGAAGTCCTTCTCGCCCAGGTAGGTCCGGGTGCCGAGAATGACCATCAGCGACAGGAACAGACCCAGCGTGGCCGTGGTCTGAATCCAGGAGGTGTAAGCACCGCGCTTGCCTTGCGGAGCGTGCTCAGCCACGTAGGTGGCAGCACCACCGTACTCGCCGCCCAGGGCCAGGCCCTGCAGCAGACGCAGACCGATCAGGATGACCGGAGCGGCCGCGCCGATGGTGGCGTAGGAGGGCAGGACGCCGACGATGAAGGTCGACAGGCCCATGATCAAGATCGTGACCAGGAAGGTGTACTTCCGGCCAATCATGTCGCCGAGGCGGCCGAACACCAGCGCGCCGAAGGGGCGCACGATGAAGCCAGCGGCGAAAGCCATCAGCGAGGCGATGAAGGCCGCGCCAGGCTCAAGACCAGCGAAAAACTGCTTCGCGATGATCGCTGCGAGCGAGCCGTAGAGATAGAAGTCGTACCACTCGAACACCGTACCCAGCGACGAGGCGAAGATGACCTTCTTCTCGGCTGCGGTCATGGGTGCGGCGGCCGAACCAGCGGTTGCAGTTGCCATAGATGTCTCCATGAGTTGTCGAGCCACCCATCCCCGGGCCGCTCTCGTGTGCACTATTCACAGTAGCTCTGACCGGCTTCTGACAGCTGACTGAACCCAAACTGACAAATTCAGCACGAACCCGGAGCTGGCTTTTCTCATTGCGAGAGTCGAAGGGGGCTCAAGGGAAAGTCCTCAGCCGGCGCGATGAGCCTTTGTCAGGCTTGGCAAGCCCTGGCCCCGTGCCCGCCCGGCGCAGCTAGAAGAGAAGATCAGCGGAACCGGCATCCGGCTCCAGCCAGCGCCCTTCACGCTGCAATTGCGCGCGGCGCGGCGGCAGGGCCGTCAGGATGCGCTGCTTGTCCGCATCGTCAGCATCGCGCCAGCGGGCGATCTCGTTCAGGCTGCGAGCGCAGCCACGGCACCAGCCCAGCCGCTCATCCATCCGGCACACACGCGTGCAGGGCGAGAGGGCCAATGGCGCGCTCACGGGGGGCAGACCTCGACGATGGGCGCCTGGGTCAGGCGGGCAAGGTCGTCTGGCCGCACCGGGAAAACACCATTGGGGTGGCCGGCAGCGGCCCAGACCAGGGCAAAGCGAAACAGGCCTCGGTCCAGGTACAGGTGCGGCGCAGGCAGCCCAGCTGCCGGCGCAAAGCCGAGCGGCGAGACACCGCCGATGGAAAAGCCTGTGCGGGCTTTGACGAAGTCGGCATCGGCGCGCGCCAGCGGGCCGGTCAGTTGCTTGAGGCTGGGCTCATGGATGCGACGGTCGCCGGGCGCGATGACGAGGATGGCACGGTCGTCGGCCCGGGAGCGAAATACCACTGACTTGGCGATCTGCCCCAGCTCGACCCCCAAGGCGTCAGCCGCCTCCTGCGCGGTACGCGCCGAGGCCGAGAGCCAGCGCGGTGGCTCAGCGTGGGCCAGCGCCTGCAAGGCAGCCGTGACGCGGGCAAAACCTTCGGAGCTGGGCGTGGCGTCGGGTGAGATGGTGTTCATCGTGCGCTGGTCGCCGCTTCTGGCGGCTTGGCGGCGGTCACGCCCTCGGCCGCCCCGGGCTCCAGCGGCGTGAAGAGCGGCGAGGCCACCCGCACGGGCAGCACGTCGAGCCGCACGTTGAGCACGGTGTATTCCTCGCTACCCTGGCCGCCGTAGTACCAGCCAACCGTGCCCGGGCCTTTGTAGAGCCGGAACTCGAAGCCGAGGCTGGGCGCAGGGTCCTCGGCACGCGGGCGGGCGCGGAAGGCGAGGCCGCGCAGCTCGGGCGCGGCGCTCTCGATGAGGCGAGCCATCACATTGAGCAAGGTCTGGTCGCCCAGCATGTCGAGGTAATAGGGCTCGTTGCGGTAGTAGGGCTTGAAGTCTGGCGCTGCCGGGTCGATGCGCGGCTCAGCCAGCTTGCGTGCGGATGGCGTGACGGCGCCAGTGCCCAGGTCGAGCCGGTCACCGCGGTCCAGGTAGCTGAGGCGGACGCCTTGCAGATTGAAGGCGGGCAGGCGCGCATCCGAGCGGGCCTCGCGCAGGTCCACCAGCACGGCGCCCTTGCCGCCGATCACCTCCACCTGGTCCCCCTTGACGACGATGGCCGAGTTCTCTTCCACCCCGAGGCCGAGCGGATAGCCCAGCGCCCGCATCGCCGGCAGGATGCGCCCGATGCGGCCCCGCTTGAGGAAATGCTGGTCCACAAAGAGCTGGGGCGGCACGAAACCCAAGCCCCGGTCGAACTCCTTGCCCTCGCGCCACACGCCTTTGAGGACCATGTGGTTGTCCGGCGCATCCCGGAACATGCTGCGGCTCATGATCGCCGCCCCGGCCGACGTGCCGGCCACCACGCCGCCCTTGGCAAACACCTCGCGCACGGCGCGCAGCAGGGGCGTCTCCTGGCCGCCGGGCATCAGGGTGTCGACGATGTATTCCTGCGAGCCGCCCGAGAAGAAGACGCCGCGCGCCCGGCGCACGGTGTCGATCAGGGCCGGGTCGCCGACACGCGCAGCCGGGTCTGAATTGGGCAGCTTGGGCGCGACGGGGATGACATCGGCCACCGCCCCACGGCGGGCCAGCGCGGCGGCGATGTAGGCGGCACTGCGCTCCGGGTTGCCGGCGGCGGTGGCAAACACGGCGATGTGGGCGCCCTGCCCGCCCGCCTCGTCCACGATGCGCTGCCAGACCTCGTCGTTGTCGAGCCGCAAGGCGCCGCCGATGGCGATGGCCGTCTGCCCCGCAGCCAACCCGGTGGCGAGAACCCCCGCAAGCGCCAGCAGGGCCCGCGGCGCCCGCCGTGCGCCAGGCAGCCTCATGGCTGGGCTCCTGCCGCCGAGGCGGCCGGCACCGGCCACTGGCCGTACAGCGGCCTGGGCAGGCGCACGGGCGAGACGTCCAAGTAGAGATTGGTGACGGTGTACTGCTCGCCCCCAAACTCCTCGGTGCTCCAGCCCAGGCTGTCAGAGCCCTTGTAGAGGCGGAACAGGAAGCCCAGCTCGGCCAATGGGTCGCCGGCCCGGGGCACGACATCGAAGGCCAGGCCCTGCACCTCGGTCCGGTTGCTGTCGATCAGGCGGCTCATGGCGTTGGAGATGGTCGAGTCGCCCAGCATGTCGAGGTGGAAGACCTCGTCGGTGTAGTAGGGCCGGAAGCTCGGCGACTCATGGTCATGCAGGTCGCCCCGCAGCTTGAAGGGCGCGGGCGTGACGCTGCGAGCCCGCAGGTGGTAGCGGTCGCCATGCTCCAGGTAGGACAGACGCGCGCCGGTGACGTTGAAGGCGCCCAGCTCGGGCTTGCTGGTGGCGGCACTGAGGTCCACCACCAGGGCGCCCCGGTCGCCAATGATCTCGACCTCGTCGCCCCGGATGACGGCAGCTGTGTTCTCGTCCACGCCCAGGCCGATTTGGTAGCCCTTGGACATCATCAGCGGGATCATGCGGCCGAAGCGGCCCCGCTTGAGGAAGTGCTGGTCAACGAACAGGCTCGGCCCCACAAAGCCCAGGCCCCGGTCGATCTGCTTGCCCTCGGCAAAGCGGCCCTTGAGGATGTTGATGACGCTTGGGGCATCGCGGAACATCACCGTGCTCATGATGGCCGCGCCGGCCGAGGTGCCGGCCACCACGCCGCCCCGGCGGTAGACATCCCAGATGGCGTCGAGCATGGGCGTGGTCTGGCCATTGGGCAGCAGCACATCGACGATGCGCTCCTGCAAGCCGCCCGTGAAGAAGACGCCACGCGCCGCCTTGACCTTGGCGATCAAGGCCTGGTCGCGCACGACCTTGTTCAGGTCCACCCACGAGAACTTGGGCGCCACCGGCAGGGCCTCCGCCAGGGCGCCGCGCCGTTGAAGCTGGTCCACCACCTGCTTGGCGCTGGCCTCGGGGTCCTCGCTGGCGGTGCCAAAAACCACAAACCGCGCGCCCTTGCCACCGGCCAACTGCACCAGGCGCTGCCAGACCTCTTCGTTGTCGGCCTTGAGCGCGCCGCCGATGGGCACGGCATAGCCGCGCACGGCGGGTTCGGGCTCGGGCGGCTTGGGGGCGGCCGCGACGGGCGCTGACGCCGCTTGGGGCGCACTGGCAGCCGGCTTGGCAGCCGGCTTGGCGGCGGCTGGGTAGGCAGCTGCTGCGCTGGCAGGGCGGGCTGGCGCGGGGGCCGGGCTGGCAGCCCAGGCCAGCGGCAGGGCAAGCAGCAAGACAGAGGCGGACAGCACTGCCCGCAGGGTGAGCTTTCGGAATCGCAAGTTCATGGCCTTCTCAACGCAAACCGGATCTGGATCATGGCAGAGCGGCGAGGCCGCCTTTCCCTAATGCAAAGGTCGACAGCGTGGCGACGGCGCGACTGGCCCCTAACGAGGCCGCTCGCTGGCGCGCCGGTGTCTCTAGACTCCGCCGTCCTCACTCCATTCGAGTCTGCATCATGCCCATGACAATGCGCCCTACCGCGTTTGCCGCGCTTGCCGCGCTCGCCACGCTCTGCAATCCGGCCGCAGCGCAGGAGAAGCTCGACCGCGTCGAAGTGACTGGCACGGCGATCAAGCGCCTCGCGTCCGAAACCGCTCTCCCGGTGCAGGTCATTTCCCGGCAAGACATCGTCAAGGCGGGTGTCACCACCGCCGCAGAACTGATGGCCAATATCAGCGCTGCAAGCAACAGCCTCACCGACGGCGTGAGCATGATGAACGCGGGCTACAAGGACCAGGCCGGCTTCAATTCCGCGAATCTGCGGGGGCTGGGCACCTCTTCTACGTTGGTGCTGCTCAACGGACGGCGCATGGCCAACTTCGCCTCGCCTGGCGACGACTCCGGAGTGGACCTCAACAGCATTCCCCTCGCGGCCGTACAGCGGGTGGAGGTCCTGCTGGACGGCGCCTCGGCGCTCTACGGTTCGGACGCGATCGGTGGTGTCATCAACTTCATCACTCGAAAGGACTATCGCGGACTGGACCTGGATATCTCCGCCATGCGGACCCAGGAAGGCGGCGCAGGCAAGCGCACTGCATCGGTCGGAGGGGGCTTTGGCGATCTCGCCCGAGATCGTTTCAACGTGATGGCCGTTGTCGACGTACAAAGGACCGATGCCCTTAACACCGCGCAGCGCAAGTTCATTGATGAACTCAAAGTGCCTGAGCGGCTGCCGCACCTGCTCTCTTCGGCAGGCTTTCCGGCCAACATCCGCCTGACACGCTCGCAGCGCAACTTCCTGGAGGATGCCGACTTCAAGGTGGCCGGGCACACCATTTCCAGTCGGACGATCAATCTTGCCGCCCCAACCTGCAGCCCACCTCACACCTTGTACCTGCCCGATGGCATTGGTGGCGTGGATGGTTGCACCTTCGATTACATGCGCGATGTCGAGCTCTACCCGGATTCCCGCAAGAGCAGCTTCCTCGGTCGTGCTGTTTTCCAGTTGAGCGCAGGCCACCAGATGTTCATCGAGCAGTCACTGACCGACTCTCGAACTCGATACACCGGCACCTCCAACCGCATTGACGCAGACATTCCGGTCAGCTTCGTGCCTAGCATCGCCGCCACCGGCTTGGACGAAGACTTGACTGTGCGCACACGGCTGATCGATGCAGGGCCTCGCAAGAGTCAGGTTCTGAGCAAGGGCGCCCGCACCTTGATCGGCCTTCAAGGCAGCCTGGCTGACTGGGACTACGACGCCGCCATCAATCACAGCACCGACCGCATCCGCGAACGTGACGTCGCGGGCTACTACCTTTACGACAAGATGATGGACGCTTTCTACAGCGGCCTCATCAACCCCTTCGGCCCCCAGAAGGCTGCTGGGCTTGACTATCTGCGCAACAACCAACTGGACGTCGAAACACGCACTGCGCGCGGCGTGATGGACGTGGTCGACCTGCGAGCTCAACGCAGCCTTGGCCAGCTTGCCGGGGGCGAATTGGGCTTGGCACTGGGAGCGGAATGGCGACAAGAGAAGGTTGAGAGCGCCGCCTCAGCGCTCTTGCTTTCCGACAACATACTGGGTGACACGACGCCTGGCGATGCGCAGTCCACCAATCACCGCCGCAAGGTCTGGGCCCTCTACGGTGAGGTGAACGCGCCACTGAGCAAGCAACTGGAGCTGCAATTCGCAGTGCGGCATGATCGCTACCAGGACGTCGGTTCGTCCACCAACCCGAAGTTGGGCGTGCGCTTCCAACCGACCAAGGCGCTGCTGCTGCGCGCCAGCGCCGGCACAGGCTTCCGGGCCCCCTCGCTGAATGACCTGTATCGGCCCGTCAAGACTGGCGAGACCCAGGTACTACCGGACCCGGTTTGCATGCGCGAGAACGACAACGACCTGGCCACCTGCGCAGACTTCTGGACCACGCGCACCTACGCCAACGCCAAGCTCAAGCCTGAACGCAGTCGGCAGTTCAGCATCGGCATGGTGCTCGAGCCCCTGCCGGGATGGAGCGCAAGCGTGGACTATTGGTCGATCCTCAAGCGCGATGTGATCAGCACCATCGGTGACGACATCATCCTGCGCAACGAGGCCAAATACGCGTCGCTGGTTCACCGGCTCAATATGAACGAAGGGCTTCAAGGCTGCGACTACGACCCTGAGGACTCGACGATCTGCTTCATCGAACTGCGCAAAGACAACCGTGGTCGACACAACGTCAACGGACTTGATCTCAGCCTGGAACTGAAGAGCTTGCGAACAAGCATCGGTGCGTTTGGTGCAAAGTTGATTGGCACCTTGGCGCTCAAGTCCGAGCGGCAAACCGGCTTTGGTGACGACTTCGTCAGCAACCTCGGCAAGTTCGTGAACGATGGGGTGGTCCAGCGCTGGCGCCATCGTTTGACCTTCGACTGGAGCCAGGGCCCATGGAATGCAACGCTTAGCAACACGTATCTGTCGAGCTACACAGACCAAAACTCTGCCATCGACAACAACGCTGGCACCGTTGTGGCACCCAATCGCGTGAAGGCCTATTCGCTCTGGGACCTGTCGGCCGCCTGGGAAGCCAACAAGCAGTTCACCGTACGAGCCGGCATCAAGAACCTGGCCAACACAGCGCCACCCTTCTCGAATCAAGCCTACTTCTTCCTGTCTGGCTATGACCCGAGCTACACCGACCCGCGTGGTCGCAGCGTCTACGCCAGCATCCGATACAGCCTGCACTAACGAGTGCTTGACCCCAAAAAGCGAACGGCCGACATTGAGTCGGCCGTTTTGCTTGGGTGCTCGAAATCTTAGGTCTTGATATCGAGCAGCGCGCCAGTCGTGTTGAGCTGCGTCGTCAGCACCTTGAGGTTGGCCACGTAGGCATACGACGCCGATTGCTGCTCCACGATCTCGTTGGCGGGGTTGATTTCAACCTCGGGCCGCTTGTCCACATTGGTGGGCTCGGCACTGCCGCGCGTCTGGCTGGAGGCCGCCAGGTTGGCGATGTTCGCAGCAGCGGCGCGCAGGCGCTCGTTTGCGGCGGAGATGCCCGACAGCGCGGTGGACAGGGCGACGTTCATGGGCCAATTGTCTGCCTCTGCCCGGCATAACACCAGTGCGCCCCGCCAAAAGCCGGAAATGGGCCCAGGAAAAGCGCCAATTCCGGCGCAGTTTGGGCCTTGGAGAGGGATTGGCGGGTCTTCAGCCTGCCAATTGGTCGAACGCGCCGGTCGACACGAAGACCCGCACGCTGTCGCCGCCGGCGGCCTTGGCCTCGGCGCAGGCCATGGTGGCGGCACCGATCACCCCCTCCGGCGTGTCGAGCGTGGGCTGCACCTGGACGACGCCGATGCTGGCCTTGACGCGAGCCCGGTGCAGGCCCCAATGCAAACGGTAGCCCGCAACGGCCGACCGCACCTTCTCGGCCACGATCTCGGCGTAGTGCGAGTCGCAGTCGGGCAGCAGCACGGCGAAATGGTCCTCTTCCAGCCGGGCGACGAGGTCAGACGCCCGCACCTTGGCCTGTAGCAACTGGCCGAGTCCGTACAGGAAATGGTCGCCCACCTCGGCGCCCATGCCTTTGACGACTTCCGAGAAGTTGTCGACGTCCACAGCCAGCACGGAAACGGGCTCGCCACGCCGGCTGCCGACGTGCTCGCTCAGGCGGCGCTCGAACTCACGGCGATTGACCAGCTCGGTCAGGCTGTCATGCTTGGCTGTCCAGGTGGGCTGAAGACGCTGGGCCCGGGCGGCGGTGACGTCCTCGACCACCCACATGGCCTCGCCCTCGGGCGCCTCCCAGTGCAGCGGCGTGACCTGCAAGCGTGCCCAGAAGCGACTGCCGTCGCGGCGGGCGCACTCGACCTCTTCGTCGAACGGGCGGCCCGCCAGTGCGGCCGCATGCGCCTTTTCGCGCAGCGAAGCAAAGGCCGTGTCATTGGTCAAGACCTGGCGGATGGATTTGCCGGTCAGATCAGCGTCATCACCATGGCCAAACAGGTGGCTGAAGTGCTCGCTGACGACGGCAAAGCTGTCATTGACGACAAAAGCCACGGCCAGCGGGGCACGCAGCAGCAGCGTGCGCATGCGGACAGCGGTGAGGTCATCGTGCGACGAGGGAGAGGACATGAAGGCGCTCCGAATGCAGGCCCAAAGAATCCCTCAACTATGGCAGTACGGCCAGCGCCCTGCCATGGATTAAGGCGTGAAATCGGTCCCGACTGGGCGTTTCAGTTCAATCTCGCACGCAATCCACAAAGTAGGCGCCCCGCCCTGTGGCTTCGTCCACCTCATGGACCAGGCCGTGCACGTCGGTCGCAAAGCCGGGGAACTTGTCGTTGAACGCGCGGGTGAACTTCAGGTAGTCCACGATCTTGCGGTTGAAGCGCTCGCCCGGGATCAGCAGCGGAATGCCCGGCGGGTAGGGCGTGAGCAGGCTGGTGGTGATGCGGCCTTCCAGGTGGTCGATGGCGACACGCTCGGTGCGGCGCTGGGCAATGCAGGCGTAGGCGTCGGTCGGCGTCATCGCAGGCTGCAGGTTGGACAGGTACATGTCCGTGGTCAGCCGGGCGATGTCGCCCTCGGCATAGGCCTGATGGATGCTCTGGCAGAGGTCGCGCAGGCCCATGCGCTCGTACTTGGGGTGCGCCGCACAAAACTCCGGCAGGATGCGCCACAGCGGCGCGTTGCGGTCGTAATCGTCCTTGAACTGCTGCAGCGCCGTCAGCAGCGTGTTCCAGCGGCCCTTGGTGATGCCGATGGTGAACATGATGAAGAACGAGTAGAGGCCCGTCTTCTCGACGACCACGCCGTGCTCGACCAGGAACTTGGTCACCACCGAGGCCGGGATACCCGTCGAGGCAAAGCGCCCCTCCATGTCCAGCCCGGGCGTGATGATGGTGGACTTGATCGGGTCCAGCATGTTGAAGCCTTCGGCCAAGCCGCCGAAGCCATGCCAGTCTTCGTTGGCATGCAGCATCCAGTCGGCGGCCATAGGCTCGGCGCCCTCTTCGGCGCGCAGGAAGTCGGGCCCCCAGACCTTGAACCACCAGTCGTCGCCGTAGTCCTCGTCGACCTTGCGCATGGCGCGACGGAAGTCGAGCGATTCGCGGATGCTCTCCTCCACCAGCGCCGTCCCCCCCGGCGGCTCCATCATGGCCGCCGCCACATCGCAGCTCGCAATGATCGAGTACTGCGGCGAGGTGGAGGTGTGCATCAGGTAAGCCTCGTTGAAGAGGTGCTTGTCCAGCTTCACCGTCTGCGAGTCCTGCACCAGCACCTGGCTGGCCTGCGAGATGCCAGCCAGCAGCTTGTGCGTGCTCTGCGTGGCGTAGACCATGGCCTCCTTGGGACGCGGACGGTTCTTGCCCATGGCATGGAACTGGCCGTAGAAGTCATGGAAGGCAGCGTGCGGCAGCCAGGCTTCGTCAAAGTGCAGCGTGGGCACATAGCCGTCAAGCTTCTGCTTGATGACCTCGGTGTTGTAGAGCACGCCGTCGTAGGTGCTCTGGGTCAGCGTCATGATGGACGGCTGCACGGTTTCCGGGTCGACGTGCCGCAGCAGCGGGTTGGCGGCGATCTTGGCGCGGATCGCGTCGGCGCTGAACTCGCTCTCGGGGATGGGGCCGATGATCCCGTAGTGGTTGCGCGTGGGCGTGAGGAACACGGGGATAGCGCCGCACATGATGATGGCGTGCAGGTTGCTCTTGTGGCAGTTGCGGTCGATCACCACCACGTCGCCCGGCGCCACCGTGTGGTGCCACACCATCTTGTTGGAGGTGGAGGTGCCGTTGGTGACAAAGAAGCAGTGGTCCGCATTGAAGATGCGCGCCGCGTTCTTCTCGCTGGCCGCCACGGGGCCCGTGTGGTCCAGCAGTTGGCCCAGCTCTTCCACGGCATTGCAGACGTCGGCGCGCAGCATGTTCTCGCCAAAGAACTGGTGGAACATCTGGCCCACCGGGCTCTTCAGGAAGGCCACGCCACCACTGTGCCCCGGGCAGTGCCAGGAGTAGGAGCCGTCCTGCGCATAGTCCATCAAGGCCTTGAAGAAAGGCGGCGCCAGACCATCGAGGTAACTGCGGGCCTCACGGATGATGTGCCGGGCCACGAACTCGGGCGTGTCCTCGAACATGTGGATGAAGCCATGCAGCTCGCGCAGCACGTCGTTGGGCAAGTGCTGGCTGGTGCGGGTCTCGCCGTAGACGTAGATCGGGATGTCCGGGTTGCGGAATCGAATCTCGCCAATGAACTTGCGCAGGTTCAACACGGCGGGGTCGAGCTCGGGACCCGGTGTGAACTCCTCATCGTCGATGGACAGGATGAAGGCCGAGGCCCGGCTCTGCTGCTGGGCGAACTGGCTCAGGTCGCCATAGCTGGTGACGCCCAGCACCTCCATGCCTTCCTTCTGGATGGCCTCGGCCAATGCCCGAATCCCCAGCCCGGAGGTGTTTTCTGAACGGTAGTCCTCGTCAATGATGACGATCGGAAAGCGAAAGCGCTGCATCAAAGCCTCCAGCGGGCGGGATCACAAAAGCGGCGCGCAGTGTAGGGCGCCATGTGTTGCAGAACTACACTGCGCCGGACCTGACAGAGAAGGGAGTTCACTCAGCCATGGACTTGAACACCTCCACACTGTGGTGGCTGGTTGCCGGCGCACTGGTGGCCGCCGAGTTGCTGACCGGCACCTTCTACCTGCTGATGCTGTCCATCGGGGCCGCTGCGGGCGCGCTTGCGGCGCATCTGCACCTGGGCATGACGACCCAATTCCTGGCCGCCGCAGCCGTCGCCGGCTTGGGCATCGCGGGCTGGTACCAGCGGCGTCAGCGCCATCCGACTGCACTGCCGGCTGCGGCCAACCCCGACGTCAATCTCGACATCGGCCAATCTGTCGAGGTGCCCGCCTGGCAGGACGACCGGGCCGAGGTCCAACACCGCGGCGCCCGTTGGCAAGCCCGCTTCATCGGCACCCCACCGGCCGCCCCTGGCCGCCACACCATCCGCGCGCTGGACGGCAATTGCCTGCTGCTGGACCGCTGAACCCGGAGCTAAGCCCCATGGAAATCGCCCTCATCCTCCTCGTCATCGCCGCCGTCTTTGTCGTGCGCTCGATCAAGGTCGTGCCCCAGCAGCACGCCTGGGTGGTCGAGCGACTTGGCAAGTACCACGCCACGCTCACGCCCGGCCTGAACTTCCTGGTCCCTTTCGTTGATCGGCTGGCCTACCAGCACTCGCTCAAGGAAATCGCGCTCGACGTGCCCAGCCAGGTCTGCATCACCAAGGACAACACGCAGCTCACCGTCGACGGCATCCTGTACTTCCAGGTGACTGACCCGATGCGTGCAAGCTATGGCGCCAGCAACTACGTGATCGCCATCACACAGCTCGCCCAGACCACGTTGCGGTCCGTCATTGGCCGCATGGAGCTGGACAAGACCTTTGAGGAGCGCAACTCCATCAACAGCGCCGTGGTGCAAGCCCTCGATGAAGCCGCGCTCAATTGGGGCGTCAAGGTGCTGCGCTACGAAATCAAGGACCTGACGCCCCCGGCCGAGATCCTGCGCTCCATGCAAGCCCAGATCACGGCCGAGCGCGAGAAGCGCGCCTTGATCGCCGCGTCTGAAGGGCGCCGCCAGGAGCAGATCAACATCGCCACCGGCGAGCGTGAATCCGCCATCGCCAAGTCCGAGGGCGAGAAGCAGGCCGACATCAACAAGGCCCAGGGCGAAGCCGCCGCCATCACCTCTGTGGCTGACGCTACAGCAGACGCCATCCGCAAGATCGCATCCGCCATCCAACAGCCGGGCGGCGAACAAGCCGTCCAGCTCAAGGTGGCCGAACGCGCCGTCGATGCCTTTGCTCAGCTCGCACAGAAGAACAACACCCTGATCGTCCCGAGCAATCTCGGTGAGGTGTCAGCCCTTATCGGCAGCGCCATGGCTCTCATCAAGGCCCACAAGACCTGAGCTAGAATACTTGGCTGCACGGAGAGGTGGATGAGCGGTTTAAGTCGCACGCCTGGAAAGCGTGTGTGGGTTAATAGCCCACCGCGGGTTCGAATCCCGCCCTCTCCGCCAGCAACGCCGCAAGCCCAAGGTCGATGACCCTGGGCTTTTGCTTTTCTTGACGTGCATTTCATGCGATCGGCCTGGGGCTGCCCGCCCTCCCGAGCGGTGTCGCCGCTACACTGGCGGACTACACCCAACGGTGGGTTTCTGCTTGGCAGCGCTGCTTCAGCGCGTCCATTGCGCAGCATGAAAATGCAGTTCATGGCTGCATTCAGGCAGTTCATCGCAAGCTGCTCGCGTCTCGCTGCCGAGCGAGTCACAGTGCAGGCCGTATCCACCGCATTGCTCGGGCTCGGAGTTGGTCATGCCGCTGAATCAAACCTCTCGCTTCGGAATCTTCGCCTGCGCACTGGCGGCGCTGCTCGCACTGAGCCCGGCGACCAGTGAGGCCAGCGAGGTCGTGAAGCTTGCGCGGCTGATCGTGACCGGCAAGCGCAGCAATCCGGCTCCTGAGCCGCAGCGCCCCGCTACCGAAAACCGCACCGGCGCCGAAGATCAGGGCCATGGCGGCGGTTCGACGGATGAGCACGGCACAGCACCCAATCCCCAGCGCGGCGTTTCCTGACGTTCAACAGGCTTAGCCCGTTCATCCGCGACCGTCTACCCAGCTACCGCTCGGCCAGCCTTCACGCTTCGAAGAGTTACTACCGGCCCGATATTCGCCAAATCCATCGGCGATATCTACGGCAATATGCCACCTGTTGATTGCGCAAAAGAAAATGCGCTGAATTCTTTCGAATTCAGCGCATTCTTTTAAACCATTTGGCGGAGTGGACGGGGCTCGAACCCGCGACCCCCGGCGTGACAGGCCGGTATTCTAACCAACTGAACTACCACTCCGCGTGGGATGATTTCGATACCGTCTTGCGACGACATCCAAGCTCATCAAACTCGCCCGTCTTGCGACGGGATTGCCAAACAGGTTGGCGTCCCCTAGGGGATTCGAACCCCTGTAGCCACCGTGAAAGGGTGGTGTCCTAGGCCTCTAGACGAAGGGGACAAATTCTTCGGCACCTGAACTGCGCGCCACCCATATCGTTTGCAGCAAACTGCTGCCAGATATTTGGTGGAGGTAAGCGGGATCGAACCGCTGACCTCTTGCATGCCATGCAAGCGCTCTCCCAGCTGAGCTATACCCCCTTTCGGGTCACAGGGTAATTTGTCAATTACCTTGTGAAGCGCGCCGTTCAAGCGAGACCAAGAGTATAGACCAGATTTCAGTAGGCCTGCAAGCGTTCGACCAGAACTTTTTTATCGAACAGTGCGAGGACGGCGTCCACCGACGGCGTCTGGCTGCGTCCGCAGGCCAGCACGCGGACGGGTATCGCGAGTTGAGGCATTTTGAGACCGAACTCCGCCAGGCAGGCCTTGAAGACGGCGGAGATGCTGGGGGCGTCCCAGTCCTGCAGCGCATCAAGACGCTGCGCCAGCGCTTGGACGGCAGGGCGGACCGCGTCGGTCAAGTGCTGGGCGCGGTCAGCGTCGCTGATCTCCGGGCGCACAAAGTGCAGCCGGACCCATTCGGCGAGTTGAAGCTGTGTGGCGCAGCGGTCCTTGTAGAGACGAACCATCGGCACCAGGCGCTCGGTACTGACGTCCAGCCCCTCCTGCCCAAGGCGCTCGACCAGCCACGCGGCGAGGCGGCCGTCGTCAGCCTGCTTGATGTACTGGGCATTGACCCAATCGAGCTTGGCTGGGTCCCACTGGGCGGGACTCTTGGAAAGGTGGCTGCCGTCGAACCAGGCCACCATCTGTTCAGCGGTGAACAGCTCGTCGTCGCCATGGCTCCAGCCCAGGCGAGACAGGTAGTTCAGCATCGCCTCGGGCAGATAGCCGTTGTCGGCGTAGGCAGTGACGCTCACGGCTCCGCGGCGTTTGGACAGCTTGAGCCCATCGTCGCCAAGGATGATGGGCAGGTGCCCGAACTGCGGCAGCGGCGCCCCCAGGGCCCGGAAGATGTTGATCTGCCAGGGCGTGTTGTTGACATGCTCATCGCCGCGGAAGACGTGGCTGATCTGCATGTCCCAGTCGTCCACCACGACGGCGAAGTTGTAGGTGGGGATGCCATCGGCGCGGACGATGATCAGGTCATCGATCTCGCGATTGGAGATGTTGATCGAACCCTTGACGAGGTCATCCCACTGCACGTCGCCGTCCAAGGGGTTCTTGAACCGGATCACGGGCGTCACGCCGGTTGGCACCGGTGGCAGCACCTTGCCGGGCTCGGGGCGCCAAGTGCCGTCGTACCGACGCTTCTCGCCACGCGCTTCCTGCGCGGCTTTCATGGCGTTGAGCTCATCGGGCGTGGTGTAGCAGCGGTAGGCCGTACCCGCAGCCAGCATGCCGTCCACCACCTCACGGTAGCGGTCGAGACGTTGCAGTTGGTAGATCGGGCCATCGTCGTAGTCGAGCCCCAGCCAGTGCATGGCGGCCAGGATCTGGTCCACCGAGTCCTGGGTCGAACGAGCGACATCGGTGTCTTCGATGCGCAGCACAAACTCGCCACCATGGTGGCGCGCAAAGGCCCAGGAGTAGAGCGCTGTCCGCGCGGTACCCAGGTGGAGGAAGCCAGTTGGCGACGGCGCGATGCGCGTGCGCACTTTGTTGAAAGCAGAAGCGGACATCAGGAAATGGTTCAGGAAATGCGGCAGCGATCAGGCGTCACTGCGGTTTTGCAGGGCGAGACGGCTGCGCGCCTCTGCGAGTTCTTCGTCGACCTGTGACGTGCGCTGCTCACGCATGGCGGCAAAGTCTTCGAGCGAGACGTCGCCGGTGATGTAGTGCCCATCAAAGCAACTGGCCTCAAAGCCGGCCAGGCCGGGCCGCAAGGCTGCAACGACGCGCTTCATCGCGTCTACATCCTGGTAGATCAGCGCGTCGGCCCCGATGTAGGCCCGCACCTCTTCGATGCTGCGTCCGTGCGCGATCAGCTCCTCCTGCGTTGGCATGTCGATGCCGTAGACGTTGGGGAAGCGCACCGGCGGAGCGGCCGACGCCAGGTACACCTTGCGCGCACCAGCCTCGCGGGCCATCTGGACGATTTCCTTGGAGGTGGTGCCACGCACGATGGAGTCGTCCACCAGCAGCACGTTGCGGTTCTTGAACTCCAGGCCGATGGCGTTGAGCTTCTGGCGCACGGACTTCTTGCGGGCCGACTGGCCCGGCATGATGAAGGTACGCCCCACGTAGCGGTTCTTGACGAAGCCCTCGCGGTAGGGCTTGCCGATCCGGTGGGCCAGTTGCATGGCCGATGGCCGGCTTGACTCAGGGATCGGGATCACGACGTCGATCTCGCTGGGCGGCATGGTCGAGATCACGCGCTGTGCCAAGGTCTCGCCCATGTTCAGACGAGCCTGGTAGACCGAGATGCCGTCCATCACCGAGTCGGGGCGGGCCAGGTAGACGTACTCGAACATGCAGGGGTTGAGCACCGGGCGGTCATTGCACTGCTCGGTGAACAGCTTGCCGTTCATGTCCAGGAACAGCGCCTCACCGGGGGCCACATCGCGTTCCAGCACATGGCCGGTGCCTTCCAGGGCGACGCTTTCGCTCGCCACCATGAAGTCACCATTGGCAGCGCGGCCAAAGCACAGCGGGCGGATGCCGAACGGGTCGCGGAAGGCCAGCAGGCCATAGCCGGCAATCAAGGCGATCACCGCATAGGAGCCCTTGATGCGGCGCTGCACCGCACGCACCGCGGTGAAGATCTCCTTGGGCGTTAGCGGCAGATTGCGCGCTGCCAGCTCCAGTTCGTGCGCCAGCACATTGATCAGCACCTCGGTATCGCTCTCGGTGTTGATGTGGCGGCGATCGATATCGAACAGCTCAGACTTGAGGCTGAGCGCATTGGTCAGGTTGCCGTTGTGCACGAGCACGATGCCGAACGGCGCGTTCACGTAGAAGGGCTGGGCCTCTTCCTCGTTGTAGGCGTTGCCGGCCGTGGGGTAACGCACCTGCCCCAAGCCGATGTGGCCAGGCAGCGCCCGCATATTGCGGGTGCGGAAGACGTCGCGCACCATGCCGCGCGCCTTGTGCATGAAGCACTTGTGGCCCTGCATGGTGACGATCCCGGCTGCATCCTGCCCCCGGTGCTGGAGCAGCAGCAAGGCGTCATAGATGAGTTGGTTGACTGGGGTGGCAGCGAGCGTGCCAACGATGCCGCACATGGCAGATCAATCCTTCAGTTTCAGGTCGGCCGCAGAAGCCGACGCGGGCAGTTTCACCAGACGCCCCATGGCCTCCGGCAGCAGGGGTTGCAGGCTTTGCAGCAGTGCGGCAAGCGCCGGCACCGCGCGCGAAGCACGCCAGGTTGGGGTTTCGGCCAGGCGCGTGTGGCTGACCACCAGAACCACGATCATCCCGATCAGCACCGCGCGCAGCACGCCGAAGCAACCGCCACCCAGGCGGTCCAGTGGCGAGAGCGGCGAGGCCTGGATCAAGGTCTTCAGCAGCCGGGCCGCCAGACCCCAGACGATCAGGATGACGACAAAGCCCAGCAGCACGCTCAGCAGATGGGTCAGCGGCGCCCCCAGGCGCTCAGCGGGAAGCAGCTGTGCCATCCAGGGCGCCAGCGCGGACGCCCCCAGGTAGGCCACCACCCAGCCCGCCAGCGAAAGCACCTCGAACACCAGGCCGCGCCACAGGCCGACGGCCATCGATGCCGCCACAACGACGATCAGACCCAGGTCGACCCAGCTGAGCGTGGTGGCGCTGTCCATCAAAGCGTCAGCACCGTCCCGGCGAGCCCCGCCGCATGGAGCTTGGCTGCGGCCTTGGCGGCGTCATCACGGGTTGCGAAGGTACCCACACGCACGCGCACCCGGGTGCCATCCGGCGTCTCCACGGACTGCGCGTAGGTCTTGAGTCCCAGCTTCTCCACCTTGTGGCGCATCTCCTGCGCCGCCTTGGCGTCACCGAACGCGCCCACCTGCACGATAAAGCGCTGGCCGCCCGGGGCCGCCTCGGCCTTGCGAGGCGCGTCCTTGCCATCAAGCATGGCCTGGATGCGAGCCGCATCGGCCTCTGCCGCCTTGGCGACCGGCTTGGATGCGGCCTTTTCGGCGGGTTTGGCGACGGATTTGTCAGCGGCGCGGGGGGTGCTGGCGGCCTTGTCTGCTGCTTTTTCTGCCGGCTTGTCCGTCGCCTTCTCAGCCACTTTGGCGCTGGATGCCGGCTCGGCGGCCGGCTCAACCGCGGCCATGGCTGCAGGCTCAGACGCCTGTGGTGCTGGCGCCGGCACGACCAAGGTCGCCACGCTGTCCTTCCTGGGAATGCTGATCGGCAAGTCCACGGGAATCGGCCGAGGCTGGGTCTCGAAGACCAGCGGGAAGACCACCACGCCGACCAGCACCAGCAGCGCCGCGCCAATCAAGCGGCGCTTGGCCCGCAGACGCAGCTGCTGCACATCGTCCGCTTCGGTGGCGCCTCCGGCGCGCCCGTTGCGGCGCTTGGAGGGGGTCGGTTCTGTCGAGGGACGAAGGAAGGAAAACAAACCCATGGATCTGGCCTATGCGTTCGGGGCACCCGGCAGTGCGGTGGCTGCTTGCGGGGCTGCCGCAGCGTCTCGACCTGCCACCACACGAGGCGGCCCATCCGCCAGCACGCCGCCCACCGTATAGAAGGAGCCGAACACCAGGATTCTATCGGCGGGGGTCGCGTCGGCCGCCGCTGCGGCCAAGGCCTCTCGTGGTGTTGCGTGCGTCGAGAGATGCAGGGAAGTCGGCGTACGCAGCTGCCCCCCTGCCCTCGCCGCCTCAAAGCCCGCCTGCAGGCCTGCAGCCGTTGCCGCCCGGGGCAAGGGCAGGCCGGTGAAGTACCAGGCGTCCACCAGCGGCGCGATCTTGCCGAGGATGCCGGCAAGATCCTTGTCTGCCATGGCGCCAAAGACGGCCAGCGTGCGGGGGAAAAACCCCATCTGGTCCAGGTTCTGGGCCAGCGCAGCCACCGCATGCGGGTTGTGCGCCACGTCCAGCACCACCACGGGCTGGCCAGCCAAGACCTGGAAGCGGCCGGGCAGCTCAACGAGGCTGAGCCCCGTGCGGATGGCCTGGGCCCCCACCGGCAAGCGCTCATGCAGCGCCTCAAAGACGGCCAACACGCCCGACGCGTTCAGCAGCTGGTTGACGCCACGCAGCGCCGGGTAGGCCAGGCCAGAGAAACGACGCTCGCGGCCCGCCCACTGCCATTGCTGCCGATCACCGCTGAAGTGAAAGTCGCGGCCCAGTTGGCGCAGGTCTGCGCCCAGCTCGGCCGCACGCGACGCGATGGACGCTGGCGGCATGGGGTCGCTGCACACCGCCGGACGGCCGGCGCGCAGGATGCCCGCCTTCTCCCGCCCGACCGACTCGCGGTCCGGCCCCAGGAACTCGGTGTGGTCGAGGTCGATGCTGGTGATGACGGCGCAGTCGGCGTCGATGACGTTCACCGCATCGAGCCGGCCTCCCAGGCCCACCTCAAGGATCACCAGGTCCAGCGGCTCATGCTGCAGGCGTCGCAGGATGGCCAGGGTGGTGAACTCGAAGTAGGTCAGCGTGACGCCTTGACGAGCAGCCTCGACAGCCTCGAAATGCGGCAGCAGGCTGTCCGCGCCCACCGGTGCACCACCGACGCGGCAACGCTCTTCGAAGTGGACGAGGTGCGGCTTGATGTAAAGCCCGACGCGGTACCCGGCGTGGAGCGCGATGGACTCCAGCATCGCGCAGGTCGAACCCTTGCCATTGGTCCCCGCCACCACCACGACGGGCGCATCGAACACAAGCCCCAAGCGCTCCTTGACCACGCGCACGCGATCCAGGGTCATGTCGATGGTCTTGGGATGCAGGCGCTCGCAGTGCGCCAGCCATTCGTCGAGGCTGTTCATGAAAACAAAACGGCCAGACCTTGATGGGGTCTGGCCGAGAAAGTAGGAACGAGGATCAAGCCACAGCGTCGGCGCTTTGGCGCTGGAGGATGGCGAGGCTACGTGCGATGGTCTCGCGCAGTTGGCGACGGTCCACGATCATGTCCACGGCGCCCTTCTCCATCAGGAACTCGGCACGCTGGAAGCCTGCGGGCAGCTTCTCGCGCACGGTGTTCTCGATCACGCGCGGGCCGGCAAAGCCAATCAGGGCCTTGGGCTCGGCAATGACGATGTCACCCACGAAGGCGAAGCTGGCCGACACGCCGCCCATGGTGGGGTCGGTCAGCACGCTGACATAGGGCAACTTGGCCTTGGCCAGGCGCGTGAGCGAGGCATTGGACTTGGCCATCTGCATCAGGCTGAGCAGGCCTTCCTGCATCCGCGCGCCGCCGGTGGCGGTGAAGCAGATGAAGGGCGTCTTTTGCTCGATGGCGGTCTCGACGCCACGCACAAAACGCTCGCCCACCACGGAGCCCATGGAGCCGCCCATGAAGTCGAACTCGAAGCAGGCCACGACCACCGGCACGCTCATCACCGCGCCGCCCATCACGATCAGCGCGTCGGTCTCGCCGGTGGACTCCAGCGCTTCCTTGAGCCGGTCGGGGTACTTCTTGCTGTCCTTGAACTTGAGCGCGTCCACGGGCAGCACTTCCTGGCCGATCTCGTAGCGCCCTTCCCCGTCGAGGAAGGCATCGAGCCGCGCCCGCGCGCCAATGCGGTGGTGGTGCGAGCACTTGGGGCAGACGTTGACGTTCTGCTCCAGGTCGGTCTTGTAGAGCACCGTCTCGCAGCTCGGGCACTTGATCCACAGGCCTTCGGGCACGCTGCGGCGGTCCGCCGGGTCGCCTTGCTGGATCTTCGGGGGCAGGAGTTTGTCGAGCCAACTCATGTGTCGTTCCTCAGAGAGTGTCGAGCGCGGCGCGGATTTCGGCGATGAAGGCCGCGCCGGTGCGGGCCACATTATCGGCGGGCTGGCGCTCTAGGAGTTCTACCAACTTGGAGCCGATCACGACCGCATCCGACACCGCGCCCACGGCCTTGGCAGTGGCAGCGTCGCGGATGCCAAAGCCCACGCCCACGGGCACGCTGACGTGCCGGCGGATGCGCGGCACCATGTCGGCCACGGCCCCGGTATCCAGGTGGCCGGCACCGGTCACGCCGCGCAGCGACACGTAGTAGACGTAGCCGCTGGCCAGGCGCCCCACCTGGGCCATGCGCGCCTCGGTGGAGGTGGGGGCCAGCAGGAAGATCGCGTCCATTCCCACGCCGCGCAGCGCCTGGGCAAAGCCCTCGCACTCCTCGGGCGGGTAGTCCACGATCAGCACACCGTCCACGCCGGCAGCGGCGGCATCGCGCACGAAGGCGTCCTGCCCATAGCGCTCGACCGGGTTGGCGTAGCCCATCAGGACCAGCGGCGTGGTGGCATTGCGGGCACGGAAGGCACGCACGTAGTCCAGCACCTGGCGCAGGCCAATGCCGTGCTTGAGCGCGCGCTCACCGGCACGCTGGATCACCGGGCCGTCGGCCATGGGATCCGAGAAGGGCACGCCCAGCTCGATGACGTCGGCCCCGGCCTCGGCCATGGCGAGCAACAGGTCGACGGTTGCGCTGGGGTGCGGGTCCCCGGCGGTGACAAAGGGAATCAAGGCCTTGCGGCCGTTCAACTGCTTGAAGGTGGCTTCGATGCGGGACATCACAGGCCTCCCTTCACGGTCTGGCCCCGGCAGGAGGGCCGGCAGTAGAACTCGGCCTTGCCGAGGTCAGCCACCGTGCCGATGTCCTTGTCGCCCCGGCCCGAGAGGTTGACCAGCAGGATCTGGTCCTTGGGCAAGGTCGGGGCCAGCTTCATGGCGTAGGCCACGGCATGGCTCGATTCGAGCGCCGGGATGATGCCCTCGGTGCGGCACAGGCGGTGGAAGGCGGTCAGCGCTTCATCGTCCGTCGCACCCACGTACTCGGCACGGCCGATGTCCTTGAGGTGGGCGTGCTCGGGGCCAACGCCGGGGTAGTCGAGCCCGGCGGAGATCGAATGCGTCTCGATGATCTGGCCGTCAGCATCCTGCAGCAGGTAGGTGCGGTTGCCATGCAGCACGCCGGGGCTGCCGGCCGACAGCGTGGCGGCGTGCTTGCCGGAGTCAACGCCCTGCCCTGCGGCCTCGACGCCGATCAGGCGCACCTGTTCGTGCGGGATGTAGGGGTAGAAGATGCCGATGGCGTTGGAGCCGCCGCCCACGCAGGCGATGACGGCGTCGGGCTGGCGGCCCACCATCTCGGGCATCTGCACCAAGCATTCGTCGCCAATGATGCGCTGGAAGTCGCGCACCATCATCGGATAGGGGTGCGGGCCCGCCACAGTGCCGATGATGTAGAAAGTGTTGTCGACGTGGGTGACCCAGTCGCGCATGGCCTCGTTGAGGGCGTCCTTCAGAGTCTTGCTGCCGGACTCGACCGGTACCACGCGCGCGCCCAGCAGGCCCATGCGGTAGACATTGGGCGACTGGCGCTTGACGTCCTCCGAGCCCATGTAGACCACGCACTCCAGCCCGTAGCGGGCACAGATGGTGGCCGTGGCCACGCCGTGCTGCCCGGCACCGGTTTCGGCGATCACGCGCGGCTTGCCCATGCGCTTGGCGAGCAGGGCCTGGCCGATCACGTTGTTGATCTTGTGGGCGCCGGTGTGGTTGAGGTCTTCACGCTTTAGGTAGATCTGGGCGCCGCCCAGTTCGCGGCTCAATCGTTCGGCGTGATAGATCGGGCTGGGGCGACCGACAAAGTGCGCCAGCTCTTTCTTGAACTCGGCGACGAAGTCGGGGTCGTTGCGGTAGTGGGCGTAGGCGTCCTTGAGCTGGTCAAGCGCATGGACAAGGGTCTCGGAGACAAAGCTGCCGCCGTAGACCGGGCCGCTGGGGGCCCGGAAGTGCCCGGTGGCATCGGGCTGCTGGTACTCAAACATGGTCAGGGTCTTTCGCGATCGAGTCCTGCGGCGGCGAGGCGTTCGTCGGCCTGACGAACAGCGCGGCAGAACTCGTGAATCAGACCGGGATCTTTGACGCCCTTGCTGGACTCGACCCCGGAGCTCACATCAACGGCCCAAGGCCGGACGTGGGCAATGCCATCGGCAACGTTGGCTGCACTCAACCCACCAGACAAAACGAGCGGAGAGCGAACGCCTTGAGGAACGAGTGACCAATCGAAGACCTTGCCGCCGCCGCCATAGCCGTCGACATGGGCGTCGAGCAGGATGGCCTGGGCGCTGGTGAAAGAGGCTGCGAAGTTTAGCAAGTCAAAGCCCGGCGCCATGCGGGCGGCACGGATGTACGGGCGTTGCACGCGCTCGCACTGCGCCGCCGTCTCATCGCCGTGGAACTGGATCAGCATGTTCGGCACAGCGTCCAGCGCAGCGCCCAGTTCGGCGTCACTGGCGTTGACGAACAGCCCCACCGGCATCACAAAGGGCGGCAGCACGCGCGCCAGGCGGGCCGCATCGGGCGGCGTGATGGCGCGGGGGCTCTTGGCATAGAACACAAAGCCGATGGCGTCGGCGCCGGCCTCAACGGCGGCCGCCACGTCGGCCTCGCGGCGCAGGCCACAAACTTTGATGCGAGTGCGGTGGGTCATCCAGGAAGCCAGTCGAAAGCAGCAGTGCGCTCGGGAATTTGCAGGTCTTGATCGTAGCGAGGCCCGAGGAAGTAGAGCCCGTCCGGCGCAAACGTGGGCGCCGCAGCCTCGCGCTTGCGGGCGGCCAACACCTCAGCCACCCAGGCGGCCGGCCGCGTGCCCGTACCAACGGCCAGCAGGCAGCCCATCAGGTTGCGCACCATGTGGTGCAGGAAGGCGTTGGCCTCGAACTCGAAACGCCAGTAGGCGCCATGGCGGCGGATGGCGATCTCGCGCAGTTGCTTGACCGGGCTCGCCGCCTGGCACTCGGCCGCACGGAAGGAGCTGAAGTCATGCTCACCAATCAACAGGCCGGCGGCCTCCCGCATCGCGGCTTCGTCCAGGTGCCGGAAGACCCAGCCCGCTTGGCCGGACTCGATGGCTGGGCGCACGGGTGATGCGAGCAGCAAGTAGGCATAGCGCCGCGCCCGCGCGCTGTTGCGGGCATGGAAATCGGACGACACCACACGGCTCCACTGAACGGCGACATCGGGCGGCAGGTAGCGGTTGACGCCGCGCACCCAGGAGAACAGCTCGCGCTCGATCTCGATGTCGAAGTGCACGACCTGGTTGAGCGCGTGGACGCCCGTGTCGGTGCGCCCGGCGCACAGTGTGCGCACTGGCTGGTCGGCAAACTGGCGGAGCGCCTTTTCAAGCACGTCCTGCACCGTGCGGCCGCCGGGCTGGCTCTGCCAGCCCTGGTAGACGGAACCGCGGTAGCAAACGCCGAGTGCGATGCGAGGCATGAGGACAAAGAAAAAGGCGCTCGACCGGGGCCGAGCGCCTGTGATGGTTGGACGCGATCAGCGCAGCTCTTCGAGCATGGCCATGGCACGCGTCTTGATGGAGCCCGTGGCCTGCTGCACCAGTTCCTGCAGCACTTCCCGCGCACCTTCGGTATCGCCGATCTGGCGGAACTCTTCAGCCAGCTCCAGTTGGCGCACCAGCGGGTCACCGTCGTCGTCGCCCAAGGCGTCGATGGCATTGGCCAGGTGGTCGGGGCTTGCCTCATCGACTTGGCCCGGCCGGGTGTCGGTACCCAGGTCGAACTCGATGTCCATGCTCTTGGCCTTGGGCTCGAACTCCAGGTCAGGTGCCGGCGGCACGCCGCGGCCGCCAGGGCGAGAGACGTCAAGGTCCATCGGCATCGGGGCCTGCTCGACGGAAGCCGGCATCGCCTGGGTGGAGGCCATGGCGCTCGTGGAGACTGGCTCGGGTGCGCTGAGGTCGAGGTCGAGGCCGAGGTCGAAGCCGCTGACGGGGCCGGTGTCCGGACCCGAGCGCGACAGCGCGTCGGTCGCGGCGAAGCTGCTCTTGGGCACGGGCGGCAGAGCCGTCTGTGGCAGCGTGGTCGCGTTCATCGGCTCGGGGCGGATGTTGGAGCCGTCGTCGAGCGGCAGCGGTGCGCCGCCGGGCTGGTAGAGCGGGTTCTCGGGGTCGAGGCCACGGCCCATTTCCTGCGCCTTGGCCCAGTCCTCGCCCGTGCCCTTGGTTTCAGCGTAGAGCTGGATGGCCAGTTGCTCGAAGCCCTTGGTGTCGCGCCGCTTGGCGTAGACCTCGAGCAGCTTGAGGCGGATGGCCAGGCGCGAAGGATTGGCGCGCAGCGCTTCCTTGAGGATTTCTTCGGCCTGCAGGTCGCGGCCATAGGCCAGATAGACGTCGGCTTCGGCCACCGGATCCACGTCACCAATGGCGTCGAGCTGGCTGAGCGAATAGCTCATCGACGACTGGCCGCTGTGCTGGGCATCGCGGGTGTCCACGCGCTGACCGCCCGTGCCACCAAAGAACGAATCAGGCTGCAGACGGCTTTCGTGGAAGCCGGTTTCAGCCGAGAACGAGGGCCGGCGCGAGCGCATGCGGACGAGGCCGATGCCGCCGAGGACGGCAACCAAAACGCCAACCACGGGCAGCACGAAGGGGCTATCGAGCAGCGAGTCCAGGAAGCTCGGCGACTCCTGCACCGGAGGCGGCGCCACAGCCGGGGCCACGGGGCGGGAGGCCGGACGCGAGGCGGCGCTGGCGGCCACCGGGGCGGCCGATGCGGCAGGGGTCACCACCGGGGCTGTGACCGCTGGCAATGCCGACGATGCGGGCGCAGCCGCTGGGCCAGGCTGCGCACCCGGCGCGGGCTTGACGGCGGCGGAGAGCTGCTTGAGCTCCTCGACATTGCGCGTCAGCTCGGCAACGCGGGCGGCGACGTCCTTCTTCTCAGTGGCCTTGGAGGCCGTGGCCTCCGCCGGGGCCGAGCCGGGGCCGGACGGCTTGCTCAGCATGAGCTTGTCGGGCTTGGGCGCCGCTGCGGGCTTGCGGTCTTCCACCGCAGCCTGCACCTGACCGCTGGCCTGGCGTTCATTGCCGCTGGCCGGGATCAGGGGCGCCACGCTCGCCAAACGCTGGCGATAGGCCGAGAAGTCAGCGCTCTGGGCCAGGATGACCTGGCGCGCTTCGCTCGGCGACAGCGAATTCAGCGTCTCGCTGTCGGGCACCTGCAGCACGGCACCGGCGCGCAGCCGGTTCATGTTGCTTTCGATGAAGGCTGACGGGTTCTGGCGGAACAGACCGACAAGCATCTGGTCCAGCGAGATGCCGGACACCTGGGTCTTGGCAGCAACCTTGGACAGCGAGTCGCCGGGTTGGACGGTGTACTCGGAGCCGGCGCTCGACGCCGGACGTGGCGACGGCGCCGGGGCGGGCGCGGCGGCCACCGGGGCCGGCGCTGGCGCAGGGGCCGCAGCACGCGGTGCTGGCGCAGCCACAGGCGCCGATGCTGGTGCAGCCACGGGCGGACGGGCCAGCGCCACCGGCGCGGCTGGCGGCGGCGGGGCAACGGGCTCGGCCGCCACAGGTGCCGCAGCGACGGGCGCCGGAGCCGGCTTGGCCAGGCTTGGGGGATCAAACAGCAGGGTGTACTCGCGCACCAGGCGGCCACCCGACCACGTCAGCTCCAGGATCACGTCCACGAAGGGCTCTTGGACGGCGCGGTCGCTGGTCAGGCGCAGCACGGGCTTGCCGCCCAAGCGCACGACGTTGACCTGGGTCGAGGTCAGGACCGGATTGAATTCAACACCGGTGGTGCGGAAGGTGTCAGCGGGCGCGATGCGCGCCTTCAGCGTGGACGCTTCCTCGGACGACAGGCTGGTGATGTCGATCTCGGCCCGCATGGTCTCGCCCAGGGCGGACTGCACGCTCATGCGACCCAGGCCCAGCGCATGCGCATCGACGCTGACCGCGAGCAATGCCGCCAAGGCAACCTGGCGCAACACGAATCCGGAGGAGGAAGGAGCGTCGCTGGTATGTACTTTCAAGGCTTTCCCCAATGCAACAAGGCGGAGCACTGCTCCGCCTCCCTCGACTTGTTTTCGGCTGTGCCCGGCTGGACCGTAGCTCAAGCGGGCGTCGAGTTTCGCTTTAAAACTGCAACAGCATCAAGCATATACGCTGAATTGCTCACGTAGTGCCTGAATTGCACGAGTGTTTCAAGTGGAAACTCAGGGTTGTTGCCGAGCCGACGTCGGCCGGCAACAACGCCCTACCCGCCGGATTGGCGCCCGATCAGCGCTCGAGCAGGATGCGCAGCATGCGGCGCAGCGGCTCGGCGGCGCCCCACAGCAGTTGGTCGCCGATGGTGAAGGCGCCCACGTACTCGGGGCCCATCGCCAGCTTGCGGATGCGGCCGACCGGGATGGTCATGGTGCCGGTGACGGCCACGGGCGTCAGGTCACGGATGGTGGCCTCGCGCGTGTTGGGCACAACCTTCACCCACTCGTTGTCGGCGGCGATCATGGCCTCGATCTCGGCCACGGGCACGTCCTTCTTGAGCTTGAAGGTCAGGGCCTGGCTGTGGCAGCGCATGGCGCCGACGCGCACGCAGAAGCCATCGACCGGGATGTCTGCCGAGCCGAGGATCTTGTTGGTCTCGGCCATGCCCTTCCACTCTTCGCGGCTTTGGCCGTTGCCCAGGTCCTTGTCGATCCAGGGGATCAGCGAGCCACCCAGGGGCACGCCGAAGTTGGCCGTCTCGGCCTCGGTCAGCGAACGCTGCTTGGCGATGACTTTGCGGTCGATCTCGAGGATGGCGCTCTTGGGGTCATCCAGCAGGGACTTGACCTCGGCATTGAGGGTGCCGTACTGGGTCAGCAGTTCACGCATGTGCTGCGCGCCGCCGCCTGAGGCTGCCTGGTAGGTCTGTGTGGACATCCACTCCACGAGGCCGGCCTTGTACAGCGCGCCCACGCCCATCAGCATGCAGGAGACCGTGCAGTTGCCACCGACCCAGTTGTTGCCACCGGCTGCCAGGGCCTTGTCGATGACCGGGCGGTTGACGGGGTCGAGGATGATGACCGCGTCGTCCTTCATGCGCAGCGTGGAGGCCGCGTCGATCCAGTGCCCGTTCCAGCCCGCAGCGCGCAGCTTGGGGAAGACTTCGGTCGTGTAGTCGCCGCCTTGCGCCGTGATGATGATCGCGCAGCGCTTGAGCTGCTCGATGTCATAGGCGTTTTGCAGGGTCTTCTCGTTCTTGGCTTGCGCGGGGGCGGCGCCACCGGCATTGGAGGTCGAGAAGAACAGGGGCTCGATCAGGTCGAAATCGCGCTCGGCGGTCATGCGGTCCATGAGCACAGAGCCCACCATGCCACGCCAGCCAACCAGGCCAACCAGGGTCGTCATCGTCATTTCCTTTCGTCGTACATCGTTCACCAAACCCGCTCACTTTGGGCCCCGGCTCGTTCGCCGGGTCTGGAGGGGGCGAGACGAGACGGAGCGGTTAGCTCTTGATGGTTTTAATGGTGGTGATGGCCGTGGCCACGGCGTCGCCCATTTCGCGGGTCGAGACCTTCGTGGTGCCTTCACTCCAGATGTCGGCCGTGCGCAGCCCCTGCGCCAGCACCGATTGCACCGCAGCCTCGATACGGGCGGCGGCGTCAGGTTGCTGGAGGGAGAACTTGAGCATCATGGCGGCAGACAAGATTGTAGCCAGCGGATTGGCAATGCCCTTCCCCGCAATGTCGGGGGCGCTGCCATGGCTGGGCTCGTAGAGGCCCTTGTTGTTCTTGTCGAGCGAGGCCGAGGGCAGCATGCCGATCGAGCCGGTCAGCATCGCGGCTTCGTCGGACAGGATGTCGCCGAACATATTGCCGGTCACGACGACGTCGAGCTTCTTGGGCGCCTTGACGAGCTGCATGGCTGCGTTGTCGACGTACATGTGATCGAGCGCCACCTCAGGGTACTGGGCGTGGATCTCGGTCATCACGTCCTTCCAGAGTTGCGAGGTCTCCAGCACATTGGCCTTGTCGACGCTGGTGAGCTTCTTGCCGCGCTTCATGGCCGCCTGGAAGGCGACGTGGGCAATGCGCTCGATCTCGGGGCGCGAGTAGCGCATGGTGTCGAAGGCTTCCTCGCTGCCGGGGAAGTGACCATCGACAGCCGTGCGGCGGCCACGGGGCTGGCCGAAGTAGATGTCGCCGGTCAGCTCCCGGATGATGAGGATGTCGAGCCCCGCGACCAGTTCGGGCTTGAGGCTGGAGGCGTGGGTCAGCTCGGGGTAGCAGAGCGCCGGGCGGAAGTTGGCGAAGAGGCCCAGCCCCTTGCGCAGGCCGAGGATGGCCTGCTCTGGGCGGAATTGGCGCTCGAGCTTGTCGTACTTCCAGTCGCCCACGGCGCCGAAGAGCACCGCATCGGCCGCCTTGGCGAGGTTCAGCGTCGCCTCGGGCAGCGGGTGGCCATGGTTGTCATAGGCCTTGCCGCCAACATCAGCCCACTCCAGCTCCAGCGGCAGGTCCAGCACATTGAGGACCTTGACGGCCTCGGTGATGATTTCGATGCCGATGCCATCGCCCGGCAAAACTGCGATCTTCAATCCAGTACCTCTTCAGTAGTTCGTTGATTCGGGGTGGCGGCGCTCAGGCCGCCTTGGGTGCCAATGAGAAGGGGCGCTCGACAGCCAGGAACAGGATCAGCGAGGCCGGCAAGGTCGCCACAAACAGCAGGCAGGGCAAGACCAGAAAGAGGCCCACACCGCCGGCTGACAGCGGCAGGACCTTGCCCAGCACCAGCACGGCAAACTTCAAGGCCAGACCGTGCATCAGGTAGTACGAGTAGGAGATGTTCCCCAGCCAGCGCAGTGGCGTCCAGGACAAAGCGCGGGACAGCCAGGTGGGCGCAAAGGCATCAAGGCACAGCAGCCCGAAGACCAGGCCCAGGCCCAGGTATTTCAGGGTCTGGCTCAAGAGGCCACCCAGTGGCAGCAAGGCGAGCCCCAACCCCAGGCAGAGCCCGAGCGCACCAAGCGCTCCGGCGCCGGGCAGGCGGACGCGCTCGTGATGCAGCTCGTACACCAGCATGCCGGCCAGGAACATCAGCAAGCGCACATGCCCGCCCTGCACCGCCAGGTAAGCCGCGCCAGCCAGCCCAAGCACAACCAGGGCCCAGATCCTGAACGCTGGAGTGCGCCCGCGCAGGCCCAGGGCGGCGATCAGCACCGGGACAACCAGATAGAAGAAGAACTCGTAGCTCAGCGACCAGGCCACCGTGATGATGGGCGCAATGGGCAGCATGCCCGGCAGCAGCAGCAGGTTCTGCAGCACATAGAGCGCCGCCGCACCCGCGCCTGCCGGCAGCTTGCTCTCGGACGGGAACAGCACCGACAAGGCCAGATACAGCGCCAGCATCACCAGAAAGACCGGGTAGATGCGGCGCACGCGGCGGCCGAAGTAGCGGCCAAAGGGCTGCGCCTTGTTGATCAAGGCGCCGTAGATCAGGAAGCCGCTGAGCACGAAGAACAGGTCAACCCCGACATTGCCCAGCGCATGCAGCTCGGACGCCAGGGCCGACAAGCCGGCATGGTCCGCCCACCAGGGCATCGTCAAGGTCATGCAGTGCACCAGGAAGACCAAGAACACCGCCAGGCCGCGCAGGCCCTCCATCGCCAGCAGATTGGGCGTGGAGCCGCTGCGCCCGAGTTCCAGGCGCTGCGCGAGCCATTGCATCGCCGTCAGACGATCCGGTGATTCAGCCACGGCTTGGCGGCGATGCGCGCGGCTTCAAAGCTGCGGATGGTGTCGGCGTGCCGCAGGGTCAGGCCGATGTCGTCGAGCCCGCCAACCAGGCAGTCCTTGCGGAAGGGCTCGACGTCGAAGGGCAGCTCGCTGCCGTCGGGCTTGACGATGACCTGGCGCGGCAGGTCGATGGTCAGCTGGTAGCCAGGGAAGGCCGCCACTTCGTCAAACAGGCGCGCCACGACGGCCTCGGGCTGGACGATGGGCAGCACGCCGTTCTTGAAGCAGTTGTTGAAAAAGATGTCGGCAAAGCTCGGCGCGATCAGCGCGCGGAAGCCGTACTGCTGCAGCGCCCAGGGCGCGTGCTCGCGGCTGGAGCCGCAGCCGAAGTTGTTGCGGGCCAGCAGGACGCTGGCGCCTGTGTAGCGCGGCTGGTTGAGCACGAAGTCCGGGTTGGGCTTGCGGCTGGCGGGGTCCTGGCCGGGCTCGCCGTGGTCCAGGTAGCGCCATTCGTCGAACAGGTTGGGGCCAAAGCCCGTGCGCTTGATCGACTTGAGGAATTGCTTGGGGATGATCGCGTCGGTATCGACGTTCTCACGATCCATCGGGGCGACGAGGCCCTGGTGAACGACAAACTTGTCCATCAGCTCAGGCTCCGAACATCAACGAAATGACCGGCCATGGCGGCCGCTGCGGCCATGGCGGGGCTGACGAGGTGGGTGCGGCCACCGGCACCCTGGCGGCCTTCGAAATTGCGATTGCTGGTCGAGGCGCAGCGCTCGCCGGGCTCCAGGCGGTCGGCGTTCATGGCCAGGCACATCGAGCAACCGGGCTCTCGCCACTCGAAGCCAGCCGCCTTGAAGACCTGGTCCAGGCCTTCGGCCTCGGCCTGCGCCTTGACGAGGCCCGAACCCGGCACGACCAGGGCCAGCTTGATGTTCTTGGCGATGCGGCCACCCACGCGCTTGACCACCGCAGCAGCCTCGCGCATGTCTTCGATACGGCTGTTGGTGCAGGAGCCGATGAAGACCTTGTCGACGTGGATGTCGCTGATGGCCTTGTTGGGCTCCAGGGCCATATAGGTCAGCGCGCGCTCGATGGCTCCACGCTTGACGGCGTCCTTTTCCTTGTCGGGGTCGGGCACGCGGTCGGCCACGGACAGCACCATCTCGGGCGAGGTGCCCCAGGTGACCTGCGGCAGGATCTGCGCGGCGTCGAGTTCGACCACCTTGTCGAAGTGCGCGCCAGCGTCTGAGTGCAGGCTGCGCCAGTAGGCCACGGCTTGGTCCCACTCCACGCCCGAGGGTGTGAAGGGACGGCCCTTGACGTAGTTGATGGTCGTGTCGTCCACAGCCACCAGGCCCGCGCGGGCGCCGGCTTCGATGGCCATGTTGCAGACCGTCATGCGGCCTTCCATGGTGAGGCTGCGGATGGCCGAGCCGGCGAACTCGATGGTGTAGCCGGTGCCGCCTGCCGTGCCAATCTTGCCGATGATGGCCAGCACGATGTCCTTGGCCGTCACGCCGCGGGCGACCTGACCCTCAACCTTGATCAGCATGTTCTTGGCCTTCTTGGCCAGCAGGGTCTGCGTGGCGAGCACGTGCTCGACTTCGCTGGTGCCGATGCCATGCGCCAGCGCGCCAAAGGCGCCGTGCGTCGAGGTGTGGCTGTCACCGCAGACCACGGTCATGCCGGGCAGCGTGGCGCCTTGCTCGGGGCCGATCACGTGGACGATGCCTTGGCGGCGGTCGCTCATCTTGAACTGCGTGATGCCGAAGCGGTCGCAGTTGGCGTCCAGCGTGTCCACCTGCAGGCGCGAGACCGGGTCGGCAATGCCTTCGCGGCGGTCCGTCGTGGGGACGTTGTGGTCGCTCACGGCCAGGTTGGCCGAGAGGCGCCAGACCTTGCGCGCCGCCAGGTCCAGGCCTTCAAAGGCCTGGGGGCTGGTCACTTCGTGCACCAGGTGGCGGTCAATGTAGAGGATGGCCGTGCCATCGGGCTCGGTGCGAACGACGTGTTCGTCCCAGAGCTTGTCGTAAAGGGTTCGAGAGCTGGTACTCATTGCTTCTCACGAGGAATCAGGGTGTCCACAAAGCGTTGGACGACGGTGGGCAGGCGCTGCTGACGCAGCACACCCAGGTAATAGTCGCGCTCCGCCCAAGGTTCTTCAAGGCGGATGCAGCGCACGCCGAAGACGCGGGTGAAGCGCTCAGCAGGCTCCTGCGGCAACACGGCCACGCCCATGCCGGCCTCGACCAGTTGCGCAATGCCATCAAAGCCACGCACCTGCAGGCGTGCGTTGAGCGTCTTGCCGCGCGCGGCGGCCTGCTCACGCAGCAGCTCCTGGGCCGCTGCGCCGGCATGCAGGCCGATCAGGTCATAGGTCAGCAGGTCGTCGTAAGTCACGGTGTCGCGGCTGGCCAGCGGGTGGCGCAGGGGCACCAGGGCCGAGAGGCGGCCGCGCGCAAAGATCCAGGTCTGCAGCCGGTTGTCCAGCAGCGGCGCGGTGAACACGCCCACATCGGCGCGGCCTTCGGCCACCGCCGCCTGCACCTCGGCACTGGTCAGGTCTTCAAGGCTGATGCGAATCTGCGAGTGCGCCTGCGAGAAGCTCACCAGATGCGGCGGCAGGCACTCTGCAATGGCACTGGTGTTGGCCGCGATGCGCAGATGGCCCTTGATGCCGCGCGAGAACTCCATGACCTCGGTCTCGAGTGCATACAGCGAGGCATGCAGCGAGCGGATGTGGCGCACCAGTGCGCGGCCGGCCTCGGTGGGCTCGACGCCACGGGCACGGCGCTCGAAGAGCTGCACGCCGAGGCGGCTCTCAAGGTCAGACAGGCGCTTGCTCGCCGCCGCCAGGGCCAGATGCTCCTGGGCAGCGCCGCGCGTGATCGAGCGCGTCTGCTCGATGGCGAGCACGAGGTTGAGCGTGGTGAGGTCGTGGCGCATGGCGGGTCTCCAGCAAGAATAAGTCTTCGCGGAACTCGCAATTCTGCACCAATTACTGATTGAGGCTTCGACCGTGACGAAGCTGCAAGGGCTTTCAAGCCCAAAACCACCGGCTCGCGGGGGTGAGCGGCGTCTCAGCGCTCGGGCGCCGCCCTCAGAGCCCGGACCAGGTTGCGGCTGTGCGCGCCAAAGTGCCCCAGCAGGCGGCTGACCATGGTTTGCAGCGCCCGGCGCTGGGCGGCCAGGTGCTCGGCCAGCTCAGGGCCCAGCTCCATCTGCGCGCCGGAGGCGGCGAAGTCGTAGCCAGGGTCATTCACATAGCGGGCAGGCAGGCCCGTCACCACGGCGGCGTCGGTCTGCGGTCCGGCCGCGTAGGCCTCGGCAGCCACGACCTCGCGGGGAGCGAGGGCCGTCCAAGCGGGATAGCGCGCGTCGAGGCTCGTGTCATGCAGCGCACGCTCGGCCTCGGACTCGCGCCGCCGCTCGGCGTTGTCCAGGATCCAGCGCGCCTGCAGTTGCTCCAGCGCGAAGTGACGGTTGCCTTGCAGGATCACCAGCGCCTGCTTGGCGGCCGGCATGCCCAGGGCCGCCGCCGTGTTGGCCCAGAGCATGCCGGGCAGGCTCTCGCCCGGGGCCGCGCTGGCGTGATAGGGCTGGGTCAGGTCTTGCACATAGTGCGCGGCAAGGCCGGCAAAACGCCAACCCCAGTACCCATGCCCAGTGCCAAACGCCAGCCGCGCCAGCGCGCTGAACTGCGCCACGCGCAGCTCAACGAGGCTGCGCGTCAAGCTCGGCGCCAGGGTGTTGAACACCCTGCCCTGGTGGAAGAAACCCATGTGGAACGGCGCCTGCGAGCCAATGGCCACAGCCGGGTTGCCGAAGGGCTGCTTGCCAAAGCCATAGCCGGCCGGGCTGCCGGGGTTGTCGTCAAAGAGCTGGAGGTCAAGGCCGTAGTCCGGCTCGTCGCTGGCCGAGGCCAGCACGGCCAGCGCAGGCACCGGCTCGCCCTGGCGCAGCGCCCGCAGCCGATGCACCGCGCCCGCAGAGGGCGGCGCGCTGGCCACCTCGGCCCAGTTCAGCAGAGGCTCGGCTGGCGCCGCCGCCCAGGGGTCCAGCTGAACAAAGAGCGCAAAGCGGCTCTGGGGCGACAGCCGCAACGCCGCGAGGAAGCCCTTGCGCAGGTCGGCATCCGTTTGCCCACGGGTCGGCTGCCAACGCAACGCGTCCGGCCGCGCCGGGTAGTGCTTCAGGTGGCTACGGGCCCAAGCCTCCTGCGCCTCGACTGTTTGCGCAATGGCCGCCGGCTGCGAGCGCAGAAAGGCCTCCAAGGGCTCGGCCACAACCGGTGCGGCGCGCGCCACCTCGGGCATCACCTCGAAGGCCCGATACGCCATGGCCGCATGCTGGCTCCAGGCCTGGGCGGCCGAGGCCGCCAGCCCCAGCAGCGTGGCAGCCAAGGCGCAGCGCAAGCTCATGCCCAAACTCACGCGCCCCCGCCCAACGCCGCAATCACCTCAGCCGGCGCCTGCACCAGCTCGATCAGCACGCCCTCCCCGCCAATCGGGAACTCGTCATTCGCCTTGGGGTGGATGAAACAGATGTCGTGCCCCGCCGCGCCCTTGCGGATGCCGCCCGGCGCAAAGCGCACGCCCTGCGCCGTCATGGCCGCCACGGCGGCCGGCAGGTCGTCCACCCACAGGCCCACATGGTTGAGCGGGGTGGTGTGCACGGCCGGCTTCTTGTCCGGGTCCAGCGGCTGCATCAGGTCCACCTCCACCCGGTGGGCGCCCTGCCCCAGCTCGCAGATGTCCTCGTCCACGTTCTCGCGCTCGGAGACAAACGTACTGGCCACGCGCAGGCCGAGCACATCGACCCACAGCTTGCGCAGCGCCTGCTTGTCGGGGCCGCCGATGGCGATTTGCTGGAGGCCGAGGATGCGGTAGGGAGGTTTCATAGCTTGAGGCGCCCAAAGAGCCAGCCCGTCTTGGTGCCGGCGAGTGTCGCAATGGATTGCTTGTGGATGAAGGGGAGACGCCCGCCCCAGCCAAAGAACTGGTCGCGCAGCCAGGGGGCCACCACGGCGTCAGACTGGAACATGGGCGTGAGGCCGCGGCTGGCTTGGCTGTAGAAGCGCAGGTGGGCGCTGCGGTGGTGGGTGTAGCGGGCAAAGACGGTGGGCCAGTCCGCGCCGGTCTGCGCTTGCTGGGCCAGCACGTGGGCATCGATGAGGGCGAGGTTGGCGCCCTGCCCCAGCTGCGGGCTCATGCCGTGGGCGCAGTCGCCGATGGCAAGCACGCGGCCGTCGTGCCAGCACTCCATCCAGACATCGGCGTAGCGGGCCTCGCGCAGTTGGCTGGCGTCGTGCAGGCCATCGACGACCGGGGCAGCGGCGGGGAAGAGTTCGGCCATTTGGCGCTTCAGGCCATCCAGGCCGGGCGTGTCGCGCCAGTGGCTCAGCTCGGTGAGCGGCAGGCTCCAGAAGAGGTTGATGCCCCACTCACCCTGCGGCTGTGCGCAGCCCACGGGCATCAAGCCCAGCATCTGGCGGGCGGCACGGAAGCGTTGGCGCAGTTCGTTCAGCTCAAAGCCGGGTGGCACGGGCAGCACCGTCCAGACGGCGCCCCAGGGGAAGGTGCGGGCGTGCTGCCGCACTTTCATGCCTGAGCGCAGGCGCGAGAAGCTGCCGTTGGCGAGGATCAAAGCCGCATGGCGGGCCGGCACAGGCCGGGGCCGGGCAAAGCGCAGGGTGACGCCAGCGTCGTCCTGCTCAAAGCCATCCACCGCCGCACCACGATGCCAAGGCACGCCCAGTTGCTGCAAGCGTTGCCACAGCAAGCCCATCAGCGCGCCGCGCTGGATGCCCAGCCCGAAGTAGCTGGCATCCAGCCGTTCGTAGCTCATGTCCAGCACCGTCCGGCCCTGGGGCGTGTCGCCATAAAGGCGCCCCAGCCGCTGGCCCAGAGCCAAAGCACCGTCGAGAAGACCCATGGCCTGCAGCACCTGCTGGCCCGTGGGCTGCAGCAGCAAGCCGGCGCCGATCGGCTGGGGCTCGGGCACGGCCTCATACAGATCGACTGGCACGCCCAGCTCGGCCAGCCGGATCGCGGCCGCCGCCCCGGCCACGCCGGAGCCGACGATGGCGACCGACGGCTCAGGCAAAGCGAAGGATGGGCTGGTCCACTGCCAGGCTCTCGCCCGGCTTGGCCATCACCTCGGCGACCTGCACGTCCTGCGGCGCGGTGAGGATGTTTTCCATCTTCATGGCCTCGATCACCGCAAGCCGCTCGCCGGCCTGGACGGTTTGGCCCGGGGCGGCCGCCAGGTGCACCAGCAGGCCCGGCATGGGCGAGAGCAGCAGCTTCGACGTATCAGGCGGCGCCTTGTAGGGCATCAGGGTCTGCAGCTCGGCGGCGCGGGGGCTGAGGACGGTGACCTCCATCCCGAGGCCGCCGTGCTGGATGCGGTAGGCCAGCGGGTTCTTGCCGGTGCCGCGCTCGGCCTGGGCGGTGAAGGGCTGCGGGCCCTTGCCGGCGTCCACGGTGCCGGTCAGGCGCACATCGTTGAGGCGCGAGAGGCAGGTGATGCGGTACTCGGCGCCATCGACCTTGACGGTGGCCTGGCCCGTCTGCCCCGCGTACTCGGACACATGCACCGCATAGCGTGCGCTGTTGCCGCCGCCGAGGTTGACCACCGCCACGTAGTCGTGCTCGACACGCACCTCGTGCCCGGGCAACTGGCCGCTGATGCCGGCCTCGCGCTCGCGCGCCTTGCGGCGGATGAAGCCGGCCAGCGCGACGAGGAAGCGCGGGTCGTCATGCGGCACATGCTCGGCGCGGAAGCCGGCCGCATAGTGCTGGGCAATGAAGCCGGTGTTGAACTTGCCAGCCGCAAAGTCGGGGTGGCCGAGCAGCGCAGCCTGGAAGGGAATGTTGCTGGAGACGCCCCGGATCACGAATCCATTGAGCGCCTCGCGCATCTTGGCGATGGCGTCCGCGCGGTCGCGCCCGTGCACGATGAGCTTGGCAATCATCGAGTCGTAGAACATCGGGATCTCGCCGCCCTCGTAGACGCCGGTGTCGACACGCACGCCGCCGAAGTTGCTGCCCGTGTAGGCCTCGCCCTGCAGGGTCTCGCGGCCCTGGACGAGGTTGGCCTCGGGCGGCTGGTAGCGCACCAAGCGGCCGGTGGAGGGCAGGAAGTTGCGGAAGGGGTCTTCCGCGTTGATCCGGCACTCGATGGCCCAGCCGTTGCGCGGGATGTCAGACTGTGCAAAGCCCAGCTTCTCGCCCGCCGCGACGCGGATCATCTGCTCGACCAGGTCGAGCCCGGTGATGCACTCGGTCACCGGGTGCTCCACCTGCAGCCGGGTGTTCATCTCCAGGAAGTAGAAGCTCTCGTCCTTGCCGACGACGAACTCCACCGTGCCGGCGCTCTGGTACTTGACGGCCTTGGCCAACTGCACGGCCTGCTCGCCCATGGCCTTGCGGGTGGCGTCGCTGATGAAGGGCGATGGCGCCTCCTCGATCACCTTCTGGTGGCGGCGCTGGATGGAGCACTCGCGCTCGTGCAGGTAGACGACATTGCCGTGGCTATCGCCCAGCACCTGGATCTCGATGTGGCGCGGCTCCTCGACGAACTTCTCGATGAAGACGCGGTCGTCGCCGAAGCTGTTGCGTGCCTCGTTGCGGCAGGAGCTGAAGCCCTCGAAGGCTTCCTTGTCATTGAAGGCCACGCGCAGGCCCTTGCCGCCGCCGCCGGCGCTGGCCTTGATCATCACCGGGTAGCCGATGCCCTTGGCGATGTCGACCGCCTGCTCCGGGCTGGCGATGGCGTCGTTGTAGCCGGGGATGGTGTTGACCTTGGCTTCATTGGCCAGCTTCTTGGAGGCGATCTTGTCGCCCATGGCCGCGATGCTGTAGTGCTTGGGGCCGATGAAGACGATGCCCTCTTCCTCGCAGCGGCGCGCAAAGTCTTCGTTCTCGGACAGGAAGCCGTAGCCTGGGTGCAGGGCCTGCGCGCCGGTCTGCTTGCAGGCGGCAATGATCTTGTCGGCCACCAGGTAGCTCTCGCGGCTGGGCGCGGGGCCGAGGAGCACGGCCTCGTCGGCCAGCTCAACGTGGCGGGCGTCCTTGTCGGCCTCGGAGTAGACGGCCACGGTTTTGATGCCCATCTTGCGGGCCGTCGCAATGACCCGGCAGGCGATTTCACCCCGGTTGGCGATCAGGATCTTCTTAAACATGCTGGTCTCCCGGGGTGAACTCGCCCGCCTGCCCGGCTACGCCGGGCCGCAGGCCATTTGTCGCTGAAGCGACCGCGCCAATGGCGCGAACACCCCGGTTGGCGATGAGGATTTTCTTGAACATACGTCGCCTCTCTCAGTGTCTTAGTTCGATGTCCCGAGCAACTGCTTGCGTTGCGCGGTGAAGTGCCACCAGGGCCGGGCTGGCCCGCCGTTCATGAAGTCATGCGCCGCCATGAAGGTGTCGAGCACGCAGGGGTCGTGGCGGTGGCCCATGGGGTCGCGCAGGCGGTTGTAGGTGCCGATGGGGTCCATGCGCTTCACATCGGCTGGGGTGGTGATGCCCAGCCCCACCAGATCGGCCGCGATGGCGGTGCCGATGTTGGGGATGTCGGTCAGCCGCTTCGCGTCGGCGGCGCAGGTTGCCTTGGCCATGGCGTCTAGAGCGGGATGTTCCCGTGCTTGCGCCACGGGTTGTCGAGCTTCTTGTCCTTGAGCATCACCAGCGAGCGGCAGATGCGCCTGCGCGTCTCGTGCGGCTGGATGACGTCGTCGATGAAGCCGCGCTCGGCCGCGACGAAGGGGTTGGCGAAGCGGGCCTTGTATTCAGCCTCCTTGGCGGCGAGCTTCTCGGGGTCGCCCTTGTCCTCGCGGAAGATGATCTCCACCGCGCCCTTGGCGCCCATCACGGCGATCTCGGCATTGGGCCAGGCGAAGTTGACGTCGCCGCGCAGGTGCTTGGAGGCCATCACGTCATAGGCGCCGCCATAGGCCTTGCGGGTGATGACGGTGATCTTCGGGACCGTGGCCTCGGCGTAGGCGTAGAGCAGCTTGGCGCCGTGCTTGATGATGCCGCCGTACTCCTGGCTGGTGCCGGGCATGAAGCCGGGCACGTCCACGAAGGTGATGACGGGGATGTGGAAGGCGTCGCAAAAGCGCACGAAGCGCGCGGCCTTGATGGAGCTCTTGATGTCCAGGCAGCCGGCCAGGACGAGGGGCTGGTTGGCGACGATGCCGACCGACTGCCCTTCCATGCGCGCAAAGCCGATGACGATGTTCTTGGCGTAGTCGGGCTGCAGCTCGAAGAAGTCGCCGTCGTCGACCACCTTGGTGATCAGCTCCTTGATGTCATAGGGCTTGTTGGGGTTGTCGGGGACCAGGGTGTCGAGCGAGTGGTCGAGCCGCGCGGCCGGGTCACCGCTGGGGCGGCACGGGGCCTTCTCGCGGTTGGACAGCGGCAGGTAGTTGAAGAAACGGCGCAGCATCATCAGCGCCTCGACGTCGTTCTCGAACGAGAGGTCAGCCACGCCGCTCTTGGTGTTGTGGGTGGTGGCGCCGCCCAGCTCTTCGGCGGTCACTTCCTCGTGGGTCACGGTCTTCACGACCTCGGGGCCGGTGACGAACATGTAGGAGCTGTCACGCACCATGAAGATGAAGTCCGTCATGGCGGGCGAGTAGACGGCGCCGCCGGCACACGGACCCATGATGAGGCTGATCTGCGGGATCACGCCGCTGGCCATCACATTGCGCTGGAAGACCTCGGCATAGCCACCCAGGGAGGCCACGCCTTCCTGGATGCGCGCGCCGCCCGAGTCGTTGAGCCCGATGACCGGGGCGCCAACCTTCATGGCCTGGTCCATCACCTTGCAGATCTTCTCGGCATGGGCCTCCGACAGCGCGCCGCCGAAGACCGTGAAGTCCTGGCTGAAGGCAAAGGCCAGGCGGCCATTGATCATCCCGTAGCCGATGACGACACCGTCGCCGGGGATCTTGTTGGCTTCCATGCCGAAGTCGGTGCAGCGGTGTTCGACGAACATGTCCCACTCTTCGAAGCTGCCCTCGTCAAACAGCAGCTCCAGGCGCTCGCGCGCGGTGAGCTTGCCCTTGGCGTGCTGCGCAGCGATGCGCTTCTCGCCGCCGCCTTGCCGGGCGCGATTGCGCTTGGCATCGAGTTCACGTTGGATGTCATGCATGGGACTGACTCTCGATAGGAAAGTTGAGTTCGATCAGGTTGCCGGCCGGGTCAGCAAAGAAGAACTGGTGCTGCCGCGTCAGCTCGGAGAGGCTGACCTCGAAGGACACACCGTGCTGACGCAGCACGGCGGCCGTGGCATCGGGGTCGCTGGCGGTGAACGCCGTGTGGTCGAACACGCCGGGCGCCGTGGCAGGCACGCGGGGCGTCTCGTCCGCGCGCTGCTCGGCCAGGTGCAGCACGGGCTGGCCACCCGCATAGAGCCAGTAGCCCGGGGTGTCGAACGGCGGGCGCGGGCCTGGCTGCAGGCCCAGCACGTCGCGGTAGAAGTCGCGCAGCACGTCCAGCAGCGGCTTGGGCGCGCGCAGGTTGATGTGATTGAGGCTGAGGATCATGCGGGGGTGTCCAGCAATTGGATGAGGCGCCGCGCGGCGGTGGAGGCCGCCACGCGGCCGGCCAGCACGTCGCTTGACAGCAGTGGCAGCGCGGCCTGCACGGCAGGGTGCCGAGCAAAGCGCTGGCGCAGGCCCTGCTCGATGCGCTCCCACATCCAGCGCTCGGCCTGCTGGCGGCGGCGGGCCTCGAAGTGGCCGCTGCGGCGCTGCTGGGCTTCAAAGTCGCGCACTGCCTGCCAGACCTCGTCCAGCCCTTCGCCGCTGAGGCTGCTGCAGCGCAGGGCCTGCGGCTGCCAGGCCTCGGAGTCGTGGTGGCTCATGCCCATCAGGCGCAGCGATGAGGTGAGCTGGGCCTGCGCGCGGGTGGCGGCGGCCGCATCGATGTCGGCCTTGTTGACGACGACGAGATGGGCCAGCTCCATCACGCCGCGCTTGATGGCCTGCAGGTCGTCGCCGGCATTGGGCAGTTGCAGCAGCAGGTAGCAGTCGGTCATGCTGGCCACGGCGGTTTCGCTCTGGCCCACGCCCACGGTCTCGACGATGACGATGTCAAAACCCGCCGCCTCGCACAGCAACAAGGCCTCACGCGTGTGGTCGGCCACGCCGCCCAGGGTGCCGCCACTGGGGCTGGGGCGGATGAAGGCGCGCTCGTCCATCGAGAGCCGCTCCATGCGCGTCTTGTCGCCGAGGATGGCGCCGCCCGAGACGGCGCTTGAAGGGTCGATGGCCAGCACGGCCACCTTGTGCCCGCGCGCCAGCAAGCGCATGCCCAGCGCCTCGATGAAGCTGCTCTTGCCCACGCCCGGCACGCCCGACAGCCCCAAGCGCAGGCTGCGCCCGGTGTGGGGCAGCAGCTCGGTCAGCAGCGCGTCGGCCTGCTCGCGGTGCTCGGGCCGGCTCGATTCGACGAGGGTGATGGCCTTGGCGAGCGAGCGGCGCTCGCCGGCCAGCACGCCTTGCGCGAGTCCTACGAGGTTCATGCGGCCGCCCCTGCTGCGAGCCGTTCTGGCAGCCAGCGGTACTGGTTGTCGAAGTCCCGCACCTCGACGAGTTCAAAACCGTGTCGGCGGTAGAAGTCGTTGGCCCGGCTCTCGCGCAGGGCGCCCAGGGTGATGGGCAACTGGGCCTGGCGCGCACGCGCCTTGACCTGCTCGATCACCCAGCTGCCGATGCCCTGCCCTTGTGCGGCGGGCCGCAGATAGAGATGGTGCAGGTGCAGCGCGTCGGCCTGGGGCTCGACGGTGAAGTAGCCCACACGCTCGGCGCCCTGCACCAGATGCAGCATCCACTCGGGCCGGAACTGCGCACGCAGCCGCGCCCGCGCCACGTCGGGATTGAAGCGCCCGAGGCGCTCCAGGCTTTCGCGCAGGGCTTCGATGCGGAGGGCCAGCATGGCTTCGAAGTCGGACTCGATCACCGGCTGCGTCTGCAGCATCAGGCGCCCACCTGGGCCTTGATGGCTTCCAGCACGCTCTTGGCGCTGACGGGGATGGGCGTGCCAGGACCATAGATGCCCTTGACGCCTGCGGCGTAGAGGAAGTCGTAGTCCTGCTGCGGGATGACGCCGCCAACGAAGACGATGATGTCGTCGGCGCCTTGCTTCTTGAGCTCGGCAACGATGGCCGGCACCAAGGTCTTGTGGCCGGCGGCGAGGGTGGAGACGCCGATGGCGTGCACGTCGTTCTCGATGGCCTGGCGGGCGGCTTCTTCGGGGGTTTGGAAGAGCGGGCCGATGTCGACGTCGAAGCCGAGATCGGCAAAGGCGGTGGCGACGACCTTGGCGCCACGGTCGTGGCCGTCCTGGCCGAGCTTGGCGATCATGACGCGCGGGCGGCGGCCCTGGGCCTCGCCAAAGGCGCGGATCTCTTGCTGGAGCTGGGCCCAGCCCTCGGCGGAATCGTAGGCGGCGGCGTACACGCCACTGACTTTATGCGTGTCGGCACGGTGGCGGCCAAAGACGGCTTCAAGTGCGTCGGACACCTCGCCCACCGTGGCGCGCAGGCGGATGGCCTCGACCGAAAGCGCCAGCAGATTGCCTTGGCCGCTCCGGGCGCAGTCGGTCAGCGCCTGCAGCGCGGCCTGGACGGCCGCCGTGTCGCGCGTGGCCTTGACCTGGCGCAGGCGCTCGATCTGGGCGTCGCGGACCTTGACGTTGTCCACCTCCAGGATCTCGACCGGGTCTTCCTTGGCCAGCTTGTATTTGTTGACACCGACGATCACG
This sequence comes from Roseateles paludis, assembly GCF_039872745.1. Classification (NCBI taxonomy): domain Bacteria; kingdom Pseudomonadati; phylum Pseudomonadota; class Betaproteobacteria; order Burkholderiales; family Sphaerotilaceae; genus Roseateles; species Roseateles paludis. Next base: position 84,924 of record NZ_JBDPZD010000005.1, on the reverse strand, counting down.
TCGGCACCCGAGTCGATGCGGGCCTGCTTCTGCGCCGCGCTGGCCTCGATCTTGAGCTTGGCCCAGCCGGAGTCCACCGCCTTGATCATGCCGCCCTGGGCGTTGACCTCCTGGATGATGGACCAGGCCTTGTCGGCCATGTCCTGGGTCAGCTTCTCCATCATGTAGCTGCCGGCCCAGGGGTCGATGACGCTGGTGATGTGGGTCTCTTCCTGGATGATGAGCTGGGTGTTGCGCGCAATGCGGGCGCTGAACTCGGTGGGCAGGGCAATCGCCTCATCCAGCGAGTTGGTGTGCAGGCTCTGGGTGCCGCCAAACACGGCGGCCATGGCCTCGATGGTGGTACGGACGACGTTGTTGTACGGGTCCTGCTCGGTCAGGCTCCAGCCCGAGGTCTGGCAGTGGGTGCGCAGCATCAGGCTCTTGGGGTTCTCGGCCCCGAAGTCCTTCATGATCCGGCACCACAGCAGGCGCGCGGCGCGCATCTTGGCGATCTCGAGATAGAAGTTCATCCCGATGGCCCAGAAGAACGAGAGGCGCGGCGCAAAGTCGTCCACCTTCAGGCCCTTGGCCATGGCGGTGCGCACGTACTCCTGCCCATCGGCCAGGGTGAAGGCCAACTCCAGCGCCTGGTTGGCGCCAGCCTCCTGCATGTGATAGCCGGAGATGCTGATGGAGTTGAACTTGGGCATCTCCCGAGCGGTGAACTCGATGATGTCGCCCACGATCCGCATGCTCGCCTCGGGCGGGTAGATATAGGTGTTGCGGACCATGAACTCCTTGAGGATGTCGTTCTGGATGGTCCCGGCCAACTGGGCGCGCGGCACGCCCTGCTCCTCGCCCGCCACGATGTAGCCCGCCAGGATGGGCAGCACAGCGCCGTTCATGGTCATGGAGACGGACACCTTCTCGAGCGGGATGCCGTCGAACAGGATCTTCATGTCCTCCACCGAGTCCACCGCCACGCCGGCCTTGCCGACGTCGCCCGTCACCCGGGGGTGGTCGCTGTCGTAGCCGCGGTGGGTGGCCAGGTCGAAGGCGACCGACACGCCCTGCGCGCCGGCGGCGAGTGCCTTGCGATAGAAGGCATTGCTCTCCTCGGCGGTCGAGAAGCCGGCGTACTGCCGGATCGTCCAGGGCCGGGCGGCGTACATGGTGGCCTGGGGGCCGCGCACAAAGGGAGCGAAGCCCGGCAAGGTGTTGGTGTTGTGCAGGCCGTCCAGGTCGTCGGCCGTGTAGAGCGGCTTGACGGTGATGCCCTCGGGGGTGACCCAGTTCAGCGCGGCCGGGTCACCGCCCGGGGCGGACTTAGCCGCCGCCTTGGTCCATTGCGCCAGCGTGGCCGGCGCGGCCGGCGTGATGGGGGCTGCAGATGCCTGGGGGCTGGACTCTGGCGAGCCTGAGGGAACACCACTCATGCGGAGACTCCTGAACTGATGGGGCACTGTGCCGGACGCGGTGACGCCCAGGCAAGCCGACGCAGGCACCGCGAGCCGCAGTGTGCGCATCGAAATCAATAATTATGAATTCAGTATCCCACAGGATCGTCCGACTCAGCCTAGAAACGGCAGTTGGGCGCGCCCAACTGCCGAGGCGTGCCGTTGGCAAGGCGCGACGACGAAGTGGGCTACTGCCCACGAGGCTGAGGCCGGACACAAACGGCGCGCCGCTTGTGCCTGCCGAAGGGCCAGGCCCCTGGCTTGGCGCGGCCTGCAAGGCGAGCAACGCTGCCAGCGGCTCGAAGCGGCAGACCAGTGGGCGCGCAGCGCTGTTCACCTGCGTGGTGAACGAGGCGGCAGCCGTAAGGTATTGAACGGGCGAAACTTTCGATGAGTAGCGAGCGGCCGACTGCCGTTTCTAGGCTCTACAGCCCCGGGAGGCCGGCGCCGCAGGGCCAAACCAGGCGGCAGCCGGCAGCCGTGACCCTCAATCCGGCGCTGGCAACCCGGCCACCTGCCCCAGGGCCGCAAACTCCATCAGCTGCACCAGGGCCGTCGCGCCCGGGCCCGTGCTGTCGATGCGCACGATGCCGGAGACCAAGCGGCCGGCCGCGCCGCGCCAGTCGGCGGCCATGGGCTGGATGTGCTCCTCGCCCACTTCCAGCACGGTGTTGACGTCGTCCACCCGCAGCGCAAAGGCCGGGCGCCGCAGCCCTGGCGCGGCGGGCAGGACGAGGATGACGCCGTCGGTCTCGCGCGCCGGGTAATGGATATGCGTGAGCTGCCGCCCGCACAGCACCGGCACGATGAGCGAGCCGCCCTCGTGCGGCACCTCCAGCAGGCCGAGCATGCTGCCGCCTGCGCCTGGGCCACGCACCAGGCCCAGCGGTGGCCGGGCGTCAAGCACCGTCTCGAGCGGCAAGGCGTAGCGCGAGGGCCCAATCTGGAACAGGGCCAGGTCACGCACGCGCTCCCGGTTGGCAGGCGGCAGCGCCCTCAGCACCGCATCGGTCATCGAAACCTGGCGACGCTCCAGCGTGCCCAGCCTCAGCGCCACAACGGCGCGGATGCCGTTGTCATAGCCGTCGCTGTGCTTGAACTCGCGGTAGCCGCCAGCCCCGACGGCCGCCAGCGTCAGGTGGGCGCCGTCGTGCTCGACGATGGCCTGGCGCAGGTCCAGCGGCAGTGCGGCGCCCACGGCGTAGCGCTCGTCGCTGGCGGCCACCACCCGGCCGTCGGCGTCCACAAAGGCGGCCACGCCAACCCGGTCGCCCAGCACGTCGGTCAGCATGGCGTGGAACTCACGCGCGGCATTGAAGACGATGGCGATCCCGCCCACCGGCATCTGGCTGCCCGGCGCGCGCACGCCGGCCACATAGATGTAGGTCGGCTGCCCGTCACTCAGGCTGCTCGGCCCAAAGGGCAGCACGCCATAGCGCTGCGAGTCCGGCAGGCCCAGGGCCAGCTGGCACAGGGCGGCGTCCACCGTCGTGCCGGTGAGCGGCGCGCCGCTGCTCTCGGCAGACACGGCGCGCACCCGGCCTTCGGCATCAAAGGCGACGAGGCGGCTGTAGACCGTGTAGAGCCCATTGATATGCCGCAGCACGCCGGCCAGCGCTTCGTCGGCCGCCGGGGTGGCGGGTTCGGCCAGCGTGCGCTGCAGCACCGGCGACAGGGCCCACCAGCGGCAGTCGTTGGCGCGCTCGTACAGGTTGCGGTCCATGATGTCGGCCGCCAGGCGCGCCAGCTCGCGGGCCTGATGCGAGGCGCGCGCCAGGGCCGTGCTGTAGAGGTCGCCAATCGCCATGGCCACGCGGTCACGGGTGCGCGCGCCGGCAATGTTGACCTGGGCCAGCACCGCCTTGAGCTGGGCCTGGCTGCCCGCCCGCGCGCCAGCGGTGAGCCGGCCGTTCCAGACCACGCGGCGCAGGTTGCGGTTGATGGCGTCGACGTCCGACTGGATGCGCTGCAGGTGGGCGTTGTCCAGCGCGACGTTGTCGCGCGTGCCGCCGCTTTCGTGCCCACCGCGAAAGGCGGTCAGCAGGGACACCATGGCCTGCGCGCTCCAGCCCGGCCCGCCATAGCCCTGGTAGCCGCGCGTCGAGCAGGTGACGGACAGGTACTCGCGCCCGCCAAACACCGTTACCGCCACCTTGCCAGGCTCGCCGCACTCCAGCCGCGCGCCCAGCGGCAGGTGCGCCTCGTCGCTGCTGATGATCACGCGCTGCTGGACGTCCATCAGCGAGATGGCCAGGTGGGTGCGCTGGTCTGACACGCTCTGGAAGATGCGCTGCAGCTCGTCCTCGCAGCGGAAACGCAGCACCAGCACCCCCACGGCCTGGCCGTCGTCATTGCAGATGCGGTGGGCATACAGCAGGGCGGCGCGCTGCGCGGGCGCCAGGTCGCTGGCGGCGTAGCGCTCGACATAGCCAGCCGTCTTCAGCGCCTGCGCCACGATGGCATCGGCCGAGCTGGCCAGGCCGTCGTCGGCCACCAGGCGTGCCAGCACCTGGCCACCCGGCGCCAGCAGCACGATGTCGTCGTAGACGGTGTACTTCTCGCGGTACTCGTAGAGGTGCTGGCGCAGGGCCGGCATCAGCGCGGCCTGGCGGGCCGGGTCCGCCTCGCAAAAGGCACGCAGCACGTCGTCGGTGGCCAGGAAGCCCACGTCCGCCGTACGCTCGAACAGGTTGCGCACCAGGATGTCGATCGTGCACTGTGCGATGGAGGCCAGCTCGTCGCCCACCTCGGCAATGTGCTCCTCGGCCAGTTGCTGCACCAAGCGCGTCTGCAGGCCGGTGAAGTTCTCGCGCGTCTGGCTCAGCGTGGGCAGGATGGTGTCGGCCTGCTCGGGGCAGGCGATGGCACTGCTTGCCTCGATCATCTGCCACAGCAGGCTCAGGTCATGCAGGTCCCGGTCCACCGCCAGCACGCGGCGCATATGGGGCAAGAGGTCATCTACGAGGGCCATCCGTCACTTTCACAACAAAGCCGCCCACGCCTGGACCTCGCGCGCGTGGGCGGTGAAAACATCGTCGGCATGAACCGGTCGGCAGCCCTGTGGCTGCGACCGGCGCGCGAGGCCTGAAACCCCAATGCACAAGCACGATGCATTCCATCCCCGCCGCTGTGCGGCTTGTCACGACTGGAGTGCCTCAGGCGGCTTCACGCGGGCACCGGGCCTCACGGCGGTGCAGTGGCCGGCGGTCGTTGCCTCGGCTTGGGCCCGCAGCCGGCATTTGTTCACGAACGGCCTGCCCCATGAATGAGCACATCAACGGGCACATCAAGTGCGACACCAACGAGCACCCGGGCATGCCCGCCTGAAACCTCGCTCGTGCGAGAATAATTATGAATTTTCAAAGCCCCTCGCCCGCTCAACCCATGCCCGCCTCGGCCCCCGACGACAGCCCGCTAGCCCCCCGCGCGCTCTACCAGGAGGTGGCTGAGCGCCTGCGCCAGTTGATCTTTGCGCGCCAGTTGGAGCCCGGCAGCTGGATCGATGAGCTCAAGCTTTGCGGCGACTGGGGCATCAGCCGCACGCCCATGCGCGAGGCCATCAAGGTGCTGGCCGCCGAGGGCCTGGTGACCATGAAGCTGCGGCGCGGCGCCTACGTGACCGAGATGAACCGGCGGGACGTGATCGAGGCCTATGAACTGCTGGCCTTGCTGGAAAGCGACGCCACCGCCCGGGTGGCCGAACGCGCCAGTGCCGCCGAACTCGCCGAGTTGGAAGCCCTGCACCGCGCGCTGGAAGCCGCCGAGGCCGACCACGAAGCCTTCTTCGACGCCAACGAGCGCTTCCACTGGCGCGTGCTCGAGATCGAGAACAACCGCTGGCGGCAGCAGATGGTGCTGGAACTGCGCCGCGTGATGAAGCTCAACCGCCACCACTCGCTGTTCCGCAGGGGTCGCATCCAGGAGTCGCTGCAAGAGCACCGTGCGATCGTGCAGGCCTTGCTGGCGCGTGACGCGGCTGGCTGCCGCGCTCTGGTGGCACAGCACTTCGCCAACAGCCTGGCCAGCACAGAAGCCTGAGCTCGGTCTGAGCTCGCCAAGCGGACATCTCCTGGCCTGAAAGAGCCAGGGAAAGCGCCGCTTTTCGGCCCACTTCGCGGCAACCCCCACCCCTAGCATCAAAGCGCAAGGCTTCATCCGTTTTCCATTGGCCCTACAGGGCTCGTGGTGGGCGGAGGGACGCCCTTGGACCGGCTGGCGGGCATCAATCCGTCAACAGTTCACGGATTAGGCCTCAAGTCAAAACGCAGGTGCCCGATAACCGAATGACCATTGAAGAGTACAGGTGGACTCCGTCCTTTTCGGAGGGGGACCGCTATGCCTCTTCTTTACCCAGGGTGGCGTGAAAGGGCTCTTTGAACCCCGCAATTGCGGCGATCAAGGGCACCTAAAACGACACACGACAACAAGAAGCTGCCGGGTCCAACCCGGTAGCAACCTGACTGACAACGCATCGAATTTGAAGTCAGGAACATGCAGAGAGTGAGCAGACCATGTCAACCATCGTCACGCTGATCCCCGTCTCCAAGATCCCGACGCTGTCCACCACAACGATTCGAGATTGGACGACGGAGGACTGGGCCGCTCTCAGCACCGACCAACTGGTTGCGCTGACCACCGCCCAGGCGGCGGTCATCGCGTCAGACGGCTTTGCGGCGCTCAGCACCGCACAGCTCCGCGCCTTCCAGACGGAGGACTTGCGATCCGTCTCCACGCTGGCGATCCGAGCGTTGAACTCAGACCAGCTAGGCAACCTCAAGACGGACCAGCTGGCGGCACTCTCCACCGGCCAGGTCTCCGTCCTGACCACTGACGAACTCCAAGGCCTGACCACGTCAGGCCTTGTTGCGTTGTCGTCGGCCCAAGTGGGCGCGATGAAGTCCGACCAGGTCGTGTCGCTCAACAGCGACCAATTGCGCGCCATTGAAACCGCCGACCTCAAGGCCCTGTCCACCACAGCGCTGCGCGCGCTGGGCACCGACCAGCTCAATGCCCTCAAGTCCACCCAGCTGCAGTCGCTGACCAGCAGCCAGGTCAGCGCGCTCTCGACCGACCAAGTCCAGAGCCTGACCACCGCCAACCTCAATGCGCTGACGAGCGACCAGCTCGGCCGCTTCTCCTCTGGCCAGGTCAAGGCGCTGACCACCGAGCAGATCAACAACCTCTCCACGTCCAACCTCAACGCCCTCGGCACCGCCCAGTTCGCGGCGCTGGGGTCCGACCAGGTCGGCGCCCTGACCACCGCCCAGGTGGGCAAGCTGGAAACCGCTGACCTGCGCTCCATCACCACGGGCGCGATGGCGGGCCTGAACTCCGACCACATCAAGGCCCTGTCCACCGACGAGGTGGGCGCCCTCTCGACCGGCCAGGTCCAGGTCCTGAACTCCGACCAGCTCGACGGCCTGACCACCGCCAACGTGGTGGCCCTGGGCACCGCCCAAGTGGCAGCCCTCAAGTCCGACCAGGTCGTGTCGCTCAACAGCGATCAGCTGCGCGCCATCGAGACCGGCGACATCAAGGCCTTGTCCACCACCGCCCTGCGCGCGCTGGACACCGACCAGCTCAACAGCCTCAAGTCCACCCAGCTGCAGTCGCTGACCAGCAGCCAGGTCGCCGCGCTCTCGACCGACCAGGTCCAGAGCCTGACCACGGCCAACCTCAACGCCATGACCAGCGACCAGCTCGGCCGCTTCTCCTCCGGCCAGGTCAAGGCGCTGACCACCGAGCAGCTCAACAACCTCACCACCGCCAGCCTCAATGCGCTGGGCACCGCCCAGTTCGCGGCCCTTTCGTCCGACCAGCTGGGCGCCTTGACGACCGCCCAGGTCGGCAAGCTTGAAACCGCCGACCTGCGCGCCATCACCACCGGCGCCCTGGCGGGCCTGAACTCCGACCACATCAAGGCGCTGTCCAGCGACGAAGTCGGCGCGCTTTCCACAGCGCAGGTCCAGGTCCTCAACTCCGACCAGCTCGACGGCCTGACCACCGCCAACGTGGTGGCCCTGGGCACCGCCCAGGTCGCTGCCCTCAAGTCCGACCAGGTGCTGTCGCTCAACAGCGACCAGCTGCGCGCCATTGAGACCGGCGACATCAAGGCCCTGTCCACCACCGCCCTGCGTGCCCTGGACTCCGACCAGCTCAACAGCCTCAAGTCCACCCAGCTGCAGTCGCTGACCAGCGGCCAGATCACCGCGCTCTCGACCGACCAGGTCCAGAGCCTGACCACGGCCAACCTGAACGCCATGGGTTCCGATGCCCTGGGCCGCTTCTCGTCCGCACAGGTCAAGGCGCTGACCACCGAGCAGATCAACAACCTCACCACCGCCAGCCTCAATGCCCTGGGCACTGCCCAGTTCGCGGCCCTCACATCTGACCAGGTTGCCGCGCTGACCACCGCCCAGCTCAGCAAGCTGGAGACGGCCGACCTGCGCTCCATCACCACCGGCGCCCTGGCCGGCCTCAACTCCGACCATGTCAAGTCGCTCTCGACCGACGAGGTCGGCGCCCTGACCACGGCGCAAGTTCAAGCCATCAACTCTGACCAGCTCGACGGCCTGACCACCGCCGGCGTCGTCGCGCTGACCAGCAGCCAGGTGGGTGCGCTCAAGTCCGACCAGGTGCTGTCACTCAACAGCGACCAGTTGCGCGCCATCGAGACCGGCGACATCAAGTCCCTGTCCACCACCGCGCTGCGCGCCCTCGACACCGACCAGCTCAACAACCTCAAGTCCACCCAGCTGCAGTCGCTGACCAGCGGTCAGATCGCCGCGCTCTCGACCGACCAGGTGAAGGGCCTGACCACGGCCAACCTCAATGCACTGACCACGGATGAGCTGAGCAAATTCAGCTCCGGCCAGGTCAAGGCGCTGACGACCGAGCAGATCAACAACCTCACCACGGCCAACCTCAACGCCCTGGGCACCGCCCAGTTCGCGTCGTTGACGTCTGACCAAGTGGGCGCCCTCACGACCGCACAGCTCAGCAAGCTGGAGAGCGCCGACCTGCGCTCCATCACCACGGCGGCGCTCGCTGGCCTCAACTCCGATCACGTCAAGGCCCTGTCCACTGATGAGGTCGGCGCCCTGACCACTGCCCAGATCCAGGCGCTGAACTCCGACCAGCTTGATGGCCTCTCCACAGCCGGTGTGGTCGCCCTGACCTCCACGCAGGTTGCGGCCCTCAAGTCTGACCAGATCCTGTCGCTGAACAGCGACCAGCTGCGTGCCATTGAGACCGGCGACGTCAAGAGCCTGTCCACGGCCGCGCTGCGCGGCATGGCCACCGACCAGCTCAACAACCTGACCTCCAACCAGCTCCAGTCGCTGAGCAGCGGCCAGATCACGGCCCTGACGACGGACCAGGTGCAGAGCCTCACCACGGCCAACCTCAACGCCCTGACCACCGATGAACTGAGCAAGTTCACCTCGACCCAGGTCAAGGCGCTGACGACCGAACAGCTCAACAACCTCACCACCGCCAACCTCAATGCGCTGGGCACCGCCCAGTTCGCATCGTTGACGTCCGATCAGACCGCCGCCTTGACGACCGCCCAGGTCAGCAAGCTGGAAACGGCCGACCTGCGCTCCATCACCACCGGCGCGCTGGCTGGCCTCAACTCCGACCACGTCAAGGCCCTCAGCACCGATGAAGTCGGCGCGCTGACCACCGCGCAAGTCCAGGCCATCAGTTCCGACCAGCTCGACGGCCTGTCCACCGCCGGCGTCGTGGCCCTGACCTCCACGCAGGTTGCGGCCCTCAAGTCCGACCAACTGACCTCGCTGACCAGCGACCAGCTGCGCGCCATCGAGACCGGCGACATCAAGTCGCTCTCGACCGCAGCCCTGCGCGCCCTGGCCACCGACCAGCTCAACAGCCTGACCTCCAACCAGCTGCAATCGCTGAGCAGCGGTCAAGTCACCTCGCTGACCACGGACCAGATCCAGGGCCTGACCACGGCCAACCTCAACGCCCTGACCACCGATGAACTGAGCAAGTTCACCTCGACCCAGGTCAAGGCGCTGACGACCGAGCAGATCAACAACCTCACCACGGCCAACCTCAACGCCCTGGGCACTGCCCAGTTCGCATCGCTCACGTCCGACCAGGTTGCGGCGCTGACCACCGCTCAGCTGAGCAAGCTGGAGACGGCCGACCTGCGTGCCATCACGACCGGCGCCCTGGCTGGCCTCAACTCCGACCACGTCAAGGCCCTGTCCACCGACGAGGTCGGCGCCCTGACCACCGCCCAGGTGGCCGCGATCAACTCCGACCAGCTCGACGGCCTCTCCACCGCCGGCGTGGTGGCCCTGACCTCCACGCAGGTTGCGGCCCTCAAGTCTGACCAACTGGTCTCGCTGAACAGCGACCAACTGCGCGCCATCGAGACCGGCGACATCAAGGCCGTGTCGACCACCGCGTTGCGCGCCCTCGACAGCGACCAGCTCAACAGCCTCAAGTCCACCCAGCTGCAGTCGCTGACCAGCGGCCAGATCGCGTCGCTGACCAGCGTGCCGCAAGCCAGCGGCCTGACCACGGCCAACCTCAACGCCCTGACCACCGACCAGATGGCCCGCCTGACGACGGCCCAGGTCCAGGCGCTGACGACCGAGCAGATCAACAACCTCAGCACCGGCAACCTCAATGCGCTGGGCACCGCCCAGTTCGCGGCCCTGAACTCCGACCAGGCCGCCGCCCTGACGACCGCCCAGGTCAGCAAGCTCGAAACCGCCGACCTGCGCTCGATCACCACCGGCGCCCTGGCTGGCCTGAACTCCGACCACGTCAAGGCGCTCTCGACCGATGAAGTCGGCGCGCTGACCACCGCACAAGTCCAGGCCATCAGCTCCGACCAGCTCGACGGTCTCTCCACCGCCGGCGTCGTGGCCCTGAGCTCGGCCCAAGTGGGTGTGCTCAAGTCCGATCAACTGACCTCGCTGACCAGCGACCAGCTGCGTGCCATCGAGACCGGCGACATCAAGTCGATCACGACCACCGCTCTGCGCGCCCTGGCGACCGATCAGCTCAACAGCCTCACGTCCAACCAGCTCCAGTCCCTGACCAGCGGCCAGATCACCGCGCTGACCACGGACCAGATCCAGGGTCTGACCACGGCCAACCTCAACGCCCTGACCACCGATGAACTGAGCAAGTTCACCTCGACCCAGGTCAAGGCGCTGACCACCGAGCAGATCAACAACCTCACCACGGCCAACCTCAACGCGCTGGGCACCGCCCAGTTCGCGTCGCTGACCTCTGACCAGACCGCGGCCCTGACGACCGCCCAGGTCAGCAAGCTCGAAACCGCCGACCTGCGCTCCATCACCACCGGCGCCCTGGCTGGCCTCAACTCCGACCACGTCAAGGCGCTCAGCACCGATGAAGTCGGCGCCCTGACCACGGCGCAAGTCCAGGCGATCTCGTCCGACCAGCTCGACGGCCTGACCACCGCCGGCGTCGTGGCCCTGACCACCGCCCAGGTCGGCGTGCTCAAGTCCGACCAGCTCACCTCGCTGACCAGCGATCAGCTGCGCGCCATCGAGACCGGCGACATCAAGTCGATCACGACCACCGCCCTGCGTGCCCTGGCCACGGATCAGCTCAACAGCCTGACCTCCAACCAGCTGCAATCGCTGAGCAGCGGCCAGATCACCTCGCTGACGACTGACCAGATCCAGGGTCTGACCACCGCCAACCTCAACGCCCTGACGACGGACGAACTGAGCAAGTTCACCTCGACCCAGGTCAAGGCGCTGACGACCGAGCAGATCCACAACCTGACGACGGCCAACCTCAACGCCCTGGGCACGGCCCAGTTCGCGGCGATGACGTCCGACCAGATTGCGGCGCTGACGACCGCCCAGCTGAGCAAGCTGGAGACGGCCGACCTGCGCGCCATCACCACCGGCGCCCTGGCCGGTCTCAACTCCGACCACGTCAAGGCCCTGACGACCGATGAAGTCGGTGCCCTGACGACCGCGCAAGTCCAGGCCATCAACTCCGACCAGCTCGACGGCCTGAGCACCGCCGGCGTCGTCGCCCTGACCACCGCCCAGGTGGCTGCACTGAAGTCCGACCAGGTCGTGTCCCTGAACACCGACCAGCTGCGCGCCATCGAGACCGGCGACATCAAGTCGATGACGACGACCGCCCTGCGTGCGCTCGACACCGACCAGGTCAACGCGCTGACGTCCAACCAGTTGCAGTCGCTGACCAGCGCCCAGATCTCGTCCATGACCAGCGCGCCGCAAGTGGCCGCGCTGACCACGGGCAACCTGAACGTGCTGACCACCGACCAGCTCAGCAAGTTCACGACCGCCCAGGTCAAGGCGCTGACGACCGAGCAGATCAACAACCTGACCACGGGCAACCTGAACGCGCTCGGTACCGCCCAATTCGCGGCGCTGAACTCCGACCAGATCGCAGCCCTGACCACCGCGCAAGCCAGCAAGCTGGAGACGGCCGACCTGCGGTCGATCACCACCGGCGCCCTGGCCGGCCTGAATTCCGACCATGTGAAGGCGCTCTCGACCGATGAGGTCGGCTCGCTGACCACCGCCCAGGTGGCCGCCATCAACTCCGACCAGCTCGACGGCCTGACGACCGCCGGCGTGGTGGCCCTGACCACCGCCCAGGTCGGCGTGCTCAAGTCTGACCAGCTCACCTCGCTGACCAGCGACCAGCTGCGCGCCATCGAGACCGGCGATATCAAGGCCATCTCGACGACCGCGCTGCGTGCCCTGGGCACCGACCAGCTCAACAGCCTGACCTCCAACCAGTTGCAGTCGCTGTCCAGCGGCCAGGTGACCTCGCTGACCACGGATCAGATCCAGGGCCTGACGACGGCCAACCTGAATGCGCTGACCACCGATGAGCTGAGCAAGTTCACCTCAGCCCAAGTCAAGGCGCTGACGACCGACCAGATCCACAACCTGACGACGGCCAACCTCAACGCGCTCGGCACCGCCCAGTTCGCGGCCATGACGTCCGACCAGATCGCGGCGCTGACCACCGCCCAGCTGAGCAAGCTGGAGACGGCCGACCTGCGCGCCATCACGACGGGCGCCCTGGCTGGCCTGAACTCCGACCACATCAAGGCCCTGACGACCGATGAAGTCGGTGCCCTGACGACCTCGCAGGTCCAGGCCATCAACTCCGACCAGCTCGACGGCCTGACCACGGCCGGTGTCGTGGCCCTGACCACCGCCCAGGTGGCTGCACTGAAGTCCGACCAGGTCACTTCGCTGAACACGGACCAACTCCGTGCCATCGAGACCGGCGACATCAAGTCGATGACGACAGTGGCGCTGCGTGCCTTGGATACCGACCAGGTCAACGCGCTGACGTCCAACCAGCTGCAGTCGCTGACCAGCAGCCAGATCTCGTCGCTGACCAGTGCGCCGCAGGTGAGCGCCCTGACCACGGGCAACCTGAACGTGCTGACCACCGACCAGCTCAGCAAGTTCACGACTGCCCAGGTCAAGGCACTGACCACCGAGCAGATCAACAACCTGACCACGGGCAACCTGAACGCGCTCGGTACCGCCCAATTCGCGGCACTGAACTCTGACCAGATCGCAGCGTTGACCACGGCCCAAGCCAGCAAGCTGGAGACGGCCGACCTGCGCGCCATCACCACAGGTGCCTTGGCCGGCCTCAACTCCGACCACGTCAAGGCCCTCAGCACCGATGAGGTCGGCGCGCTGACCACCGCCCAAGTGGCCGCCATCAGCTCTGACCAGCTCGACGGCCTGACGACGGCCGGCGTCGTGGCCCTGGGCACGGCCCAGGTCGGTGTGCTCAAGTCCGATCAGCTCACCTCGCTGACCAGCGACCAGTTGCGTGCCATCGAGACGGGCGACATCAAGTCCATCTCCACGACCGCCCTGCGTGCCCTGAGCACCGATCAGCTGAACAGCCTGACCTCCAACCAACTGCAATCGCTGAGCAGTGGCCAAGTCACCTCGCTGACGACGGATCAGATCCAAGGTCTGACGACGGCCAACCTCAATGCCCTGACGACGGACGAGCTGAGCAAGTTCACCTCGACCCAAGTCAAGGCCCTGACGACCGAGCAGATCAACAACCTCACCACCGCGAACCTGAATGCCCTGGGCACGGCCCAATTCGCGGCGCTCACGTCCGACCAGGTCGCGGCACTCACCACCGCCCAGCTGAGCAAGCTGGAGACGGCCGACCTGCGCGCCATCACCACCGGCGCCTTGGCTGGCCTCAACTCCGACCACATCAAGGCCCTGACGACCGATGAAGTCGGTGCCCTGACGACGACCCAGGTCCAGGCGATCAGCTCCGACCAGCTCGATGGTTTGACCACCGCTGGCGTGGTGGCCCTGACCTCGGCCCAGGTCGCGGCGATGAAGTCTGACCAGGTCACCTCGCTGAACACGGACCAACTCCGTGCCATCGAGACCGGTGACATCAAGTCGCTGACGACGGTGGCCCTGCGTGCACTCGACACCGACCAGGTCAACGCCCTCACCTCCAACCAGCTGCAGTCGCTGACCAGTGCCCAGATCTCGTCGCTGACCAGCGCGCCGCAAGTCAGCGCTCTGTCTACCGGCAACCTGAACGTGCTGACCACCGACCAGCTCAGCAAGTTCACGACCGCCCAGGTCAAGGCCCTGACGACCGAGCAGATCAACAACCTGACCACGGGCAACCTGAACGCCCTGGGTACCGCCCAGTTCGCGGCGCTGAACTCCGACCAGATCGGCGCCCTGACCACGGCCCAAGCCAGCAAGCTGGAGACGGCCGACCTGCGCGCCATCACCACAGGTGCCTTGGCCGGCCTCAACTCCGACCACGTCAAGGCCCTCAGCACCGATGAGGTCGGCGCGCTGACCACCGCCCAAGTGGCCGCCATCAGCTCCGACCAACTCGACGGCCTGACCACGGCCGGCGTCGTGGCCCTGGGCACAGCGCAGGTTGGTGTGCTCAAGTCCGACCAGCTCACCTCGCTGACCAGCGACCAGTTGCGTGCCATCGAGACGGGCGATATCAAGTCCATCTCCACGACCGCGCTGCGTGCCCTGAGCACCGATCAGCTGAACAGCCTCACATCCAACCAGCTGCAGTCCCTGTCCAGCGGCCAGGTGACCTCGCTGACCACGGATCAGATCCAAGGTCTGACCACGGCCAACCTCAATGCCCTGACGACGGACGAGCTGAGCAAGTTCACCTCGACCCAGGTCAAGGCGCTGACGACCGATCAGATCCACAACCTGACCACGGCCAACCTGAACGCGCTCGGCACGGCCCAGTTCGCCTCGCTCACCTCCGACCAGGTGGCGGCGCTGACGACCGCCCAGCTGAGCAAGCTGGAGACGGCCGACCTGCGCTCGCTGACCACCGGCGCCCTGGCTGGCCTGAACTCCGACCACATCAAGGCCCTGTCCACCGATGAAGTCGGTGCGCTGACCACCGCCCAAGTGGCCGCCATCAGCTCCGACCAGCTCGACGGCCTGACGACGGCCGGCGTCGTGGCCCTGGGCACGGCCCAAGTCGGCGTGCTCAAGTCCGACCAGCTCACCTCGCTGACCAGTGACCAACTGCGTGCCATCGAGACGGGTGACATCAAGTCCATCTCCACGACCGCCCTGCGTGCGCTGAGCACTGACCAGCTGAACAGCCTCACGTCCAACCAGCTGCAGTCCCTGTCCAGCGGCCAGGTGACCTCGCTGACGACGGACCAGATCCAAGGTCTGACGACGGCCAACCTCAATGCCCTGACGACGGACGAGCTGAGCAAGTTCACCTCGACCCAGGTCAAGGCGCTGACGACCGATCAGATCCACAACCTGACCACGGCCAACCTGAACGCGCTCGGCACGGCCCAGTTCGCCTCGCTCACCTCCGACCAGGTGGCGGCGCTGACGACCGCCCAGCTGAGCAAGCTGGAAACGGCCGACCTGCGCTCGCTGACCACCGGCGCCCTGGCCGGCCTGAACTCCGACCACATCAAGGCCCTGTCCACCGACGAGGTGGGCGCACTGACGACGGCGCAAGTCCAGGCGATCTCGTCTGACCAGCTTGATGGTCTGACCACGGCCGGTGTCGTCGCCCTGACCTCGGCTCAAGTCGCCGCGCTCAAGTCCGACCAGGTCACCTCGCTGAACACGGACCAACTCCGTGCCATCGAGACCGGCGACATCAAGTCGCTCACGACGGTGGCCCTGCGTGCACTCGACACCGACCAGGTCAATGCGCTGACGTCCAACCAGCTGCAGTCGCTGTCCAGCAGCCAGATCGCGTCGCTGACCAGCGCGCCGCAAGTGAGCGCACTGACGACCAGCAACCTGAACGTGCTGACCACCGACCAGATCAGCAAGCTGACGACCGCCCAAGTCCAGGCCCTGACGACCGACCAGGTGCACAACCTGACCACCGGCAACCTGAACGCCTTGGGCACGGCCCAGTTCGCGGCGCTGAACTCCGACCAGGTGGGCGCTCTGACGACCGCCCAGCTCGGCAAGCTCGAAACCGCTGACCTGCGGTCCATCACCACCACCGCGCTGGCCGGCCTCAACTCCGACCACGTCAAGGCGCTCACGACCGACGAGGTCGGTGCCCTGACCACGGCGCAAGTCCAGGCCATCAACTCCGACCAGCTCGACGGCCTGACAACGGCTGGTGTGGTGGCCCTGACCTCGGCGCAAGTTGCAGCCCTGAAGTCTGACCAGGTCACCTCGCTGACCAGCGACCAGCTGCGTGCCATCGAGACCGGCGACATCAAGTCGCTCTCGACGACCGCGCTGCGCGCCCTGGGCACCGACCAGCTCAACAGCCTCACGTCCAACCAGCTGCAATCGCTGACCAGCGGCCAGATCACGGCCCTGACCACCGACCAGGTGCAAGGCCTGACCACGGCCAACCTGAACGCGCTGACCACGGATGAGCTGAGCAAGTTCAGCTCGGCCCAGGTCAAGGTGCTGACGACCGATCAGATCCACAACCTGACGACGGCCAACCTGAACGCGCTCGGAACCGCCCAGTTCGCCTCGCTCACCTCTGACCAGGTGGCGGCGCTGACGACCGCCCAGCTGAACAAGCTGGAAACGGCCGACCTGCGCTCGCTGACCACCGGTGCCCTGGCTGGCCTGAACTCCGACCACATCAAGGCCCTGTCCACCGACGAGGTGGGCGCCCTGACGACGGCGCAAGTCCAGGCGATCTCGTCTGACCAACTTGATGGTCTGACCACGGCCGGCGTCGTCGCCCTGACCTCAGCCCAAGTCGCCGCGCTCAAGTCCGACCAGGTCACCTCGCTGAACACGGACCAACTCCGTGCCATCGAGACCGGCGACATCAAGTCGCTGACGACGGTGGCCCTGCGTGCACTCGACACCGACCAGGTCAATGCGCTGACGTCCAACCAGCTGCAATCGCTGACCAGTGGCCAGATCTCCGCACTGACCAGTGCGCCGCAAGTCAGTGCGCTGACGACGGCCAACCTGAACGTGCTGACCACCGACCAGATCAGCAAGCTGACGACCGCCCAAGTCCAGGCCCTGACGACCGACCAGGTGCACAACCTGACCACCGGCAACCTGAACGCCCTGGGTACCGCGCAGTTCGCCGCACTGAACTCTGACCAGGCGGCAGCCCTGACGACCGCCCAGCTGAACAAGCTGGAAACGGCTGACCTGCGTGCCATCACCACCGGTGCCCTGGCCGGCCTCAACTCCGACCACGTCAAGGCCCTGTCCACCGACGAGGTGGGTGCCCTGACCACGGCCCAGGTGGCGGCCATCAGCTCTGACCAGCTCGACGGCCTCTCCACGGCCGGCGTGGTGGCCCTGACGAGCAGCCAGGTGGCGGTGATGAAGTCCGAGCAGGTCACCTCGCTCAACAGCGACCAGCTGCGTGCCATCGAGACCGGCGACATCAAGGCCCTCTCGACCACCGCACTGCGCGCCCTGGGCACTGACCAGCTCAACAGCCTCACGTCCAACCAGCTGCAATCGCTGACCAGCGGCCAGATCACGGCCCTGACCACCGACCAGGTGGCTGCGCTGACCACGGCCAACCTGAACGCGCTGACGACAGATGAACTGAGCAAGTTCAGCTCGGCCCAGGTCAAGGTGCTGACCACCGAGCAGATCAACAACCTGACCACGGCCAACCTGAACGCGCTCGGGACCGCCCAGTTCGCCTCGCTCACCTCCGACCAGGCAGCAGCGCTGACGACCGCCCAGTTGAACAAGCTGGAAACGGCCGACCTGCGCTCGCTGACCACCGGCGCCCTGGCGGGCCTGAACTCGGATCACGTCAAGGCCCTGTCCACGGACGAGGTTGGTGCGCTGACCACCGCCCAGGTCCAAGCCTTGTCGTCCGACCAGCTCGACGGCCTGACGACGGCCGGCGTGGTGGCGCTGACGAGCAGCCAGGTGGCGGCACTGAAGTCCGACCAGTTGACCTCGCTCAACAGCGACCAGCTGCGCGCCATCGAGACCGGCGACATCAAGTCGCTCTCGACCGCCGCGCTGCGTGCCCTGGGCACCGACCAGCTCAACAGCCTGACGTCCAACCAGCTGCAGTCGCTGACCAGTGGCCAGATTGCCGCGCTGTCCAGCGCCCCGCAGATGGCGGCACTGAGCACGTCCAACCTGAACGCGCTGACGACCGACCAGATCAGCAAGCTGACGACCGCCCAGGTCCAGGCGCTGACGACCGAGCAGATCAACAACCTGACCACGGGCAACCTCAATGCCCTCGGGACCGCGCAGTTCGCCGCGCTGGCCTCCGACCAGGTGGGCGCGTTGACGACCGCTCAGTTCAGCAAGCTGGAAACGGCCGACCTGCGCTCGCTGACCACCGGTGCCCTGGCCGGTCTCAACTCCGACCACGTCAAGGCCCTGTCCACCGACGAGGTGGGCGCCCTGACGACGGCGCAAGTCCAGGCGATCTCGTCTGACCAGCTCGACGGCCTCTCCACGGCCGGCGTGGTGGCGCTGACGAGCAGCCAGGTTGCCGCGATGAAGTCTGAGCAGGTCACCTCGCTGAACACGGACCAACTCCGTGCCATCGAGACCGGCGACATCAAGGCCATGTCCACGGCCGCACTGCGCGCCTTGGGTACCGACCAGCTGAACGCGCTGACCTCCAACCAGCTGCAATCGCTGACGAGTGCCCAGGTCACCGCGCTGACGACCGACCAGGTCAAGAGCCTGACCACGGCCAACCTGAACGCCCTGACGACCGACGAACTGAGCAAGTTCTCGACCGCCCAGGTCCAGGTGCTGACGACGGAGCAGATCAACAACCTGACCACGGCCAACCTCAACGCGCTCGGCACCGCCCAGTTTGCGGCACTGACCTCTGACCAGGCCGGCGCCCTGACCACGGCGCAGGTGAGCAAGCTGGAAACGGCCGATCTGCGCGCTCTCAGCTCCAGTGCCCTGGCGGGTCTGAACTCCGACCACGTCAAGGCCCTGAGCACGGACGAAGTCGGCGCACTGACCACCGCCCAAGTCCAGGCGATCTCGTCTGACCAGCTCGACGGCCTCTCCACGGCCGGCGTGGTGGCCCTGACGAGCAGCCAGGTCGCGGCCCTCAAGTCTGACCAGCTCAGCTCGCTGAACACGGATCAACTCCGTGCTCTCGAAACGGGCGACATCAAGGCCATCACCACGGCTGCCCTGCGTGCCCTGGGTACGGACCAGCTCAACGCGCTGACCTCCAACCAGCTGCAGTCGCTGTCCAGCAGCCAGGTGGCCGCGCTCACGACCGACCAGGTCAAGAGCCTGACCACGGCCAACCTGAATGCCCTGACGACCGACGAGCTGTCGCGCTTCACGACCGCCCAGGTCCAGGTGCTGACGACCGAGCAGCTCAACAACCTGAGCACGGCCAACCTCAACGCGCTTGGCACCGCCCAGTTCGCCACCCTGGCCTCCGACCAGGTGGGTGCGCTGACCACGGCCCAGATGAGCGCGCTGGAAACGGCCGACCTGCGGGCCATCACCACGGTGGCGATGGCAGGCTTCAACTCCGACCAGGTCAAGGCCCTGACAACCGCCGAGGTGGCCTCGCTGACGACCAGCCAGATCCAGGCCTTCTCGACCGACCAGTTGAAGGGCTTGGAGACCGCCGACATGGTGGCGCTCAGCTCGGCCCAGGTGGCGGCGCTGACCTCGGCTGAAGTCATCGCGCTGAACACCGATCAGATCCGTGCGATCGAGTCCGACGACCTGCGTGCGATGACCAACAGCTCGCTGCAGTCCCTGACCGACGCACAGCTCGAAGCCCTGAGCAGCACGCAGATCGCCGGCCTCGCGGCCAAGGTCTCGGTGCTGACGGCGACGCAGCTGCAGGACCTCTCGACCGGCCAGCTCAATGCCTTCACCAGCAGCCAGTTCGGCGTGATGTCCACCGCCCAGGTCTCGGCCTTCACGTCCGACCAGGCCCGCAGCCTGGAGACGGACGACCTGCGCGCCCTGACCACGGCGGCCATCACCTCGCTGGGTACCGAGCAGTGGAACGCCCTGACCACCGCACAGATCGGCGCCTTGAAGGAGACCCAGATCGGCGCGATGACCACGGCCCAGGCTGCCTCGATGACGACGGACCAGATCCACGCCATCACCTCGGTGCAGGTGCACAGCCTGTCCACCCAGGACATCGCGGCCATGACCATGGATCAGCTCAACGCGCTGCACACGGCGGCGATCTCGGAGATGAGTTCAGCCCAGCTGAACGCCTTCTTCGCGGCCACGCCGATCATGCTGGACCTCGACGGCGGTGGCGTGAACACCGTGGCCGCCAGCCAGGGCGTGAACTTCGACCTGATCGGCGCCGGCCAGACCCACAAGGTCGGCTGGGTGGGCGGCAATGACGGCCTGCTCGTCATGGACCGCAACCACGACGGCATCATCAACAACGGCAGCGAGCTGTTCGGCATGGGCACCATCTTGGCCAACGGCAAGCATGCGGCCGACGGCTACCAGGCCATGCTGGGCGAGGACACCAACCTCGACGGCAAGCTGGACGCCAACGACACGAACTGGAAGGAGCTCAAGGTCTGGGTGGACGCCAACCACGACGGCAAGACCGACGCCGGCGAGCTGAAGTCGCTCGACGAAGCGGGCGTCGCCTCGCTCGACCTGCATGCGGCCAAGTCCGGGGCTATCGACAACGGCAACCTGGTGGGCCTGGTGTCGAGCTTCACGACGACCGACGGCAAGCAGCATCAGATGGCCGACGTCTGGTTTGCCAAGGACGTGCAGCCGCAGAAGTCCGAGCACGAGGCCCCGCCGCCGAAGCTTGGCGACCTGCTGGCCGACGCCCACACGCAGATGCCAGGCCACGAGCACCTTGACCTCAGCAAGGCGCCGCCAGTCCACCACATGCCCGACGTGCATCTGGCAGCCCTGGATCGCAAGCTGCAGGAAGAAGAAGAGCAACGCCGCAACGCCCTGGGCGGCGGGATCTAAAGCCCCGGACCGCAAGGCAAGTTTTCCCGGCTCGGCGGAGCCGGCTCCCCGGAAAGCCCGCTGGCTCACGCCAGTGGGCTTTTCTTCTTGGGGCCGCGCACGCCGCCACGCAAAGCAAAACGGCCGCCCTGCGCAAGCAGGCGGCCGTTGGAGGCTTGAAGCCTTTTGGGCTTACTCGGCGGTCAGCCCGATCACATTGCCAAAGCCCGGGTGCTGGGCAATGAAGTTCTCGCTGCCGTCAAAGTTCATCAGCCGGTAACCGAGGCCGATCAGGAAGGCCTCCAGCGCGCGCTTTTGCTCGGCGTACCAGTCAAAGGCCCAGGCCTCGTAGATGATGGGCGGGAAGCCACTGCGCAAGAGCGTGCCGGCAGCGCCTTGCAGCACCTCCAGCTCCAGGCCCTCGACGTCGATCTTGACCAGGCGCACCCGCTCGATGAAGAGCGAGTCCAGGTTGACGATCTTGACCTTGACTTGGTCGCCCTTGAACTCGCCCCCCCGCACCTCGCGCCGCATGTCGGCACTGAGGCTGAAGGAGCCGATGTTGATCTCCTCCGAGTAGACCGGCAGGGTCACCTCGATCTCGGTCTCGGCACGCCCCAGGCCAAAGGGGTGGGCGGTGACATTGCCCAGCCGGTTCAGCATCACATTGGCGCAGAGCTGGTAGTAGATGGGCGGCTGCACCTCGAAGCAATGGAACTGCAGGCTGGCAAAGCGCTTGGCCATGGGCACCATGAAGCTGCCGAGGTTGGCGCCGATGTCCAGCACCACGCCCTCAGCCACCGGGTTGGCCTGCAGCAGCGCACCCGCCAGCACTTGCAGATTGGGCTCATAGACGCCACGGGCACGCAGGCTCTGCGACACGCCGTGCGTGTCCGGGCCCTGCAGCAGCAGGTAGCGCAGGCCCTCGGGGGTCTGGACGAGTTCGACGTCGGGGAGGTGGCGCATGGTGTCCTCAGACTTGGGCCGTGAAGGTGGGGTAGGACAGGGTCTTGTCCCCCACCACGATGGCCTTGTGCTGGTAGCCAAAGCCGCGCGGGTAGCCGCTCAGCTCCACGGCGCCCGCCGAGTGGTAGAGCACGCTGGCGAGCAGGATCTGCGCGGCCGGCGCGGCCGGGTCCCGCACCAGCACATAGGTCGGGAAGTTCTCCATCGTCAGCACCAGGAAGTGCCAGCCCTCGCGGGCGCAAAAGGCATTGACGGCCTCCACCACGCCAAAGCCTGACTGCTGGGCCGGGCCGTGGTTGGTGTAGTCGTGCCCGAGCAGGAAACCGTCTTGCTTGACCTTAGGCGCGTAGTCGCGCAGGTCGGCGGCCACGCCGGCCTCGCTGTGCAGGCCGTCGAGGTAGACCCAGTCCAGCGAGCCGTCGTCGATCAAGGGCGCGGCATCGCTGCTGTAGGCGCGGTGCAGGGCCACTTGGCCCGACTGCACCTCGGCCGCAAAGGCGGCAGACACCGCCTTGAAGCGGCTCTCCTGCTCGTCGGCCCCGACATTGCCGTAGGCGTCGGTCTTGTAGTCCTCGCGGGCCTGGTGCTCCCAGGGGTCGATCAGGTGGTAGCGCTCTGGCGCCACGGTGCGCAGGATGTGCCGGGCAAAGACGCCTTCGGCCACCCCGATCTCGGCCGCCTCGCCGCCCTTGGGCAGCAGCTTGACGAGATCGAGCCGGGGCATGGAGGTGAGCAGCATGGCGGTCCTAGCGGTAGTTGGTGAATTGCGGGGCGATCTCGTCGTGCAGCACGCGGTCAGCCAGTTGCAGCACGAGCGGATGGAAGACATTGCCCAGCAGCTCGGTCCAGGCCAGTGGGTAGGGGCTGTGGCTGCCGTCCTCAAAGAGCGCGCCGTGGCGGTCTTGCGGGTGGCGGGCCGGGTGCTGGCGCAGCTGCTCCAGCTTGTCGTCCAGCACGGCGTGCGTGCGCTCCATCCAGGCCTGGGTGAAGGGCGAATAGCGCCGGCAGATGAAGGCGCATAGGCCGATGAGCTTGTCGTAGTGCTGGCGCAGCAAATCGCCCACCGGTGGGGGCAGCGGGGCCACGCCATGCGGGCCGATCTCGGTGTAGCCCAGGGCATCGTGCCCCGGCGCCGCCCGCAGCCGCGCAAAGAACGGCGCCCAGGCCCGGTGGGTGTGCTTGATGTCGGTGTAGCCGCCGCCGTAGTGGTGCATCAGGTAGACGCGCAGGTAGTCCGCCTGGTGCGTGGCGCTCAGCAAAGGGAAGGCCGGGTGGAAAGGGTGCTCAGGGTGCTGCCAGTGCGGGATATTGGCCGCCGTCAGCAGCATCACCGGGCAGCCCGTTTGCAGCTGGATGGACAGCAGCGCCTGCACACGCTGGGCCGACATCGGGTTCATGCCCGTCCAGGCGCAGAAGATCACCCCGGTGCGTAGGCCGTCAAACGCGCGTAGATCGTCCACTGGATTCATCCGGGCATCCTAGGCGCCGGGTTGCGGGCTGGATTGCAGGAATTCCCTGCGGCTGGCCGGCTAGTTCTGGCGCGAAGCCCACTGCTGACTCGGTAGCATCCTCCGCTCAAAGTCCCTACCCACGTCCCGCCATGGCTGCAGCACCGTTCTTCTCCATCGTGATGGCCAGCCACCTGCGGCCGCTGACGCTGGCACGCGCCCTCGCCTCCGTGCGCGCGCAAACCGTGCAAGACCTGGAACTCGTGGTCGTGGCCGACGCGCTGGACGTGGACACCGCCGCCGTCATCGCGCGCGACCTCGGCCCCAACGACACCTTCATCAAGCGCACCGGCCGCAACGGCCCCGCTGCCAGCCGCAACCTCGGCCTGGCCACCGCGCGCGGCGAGTGGGTCATCTTCCTGGACGACGACGACACCCTGGGCCCCGACCACCTCGCTACATTGCTGCCCCACTGCCAGCAGCCGGGCAGCCAGGTGCTGTTCACCGACGTCACCGTCGTCACCGAAGACCGCCAACAGCCCGGCATGCCCGAGCTCAGCCGTCAGGTCTCGCCCCTGGGCGCCAACGACGTGAACCTGCTGTGGGTCAAGAACTTCATCCCCCTGCACTGCCTGGCCTACCGCCGCAGCCTGCTGCAGGGGCTCACGTTCGACGCCCACATGGCATCGCAAGAAGACTGGGACTTCCTGCTCGGCGTCTGCAGCCGCGCCCTGCCCCGCCACATCCCTGGCGGCGCCGCCGTGATGCACAAGGACTACGTCAACCCCGGCCAACGCCGCGGCCAACAAGAAGCCTCCAACAACTCCACCGTCATCCTCGACTTCCTGCACGCCTACCGCCGCTGGCCCGCCCCCACGCCCGAGCTGCAAGCCGCCCGGGCCGGGCTGATGAAGAGCGTGGGGCTGGCGTTGCCGGGGGAGTGGTTCTAGCGCATCACGACGAGCTGCACCCGCCGGTTCTGGCTGCGCCCATCGGCGCTGCGGTTGTCGGCCATCGGGGCGCTTTCCCCGTAGGAAATGGTGGCCATGCGCGCCAGGGGCACACCGGCTCGGGCCAGGTAGAGCCGCACCGCTTCGGCGCGCTGCAGGCCCAAGCGTTGGTTGAAGTCCTCCGGCCCGTTCGCGTCGGTGTGACCCTGGATCTCCAGGAAGACGGGCTGGTTGTCGGTCTTGAGTTTGGCGATGAGTTGGTCAAGCTCGCCGACGGCCTGGGCACTCAGCTCGGCGTGGCCGTTGCGGAACTTGACGCGGTCATCACTCAGCAGCGTGCTCATCGCAAAGGTCGGCACGGGCGCGGGCGTGGCCTTGGCGGCCGCTTGCGCGCGGGCCAGCGCTTCTTGTTGCAAGGCGGCGATGCGTTCTTCGCTGGTCTTGACGCGGCCGTCCAGGGCCTTGAGCCCGCTCTCGTTCCCCGCCGTGCGGTCTCTCAGCTCCCCCACCTGCGTTTGCACCGGCACGATCTGTTCGCGCACGTAGTCTTGAGTCGCACAACCCGCCAGGGTCAGCGTGGCAATCATCAGGGTCAAGCTTGTCAGTCTGAGCATGTGAGCTTCCGAAGTTGAGGGGGCCACGTCATGCCGTGGCATGGTTGACTCTAGGAAGCACCACAAGCCCTTTGCTGCAAGACGTTTCGATCAGCGCTGTCCTGTCACGACCTGGTCGCAAGATTTACGACTTCGCACGCTATCGCCGCAAGAGAAATTAGGGGCTGGACAATCCACGCATGACTACACCTCACACCCTCCGCGTCGACTTTGTGTCCGACATCGTCTGCCCCTGGTGCGCCGTGGGCCTGCACAGTCTGCTGGCCGCCGCCGAGCGGGTGCCTGAGGTGCAACTGGACCTGCACTTCCACCCCTTCGAGCTGAACCCGCAGATGGGCCCTGAGGGCGAGGACCTGCGCGAGCACCTGCAGCGCAAGTACGGCGGTGGCCCCGCGCAGTTCGATCAAGTGCACGAGATGCTGCGTCAGCGTGGCGCGGCGCTGGGCTTTGCCTTCTCGCCGGCCCGCACTCGCATCGTCAACACGCGCGACGCGCACCGGCTGCTGCACTGGGCGGGCCTGAAGGAAGACGGCAGCCAGCAGCGCCTCAAGACCGCCCTGCTGCACGCCTACTTCAGCGAGGGCCGCGATGTCTCTAGCCGCAGCGTGCTGCTGGAGGTGGCCACCGCCTGCGGCCTGGACGCCGCCGCGACGGCCGAGGTGCTGGAGAGCGGCCAGTTTGGCGACGAGGTTGCGGCGGCCGAGCGGCAGATCCAGGCGCAGGGCATCAACTCCGTGCCGGCTATCGTGTTTGAGCAGCAGCACCTGGTGCAGGGTGGTCAGCCGGTGGAGACCTTTGAGCAGGTCTTGCGGCAGTTGGCCGCGCGACCAAGCTGAGCGGCCTGAGACAATCGGCCCCGTGCCAGCCCGCCCTTCGGCGGGCTGCGTGTTTGTGGAGCTGAGTTTGTTCAAGAACCTGATCGTCTTTCGCATCGGCGAGGCCTGGCAGCCTGATGCCCAGCAGTTGGAAGACGCCCTCGCCAACGACCTGTTTGCCCCCTGCTCGCCCACCCAGGCCCTGGCCTTTGGCTGGGCCCCGCCGCGCGGCGATGAGCACGGCGCCCTGATTGAAATCGTCGGCGGCCAATGGCTGCTCAAGCTCGCGCGCGAGCAGCGCCTGCTGCCCAGCTCGGTGGTCAACGACCACGTGGACACCCTGGCCCAGCGCGTCGAGGCCGAGACCGGCCGCAAGCCGGGCAAGAAGCTGCGCCGCGACCTCAAGGACCAGGCCCTGCTGGACCTGCTGCCCCAGGCCTTCACCAAGCGCTCGGCCACCCGGGTGTGGATCGACCCAACCCAGCGCCTGCTGATGGTGGACGCGGGCTCGGCTGGCCGTGCCGACGAGGTCACCACCATGCTCGTGCGCGCCAGCAGCGACCTGCCCCTGAGCCTGATCAACACCGCCGAGAGCCCCGCTGCCTGCATGGCCGCCTGGCTGGCGGACGGCACGGCGCCCGAGGGTTTCCAGATCGAACGCGAGTGCGAGCTCAAGGGCCACGACGACGAGAAGCCCGTCGTCCGCTACGCCCGCCACCCGCTCGACACCGACGAGGTGCGCCAGCACCTCACCGCCGGCAAGCTGCCGACGCGCCTGGCCCTCTCCTGGCGCGAGCGCGTGGGCTTCACGCTGACCGACACGATGGCGATCAAGAAGATCAACTTCCTCGACCTCGCGCTGGAAGGCCAAACCGCTGGTGAGGGTGACGACGCCTTTGATGCCGACGCCGCGCTGGCCACCGGCCTGCTGTCCAAGATGATCCCGGCCTTGATCGACGGGCTGGGTGGGGAGCAGGCGTTTGGGGAGGCGGCAGCCGCTGCTCCAGCGCCTGCGCTGGCGCCGGCTGCCGAAGCGGTCGAGGGCGAAGCGCCCTGGTAAGAAGCTAAGTCACGGTCACTCGGCAGCCGCCGGCTCAGCGTCGGTGTGCCGCTCAGGCTCGGCGGTGCGCAGGATCTCGTTCAGCACCGACGTCGCGTAGTTGCCCGCTGGCAGGGCGAACGTGATCACCAGTTGATCGGCCTGCGGCCATTCCCAGGCCATGTCCACCGGGCGCGCCACCAGTGAGCGGCGCTCCTGGTCCAGCCCGGCATGCTCCATGCCGTCGCACAAGGCGGCATGCTGCGCGGCCACGCCGTTCTCAAGCGCCTGCGCTTGGTCGCTGCTGCTCACCCGGCCTCGCCCCCAGAGCGGCCCCGTGGGCAGGCCGGCCTCGTCCATCACGTCGCCGGGCAGGGTCTGGCCCCACAAGCCTTGCTGGATGCGTAGCGCCAGCACCTCGTTGAAGACAAACGAGCGCACCGCCGACAGATAGATGCCCTTCTTCTTCGGGTTGCGCACCCGAATCTCGCGCGCCAGCATCGCGCGGCCCTGCTCCACATTGCCGCCGTCATGCCCAAAGCGCTGCGCGCCAAAGTAGTTGGGCACACCGCGTGACGCCACGGCTTGCAGATTGGCCTCGATGGCCGCACGGTCACCCTCCACTTCACGCAACACGATGCGGAAGTGGTTGCCCTGCAAGTCCCCCGGGCGCAGCTTCTTCACGTGGCGAGTCTGGCTCAGCACCTTGAACTCCGGGTGCTGAAGCTGGGTCAGGTCCGGCGTCTCTCCCTTGGGCAAATAAATGCTGAACCACTGCCGCGTGATGGCGTAGCGGTCCTTGAGGCCGGCATAGCCCACGTCTCGCTCCTGCACGCCTGCAGCCTCGGCCAACTGCTGGGCCACAAAGGCCGTGTTGGCGCCGTTCTTCTCAACGTCGAGCCAGATGTGCTCGCCCTCGCCCGAGGGGAGTTGCAAGGGCAGCTCGGTCACCTGGAAGTCTTCGTTGAGGAGCTTCAGGGTGGCGCTGGCACCGGTGAGCGGGTAGGCGTTGGGCCAGGTCGGTAGCGTGGTGTAGATGGTCATTGAGGGCGGACTACCAAGTCTTGAACGGCTGCACAGCGAGGTTGGCATTGAGGTAGCGCTTGTCCTCCGTCACCTCGGCCCCCAGCCACTCCGGCCGGTCAAACGCCTGCGCCTCATCCTGCAGTTCGATCTCGGCCACGATGAGGCCGGCGTTGTCGCCGAGGAACTCGTCGATCTCCCAGACCAGGCCCCCACCCGCTGGGCAGAGGTGACGCCATTTGTCGATGACGGGGCCGTCGGCGAGTTGCAGGAGCTGGTGGGCCTCGGCGACGGGGATGGGGTACTCAAACTCCAGGCGCGCTAGCCCTTGAGGGGCGCCCTTGATGGTGAGAAAGCCTTGCTCGCCGGCCACGCGCACGCGCACCACGCGGCTGGGCTCGCGGCAGAGGTAGCCCTGGGTCAGGCGTTGGCGGCTGGTGGTGGCGGCGCGCCAGGCCTCGCTCTGGACCAGGAATTTGCGTTCGATCTCAATGCCCATCTCTGCTCCGTGCTGCGGCTTCACGCAGCTTGTCTTTCTTGCTCTTGCGGGTGGTGCTCTTGACGCCGCCGGTGGCCTGCGCCTCGGTGGCCACGGCCTGGGGCTCGAAGCCGGCCAATTGCTCGCGCGGCACGCGCTGGCCTTGGCGCTTTTCGATGAGGCGGAAGTGGCTCTCGGCGTTCTCGGGGCTGTCGGCGCAGATGAAGCTGATGGCCACGCCGCTGGCCCCCGCCCGGCCAGTGCGGCCGATGCGGTGGGTGTAGTCGGCGGCGGAGCGCGGCAGCTCGTAGTTGATGACGGCGTCGAGCGCCTCGATGTGCAGGCCGCGCGCGGCCACGTCGGTGGCGACGAGCACGGCGACGGTGCCGCTTTTGAGCGCCTCCAGCACCTCGCGGCGCGCACCCTGGCTCAGCTCGCCATGCAGCGCGGCGGCCTTGAAGCCGTGGGCGTGCAGCTTCTCGGCCACCAGCTCGGCGGTGTAGCGGCTGGCCACAAACACCAGCGTGCGCGGCCAGGCCTCGTCGGTGAGCAACTGGCGCAGGGCGGGCAGGCGCTGGGCGCGGTCGAGCTGCAGGGCGCGCTGGGTGATCTGGGGCGGCGCTTCCTCGATGGTGATGCGCACGGGCTCGTGCAGCAGTTGCTCGGCCAGGGCTTGCACGGCGGGCGGGCAAGTGGCCGAGAACAGCAGGGTTTGGTGACGCTTGGGCAGCAGGGTCAGCACACGCTGCAGCTCGTCCGCAAAGCCTTGGTTCAGCAGCCTGTCGGCTTCGTCCAGCACCAGGCATTCGACGCCCGCAAGCGTCAGGCCGTTGTGGTCCAGCAGGTCGAGCAGGCGGCCGGGGGTGGCCACCATCACATCGCAGCCGCCGCGCAGGGCCATCAGCTGCGGGTTGATGGAGACGCCGCCAAAGGCCAGCGCGCACCGCGGGCGGTCCAGCAGGCGGGCGGCGAGGTTGCGAAACAGCTCGGCCGTTTGCGCTGCCAGCTCGCGCGTGGGCGCCAATACCAGCACACGAGGGTCGCGCCGGGCCGTGCCTTGCACCAGCAGTTGCAGCAGCGGCAGCGCGAAGGCGGCCGTCTTGCCGGAGCCGGTCTGGGCCAGGGCGAGCACGTCGCGGCCGGCCAGGATGGGCGGCAGCGCGGCGGCTTGCACAGCGGTGGGGGCGTCATAGCCCTCGTCGCGCGCGGTGCGCACGAGCGCGGGGGTGAGGCCCAGGGAGGCGAATGGCATGGAGGGTCAGGCTCTCAGGACTCGAAGAGGGGCTGTTGGTCACCCGCAAGCTGGCCGGCGGCGCGCGCCTCGATGAGCAGCAGGCGGCGTTTGGTCTCGATGCCACCGGGAGCTGAGAAGCCGGTGGCGGCACCGCCCTCGCCCATCACGCGGTGGCAAGGGACGATGGGTGCAAAGGGGTTGCGCGATTCAGCCGCCCCCACGGCGCGGGCGGCTCCGGGCTGGCCGAGTGCTCTCGCCAACTCGCCGTAGGTGCGCGTCTGGCCGATGGGGATCTCGCGGGTCAGCGCCAGCACCTCGCGCTCGAAGGCGCCGAGCTGGGCCCAGCCGGCGGGGTCGAGCGGCACGGCCAGCAGCTCGCGGTGGTCGGTGGCCTCACCGGCGAGCAGGCGGGTGATGCGGGCGGCGGCGTCTGAGATGGTTGAAGGCATAGCGGCTTCTTCAGCCCCTGCGAAACGGCGGGCGATGGTGGCGCGCAACGCCGCCTCGTCAATGCCGGGCAGCAGGCAGGCGCGCACCCCCGCCTCGCCCTGCCCTTGCCACGCCAAGGCGCAGTGCCCCAGCGCGGTGGGGAACAAGGCAAAGGCAAGTGCCACGGCGCAGCGTCTCAGGCCGCCTGGCGCACCACGGCGCCGAGCCGGGCCTCGGTGGCCTGGCGGGCCACCTCGCGCGGGGCCAGGGTCTTCAAGCGATGGTCGCTCCAGATCTGGCGCCAGCGGCGGCTGCCGGGCGTGCCATTCCAGAGGCCCAGCGCGTGGCGCATGGCGTGGGACCAGGGCGTGCCCGCCGCATGCAGCCGGTCCAGGTAAGCCAGCCAGGCGTCCTCGACCTGCTCGCGCGACGTGGCCGGGTCGGGCGCGCCGAAGAAGCGCGAGTCCCACTGCGCCATGGACCAGGGCTCGTGATAGGCCTCGCGGCCGACCATCACGCCGTCCACTAGGGCCAGTTGCTCGGCGATCTGATCGGGCGTCTTGATGCCGCCATTGAGGGCGATGGTGAGCTGCGGGAAGTCGCGCTTGAGCTGGGCCACCAGCTCGTAGCGCAGCGGCGGGATCTCGCGGTTCTCCTTGGGGCTGAGGCCCTGCAGCCAGGCATTGCGAGCGTGGACGATGAAGACCTCGCAGCCCGCTGCGGCCACGGTGCCGACAAAGTCGCGCACAAACTCGTAGCGCTCGATCTTGTCGATGCCAATGCGGTGCTTGACGGTGACGGGCAGGCGCGTGGCGTCGCGCATGGCCTTGACGCAATCGGCCACCAGCTGCGGCTCGGCCATCAGGCAGGCCCCAAAGGCGCCGCGCTGCACGCGCTCGCTGGGGCAGCCGCAGTTGAGGTTGACCTCGTCATAGCCCCAGCGCTCGGCCAGACGCGCGCAGGTGGCCAAGTCCTCGGGCTCGCTGCCGCCCAGTTGCAGCGCCACTGGGTGCTCCTCGGAGTTGAAGTCGAGGTGGCGCGGCTGGTCGCCATGGATCAAGGCGCCGGTCGTCACCATCTCGGTGTAGAGCAGCGCGTGGCGGGTGATGAGGCGGTGGAAGTAGCGGCAATGCCGGTCGGTCCAGTCCATCATGGGCGCGACGGACAGGCGCCAGGGGGAAAACGTCGGGGGGCTGAGGCTCACCCCGCGATTGTCTTATGGAGCCCTGCGGCGCGCTGTGCGGTAGGCCGGGATCAACACCAGGCCCAGCGCCCACAGCGCGGCAGACGCCGGCTCGGGCACGGCCGCCACGTTGGCCCAGGCGACGGCGGGCAGCACGGCATCGCCCTGCATCCGCAGCAAGGTGACGCCGGGGCTGACGCTGAGGCCGAGCTGGCCGGCGAAGTCCAGGTCCAGGGTGCCGCCGTTTTGGGCGCTGATGACGCCGTCGCTCGGCTGCCGGGAGCGCACATCCAGCGCGGCGTAGAGGCTGATGAAGCCGCTGCACAGGCCCCGGGCGACGCTGCAGCCGCCGGGCTGCAGGGCGCCGCTGAAGCTGAGGGTCTCACCGGCCACCGAGGTCTCGCTGCGCCAGACGGGGTCGAGGTAGAGGTGGGACTCGCCGGTATCGACACCGGCCAGGTGCAGGTAGGCCTGGGCACCGCCGACGCGGCCGCTGTCGCTGCCGTCGGCCAGCACCGTGCCGTTCACGCGCATCTGGAGCTGGACGTTGATGGGCTCGGCACGGTCAATGGCGTAGACGACTTCGAAGGTCTCAAACAGCTCGGCCCAGCCGTAGTTGGACCCATAGGCCTCGCGCGTGCCGAGGCCGGCGGCATAGGCCGCGCGCTGGCTGCTGGACTGGAGCGTGAGCCGGCCGGCGTCCAGGTCGCTCTGCACCGCGATGCGACCACCAAAGGGCTGGGCGGCGGCACCCGGCAGCGGCTGGAGCAGGCCGCTGGCATCGAGCGTGATGGCGGCGCTGTGGGCGCCGTCATCAACCCGCAGGCTGCCGTGGGCCACGTCATCCAGCGGGGTGCCAACGCTGAGCACGCTGCCGAGCGGGGCGCCGTCACGCCAGCTTTGGCCTTCAGCGCGGGCGGCGTCGAGGTTCCAGGTGGACCAGGTGCCGATGTTGGCGCCGGCCTGCGCGCGGCCAGCCTGGGCGGGGCTGGCGAGCAGGGTCAGCAGGAGCGCAAGGGCGAGTGACGCAGGGCGCAGGGGTGGCATGGCGGGGCGCTTTCGGTGGGGTGGTGAACACACCAACGCGAAAACGGGCGGCGCCCGGACAGGGCAACAGCAGCGCCCCGTGAGTCAGGGATCGGCGGTGATCAGCCCAGGTCGGCCAGGGGGTGGGCGTCCGGCGCCCAGGGGCTGGTGAGGAAGGCCTCGACCTCGGCGCTGTCCACCTCGGCCAGGCGGGCGGGCTGCCAGCGGGGTTGGTGGTCCTTGTCGATGGCCAGGGCGCGGATGCCCTCAACGGCGTCGCAGCGCTCGGGCGGGCGGGCGTGGAAGCAGTGGTGCATGGTGTCGCGCTCGGCGCGCAGCTGCTGGGCCAGGGTCAGGCCCCGCGCACGGCGCAGGCGCGCCAGGCTGACAGAAAGCAGCGTGGGGCACAGGGTCCGCAGCTGCTGGAGCGTAGCCTGGGCCCAGTCGTTGGGGTCGCTTTGCAGCGAGTCCAGGATGGCCGCCACGCTGGGCTGGCCAAAGTGGCGGTCGATGCGCTCGAGCGCGGTGTCCGGGTTGGACGGGGGGGCCAGGTCGGCCCGCTCCATCACGGTGGCCACCACGTGCTCGGCGCTGGGCTGGGCGCCGTGGCACAGGGCCTCGATGAGGCCGGGCATGTGCTGGCTTTGCACGTAGACATCGCCCAGGCCCCACTCGATGGCGTCGTCGCAGGCGATGGCGGTGCCAGTGAGGGCCAGCCACTCGCCGATATGGCCGGGGCATTGGCCGAGGAACCAGCCCGCCCCGACGTCGGGGAAGAGGCCGATGCGCGTCTCGGGCATGGCCAGGCGCGAGTGCTCGGTCAGCACGCGCAGCTTGGCGCCTTGGCTGATGCCCATGCCGCCGCCCATCACAAAGCCTTCCATCAGCGCGAGCGTGGGCTTGGCGTAGCTGTGGATCAGGTGGTCGAGGCGGTATTCCTCGGTGAAGAAGGCGTCGAGATCGGGGTCGCCGCGCAGCACGGCGCCGTGCATGAAGCGGATGTCACCCCCGGCGCAGAACACCGGGCCCTTGCCCGGGCGCGGCGCGCCCAGCATCACCACGGCCTGCACGCGCGGGTCGCTGGCCCAGTGGCGCAGCAGCACGGTCATGTCGCGCACCATGGCCAGGCTCAGGGCATTGAGCGCCTCGGGCCGGTTCAGGGTGATGACGCCGAGGCAGCCGTTGACGTGGGCCAGGATCTGGCCTTGCGAGCTGAGGGGCGGGATCAGGTCGTTCATGGCGAAGGGCTTCAGGCTTGAAGGGGCGGCGTGCGGGGGGCCAGCAGTTCATTCAGCGCCAGGGCGAGCAGCACAAGCGCCGCGCCGCCCAGCGCTGCAGGGCCCGGAGTTTCGCCGGCAAAAGCCCAAGCCCACAGCACGCCGAGCAGGGTCTCCATCTGCCCGAGCAGCGCCACCTCGTGGGCGGGCAGCACGCGCATCAGGTGCACCACCAGCAGGCAGGGCACGGCGAGCTGAAAGAGGCCCAGGCTGCTGAGCCAGGCCAGGTCCTGTGCGTTGGCGCGCAGGGGCCAGGCCAGCGGCAGCAGGCACACGGCGCTGATCAAGGCGCCCAGCAGCACGGCGGGCAGCATGTCCGTGCCGGGCTGCCCGTGGCTACGCGCGGCCACGGCCTGCAGCAAACACCAGTTGGCGGCCGCGCCCAGCGGCACCAAGAGCGCCACCAGCATGCCTTGCCAGCCCTGCCCCAGCTGCGCCTGCTGCGCAAACATCCAGCCAATGCCAACGCTGGCCAGCAGGATGGCGAACCAAGTGCGAGCGGCCAGCCTCTGGTGCAGGAAGCTGCGCGCAAACAGCGCCGTGAGCAAGGGGCCGAGCGACATGGTGACCAGCACATTGGCCACGGTCGTCATCGTCAAGGCCAGCATGAAGGCGCTGAACTGCAGCGCCCAGAACACGCCCGAGGCCCAGAGCGGCCAACCGCCAGTACGCAAGGCCACCAGCAGCGCGCGCCCGCGCAGCCACAGCAGCAGCGGCACCAGCGCCAGCGCCGTGAAGGCACTGCGCCAGAAGGTCACCTCAAAGCCCTGCGCCTGCTGCAACTGCCGGCTGACGACGCCCGCGCTGCTCCAGAGCAGCGTGACGAGCAGCATCAGCCCAACCGCTGCGCGATGGGTCACGGGTGCACCCTTCGTGCTTCGCACTGTCCCGCCGTGCGGGAATGAGCCCCTTCGGGCGGCCGAGCGGGGCTCATGAGCCAGCAGGAATCAGCTGCCCGAGTTCTCGCGCGCAGCGCGCTTGCGGTCGTTCTCGCTCAGGTGGCGCTTGCGCACCCGCACGCTCTTGGGCGTGATCTCGACGAGTTCATCGTCGTCGATGAAGTCCACGCCGTACTCGAGCGTCAGCTCGATGGGGGGCGTGATCTTGATGGCGTCTTCCTTGCCCGACACACGGAAGTTGGTCAGCTGCTTGGTGCGCGTGGCGTTGACGACGAGGTCGTTGTCGCGGCTGTGGATGCCGACGATCATGCCTTCGTAGACGGGGTCATTGGGCTTGACGAACATGCGGCCACGGTCGTCGAGCTTGCCCAGCGCGTAGGTGAAGATTTCGCCCGCGTCCATGGAAATCAACACGCCGTTCTTGCGGCCGCCGATCTCGCCCTTGTGGGCTTCGTAGCCGTCGAAGATGGAGGAGATCAGGCCCGAGCCACGCGTCAGGTTCATGAACTCATTGGCAAAGCCGATCAGGCCACGCGCCGGGATGCGGTACTCCAGGCGCACGCGGCCGTGGCCATCGGGTTCCATGTTGATCAAGTCGCCCTTGCGCAGGCCCAGCGCCTGCATCACGCCGCCTTGGTGGATTTCTTCGACGTCAGCGGTCACCAGCTCCATGGGCTCGCTCTTGACGCCGTCGATGTCCTTGAACATCACGCGCGGCTTGGAGACAGCCAGCTCGTAGCCCTCACGGCGCATGTTTTCCAGCAGGATGGTCAGGTGCAGTTCGCCCCGGCCGCAGACCTCGAAGACGCCGTCCTCGCCGGTCTCGGAGACGCGCAGGGCCACGTTGTGCTGCAGTTCCTTTTGCAGGCGGTCCCAGATCTGGCGGCTGGTGACGTACTTGCCTTCGCGGCCGGCCAGCGGGCTGGTGTTGACGCAGAAGTTCATGGTCAGCGTGGGCTCGTCCACCTTGAGCATGGGCAGCGGCTGGGGGTTGGCCGGGTCGGTCACGGTCACGCCGATGCCGATGTCCTCGATGCCGTTGATCAGCACGATGTTGCCGGGGCCGGCTTCAGTGACCTGCACGCGGTCCAGGCCGTGGAAGGTCAGCACCTGGTTGATGCGGCCATTGACGGACTTGCCGTCCGGGCCTTCCATGACGGTGACCTGCATGCCCGGCTTGATGGTGCCCTGGCTGATGCGGCCCACGCCAATGCGGCCGACGAAGGTGGAGAAATCGAGCGCCGAGATCTGCAGTTGCAGCGGCGCGGCCGGGTCGCCGGACTGAGCCGGGACGTGCTTGAGGATGGTCTCGAACAGGGCCGACATGTCGGGGCCCCACTGCTCGCCCGGCGCGCCCTCGGTCAGCGAGGTCCAGCCATTGATGCCGGAGGCATAGACGACGGGGAAGTCGAGCTGCTCGTCGGTGGCGCCGAGCTTGTCAAAGAGGTCAAAGGCGGCATTGACGACGGCATCGCACTTGGCACCGGGCTTGTCCACCTTGTTCACCACCACGATGGGGCGCAGGCCGAGGGCCAGGGCCTTCTTGGTGACGAAGCGGGTCTGGGGCATCGGGCCTTCTTGCGCATCGATCAGCAGCACCACGCCGTCGACCATCGAGAGCGCGCGCTCCACCTCGCCACCGAAGTCCGCGTGCCCGGGGGTGTCGACGATGTTGATGTGGGTGCCGCCCCAGGAGACGGCGCAGTTCTTGGCCAGGATGGTGATGCCGCGCTCGCGCTCGATGGCATTGCTGTCCATCACGGTGTCGACGACCTTTTCATGGTCGGCGAAGGTGCCGCTCTGGCGGAGCAGTTGGTCAACCATGGTGGTCTTGCCATGGTCAACGTGGGCAATGATGGCGATGTTGCGGATCGGGGTGCTCATGGGAGAACTTCTCGTCAGGATTCAGATTCGGGGGTAGCCAGCAGGGCTGCCACTTCGGGCGGCGTGAGCAGGCGGTCGGCGATCAGCTCGCCGGCGGTGATGTGGGCGCTGCCCAGGAAGGCGCGGGGCTCGGGGCCATAGACGCGCACGCTGGCAGCGTCCGGTGCAGAGACACGGCGGCGCTGGCCGGACAGAAAGCGTGCGGCGTCCAAGGCGCTCAGGCGCAGCTCGGGGGCGCTGGCCAGCAGGCAGTCGGGCGACTGCAGCAGGCCGGCGCGCGCCGCATCGGGCAAGGCCTCGATCTGCGCCAGGGTGATGGCGCCTTGCAGGCTCAAGGCGCCACTGCCGGTGCGGCGCAAGGCCGCGAGCGAGGCACCGCAACCCAGCCGCGTGCCGATGTCTTCGGCCAGGGTGCGGATGTAGGTGCCTTTGCTGCAGCGAACGTCCAGCGTCACGGTGCCAGCATGCATCTCGACGATGGCGATCTCGTGAATCGTCACGCGGCGCGGCTGGCGTTCGATCTCGACACCCTGGCGGGCGTATTCGTACAGCGCCTTGCCCTCGTGCTTGAGGGCCGAGTGCATGGGCGGAACCTGCTCGATCTCGCCGGTGAAGGCCTGGCAGGCGGCGGCGATCTGCTCACGGCTGATGCCATCGGCGTCGCGGCGCTCCAGCACCTCGCCTTCAGCATCGCCGGTGCTGGTGCGCACGCCCAGCGCCAGGGTGGCGAGGTAGCGCTTGTCAGCTTCCAGGCTGAGCTGGCTGAACTTGGTGGCCGCCCCAAAGCACAGCGGCAGCAGGCCGGTGGCGAGCGGGTCGAGCGTGCCGGTGTGGCCGGCCTTTTCGGCGCGCAGCAGCCACTTGGCCTTTTGCAGCGCGTCGTTGCTGGACAGGCCCAGCGGCTTGTCCAGCAGCAGCACGCCATGCAGCGCCCGGCGCTGGATGCGCGGGCGACCGCTGCGCGTCAAGGCGACGGGCGGCGTGGCGGGTGCCAGCACCTCAGTCATTGGGCTCCTCGGCGTCCAGCGCGCGGCTGGCATTGGCCTGGCTGATGAGGCTGCTCATTTCGGCCGCCCGCTCGGTGGTGCGGTCGAACTGGAAGTGCAGGCTGGGCACGGTGTGGATCTGCAGCCGCTTGAAGAGGCCATTGCGCAGGAAGCCGGCCGCTTCGTTCAGCGCCGTCTGCGTGGCGGCGGTGTCGCCCACCAGCACCGAGAAGAACACCTTGGCGTGCGCGTAGTCGGGCGTCACCTCCACGCTGGAGAGCGTGACCATGCCAATGCGCGGGTCCTTGAGCTCGCGGATCAGCTCGGCCAGATCACGCTGGATCTGGTCGGCCACGCGGAAGCTGCGGTTGGGGGTGGAGCGCTTGTGTCTCATGGGGCGTGGGTCTCAAAGAACAAACCCCGCCCCCTCTTGATGAGGGCGGGGTTGTGTTGAGGGTGGGCGGCGTCAGAGCGTGCGCGCGACTTCCTTGATTTCGAAGAACTCGAGCTGATCGCCCTCGGCGATGTCGGTGACGTTCTTGAGCTTGATACCGCACTCGAAGCCTTCCTTGACCTCGCGCACGTCGTCCTTCTCGCGGCGGACGGATTCGACCTCGCCGGTGTAGATGACGATGTTGTCGCGCAGCAGGCGGAAGCGCGCGTTGCGGCGCACCAAGCCCGAGGTGACCATCGAGCCGGCGACCGTGCCGATCTTGGAAGCCACGAAGACCAGGCGGATCTCGGCG
The DNA here is from genome assembly GCF_039872745.1 of Roseateles paludis. Lineage (NCBI taxonomy): Bacteria > Pseudomonadati > Pseudomonadota > Betaproteobacteria > Burkholderiales > Sphaerotilaceae > Roseateles > Roseateles paludis. Next base: position 47,043 of record NZ_JBDPZD010000005.1, on the reverse strand, counting down.
GTGCCGAGTGCCTCTTCGCGCTGCTCGGGCGCCAGCATGCCGGACATGGCCTTGGTCACATCGTCCACGGCGTCGTAGATGATGTTGTAGTAGCGCAGGTCCACGGCATTGCCTTCGGCCAGCTTGCGCGCACCAGCATCGGCCCGCACATTGAAGCCGATGATGACGGCCTTGGAGGCCAGCGCCAGGTTGACGTCGCTCTCACTGATGCCACCGACCGCCGCGTGGACGATCTGCACCTTGACCTCGGCATTGCTGAGCTTGAGAAGCGAGGCGGCGAGCGCTTCCTGCGAGCCTTGCACGTCGGCCTTGATGATGAGCGGCAGGGTCTGCGCCTGGCCTTCGCCCATGTTGTCGAACATGTTCTCCAGCTTGGCGGCCTGCTGCTTGGCCAGCTTGACGTCGCGGTACTTGCCTTGACGGAAGGTGGCAACCTCACGGGCACGGCGCTCGTCGGCCAGCACCATGAATTCGTCGCCAGCCAGCGGCACGTCCGAGAGGCCCTGGATCTCAACCGGGATGGACGGGCCAGCCTCGGTGGTGGGCTTGCCGTTCTCGTCCAGCATGGCGCGCACGCGGCCGTAGGTGGAACCGGCCAGCACCACGTCACCACGCTTGAGCGTGCCCGACTGCACCAGCACGGTGGCCACGGGGCCGCGGCCCTTGTCGAGCTGGGCTTCGATCACGAGGCCCTTGGCCAGCGAGGCGACCGGCGACGTCAGCTCCAGCACTTCGGCCTGCAGCAGCACTTGCTCCAGCAGTTCGTCCACACCCTGGCCGGTCTTGGACGACACGCCGACGAAGGGCGAATCACCACCGAAGTCTTCAGGCACGACCTCTTCAGCGACCAGCTCGCTCTTGACGCGGTCCACATTGGCTTCGGGCTTGTCGATCTTGGTCATGGCGACCACGATGGGCACGCCCGCCGCCTTGGCGTGGTGGATGGCTTCCTTGGTTTGCGGCATCACACCGTCGTCAGCGGCGCAGACGAGGATGACGATGTCGGTGGCCTTGGCACCGCGTGCACGCATGGCCGTGAAGGCCTCGTGACCCGGGGTGTCGAGGAAGGTGACCATGCCGCGCGGGGTGTCCACGTGGTAGGCGCCGATGTGCTGGGTGATGCCGCCGGCTTCGCCTGCGGCCACGCGGCTGCGGCGGATGTAGTCCAGCAGCGAGGTCTTGCCGTGGTCGACGTGACCCATGACGGTGACGACCGGTGCACGCGGCAGTGCCTCGTGCTGCTGCTCGGCCGCCGTGCCCTCTTCTTCGAGGAAGGCATCGGGGTCGTCCAACTTGGCCGGCGTGGCCTTGTGGCCCATTTCCTCGACCACGATCATGGCCGTTTCCTGGTCCAGCTGCTGGTTGATGGTGACCATCTGGCCCAGCTGCATCAGCTTCTTGATGACCTCTGCGGCCTTGACCGACATCTTGTGCGCGAGGTCAGCGACCGAGATGGTCTCGGGCACATGGACTTCGATGATCTGCTGCTCGGCCGGCGGCGTGAAGTTGGACTGGCCATCCTCGCGGCCGCCACGGCCACCGCGGCCGCCGCGTGCGGGGGCGCGCCAGTTGGCTCCGCCACCCGGACGGCCGGCGCCCGGGCCGGCACCGATGGTCTTGAGGCCGCGCTTCTTGGCGGCATCGTCGGCCCAGCTGGACGACAGCTTTTCCGACTTGACGGACTTCTTGTCGCCGGGCTTGCCGGCACCCGCAGCACCAGCGGGGGCCGGAGCGCCCGCCTTCTTGTGGATGGTGCCCTTGATGCCCGGTGCGGCCTCGGCCGGCTTGGGTTCTTCCTTCTTGGCCGCGACGAGCACCTTCTTGGGCGCGTTCATCATGGCGCGGATGCGGGCGGCCTCGTCCTCGGCGGCCTTGCGGCGGCGCACCAGGTCGGCAGCCTTTTGCTTTTCCTCGGCCGCAGCGTCCACGGCCTTGACCACGCGCAGTTGCGGCTTGGGCGGCTCAACAGGCACGGGCGCCACGGCGGCGGGCGCCGCTGCAGCCTCGGGCTCAGCCACCGGCGCGGGCGCTGCCGCCGGCTCGTCCGCAGCAGCAGCTGCGGTCTTGCGGCGCGAGGAGGCCTTGTTAAGTGCAGCGGCTTCTGCGGCTGCGGCAGCAGCGGCGCGGCTGCGCGTTTGCGCGGCGTCGTCAGCACTGGGCTGGGTTTCAGCCGGCTCGGCAGCGGATGCAGCAGCGGCCTCGGCAGCTGCCTGGGCGGCCGCTTCAGCCGCAGCCTTGGCGGCGGCCTCGGCCGCTTCGCGGGCGGCGCGCTCGGCGTCTTCACGAGCACGCACCTTGGCGGCCAGCTCTTCTTCCTGGGCGCGCAGTGCAGCGGCTTGGGCTTGAGCTTCCTCTTCCTGGCGGCGCAGTTCGGCCTCGTCGGGGCCGGCGGCAACCTCTTCCACGGCCGGCGCATCGTCACGCTTGACGAAGGTGCGCTTTTTGCGAACCTCAACCTGGATGGTGCGTGCCTTGCCGGAGGCATCGGCCTGCTTGATCTCGGTCGTCGACTTCTTGACCAGGGTGATCTTCTTGCGCTCGGTGCCGGCGGTGCCGTGGGCACTGCGCAGGTGATCGAGCAAGCGCTCCTTGTCGACCTCGCTGAGCGCGTCGTCGACGGAGGACTTCTTGACGCCCGCGGCTTGCAGCTGCTCCAGCAGCGTGCTGACCGGCTTGTTCAGCTCGGCAGCGAATTGGGCGACGGTTGTCACAGCCATTGTGGAATCCTTGTTTATGCGTCGGTGCGGCGGCGTGTGGCTTGCGGGGCTCGTCTGGATCAAGCGTTGAACCAGTGTTCGCGCGCCTTCATGATGAGAGCCTTGGCGGCCGACTCGTCCATGGCGGCGATCTCGACGAGCTCGTCAACCGCGAGGTCAGCCAGGTCGTCACGGGTGTGGATGCCGCCGTCCGCCAGCTTGGCGATCAGCTCCGGCGTCACGCCTTCGAGGTCACGCAGGTCCTGGGAGACTTCCTCGACCTTCTCTTCGCGGGCGATTTCCAGCGTCAGCAGCGCGTCCTTGGCGCGGGTGCGCAGCTCGGTGACGGTCTCTTCGTCGAAGGCCTCGATCTCGAGCATTTCCTGCATCGGGACATAGGCCACCTCTTCGAGGCTGGTGAAGCCTTCGGCGATCAGGATGTCAGCCACTTCGGCGTCCACATCGAGCTTCTCGATGAAGAGCGTGCGGGTGCCAACGGTTTCCTGCTCCTGCTTGGCGGCCGATTCTTCCGCCGACATGATGTTGATGCGCCAGCCGGTCAGCTCGGACGCGAGCCGCACGTTCTGGCCGCCGCGGCCAATGGCGATGGCGAGGTTTTCCTCGTCCACCACCACGTCCATGGCGTGGCGCTCCTCGTCAACCACGATGGACTGCACATTGGCAGGCGCCAGCGCGCCGATCACGAACTGGGCCGGGTCTTCGCTCCAGAGCACGATGTCGACGCGCTCACCGGCCAGTTCGGTGGTGACGGCATTGACACGCGCACCGCGCACACCGACGCAGGTGCCGATGGGGTCGACGCGGCGATCGTGGCTCAGCACGGCGATCTTGGCGCGGCTGCCGGAGTCCCGGGCGCAGCTCTTGATCTCCAGCAGGCCTTGCTCGATCTCGGGCACTTCCTGGGCGAAGAGTTCCTTCATGAACTCGGGGCTGGAGCGCGACAGCATGATCTGCGGGCCGCGCTGGGTCGGGTCCACGCCCAGGATCACGGCGCGCACGCGGTCACCGCTGCGCAGGTTTTCCTTGGCGATCATCTCGTTGCGGCGCAGGCGGCCTTCAACGCGGCCCGACTCCACAATGATGTCGCCCTTGTCGAGGCGTTTGACGGTGCCCACCATGATGCGCTCGCCGCGCGACATGAAGTCGTTGAGCAGTTGCTCGCGCTCGGCATCACGGATCTTCTGCAGGATGACCTGCTTGGCAGCCTGGGCGCCGATGCGGCCGATGGGCACGGACTCGACAGGTTCCTCGATGTGGTCATCGACCTCGATGTCGGCAATCTGCTCCTGGGCTTCGAAAAGCAGGATTTCGGAGTCGGGGTTCTGCAGGCCGGCCTCGTTGGGCACCACATGCCAGCGGCGGAAGGTCTCGTAGTCGCCGGACTCACGATCCACGCTGACGCGAATGTCGGCTTCGCCGCCGTAGAACTTCTTGGTAGCGGAGGCCAGTGCCGCTTCCACCGCGCCGAACACGACGTCGCGCTCCACGCTCTTTTCGCGCGAGATGGCATCCACCAGCATCAACATTTCGCGGTTCATTGGTCAGGATCTCCGTCAGTCTTCTCGAGGCTTTGCTTCGACTTCGCGTTGGAAGTCGAAGCCTTGGATTTCTTCTTGGCCGCAGCAGCACCTGCGGGCTTGATCGGGCCACGCTGGCCCGGCTTGCGGTCGGGGGCCGGCGCGCCGCCCCGACCCTGGAAACTGATGACCGGCACCAGCTTGGCGTCACGCACTTCGTCGAGCGTGAAATCGAGCCCCTGGTCGTCGAACTCCAGGCGCCAGGCCTGGTCGCTCTCGACGCCAGGCTGCTGCACCAGCACGCCGCGATAGCGCTTGCGTCCCTGGAAGGGCGCCTTCAGCGTCACATCAATGGTTTGGCCGACAAAACGTGCGTAATGCCCGCCATTTCGCAGCGGACGGTCCAAACCCGGCGACGACACCTCCAGGCGCGCATACTCGTAGGCCTCGACCTCAAGCACGTACTGCAATTGGCGCGTGACGCGCTCGCAGTCGTCTACCGTGATCAGCTCGCCCGCCAGGGCTTGTTCAGGCAATTTGTCGATCGTGACGCGCAGCAAACCACCCGCGCTGCGTTCGCAGTCCACGAGCTCGTAACCGAGGCCGGTCACAGTGGTTTCAACGGCGGTTGACCAGGTCATCCAGGGCAGGTCTAAAAAAGTTCAAGCAAAAAAAATGGGCTGGAAGATTCCGCCCATCGCTTCAAATCGCAACGTTTCACTGCGCCCACCAAGGTTTGCAAGGGAAACCCGGCGTCCAGCGAAGCTCGGATTGTACTATGCAAGTGCCATGCCGGCAAGGTCGCGCCAGCGTTTGTCGCTTGGCATGACAGAATCGCCGCCCACTGATTTCCCAAGGAGACTTCGATGGGCTTTCTCGCCGGCAAGCGGCTGCTGATCACTGGCCTGCTGTCCAACCGCTCTATCGCCTACGGCATCGCCCAGGCTTGCCACCGCGAGGGCGCTGAGCTGGCCTTCAGCTACCAGGGCGAACGCTTCAAGGATCGGATCTCCGAGTTTGCAGCCGAGTTCGGCTCCAAGCTGGTGTTCGACTGCGACGTGACCACCGACGAGCAGCTCGAAGCCTTGTTCGGCCAACTGGGCGAGGTGTGGCCGGAGTTCGACGGTTTTGTCCACTCCATCGGCTTTGCGCCGCGCGACGCCATCGCCGGCAACTTCCTGGATGGGATGACGCGCGAGAACTTCCGCATCGCGCACGACATCTCGGCCTACAGCTTCCCGGCCATGGCCAAGCTGGCAGCGCCGCGCCTGCGCCAGGGCGCCTCGCTGCTGACCCTGTCCTACCTGGGCGCCCTGCGCACAGTGCCCAACTACAACACCATGGGCCTGGCCAAGGCCAGCCTGGAAGCCAGCGTGCGCTACCTGGCGGTGGCGCTGGGCGACAAGGGCGTGCGGGTCAACGGCATCTCGGCCGGCCCGATCAAGACCCTGGCGGCCTCGGGCATCAAGGACTTCGGCAAGCTGCTGTCCCAGTTCGCCAACCAGGCGCCCATCCGCCGCAACGTGACGATCGAGGACGTCGGCAACACGGCCGCCTTCCTACTGTCGGACCTGGCCAGTGGTGTCAGCGCCGAAATCGTCTATGTGGACGGCGGCTTCAGCCACACCGCGCTGGCCGACGCGCCGTAAACGTGCCTCAAGCCTCGGGCGCGATCTGCTCCGCGTAGTCGTAGAGCGCACCGAGGATCTCCTGCCCCCGGTCGTCGGCAGCCTCGCCAAGCTGGTCTAGCTTGTCCATATAGGCCGTCAAGGTCTGCGCGCCGCCGACACCGTCGTGCAGCCGTGCCGTGCAATGCGCCTGCCAGCGCGCCCGCTCGGTGCTTGAGAGCGTGCCGGGGAAGTTGCGCGCCCGGTAGCGGAACACGATCTCGTCCAGCCGCTCGTCCTGGAAGGCCAGCTTGCCCTGGGCGGCGCGGTCGGCCAGTTCCTGCGGCGACAGCGCACGCACGCGCTGCAGGCCCCGGCGGTCGTCGTTGCCGACAAAGCCGCCGTAGAGGTCCTCATCGACGTCCTGCGGCGGCAAGGGCTCGCGCTCGAACACCTCGGGCCACAGCCCGTCGAGCAGCCGCCCTTTCTGCGCCAGCAACTCGGCATGGCGCAGCCCCTGGGCACGGTCCAGCCCCCAGCGCTCGGTGATCTCGGGGCTGGGCAACTTGCCCAGCACGATGGGCGACTTGTTGACGTGGATGGTCTTGATGGGCAGCCGTGAGACGCCTTCGGGCAGATCCTCCTGACGCGTGAACATGCGCTGGCGGATGTCGGCCGCCTTCAGGTCCAGCAGCGCGGCCGGATCCGCCGCGCAGTCCCAGACGATCAGCTCGTTCTTGTTGGTGGGGTGCGGCGCCAGCGGCCAGACCAGGGCCAGCCCGCCGCGCTCGGCCGGGTACATGCCAGACACGTGCAGGAAGGGCCGACCCACGCCGATCTCGGCCCACACCGCCTCCTTCTTGCGCAGACGCAGGCAGAACTCCCACAGCTTGGGCTGGGCGCTTTTCAGCTTGCGGGCCAGATCGACCGTGGCGCGCACGTCGGCCAGGGCGTCGTGGGCGTCCTCGTGCATCAGGCCGTTGGCGGCGGTGAGGTGCTCCAGCTTGAAGCTCGGGCGGCCATCCTCGTGCGTGGGCCACTCCAGACCATCAGGGCGCAGCGCAAAGGCGCAACGCATGACGTCGAGCAAATCCCAGCGGCCGCAGTCGTTCTGCCACTCGCGGGCATAGGGGTCGATGAGGTTGCGCCAGAACAGGAAGCGCGTGACCTCGTCGTCAAAGCGGATGGAGTTGTAGCCCACCCCCACGGTGCCCGGTGCAGCCAGCTCAGCCTCGATGCGCGCGGCGAATTCATGCTCCGGCACGCCCTGGGCCAGGCAGTGCTGCGGCAGGATGCCGGTGAGCAAACAAGCCTCGGGGTCAGGCAGGAAGTCGGGCGCGGGCTGGCAGAACAGCATCACCGGCTCGCCGATCGGGTTCAGGTCCGCGTCGGTGCGTAGGCCGGCGAACTGGGCGGGACGGTCCCGACGCGGCACACGGCCGAAGGTTTCGTAGTCGTGCCAGAAGAAGCTCATGTCCCGCATGGTCGGCCACGATATCACCGGCCCGGCCGCCACCGGCTTGGGGGCCGCTGGCTTGGCAGATGGACGCGGGGCCGCTATGGTTGCCCTAACCGCCTGCTCTGGAGGACGACGATGAGGCGTGCACCGTATGCGCTTGCAAGCTCTGGCGCGACCGCCTGCCGTGACGGGGGCCTGCCGTGATCGCCGGGTGGGATGTCCGGCGGCGGCTGCTGGGGCTCAGCCTGCTGGGGCTGGCACTGGTGGTGGCGGTCAGCGCGGTGGGGTATTTCGCGCTGTCGCAGATGACGCAGTCGTCGGAGCAGCAGTCCCAAGCCAGCTCTGCCCTGCGGCACCAGATGGAAGCGGACATGATGCACGACACCCTGCGCAGCGATGTGATGGGCGCCCTTTACGCGGCCAGCAAGGGCCAGGCCGACGAGGTCGAGGCCATGCGCAAGGAGATACAGGAGCACTCGGCCGAGTTCCAGCAGCACATGGAGTCTCTGCGTGCGGCACAGCTGAGCACCGAGGTCACCGAAGGCGTGCGCCAGACGCAGGTGAAATTGAATGCCTATATCGCCAGCGCCAACGAGGTGGTGAACCTGGCCAGGAGCGACCGCCCCGCCGCCGAGGCCCGGCTGCCAGGCTTCGTCAAGGACTTCAAGACCTTGGAAGAGGACATGGCGGCCCTCAGTGACCTGATCGAGCGCCATGAAAAGCAAACGCAGCAGCAAAGCGACGCCCGCGCCGAGCGTGCGCGACTGACCCTGGTAGCCGCAGCCGTGCTGGGCGCAAGCCTGCTGCTGAGCATCAATTTCTGGGTGGGGCGCAGCATCACCCGCCCGCTGGCGGCGGCCATGCAGGCTGCCGAGACCGTGGCCGACGGCGACCTGACGCTGAGCCTCGACACCCGCGGCAGCGACGAAACGGCCAAGCTGCTGCAGTCGCTGCAGCGCATGAGCGAGGAGTTGTCGGGCATCGTCAGCGAGGTGCGCGCCAGCGCAGACTCCATCGCCCAGGGGTCAACCGAGATTGCCGGCGGCGGCCTTCACCTGAGTCAGCGCACCGAAGAGCAGGCCAGCAGCCTGGAGCAGACCAGCTCGGCGCTGGAAGAGATGACGGCCAATGTGCGGGGCAATGCCGACACCGCCGGGCGCGCGGCCGACCTGGCGCAGCATGCGGCCCATGTGGCGGCGCGCGGTGGCGAGGCCGTGGCGCGCGTGGTGGGCACCATGGGCGAGATCTCGACCAGCGCCAGCAAGATCGCCAGCATCATCGGTGTCATCGACAGCATTGCCTTCCAGACCAACATCCTGGCGCTGAATGCTGCGGTGGAGGCAGCCCGGGCCGGCGAGCAAGGGCGCGGCTTCGCGGTGGTGGCCAGCGAGGTGCGTGCGCTGGCACAGCGCAGCGCCGACGCCGCACGCGAGATCAAGGCCCTGATCGGCGACAGCATGGGCAAGGTGGAGGCCGGCTCCGCCCAGGTGACGGACGCCGGCAACACGGTGTCGGGCATCGTCACCGAGGTCGAGCGCGTCAGCGAGCTGATCAGCGAGATCAACGCCGCAAGCCAGGAGCAAAGCAATGGCATCGGGCAGATCAGCTCGGCCGTGTCCAGCCTGGACCGCATGACCCAGCAAAACGCTGCGCTGGTGGAGGAGAACGCGGCGGCAGCCGAGAGCCTCAAGCACCAGGCGAAGCGGCTGACCGAGCTGGTGGCCCGCTTCCGCCTTTGAGCCTGAGGGCCGCCCGAGGGCCTCAGCGCTTGCGCACCACCACGCTGCCGATCGAATAGCCGGCGCCAAACGAGCAGATCACACCCAGGTCGCCGGCCTGCAGGTCGCTGCGGTGCTCGTGGAAAGCGATCACCGAGCCCGCCGAGGCTGTGTTGGCGTAGCGGTCAAGGATCAGCGGCGCCACGTCGCTGCCGGCATCGGCCCCGACCAGTTTCTTGATCACGAGCTGATTCATGCCCTGGTTGGCCTGGTGCAGCCAGAAGCGCCGCACCTGGGCCGGTGCCTGGCCGAGCGCCGCCAGGTGCGCCTCGATGTGGGCCGCTGCCATGGGCACCACTTCCTTGAAGACCTTGCGGCCCTCTTGGTAGAAAGTCAGGTCCCGGTCCGCCGGGTCGCGGTCTTCGGCGCGGTTCATGAAGCCGAAGTTGTTGCGGATGTTGTTGCTGAACTGGGTCACCAACTGCGTGCCCAGCACCTCGAAGCCGCGGCCGGCCGGCACGTCGTCAGCCCGCTGCAGCACGAGCGCGGTGCACACGTCGCCAAAGATGAAATGGCAGTCCCGGTCGCGCCACTCCAGGTGGGCCGAGGTGATCTCGGGGTTGACCACCACCACGCAGCGCGCCGTGCCGCAGCGCAAGGCATTGGTCGCCTGCTCGATGGCGAAGGTGGCCGACGAGCAGGCCACATTCATGTCGAAACCAAAGCCACGTGCGCCCAGGGCCTGCTGGATCTCGATGGCCATGGCCGGGTAGGCCCGCTGCATATTGGCCGAGGCACAGATAACCGCGTCCACCTGCTCGCCCGCCACGCCGGCGTCGGCCAGCGCCTGCCGGGCGGCATCGACGGCAATCTCGGCCATCAGCGAGAGCTGATCATCACCCCGGGGTTCAAAGCGCGGGTACATCCGGGTCGGATCCAGCACGCCGGATTTCTCCAGCACGAAGCGCTGGCGGATGCCCGAGGCTTTCTCGATGAACTCGACGCTGGAATGCGTCAGCGCCTGGTGCGTGCCGGCCGCAATCGCGTCCGCGTGCAGCGCGTTCTGGCGGTCTGCATACGCGTTGAAGGCCGTCACCAACTCGTCATTGGTGATGACGTCGGCCGGCCGGAACAAGCCGGAGCCGCTGATCACCACACCTGGGAATGAAGCTTGCATACATCCTTTCAAGCCCCACAAGGGCCGCGCCTGGCATGAGTTTTCAGTTTATCGAGGCACCATGTCGGCCGTATTCGAAGCTGCCCCCGTGTTTTCCATGCGCCAGGATTCCCTACTCCCTCCCGACGACCCGCTGCGCCAGACCCTGCACAACGAGGTCCACGCCCGGCCCTCGGCCAGCCTGAAGCTGCCCGTCGTCGTCCACTATGTGGCCGTGCTCAACGAGGGCGTTGCCCGCGCCGACGAGCACGCCCACCTGTGCCGCCTGCCCGGCCAGGAGGCGCTGCCCCCCGAGGCCCTGGGGGCCAATTTCCTGCGGCTCAACTTCGAGGGCTTTTCGGTCAAGTGGGAGCGCCACACGGAGTTCACCCGCTACTCGGTCGTGCAGGCCCTGCCCGAGGGTCTGGACGCCACGCCCGAGAGCCTCGACGCCCTGCCCCCAGCCGTGACGGCAGACTGGCTGCGCGACGTGCCGGGGCGCACCTTTGCCGCCCTCAAGCTGGTGCTGCTGGAGCAGCACCTGGGCTCGCCGGGCAAGGTGGTGGCCGACGCGCGCACCTGGTTCGACGACAGCCCCATCGTGGCTTCGGTGATGGGGGCCGTGCAGGGTCAGGGGCACTCCGTCGTGGTGACGGACTTCCAGCTGCGCCCCACCGGCTGGGAGCACATGGTCGTCATCGCCGAACACGCCACCTCCGAGACCCGCGCCGGCCGCATCGCGCAGCGCTTGCTGGAAATCGAGACCTACCGCCTGATGGCCCTGCGCGCCCTGCCCGTGGCCAAGGCGCTGGGCCCCCTGCTGGGCCGCGTGGAAGCGGGCCTGGCCAGCATCACCGAGCGCCTGCACCAGCGTGACACCTCGGCCGACGCCTTGCTGGACGAGCTCATCGCGCTGGCCGCCCGGGTCGAGCACCTGACCGCCGAGCACCAATATCGCTTCAACGCCACCGAGGCCTACCACGCCCTCGTCCAGAACCGCATCGCCGAGCTGCACGAGGGCAAGTCGGGCGCCGCGCAGACCCTGGGCGAATTCATGCAGCGCCGGCTGTCACCCGCAATGGCCACCGTGGCACTCACGGCCCAGCGACTGACCGACCTGTCCCGCCGCATCGAACGCGCCAGCGCCTTGCTCCGCACCCGCGTCGACATCGCCACCGACCTGCGCAGCCAGGCGCTGCTGACCCAGCTCTCCGAAGGCCAGAGCACCCAGTTGCGCATGCAGGCCACGGTGGAGGGGCTCTCCATCGCCGCCATCACCTATTACGTGGTCAGCCTGCTGCTCTACGTGTTCAAGGCGCTCAAGCTGCAGGGCTGGTGGCCGCTGAGCCCCGAGCTCAGCGCCGGCATCGCCATCCCGCTGGTGCTGGCCGGCGTTTGGTGGACAACTCGCCGTATTCATCGCCGCTTCTTCGGGCATGGGCCTGCGGCATAGTCACCCACAGTCCTTCTAGCTGTTTGCCTTCCTCGCGCCATGGAAATCTTTGACTACGACAACATCCTGCTGCTGCCGCGCAAATGCCGCGTCGAGAGCCGCGCGCAATGCGACACCTCGGTCCAGTTCGGCCCCCACCGCTTCCGCCTGCCCGTGGTGCCCGCCAATATGAAGACCGTGGTGGACGAGTCCATCACCGAGCTGCTGGCGCGCGAGGGCTACTTCTACGTGATGCACCGCTTCGACCTCGACAGCCTGGCCTACGCCCGCGCCATGCGAGACAAAGGCCTGCTGGTGTCGCTGAGCGTGGGCGTCAAGCCGGCCGACCATGAGCTCGTCTCCCGCCTGGCCGCCGAAGGCGTTGGCGCCGACTACCTGACCATCGACATCGCCCACGGCCATGCCGAGAGCGTGCAACGCATGATTGCCCACATCAAGGAGCAACTGCCCAGCACCTTCGTCATCGCCGGCAACGTCGGCACCCCCGAGGCCGTGATCGACCTGGAGAACTGGGGCGCCGACGCCACCAAGGTCGGCGTCGGCCCCGGCAAGGTCTGCATCACCCGGCTCAAGACCGGCTTTGGCACGGGCGGCTGGCAGCTCTCGGCGCTCAAGTGGTGCGCCCGCGTCGCCACCAAGCCCATCGTGGCCGACGGCGGCATCCGCCACCACGGCGACATCGCCAAGAGCATGCGCTTCGGCGCCAGCATGGTGATGATCGGCTCCCTCTTCGCCGGCCACGAGGAATCGCCCGGCCAATCGGTCGAGGTCGACGGCAAGCGCTACAAGGAGTACTACGGCTCCGCCAGCGACTTCAACAAGGGCGAGTACCGCCACGTCGAGGGCAAGCGCATCCTGGAGCCCATCAAGGGGCGGCTGTCAGACACGCTGCGGGAGATGGAGGAGGACTTGCAGAGTTCCATCTCCTATGCCGGTGGCACGCAGTTGGCCGACTTGAAGAAGGTGAACTACGTGATTCTTGGCGGAGAGAACGCTGGCGAACATCTCTTTATGTAGGGGCTGAGGGGGCACGGCGATTCGGCAAAGCCAAAGGTACCGGAGAACGTTTGTTCATGTGATCGAAGATCGCCTGCGCGCAGCGCAGCAATGAGTTCCGGCACACAGGTAACCCGTTGGCAAGCAACGTCCTGCAGTCGGTGAGCGGCAAACGGGCGATGCACCGAAGCCCCACTACGACAACAGCGATTGCGCCACGGCTCGTAACGCCACCAGTCTTTGCTCGTCGCCTTTCGGTTGCTTCGGCATTGATGCTCCCCCTCAATGCGGGGGGGATGCGTTCTTGGGGGTGACGAAGCCCGTTCCACCGCAATTAGCATCCGCGTCGCTTCGGAACGAATACAAATGGGAGAGATGGATGAAATCATTGGCGAGGCGATTCGCGCTGCCCATCATTGCGGCGACGGCCATTCAAGGCTCACTGGCCTTTGCTGGCACAGCAACGGCGAGTTTCGGGAACGTGCATGTCAAGGCGTCGACCACGTTTACCCATGAGGACATTACCGCCAGCTTGGTTTTTGGACGGGCTGAAACATTCGCGGTTTCTCGATACTCTGACGTCCCACGAAGCGGCTACGTCCCCCTGGGTGAGACGTTCAACTCAATCCCGACGTTTGAGGCGTCCATCGGGCCAATCTCAGTCGTGACAGCAGGGGCAGTTGCGACAGCTCAATCGTGGGCGGGCCACGCTTTTGACCTCACCCAAGCTGGCTGGTCAGGCTCTGTGTCTGCGCACTCAACCTCAGCCCATGCCAGGGTGGAGTCGATGCTGATTGGCCGAATTGAGTTCGACCTCGCCCCGGATTCGTCGGTATCAGTATGGGCGGACAGTCTGAAAGCGACCCTTGATATCGAAGACGCGGCAGAGAGTCTTGGCGGCTCGGTCAGTCTCACCCTGATTCCACTAGACTGGTCCCTTGGGAACACCGTCGTTGCGAGCGAAGACTATTTCAACGGCAAACACGATTCGACGACGGCGTGGAGCTTCGGCACGACCTACACAAACTATTCGCTTTCCGCCAAACGCATCCTTCTGGAAGTCACGGCAACCAGCTACGCCACCGGCGTGCAGGTTGTCCCTGAACCCGCGTCGGCACTGCTATTCAGTCTTGGCATCGGCGTGATCGCTCTCGGCTGCCACCGCCGCAGAACTGCGCGCTCGCTATAGCAAAATCCGGGCATTGCCGCCCAAGCACGGGGCGATTCCGCAAGGAGTCGCCCCGTTGCCTTTCACACCCCACCATGACCGAACTCGCCAAGTCTTTTGAGCCCGCCGCCCTGGAAGCCCATTGGGGCCCGACGTGGGAGGAGAGTAGCCTCTACGCCCCGACGCTCGACGCCAGCAAGCCCTCGTTCAGCATCCAGCTGCCGCCGCCCAATGTGACGGGCACGCTGCACATGGGCCATGCCTTCAACCAGACGGTGATGGACTCGCTGACGCGTTACCACCGCATGCTGGGGCACAACACCCTGTGGGTGCCCGGCACCGACCACGCGGGCATTGCCACGCAGATCGTGGTGGAGCGCCAGTTGCAGGCCGCCGGGCAGAGCCGGCATGACCTGGGGCGCAAGAACTTTGTAGCGCGGGTGTGGGAGTGGAAGCAGCAGTCGGGCAACACCATCACCAGCCAGATGCGCCGCCTGGGTGACTCAGTGTCATGGGCGCACGAGTACTTCACCATGGACGAGAAGCTGTCCACCGTGGTGGTCGAGACCTTTGTGCGGCTCTATGAAGAAGGCCTGATCTACCGCGGCAAGCGCCTGGTGAGCTGGGACCCGGTGCTGCAGTCCGCCGTGTCAGACCTTGAAGTGAGCAGCGAAGAGGAAGACGGCTCGCTCTGGCACATCCGCTACCCGCTGGTGGATGGTTCGGGCTCGGTCGTCGTGGCCACCACGCGGCCTGAGACCATGCTGGGCGACGTGGCCGTGATGGTCCACCCTGAGGACGAGCGCTATGCCGGCTTGATCGGCAAGCTGGTGCAACTGCCGCTGACGGATCGCCAGATCCCGGTGATCGCCGACAGCTATGTGGACAAGGAATTCGGCACCGGCGTCGTCAAGGTCACGCCCGCGCACGACACCAATGACTACGCCGTCGGCCAGCGTCATGGCCTGGCGATGATCTCGGTGCTGGACCTGCAAGCCCGCATCAATGACAACGCGCCCGAGGCCTACCGTGGCCTGGACCGCTTTGTCGCCCGCAAGAAGATCGTGGCCGACCTGGACGCCCAGGGCCTTCTGGTCGAGGTCAAGAAGCACAAGCTGATGGTGCCGCGCTGCGAGCGCACGGGCCAGGTGATCGAGCCCATGCTGACCGACCAGTGGTTCGTGGCCATGACCAAGCCGGGTGCTCAGGGCAAGAGCATTGCCGACGGCGCCATCGAGGCCGTGGCCTCGGGCGACGTCAAGTTCTTCCCCGACCAGTGGGTCAACACCTACAACCACTGGATGAACAACCTGCAGGACTGGTGCATCTCGCGCCAGCTGTGGTGGGGCCACCAGATCCCGGCCTGGTACGACGAGGACGGCAAGGTCTACGTGGCGCGCAACGAGGCCGAAGCGCAGGCCAAGGCCCCAGGCAAGACCCTCAGCCGCGACCCCGATGTGCTGGACACCTGGTACTCGTCGGCCCTGGTGCCCTTCTCCACCCTAGGCTGGCCCGAGAAGACCCTGGAGCAGGACCTCTTCCTGCCGTCCTCGGTGCTGGTCACCGGCTACGACATCATCTTCTTCTGGGTCGCCCGGATGATCATGATGACCAAGCACTTCACGGGGCAGGTGCCGTTCAAGCATGTCTACATCCACGGCCTGGTGCGCGACTCGCAGGGCCAGAAGATGAGCAAGAGCGAAGGCAATGTGCTCGACCCCGTGGACCTGATCCAGGGCTGCGACCTGGAGCTGCTCACGCAGAAGTCCACCACCGGCCTGCGCAAGCCCGAGACCGCGCCCAAGGTGGCTGCGCGGGTGAAGAAGGAGTTCCCCGAAGGCATGCCGGCCTACGGCGCCGATGCACTGCGCTTCACCATGGCCAGCTATGCGAGCTTGGGCCGGAACGTCAACTTCGACACCAAGCGCTGCGAGGGCTACCGCAACTTCTGCAACAAGCTCTGGAACGCCACGCGCTTCGTCTTGATGAACACCGAGGGCCAGGACTGCGGCTTCGCCCATGAAGGCGGCCACTGCCCCAAGGGCTACAACGAGTTCAGCCAGGCCGACCGCTGGATCGTGTCCGAGTTGCAGCGCGTGGAAGCCGCCGTGGCCCAGGGCTTTGCCGAGTACCGGCTCGACAACGTCGCCAACAGCCTCTACAGCTTCGTCTGGGACGAGTACTGCGATTGGTACCTGGAGATCGCCAAGGTCCAGATCCAGACGGGCAACGAAGCCCAGCAGCGCGCCACGCGCCGCACCCTGATCCGCGTGCTGGAGACCACCCTGCGCCTGCTGCACCCCATCGCCCCCTTCATCACAGAAGAGCTGTGGCAGACCGTCGCCACCGTGGCCGCGCGCAAGACGAGCGAGTTCCTGGCCGGCGCGCCCTACCCTCAGGCACAGCCCGAGCGCATCGACCCTGCCAGCGACGCCTGGATGGCGCGCCTCAAAGAGGTGGTGGGCGTGACGCGCAGCCTGCGCAGCGAGATGAGCCTCAGCCCGGCCGAGCGCGTGCCCCTGCTGGTGGGCGGTGACCTGAGCTTCCTGCG
Organism: Roseateles paludis; assembly: GCF_039872745.1. Classification (NCBI taxonomy): domain Bacteria; kingdom Pseudomonadati; phylum Pseudomonadota; class Betaproteobacteria; order Burkholderiales; family Sphaerotilaceae; genus Roseateles; species Roseateles paludis. The sequence continues at coordinate 30,701 of NZ_JBDPZD010000005.1, read as the reverse complement.
CGAGGCGGCGCCGGTGCTCAAGGTGCTGGCCAAGCTCTCAAGCGTCGAGCTGATCGAGGACGAAGCCGAGTTCGCCAAGCAAAGCGCCAGCTCGCCCGTGCTGGTGCAAGGCGCAGCCAAGCTGGCGCTCAAGGTGGAGATCGACGTCGAAGCCGAACGTGCACGCCTCGACAAGGAGATCACCCGCCTGGAAGGCGAGATCGTCAAGGCCAATGCCAAGCTGGGCAACGAAAGCTTTGTGGCCCGCGCCCCGGCGGCCGTGGTTGAGCAGGAACGGGCCCGCGTGGCCGACTTCAGCGCGACCGTTGTCCGGCTGCGCGAACAGCGGGCACGTCTCGGCTGAGGACTTCGTCCACCCGTCGGGCAATCGCCCAGGCTGCCCGCGTGGCGGCCTCGCGGGTCTGGTTGGCCAGGCGCTCGGTGACGCGCACGCCACGGCGGCGCGCCAGCGGGCGCCCTGCTTCCAGCCAGGACGGATCCAAGGCATCGAACCAGATGCTGCGGATGGCGCCGCGATTCAAGGCGTCGGTCAGCGCCAGCTCGTCAAACAGCATCGAGGGGCTGAGAGCGACCCAGACCTGGTCCATGCGTGTGTGCGACAGCACCCGCGCGCTCAGCACGCCACGAAAGCGCTCGTAGCTGGGTAGCAGCACCACCACGGCATCCACAGTCTGCAGCAGGTCCATCAGGCTGAGCGGCTCCACGCCCCAGCGCGACCACTCGTCGTCACTGGCGTGCAGCGAAGGGTCATAGCCCATCACCCGCGTGCCAAAGCTCGCCAGCAGCGGTGCCAGCACCTGGGCCACGGGTGTCATGCCGATCAGCCCGACCGTCGCGCAGCCGAGCTCGCGGCCCAGCTTGGGCCCGCCGTCGGACGGGTTTCGGAACATGTCCAGCAGCGCGCCAACGGCAAACTCGGCCTCGGCGTTGGCGCTCGACCACACCACCCGCGCCACCTCGACACCTCGGGCGCGGCACAGGTCCTGGTCCACATTGACCATGTCGCCCTGCAGGCGCGCCACGATGCAGAGATCGTCGGCCGATTCCAGCAACCGGGCGTCAATAGGCAGGTCGGGCGGCGCGATCAGCGCGCGCGCACCCGCCACCGCCGCACGCAGCGCCAGTGGGTCAGCAACCAGTTCAGGGGCGAAGCGCGCGTCGTGCCGTTCTGCCAACCACTGCACAACTTCGGCGTCGAGCGCTTCCAACATCAGTACCGTCAATCGGGCTCTCCGTCATACCGCGATGCAACAATCGCCGCGGACTCAAGCTTCGAAGAGTGTATTCATGCCCATCTCCAGCGTCACCAAAGCGATCTTCCCAGTAGCAGGTCTTGGCACCCGCTTTTTGCCGGCTACCAAGGCGCAGCCCAAGGAAATGCTGCCCGTTGTCGACAAGCCTTTGATCCAGTACGCCGTCGAGGAGGCCTATGCGGCCGGCGTACGCGAAATGATCTTCGTCACCGGCCGTCACAAGCGCCCGATCGAGGACCACTTCGACATGACCTTCGAGCTCGAGGTCGCGCTCGAGCAGTCCAACAAGCAGGAGTTGCTGGAGGTCGTGCGCAGCGTCAAGCCCGACGACATGGAATGCATCTATGTGCGCCAGGCCCAGGCCCTGGGCCTCGGCCATGCCGTGCTGTGCGGCCAACGCCTCGTCGGCAACCACCCCTTTGCCGTGCTGCTGGCCGATGACTTGATGGTGGGTGAGAAGCCCATCCTCAAGCAGATGGTCGAGCAATACGGCGAATGGCGGGCCTCCATCCTGGCCGTGCAGGAAGTGCCCGCCGAGCACACGCGCCGCTACGGCATCGTGGCTGGCACGCCGGTCAATGACCACCTGGTGGACGTGACCCGCATCGTTGAGAAGCCGGCGCCAGAAGTGGCCCCGTCTCGCCTGGGCGTGGCGGGCCGCTACATCCTGACGCCCGGCGTCTTCCACGAAATCGCCAACCAGCCACGCGGCGTGGGCGGCGAGATCCAGCTCACCGACGGCATTGCCGGCCTGCTGCGCCGGGAAAAGGTGTTTGCCTACCGCTACGAGGGCAAGCGCTACGACTGCGGCAGCAAGGAAGGCTTCCTGCAGGCCAATGTCGAGCTGGCCCTCGCCCACCCCCAACTAGGCCCAGGCTTCCGCGACTTCCTCAAGACCCTCGATCTCTGACTCGACACCGCACTGGCGACTACCCAGCGACTACCGTGGAACCGGCTCCGCCGGGCCACTGGTAGTGCCCCCTTGAGGGGGCGCGCGTAGCGCGTAGGGGGTGGGCCGATTTCAGCGTCGCTTGAGGACGTGGATGTATTCCTCGTCCAGATGCGTCTGGTCGAGGAGTTCATGGCCCGTCTGGCGGCAGAAGGCCTGAAAGTCACGCGTGGAGCCGGGGTCGGTGGCCACGACGCGCAGCAGCTCGCCGCTGGCCATCTCTGACAGCGCCTTCTTGGCCTTGAGGATGGGCAGCGGGCAGTTGAGGCCCCGGGTGTCGAGTTCGCGATGCACTTCCATGGTGGTGCGTCCGTCCGTCGTTTGTTCGGTCATTCGGTCAATCGGTGGAAGCAAGGTCGAGCCACTGCGGCTCGATGCCGCGCTGGCGCAACCAGGTGGCCATGGCCTGGCCCGTGCCTTGAGGCCAGCATTTCACCTCAGTCGGCAACAGCAGCTTGACCTCGGCCAGCTCGGGGGAGAGCTGAATCTCGCCATGCGCTTGCGCCGCATAGGCAATGATGATCTGGTTGAGGCGCTTGAAGTCCCAGACGCCGAGCAGGCTGAGCGCATCCACCTGCAGCTGCGTCTCTTCGGCAATCTCGCGGCGGATGCCTTCTTCGGGCGACTCGCCGGCCTCCAGGAAGCCCGTCACCAGGCCAAAGAAGCGGCCAGGCCAGGCGCTGTTGCGGGCCAGCAGCACCCGGCCCTCGCGGTCTGTGCATTCGATGACGGCCGCCAGCACCGGCGTCGGGTTGTTCCAGTGCGTGAAGTCGCAGTTGGGGCAGCGCAGGCGCACCCGCTCACCACCGTCCTCCGTCGCCGCGCGCGGCGCCAGCTCGGCCCGGCATTGCGGGCAGAACCGAAAGGCGCTCATGCGGGGAAGACCCCGGTCGAGAGGTAGCGGTCGCCCCGGTCGCAGACGATGAAGACCAAGGTAGCGTTCGTGAGTTGGCGGGCCAGCTGCAGCGCCACCCAGCAGGCGCCGGCCGCCGAAATGCCGCAGAACAAACCTTCCTCACGCGCCAGCCGCCGGGCCATGTCCTCGGCATCGCCCTGGCTCACGTAGACCATCTCGTCCACGTGGCTCGGGTCATAGATCTTGGGCAAATAGGCCTCGGGCCATTTGCGGATGCCGGGGATGCGCGAACCCTCCTGCGGCTGCGCGCCGACGATGCGGACCGCCGGGTTCTGCTCCTTCAGGAAGCGCGAGGTGCCGGTGATGGTGCCCGTGGTGCCCATCGCGCTGACGAAGTGCGTGATCTGCCCGGCTGTGTCCTGCCAGATCTCGGGGCCGGTGGTTTCGTAGTGGACGCGCGGGTTGTCGGGGTTGGCGAACTGGTCGAGCACACGGCCCTTGCCGTCGTGCGCCATCTGCTCGGCCAGGTCGCGTGCGTACTCCATGCCGCCGGTCTTGGGCGTCAGGATCAGCTCGGCGCCGAAAGCCTTCATGGTCTGCGCACGCTCGATGGAGAGGTCCTCCGGCATGATCAAGACCATGCGGTAGCCGCGCATGGCGGCAGCCATGGCCAGTGCAATGCCGGTGTTGCCCGAGGTGGCCTCGATCAGGGTGTCGCCCGGCTTGATCTCGCCACGCTCCTCGGCCCGCCGGATCATGCTGATGGCCGGACGGTCCTTGACCGACCCAGCGGGGTTGTTGCCCTCCAGCTTGGCCAGCAGCACATTGCCGCGCGCATCGGGCCCCAACACCCGCTGCAAGCGGACAAGCGGCGTGCGCCCGATGGCGTCTTCCAGGGTCAGGTAGGCGGGGCGTGCAGTCATGGGGGCGGATTGTGGCAGCCGCCCGATTCACCCTGCTGCATAATGCGCGCCTTCTCGCCGTGATGGCGAGTGACACCGAAGACGGGCCCGAGTGGCGGAATCGGTAGACGCAGCGGACTCAAAATCCGCCGCCGAAAGGTGTGCCGGTTCGAGTCCGGCCTCGGGCACCAACCGTCTTCAAACCTCAGTGTCTGCCCCCCGCGCAAACCGGGGCTGGCGACACTCATGCGGCACAAATCGCTGGCTTACACTGCGGCCGCCCATGCCCTCGCTTCCTCCCGTCACCAAGGCCTTCCTGCTCAGTTGCGTGGGGCTGTTCTGCCTGTTCGAGCTGCTGCCCTGGCTGGAGCCCTGGTTCGCGCTGTGGCCGCTGCAGACCGGGCTGTTTCTGCCCTGGCAGTTGCTCACATACGCCTTCCTGCACGGCAGCTTCACCCACCTGCTGATGAACATGCTGGGGCTGTGGATGTTTGGCAGCGAGCTGGAGCGTGTGTGGGGCACCAAGCGCTACATCCAGATCCTCATCGCCAGCACCTTGACCGCGGCCGGCGTGCAACTGCTCGTCACCTACCTGATGCACTCGCAGGCACCGACGGTGGGGGCCTCGGGTGCCCTGTTCGGTCTGCTGCTGTCCTTCGGGATGCTGTTCCCGAACCGCATCATCGTGCCGCTGATCCCGCCCATCCCCATGAAGGCCAAGTACTTCGTGGCCATCTTCGGCGGCATTGAACTGCTGCTGGGCCTTGAGACACGCAGCAGCGTGGCCCACTTCGCCCACCTCGGGGGCATGCTGGGCGCCTGGCTGCTGATCCGCCACTGGCGCTCGGCGCGGCGTTAAGGCAGCGGGTGGCGTAGCCGCAGGCGCAGCTCGCGCTTGACGCGGCGGTTGTCCAGCCGGCGTGATTCGCTCCAGAAACTCAGGCTCAAGGGCGTCAGCTCCCGCGCGGCCTCGACCCGGGTGATACGCCGTGGCCGCGGCAGGCCCGCCTGGTCGGCGACGTGGTCAAAGTAGTCGCCCATCAACAGCTCGCTGTCGTCGCAGACATGCCAGACCCGCTGGCTCCAGCCGGCAAAGAGGGCCCGCAGGCAGGCGCGGGCCAAGTCGTCGGCGTGGATGTGGTTGGTGCAGACGTCCTCACTGGCGACCAGCACCGGCTTGCCGGCACGGACGCGCTCGCGCGGGTCGCCGCCCGGGCGGTCTGCCGCATAGATGCCGGGGGCACGCAGGACGGAAACACGGGCGCCAGTCTCGCGGCCGAACCGGCGCAGTTGCTGCTCGGCGTCCACCCGCCGCCGCGCCCGGTCGGTGGCGGGCGCCACCGGACGGGTCTCATCAAAACGCGCCCCGCCCGCATCGCCATACACGCCAGTGGTGCTGACGTAGACCAGGCGCTGCGGCGCCGAGCGCGCCAGGCTGCGCAGCAGCTGCCGGGTGCGCGTGTCCTGCTGGCCGTGACCTTGCGGTGGTGCGAGATGGAGCACGGCGTCGGCGAGGCCCGCCAGACGGCGCAGGGACGCCGGATCGTCGAGATTGCCGAGCAGCGGCGTGGCGCCGGCAGCGCGCAGTGCCTCGCAACGCTCGGGTGACGAGGTCAGCGCGTAGACCTGGCAGCGCCCTGCCAAGAGACGCAGCACACGCAGGCCGACATCGCCGCAACCAATGATGAGAAGGCGCAGGGGCATGGAGAGCATGGAGGACAATGCGAGGCAGTCTACGGCCCTGTTGGAGGCTGCTGGGCCATCTCCATTTGTCCCGTGACATGAGCTACCAGATCACCGTCCAACCCGCCGGCCGCCAGTTCAGCGTCGAGGCCGACGAAACCCTGCTTTCCGCCGCCATCCGCCAAGGTGTGGGCCTGCCCTATGGCTGCAAGGACGGCGCCTGCGGCTCCTGCAAAAGCAAGCTGCTGGAAGGCCGCGTCAGCCTCGGCAACCACCAGGCCAAGGCGCTGTCGGCCGAAGAAGAAGCCGCCGGCTTCATCCTCACCTGCTGCGCCCGCCCCGAGACCGATTGCCAGGTCGAGGCCCGCAGCGTGCCGGGTGCGGGCGAGTTCCCCATCGTCAAGCTGCCCACACGCGTGATCAGCATCGAGCGCCCGGCCGACGATGTGGCCCTGCTGCGCATGCAGCTGGCGGCCAACATCAACTTCCAGTTCCGCGCCGGACAGTACGTCGAGTTCATCCTGCGCGATGGCGCGCGGCGCAGCTATTCGATGGCCAACGCCCCCCACAGCCTGACCGGCCAGATCGAACTGCACATCCGCCACATGCCGGGCGGCAAGTTCACTGACCATGTGTTCTCCGCCATGAAGGAGAAGGACATCCTGCGCATGGAAGGCCCCTTCGGCAGCTTCTTCCTGCGCGAGGACTCAGCCAAACCCATCGTGCTCCTGGCCAGCGGCACCGGCTTTGCGCCGATCAAGGCCTTGATCGAACACGCCCGCCACACCGGCAGCCAGCGCCCCATGGTGCTGTACTGGGGTGGTCGCAAGGCCAAGGACCTGTACCTGAGCAGTTGGGCCGAGCAGGTGGCCAAGGAATGGCCGCTACTGCGCTTTGTGCCCGTGCTGTCCGAGGCCGATGCGGGCTGGGCCGGCCGTACTGGCTTCGTCCACCAGGCGGTGATGGCCGACCTGCCCGACCTCTCGGGCCATCAGGTCTACGCTTGCGGTGCGCCGCTGATGGTGGACGCGGCACGGCGAGACTTCGTCGAACGCTGTGGCTTGCCGGAGGACGAGTTCTTTGCCGACGCGTTCACGTCGGAAGCCGACAAACACGCCGCTTGATGTTTGAGCCGCCCTGGACCCCCGCCGCCACGCTGGCTGACTCACTGCGCAGCAGCGGCCACGCCGTGTTGCATCCCGATGACCTTAGCGTGGCCTTGGGCTGCCAGGCCAGCGAACTGGCCGCGCTGCAGCCCAGCTGGGGCTCGCTGGCCCCGGACGGCTATCTGCGCGACGGCGGGCGCTACCGCTTCCGGCGCCACGGCAGCTTTGTGGCTGAAGGCGATCAGCTGACCCAGGCCCCGCACCGCGCGCACTGGCAGCCGGTGGACTACAACGCCCTGCACGGCGGCATCGAGCGCTGGTTCGTGCCCCTGCTGCCCGAGATCACGGCCACCGACGTGTGGCGCCGCCTGCTGCTCGGCCTGGCCCGCGTGACGAGCCAACTGCATGGCGAGCGGCCCTGGTTCATCGAGGCGCATCAGTTCCGCATCGACGCGAGCGAAGGCATTGGCCGCCCGACGCCCGAAGGCGCCCACCGCGACGGCGTGGACCTGGTGGCTGTGTTCCTCGTCGAGCGGCGCGGCGTCAAGGGCGGCGAGTCGCGCGTGTTCGAGGCAGCAGGGCCGCAAGGCCAGCGCTTCACGCTGACCTTGCCCTGGACCGTGGTGCTGCTGGACGACGCCCGCGTGATCCACGAGACCACGCCCATCCAGCCGCTGCAAGCGGGTGAGCCCGCCTGGCGCGACACCTTGGTGGTGACGCTCAGGCGCGGCGGCTTCCAGGACGCGTTGGCCTACTCGCCCAGGTAAGCGGCCCGCACGCGCGGGTCGTTCAAGAGGGCCTGACCCTCGCCGTCCATCGTGACCTCGCCGGACTCCATCACGTAGCCGCGGTTGGCCAGTTGCAGCGCGCGGCTGGCGTTCTGCTCGACGAGCAGCACGGTCACGCCCTGCTTGTGGATGTCGGCCACCACCTCAAAGATCTTGTCCACCATGATGGGCGACAGGCCCATGGACGGCTCATCCAGCAGCAGCACCTTGGGCCGGGCCATCAGCGCGCGGCCCATGGCCAGCATTTGCTGCTCACCGCCGCTCATGGTGCCGGCCAGCTGCGTGGCGCGCTCCTTGAGGCGGGGGAAGAGACCGAAGACCTTGTCCATGTCAGCCTGCACCTCGCCGTCCTTGCGGGTGTAGGCGCCCATCAGCAGGTTCTCGACGATGGTCATGCGCGTGAAGGTGCCGCGCCCCTCGGGCACCATCACCAGGCCCAGCCGCGCCAGGTCCCAGGCACCGCGGCCCTTGATGGACTGGCCGAGGTACTCGATGTCGCCATCGGCCGGCGGCTGCAGGCCGGTGATGGCCTTGAGCGTGGTGGTCTTGCCGGCGCCGTTGGCACCGATCAGCGAGACCAGCTCGCCCTCGCGCACCTCGAAGCTCACGCCCTTGACGGCCTGGATGCCGCCGTAGGCCACCTTGAGGCCGCTGACCTTGAGCAGGGTTGTTGCCATGTCGTCCGTCCTGCTCAGTGATTCTTGTGACCGGCGCCCAGATAGGCCTCGATCACTTTTTCGTTGCGCTGCACGTCATAAGGCGTGCCCTCGGCAATCTGCTTGCCGTAGTCGAGCACGGTCACGCGGTCACACAGGCCCATCACCAGCTTCACGTCGTGCTCGATCAGGAGGATGGTGCGGCCGTCCTTGCGGATGCGGTCGATCAGCTCGCGCAGCACGACCTTCTCGCTCGCGTTCATGCCGGCGGCGGGCTCGTCCAGGGCGATCAGCTGCGGGTCGGTGGCCAGTGCGCGGGCGATCTCCAGGCGGCGCTGGTCGCCATAGCTGAGCGTGCGTGCCTTGAACTCGGCATAGCGGCCGATGCCCACGTAGTCGAGCAGCTCCTGCGCGCGGGCGGCAATGGCGGCCTCCTCGGCCCGGCAGGCCTTGGTGCGCAGCACCGCCCCCAGCAGGCCGGCCTGCGTGCGCACATGCCGGCCCACCATCACGTTCTCCAGCGCCGTCATCTCGGCAAAGAGGCGGATGTTCTGGAAGGTGCGCGCAATGCCGGCCCGTGCCACCTGGTGCACGGCCTCGGGCCGGTAGGCCTGGCCCCCGAGCTCGAAGCTGCCGCCATCGGGCGTGTAGAGCCCGGTGATGACGTTGAAGAAGGTGGTCTTTCCCGCGCCATTGGGCCCGATCAGGCCATAGACCTGGCCGCGCTCGATGCTGAGCCCCACCTCGGACAGCGCCTGCACGCCGCCAAAGCGCTTGCTGGCACCGCTGACCTTGAGAACGATCTGGGATGTCATCGCGGCGGCCCTCACTTCACGGCGGCCGGAGCCGCCTTGCCATGCTCGGGCGAGGGCCACAGCCCGCGCGGCCGCACCAGCATGATGATGATCATGGCCAGCGCGATCAGCAGCTGCCGCAGGATGGACGCATCAATGCGCCCGCCGGTCATGCTCTGGATGTCGCCCGCCACATAGCGCAGCACCTCGGGCAAGGCCGCCAGCATCAGGGCGCCGAGGATGACGCCCGGCAGGTGCCCGAGGCCGCCCAGCACCACCATGGCTACGATCATCACGCTCTCCTGCAGGCTGTAGGACTCGGGCGAGACGAAGCCCTGGAAGCTGGCAAACAGCACGCCCGCCACGCCGCCGAAGGTGGCCCCCATGCCGAAGGCCAGCAGCTTGAGGTTGCGGGTGTTGATGCCCATGGCCTTGGCGGCGATCTCGTCCTCGCGGATGGCCATCCAGGCCCGGCCGATGCGCGACTTCTCCAGCCGGTGGCAGATGACGACGAACAGCACCACCAGCGCCAAGAAGAGGTAGTAGTACAGCGTCACCGACGAGACGCGGAAGCCCAGCACGTCCAGCGGCCGGCCGAGGTTGATGCCGAGCACTTGCAGGCTGTCGATCTGGCCAATGCCGCGCGGGCCATTGGTGATGTTGAGCGGCTGCTCCATGTTGTTCAGGAACACACGGATGATTTCGCCAAAGCCCAGGGTCACGATGGCCAGGTAGTCGCCGCGCAGCTTGAGCGTGGGCGCCCCGAGCAGCACACCAAAGAAGGCCGCCAACCCGGCCCCGAGCGGGATCACCAGCCAGATCGGCATGTGCAGGCCGTTCGGGAAGACGCTGTGCATCCAGGCGAAGTTCTCAGCCAGGTGCGGGCTGGCGAGCAGCGCGAACATGTAGGAGCCCACGGCGTAGAAGGCCACATAGCCCAGGTCCAGCAGCCCGGCGTAGCCCACCACGATGTTGAGGCCCAGGGCCAGCATCACGTAGAGCAGGGCCAGGTCCATGATGCGCACCGGGCCATTGCCCAGTTGCTGGGCCAGCAGGGGCAGCGCCACCAGGGCCACGGCGGCGGCGATGAAGGCAGGCGTCTTCTTGATGGTCATCGCAGCTCCCTCAGGCTCGGTCTGCCACGCGCTCGCCCAGCAGGCCCGAGGGCCGCAGCGTGAGCACCAGGATCAAGGCGACAAAGGCAAAGATGTCCACGTAATGGCTGCCCAGCACGCCGCCCGTCAGCTCGCCCAGGTAGCCAGCGCCGATGGACTCCAGCAAGCCGAGCAGCACGCCACCCAGCACCGCACCGGCCAGGTTGCCAATGCCCCCCAGCACGGCCGCCGTGAAGGCCTTGAGCCCGGGCAGGAAGCCCATGGAATGCTGGGCAATGCCGTAGTTGGCCGCCCACATCAGCCCGGCCACGGCGGCCAGTGCGGCGCCGATGACGAAGGTGGTGGAGATGATGAAGTCGGGCTTCACGCCCATCAGGCCAGCCACGCGCGGGTTCTCAGCCGTGGCGCGCATGGCCCGGCCCAGGCGCGTGGCGCTGACGAGGTAAACCAAGCTGGCCAGGATCACGACCGTGAGCCCGAGAATCAGGCACTGCGTGACCGTGATGACCGGCCCGCCCAGGCTGATGGGGTCGGACGGCAGCAGGCGCGGGAAGGGCTTGGGGTTGGGCTTCCAGATGATCATGGCCAGCACCTGCAGCAGCAGGGACATGCCCATGGCCGTGATCAGCGGCGCCAGGCGCGGCGCATTGCGCAGCGGCCGGTAGGCCACCTTCTCGACCACGAAGTTGAGCACGCAGCACACCAGCACCGCGCACACCAGGCCGATCAGCATCAGCACCCAGCCCGGCAAGCCCGAGCCCTGCAGCGCGGTGATCACGGTCCAGGCAGTCAGCGCACCCACCATCAGGATCTCGCCATGGGCGAAATTGATGAGGTTGATGATCCCGTAGACCATGGTGTAGCCCAGGGCCACCAGGGCATACATGCTGCCCAGCACCAGGCCATTGATGACTTGCTGGAAGAAGGTCTCCATCCGACTCACTCCTCGGCCACCAGGGGCGGCCATGCATCGCTATCCAGCAACAAAAATGCCTGCCCTAGCAGGCAGGCCCGAAGGAAATTCTAGGAGCCGGGTCTGCCAGGCCTTGGTGCGTGGAATCCCGCATCGCCAGGGCGCCCCGTAGGTGCTGGCGCGGCTCAGTCGCCGGCCGCCTCATTCAGCCGACGCAGCTCGGCCAGCTTCTCGCCGATGCGTATCTCCAGCCCGCGCGGCACGGGCTCGTACCAGGGTGCGCCCTCGACGCCCTCGGGCAAATAGGTGGCGCCGGCCGCAAAGGCGCCGGGTTCGTCGTGCGCGTAGCGGTAGGCCTCGCCGTAGCCCAGGTCCTTCATGAGGCGCGTAGGTGCATTGCGCAGGTGCATGGGCACCGCGCGGGTGCCGTCCTGGGCCACCAGGGCCTTGACGGCACCGAGGGCCTTGTAGACGGCATTGGACTTGGGCGCGACGGCCAGGAAGACCGCCGCCTGGGCCAGGGCCAGCTCGCCCTCGGGGCTGCCCAGGCGCTCGAAGGCCTCGGCGGCGTCGAGCGTCATGCGCAGCGCGCGCGGGTCGGCCAGGCCGATGTCCTCGCTGGCCATGCGGATCAGGCGGCGCGAGATGTAGCGGGCATCCACGCCACCATCCAGCATGCGGACCAGCCAATAAAGCGCCGCGTCGGGATCGCTGCCGCGGATGGACTTGTGCAGCGCGGAGATGACGTCGTAGAACTGCTCGCCGCCCTTGTCGTAGCGGCGCAGCTGCTCGCCCAGCGCGCGCTCCAGCAGCGCCTCGTCGATGGGCCCGCCCTGGGCCAGGTTGACGGCGCTCTCCAGCGCATTGAGCAGGCGGCGGGCGTCGCCATCGGCATAGCCGGTCAGGCGCTCAGCGGCGGCGGCGGTGGGCGGCGCCACACCCAGCAGCTGGCAGCCGCGCTCGATGAGCTGCTGCAGGTCGGCCGCCTCCAGGCTCTTGAGCACCTGCACCTGGGCGCGCGAGAGCAAGGCCGAGTTGACCTCGAAGCTTGGGTTCTCAGTCGTGGCGCCGATGAAGGTGAACAGCCCCGCCTCGACGTGCGGCAGGAAGGCGTCCTGCTGGCTCTTGTTGAAGCGGTGCACCTCGTCCACGAAGACCACGGTGCGGCGCCCTTGGGTTGCGGCTAGCTGTGCGCGCTCAACGGCCTCGCGGATCTCCTTGACGCCGCCCAGCACGGCCGAGATGGCGATGAACTGCGCGTCAAAGGCGCCCGCCACCAGGCGGGCCAACGTGGTCTTGCCCACGCCCGGCGGGCCCCAGAGGATCATGGACTGCAGCCGCCCGGCCTCAAAGGCCACCCGCAGCGGCATGCCGGGGCCGAGCAGATGGCGCTGGCCGATGACCTCGTCCAGTTGGCGCGGGCGCAGGCGCTCGGCCAAGGGGCGCTGCGTGTCGGCGTCGGCGGCCCTGGCCGCAGGTTCAGCGGCGGGTCCGGCAGCGGCGGCCAGCAGGTCAGGGAACAGCGATGCGGACTCGGCGCTCATGTGCGCATTGTCGGTGCGGTGCTCAGGCCGAGTGGGTGGCGTTGCCCGCCAGTGCGGCGGCGCTGAGCTGGTCAGCCAGGCTCTGCTCGGGCACGAAGACCTCGCCCAGGCCGTCTTGCCGCAGCAGCGCGGCCTCGTCCTCGCTGGCGGCGCGCAGCAGCACGCGGATGCCCGGGTTGAGCGTGCGGGCGGTCTCGACCATGCGGCGGGCTTGAAGACTGTCGCCGCCCGCCACGATCAGCAACGCCGCTTGCGCGATGTGGGCTTGCACCAGCACGGCGGGGTCGCTGGCGTCACCCAGCACGGCCGCCTGGCCTTGCGCCCGCAGCGCCTCGACGGCCTCACGCAACTGCTCAGCCACCACGACGGGCCGGCCGGCGGCGCGCAAGCTGCGCAGCACGTGTGTGCCAACACGGCCGTGTCCCACCAGCACCACCTGGTCTTTCAGATGCTGCGCCGTGGTGTCCATGGGCAGCACGGCCAGGGGGTCGTCACGCTCCTCCATGCGCCGCGCCCAAGCGGAGCGGGCGAGCAGCCAGCGGTGCAGCGGCTCCAGCAGCGCAAAGAGCGCGGTGTTGAGGGCGATGGAGATCAAGGCGCCAGCCAGGATCAGGCTTTGCCCTTCAGCCGGCAGCAGCTTGAGCCCGACGCCCAGGCTAGCCAGGATGAAGCTGAACTCGCCAATCTGCGCCAGGCTGACACCCACGGTCAGCGCGGTGCTGAGCGGGTAGCGCAGCAGCAGCACCAGGCCCACGGCCGCCAGCGTCTTGCCCACCAGGATCACCGCCACCACCGCCGCCACGCGCAGCGGCTCCTGCACCAGCACATGCGGGTCGAACAGCATGCCCACCGAGACAAAGAACAGCACCGCAAACGCGTCCCGCAGCGGCAACGATTCGTCGGCCGCACGGTGGCTGTACTGCGACTCGCGCATCATCATCCCGGCGAAGAAGGCACCGAGCGCGAACGACACGTCGAAGAGCTTGGCCGCGCCCACCGCCACGCTGATGGCCACCGCAATCACGCACAGCGTGAACAGCTCGCGCGAGCCGGTGCGCGCCACCGCATAGAGCACGCGCGGGAACAGCCAGCGGCCCACCAGCAGCATGCTGGCGATGAAAGCGCCCACCTTGGCCAACGTCAGGCCCACGGCCAGCAGCAAGCCGCTGGAGGCCCCGGCCGAGGCGGCATGGCTGGCAGGGTCCAGCAGCCCGGCCAGCGGCGGCAGCAGCACGAGCACCAGGACCATGACCAGGTCCTCGACAACCAGCCAGCCCACGGCGATCGAGCCATTCGGCGTGGCCAACTGGCCCCGGTCCTCCAGCGCCCGCAGCAGCACCACCGTGCTGGCCACCGACAGCGCCAGGCCGAACACCAACGCCCCGCCCACGCTCCAGCCCCAGGCCTGGGCGAGCGCAAAGCCAAGCAGCGTGGCCACCCCGATCTGCACCACGGCGCCCGGCACGGCAATGCGCTTGACGGCCATCAGGTCAGCCATCGAAAAATGCAGGCCGACGCCGAACATCAGCAGCATCACGCCCACCTCGGCCAATTGGCCGGCCAAGGACAGGTCGCCCACAAAGCCGGGCGTGAACGGCCCGATGGCCACGCCCGCCAGCAGATAGCCCACCAAGGGCGGCAGGCGCAAACGCGCTGCTCCGTAGCCCAGCACCATCGCCAACCCGAAACCGGCCGCCAAGGTCGCAATCAGGGAGATGTCGTGGGGCATAGGGGCGGATCCTCAGGGTGAGTCGATGACGTCGGTGCCGGGCGGCGCGACAAAGCGGAAGCGTTCGGGCGCCACGCTGGCATTGGGCACCAGGGCGCTGAACTGGATCAGAGAGCGTTGGCCAAAGCCATCCTGCAGCTCGATGGCGGCCAGCTCGCGCCCCTTGAAGCCGATGCGCAGGCTCTGCACCACGGCGTCCGGCTGGCGCGGCACGGCTTGCACCCAGCTCATGCCTTGCGAATCGGGCTGGGGCTTGAGCTCAAAGTCTCGCTCGATGTTGGTCCCCGCCAGCAGGGCAGCGGGTGAGGCACCCAGCGCCTGATCCAGCTTGCGGCTGCTGGCTTGCTGCAGGTCGGGGTCGTACATCCAGACCTTTTTGCCATCGCCCACGATCAACTGCTCAAAGGGCTTGCTGTAGACGAAGCGGAACTGGTTGGGGCGCTGGAACTCAAAGCTGCCGGACGAGGTCTTCTTGCGCTTGCCATCGGGGGCGGTGACGGTCTGGGTGAACTCGGCCCGGCCGCTGCGCACGTCCTTGGCAAAGTCGCGCAGGGCCTCCACGGCGTCGGCATGCGCCAGGCCAGACACCACCATCGCAGCGCCCAGGGCCAGGGGTTTCAAGATCTCATTCATCTCGCTTGGGCACGATCAGTTCACGGCTGCCATTGGCCTGCAGGCTGCCCACGAGGCCAGAGTTCTCCATCTGCTCCAGCAGCCGCGCCGCGCGGTTGTAGCCGATGCGCAGATGGCGCTGCACCAGCGAGATGGACGCCTTGCGGTGCTGCAGAACGATGGCCACGGCCTGGTCGTAGAGCGCATCGCCTTCGCCATCGCCCCCACTGCCGGGCATCAAGGCATCGCCGCCCTCGCCGTCCAGCACGCCGCCTTCGAGGATGCCTTCGATGTAATTGGGCTCGCCCTGGCTCTTCAGGTACTCGACCACGCGGTGCACTTCGTCATCGGACACAAAGGCGCCGTGCACACGCACCGGCAGACCGGTGCCCGAGGGCATGTAGAGCATGTCGCCCATGCCCAGCAGGGACTCGGCGCCCATCTGGTCGAGGATGGTGCGGGAGTCGATCTTGCTGCTGACCTGGAAGGACAGGCGCGTCGGGATATTGGCCTTGATGAGGCCGGTGATCACGTCGACGCTGGGGCGCTGCGTGGCCAGGATCAGGTGGATGCCGGCAGCCCGGGCCTTTTGCGCCAGGCGCGCGATCAGCTCTTCAATCTTCTTGCCCACGACCATCATCAGGTCGGCCAGCTCGTCGATGACGACGACGACGAAGGGGAGGCGCTCCAGCGGCTCCGGCGCCTCGGGCGTGAGGCTGAAGGGGTTGGCGATGCTGTTGCCGGCGGCCTTGGCTTCGTCGATCTTCTTGTTGAAGCCGGCCAGGTTGCGCACGCCCATCTTGGACATGAGCTTGTAGCGCCGCTCCATCTCGCCCACACACCAGTTGAGCGCGTTGGCGGCCTGCTTCATGTCGGTCACGACGGGAGCGAGCAGATGCGGGATGCCCTCGTAGACGCTCATTTCCAGCATCTTGGGGTCGATGAGGATCAGCCGCACATCGCGCGCCTCGGCCTTGTAGAGCAGGCTGAGGATCATGGCGTTGATGCCGACCGACTTGCCCGAGCCGGTGGTGCCGGCCACCAGGCAGTGCGGCATCTTGGCCAGGTCGGCCACCACGGGGCTGCCGACGATGTCCTTGCCCAGGCCCATGGTCAGCATCGAGGCCGCATCGGCATAGACCTGGGAGCCCAGGATCTCGGACAGGCGGATGGTCTGGCGCCGCGCATTGGGCAGCTCCAGCGCCATGAAGTTCTTGCCGGGGATGGTCTCGACCACGCGGATGGAGACAAGGCTCAAACTGCGCGCCAGGTCCTTGGCCAGGTTGACGATCTGCGAGCCTTTGACGCCGGTGGCCGGCTCGATCTCGTAGCGGGTGATCACGGGGCCCGGATAGGCCGCGACGACGTGCACCTCGACGCCGAAGTCGCGCAGCTTTTTCTCGATCAGCCGGCTGGTCATTTCCAGCGACTCGGGCGTCACCGTCTCTTGCCGGCCTGGCGCGGCATCGAGCAGGTCCACCTGCGGCAGCTTGGCGTCGCCCGCCTCGACAAACAACGTGGCCTGGCGCTCCTTGGCCACGCGGGTGGACTGCGGCACCTCGATGACCGGCGGCTCGATCACCAGCGGCGCGTGCTCGATCTCGGCCTCGCGCTCGATCTGGCGCTCCACCTCGACCACCTGCTCGCGCTCCAGCGCCGCCTGCTCGCCCGCGCGCTGGTCGGCACGCATTTCGCGGCGCTCCTGGCGTCGCTCGCGCAGGCCTTCGACGCGCTCACCCAGGCGCTCGGCAACATGCCCCCAGCTGAAGCGGAAGGCCAGGGCCAGGCCCGCCAGCAGCAGGACGATCCAGAGCACACCCGAGCCCGCAAAGCCCAGCCACTTCATGCCCAGCGGCCCGAGGGTGTAGCCCAGCACGCCGCCGGCATGGCCGGGCAGACGCGCTTCCACGGCATAGAGCCGGCTCCACTCCAGCGCGCTGCTGGCCACGATGAGAACCAGCAGACCAAGGCCGACGCGCCAGGCGCCGCCAGCGCTGGCCGACTCGCCCCGCAGCAATTGCGCCAGCCGCGACAGCCAGGCCCGCAGGCCCACCAGCGGCAGCCACCAGGCCGAGAAGCCAAAGCTGAAGAGCAGGCCGTCCGACAGCCAGGCCCCAAAGGCCCCGAGCCGGTTTGCGGTGGGCGCCCCGTCGCCGCTGACGGTGAAAGCCGCGTCGCGCAGGCTGTGCGAGGTCAAGGCCACGACGACGGCCAGCCAGACCAAGGCCCACAGCCCCAACCACAGCGGGGCACGCAACATCTGCTTGGGGGCCGGCTCGGCGGCCTGGGCCGCACGGCGGGTACCACGCCGGGCACCCGCATCACGCTGCAGGGCCGGCGCATCGCCGTCGCCGCCGATCAAGGATCCTGGAAAACTCATGCCCCGATTCTCACCGAGGCCTCGGTGTCCTGAATCAGTTGTGGCCCAGTCGTTCCTTGATGACGACCGAGCCGTTTTCCAGCGTCTCGATGACGCCGCGCTCTTCGAGGTCCTTCATCACGCGGCTGACCATCTCGCGCGAGGCGCCCACGACCTTGGCCATGTCCTGGCGCGAGACCTTGCCGCGGATCAGCTTGATGCCCTTTTCGTCCTCGGCCATGTCCAGCAGCGCACGCGCCACACGGCCATAGACGTCGAGCAGAGCCAGGGATTCGATCTGGCGGTCGGCATTGCGCAGGCGCAGCACCAGGCCGCGCAGGATGCCGTAGGCCAGGCTGCTGCTCTCGGGCAGGCAGCGGGCAAACTCGGCGCGCCCCAGCACCAGCATGTCGGTCTGCACCTCGGCGCGCACGGTGGCCGAGTGGGGTTCGTTGTCGATCAGGCTCATCTCACCGACGTAGTCGCCCGACTGCAGTACGGCGAGGATGACCTCACGGCCCCGGCTGTCAGCCGTCAGGACGCGGGCCCGGCCATTGAGCAGGATGAAGAGCGCGTTGGACTTGGTGCCTTGCTCGACCACCAGCTCACCGCGCTTGAAACGGCGCTTGACAACACTATCTGCAATCGACTGGGCCTGGTCGGTCGTCAACATCGAAAACAACGGGACGCGACGGATCAGGTCCAGATTCGAAATCATCGCCATGCGATCTCTCCAGGTTTCTTGTCTGCTACGGGCGAACCCCAAGGGTCGCTGCCTAGAATGCGGCGCTATTGTGCCCAGCTTGAGCGCACCGCCCATAGGGTATTGGCCGGGTTTTTGCAAGATCCCCACGCCCGCCACTTTGAGACATCCAGCATGACCTCCCCCACCCAGCATCATGGTTTGATCATTCTTGGCTCTGGCCCTGCCGGCTACACGGCCGCCATCTACGCCGCCCGCGCCAACCTCAAGCCCACCTTGATCACCGGGATGGCCCAGGGCGGCCAGCTGATGACCACCACCGAAGTCGACAACTGGCCGGCCGACGTGATGGGCGTGCAAGGCCCGGAGCTGATGCAGCGCTTCCTGGAGCATGCCGAGCGCTTCAACACCCAGATCGTGTTCGACCACATCAATGCGGTCGATTTCTCCAAGCGGCCATTCACGCTCAAGGGCGACTCGGGCACCTAC
The DNA here is from genome assembly GCF_039872745.1 of Roseateles paludis. Lineage (NCBI taxonomy): Bacteria > Pseudomonadati > Pseudomonadota > Betaproteobacteria > Burkholderiales > Sphaerotilaceae > Roseateles > Roseateles paludis. Next base: position 12,250 of record NZ_JBDPZD010000005.1, on the reverse strand, counting down.
ACCTGTGACGCACTGATCATCGCCACCGGCGCCTCGGCCAAGTACCTGGGGCTGGACTCCGAATCGGCCTTCATGGGGCGCGGCGTCAGTGCCTGCGCCACCTGCGACGGCTTCTTCTACCGCGACCAGGAAGTCTGCGTGGTGGGTGGGGGCAACACGGCCGTTGAGGAGGCGCTCTACCTGTCCAACATCGCCAAGCGCGTGCACGTGATCCATCGCCGCGACAAGTTCCGCGCCGAGCCCATCCTGATCGACAAGCTGATGGCGAAGGCTGCCGAGGGCAAGGTCGTGCTGCACCTGTGGCACCAGCTTGACGAAGTGCTGGGCGACGCCTCGGGCGTGACCGGCGTGCGCGTCAAGCACACCCAGACTGGCGTCACCACCGATGTGCTGCTCCACGGCTGCTTCATCGCCATCGGCCACTCGCCCAATACCGAGATCTTCCAAGGCCACCTGACCCTGAAGGACGGCTACATCGTCACCCGCAGCGGCCTGGAAGGCTTCGCCACCATGACCAGCGTCCCCGGCGTCTTCGCGGCCGGCGACGTGCAGGACCACGTCTATCGCCAGGCCATCACCAGCGCCGGCACGGGCTGCATGGCGGCCCTTGATGCCCAGCGCTTCCTGGAGCAAGCTGAAGCCTGATGGGCAGAGGCGGGGTTTCCCGCTATACTCGCGGGCTTGCCTGCCGGATAGACCGCCGCTGCTGTTACTGACAGCGCGCTAGCAGGCATATGCGGTCAATGGGTTGCCGCCCCTGAATTCAAAGGAATCAAGCAGGGCGATCAACTGGTCAGTCGTCAAACCGGAGAAGCGTCATGGCACGCGTCTGTCAAGTCACGGGCAAGAAGCCCATGGTTGGGAACAATGTCTCCCACGCCAACAACAAAACCAAGCGTCGTTTCCTGCCCAATCTGCAGTACCGCCGCTTCTGGCTGGAGAGCGAAAACCGCTTCATCCGCCTGCGCATCAGCAACGCCGCTCTGCGTTTGATCGACAAGGTCGGCATCGAGCAAGTCGTCGCCGATCTGCGCGCCAAGGGCGAGCTCTGATCCCCGCATAAGACTCAAGGAGAAGCACCATGGCATCCAAAGGCGGCCGCGAAAAAATCAAGCTGGAGTCCTCTGCGGGCACCGGCCACTTCTACACCACGAACAAGAACAAGAAGACCACGCCCGAAAAGCTGGAATTCATGAAGTTCGACCCCAAGGCACGCAAGCACGTGCTCTACAAGGAAGTGAAGCTGAAGTGATCGCTGGGTAGCCCTGGCTACCGCGCTCCCACAGCAAAAACCCGCCGTCGCGCGCTGCGCCCGGCGGGTTTTTTCATGGGGCGACGGTTATTTGGTGCGCGACTTGCCGGGCGTGGCGCCGAATTCCTCGTCGAACCAGCGGTCCAGCATCTGGAACTCGTAGCGCAGCGGCTCAGTGCCGAAATAGCGGCTGAGGCCGTTCTGGTAGTCGAGGTCGCGCAGCTTGGCAGAGCCGCTGCGCACCACCTTGCCCGCCTCGCGAACCTCGTAGCGCAACTCGAGCGCGGGCGGCGTCACCGTGCGCATCACCCGGATCCAGCGCCCGTCGCGGCCGAAGGGCTCGACGAAGCCGGCCAAGTCCACGTCGGTCACTTCGATCAACACATCACGCCCGGGCAGATGGCTCTGCGCCAGCTTGACGAGATGCGCTTCCAGATCTTTGAGCACTTCGGGGCGCGGGAAGCCGTCGTTGTCCTTGATGTCCGAGTAGTGCTCGACATCCAGGAAATTGACCTTCACCTCCGCCGCTGCGGCGGGCCCCGCCATTGCCAGCATCAACGCGGCACTGACGGCGCCAAGCACTCCGACACGGGTCAGTTTGCGAGCCATGAGAACCTCCTCAAAGGGTTGTTGGCAGGGCTGAGTCTAGGAGTCTGCCCGCCAAAAGAAAACGGCTCGCCATGAGCGAGCCGCAGTCTTTACTCGGCCGCAAAACAGCGCGGCCAATTTCGATGTCAGGCGTGCGCCATGCGCAGGCGCATCGAGAAGGCGCGCAGTTCGCTGACGCCGCTCTCCTCGGCCCGGCGGCACCAGGCTTGCAGGTCGGCCACCAATTGCTCGGCCGACACATTGGTGCGCGTCCAGAACTGGCGCAGCTCTTCGCGCATGCTGATCAGCTTGTCGAGATTGGGGCTGGCAGCGCGAGCCACCTCAATGCTGGCCTGCGCGGTGGCGGGGATCTTCTCGGCGTCGCGGTGCAGCCAGTGCTGGGCCAGCTTGAACTGGCCCCAGCGCGCGCTGTGCTTGCCGCCTTCGGCCTTGATGCGGGCCAGTTCAGCACCACAAGCCGCCTTCAGGTCACGGGCATAGGCAGCCATCACCTCGTAGCGGTTGGCAATCAAGGCCTCCAGCGTCTTCGCGTCGGCGGGCTTGATCTCGCCCAGCGCCAGCTTGGGCGGCGTCTTGCGGACCTTGGCCCAGCCCAGCGCACTCAGGATGCGGATGTAGAGCCAGCCGATGTCGAACTCGTAGGGCTTGACCGAGAACTTGGCCGAGGTCGGGTAGGTGTGGTGGTTGTTGTGCAGCTCTTCGCCGCCAATGATCAGCGTCCAGGGCACGAGATTGGTCGAGGCATCCGGCGCTTCAAAGTTGCGATAGCCCCAGTAGTGGCCCACGCCATTGATGATGCCGGCCGCCCAGAACGGGATCCAGACCATCTGGATGGCCCAGATCGTGGCGCCGATGGCGCCGAACAGCAGCACGTTGATGATCAACATCAGCGACACGCCCCAGACGGAACGGCGACCGCTGTAAACATTGCGCTCCATCCAGTCGTCCGGGGTGCCGTGGCCGTACTTGGCCAGGGTCTCCTGGTTCTTGGCTTCAAAGCGGTAGAGCTCAGCGCCCTCAGCCACCACCTTCTTCAGGCCCCGCGTCTGCGGGCTGTGCGGGTCTTCTTCGGTCTCGCACTTGGCGTGGTGCTTGCGGTGGATGGCCACCCACTGCTTGGTCACCATGCCCGTGGTCATCCACAGCCAGAAGCGGAAGAAATGCGAAGGGATGGGGCCCAGGTCCAGCGCACGGTGCGCCTGGCAACGGTGCAAGAAGATGGTCACGCCAGCGATGGTGATGTGCGTCACCACCAGCGTGTAAACGACCAACTGCCAGCCGGTGGCGTGCAGCAGGCCGGATTCCAGCCAGTCCAGAAGGGCGTTGAAGAACTCGTTCATGCGGTCCTGATCGGGCCCAGGAAGGCCCCATTGAATGTCGGGCGATTGTAAAGGCGACCCCCTAAGCTATCGCCCCCGCACGCAGCCTTGCCGAGGATTCCTGGCGGGATTTGCCCCAAGTCAATCCTGGCGCTGCCAGACGGCCGCGAAAAACCCGTCCATCTGGTGCCGGTGCGGCCACAGGCGCAGGAAGCCGCCCTCGCAGAGCATCGCCGGCTCGATCAGGCTCTCAGCCGGCATCGGCGTGAAGCTCGGGTTCGCGGCACTGAACTCGTGGGCAATCACCTCGTTCTCGGCGTCGAGCAAGCTGCAGGTCGCGTAGACCAGGCGCCCGCCCGGCTTCACCAGGCGCGCTGCGCTGGCCAGGATGGCGCGCTGCTTGGCTTGCAGCTCGGCCACCGACTCGGGCGACTGGCGCCATTTCAGGTCAGGGTTGCGGCGCAGGGTCCCGAGGCCAGAGCATGGCGCATCCACCAGCACCCGGTCGAGCTTGCCGGACAGGCGCTTGATGCGCTCGTCACGCTCATGGGCGATCTGGGCCGGATAGACGTTGGACAGGCCGCTGCGGGCCAGACGCGGCTTGAGGGCGTCAAGCCGGTGGCCGGACACGTCAAACGCATACAGCCGCCCCGTGTTGCGCATGGCGGCGCCAATGGCCAGGGTCTTGCCGCCCGCGCCGGCGCAGAAGTCGGCCACCATCTCGCCACGCTTGGGCGCCAGCAGTTGCACGAGCAACTGGCTGCCCTCGTCCTGCACCTCGACCGCACCGGAGGTGAACACCTCCAGCTTGTTGAGCGCCGGCTTGCCATCCACCCGCAGGCCCCAGGGCGAGTAGGGCGTGGGCTCGGCCTTGATGCCGGCGGCCGCCAGATCGGCCTGCACGGCCTCGCGCTTGGCCTTCAGGGTGTTGACGCGCAGGTCCAGCGGCGCGGCCTCGTTGAGCGCTGCCGCCAGACGCCAGAACTCTTCCTCGCCCAAGCGCGCCAGCAGCGGCGTGGCCAGCCAGTCGGGCAGGTTGTGGCGCAGCTTGGGGGCAAGGGTGCTGCGGTCGATGGCGCGGGACGCATCAAGCCAGGCCGTCTCGCCCGGCGACAAGGCGCTGCGCAGAAAGCTCTCGCTGCCCCGCCAGGCCAGGATAGCCAGCCGGCGTGGCAAGGGCCCGGCCCCTGACTGCGCCAGGTGCTGCCACAGCAGGCGCTCGCGCAGCACCGCGTAGACGGTCTCGGCCAGGCTGGCACGCTCGCGAGGGCCCAGGTTGCGGTGTTGGCGGAAGAAGGCCGAGACGGTGGCGTCGGCCGGCGCGTCGAGCTTGAGGACGTTGGCGACCAGTTCGGCCACCAGCTCCAGCAGGGCGTTGGGATGCATAGCTGGCATTATCGAGGGCACACCCTGGATGCGCCCTATGCAACTGCTCCGCCATCTTCGCCACCGCCCTCGCCTGCTGATCGCGCTCGCGCTGGGTGTGGTGGCGCTGGCCTGGCCGCAGCCGACGCCTTGGTCGGTGCGCGGCCTGCTGGGCTGGAACGTAGGCGTGTGGGCCTACATCGCGCTGATGCTGCCCTACCTGCTGCGCGCCGATGGCGCTGCCGTGCAGCAGCGCGCCCGCGAGCAGGCCGAAGGCGGCGGCGTGATCCTGCTCGTCGCAATCCTTGGAGCGGCCTGCAGCGTCGGCGCCATCACGCTGGAGCTGCGTCAGGCGGCCGAGCTCGGCATCGCACTGACCATCGGCACCGTCATTGGCTCCTGGCTGCTGCTGCCCTTGGAGTTTGCCGTCAGCTACGCCAGCCTCTACCACCGTGGCCCGCACGGCCCACATGGCCTGGAGTTCCCGGGCGCCGACGGTCAGCCACCCGACTTCAGCGACTTTCTCTACTTCGCGGTGACCCTGGCCACCACCTCGCAGACCTCGGACGTCACCGTCAGCAGCCGGCCGATGCGGCGCCTGGTGCTGCTGCACGCCGTGGTGGCCTTTGTCTTCAACACCAGCGTGCTGGCGCTGCTGATCAACATCCTGGCCGGGATGGTCAAGCCGTGACGATCAGGCCGTGAAGAGCTGAGACGCGCCGCTGGCCACACACACGCGGCTGCCGTCGATGCTGAGCTGGCCTTCCACGAACCAGCGCACGGCCTGCGGATACATGCGGTGCTCAAGCTTCAGCACCCGCGCGGCCACGGCGTCGGCATCGTCGCCCGGCAGGATGGGCACCACCGCCTGCGCCACCATGGGCCCGTGGTCCAGCTCTGCGGTCACGAAATGCACGGTGGCCCCAGACGCATGGCAACCCGCATCGATGGCGCGCTCATGCGTGTGCAGCCCCGGGAAGGCCGGCAGCAGCGAGGGGTGGATATTGAGCAGCCGCCCTGCATAGTGCGCGGTGAAGCCCGGCGTGAGGATACGCATGAAGCCCGCCAGCACCACCAGGTCGGGCGCAAAGGCGTCGATGGCGGCCTGCAGGGCGGCGTCGAAGGCCTCGCGGCTGGGGTAGGCCTTGTGGTCCACCACGCCGGTGGGCACACCATGCTCGGCCGCGAACTTCAGCCCCGCCGCATCGGGCCGGTTGCTGAGCACGGCGGCAACCTCGGCCGGCCAGCCCTCGGCTCGGCAGGCCTTGACGATAGCCTCCATGTTGGAGCCCCTGCCGGAGATGAGGATGACGAGCTTTTTCATGGGGCGCGCAGTGTAACAATCCGACCCCTTTTCGATGCCCGCCCCGGCGCACAAGGCCGGGCCTGGCGCGCACCCCGGCCCACCCATGCCGCAGCTCCACATCCTCGACCTCGAAGCCGCCATCAACTGGTGGCGCGACCGCAGCACCGCCCAGCCGGGTGACGCGCTGGACGCGCCCCTGCAGGCGCTGGCCGAGGTCTATGGCCGCATGGTCTTCGAGCGCCTCAGCAGCGTCGACCCCGGCGCCTTGCCCTCGGCCGCCCTGGACGCCTGGCTGGCCTGGTACGCCACCACGCCGGACTCGCCCTGCATCGCCATCTGCTCCACCGCCCAGGGCGACCCGCTGTGCAAAGGCTGCGGCCGCAGCTTCGACGAGGTACAGCACTGGCCGGCGCTGGACCCCTTTGAGAAGCGCGCCGTCTGGCGCCGCATCAGCTTGGAGGCCTCGGCCTGGCGGTTCAACCGCTATGCCGAGCGCGGCTGACCGGTATGCGCTTCGCAGACGACGTGCGGCGCCTGGTGCCGCTGGCCTGGCCGGTGTTCGTGGGCCAGATCGCCGTGATGCTGTTCAGCACCGTGGACACGCTGATGCTGGGCCAGGTCAGCGCCCAGGACCTGGCGGCGCTGGCCGTGGGCTCGGCGGCCTATGTCACGGTCTTTGTCGGGCTGATGGGCGTTGTGCTGGCGGTGGCGCCGCTGGCCGGCCGACACTTTGGCGCGGGCGAGCACACGGCCGCCGGCCACAGCTATGTGCAGGCGCAGTGGCTGGGCTTGCTGCTGTGCGTACCCGGCTGCCTGCTGCTGTGGTGGCCCGAGCCCTTCATCTGGCTCGCTGAACTGAATGCCACCCAGGCCGCCAAGGTGCGCGACTACACGCGGCCCGAAGCCTTTGCGCTGCCCTTTGCCCTGCTGTTCACCGCCTTCCGGGGCTTTGCTCAGTCGGTGAGCCGGCCCAAGGCGGTGATGTCGCTGCAGGTGCTGGGCCTGGCGCTCAAGGTGCCGCTCAATGCCGTGCTGGTGTTTGGCGCCGGCCCCGTGCCGGCCCTGGGGGTGGCGGGCTGCGGCTGGGCCACGGCGGCGGCAATGACGGTGCAGTCCGTGGCCGCCATCGTGCTGCTGCGCCGCGACGCGGCCTACCTGCCCTTTGCCATCGCGCCGCTGCACCGCAGCCGGCCCGAGCTGAAGGCGCTGCGTGCGCTCGTCAAGCTGGGCCTGCCGATGGGTGGCTCCATCCTCGTCGAGGTGACGGGCTTCACCTTCATGGCCTTCTTCATCGCGCGGCTGGGGGACACCGCCGTGGCCGGGCATCAGATTGCTGTCAACCTGGTGGCCATGATGTTCATGCTGGCGCTGGCCCAGGCCACGGCGGCGGGCACCCTGGTGGCCCAGCATCTGGGCGCCGGCGAGCCCGAGGCCGCACGCCGCGTGGGCCGCCACGCCCTGGTGCTGGCCACGCTGGTGGCCGGCGTGGTGGGCGCGCTGGCGGCGCTGCTGCGCCAGCCCATCGTGGCGCTCTACACGCGTGACCAAGCAGCGGCCGCCGCCGCCGTGCCGCTGCTGCTGTGGGTGTGGTTCTTCCACCTGGGCGATGCGCTGCAGACCGTGGCGGCCTATGTGCTGCGGGCCTATCACGTGGCCACGCTGCCGATGGTCATCTACGTGCTGGCGCTGTGGGGCCTCGGGATCGGCGGTGGCTACTGGCTGGCCTTCGGGCCAGTCGGGGCCGGCGCGGTGGGCTTTTGGCAGGCCGCCACGGCGGGCCTGATGGCGGCCGGCGCGGCGCTGCTGGCGCTGTGCGTCTACGTCTTCAGGCGCTCGGCAAGCGAAGCGTAAAGACGCTGCCGCCGCCCTCGCGGTCTTCGCAGCGCACGCTGCCGCCATGCCGCTCGGCGATCTGTTTGACCAGGCTGAGCCCCAGGCCCACGCCGCCCGCCACCTCGGCATGGCCGGGCAGGCGGAAGAATGGCTCGAAGATGCGCGAGCGCATGTCCACCGGCACGCCGGGGCCACGGTCAGACACCAGGATCTCCCACTGCGAGCCCGTGCGACGCAGGGCCAGCGTGGCCTCGGGGCCTCCGTAGCGGCGGGCGTTCTCCAGCAGATTGCGCACCGCGCGGCGCACCAGGCGCTCTTGGCCTTGCACGGCGGCATCGGCGAGGCCAGCAGCCGGCTCAAACGGCACTTCGGCGCGCGCGGCCTCCTCGGCCAGCAGGCCCAGCAGGTCCATCTTGGCGGCCGAGCCCAGCTCGCTGCCGGCATCCAGGCGGCTGGCCAGCAGCACTTCCTCGACCAGGGCGTCCAGCTCGGCCACATCGGTGTGGATCTCGCGGACCAGACGCTCACGGCCCGCCTCGGGCGCGTCCTGCAGCATCTCAAAAGCCATCTTCAGGCGCGCCAGCGGTGAGCGCAGCTCGTGGCTGGCGTTGGCCAGCAGGCTTTGGTTGGAGCGCACCAGGCCCTCGATGCGCGCGGCCGCGCGGTTGAAGCTGCCGGCCAGGGCGGCCACTTCGTCCTTGCCGGACTCGTCGACCCGGTGGCCCAACTGCCCGGCACCAAACTGCTCGACGCCGCGCTTCAGGGTTTCGAGTCGGCGCGTGAGCCGCCGCACCACGGGGAAGGCGCCCAGCGCCACGCCCACAAACAGCAGCACCAGCACCGCAGCAAGCGCCCCACCGCCGCCGCCAAAGCCAGCACCGGGCCGGCTCAGCCACAGGGGCACCCAGGGCGGCGCATCGTCAGGGCGGACGCCGGGCCGGCCACCGGGCGGCGGGCGCGGGCCCCGCACCATTTCCATCACGCGGCCATCGCCCAAGGTGGCGGTCACCACGATCACACCAGCGTCGTCGCTGCGGCGCTCAAAGGCCTGGGTGATGGCGATGCGCCGGCCGCTCGCGTCACGCAGCGCCACCGGCATGCGCAGCCGCTGGCCCCAGTCCTTGAAGGCCTCGGCCTGCTCGTCCTCGGGCGCCGTGGCCGGGGGCAGCGCCAGCTTGAGCAGCTCGGCCATGGCCGTCATGCGCTCGCCCGCCGCGGTTTCGATGTTGCCGCGCTCCTGCTCCATGTGGCGCTGGAACAGCCAGGCCGAGCCAAAGGCAAAGGCCAGCAGCAGGACCACGAGGGTCAGGTAGATGCGCAGGTAGAGCGACTTCATGCCGCGCTCATTCGCCGTCGGCGTCCTGCTTTTTGGCGAACACGTAGCCAGCGCCGCGCACGGTCAGCACGCGACGGGGGTTCTTGGGGTCGTCCTCGATCAGCGCACGGATGCGCGAGATGTGCACGTCGATGGAGCGGTCAAACGCCTCCAGCGGGTGGCCCTTGAGGGCGTCCATGATCTGGTCGCGCGAGAGCACGCGCCCGGGGCTGCGGGCCAGCACGACGAGCAGGTCGAACTGGTGGCTGGTCAGGTCGCACAGCGCGCCGTCGAGCCGAGCGCAGCGCGCGGCCAGGTCGATCTCCAGCCGGCCAAAGCGCAGCACCTCGTCGCCATCGAGCTTGGGGTCGGCACGGCGCAGCAGGGCCTTGACGCGCGCCAGCAGCTCGCGGGCCTCGAAGGGCTTGGCCAGGTAGTCGTCGGCGCCGAGCTCCAGGCCAAGGATGCGGTCCATGGGCTCGCCGCGAGCGGAGAGCATCAGGATGGGCTGGTGGCGCCAGCGCGGGTCGCCCCGCAACTGGCGGCAGAAGTCGAGCCCGTCGCCGTCGGGCAGCATCAGGTCGAGCACCAGCAGCTCGAAGCGGCCACCGGCCAGCGCACTGCGGGCGGCAGCCAGTGAGGCCGCCGCACTGACCTCGAAGCCGGCGGCGTGCAGGTAGTCGCCCACCATGTTGGTGAGGCGGGTGTCGTCGTCAACGAGGAGCAGGCGTGCTGGCAAGTGCGGGGCCCTTTCGCTGTTGGCCAATCAACCCGGGGTGCGCTTGGCCATGCGGGCAGCGCGCTTCTTGGCCAGGTCGGCCAGCTTGGCGCGCTGCTCGGGCGTCAGCACGCGGGCGGCGTCCACAGCAGCTTGCGTCATGCGCTTGCTGACGGCGTCATGCGCCAGCGAGAGCTTGGCACGCACGGCCTCGATGGCGGCGGCGTCCACCACGGTGGCGGTGAAGAGGTCGCGCATCTGCGTGTGCAGCGCGGCATTGGCATCGTGCTGGGCCTTCAGGTCCGCGCGGGCGGCCTTGAAGATGGCGTCGATCTGGCTGCGCTGGGCATCGGTGGCGTTGACGACGTCGAGCATGTGCTCGCCGAAGCCGTGGCCCATCATGCCCATACCCATGCCGGGGCCGCCCATTGCGCCACCCATAGGGCCGCCCATGCGCTCAGGGCCGGGGCCATGGCCTTGGGCCTGGGCACCCAGGGCAGCGGTGGCCAGCACCAGTGCCAGCGAGCCGGCACGGAAGAAAGCACGCGTACGGGACGTTGTCATTGCTTCACTCCATCAAACGAGTTTGGGGTGAGGAGATGGTCGCGCCCCAGTGTGAGCGATTCGCCGGCCGCCGGTAAAGATTGGTGAACCCGCGTTTACTTGATGGGCTTGAAGCGCATGCGCTTCGGGCGTGCGCCTTCCTCGCCCAGGCGCTTCTTCTTGTCGGCCTCGTACTCATGGAAGTTGCCGTCGAAGAAGAACCACTGCGAGTCACCCTCGCAGGCCAGGATGTGGGTGCAGATGCGGTCCAGGAACCAGCGGTCATGGCTGATGACCATGGCCGAGCCGGCAAACTCCAGCAAGGCTTCTTCAAGCGCGCGCAGGGTTTCGACGTCGAGGTCGTTGGACGGTTCGTCCAGCATCAGCACATTGCCGCCCTGGGCCAGGGTCTTGGCCAGATGCAGGCGGCCGCGCTCGCCGCCGGAGAGGGCGCCCACCAGCTTTTGCTGGTCATTGCCCTTGAAGTTGAAGCGGCCCAGGTAAGCCCGGCTCGGCATCACGAACTTGCCGACGACGATGTTGTCGAGGCCGCCGGACACGTCTTCCCAGACCGTCTTTTCGGCCGCGAGGCTGGCGCGGCTCTGGTCCACGAAGGCCAGCTTGGCGGTCTTGCCGATCTTGACCGTGCCTGAATCGGGCTGCTCGACGCCCTGGATCATGCGGAACAACGTCGACTTACCGGCGCCGTTGGGGCCGATGATGCCGACGATGGCGCCGGCCGGGACCTTGAAGCTGAGGTTGTCGATCAGCACGCGGTCGCCAAAGCTCTTGGAGACGTTCTCGAACTCGATGACTTCATTGCCCAGACGCTCGGCCACGGGGATGAAGATCTCGTTGGTCTCGTTGCGCTGCTGGTATTCGACGTCGCTCAGCTCTTCAAAGCGGGCCAGGCGCGCCTTGCTCTTGGCCTGACGGCCCTTGGCGTTGGAGCGCACCCACTTCAGCTCTTCCTTCATGGCCTTGGCGCGGGCGTCTTCGCTCTTTTGCTCCTGCTCCAGGCGGCGTTCCTTCTGGTCCAGCCAGTCGGAGTAGTTGCCCTTCCAGGGGATGCCGTGGCCGCGGTCGAGTTCAAGAATCCACTCGGCCGCGTTGTCCAGGAAGTAGCGATCGTGGGTGATGGCCACCACGGTGCCGGGGAAGCGCTGCAGGAACTGCTCCAGCCACTCCACGCTCTCAGCGTCCAAGTGGTTGGTGGGTTCGTCAAGCAGCAGCATGTCGGGCTTGGAGAGCAGCAGGCGGCACAGGGCCACGCGGCGCTTCTCACCGCCGGAGAGCACGCCGATCTGCGCGTCCCACGGGGGCAGGTTCAGCGCGTCGGCGGCCAGCTCCAGCTGCAGGTCGGTGTTCTCGGAGCCAGCGGCGGCAATGATGGCTTCCAGCTCGCCCTGCTCGGCAGCCAGCTTGTCAAAGTCAGCATCCGGCTCGGCGTAGGCGGCATAGACCTCATCGAGGCGCTTCTTGGCGGCCAGCACGCCGCCAATGCCTTCTTCCACGGCCTCGCGCACGGTCTGGTCCGGGTCCAGCTTGGGCTCCTGCTCCAGGTAGCCGATCTTGATGCCCGGCATCGGGATGGCTTCGCCGTCGATCTCCTTGTCGACACCGGCCATGATCTTCAGCAGCGTGGACTTGCCCGAGCCGTTCAGGCCCAGCACGCCGATCTTGGCGCCCGGGAAGAACGAGAGCGAGATGTCCTTGAGGATGTGGCGCTTCGGGGGAACGGTCTTGTTCACCCGATTCATCGAAAAAACGTACTGGGCCATGGGCTTTCCTGGAGGGCTCAAACTGACGCAGGCCCCGGAAGCGATCCCGGGGCCTGCAGATGCCCGGATTGTCGCCCAAGCTGTCTGGGAGGCTGTCGGGCTTTGGGACGGGAGCGCGCCGGGGAGAATTGCTGGGCGAGGCAAGGCGCCGACGAGGCGTGGGATGGGCGCCCACAACGAGTCGGCAACGCCGAATCGTCCGGCAATTC
>NZ_JBDPZD010000004.1:0-383666 GCF_039872745.1 Roseateles paludis | reverse complement strand
TGCGACAACGGGTCGCCGGGGCTGCGTACGGCGCGCCGCTGAAACGGCCTTCGCTGCGCTGCGGCTGCTCTGCGGTGCTCAGGCATTTGGCCCGCCGCACAACTCGCTTCACTCACTGCGTTCGTTCCGCTCAAACAAGGTGCGGCAAGTCAGTTGTTGAAGCGCGCGAGTACGCGCGCGGGCCAAATGCCTTGCGCTCCTCGACGTTTCAGAAGTTGCGCCGCACGCAGCCCCGACACCCCGTTGCAAGCGGCCTGGTGTCGCGGTCGAGCAAACCCAGTCGTGCCGGCAAGGCGGTGGGTGGGGTCGGGGTGGGGGGACTTTGGGCGAAGCCGAGCAGCACAGGACTTGGGCCGGCGCGCGTACTCGCGCGCTTCAACAACTGACTCGCCGCAACTGTTTGACCGGAGTGAGCGCAGCGAACGCAGGGAGTTTTGCGGCGCGGCCCAAGTTCGCGCAGCGCAGGGCACCCGAAGGGCAAGCCCCCTGAACCCCACCCCGGCCCCGCACGCCGCCTTGCTTCAACCCAATGCTTGATCGAAATCGGCGATCAAATCGCTCGCACTTTCCAGCCCCACAGACAGCCGCACCAGCCCCTCGGCAATCCCCATCGCCTCACGCCCAGCACGCCCCATCTCCCAGAAGATGGTCGGCGCCACCGGGATGATCAGCGTGCGCGTGTCGGCCAAGCCCGTGGCCTTCAAAGGCAGGCGCAGGCGGTTGATGACGGGCACCAGTTGCTCGGGGTCGCGCAGCTCGAAGGCCATCATCCAGGAGCCGCAACCGCCGAACCAGTCGCGCGCGCGGGCGTGCTCGGGGTGGCTTTCCAGCATCGGGTAGTGGACGGCGGCAATGGCCGGGTGCTTCTCAAGATGGCGGGCCAGTGCCAGGGCTGTGTCGCTGCTGCGCGCCAGGCGTAGGGGCAGGGTCTCGGCGCCGACGAGGATGCGGTGCGCTGCCTCGCTGGACAGCGTGCCGCCCATGTCGCGCAGGCCCTTCTTGCGGATCTGCTGCAGGCCCCAGCCGCGCGGGTCGCCGCTGCGGTAGCCGCTGAAGATGTTGGGGTAGCCCGACCAGTCGAAGCAGCCGGTGTCGGTCACCGCACCGCCCAAGGCCTCGCCGTGGCCCGAGAGGGTTTTGGTCAGCGAGTTCATCACCAGGCCCGCGCCAAAGCGCTTGGGCTGCAGCAGCGCCGGTGAGGTGACGGTGTTGTCCACCACATAGAGCAAGCCGCGCGCCTGGCACAGCGCGCCGATGCCGGCCAGGTCGGGGATGCGGGTGCTGGGGTTGGCGATGGTCTCGACGAAGACCATGCGCGTCTCGGGCCGCAGCGCCGCCTCGACGGCGGCCACGTTGCCCGCATCCACCTTGGTCACGGCCACGCCCAGGTCCTGCAGCGTGCCGAAGAAGCTGTTGGTGTTGCCGAACACGCGGCTGCTGGTGATGAGGTGGTCGCCGGCCTTGAGCAGTGTGAGGAAGATGGCCGACAGCGCCGCCATGCCGGTGGCAAAGCTGACGGTGCCGATGCCGCCTTCCAGCTCGGTCACCAGGCCCTCCAGCGCGGCCGTGGTGGGCGTTCCCTGGCGGGCGTAGTTGAAGGCGCCCTTGGCCTTGCCCTGGAAGACGGCGATGAGGTCCTGCACGTCACCATAGGCGTACTGCACGGAGGGGTGGATGGGCGCGTGCACGCCGCCGAACTGGGGCTCGGGGCCGGTGGCGTGGACGAGTCGGGTGCTGAGGTCGTCGGACATGGTGTTCGCGGATGGCGTGCTGAATTGGAACCCAGAAACAACAAGACCCGCCAGGGCGGGTCTTGCAGTGGTGTCAGTGTCCGAGGATCACTGGCTGAACTGATAGTCCGTCTTGGCACGCTTGATCAGGTCGACCATGTAGTCCTGCATCTTCTGCTGCTCCAGGCGCTGCTTGACCTGGGCCTTCACGTCGTCAAAGGCCGGGAAGGTGGACTCGCGCGTGTCTTCGAGCTTGATGATGTGATAGCCGAACTGGCTCTTCACCGGCTCTTCGGTCATTTGGCCCTTTTGCAGGGCGACCATGGCCTGGCTGAACTCGGGGACGAAGTTCTTGGGGTTGGCGAAGTCGAGGTCACCGCCATTGGCTGCGGAGCCGGTGTCCTTGGAGTTCTTCTTGGCCAGCTCTTCGAAGCTGCCGCCGGCCTTGATCTGCTTGATCAGGTCCTTGGCTTGGTCTTCGGTCTCAACGAGGATGTGGCGGGCGCGGTATTCCTGGCCGCTGTTGGCAGCCTTGAACTTGTCGTACTCGGCCTTGGCGAGTTCGTCGGTCACGGGGTTCTTGGCGCGCACTTGCTCCAGCAGGCCGCGCTCCAGGATGGCCTGGCGGGCCAGTTCCATCTGGGTCTTGTAGTCGGCCGACTGCGGGATGCCGGCACGCTCGGCTTCCTGCATGACGATCTCGCGGCGGACGACTTCGTCCTTGACCTTGGCCTCCAGCTCCGGCGTGCGGGGCTGGCCGTTCTTGGTGACCTGGGACATCAGGGCCTCAAGGCGCGCCTTGGGCACGGGCTTGCCATTGACGGTGGTGATGTTCTGCGCGATGGCAGCCACGGGGAGCAGGGCGGCGACGGCCGCAGCAAGCACAAGCTTCTTCATGTCGGTAGAGGGGTGTCTGACGAACGGAATGCGCAGCAAAGGCGCGGAGAGATCAGTGCTCGTCGGGGGTTCGGGTGTCCAGGCTCAAGGCGTGGATCCCCCGCTGCATCAGGTCGGAAAGGCAATGATAGACGAGGCGATGTCGGGCGACCCGTTGCAGCCCGGTAAAGCGGCTGCTCACGACAGTCACGTGAAAGTGACCACCCTCGCGGGCGCCGGCATGCCCGGCGTGATCGGCGCTGTCGTCGCGGACGGTCAGTTCGAGCGGAGCGAATTCTGCGCGCAGCCGCGTTTCGATCACCGTGCCAAGGGTCATGCCTTCTCGGCCTCTTCGGTCTTGGAGTCCTGCGGCGGCAGGTGGCGGCTCAGGTACATGCCCTGGGCCAGGGTGAACACCAGCAGCAGCCCGGTGGCGCCCCAGGCCTTGAAGCTGACCCAGGTGGACTCGCTGAAGTTGTAAGCCACGTAGAGATTCAGCACCCCCATGGCGCCAAAGAACAGCACCCAGGCGCGGTTGAGCTGGCTCCAGACCTTGGGCGGCAGCTCCAGCTCGGCGCCCAGCATGCTTTGGATCAGGTTCTTGCCGAAGAAGGTGGCCGAGCCCCAGAACACCAGGGCCATGCCCCAGTAGAGGCCGGTGGGCTTCCACATGATGAAGGTCTTGCTGTGGAACCAGACCGTGGCGCCGCCGAGCGTGACGACGAGCACCAGGCTGACCCAGAGCATCAGGTCCACCTTGCGGCCTTGCAGCTTGACGACCAGCACCTGCAGCAGCGTGGCAGCAATCACCACCAGCGTCGCCAGCATCACCGGGCCTTCGTCCACCCCCACCTTGCCGCCCGAGACCAGGAAGCCGAAGTGCTCAGTGGCGAAGGCAGCCGCCCACGCCGCATGGGTCTCGGCGTACTTGTAGGTGCCGAAGAAAAAGATCAACGGCAGAAAGTCGAGCAGCAGCTTCAAGGCGGCGTACCTGGTGGGTCAGCGGGGCGCAAAGTCTATCGCCGCCGAATTGATGCAGAAACGCTCGCCCGTGGGGGCTGGGCCATCCGGGAAAACGTGACCCAGGTGGGCGCCGCAGCGCTTGCAGCGCACCTCGACACGCACCATGCCGTGGCTGCGATCGACCACGCGCTCGACCACCTCGGCGTCAGCCGCGGCCGAGTAGCTGGGCCAGCCGCAGCCGGCGTCGAACTTGGTCTCGGCCTCGAAGAGCGTGGTGCCGCAGCACACGCAGTTGTACTTGCCGTCTTGCCAGTGGTCCCAGTACTTGCCGGTGAAGGCGCGCTCGGTCGCGGCGTGGCGCGTCACTTGGTACTGCGTCGGGTCGAGCTGCTCGCGCCACTCGGCGTCGGTCTTTTGCACGGGGTAGGGCATGTTGGGGTCCTCAGGATGAACACGAGACTTCGAGATGCTGCGCCCAGTCCGGGGGCAGGGCGGCATCCGAGGCTCGCTCGGGTTCGTCGAAGGGCGTGCTCAAAACTTTCAGCAAACGCTGCACTTCGCTGAAGTCACCGCCCTCGGCCGCACGGATGGCTGTCTCGGCCAGGTGGTTGCGCAGCACCACGGCAGGGTTGCTGCGCAGCATCAGGGCCTGCGGCTCGGGCTCGCGGGTGATGCGGGCCTGCCAGCGCGCGTGCCAGGCGTCAAAGGCTTCGCGGTCCAGCACGTGGTCGCGGATCTCGCCGTCGCCCCGGGCCAGGCTGCGGAAGCCGCGTGTGAAGTCGGCCCGCGCGGCGGCCATCAGCTGCAGCAGCTCGTCGATCAAGGCCTGGTCGCCGTCCTCTGCATGGCTGATGCCGAGCTTGGCGCCCATCTGCCGCAGCATGGCGCCCTTGAACGCGGGCTTGAAGGCCTCGACGGCGTCCAGCAGCCGCTCTCCGGCGGCCTCCCGGTCACCGTCCAGCAGCGGCACCAGGGCCTGGGCCAGCGCATGCAGGTTCCAGAACGCGACCGAAGGCTGGCGCGCATAGGCGTAGCGGCCGCGCTCGTCGCTGTGGTTGCAGATGTGGCCGGGGTCGAAACCGTCCAGGAAGCCGAAGGGCCCGTAGTCCAGCGTGAGGCCCAGCAGGCTCATGTTGTCGGTGTTCATCACCCCATGGCAAAAGCCCACGGCCTGCCAGCGCGCCATCAGCTCGGCCGTCTGCTCGGCCACCTGCTGCAGCAGGGCCACGGCGGGCTCGGGGGCCTGCAGGCAGTGCGGCGCGTGCTCATGCAGCGTGTGGTCCAGCAGCTCGCGCAGCTGCTCGTGCTCGCCGTGGTGGGCGAAGTGCTCGAAGTGCCCAAAGCGCAGGAAGGACGGCGCCACCCGCGTGACCACTGCGCCGGTCTCGATGCGCTCGCGCCGCACCGGCAGGGCCGACCCGATGACGCACAGCGCCCGCGTCGTCGGGATGCCCAGCGCCGCCATGGCCTCCGAGCACAGGAACTCCCGGATCGATGAGCGCAGCACCGCACGGCCGTCGCCCATGCGCGAGTAGGGTGTGAGCCCGGCGCCTTTGATCTGGATCTCCATCGACCCCGTCGGCGTGGCCACCTCGCCCAGCAGGTGGGCGCGCCCATCCCCCAGCTGCCCGGCCCAGACACCGAACTGGTGGCCGCTGTAGACGCTGGCCAGCGGCTGCATGCCCGGCCAGGCGGCGTTGCCGGCCAGCACCTGCAGGGCCTGCCAGTCCGGGCGCTCGGCCCAGTCGGCCGGCCAACCGAGCAGGGCGGCGGTACTCGGGCTGGTGGCCACCCAGTGGGGGTCGGGCAGGCCGGTGGGTGAGAGCGCTGTGTAGAAGCGCGGGCCCAGCGTGGCAAAACGGTTGGGCCAGGGGGCGCTTGGGCCGGCGTCAATCGGGGTCATCGCGCCAGTGTAGGAACTTGACTTTGGCCCTGGTCCGCGTGGGTAGACTCGCCGACCCCCCTTGCCGAGGAGCACACCATGTCGTTGATGGGTCAGATGATGCAGCAGCCGCTGCTGATCTCGTCGCTGCTGCAGCACGCGGCGCGGCACTTCCCGAATGTGGAGATCGTCAGCAAACGGGTCGAGGGCGATGTCCACCGCTCGACCTGGGCCGCCGTGGCGCGGCGTTCGCGCCAGCTCGCGCAGGCCTTGGCCCGGCTGGGCTGCGCGCCCGGCGACCGCATCGCCACGCTGGCCTGGAACGGCTACCGCCACCTGGAGATCTATTACGGCAGCTCGGGCTCAGGGCTCGTCTGCCACACCATCAACCCGCGCCTCTTCCCCGAGCAGATCGCCTGGATCGCCAACGACGCGCAGGACGCGGTGCTGTGCTTTGACCTGAACTTCCTGCCCTTGGTCGAGAAGCTCGCGCCGCAGCTGACGAGCGTGCGGCACTTCGTGCTGATGGTGGGTCGCTCGCACATGCCGGCCAGCACCAGCCTGCCCAATCTGCTGTGCTTCGACGAGTTGGTGGACGCTGAAGACGGCGCCTACAGCTGGCCACAGTTGGACGAGAACACGGCCTCCAGCATTTGCTACACCTCGGGCACCACCGGCAACCCCAAAGGCGCCGTTTACAGCCACCGCTCCACGCTGCTGCACGCCTATGCCTCGGCCCTGCCCGATGCGATGAACTGCTCGGCCCGCGACACCATCCTGCCCGTGGTGCCGATGTTCCACGTCAACGCCTGGGGCCTGCCTTACTCCTGCGCGCTGGTGGGTGCCAAGCTGGTGCTGCCCGGCCCACACCTCGACGGCAAGAGCCTCTACGAGCTGTTCGAGAGCGAAGGCGTCACCTTCAGCGCCGGCGTGCCCACGGTGTGGCTGGGCCTCATCACCTATGTCAAGTCGCAGGGGCTCAAGTTCAGCAGCTTCAAGCGCACCGTGATCGGCGGCTCTGCCTGCCCGCCGGCCATGATGACGACCTTGCAGCAGGACTTCGGCGTCGAGGTCATCCATGCCTGGGGCATGACCGAGCTCTCGCCGCTGGGGACGCTCTCCAAGCTCGGCACCCAGCAGCTCAAGCTGCCGCCCGACGAGCAGCGCAAGCTGCTGGAGAAGCAGGGCCACGTCATCTACGGCATCGACATGACCATCATCGACGACGACGGTCACGCCTTGCCCTGGGACGGGCAGAGCGCCGGCAACCTCGTCGTGCGGGGCGGCTGGGTGATCGACCGCTACTACGGCATGCCCGCCTCGCCCCTGGTCAGCGTCGACGGTGAGCCGGGTTGGTTCCCCACGGGGGACGTGGCCACCATCGATGCCCATGGCTTCATGCAGATCACCGACCGCAGCAAGGACGTGATCAAGTCCGGCGGCGAGTGGATCAGCTCCATCGACCTCGAAAACATCGCCATGGCCCACCCGGCCGTGCATGAGGCCGCCGTCATCGCCGCCAAGCACCCCAAGTGGGACGAGCGGCCGCTGCTCGTGGTGGTCAAGAAGCCCGACGCTGCGGTCACCCGCGAGGAGCTGCTCGCCTTCTACGAGGGCCGCATCGCCAAGTGGCAGATCCCCGACGACGTGGTCTTCGTGGCCGAGCTGCCGCACACCGCCACCGGCAAGATCCAGAAGCTCAAGCTGCGCGA
The DNA here is from genome assembly GCF_039872745.1 of Roseateles paludis. Classification (NCBI taxonomy): domain Bacteria; kingdom Pseudomonadati; phylum Pseudomonadota; class Betaproteobacteria; order Burkholderiales; family Sphaerotilaceae; genus Roseateles; species Roseateles paludis. Next base: position 376,503 of record NZ_JBDPZD010000004.1, on the reverse strand, counting down.
TCAGCTCAAGGACCACGTTCTCGCTCAGTCCCCTGCGTGACAGATTCGCGCAGGGAAACCCCCAGCCCTTCAGAAAGCTTGCTGGGCTACCGTGGCCGTTCGCGCCCCGGGACCCATCCCGCACATCAAGGAGACAAGCCATGATTGCCACCCCCCGCACCCTCGGCCGCCTGGCCCTTGCCGCATCGCTGGCGCTTTCAATGGCTGCTGCGCACGCGCAGAAGGGCCAAACCGTCAAGCTCGCCTACATCGACGCGCTCTCGGGCCTGATGGGCCCCATCGGCCAGAACCAGGTCAAGAGCTTCCAGTTCTATGCCGACAAGTTCAACAAGAGCAACCCGGCCGGCGTGAAGTTCGAGATCGTCACCTTTGACAACAAGCTCAGCCCCGCCGAGACGCTCAACCACCTCAAGGCCGCCGCCGACCAAGGCATCCGCTACGTGATGCAGGGCAATGGCTCCAGCGTGGCGCTGGCGCTGTCCGACGCCGTGGCCAAGCACAACGAGCGCAACCCGGGCAAGGAGATCGTCTACCTCAACTATTCGGCGGTGGACCCCGACCTCACCAACAGCAAGTGCAACTACTGGCACTTCCGCTTTGATGCCGACACCTCGATGAAGATGGAAGCCCTGGGCTCCTACATCCAGGGCCTGCCCGACGTGAAGAAGGTCTTCCTGCTGAACCAGAACTACGCGCACGGCCACCAGGTCGCCAAGTACGCCAAAGAAATCCTGGGCCGCCGCCGCCCCGACATCCAGTTCGTGGGTGAAGACCTCCACCCCCTGGCCCAGGTGCGCGACTTCGCGCCCTACGTCGCCAAGATCAAGGCCAGCGGCGCCGACTCGGTGATCACCGGCAACTGGGGCTCTGACCTCACCTTGCTCATCAAGGCCGCCAATGAGGCCGGCCTCAACGCCAAGTTCTTCACCTACTACACCGGCGTCTCGGGCACGCCCACGGCACTGGGCCAGACCGGTGCCGGCCGCGTCTTCCAGGTGGCCTACAACCACTACAACATGGGCGGCGAGATGCAGAAGGACATGGACGCCTACCGCGCCAAGTTCAAGGACGACTTCTACACCGGCGCCATCATCCACATCTACGCCACGCTCACCACCGCCATGGCCAAGGCCAAGTCCACCGACCCCGTCAAGGTGGCCGCCGCGCTGGAGGGCCTGACGGCCAAGAGCTTCAACGGCGAAGTGCAGATGCGCAAGACCGACCACCAGCTTCAGCAGCCGCTCTACGTGTCGGTCTGGCAGAAGGCCGATGCCAAGTACCCGTACAGCCCTGAGAACACGGGCATGACGCTGGTGCCGGTGAAGGAGTACCCGGCGTATGTCGCGAGCACGCCCACTTCTTGCCAAATGAAGAGACCGTAGTGTTGGCCCCTCGCTCAGGTCGCGGCGCTGAACGCGCGCGAGCCTGATCGGTCCCCCGAGGGGACGGACACGTCTGCGGCCTTGAGCCGCAGGCGCGTCCAAGTGGGCCGGCTTGGGGCGGCCCGGCGCTCGGCCCGGGAAGCCAAAGAAGACAGAGCGCGCACGCTCGACGACGTGGACCAACTCTTCATCAACCTCCTCAACGGCCTCTCCTCAGGCCTGTTGCTCTTCATGCTGAGCTCGGGCCTGACGCTCATCTTCAGCATGATGGGCGTGCTCAACTTTGCTCATGCCAGCTTCTACATGCTGGGCGCCTACGTGGCCTATGCGGTGACGGGCGTGGTGGGCTTTTGGCCGGCTTTGCTGCTGGCGCCGCTGATCGTGGGGGCCGCTGGTGCGGGCTTTGAGCGGCTGGTGCTGCGGCGGGTGCACAAGTTCGGCAATGTGGCCGAGCTCTTGATCACCTTCGGCCTGTCCTATGTGGTGCTGGAGGTGGTGCAGTTGGTGTGGGGGCGCACGGCGGTGCCGTTCTCGCCGCCGGCAGGTTTGCAGGGCTCGGCCTTTACCGTGGTGTCCACAGCGGGGCAGGGCATGAGCCTGGTGCTGGGCAAAGCGCCGGCCGAGGTGTGTGCGGCGGCGGTGGCCTGCTCGACCTTCCCGCTCACGCGGGCCTTCATGATGGCCGTGGCCTTGCTGATGCTGCTGGCGCTGTGGCTGCTGCTCACGCGCACACGGGTGGGGCTGGTCATCCAGGCGGCGCTCACGCATGCCGAGATGGTCGAGGCCCTCGGGCACAACGTGCCGCGCGTGATGATGCTGGTCTTCGGCGCTGGCTGTGCGCTGGCGGCGCTGGCGGGGGTCATCGGCGGCATCACCTTCGTGACCGAGCCCAATATGGCCGTCATCGTCGGCAGCATCATCTTTGTGGTCGTCGTGGTGGGCGGCGTGGGCTCGCTGGCCGGGGCCTTTGTGGGCTCGCTGCTCATCGGCTTGCTGCAGACCCTGCCGCTCACGGTCGATGGTTCGCTGGCCACGCTGTTCACCAGCTGGGGCTGGCGCATCACGCCCGAGACCCTGGGCTACCCGCTGCTGCGCCTGAGCCTGGCGCAGGTGGCGCCCATCCTGCCCTATCTGCTGATGGTGCTGATCCTGATCTTCCGGCCCCGGGGCCTGCTCGGCACGCGCGACGAATGACGACTCCGCGTAGCTATTACCGCTTCAAACCCTACAACGGCGCCCGCTGGCTGCTGTGGGGCCTGTACGCACTGCTGCTGTTCGTGGCCCCGCGGGTCTGGAGCAGCGGCCTGGGCCAGACCCTGCTCAGCCAGGTCGGCATCGGCATCATTGCCTGCCTGGCCTACAACGTGCTGCTGGGGCAGGGCGGCATGCTGAGCTTTGGGCACGCGGTGTACAGCGGCATGGGGGCCTACCTCGCCATCCACACGCTTAACCAGGTCGGTGCCGGGCAGCTGGGCCTGCCTGTCAGCCTGGTGCCGCTGGTGGGCGGCGTGGCGGGCCTGGCCAGCGCAGCGCTGCTGGGCTTTGTGTCCACCAAGAAGTCGGGCGTGCCCTTTGCCATGATCACGCTGGGCCTGGGTGAGCTGATGTGGTCGATGTCGCTGATGCTGCCCGAGTTCTTTGGCGGCGAGGGCGGCATCTCGTCCAACCGGGTGATCGGCGCGCCGGTGCTGGGCATCAGCTTCGGCCCGCAGATCCAGCTTTACTACCTGATCGCCGTCTACTGCTTTGTCTGCACGGCGGCGCTGTTTGCACTGACACGCACGCCGCTTGGCCGCATGCTCAATGCCGTGCGCGACAACCCCGAGCGGGTCGAGTTCATCGGCTACGACACCCAGTGGGTGCGCTACCTGGCCTTCATGATTTCGGGCTTCTTTGCCGGCGTGTCGGGCGGGCTGTGGGCGCTCAATACCGAGATCGTCACCGCCGAGGTCGTGAGCGCCACGCGCTCAGGCGCCTTCCTGCTGTTCACCTTCCTGGGCGGGGCCACCTTCTTCTTCGGGCCCGTCATCGGTGCGGTGTTGATGGTGGTGGGCCTCGGCATCCTGTCCGAGCTGACGCGCGCCTGGCTGCTCTACCTGGGGCTGATCTTTTTGGTGATGGTGATGTACGCCCCCGGCGGCGTGGCCAGCCTGCTGATGATGAATCTGCGTGTGGCCGCGTTTGGCAAGCTGCGCGCCTTCTGGGCCGGCTACCTGGCCCTGGCCGGCAGCCTCGCCACGGCCCTGGTGGGCGTGGCCTGCATGATCGAGATGCTCTACCACCGCCAGCTCGACGCGGCGATGGGCAATGAGTTGCGCTTCATGGGCGCGGTGCTCGACACCAGCTCGGTGGACGTGTGGCTGGGCGCCGCGATGCTGCTGGGCGTTGGCGTGGGTGCTTTCGAGATCTCCCGCCGCCGCTTCAAAGCGGACTGGGACGAAGCTCAGGAAGAGATCGACAAAGAAATCAAACGCAGGGAGGCCGCGCTGTGAGCACGCCCGCCCCCACCCCCGCACTCGAACTGCGCCAACTGCACAAGGCCTTTGGCAAGACGGCCATCATCCGCGGCGCCAGCCTGGCCGTGCAGCCGGGCGAGCGCGTGGCCATCATTGGCCCCAATGGCGCCGGCAAGTCCACGCTCTTCAACCTCATCAGCGGGCGCTTTGCGCCCACCAGTGGCGAGATCCTGCTGAACGGCCGCCGCATCGACGGCGCCAAGCCCTATGCCATCAATCGGCTCGGGCTCTCGCGCAGCTTCCAGGTCTCCAACCTCTTCACCCATCTCTCGGTGTTCGAGAACCTGCGCTGCGCGGTGCTCTGGAGCCTGGGGCACCGCTACGCGTTCTGGAAGTTCCTGGCCGACCTCGACGACGCCAACGACCGCGCCGACGAGATCATGGAGCTGATCAAGCTCGACAAGCGGCGCGACGTGCTGGCCGTCAACCTCACCTATGCCGAGGCCCGCGCGCTGGAGATCGGCATCACCATCGCCGGCGGTGCCAACGTGGTGCTGCTGGACGAGCCCACCGCCGGCATGAGCCAGAGTGAGACGCGCCGCTTCATGCACCTGATCCGCACCGTTACCGAGGGCCGCACCCTGCTCACCGTCGAGCACGATATGGGCGTGGTGTTCGGCCTGGCCGACAAGATTGCCGTGCTCGTCTACGGCGAGGTCATCGCCTTTGACACCCCCGAGGCCGTGCGCGCCGATGCGCGGGTGCAGGAGGCCTACCTCGGCTCGGTGCTGGCGCAGCATGGGGGCCAGACATGAGTCGGGACGAGCGCAGGGCCGCCCCAAGCCAGACCGACATCCCCCCGGGGGATCGGCCGACCTGCGGGCGGACGAGGGGCAGACATGACGCGTGAACTTCAGCTCAAAGGCCTGCACGCCTTCTACGGCAAGAGCCATGTGCTGCACGGCGTGGACATGGTCGTGCGGCCCGGCGAGATCGTGGCTCTGCTGGGGCGCAATGGCTCGGGCCGTTCCACCACCGCCAAGGCCATCATGGGCCTGGTGGACGTGCAGGGCGGCCTGCGCTGGGGCGACACCGACCTGGCTGGCCGCAAGCCCTATGAGATCGCCCGCCTGGGGCTCGGCTACGTGCCTGAGAACCGCGACATCTTCCCCAAGCTCACCGTGCACCAGAACCTGATGCTCGGCCAGAAGCCCGGCCGCCGTGGCCCCGGCCGCTGGAGCTTTGAGGACATGTACCGCCTCTTCCCCCGCCTGCTGGAGCGCCAGCACACCGAGGCCGGCGTGCTCTCGGGCGGCGAGCAGCAGATGCTCACCCTGTGCCGCACCCTGATGGGCGACCCTGACCTCATCCTCATCGACGAGCCCACCGAGGGCCTGGCGCCCAAGATCGTCGAGCTGGTGGCCGACTACCTGAAGGCGCTGCGCGAGCGTGGCCTGGCCGTGCTGCTCATCGAGCAAAAGCTCGCCATCGCGCTCGACATCTCGGAGCGCTGCTACGTGATGGGCCACGGCCGCATCGTGTTTGAAGGCTCGCCCGCCGAGCTGCGCGCCGACAGCCGGGTGCGCAAGGAGTGGCTGGAGGTCTAGCCGACCCCCCAGCCAGCCATAGGCCCGCCACCTTGCCCGCCGAGAGCGATGTAGGGAGGCTTCGGCGTTTGGGTGGCAGGGCAGCGGGTTTTTTAAAGTGTGCCCGTCAGCGGCTGCAGGCCAGCCTTGGCGGCCAGGGCCAGCTCCACGCCGCTGCGCCCGTCTTCCGGGAAGGACGCGGCGCCGAGGGACACCCGGCCGCGTACGCCCGACCCCTCCAGCGGGTCACGCTCCAGCCACTGGTGGCGCAGGCGCTTCTCCACCACGGCGGACTCGGCCTTGTTGGCCGTCAGCAGCAGCGCGTATTCATGGGTGCCGATCTGGACCACCTCGTCGGTGCTGCGCACGCTGCGGAACAGCCGCGCCCCGAAGGTGCGCATCAGGTAGGCGCGCAGCGCTGGCGTCACCGGCGGCGTGCCAGCCTCGCCCATTTCCAGGCGCAGCCACAGCACCGAGACCCGGTCGCCCTGGCGGCGGCTGCGGCCGAGCAGGCGCGAGACGCGCAGCCCCAGGTCACCCGGCGACTCCACCCACGCCAGTGGCGTGAAGCCCGAGTCGGGCACATCCAAGCCGTGGGCAGCTGCGGGCGGGAGCGTGGCCGCAGACGAGGAAGGGGTGGGTTCGAAGCTCATGGGTGTGGTGGGCCTGCGAAAAATTGGGGTGGAAACCCGGCATCTCCCATCGCCACGACTGATGTCGTCCTCCCGGCGCCGGACAATGAAGGGCTTCCATCTATCCAAAACGGAAGCGCCGCGCCGATCCCGACATGACGGCCCAAAGTTTTTTTGAGGGACCTTCGTTGCATGTCTGACATCACCCAGCTGCTGCAGGCCGCCAATGGCGGCGACCGGGCTGCGTCCGACGCCCTGCTGGCGGCCCTCTATGCCGACCTGCGCCGCCTGGCCCGCAGCCACATGCGCCGCTCGGGCGACCACACCCTGCTCAACACCACCGCCCTGGTGCACGAGGCCTGGATCCGGGTGTCGGGGGCCGAGGGCAAGGTCTTCCCCGACAGGGGGCGCTTCTTTGCCTACGCCGCCAGCGCCATGCGCGCCGTCGTCATCGACCTGGTGCGCGCCCGCCAGGCCGAACGGCGCGGCGGCGGGCAGGACGTGCTCACCCTCAATACCAACATCGCCGAGTCCATCCCCGGCCAGGACGACGACATCCTCCACGTTCACGAGGCGCTGGACGAGCTTGCCCAGCTGGAGCCCCGCCTCGCCCAGGTGGTGGAGATGCGCTACTTCGCCGGCCTCGCCGAGCCCGAGATCGCCGCCGCCCTGGGCGTGACCGAGCGCACCGTCCAGCGCGACTGGCAAAAGGCCCGGATCTTCCTGGCCGGCGCGCTCAAACGCTGATCAGGGCTTGATCGCACGATGACGCTCGACACCCTCGGCCGCGCGCGCTGGTTGCAGCTAAGCCCCTTGCTGGACGAGCTGCTCGACCTGGAGCCCACTGCCCGCCTTGCCCGCCTGGCCGAGCTGCGCGCCGCCGACCCGGCCTTGGCCCAGGACCTGACCCAGATGCTGGCCCAGGACGCCTCCCTGCAGGCCGAGGGCTTTTTGGCCCAGCCAGCCGCCGAGGCCTTGCAAGGCGCCATGCAGGAGCTTGATGCCGCCGGCCCCGACCTCGCCGGCCAGGCCCTCGGCCCTTATGTGCTGGAGCGCGAGCTGGGCCAGGGCGGCATGGGTGCCGTCTGGCTGGCCCGCCGGGCCGACGGGCGCTTTGAAGGCCAGGTGGCCGTCAAGTTCCTCAAGACCGCGCTCTTCGGCGCCGGGGCGCGCTTCGGGACGCTCGGCGGCGACCACGCCGGCAGCCGCTTCGCGCGTGAGGGCCAGATCCTCGCCCGGCTCTCGCACCCGCATATTGCGCGGCTGCTGGATGCCGGCGTCTTCGAGGGCCAGCAGCCCTACCTGGTGCTGGAGTACGTCGATGGCCAGCCCATCGACCGCTATTGCGAGCAGCACCAGCTCGGTGTTGAGGCCCGGGTGCGGCTCTTCCTCGACGTGCTCTCGGCCGTGGCGCATGCGCACTCGCGCCTTATCCTGCACCGCGACCTCAAGCCCACCAACATCCTCGTCAATGCCGACGGGCAGGTGAAGCTGCTCGACTTCGGTATCGCCAAGCTGCTGGACGACGCCGGCAACCCCGACGCCACGCGCATGACGGAGCTGACCCAGCGCGTCGGCAGCGCCTTCACGCCCCAGTACGCCGCCCCCGAACAGGTGCAGCTGCTGGAAGTGACCACCGCCACCGACGTCTACGCGCTGGGTGTGCTGCTCTACGTGCTGCTCGGCGGCCGCCACCCCACGGCCGACGCCACGCAAAAGCAGCTTGACCGCCTCAAGGCCCTGGTCGAGCTGACACCCAAGCGCCTCTCCGAAGCCGCCGCCCAGCACCCGGAAGGCCCGCTGCGTGCTGAGGCCAAGCGCCTGCGCGGCGACCTCGACACCATCCTCGCCAAGGCCCTCAAGAAGGCGCCCACCGAGCGCTACCCCAACGCCCAGGCCCTGGCCGACGACCTGCAGCACTGGCTCGCCCACGAGCCCATCAGCGCCCGCCCCGACAGCCGCTGGTACGTGGCCAGCCGCTTCGTGCGCCGCCACCGCGCCGCCGTGGCTGCCACCAGTGTGGCCCTGCTCGCCCTGGTCAGCCTCACCATCTTCAGCGTCCTCGAAGCCCACCGCGCCGAACGCGCCGAGCACCAGGCCGAGGAGCGCCGCCAACAGTCCGACGACCTGTTGGCCTACATGCTCGGCGACTTTGCCGACAAGCTCCGCCCCATCGGCAAGCTCGACCTGCTCGACAGCATCGGCGGCCGCGCGCTCAAGCACCTCACGGCCGAGGCGCCGACGCATGCCAGTGAAAGGCTGAACCGGGCCAAGGCCTTGACGGTGATTGGGGAGGTGCGCGTGACGCGCCGCGAACTCGATGCCGCGCTCGACGCGCTGCGGCCCGCCCAGGCCCTGCTGGAAGGCGATGCACCGTCACCCGACATGGTGGTGGATTGGTACAAGGCGCAGGGCGCCGCGCACTTCTGGGCGGGGCAAGCGGCTTATGTGGCACGCAAGATGGAGCCCGTTGGCCAGAACTGGAAACGCTACCTGGCGTCGGCGGAGCGCCTGCTTTCGCTGCGGCCTGATGATGCGCAGGCGGTGGTCGAGGTTTCCTCTGCCCGGAGTGCACTGGGTAGCTTGGCACTCAGGCAAGGGCGCTTGCCCGAGGCGGTGGAGTCATTCAAAGCGTCTGTGGCCATGAAGCGACGTGCTATGGCGGGTATGGGGGCGGAACAACAGGCGTCACTCGGGACCGATCTAGCCAGCTCGTTGAGCTGGTTGGGTCAAAGCCAGCTCTATGGCGGACACCTAAATGAAGCCATTGAAGCTTGGCAGCAGTCCATTGCGGAGTTGAGCAGAGCCTCGATGGGCAAGCCACCGACGGCCAGTGCGCGGTACAACGAAGCCATCTCCCGTAACTGGCTCGCCGAGGCTTTGCTTGAGGCGGGCTTGGTTGTCGATGCCAGGCAGGAGGTCGAGCGCGCCACCACCATGCTGCGTGGACTGATTGAGTCCGACGTCAGCAACCGAAGCTGGCAGATCACGCTGCTACAGGCGCGGCATATGGCGTTGGAGGTTAGTCCACTTGATGCGCCAGCGCTGTTGAAAGAGCTGGAACGGCTGGTTCACGACCTCGCCGCGTTTGAGGCAAGCGCATCTGCGCGACGCGTGCACGACCACATTCGCGCGGCGCGGCTGAAAGTCCGCCTGGCTCAAGGTGCCGCGCGCGAACGAGCCATGGAGGACTTGCGTAGCTTGCGCTTGCGCCTCAACCAGGAGCTGGATGCGAATCCGGGCCAGATGACGTCGGCGCGCAGCCTGGCACGGATTGATTTGGATTTGCTCAGTTATGCAGAGCCGGCGAAGCTCCAGAGCACCTGCGAACTGGCCTTGGAAGACACTCAACGCTTGCAGGCGGCAGTACGCGTGGACTACGTCATCACCGCCTACTGGCGCGAACTGCAGCGTTGCGAAGCTGCCAAGCATTTGACGCCGAGTGTGGAAGATGCCCGCAGTTGGCTGGCTAGCTCGAAGTGCGGTGTGCTGTGCACTCAAACGCGGTGATAGGGTCCACAGCCCCGACAACCCGCGAGGAGAGTAAGCATGACCGACTACGTGACGACCTACTACGTCCAGGCCAGTGTGGCCACCAATGGCGTGATGGCCAGTTGCAGCTACTTCACCGATCCGGAGTGCAAGCAGCCGGCAACGCTGCCGCTCAGCGTCTCCATCAGCCAGGGCTATTGCGATTTCGTCCAGGGAGATGGCTCGGACTTGGTGCTGCTCGGCGCCACCTACAAGACCCTGGGCCATGCTCCGGTGATGACCGATGGCAACTTTGCCGCCGCAAGCAATGGCACGGTTACCGTTCAGTTTCCCAAGGGGACCGAGGTGACCAAGGGGGTGGTGTTGATCTTCTCGGATCCCGGCAAAGTCGAGACGCTGTACCCCAGTTCTGACCCGGAAGTGAGCAACGGCGACCAGCCCTGAGCCAGCGGCAGGTGCCCTGAAGGCCTGCCCGGGCCTCGCCCTACCTCAACCCATACCCCGTCATCCTCGAATACCGCGTCCGCAGGAAGTCGACCGCCAGCCGGTCGTCGGCCTGCAGGCGTTGGCCGATGTAGAGCTCCTGGCGGCGTTCCTGGATCTGGGTGCGCAGCCGGGCTGCCATGATGTCCAGGGGGCGCAGGCCGGTCAGCTCGGCGCGCTCCACGGCCACGCACATGCGCGTGAGCGCCTGGGTGCGCAGCCAGGCCAGCTGGGCCTGGACCACGCGGGTGCGGGCCTGGACCATTTGCTCGCACTGCGACAGCCAGTGCTTGAGCGCGGGGGCGGTGCCCCCCAGCACGCGTTCGGGTGATTCGCCCGCCGCCAGCAGCAAGGCTTCCAGCCGCGCGCGGTTCTCGCTCGCGTAGGCCTCGTTCACGTCCATCATCTGTTGCTCGCGGGCCGTGCGCTCGGCGTCGGTGGGCGCGAGGTCGGGGTGCAGGCGCATGGCGGCGCGGCGGTACAGGGTCTTGAGCGTGGGCGGCGGCAGCTCGACGGTGTCGGCTGCGGGCTCCTGGGGCAGGGCTGGGCGCTCGGGCAACTGCATCAAGGCGGGGCCGGCGGTGACGCGGGGCGAGGGCGGTGGCGGCTGCAGGGGCTGGAGCTGCACGCCATGGCGCTGCAGGGCTTCGGCCAGCACGCGGGTGGCGGCGTGCAGTTCGCCTTCAACGGCGTCGAGTTCGGCGTACAGGCTGGCCAGCTGCGCGTCGTAGCGCGCGGCAAAGGCGCTGGCGCGGTGGTGGAGGGCGCCGTGCTCCTGCTCCAGGGTGTCCAGATAGTCGAGCAGCTCTTGCAACTGCTGGCGACGGCGCTGCAGCTCCAGCCGCGTCAAAGGGCGCTGGAGGGGGCTGATAGAGCTGCGGTCAGCCGGGCTCGACATGGTGCTGCGATTGTGCGGGCGAGGCTGGCGGGCCTTCAAATAAAAACAGCCCGCCGAGGCGGGCTGATTGCGTAAAAGCCGTCAGGCTTTGTGCGGTCTTGCCGGTGGTCAGGGCGCCGAGGCGGCCGAAGCGGCGGGGGCCGCGACCTCTGCGCTGGCGGCCGGGGCTACCACAGCGGCCGGCGCGGTGATGGCGCCGGAGTCGGGCGCGGGCACGGCCGTGGTCGGCAGGGGCAGCAGGGGCACGATCAAGAGCGCCACGATGTTGATGATCTTGATCAGCGGGTTCACGGCGGGGCCGGCGGTGTCCTTGTAGGGGTCGCCCACGGTGTCGCCGGTGACGGCGGCCTTGTGCGCCTCAGAGCCCTTGTTGTGGGTCACGCCGTTGGCGTCCTTGAAGCCTTCTTCGATCAGCTTCTTGGCGTTGTCCCAGGCGCCGCCGCCGGTGCACATCGAGATGCCGACAAAGAGGCCGGTGACGATGGTGCCCATCAGCAGGCCGCCCAGCGCGGCCGGGCCGAGGATCAGGCCCACCAGGATGGGGGCAGCCACGGGCAGCAGCGAGGGGACGATCATTTCCTTGATCGCGGCGGTGGTCAGCATGTCCACAGCCTTGCCGTACTCGGGCTTGGCCGTGCCTTCCATGATGCCCTTGATCTCCTTGAACTGGCGGCGCACTTCGACGACGACCGAGCCCGCAGCGCGGCCCACGGCTTCCATGGCCATGGCAGCGAAGAGGTAGGGGATCAGGCCGCCGATGAAGAGGCCGAGGATGACCTTGTGGTCAGACAGATCAAAGGACAGGTGGGCACCGCGCGCTTCGAGGGCGTGGGTGTAGTCGGCAAACAGCACCAGGGCCGCGAGGCCGGCGGAGCCGATGGCATAGCCCTTGGTGACGGCCTTGGTGGTGTTGCCCACGGCGTCGAGCGGGTCGGTGATGTCGCGCACGCTGTCAGGCAGGTCGGACATCTCGGCAATGCCACCGGCGTTGTCGGTGATGGGGCCGTAGGCGTCGAGTGCCACAACGATGCCGGCCATGCTGAGCATGGAGGTGGCAGCGACGGCGATGCCGTAGAGACCAGCCAGGCCGTAGGCCGAGTAGATGGCCGCGCAGACGAAGAGCACCGGCCAGGCGGTGGACTTCATCGACACGCCGAGGCCGGCAATGATGTTGGTGCCGTGGCCGGTGGTGGAGGCCTGGGCCACGTGCTGCACGGGGCCGTACTGGGTGCCGGTGTAGTACTCGGTGATCCAGACCATGGCGGCGGTGAGCAGCAGGCCAATCACGCAGGCGCCAAAGAGCGCCATCGAGGTGGTCTTGCCGCCAGCGGCGAGGTCGATGTCACCAGGGAACATGGCCTTGGTGACAAAGAAGAAGGCGATCAGGCTGAGCACGCCAGCCACGATCAGACCCTTGTAGAGCGCGGGCATCACGTTCTTCATGCCCGGGCTGGCCTTGACGAAGTAGCAGCCGATGATGGACGCGATGATGGATACGCCACCCAGCACCAGCGGGTAGACGACGCCCGCCAGCGCGGCCGGGCCGGTGATCATCAGGGCGCCCAGCGCCATGGCGGCGATCAGCGTGACGGCGTAGGTCTCGAACAGGTCGGCGGCCATGCCGGCGCAGTCACCGACGTTGTCGCCCACGTTGTCGGCGATCACGGCGGGGTTGCGGGGGTCGTCTTCGGGGATGCCGGCTTCGACCTTGCCCACCAGGTCAGCGCCCACGTCGGCGCCCTTGGTGAAGATGCCGCCGCCGAGGCGCGCAAAGATGGAGATCAGCGAGGACCCGAAGGCCAGGCCGAGCATGGGCTTCAAGGCGCCGCTGTCATGCCCGCCACCGATGGCGAGGTAGAAGCCGCCCACACCCAGTAGGCCCAGGCCCACCACCAGCATGCCGGTGATGGCACCGCCCTTGAAGGCGACGTCCAGCGCCGGGCCGATGCCCTTGGTGGCCGCCTGCGCGGTGCGCACATTGGCGCGCACCGAGATGTTCATGCCGATGAAGCCGCAGATGCCCGAGAGCACTGCGCCGACGACGAAGCCAATGGCCGTCATCATGCCGAGGCCGGGCACCACGGCGATGGCGATGGCCAGCACCACGCCCACGATGGAGATGGTGCGGTACTGCCGGCCCAGATAGGCGGCAGCACCTTGCTGGATGGCAGAGGCAATCTCCTGCATGCGGGCATTGCCCGCGTCCTGGCTCAAGATCCAGCTGCGCTGGATGAAGCCATAAAGCACTGCGGCAACGCCGCAGGCAAGCGCGAAATACAGCGCCGTTTCCGTCGACATGAAAGAGGTCTCCTAACGAGGGTTTAGCGTGCTTCATCCCGTAACCGGCTGAAACCGGCTCGGGGGGTCCTCGATCACTGTACCTGGGAGAAACCGTGTCAAAGGCCCGCGTTTTCCAGTGTCAGAAGACTGAAACTGGGGAAACCTAGAATGCGGGTTTTTCCGTAATCCAACGAGACCAGCGAATGAGCCTTCACAACGTTTCCGCTGGCGCCAAGGCGCCCGATGAGTTCAACGTGATCATCGAGATCCCGATGAATGCCGACCCGGTCAAGTACGAGGTCGACAAGGAGAGCGGCGCGATCTTTGTGGACCGCTTCCTGACCACGCCGATGTATTACCCGTGCAACTACGGCTATGTCCCGCGCACCATCGCTGACGACGGTGACCCGGTGGACGTGCTGGTGATCACGCCCTTCCCGTTGTCGCCCGGCGTGGTGGTGACCTGCCGGCCCCTGGGCGTGTTGCTGATGGACGACGAAGCCGGGGGCGACGCCAAGCTGCTGGCCGTGCCGGTCAGCAAGATCCTGCCCATGTACGACCACTGGCAGAAGATCAACGACGTGAATCCCGCCCGCCGTGCGGCCATCCAGCACTTCTTCGAGCACTACAAGGACCTGGAGCCCACCAAGTGGGTCAAGGTCAAGGGTTGGGGTGACGTGGCGGATGCCAAGGCCGAGGTGATGTCAGGCCTGGCCGCCTACCAGAAGGATCGCGGCTGAAGCACGCCCACCTCCACCTGAAAAACGCCGCAGCCTGCGGCGTTTTTCATTTGAAGGGCGAGTGCTCGCGCAGCTCATCCAGGTAGCCCTCCATGGCCGCGCCCTCGCGGGCCAGGAAGTCGGCGACCGCCGCATTGAACTCGGGGTGGGCCAGCCAGTGGCTGGAGGCGGTGGGCGTGGGCAATAGGCCGCGCGCCATCTTGTGCTCGCCCTGAGCGCCGCCCTCGAAGCGCGCATAGCCCTGGGCGATGCACCAGGCCAGCGGCTGGTAGTAGCAGGCGTCGAAGTGCAGGCAGGGAATCTGTTCGACGGCGCCCCAGTAGCGCCCGAAGGCGGCCCGGCGCGCGGGGTCGAGCGCGATCAGCGAGGCGGCGACGCGTTCACCCCCGCGCCAGGCCACGAAGAGCAGCCAGTGCTCGGGCATCTCGGCCGCCATCCGGGCGAAGAAGTCGCGCGTGAGGTAGGGCCGTGAGTGGTGGGCGCGGTAGGTGAGCTGGTAGCAGCGGTAGAAGAAGTCCCAGTCCTCAGGCGTGATGGCCGGGCCCTGCAGGGCCGTGAAGTGGATGCCGGCCTCGCGCACACGGCGCTGCTCCTGCTGGATCTTCTTGCGCTTGTCGCGTTGCAGCCGGGCGAGCAGGGCGCTGAAGTCGGGCGCGGGGTCGTCGGGGTCCTGCGTCCAGTGGAACTGCACGCCTTGTCGGGCCAGGCAGCCAGCGGCGGCGAGCGCGGCCTGGTCGGCGGCGTCGCCCAGCAGCACGTGCAGGGACGAGGTGTCGGCGGCCAGCTCGCGCAGGGCCAGCGCCAGGCGCGCGCGGGCTGCGTCGTCACGCGCCAGCAGGCGGCTGCCGGGCACGGGCGTGAAGGGCACGGCCACCAGCAGCTTGGGGTAGTAGGCCAGGCCATGGCGCTGGTAGGCCTCGGCCCAGGCCCAGTCGAACACGTACTCGCCGTAGGAATGCGACTTCAGGTAGGCCGGGCAGGCGCCCAGCAATTCGCCCTCACGCCACAGAGACACAAAGCGCGGCGCCCAGCCGGTGTCCGCCGTGGCGCTGCCTGAGGTGTGCAGGGCGCGCAGGTATTCCAGCCGCATGAAGGGCGTGGGGCGGGCCTGGGTGGCGAGCAGCGCGTTCCAGGCTTCTGGCGACAGCGCGGCCGGGTCTTCGTCCACACGGATAACATCCCTGGCCCCCTCGTCCGTACTCGATTCCATGCCTGTGCCGTCCGTGAAAGTTGCCCTTGCCCAGCTCAATGTCACCGTGGGCGACCTGTCGGGCAATGCGGACCTCATCATCACCGAGGCGCGAAGGGCCCACGCCCTGGGGGCCCAATGTGTGCTGACGCCCGAGTTGAGCCTGTGCGGCTACCCGCCCGAGGATCTGCTGCTGCGCCCTGCTTTCCTGGCTGCCTGTGATGCCGAGCTGCAGCGCATTGCCGCCGCGCTGGCAGATTGCGCTGGCTTGCACGTGGTGGTGGGCCACCCGGTGGCGCTGGGCCAGGGCGCACGTGAGCGGAGTTGGTCGGTGCCCGGCTGCCTGAACGTGGCCTCGGTGCTGAGTGGTGGCCGCGTGGTGGGGCGCTACGCCAAGCGCGAGCTGCCCAACTACCAGGTGTTTGATGAGCGGCGCTATTTCGCCTCGGGCCGTGACGCCGGCCTGGCGCCTTTGGTCATCGAGGTGGGCGGCGTGCGCTTAGGCCTGCTGATCTGCGAGGACGCCTGGTTTGACGAGCCCGCCGCCGCCGCCAAGGCCGCCGGGGCCGAGGTGCTGTGCGTGCTGAACGCGTCGCCCTTCCACCTCGGCAAGGTCGAAGAGCGCGAGGCCCGCATGGCCGACCGCGCGCGGGCCATGGGCTTGCCGCTGCTCTACGCCCACCTGGTGGGTGGGCAGGACGAGATGGTGTTCGACGGCGCCTCTTTTGCTTTGCAAGCCGACGGCAGCTTGGCGGCGCGGGCGGCGATGTTCGAAGAGGCGCTGGCGGTGCTGGATGTCAGTGCCGGCGGCGTGCGCGGCGAGGTGCAGGCGCTGCCCGAATTCGAGGCCCAAGCCTGGGGCGCGCTGGTGACCGGCGTGCGCGACTACCTGGGCAAGAACGGCTTCCCCGGCGCCCTCATCGGCCTCTCGGGCGGCATCGACTCAGCGCTGGTGTTGGCGATTGCGGTCGATGCGCTGGGGGCAGACAAGGTGCGCGCGGTGATGATGCCCTCGCCCTACACGGCCGATATCTCCTGGATCGACGCGCGCGACATGGCGGCGCGCCTGGGCGTGCGCTACGACGAGCTGTCCATCGTGCCGATGTTCGACGCGTTCAACGCCACGCTGGCCGAGGAGTTCAAGGGCCGGCCCATCGATGCGACCGAGGAGAACATCCAGGCGCGCATCCGTGGCACCCTGCTGATGGCTCTGTCGAACAAGTTCGGCAGCATCGTGCTGACCACCGGCAACAAGAGCGAGATGGCCACCGGCTATTGCACGCTCTATGGCGACATGGCCGGCGGCTTCGCGGTCATCAAGGACGTGGCCAAGACCCTGGTCTATCGGCTCGCCGCCTGGCGCAACCAGCAGGGCGCCGAGATCATTCCGGAGCGCATCATCACGCGCCCGCCTTCCGCCGAGCTGCGCCCCGACCAGAAGGACCAGGACAGCCTGCCGCCCTACGAGGTGCTGGACGCCATCCTGGCGCGCTACATGGAGCAGGACGAGTCCATCGCCGAGATCGTGGCGGCGGGCTTTGCGCCGGCCGATGTCGAGCGGGTCACCCGCCTCATCAAGATCAACGAGTACAAGCGCCGCCAGGCCCCCGTGGGCGTGCGTCTGACCCACCGCGGATTCGGGCGTGACTGGCGCTACCCGATCACATCCAAGTTCCGCGCCTAATAAACTCCACCGACAACCACCCCGGAGACACCCCCATGAAGCAGATCGTTGCCGTCATCAAACCCTTCAAGCTCGATGAAGTGCGCGAGGCCCTGGCCGAGATGGGCGTGTCGGGCCTGACGGTCACCGAGGTCAAGGGCTTTGGCCGCCAGAAGGGCCATACCGAGCTCTACCGCGGTGCCGAGTACGTGGTGGACTTCCTGCCCAAGGTGAAGGTCGAGGTGGTGGTGAAGAGCGAGGACGTCGAGCGCTGCATCGATGCCATCCTGCGCGCCGCCAAGACCGGCAAGATCGGTGACGGCAAGATCTTCGTCATGCCCGTTGAGCAGGTGGTGCGCATCCGCACCGGCGAGACGGACGAAGCGGCGGTTTAAATCAGACCAGGTGCTGCCAGAGCGCAGCACCCCAGACGCCCGCAGCAAACAGCAGTGACAGCAGCACGGCCGCCGAGGCGATGTCCTTGGCGCGCTTGGACAGGTCGTGCAGCTCGAAGGACACACGGTCCACCACGGCTTCAACGGCCGAGTTGAGCAACTCGACCACCAGCACGGCCACCAGTGAGCCCAGCAGCAGGCTGATCTGCACCCAGCCGCGCCCCAACCAGAAGGCCAGCGGCGTGGCCAGCACACAGAGCCACACCTCCTGCCGGAAGGCGCTCTCGCCCAGGTAGGCGGCCTTGAGCCCCGACCATGAGTAGCCAGCGGCGTGGATGATGCGGTCCAGGCCGGTGCGGCCTTTGTGCGGGTTGGTATCGGCGCTCATCACGGGGTGGGGAATTGGTTCACGACACGGGTGCCGCTCAGCGCCTCGTGCAGCAGGAGTCGCTGGGGGTGCAATCTCGCCAGCATCGCATAGGCCACCATGCCACCCAGCACGATGGCGCTGAGCGCGCCACCCGAATGGATCTCCATCGCCCAGGCGCTGACCAGCGCGGGCAGGAACCACAGCCAGGCCAGCAAGTAGCGCAGCAGCGCGCGCCACTGCCCGACGGGCTGCCCATCCAGCGTCGCCACGCGCAGATGCCAGGTCTTGAGCGCCAGGGTCTGCCCGCCGCGCGACCAGAACCACACGAAGTAGATCCCGATCACCACGAACAGGAAGGCGCCCAGCGCATGCCGGCCCTGCAGCGCGTGGTGCTGTGAGGTGCTGACCGAGAACAGGTAGCCGGCGAAGAACACCACGCCGAACAGCAACACGCCTTCGTACAAGAAGGCGGCAAGCCGGCGCAGCATCGCCGGCGGCAACGCAGTGTCGGCGGGCGCGGTCATTTCGACTGGACCGACCCGACGGATTGAAGCGACTTCGGCAGCAGGGTCTTGGGGTCCACCAGGGCCGGGTCGGCAATCACCTTGGACTGACCGGCCGACTGGTGGCTGGGCGGCGCGATGGGCCGGGTCATCAGCACCGTGCTGACGCCGGGCTTGGCCTGAAAAAGCGTGGGCGCCACGGCCAGCGCTGCGGTGACGCGGGCCGGCCCCGGAACCATATTGGACTTGGGCACGGCGGCCAGCGGGCCCTTCGGGCTGGGAGCGGGGGTGATGGCTGCCTGTGCCTGCTTCTTTGCGGCTTTGTCCGCCAGCTCCGACCGCTTCTCGGCCGGCAAGGCCTGGTAGGCCTCCCATTTGCTGCGCCGCTCCTCGGCATCCAGCTGGATCGCCGCCTGAAAGGCCGCGCGCGCGCGCTGCCGCTCCTGTGTATCGAGCTTGATCCAGGCGCGTACGCGCTCCTGAATGCGCAGTTGCTGCTCGGCCGGCAGGGCCGGGAACCGATTGGCAATGGTCAGCCACTTGCGCCGCCGCTCAGCCGGCAGGCGGTCCCACTCGGACTCCAGGTCGAGCTGGGCGAGCAGGCTGCGCTGCGGTGCGTTGAGTTCGGCCCAGGTTGGGGTGGGCGCCAGCGGCGACACCTTGGGCACCGGTGTGGTGGTGATCGGGAGCGGCGCGGGTGCAGGAGCCGGGGGCATCACGGCCGAGGCCGCATCCGCGCTCGGCGCTGACGCCGCCTCAGGCACCTGCGCAGAAACGACGAAGGCGACCCCCGCCAGGGAAGTCGCCAACGTCAGGAGTCGCAGGCTGCGGTGCGTCAAAGGCATCCGCTCATTCTTTCTCATCTCGGAGGAATTCCGCGAAGCCGGGGTCGCTGTAGGCCTCGGGCGGCACGCTGTCGCTCAGCAAGGCGGTGTCCACATCGGCGGCGGCTTCGATCTCCTGGTGGTGCAGGCCTTCCTGAGCCATCAGGAAGCCGACGACCAGCAGCGCCAGCGGCAGGGCCGACAGCCACTTGGCAAAGCGCCCGCCACCATCGGCCGGGCCGCCTTGCAGCGCCAGGGTATGCCCCCCGGCGGCGACCGGGCGCCACGCCGGAGCGGCCACTTGGGCCAAACGGGCAGCGCGTGCGCGGGCAAGTGCCTGCTCACGGGCAAAGCGCAGGCGTTCGGTCACGTCATGGGGGAGCGCCTGGCTGCTGTCGTCAAGATGACGGGCGATGCGCTGGCCAAAGGCGACCATCCGGGCTTCCAGCTCGGCTGAGAATGCAACAGACTTCTTCATAGCGTGATCCCCTTCGCCTTCAAGGCTTTCGCCAACGACTGAGTGGCCCGGGAGCAGTGGGTTTTGACACTGCCTTCCGAACAACCCATGACACTGGCTGTCTCCGCGACATCCAATTCCTCCCAGTAACGCAGCAGGAACGCTTCTCGTTGACGTCCCGGGAGCTGTTCGATCTCCTGTTCGATCTGAAGCAATATTTGTGCCCGGGAGGCCTGATCGGAGGCCGATTCACTGAGATTGCCCTCGTTGCGCGAAACCAGCACCTCGAGCAGGTCGAAGTCTTCGCCTTCGTCCGACTCGAAGTCGGACATATTGGTCATGACGGCCCGGCGCACCTTCTGGCGACGGAACCAATCCATGGTCGCGTTGGAGAGGATGCGCTGGAAGATCAGCGGAAGCTCTTCGGCAGGACGGTCGAAGTAGCTTTCGGCCAGGCGAATCATGGCGTCCTGGACGATGTCGAGTGCGGCATCGTCATCCCGGACAAGATAGGCCGTGCGCTTGAACGCGCGGCGATCAATGTCCTTCAGGAAGTCGTTGAGCTCTTTGTCGGTGGCCAAGGGCGGGACGGTGAGGCGCCGGGACAACAAATGTCGCGCTGGCGAGGCGGCGGGATTATTGCATTCGGCACTGGCGAAGGCTGGTGGGCGTTTGGCCGGCATAATGCTGCTTCGCACAAAGAAGTTTGGTCTCCACATGGCGCCCGACACGGGTTCCATGCATGTTGACCGCGCAGGCTTCGAATCCGTCTCAAGAGGGCGCGAGGAGAGGCACCAATGGTTTTTCGTTAGAGAAATTCACAAAGGTTCGAACATGGACATGTCTGCCGCGGAAATGAAGCGCGCTGCAACGGCGCAATCTGCTTCCTCCCAATCCCCCAATTCCCAAGCACCCGCCGACCTGAATGGTTCGGAGATCCTCGTCCGCTGCTTGCAGGCCGAGGGTGTCAAGCACCTCTGGGGCTACCCCGGTGGTGCGGTGCTCTACATCTACGACGCGCTCTACAAGCAGGACAGCATCCAGCATGTGCTGGTCCGGCATGAGCAGGCCGCCGTGCACGCCGCCGATGGCTTTGCTCGGGCGACCGGCGAAGTCGGTGTCGCGCTCGTCACCTCGGGCCCGGGCGTCACGAATGCCATCACCGGCATCGCGACCGCCTACATGGACTCGATCCCGATGGTCGTGATCACCGGCCAGGTGCCGACACCCGCCATCGGGCTCGACGCCTTCCAGGAGTGCGACACGGTCGGCATCACGCGCCCCATCGTGAAGCACAACTTCCTGGTCAAGGACGTGCGCGACCTGGCGCTGACCATGAAGAAGGCCTTCCACATCGCGCGCACCGGCCGGCCCGGGCCCGTGGTGGTGGACATCCCCAAGGATGTCTCGCTGGCCCGCACCAGCTTCAGCTACCCCGAGCGCATCGAGATGCGCTCCTACAACCCCGCCAAGAAGGGCCACAGTGGCCAGATCCGCAAGGCCGTGCAGTTGCTGCTGCAAGCCAAGAGGCCTTACATCTATACCGGCGGCGGTGTGATCCTGGGCGAGGCCTCGGCCGAGCTGCGCGAGCTGGTGGACCTGCTGGGCTTCCCCTGCACCAACACCTTGATGGGCCTGGGCGCCATGCCCGGCACCGATCCGCGCTTCCTGGGCATGCTGGGCATGCACGGCACCTACGAAGCCAACATGACCATGCAGCACTGCGACGTGCTGCTGGCGGTGGGCGCGCGCTTCGATGACCGCGTGATCGGCAATCCCAAGCATTTCGGCTCGGTCGAACGCAAGATCATCCATGTGGACATCGATCCCTCGTCGATCTCCAAGCGCGTGCGCGTGGACATCCCCATCGTGGGCGACGTCAAGGACGTGCTGCAGGAACTGATCCACCAGATCAAGGAAGCGCAGGCCAAGCCCGATGCCGCCGCCGTGAACGCCTGGTGGAGCCAGATCAACGAGTGGCGCCGCAAGGACTGCTTGTCCTTCAAGGGCTCGGACGAGGTCATCAAGCCGCAGATGGTGGTCGACACCCTGTGGCGCCTGACGCGTGACCGCGATGCCTACATCACGTCGGACGTGGGCCAGCACCAGATGTGGGCGGCCCAGTACTACAAGTTTGATGAGCCACGTCGCTGGATCAACTCCGGCGGCTTGGGCACCATGGGCGTGGGCTTGCCCTACGCAATGGGCATCAAGCTGGCCAAGCCTGACTCGGACGTGTTCTGCGTCACCGGCGAGGGCAGCATCCAGATGTGCATCCAGGAGCTGTCGACCTGCTTCCAATACAAGACGCCGGTCAAGATCCTGGCGCTCAACAACCGCTACCTGGGCATGGTGCGCCAGTGGCAGCAGCTCGACTACGAGGGCCGCTACTCGCACAGCTACATGGATGCTTTGCCCGATTTCGTGAAGCTCGCTGAGGCTTATGGCCACGTGGGCCTCAAGATCGAAAAGCCCAGCGATGTCGAGCCGGCGCTGATCGAGGCCATGCGCCTCAAGGATCGGACGGTCTTCCTCGACATCCGCACCGATCCCACCGAGAACGTCTGGCCGATGGTCAAGGCGGGCAAGGGCATCTCGGAGATGTTGCTGGGGTCCGAAGACCTCTGAAGGCTGCCAGCCAAGGGCTCATCAGGCGTTACCGCCCCTGATGAAGCGATGGCAAGCAGTCTCGACGAGCGACCCCAAAGACGCTTCGACTTTTATCGAACGACGCCGCCAGATCCCGGGGGTTACCGCCCCCGAGCTTGATGCGGACGAAGGACGAAACCACCATGCGACACATCATTGCTTTGCTTCTTGAGAACGAACCCGGCGCGCTGTCGCGCGTCGTGGGCCTGTTCTCCGCCCGGGGCTACAACATCGAAAGCCTCACCGTCGCGCCCACCGAGGACGCTTCGCTTTCGCGGATGACCATCGTCACCACCGGGTCTGACGAGATCATTGAGCAGATCACCAAGCACCTGAACCGCCTCATCGAGGTGGTCAAGGTGGTGGACCTGACGGAAGGCAGCTACACCGAGCGGGAGCTGATGCTCATCAAGGTCCGCGCCGTCGGCAAGGAGCGCGAAGAGGTCAAGCGAACGGCAGACATCTTCCGCGGCCGCATCATCGACGTGACCGAGAAGTCCTACACCATCGAGCTCACCGGTGATTCCAGCAAGCTCGACGCCTTCATCGACGCGATTGACCGCGCGTCCATCCTCGAAACCGTCCGCACCGGTGCCAGTGGCATTGGGCGCGGCGAGCGCATCCTGCGCGTCTAACCCAGCCGCCCCGGCCGGCCCTGTGGCTGGCATCCCCCTGGGGGCACGCAATCAGCTTGGGGCGGCATCAGCTCGATTGCGTTCCCTGAACCTCACTCCCTGGAGCACACCACCATGAATGTTTACTACGACAAAGACGCGGACCTGAGCCTCATCAAGGGCAAGAACGTCACCATCATTGGCTACGGTTCGCAAGGCCACGCCCACGCGCAGAACCTGAACGACAGCGGCTGCAAGGTCACCGTCGCGCTGCGCAAGGGTGGCGCGTCCTGGGCCAAGGCTGAAGGCGCTGGCCTCAAGGTCGCCGAGATCGCCGAGGCCGTGAAGGCCGCCGACGTGGTCATGATCCTGCTGCCCGACGAGCAGATCGCCGATGTCTACAACAAGGAAGTTGCGCCCAACCTCAAGCCCGGCGCATCGCTGGCTTTCGCGCACGGCTTCAACGTCCACTACGGCCAAGTCCAGCCCCGCGCTGACATCGACGTCTGGATGGTCGCTCCCAAGGCCCCTGGCCACACCGTGCGCGGCACCTACCGCCAAGGTGGCGGCGTGCCCCACCTGATCGCCATCTACCAAGACAAGACCGGCAAGGCGCGTGACCTCGCCCTGTCCTACGCAGCTGCCAATGGCGGCGGCAAGGCCGGCATCATCGAGACCTCGTTCCGCGAAGAGACCGAGACCGACCTGTTCGGCGAACAAGCCGTGCTGTGCGGCGGCACCGTTGAGCTGATCAAGGCGGGCTTCGAGACCCTGGTCGAAGCCGGCTACGCCCCCGAGATGGCCTACTTCGAGTGCCTGCACGAGCTCAAGCTGATCGTCGACCTGATCTACGAAGGCGGCATCGGCAACATGAACTACTCGATCTCGAACAACGCCGAGTACGGTGAGTACGTGACCGGCCCGCGCGTCGTGACCGAGGACACCAAGAACGCCATGCGCCAGTGCTTGAAGGACATCCAGACCGGCGAATACGCCAAGTCCTTCATCCTGGAGAACAAGGCCGGCGCCCCGACCCTGATCAGCCGCCGCCGCCTGACCGCTGAGCACGACATCGAAGTCGTCGGCGAGAAGCTGCGCGCCATGATGCCCTGGATCAAGGCCAACAAGCTGGTCGACAAGTCCAAGAACTGATCGGCTCAAGCCCCTGTCAAGGCCGCGCACCCGCCAGGGGCGCGGCCTTTTCTCTTGCCTGCTGCGCTATTCTGCCGCCCATGAACCGTGAACCTCCGGACGACGACATCAGTCTCAGCGTCCGCCCCCGCCGCAAGGGCATCTACGCGCTGCCCAACGCCATCACGCTCGGCGCGCTCTTCAGCGCCTTCTATGCCATCGTGATGGCGATGAATGGCCGCTTCGAGACAGCCTGCATGGCTATCTTCGCGGCCGCCGTGCTCGACAGCCTCGACGGCCGCGTGGCGCGCATGACCAACACCCAGTCCGCCTTCGGCGAGCAGATGGACTCGCTGTCCGACATGGTGGCCTTTGGCGCCGCGCCTGCCCTCATCGTCTACATGTGGGCCTTCAAGGACATGGGCAAGCCGGGCTGGATCCCGGCCTTTGTCTACATCGCAGGCGCCGCGCTGCGGCTGGCCCGCTTCAACGTCAACATCGGCGTGGTGGACAAGCGCTACTTCCAGGGTCTGCCCAGCCCGGCGGCGGCGGCCTTGGTGATTGGCCTGATCTGGAGCGTGGTCGACGCCTCTGAAAGCCAGGGCGTTGCGCCCGCGCGCTGGGCCAATGCGGCGGCCTATGCGATCACGATGTTCGCCGGCCTGTCCATGGTCACCAACGCGCCGTTCTATAGCTTCAAGGTTTTCGACAAGCGCAGCGTGCCCTTCATCGTGCTGGTGGGCATCATGCTGTGCATCGGCCTCGTCGCCATGTACCCGGCCCAGGTGCTGTTTGTGGCCTTTTGCGCCTACGGCGTCTCGGGCTATGTGATCTACGCCTACCGCAAGGCCAAGGGCAAGCCGGTCTCGGTGATTTCCACCTCCACCGACGAGCCCGATGAACGCGGTTTGCACGACGGCTGACAACTTCTGCTAGATTCCACCCTCATGCACCGCGCACGCGCTCTTCAACTACTAGGCCTAGCCAACCCACGGGTTCGCTAGTCAGTCGCGCACGCAAAACGCATTTCCCCCTTCTGACCCAACGGCCCGTATGCAACCTGCAGCGGGCCGTTTTGTTTTTCCAAGTCGCTGCGGGTCCTTTCCACCAGGAGCCCCAGCCATGTTGAAACATCCGCAGCAGAAGTACCGACCTTTCCCGCCCGTCGCCCTGCGCGACCGTACCTGGCCCGACGCCGTGATCCAGCGCGCGCCGATCTGGCTCTCGACCGACCTGCGCGATGGCAATCAGGCCCTGATCGAGCCCATGGACGCGGCCCGCAAGCTGCGCTTTTTCGAGCTGCTCGTCCGGGTCGGCTTCAAGGAGATCGAGGTTGGCTTCCCGGCCTCGTCGCAGACCGAGTTCGACTTCGTGCGCCGCTTGATTGACGAGGGGCGCATCCCCGATGACGTCACCATCCAGGTGATGACGCCAGCGCGCGAGGAACTGGTCGCCCGGACCGTCGAGTCGCTGCGCGGCGCACGGCGGGCCATCGTCCACGTCTACAACGCCGTGGCGCCGGTCTGGCGCGAGGTGGTCTTCGGCCTCGATGTGCCGGGCGTGATGGCCCTCGTGCGCCAGCACGTGGCTCAGATCCGCCGCCTTACCGACGCTGCCCCCGAGACCGAGTGGGTCTTGCAGTACTCGCCCGAGACCTTCTCGTCGGCCGAGCTGGAGGTGTCGCTCCAGGCCTGCGAGACGGCCATCGAGGCCTGGGGGCCGGGACGCCCCATCATCCTCAACCTCCCGTCCACGGTGGAGGGCGCCACGCCCAACATCTTTGCCGACCAGATCGAGTGGATGTGCCGCCGCCTGCATCGCCACCCGGGCGCCGTGGTCTCCGTCCACCCGCACAACGACCGCGGCACCGGCGTTGCGGCCGCCGAACTGGCCTTGCAGGCCGGGGCCGATCGCGTCGAAGGCTGCCTCTTCGGCAATGGCGAGCGCACTGGCAATCTCGACCTGGTCAACGTCGCGCTCAACCTCTACACCCAAGGCGTGCACCCGGGGCTCGACTTCTCGGACATCGACGAGGTGCGCCGCTGTGTCGAGCACTGCAACCAACTGCCCGTGCACCCGCGCCACCCCTATGCGGGCGACCTGGTCTACACCTCCTTCTCCGGCTCGCACCAGGACGCCATCAAGAAGGCCTTTGCCGCGCGGCGCGAGGGTGACGTCTGGGCCATTCCCTACCTCCCCATCGACCCCAAGGACCTCGGCCGCAGCTACGACGCGGTGATCCGCGTCAACAGCCAGTCGGGCAAGGGCGGCATCGCCTACCTGCTCGAGACCGAGTACGGCTTGGAGCTGCCGCGCCGCTTACAGATCGAGTTCAGCCAGGTGGTGCAGCGCGTGATGGACGAGGCCGGCAAGGAGCTGACGGCCGCCGACCTGTGGCAGCTCTTCGAGGCGGAATTCGCGCTCCAGGCGCCCGCGCCGTGGGCACGCCTCAGTGCTCAGCCGGATGGCCGCACCCGGGTGGAGGCTGACCTCAAGCTGGGCGCCGAGATGCGCCGTGTGGTGGGCGAAGGCAATGGCCCCATCGACGCCTTCGTGCAGGCCCTGTCCGCGCCACTGGCTGACCCCGTTCGCGTGCTCGACTACCACGAGCACGCCATCGGCAGCGGGGCCGATGCGCGCGCCGTGGCCTACCTGGAGATGCGTGTGGGCGCGCAGACCCTGCACGGCGTCGGTATCGACGCCAACATCGTCCAGGCCTCGCTCAAGGCCGTTTGCTCTGCCTTGACCCGCGCCCGCGCGACAATGCGCGCCGATTTGGAGACCGTGCGATGACCGACAAACTCATCATCTTTGACACCACCTTGCGTGACGGCGAGCAATCGCCCGGCGCGTCCATGACCCGCGAAGAAAAGCTGCGTATCGCGCGCCAGCTCGAGCGCATGCGCGTGGACGTGATCGAGGCGGGCTTTGCGGCGTCGAGCAATGGCGACTTCGAGGCCGTGCGTGCCATCGCCGGCGTCATCAAGGACAGCACCGTCTGCTCGCTCGCCCGCGCCAATGACCGCGACATCGCCCGCGCCGCCGAAGCCCTCAAGGACGCACCCCGCTCGCGCATCCACACCTTCATCGCCACCAGTGAACTCCATATGGAGAAGAAGCTGCGCATGACGCGCGAGCAGGTGCTGGAGCAGGCGACGCAGGCGGTGCGCTTTGCGCGCAATCTGTGCGGCGACATCGAGTTCTCGCCCGAGGACGGCTACCGCTCCGACATGGACTTCCTGGCCCGCGTGGTCGAAGCCGTGATCCGCGAGGGCGCTGGCACCATCAACATCCCGGACACCGTCGGCTACGGCATCCCTGAGCTCTATGGCGAGTTCATCAAGACCCTGCGCAGCAAGGTCCCGAACTCGGACAAGGCCATCTGGAGCGTGCACTGCCACAACGACTTGGGCATGGCCGTGGCCAACTCGCTGGCGGGCGTCAAGATCGGCGGCGCGCGGCAGATCGAGTGCACGATCAATGGCCTGGGCGAGCGTGCGGGCAACTGCTCGCTCGAAGAGGTCGTGATGGCGGTGCGCACCCGGCGCGACTACTTCGGCCTGGATGTCGGCATCGACACCACTCAGATCGTGCCGGCCTCGCGCCTCGTGTCGCAGACCACCGGCTTCGTCGTCCAGCCCAACAAGGCGGTGGTGGGCGCCAATGCCTTTGCACACGCCAGCGGCATCCACCAGGACGGCGTGCTCAAGGCGCGTGACACCTACGAAATCATGCGGGCCGAGGACGTGGGCTGGGCCGCCAACAAGATCGTGCTGGGCAAGCTCTCGGGCCGCAACGCCTTCAAGCAGCGCCTGCAAGAGTTGGGCATCGAGCTCGATTCGGAAACCGAGGTCAATGCCGCCTTCGTGCGCTTCAAGGACCTGGCCGACCGCAAGGCCGAGATCTTTGATGAGGACATCATTGCGCTGGTGATGGACGAGTCCGTCACTGCCGAGGTCGAGCACTACCGGCTGCTGTCGCTGTCTCAGCGCAGCGAGACAGGCGAGCGCCCGCACGCCGAGATCTGCTTCTCCATTGGCAGCCAGGAGCACCGCGCCGAGAGCGAAGGTAATGGCCCGGTGGATGCTTCGCTACGGGCCATCGAGTCGGTCGCGCAGTCGGGCGCTGAGTTGCTGCTGTACTCGGTCAATGCCATCACCTCGGGCAGCACGGAGTCGCAAGGCGAGGTCACTGTGCGCCTCCAGCACGCCGGGCGCGTGGTCAATGGCGTGGGAGCTGACCCCGACATCGTCGTGGCCTCGGCCAAGGCCTACCTCGCGGCCCTGAACAAGCTGCAGAGCAAGGCCGAGAAGGTCCTGGCCCAGGGCTGAAACCCCGGGGTAACCCGAGGAAATGCTTGAACAGGCGGGCCTAAGTCACTGATTCCCGTGCATGGGCGGCCAGGCCTCACGTAGACTTGGCGCCCTGCCCGGAGGATGTCCGTGAGACCCGTTTTCAGCGCTTCCCGCCTCATTGCCCTGTGTGCCGCCCTGGCCGTGAGCCAAGCTGCGCTGGCGGCTGAAACCAGCGCCGCCAAGCGGCCGCCGGCTGCGGCCAAGACAGCCAAGGCCTCCGCCAAAGCGCCCGCCAAGTCCACGCGCTCGGTCGTGCGCAAGCCGGCGGCCCTGCCGGCCGTGCCCACCTTTGGCCAGCTCTACGGCCTGCACGCGGCGGACGACCCGCTCGCGCTCAAGTCCAGCGTGGCGCTCGTCGTGGACCAGGAGTCCGACGAGGTGCTGTTCTCCAAGAACCCGCAGGCCGTGCTGCCCATCGCGTCCATCACCAAGCTGATGACGGCCCTGGTGGTCGTCGAGGCTGACCTGCCGCTCGACGAGAAGCTGACCATCGGCCGCGAGGACATCGACACCGAGAAGAACACCCGCTCCCGCCTGCAGCCCGGCACCGTGCTGACGCGTGAGGAGATGCTGCACCTGGCCCTGATGTCCAGCGAGAACCGCGCGGCCAATGCGCTGGGCCGCCACTACCCCGGCGGCCTGCAGGCCTTCGTCGAGGCCATGAACGCCAAGGCGACAGCGCTCGGCATGCTGGACACGCATTACGTCGAGCCCACCGGGCTGTCCAGCAGCAACCAATCCAGCGCGCAGGACCTGGCTCGCTTGGTCCAGGCCGCGAGCGAAGTGCCGCTGCTGCGCGACTTCTCCACCTCGCGGCAGGCGCGTGTGGCGCTGGGCAAGCGCCTGGTGCAGTTCCACAGCACCAATGGCCTGATCGGCAGCCCGCTGTGGGACATCGGCCTGCAAAAGACCGGCTTCATCAACGAGGCCGGCAAGTGCCTGGTGATGCAGGCGCGCGTGGCCGGGCGCAAGCTGATCATGGTGCTGCTGGATTCCAGCGGCAAGGCCTCGCGGATTGCTGACGCCGAGCGCGTTCGCAAGTGGCTCAGCACCCAGGTGCTGCAGCAACCCGCCGGCAATAGCTGACTTAGCCCCGGTAGCCGAGCGCGCTGGAGATCTGCGCGGCGGTTTCCTTGAGGCGGGCGATCCAGGCTTCTTCCAGCCGATCGGCGGGCGCCGAGATGGACAGGCCCGCTACCAGCTTGGACTGGTCGTCGTAGATGCCGGCGGCCATGCAGCGCACGCCCAGTTCCAGCTCTTCGTCGTCGCGGGCTACACCGCGCTGGCGCACCAGTGCAAGCTCCCGCTCCAGGCTGCCGAGTTCGGTCAGGCTGTTGCGTGTGTGGCCGGCGAGGCCGGTGCGCGTGGCATAGGCGCGCACGCGTTGCGGGTCGTCGCTGGCGAGGAAGAGCTTGCCCACCGAGGTGAGATGCAGCGGCGCCCGGCCGCCCACGGCGCGGACCACCTGCATGCCTGAGCGCTCAGAGTAAGTGCGCTCGATGTAGACGATCTCGTCGCCCTGGCGCACTGAGAGGTTGACCGGCTGGTGGGTGAACTTGTGCAGCTCGCGCATGGCCGGTAGGGCGGCGTCGCGCACGTCCAGCCGTGCTTTGACGAGGTTGCCCAGCTCCAGCAGGCGCATGCCCAGCCGGTAGCTGCCGGCCTCGGGGCGGTCCACGAAGCGGCCGATGGTCAGGTCGTTCAGGATGCGGTGGGCGGTGGACGGGTGCAGGCCCGTGGCTTCGCTCAAGGCTTTGAGCGAGACGGGGTCCTGATGACTGGCGAGCAGGTCCAAGAGCGAGAACATGCGCTCCAGCACCTGGATGGCGGGTGTCTGCGGCGGTTTGTCCTTCATGGCGACCGATTTTGCATGACGGAAGCGCTTGCCACCAAGCGAGACGCGGCGCGGCCGGCACGCACCGCGCCCTCCAGCGTGGCGGGGTAGGGGCCGGCCACGTAGTCGCCTGCGGCTACCAGGCCGGGTGCGATGGCGGCTGGCGGCCGGCGCAGCCCGGGTGTGCAGGCAAAGGTGGCGCGCTTCTCGATCAGCACGCGCTCGATCACCGGCGGCTCGGCCCAGGGCAGGGCGGCGAGGGCCTGATCGCGCACCCGCTCGGCCACGTCACCACGTGCCACCCAGGTCGCCGCACCGCTGACGACAAAGGCAAAGCGCCCCGGTGCGAGGCCGAGCTGCCCGTGGTCGAACACGAACTGGGCGGGTGCGTCGGGGCCCTCGCGCAGCGCGACCATGGGCGCTTCCAGGCGGCTGCCTGGGCTTTGCAAGGTGACGGTGACGATGGGTTGGTACTCGAACGCTGCTGCCTCAGCCGACCAGGCGGGCGCGATGTCGGCGGTCAGCCGCGCAGCCTCCCGGGCGCTGCAGGCCAGCACGACGGCATCGGCCGCTTCACCGTCCACCATCCAGGCCGCGTGGTGGCGCGCCAGCGCATGCACCCGGGCGCCAGCGCGTACCGTGGCACCGCGCGCCAGCAGCCAGCGCTCCGCCGGGGCGGGCAGCAGGTCTGACAGCGGTTGGCGGGGCAGCAGCAGGTCGGCGCTGCCGGGGCCGCTGAAGAGGGCGTCGCGCAGCACGCGCAGAAACACCTGGGCACTGGCCTGATGGGCGGGCGTGTTCAGCGCCGCCACGCAAAGTGGCTCGACGAGGTCGCGTGCCAACACTGGCGGCAGGCCGGCAGCCAGCGCAGCCACGGTTTGGTCAGCTGGCGCCTTGAAGCCTTGCAGCAGCCAGCGCCCGGCACGCACCAGCAAGGCCAGGCGCGCGGATAGCGGCCATTGGCTGTTGGCCAGCACCCCGCGCGTGAAGCTCACCAGCGGCTGCCCGCCGGGCAAACGCAGGCCGGGCTCGCCGGGGTAGGGCAGGTGCAGCGGTGTGCGCAGCAGGGCGGCTTCGACGTCTACGCCCACGCGCCGCATCAACGCCAGGGTCTCGACGTAGGCGCCAATCAGGATGTGCTGGCCGTTGTCGCAGACCGGCTCGCCCGGTACGCTGCGGGCGCGGCCGCCAAGCTGCGGGGCCATTTCATAGAGGGTGACCGAGTGACCGGCTTCGGCGAGGCTGACCGCTGCCGAAAGCCCCGCCCATCCGCCGCCGATGACGGCGACCTTCACGCGGTCCAATTCGTCTTCATCGCGATCCAGAGCTTGCGCAGCGGCGTGAGCGAAATGCGCTGGTGCAGCACCTGGAAGTTCTCGCGCTCCACTTCGCGCAGCAGTGCGCGGTAGATGTGGGCCATCATCAGGCCGGTCTTCTGGTCGC
This sequence comes from Roseateles paludis, assembly GCF_039872745.1. Lineage (NCBI taxonomy): Bacteria > Pseudomonadati > Pseudomonadota > Betaproteobacteria > Burkholderiales > Sphaerotilaceae > Roseateles > Roseateles paludis. The sequence goes on along the minus strand of NZ_JBDPZD010000004.1, from coordinate 345,127 downwards.
GCCGCTCGTCCTTGGGCAGCAGAGCCAGCGCCTCGTCAAACAGTGCGTGGGCACGCTGCGCCTGGAAGCGCATCAGGGCGGTGAAGCGGTCGCTATAGCCCCAGGGCGCGGTGCGCAGCAGGATCTCGTTGGCCTTGACGCCAAACTGCTGCAGCTCATCCACGGGCAGGTAGATGCGGCCGCGCCGCGCGTCGTCGCCCACATCGCGAATGATGTTGGTCAGCTGCATCGCCAGGCCCAGCTTGTGGGCGTAGGCGAAGGTCTGCGCCGAGGGCTGGCCGAAGATCTGGCAGGCCACCTCGCCCACCACACCGGCCACCAGATGGCAGTAGCGGGCGAGGCCGGCGAAGTCGAGGTAGCGGGTCTGCTGCAGGTCCATCTCGCAGCCTTCGATCACCGCCAGCAACTGCTCGGCCTTCAGGCCGTACAGGCTCACCTGCGGCATCAGGGCCTGCATCACCGGGTGCTGCGGCGTGCCAGCAAAGCCGCGCGCCACCTCCTGGCGCCACCAGGCCAGCTTGGTTGCGGCGACGCCCAGGTCGCTGGCTTCGTCCACCACGTCATCGACCTCGCGGCAGAACGCATAGAAGGCCGTGATGGCTGCGCGCTTGGGCGGTGGCAGGAAGAGGAAGGCGTAATAAAAGCTCGACCCGCTGGCGGCGGCCTTTTCCTGCACGTACTGCTCCGGGGTCATGCACGCATCCTCAGGGCACGCCAGAGCAGGGCGGGGGCATCCCACGCGGTGAGGCGCGGACGGCGAAGCAGGCTGGCGAAGTGCATGGCCTCGATTTTGGCCAGGATTGCCAGCCCACCTTGCACAACCAAGCGCAATTCCCAGCCGGCACGGCCCGGCAGGCGCAGCGCCAGCGGTGCGCCCTGTTGCATCAGCGCCCGGGCCCACTGGCACAGGGCCTGGGTCAGGGCGCGCGCGGCGGGGCTGTCGCGGCAGGCCAGGATGTCGTCGGCCGACACGCCATGGGCATCCAGGTCGGACTGCGGCACATAGAGCCGGCCACGCGGGCCGTCGCGGCTGAAGTCCTGCCAAAAGTTGATGAGCTGCAGCGCGCTGCAGATCGCGTCGGACTGGGCGAGGCTGTCGGGATCGGTCTGCCCATAGAGCGCCAGCAACTGACGGCCCACGGGGTTGGCCGAGCGGCGGCAATAGTCGAGCAGGTGGGCGCGGTCCTGGTAGCGCGGTGGCTCCAGATCCTGCTCGAAGGCTTCGACCAGCAGGGTCAGCAGGGCAGGGTCAAGGCGGTGCCGCTCCTGCGCCACGGCAGCAAAGACGCGCTCACGCCAGCGCTCACTCGGGGGCTGGCCGGCATACACCCGGGCCAGATCAGCCCGGTAGTCAGCCAACAATTGCCGCCTTGTTGTTGCATTGGCGTCGCCTTCGTCGGCGATATCGTCCGCAGTGCGGGCAAAGTGATACAGCGCCACCACGGCGGGACGCAGCTGTGGCGGGCACAGCCACGACGCGACGGGAAAGTTCTCGTAGTGGTCGACGCTCACGGGGCTGCAGATGCCATCGCGGGTTGGGGGTTTGACACTGCCGGCGAGCGCTGAATACATTACTGACCCGCCGGTCATTTATTTTTCAGGGCTTCGCGCCGGGGCATCGCTGCCCGGTGCGAGACGACAAGGTCGCGCATGCAAAGTTTCAAGATTGTGCTGGTCCTGCTGGCTGCCGCCATCCTGGCAGCTTGCGGCAAGCCGCCAGCCCAGCCCGAGCCCCTGCGGGCCGTTCGGACCGTGGTGGTCGCGTCGGGCATGGCCGCGCAGTCCCATGAGTATGCGGCCGAGGTGCGGGCGCGTATCGAGTCGCGGCTGGCCTTCCGGGTGCCGGGCAAGCTGCTGCAGCGCGAGGTCAACCTGGGCGACAGCGTGAAAGCGGGCCAGGTGCTGGCGCGCATCGACAGCAAGGACCTGGTCCTCGCCCGTGGGGCTGCCGAGGCCGCCGTGGCCGCCGCCCGTACCGGGCGCGATCAAGCCGGGGCTGACTACAAGCGCTTCGTCGAGTTGCAGCAAAAGGGCTTCATCTCGGCTGCCGAGCTGGAGCGGCGTGACAGTGCCTTCAAGGCCGCCCAGGCCCAGCTCGACCAGGCGCGGGCGCAGGCCGATGCCCAGGTCAACCAGGCCGCCTATGCGCAGTTGGTGGCCGACGTCGCCGGCGTGGTGACCGGCGTGGAGGCTGAACCCGGCATGGTGCTGCCAGCCGGCCAGCCGGTGCTGCGCGTGGCGCTGGATGGCCCGCGCGACGTGGTGTTCTCGGTGCCCGAGGACCGGGTGGCCCAACTGCGGGCCGTGGCCAGCCGGCCCGGCGCGCTCAAGGTTCGTCTCTGGGGCCGTGACGACGCGGTGCCCGTGCAATTGCGCGAGGTCGCGGCGGCGGCCGATCCGGTGACGCGCACGTTTCTTGTGAAGGCCGACCTGGGCCGCGTTGAGGCCAAGCTGGGACAGACCGCCACGGTGGTGCTGGACCTGCCGGCGGCGGACGACGTGATCAAGCTGCCGACGACGGCGCTGACCGAGCAGGGCGGCAAGTCCGTGGTCTGGGTGCTGGACCCTTCCAGCATGACGGTCAATGCCGTGCCCGTGCAGCCCGCCGGTGCCGATGGCAATGATGTGGTGATTGCCGCTGGCCTGAGCAAGGGCCAGGAAGTGGTGGTGGCCGGTGTGCACACGCTGTCGCCGGGGCAGAAGGTCAAGCGCTATCAGCCGCCACGCGCTGCTGCGCCTGCACCGGCCGCGCCCGCAGCCTCGCACTGACCGGGGCCACGCATGATCCAGGACGACGAATCCACGGGCTTCAACCTGTCCCGGTGGGCGCTGGAGCACCCGGCGCTGACGCGCTACCTGATGGTGGTGCTGATGCTGATGGGCTTTGCCGCCTATTTCCAGCTCGGGCAGGACGAGGACCCGCCGTTCACCTTCCGGGCGATGGTGGTGCAGGCCTTCTGGCCGGGCGCCACGGCCCAGCAGGTGGCCGACCAGGTCACCGACAAGATCGAGAAGACGCTGCAGGAGGTGAACCACGCGGACAAGATCCGTTCGTACACCAAGCCGGGTGAGTCGCTCACCATCTTCCTGCTGAAGGACAACACGCCGCCCAAGGAAGTGCCGGACGCCTGGTACCAGGTGCGCAAGAAGATCGGCGACATGCGGCCCACGCTGCCGCAGGGCGTGATCGGGCCTTTCTTCAACGACGAGTTCGGCGATGTCTACGGCACCATCTACGCGCTGGCCGCCGACGGCTTCAGCCAGGAAGAATTGCGCGAGCAGGCCGACCGGGTCCGCCAGGTGCTGCTGCAGGTCAAGGACGTGGCCAAGGTCGAGATCTTTGGTGCTCAGGCCGAGAAGGTCTTCATCGAGATCTCGCACAAGCGCCTGGCCCAGATGGGCCTGGACTTCAACCAGGTAATTGGCCAGCTCAACGCCCAGAACGCGGTGGAGGGGGCGGGTGTGCTGAATGCCGGCACGGCCAACCTGCAGGTGCGCGTCCAGGGGCAGTTCAACTCGGTCCAGGCGCTGGAGGAGTTCCCGATCCGCGCCGTGAACCCCGCAACGGGCAGCTTCAGCAGCCTGCGCCTGGGCGACATCGCCACCATCCATCGCGCCTACGTGGACCCACCGGCCGTCATGGTGCGCCACCAAGGCAAGCAGGTGCTGGCACTGGGCGTCTCGATGGCCAAGGGCGGGGACATCATCGCCATGGGCAAGGCCTTGGCAGACGCGACCAAGGCCATCGAGGCCGAGCTGCCGGCCGGCATCCGGCTCGACAAGATCCAGGATCAGCCCAAGGCCGTGACCACCTCGGTCGGCGAGTTCGTGCACGTGCTGATCGAGGCCGTGGTGGTGGTGCTGGCGGTGAGCTTCCTGAGCCTGGGCCTGCACATGCGGCCGGGCTTCAAGTTCAGCATCGACGTCTGGCCTGGCCTGGTGGTGGGCATCACCATCCCGCTGGTGCTGGCGATCACCTTCGTGACCATGCTCTATTGGGGCGTGGGCCTGCACAAGATCTCGCTGGGCTCGCTGATCATTGCGCTCGGGCTGCTGGTGGACGACGCCATCATTGCCGTCGAGATGATGGTGCGCAAGCTGGAGGAGGGCTATGACAAGCTCCGCGCCGCCACCTTTGCCTACGACGTGACGGCCATGCCGATGCTGACGGGCACCTTGATCACGGCCGTCGGCTTCCTGCCCATTGGCTTGGCGCGCTCGACGGTGGGTGAATACACCTTCGCCATCTTTGCCGTCACGGCGGCGGCGCTGGTGATCTCGTGGTTCGTGTCGGTCTACTTCGTGCCCTATCTGGGCGCCTTGCTGCTGCGCACACGGCCGCACGCGGAAGGGCAGCCGCACGAGATCTTCGACACACCCTTCTATGCCCGCTTTCGCCGACTGGTCGCCTGGTGCGTGGTGCACCGCTGGAAGACCATCGGCATCACGGTGCTGATCTTCCTGCTGGGCCTGGCCGGCATGGGCAAGGTGCAGCAGCAGTTCTTCCCGGATTCGAGCCGGCCCGAGATCCTGGTCGACCTGTGGCTGCCCGAAGGGTCCACCATCCAGGAGACCGACCGCCTGGCCCGCCGCTTCGAGGCGCGCATGCTTCAGGAGCCCAGCCTGCAATCCGTCAGCACCTGGGTGGGCTCGGGCGTGCCGCGTTTCTATCTGCCGCTGGACCAGATCTTTCCGCAGGTCAATGTGGCGCAGAGCATCCTGCTACCCAAGTCGCTGGCCGAGCGCGAGGCCCTGCGCCAGCGCCTGCCGCAGATCCTGGCCGACGAGTTCCCCGAGGCACGCGGCCGCGCCAAGCTGCTGCCCAACGGCCCGCCCGTGCCCTACCCGGTGCAGTTCCGCGTGGTGGGGGCTGACCCGCAGGTGGTGCGCCAGTGGGCCGACCAGGCCAAGGGCATCCTGCGCACCAACCCGCACATGCGCGGGGTGAACGACAACTGGAACGAGTCCGTCAAGGTGCTGCGTCTGCTGGTGGACCAGGACAAGGCCCGCGCGCTCGGTGTCAGCAGCCAGAGCCTGGCGCAGGCGGCGCGCACGCTGCTGTCGGGCACGGTCATCGGCCAGTACCGCGAAGCCGACAAGCTGATCGACATCGTGCTGCGCCAGCCACTCGAAGAGCGCGAAGTCATCACAGACCTGGGCAATGCCTATGTGCCCACCGCCACTGGCCGTGCCGTCCCGCTGCTGCAGATTGCCAGGGTCAATTTCGAGTGGGAGCCCGGCGTGCTGTGGCGCGAAGGGCGCAACTACGCGGTGACCGTGCAGGGCGATGTGGCCGAGGGCATGCAGGGCGCGACCGTGACCCGCGAAGTCTGGCCGCAGCTTGAAGCGCTCAGCCAGAAGATGCCCAGCGGCTACCGGATGGAGATTGCCGGTGCCGTCGAAGAGAGCAGCAAGGGCCAGGGCTCGATTGCCGTGGGCGTGCCCATCATGCTGTTCATCACCTTCACCTTGCTGATGCTGCAGTTGCACAGCTTCAGCCGCGCGATGCTGGTCTTCCTGACCGGGCCGCTCGGGATTGCCGGTGTCGCTGCGGCCTTGCTGCTGCTCAATCGCCCCTTTGGCTTTGTGGCCCTGCTCGGCGTGATCGCGCTGATGGGCATGATCCAGCGCAACTCGGTGATCCTGATCGACCAGATCGAGCAGGACCGCGCCCGTGGCGTGCCGGATGCCGAGGCCATCATCGAGGCGGCGGTGCGGCGCTTCCGGCCCATCGTGCTGACGGCGGCGGCTGCCGTGCTGGCCATGATCCCGCTGTCGCGCAGCGTGTTCTGGGGCCCGATGGCCGTGGCCATCATGGGTGGCCTGGTCGTGGCGACGGTGTTGACCCTGCTGGCGCTGCCGGCCATGTATGCCGCCTGGTTCCGCGTCGGCAATCCGGGTGACGAGCCGCCGGACGCGATGCTGGACACCGAAGTCCTCGACGACGGCCCTGCCGGCCCGGCAGATGCCGCCTTTGCGCCGACCGTGTCGCAGGGTCTGGAGGTGACTGAGTCTCCCTGGCCCGAGGACGACTTGCCGGAGCCGCTGCCGGGCGACGCGCCGCCACGGCCCAGCCCGGCCGGCTGAGCCCGGCAAGGCTCGCTACAATCGCGGGTTTGCCGAATTGCCTACCGGCTCGCCGGGGTTGCTCTGTACCGAGCCTCCTCGGCAGTGCCTACCTTCTCGCGCGGGTGGCGAAATTGGTAGACGCACCAGGTTTAGGTCCTGACGCCTTCACGGGCGTGCCGGTTCGAGTCCGGCCCCGCGCACCACTCCATTCAACCGTTGTTCTGTAAGAGTCAACATGGCTGTCACCGTCGAAACCCTCGAAAAGCTCGAACGCCGCATCACCCTCACGGTGGCGGCCGCTGACATCAACAGCGAAGTCGAGTCCCGCCTCAAGAAGCTGGCGCGCACCGTCAAGGCCGACGGCTTCCGTCCCGGCAAGGTGCCGATGAACGTCGTGGCCCAGCGTTATGGCTACAACGTGCAGTACGAAGTGGTCAATGACAAGGTCGGCCAGGCCTTCTTCAGCGCTGCCAACGAAGCCAAGCTGCGCGTGGCCGGTATGCCCCGCATCGAGCAGAAGTCTGAAGCGCCCGAAGGCCAGATGGCTTTTGATGCGACCTTCGAGGTCTACCCGGAAGTCAAGATTGGTGATCTGAGCCAGGCCGAGGTCGAGCGCATCGCCAGCGAAGTGACCGAAGAGGCCATCGACAAGACCGTCGAGATCCTGCGCAAGCAGCGCCGCAGCTTCGCCCAGCGCGCAGCGGCTGATGTGGCCCAAGCCGGTGATCGGGTCACCATCGACTTCGAAGGCAAGATCGACGGCGAGCCTTTTGAAGGCGGCAAGGCCGAAGGCTTCCAGTTCCTGATCGGCGAAGGCCAGATGCTGGAGCAGTTCGACGCCGCCGTGCGTGGCATGAAGTTGGGCGAGTCCAAGACCTTCCCGCTGCAGTTCCCCGAGGACTATCACGGCAAGGACGTGGCCGGCAAGGAAGCCGACTTCCTGGTCACCGTCAAGAAGATCGAAGCCCAGCACCTGCCCGAAGTGAACGAGGCCTTTGCCAAGGCCCTGGGCATCAAGGAGGCGACCATTGAAGGCCTGCGCGCCGACATCAAGAAGAACCTCGAGCGCGAGATCAAGTTCCGCGTGCTGGCGCGCAACAAGAGCGCTGCCATGGAGGCGCTGATCAAGGTGGCCGAGCTCGATGTGCCCAATGCCCTGGTCGAGAACGAGGCCCAGCGCATGGTGGGCCAGGCCCGCGAAGACCTGAAGAAGCGCGGCGTCAAGGATGCCGACAAGGCTGAAATCCCGACCGACATCTTCAAGCCCCAGGCCGAGCGCCGCGTGCGCCTGGGCCTGATCGTGGGTGAACTGGTTCGCGCCAACAACCTCAATGCCAAGCCCGAGCAACTGCGTGCTCACATCGAAGAGCTGTCGCAGAGCTACGAGAAGCCCGCTGACGTGATGCGTTGGTACCTGGGTGACCGCGATCGCATGGCCGAGGTCGAAGGCGTCGTCGTCGAAAACAATGTGGCCGACTTCGTGTTGGCCAATGCCAAGGTCGTCGAGAAGGCCTTGCCTTTTGATGAACTGATGGCCAGCCAGGGTTAATCACCCCTTTTCCCGTGAAGGCGCCGCGCCGTGAGGCCCGGCGCCTTGCTTTTTGGCTCGCCATAATGGGGACATGACTCTCGTCCCCTCGTCGTCAAGGATCTGAATGAGCGCGCTCGACACCCGCAATCTGGGCATGGTGCCCATCGTCATCGAACAGTCCGGCCGCGGTGAACGCGCCTACGACATCTACTCGCGCCTGCTGCGCGAGCGCATCGTGTTCCTGGTTGGCCCGGTCAACGATGCGGTTGCCAACCTCGTCGTCGCGCAGTTGCTGTTCCTGGAGAGCGAGAACCCCGACAAGGAGATCTCGCTCTACATCAACAGCCCTGGTGGCAGCGTGTCGGCCGGCATGTCCATCTACGACACCATGCAGTTCATCAAGCCCGAGGTCTCGACCCTGTGCATGGGCATGGCCGCGAGCATGGGCGCCTTCCTGCTGGCCGCTGGCGCCAAGGGCAAGCGCTATTCGCTGCCCAATGCCAAGGTCATGATCCACCAGCCGCTGGGTGGCACGCAGGGCCAGGCCACGGACATCGAGATCCACGCGCGCGAGATCCTGAAGACCCGCGACGCGCTCAACCGCATCCTGGCCGAGCGCACCGGCCAGAGCCTTGAGAAGATCCAACTCGACACGGAGCGTGATTACTTCATGTCCGCCCCGGAAGCTCAGGAATACGGGCTGATCGATCAGGTGCTAGAACATCGTCCATGACGCGTGATCGCGGAGGCTGACCCTCCGAGTCAGGCGCTTTCCAGGCCCCTTCTTGCAGGAAGGTCGTGTGGGGGCTTTGGACTATCATCAACTCACGCGGTCCTGCACTGCGATTGGTTTTACGCGCGAAGGCGCCAAGGTTTCATGGCCGAGAAAAAAGGCAGCTCCAGCGAAAAGGTCCTCTACTGCTCGTTCTGCGGCAAGAGTCAGCACGAGGTCAAGAAGCTGATCGCGGGCCCCTCCGTCTTCATCTGCGACGAGTGCATCGAGCTGTGCAACGACATCGTGCGCGACGAGGTGGCTGCGCCCGTGCCGGCCACCGCCGCGCGGCAGACGCGCTCCGACCTGCCCACGCCGGGCGAGATCAAGTCCAGCCTTGATCAGTACGTGATTGGGCAAGAGCCTGCCAAGCGCACGCTGGCCGTGGCCGTCTACAACCACTACAAGCGCCTGCGCCACATGGCGAGCGCAAAGGACTCGGTGGAGCTCTCCAAGAGCAACATCCTGCTGATCGGGCCGACGGGTTCAGGCAAGACCTTGCTGGCGCAGACGCTGGCGCGCCTGCTCAATGTGCCCTTCGTGATCGCTGACGCCACCACGCTGACCGAGGCCGGTTACGTGGGCGAGGACGTCGAGAACATCATCCAGAAGCTGCTGCAGAACTGCAATTACGACGTCGAGCGTGCGCAGCGCGGCATCGTCTACATCGACGAAATCGACAAGATCTCGCGCAAGGCCGACAACCCGTCCATCACACGCGATGTGTCCGGCGAAGGTGTGCAACAGGCGCTGCTCAAGCTGGTCGAAGGCACCATGGCCAGCGTCCCACCCCAGGGCGGGCGCAAGCATCCCAATCAAGACTTCCTGCAGATCGACACGACCAACATCCTGTTCATCTGCGGTGGTGCGTTTGACGGCCTCGAGAAGGTCATCCAGAACCGCTCTGAAAAGTCGGGCATCGGCTTTGGTGCCACGGTCAAGAGCAAGTCGGAGCGCAAGGTGTCCGAGGTGTTCCGCGAGGTCGAGCCTGAGGACCTGATCAAGTTCGGCCTGATTCCGGAACTGGTCGGCCGCCTGCCGGTGGTCGCCACTCTGGGCGAACTGACCGAGGATGCACTGATCCAGATCCTGACCGAGCCCAAGAACGCGCTCGTCAAACAGTATCAGCAGCTGTTCCAGATGGACGGCGTCGAGCTTGAGATCCGCGTGTCGGCGCTCGGCGCGATTGCCCGCAAGGCGCTGGCCCGCAAGACGGGCGCGCGCGGCTTGCGTTCCATCATGGAGCAAGCCCTCATCGACACCATGTTTGACCTCCCGACGCTAGAGAGCGTCGAAAAGGTCGTGCTCGACGAGCACAACATCGACGATCCGTCGGCACGCCCCTTGCTGGTCTATCGCGAACAGGCGAAGGCCAGCGCCTGAGACCCACCATCTGGTGGCATTGACTTGCATTTGCCCTCTCAGGCCCTAGATGGGTTTGAGAAAGAGAGGTTCACATGTCCGGTCATACCGTACTTCCCGCCGAGCCCATCACGCTGCCGCTGCTGCCGCTGCGCGATGTGGTCGTGTTCCCCCACATGGTCATCCCGCTGTTTGTCGGGCGGCCCAAGTCCATCAAGGCGCTCGAAGCCGCCATGGAGGCTGGCCGGCAGATCATGCTCGTGGCCCAGAAGGCCGCCAGCAAGGACGAGCCCAAGGCCGAGGACATGTTCGAAGTGGGTTGCGTCTCCAGCATCCTGCAGATGCTCAAGCTCCCCGATGGCACCGTGAAGGTGCTCGTCGAGGGCGTGCAGCGCGCCAGGACTGAGCACATCGCTGACGGCGAACACTTCACCGCACGCGTCGTGCCGGTGCCGCCCGAGACCGAGCACCGCCCCGAGGTGGAGGCACTGCGCCGCGCGGTCACCCAGCAGTTTGATCAATACGTCAAACTCAACAAGAAGATCCCGCCCGAGATCCTGACCTCCATCGGTGGCATCGACGATGCCGGCCGCCTGGCCGACACCATTGCCGCTCACCTGCCGCTCAAGCTCGATGCCAAGCAGGCGGTGCTGGATCTGCCCGATGTTGGTCAGCGCCTTGAAAAGCTGCTCGACCTGCTCGAGCACGAGGTCGACATCCTGCAGGTGGAAAAGCGCATCCGTGGCCGCGTCAAGCGCCAGATGGAGAAGAGCCAGCGCGAGTACTACCTGAACGAGCAGGTCAAGGCCATCCAGAAGGAACTGGGCGATGGCGAAGAGGGCGCCGACCTCGAAGAGCTCGACAAGAAGATCAAGGCCGCCCGCATGCCCAAGGAGGCGCGCAAGAAGGCCGATGCCGAGCTCAAGAAGCTCAAGCTGATGTCGCCCATGTCGGCCGAGGCCACCGTGGTGCGCAACTACATCGACACCTTGGTCGGCCTGCCCTGGAGCAAGAAGACCAAGATCAAGCATGACCTCGCCAACGCCGAGGCTGTGCTGAACGAAGACCACTTTGGCCTTGAGAAGGTCAAGGAACGCATCCTCGAATACCTCGCGGTCCAGCAGCGCGTGGACAAGGTCAAGGCGCCCATCCTGTGCCTGGTCGGCCCTCCGGGCGTGGGCAAGACCTCGCTCGGCCAGAGTATCGCCCGTGCGACCGAGCGCAAGTTCGTGCGCATGGCCCTGGGCGGCGTGCGCGACGAAGCCGAGATTCGTGGCCACCGTCGCACCTACATCGGCTCCATGCCGGGCAAGGTGCTGCAGTCGTTGTCCAAGGTCGGCACGCGCAATCCGCTCTTCCTGCTCGACGAGATCGACAAGCTGGGCATGGACTTCCGCGGCGACCCGTCCTCGGCCCTGCTGGAAGTGCTCGACCCCGAGCAGAACCACACCTTCAGCGATCACTACGTCGAGGTCGATTTCGATCTGTCCGACGTGATGTTCGTCGCCACCTCCAATTCGATGAACATCCCGCCGGCCCTGCTGGACCGGATGGAAGTCATTCGCCTGTCGGGCTACACCGAAGACGAAAAGGTCAACATCGCCCAGCGCTATCTGCTGCCCAAGCAGCGCAAGAACAATGGCGTCAAGGACGAGGAGATGGACGTCGAGGAATCGGCGATCCGTGGCGTGATCCGCTACTACACCCGTGAAGCCGGCGTGCGTTCGTTGGAGCGCGAGCTCTCCAAGATCTGCCGCAAGGTGGTCAAGGGTGTTCAGCTCAAAACCTACGAGGGCAAGGTCGTCGTCAACGAGGACAACCTCAACGACTACCTTGGCGTGCGCAAGTTCGACTTCGGTCGCGCCGAGAAGAAGAACCAGGTCGGCCAGGTGGTCGGTCTGGCGTGGACCGAGGTGGGAGGCGATCTGCTCACCATCGAAGCCACGGCCATGCCTGGTAAGGGCAACATCATCCGCACCGGTTCGCTGGGCGACGTGATGAAGGAGTCGGTTGAGGCGGCACGCACCGTCGTGCGCTCACGGGCTCGCCTGCTGGGCATCAAGGACGAAGTCTTCGACAAGCGCGACGTCCACATCCACGTGCCCGATGGCGCCACGCCGAAGGACGGCCCGAGTGCCGGTATCGCCATGACCACCGCCTTCGTGTCGACCTTGACCGGTATTCCGGTCCGGGCCGATGTGGCGATGACTGGCGAGATCACCTTGCGCGGCGAAGTGACGGCGATTGGTGGCCTGAAGGAGAAGCTGCTTGCGGCCCACCGAGGCGGGATCAAGACCGTGATGATTCCTGAAGAGAACGTCAAGGACTTGCAGGACATTCCGGAGAACGTGAAGAACCAGCTTGAGATCGTTCCGGTGCGCTGGATCGACCGTGTGCTGGAAGTGGCTCTTGAGGCAGTGCCGACGCCGTTGCCGGATGAAGAAGTGCCGGTGGCTGCAGCCAAGGCCGAAGAGCTCGGTGCGTCCACAAAGACTATCCCGCACTGAGACAGCCTCTTGCCTGGAGCAAGAAAAATGGGCTACAATGAGAGCTTCTTTGGGTCGCTAGGAAGTATCTAGATGGCCTACTGAAACAAAGCGGGATTAGCTCAGTTGGTAGAGCGATACCTTGCCAAGGTATAGGTCGAGAGTTCGAGCCTCTTATCCCGCTCCACGTATCTCAAAGGGAAGCCCCGGCTTCCCTTTTTCGTCAAAGTCGTTGCGACTGATTTTGTTGGCGAGATTGAACGTTAGCCAGCGGCGCGATAGCAAAGCGGTTATGCCCCGGATTGCAAATCCGGTTAGTCCGGTTCGACTCCGGATCGCGCCTCCAAAAAATTGATCAATGCGGGATTAGCTCAGTTGGTAGAGCGATACCTTGCCAAGGTATAGGTCGAGAGTTCGAGCCTCTTATCCCGCTCCATTGCCCTACGGGAGGTCTGTTAGTTCAGACCTCCCGTTTTGCATTGGGCCGCCGTTGCCGGGGGTCTGCGCGATTAGACTGCGCGCTCTGCCCCGATGGTGAAACTGGTAGACACAGCGGACTTGAATCAATTTGAGCACCCTGCCGGGAAACCGCAGGCGTGAATCCCGTCAAACTCGGTGAAGCCCCTGGGCCCTTGGCCCGAGGTAATGCCGAGCCAAGCCCCGCAAGGGGAAGGTGTAGAGAGTGGACGGCGGGGGCCTACAGCGCGATGCGCCAGGGCCAAGGCGCACTCCAGACCCCAAACGCCTCAAGTGCGGCGGCGAAAGCCGTAGTGGGCAGGAAAATCCGCCGCTACCCGAGAGGGAGCGTGCCGGTTCGATTCCGGCTCGGGGCACCAGTGACAGGATCGATGCGCGTTTGCCGCGCTCAGGTCTCGCCGAAGTCGATCTGCACGTCGTCCATGTGCGCCGCCAGCAGCTTGCGCAGCAAGCGCGTCAGTTCCTGCTGTTCGGCCTCTTCCAACCCAGACAGCATCGAGGCGCTGTGACGGTCGATGCGTGCCCTGGCCGAGCGCCACACCTGCTGGCCGCTTTCGGTCAGGCGCAGCGTGTTGATGCGGCGGTCCGCATCGTGGTCACCGCGTGTGACGTAGCCGCGCGCCACCAAGTCTTGGATCAGGCCCGTCACCTGCGACTTGCGCATCAGCATCGCCTGCGCCAGCACGTTCTGCGAGACGCCCGAGTTGGCAGAGATCAGGCCTAGCATCGTGATCTGGCCGGTAGCAAAGCCGAGCTCGTCCACGTAGTCGCCCGACGACTGCAGCGCCACATTGCGCACCATGCGGCTCAGGTAGCCCAGGTTGTTCTCTAGCGCGCCGAGTTTGAGGCGGCGCTGCGGCGTCGCGTCCTTCACCGTCCGTCTGGTTGCCATCGTTGGGTCTGTCGTAGCGCCTGGGGAAATCCCGGGTCAGCAAAGCGCAATTTTGTCTTGAATTGAGCACCCATAACGTTCACAATTTAAACAGTTCAATTTTGTAACCACTTTGGAGTGAGCGTGACCCCGAGCCAGAGTGCCCTGAGTGTCGAGAGGCTGGTGAAGCGGTATGGGCAGGCCCTGGTGCTGGACCACGTCAGCCTGAGTGTGGCTGAGCGCGAAGTGGTTGCCTTGATCGGCCCTTCGGGTTCGGGCAAGTCGACCCTGGTGCGCTGCATCCACCAGCTCGTGCCCATCGAGGGCGGTGCCGTCTACGTGCACGGCGAGCTACAGGGATTTGAGCGCACCGACGGCGGCCTGCGGGCGCTGGGTCATCGCGCCATTGCCGCGCAGCGCCAGCGCATCGGCATGGTGTTCCAGCAGTTCAACCTCTTCCCGCACATGAGCGTGCTGCGCAATGTGATGGAAGGCCCTGTGCAGGTGCTGGGCGAGAGCCCGGAGCAGGCGAGGGCCTATGCCGAGCAGCTGCTGGACCGCGTGGGCTTGCTGGCCAAGAAGAACGCCTACCCACGGCAGTTGTCGGGCGGCCAGCAGCAGCGCGTGGCGATTGCGCGTGCATTGGCGATGCGGCCGCAGGCCATGTTGTTCGACGAACCCACCAGTGCGCTCGATCCCGAGCTGGTTGGCGAAGTGCTGGCCGTGGTGCGTGACCTGGCCAAGCAGGGCATGACGATGATCATCGTCACTCACGAGATCAACTTTGCCCGTGAGGTGGCCGACCGCATCGTCTTCATGGAGGCCGGCCGCATCGTCGAGCAAGGCCCGGCGCGTGAGACCCTGGCGGCGCCCAAGACCGAGCGTCTGCGTACCTTCCTGTCGCGTGGGGAGCGCTCGTGATGACGCACGCCGAATTCGCCCCGCTCGCTGCCGCCTATGCCGACCGCCTGGCCCTGCTGCGCAGCGCCAAGGCGGCTGGCAGCCGCGTGGTGGGCTACGTCGGCAACACCGTGCCGGTGGAGCTGATCCGCGCGGCGGGCTGCGTGCCATTGCGCATTGCGCCCTTGCCGATGCTCACGACGGTCGCCGATGTCTACATCGAGCCGATTGCCGACCCCGATGTCCGCTGGATCTTCGAGCTCTACTGCACCGGTGCGCTGGACGCGCTCGACCTGCTCGTCATCCCGCGCTCCACCGAGTCTCAGCACAAGCTCTTCCTGTCGATCCGCGAGGCCCTGCGCACGGGCGTCGTCAGCGCCGGCCCTGAGCTCTGGCTCTACGACATCCCGCATACCCAGCGCGCCAGCAGCGCTGCCTATGGCCTGGACCGCACGCGTGCGCTGGCGGACCGCCTCGGCACCTTGGTGGGTCAGCCGGTGTCCGATGCCCGCCTGCGGCACGCGATTGCCGAGGGCAACCAACGCCGCCAGTTGCTCGCGCAGTTGCAGGCGCAGCGCTGGACCGAGCCTTGCTCCGGCGCTGAAGGCCTGGTCGCCAGCAGCGCCTGGCGTTTCATGCATCCCGCCGAGGCGGAGCCCGCCTTGCTTCAGTGGTTGCACACCGGCGGCCCAGAGCGCTTGCCGACCGGGCCTGGCCTGCTGGTGCGCGGTGTGCCGCTGGAGCATTCGGCCCTGCACCGCCTGGTTGAGCAACTGGGCGCGCGCATCGTGGCCGAAGACGACGACTGGGGCGCGCGTGCCGGCGCGCCCTTGATCAGCACCGTGCTGCCGCCCCTGCAGGCCGTCTTCGAGTACTACTGGCGCGATGTGCCTTGCGTGCGCATCCAGCCGCCGGACGACCGCTGGTTCCATGCTGCCTTGCAGCAGCCGGCCGTCCAGGGCGTGATCTTCCATCTGCCCGAGCCGGACGACATCTACGGTTGGTCCTACCCCCCCGATGCCGCCATCGTGGCCCGCGCCGGTCTGCCGCACCTGGTGGTGCGCCATGACGTCCGCGACGAGCGCCACCTCGGCGCGATCCAGCGCGAGCTGCAGTCCTTCATCGAGTCGCTGCGGGCCAAGACGCCCGCGGCGCACAGCCCGACATGACTTCCCATTCCAACGACAAGCAACTCGCCTGCACGCTCGCGGCTGGCGAGAAGCAGAAGACCTGGTTCGCCGGCCTGCGCCGCGAGGTCTTCGAGGGCGGCCAGCCCTACGCCATCGTCAATGCCGACACCCCGCACGACCTCTTCCACGTGCTCGGCGTGCCGGTCGTCACCAACCAGTGGTGGGCGGCCGTCGTCGCGGCCAAGCGGCTCTCCGAGGAGTACCTGGATGCGATGAACGCCCAGGGCTACAACGAGAACCTCTGCAAGTACTGCAGCATCGGCCTGGCCACCAGCAAGGTCGATCTCGGCGAGCGGGCTCCTTGGGGCGGCCTGCCCAAGCCCGCACTGCTGTGCGCACGCCTCACCTGCGACTGCTCGCAGCGCATCTTCCAGCAGTGGGCCGACCAAACCGGCGCGCCCTTCTTCCCGCTCGAAGCGCCCGGCACCTCGGTGCTGCCCGCCAACTGGTGGGAGCTGTCTCGCCACCGCTGGGAAGAGCTGTGCGAGCCGCGCCGCCTCGACTTCGCGGTAGACGAGCTGAAGCAACTGATCACCGTGCTCGAAGGCATCGGTGGCCGGCGCTTTGACGCAGACGAGCTGCGCGTCTTCCTGCAGCGCGTCAACGAGCAGGAAGAGCAGTTCGAAGTCGTGCGCCAGCTCATCGCCACAGCGCCCAAGTGCCCCGTGCGCGTCACTGAGCAGATCACCAATGTCATGTCCACGCAGTGGCACCGGGGTAGCGAATGGGCGCTCAGCCATGCGCGGCGCTTCCGCGAGGAAGTTGAGGCCCGGGTCGATGCCGGCATCGCCGTGTGCGCCAATGAACGCAAGCGCCTGATGTGGATCGGCGCTGGCCTCTGGCACAACACCGCGTTTTACAACGCCTTCGAAGAGAGCCATGGCGCCGTCTTCGTCTGGAGCATGTACCTGCCCTTTGGGCCTGACTGGTACATCCGCTATGGCCTCGACGACCCGCTGCGCGCGCTGGCCAGCCGCGCGGTGACCATGAATGAGGTGCTGCACAACCCGCCTTATGCACCCTCGTGGATCGTGCGGGAGGCGCAGAAGAACCGCATCGACGGGGCCGTGATCCTGATGCCCAAGGGCAGCCGCCCGTCGGCCAGCGGCAAGCGCTTCATCGCCGCTGCGTTGGAGAAGGCTGGCATCCCCACCATGATGGTCGAGTCCGACATGGTTGATGGCCGTGGCTGGAACGCCGAAGCCGTGCACGCGGACATGGTCCGCTTCATTGAGGAGCGGCTGTGAGCAAACCTATCGACATCCTGATGGTCGGGGACATCATCCTCGACGAGCCCAACCCCGGCCCGCTGTTCGACCCGAGCCGCGCCACGCTCACCGCCGCTGATCTCGTGATCGGCCACGTCGAGGTGCCGCACACCCGCCGAGGCTCCGAGCAGAGCACCGACATCCCCGCGCCGCCTGCCGACCCGGACAACCTTTCTGCGCTGCCGGCGGCCGGCTTCCACGTCGCCACCCTGGCCGGCAACCACATCGCCGACGTCGGCCCCAATGGCATCGAGGACACCGTCGCCACGCTGCGCGGCCTCGGCCTGCAATGCACCGGCGCGGCCAACAACATCACTGCCGCGCGTGAGCCCGTCATCGTCGAGCGCGGTGGCAAGCGCTTCGGTGTGCTCAGCTACAACTGCGTCGGCCCGCGTGAATCCTGGGCCACCTCGCGCAAGGCCGGCTGTGCCTACGTCAAGGTGCTCACGCACTATGAGCTGGACTACGCCGCCCCGGGTGGCCCGCCCAACGTCTACACCTTCGCGGCGCCCGACAGCCTGGAGGCCATGCAGGACGACATCGCCGCGCTGCGCCAGCAGGTCGATGTGGTGCTCGTCGCTTTGCACAAGGGCATGGGCCACGTGCCCGCCAAGATCGAGATGTATGAGCGCAGCGTCAGCCGCGCCGCCATCGACGCCGGGGCCGACGTTGTCATCGGCCACCACGCCCACATCCTGCGGGGCGTCGAGCTTTATCGCGGCAAGCCCATCTATCACGGCCTCGGCAACTTCGTCTGCGTGACGCGCGCGCTCGCGGTGTCTGGCAACGACAGCCCTGAGCGCCTGGCCTGGGCCAAGCGGCGCCAGAAGCTGTTCGGCTTCGTGCCCGACCCGGCCATGCCGACCTACCCCTTCCACCCCGACAGCCGCAACACGCTGATCGCGCGCTGCCGCGTGCTGCCGGATGGGCAGCTCGAAGCCGGCCTCATCCCTTGCTACATCGACGCGCAGGCCCGCCCCGTGCCCGTGGCCCGCAACGCGGGCGGCGAGGGCGTGCTGGCCTACCTGCGCGACATCACCGAACAAGCCGGACTGCGCGTCCGCTACGAGTGGGACGGCGAGCAGAGCTTGCGCGTCCTGCCTGCCTGAAGATCCCGGAGCCTCCTTTGCGCATCAAAGACACCACCCAGCCCCGCCCGCTTGCCGGCATGACGGTGCTGGACCTGACCACCGCCCTGGCCGGGCCCTATGCCACGCTGCTGCTGGCCGGCCTGGGCGCACGCGTCATCAAGATCGAGAACCCCCGCTCGCCCGACACCGCGCGCAACAACGCGCCCTTTGTCGGCCGCGACGGCGTGGCCATGGTGCGCCGCCATGAGGACGACATGTCCCTGGCCATCATGGAGCGCGCCCGCAACAAGGAATCCATCACCCTCAACCTCAAGGACCCACGCGGCCGCGAGCTCTTCGAGCGCCTCGTCCAGCAGGCCGATGCCGTGGTCGAGAACTTCAGCGCCGGCACTGCCGACCGCCTGGGCGTGGGCTACACCCGCTGCGCCGAGCTCAACCCGCGCATCGTCTACACCTCCATCAGCGGCTTCGGCGCCAACATGGTCTCGCGCCAGAACCGTGCCATGGACACCATCGTGCAGGCCCTCTCCGGCCTGATGATGACCTCGGGCGAGGCCGACGCGCCGCCGCTGCGCGTGGGCGTGCCCTTTGGCGACCTCACCGCGCCGCTGTTCGCCGTCATCGGCACCCTGGCCGCCCTGATCCAGGCGCGCACCACGGGCCAGGGCCAGCACGTGGACGTGTCCCTGCTCGGCGCCATCACCGCGCTGGTGGCGGCCGAGCCTTTCGAGGTCATGCAGCGCACCGGCCAAGCCACGCGCACCGGCAACACCATGCCGCGCCTCGCGCCCTTCGGCATCTTCCCCACGCAGGACGGCCACATCGCCATCTGCGCGCCCACCGATGGCTTTACCACCTCGCTGTTCGAGGCCATGGGCTGCCCCGAGCTGGCGCAGGACACCCGCTTTGTCAGCCGTGACCAGCGCGTGCAGAACCACGAGGGCCTGCACGCCTTGATCGAGGCCTGGACCCGCAGCCTCAGCACCGATGAAGCCGTGGAGCGCCTGGAGCGCGCCGAAGTGCCCTCGGGCCGCGTGCGCGACCCCGGCCAGGCGGTGCGCGACCCGCGCCTCTTGGCGCGCGGCGAGACCGAGGTCATCGAGCACCCGACCTATGGCGCGGTCGAAGACATCATCGTCGGCGGTCTGCCCATCCGCATGACCGGCGCCTTTGCCGGCTTCGACAAGCCGGCGCCCGGCCTCGGCCAGCACAACGCCGACGTCTTCTCGCAGTTCCTCGGCCTCGATGCCGGGGCCATCGCCCGCTTGCGCGCCGAAGGCGTCGTCTGAGGCTGGTCACGATGCTGCGTCGCCTCCTTCCACTGCTGCTGGCCTGGCTGGCCCTGCCCGCCGGGGCCGAGCCCGCGCTGCCGCCGCTGGCCGCACCGGACCCCAGCGCGCCGCTCTACGCCAAGCTGCCGCCGGAGATCCGCCGTGCGGGGGTGCTGCGCTTCGTGGGTGACTCGCACCCGCCCTACCGCATCGTCAACGACCAGCGGCAGATTGCCGACGGCATCGAGCCTGACCTCGCGCGGCGCATCGAGCGCCTGATTGGCGTGCCCATCAAGCACCACGTGGTCAACAGTCTTTCGGCCACCATGGCCGGGCTGGAGGCGGGCCGCTACGACCTGGCCCTCGGGCCCGGCGTGGCCACGCTGGAGCGGCAGAAGCGCTTCGATGGCGTCAGCTGGCTCACCACGCGGCCGGCGTTTGTCTTCCCGTTGGACCGGGCGGCCCGCTACAGCCAGCCGCTGGACCTGTGCGGCAAGAAAATCTCCTACGTGGCCGGTAGCGTCAGCGAGCGCGTGACCAACCGGCTCAACGAGCGCTGCATCGCCGAGGGCCGCCCGCCGGCCCAGCACGTGGCCTTGGTGGACACCAATATGACCCTCGTCGCCACGCAGGCCGGCCGGGCCTCGGTGGCCGCCATGACCTTGAGCGCCGCGCTGCACGCGGTGCACATCAACCCCGATCGCTTCGGCATGTACAGCGACGCCAGCGGCTCCTTGGGGCGTGACCTGCTCAGCCTCTTCGTGCCCAAGCGCTCGGGCCTTGCGCCCGTGATCCATGAAGCGATGACCACCTTGATGCAGAGCGGCCAGTACGCCGAAGTGATGGAACGCTGGGGCGTGAGCGCCGTGGCCATCACCCAGTCGCAGATCAACGCCGCCAAATAAATGGCCCCGAGATGAGCACCCCCTCCCCAACTCCTCAGCCCCCCGACCAAGCCCACGCGCTGGACGACGTTGCCCTGGCCCGCCCGCGTCGCCGCGTGGGCCAGTGGGTGATGAACGTCATCGTCTTCGTGATCGGCGCGCAGGCGCTGCACTTCCTCATCACCAACCCGCGCTTCGAGTGGGAGGTGGTGCGTGAATTCATCTTCGCGCCCGCCGTGCTGCAGGGCCTGGGCGTGAGCGTCGTGCTCACGGCCGTGGGCATGAGCCTGGGCACCGTGCTCGGTACCGTGCTGGCGCTGATGCGCCTCGGGCGCTTTGCCACCGCGCGCGCCGTGGCGGGCTTCTACGTCTGGCTGTTCCGAGGCACGCCGGTGCTGATCCAGCTGCTGTTTTGGTACAACTTGGCGTACTTGGTGCCGCGCATCTCGCTGGGCGTGCCCTTCGGCCCCGAGCTGATCAGCTGGGACACCAATGACCTGATCACCCCCTTCATCGCCGCCGTGCTGGGCCTGGCGCTGAACGAGGCGGCCTACATGGCCGAGATCATGCGGTCGGGCATCCAGTCGGTGGACGCCGGCCAGCAGGACGCCGCCCGGGCGCTCGGCTTCACGCCCTGGCGCGCGTTCTGGCGCATCGTCTTCCCGCAGGCCATGCGCACCGTGCTGCCGCCGGCGGGCAGCCAGGTCATCGGCATGCTCAAGGGCACCTCGCTGGTCAGCGTGATCGCGATGACGGACCTGCTCTTTTCGGTGCAGACCATCTACAACCGCAACTTCAAGGTCGTGCCCCTGCTGCTGGTGGCGGTGTGCTGGTACCTGGCGGTGTTCACCGTGCTCACGCTGCTGCAGCGGCGGCTGGAGAGCCACTTCGGGCGCGGCCACGGGGCGGCGCCGGCCAAGGACGTTGAAGCTGAGGTTGCCGTTAAGGGAGCCCGTCCGTGAAGGCCCTGATCCTTGGTCTCGCGTTGCTCGCCGGCACGGCAGCTGCCGACGAGGCCAAGGTCTCGCGCCCGGGCCAGTACAGCGGCTACAGCCCGGCGCTCTACACCGAGCGGGTCACCAGCTCCTTCTACTTCAAGACCCGCGACGGCGTGCGCCTGGCGATGGACGTGCACCGCCCTGCGGTCAATGGCAAACCGGTGGAGCAGGCCTTCCCGGTGGTCTGGCAGCACTCGGTGGCGCGCCGCTTTGCGACCGACCAGAAGTTCTCCGGCGTCGCGCAGATGCCGCTGCTCACGCAGTACGGCTATGTCGTGGTCGAGGTGGACCGACGCGGCGCCGGTGCCTCCTTCGGCTCGCGCCGCGGCTACAACGACCGCACTGAAGCGCGCGACGCCTACGAGATCACCGAGTGGCTGGCGCGCCAGCCCTGGTCCACCGGCAAGGTGGGCGTCTACGGCTGCAGCAACACGGGCGATGCGGCCATGCACGCCGTCAGCCTGATGCCGCCCAGCCTCAAGGCGGTGTTCGCCGGCTGCTTCAGCTGGTCCAAGTACGACGGCTTCATGCGCGGCGGCATCCTGGCCAACTGGGGCTCGGGCGTGGACCGCACGTTTGAGGACGACCTCAAGAACCTGCCTGTCGATGGCGACGCGGACCGCACGCTGCTGCGCCAGGCCGCCGAAGACCACCGCACCAACACGCCGCTGGCCTCGCTGTGGCGCGGCATGCCCTACCGCGACAGCTGGTCTGACCTGGTGGGCACGCGCTTCTGGACGGAGGGCAGTTCGGGCACCTACCGCGCGGCGCTGGCCCGCTCGGGCGTGGCCTTCTACATTTTTGGTGGCTGGGAGGACGACTTCCGGCGCGAGGGCCTGGTGGCCATGGCCAACCTGGCCAGCAACCCGCGCAAGTACGTGATCGGGCCCTGGCAGCACTGCCGCAACCCGGGCTTTGATCTGCTGGTCGAGGCGCATCGCTTCTACGACCACTGGCTCAAGGGCGTCGACAACGGCGTGATGCAGGAGCCCACCTACACCTACTCGACGCAAGGCGCCGCCGAGGCTCCGCGCTGGCAGCAGTCCAGCCAATGGCCACCCGCCGCCAGCCGCTTGCAGGCGCTGCATCTGCGCGTGCCAGGGCAGGGCGCCGGCCTGCGGCTGGATGCGCGGGCCGAGACGAAGCAGGCCGCCAGCGTCAAGCTCGGCGTGGCCACCCCCATCGCCTGCCCGGCCGGCTGGTCGCCCCTGGCGCCCACCTGCCTGCAAAGCGACAACGGCCTGCGCTTCGAGGGCGAGGCGCTGGCGGCCGACGTCGAGATCACCGGCCACCCGCTGCTCAGGCTCTGGGTCTCGTCCACCGAGCCCGACCCGCATGTGTTTGCCTACCTGGAGGACGTGGACGCACAGGGCCGGGCCACGATGGTCACCGACGGCCGGCTCAAGGCCAGCCTGCGCGCCGTCAAGACACCGCCCTACGACTTCCTCGGCCTACCCTGGACGCGCAGCCTTGAAGAGGACCACCAACCGCTGCAGCCCGGTGTGCCAGTGGAGCTGAAGTTCGACCTGCTGCCGCTGTCGCACGTCTTCCGTGCCGGCCACCACTGGCGGTTGACCGTGACGGGCAGCGACCCGCGCGACCGCCGCCCCGTGCAGCAAGGCGCCCAACTGACGGTGCATGCCGATGTGCAGCACCCCTCGGCCCTGCAACTGCCGTTCGCCACAGCCCCGCCGGGCGGCCCGCGCGTTTCCCCCTGAAGCACTGATAACCCTGGGTGGCCCGCCGTGAGAAAGCACGGCGGGGGGCCGCCTGCATCCCAAAACTTGGAGACAGACCCCATGAAGACACATGTTTTTCGCAGCGCGCTGACCCCAGTGAGCGCGGCCGCCCTCCTGCTGATGGCCCACTCCGCCGTGTTGGCCCAAAACGCCAACGCCAGCGCCAACGCTGAGGCCGCTGCGGCGTCCGACGGTGACCAGAAGCTTGAAACCGTCGTGATCACCGGCAGCCGCATCCGCGGCATCGCGCCCGTCGGTGCCGTCGTCAACTCGCTGACGCGCGAGAACATCGAGACCTCCGGCGCCACCACCACCGCGCAGCTGGTGCAGCAACTGCCCCAGGTGTTCAACCTCGGCGTGTCCGAGAACTCGCGCGGCCAGCCTGGCGGCTCGACCAACATCACCTACGGCGCGTCCATCAACCTGCGCGGCATCGGCCCCTACGCGACCCTGGTGCTGGTCAACGGCCACCGCGTGGTGGGGCAGGGCACCACAGGCTCGGCGGTGGACCCGTCGATCCTCCCGACCCTGGCGCTGGACCGCGTCGAGATCGTGGCCGACGGCGCCTCGGCGCTCTACGGCTCGGATGCCATCGCCGGCGTGGCCAACCTCATCATGCGGCGCAATGAAAAGGGCGTGCAGGCCTATGCGCGCTTTGGCGTGGGTGACGCCTTCCACGAGCGCCAACTGGGCGGCCTGGCAGGCCTCCGCTGGGACGGCGGCAATGCCACCTTCACTTACGAGAAGACGCACCGTAGCGCGCTCAACGGGCGTGACCGCGACTTCTTCAAGGGTGACTTGACGTCGCAGGGCGGCGGCGACTTCCGCTCGACCCAGTGCTCGCCCGGCAACATCGTGATCTCCGGCGTCACCTACCCGATCCCAGCCAGTGGCATCACGGCGGCCAACGCAGCCAGCCTGGTGGCCGGTGCGCCCAACAAGTGCGACAACTTCAAGGTCGGAGACCTGCTGCCCGAGCAGCACCGCGACAGCTTCGCGATGACCGCAGAGCAGAAGTTTGGCGCCTACCGCCTCTTCGCCGACGTGATCGCCTCCAAGCGCGAGTACAGCATCCGCCCCTCGGCCTTCACGGCCAACCTGACGGTGCCGAGCACCAACCCCTTCTACGTGCGCCCGCCCGGCGCGCCAGCCGGCACGTCGGAGACGGTGACCTTCTCCTTCATCAACGATGTGCCGTTGAACACCGCCACCGGCAAGTCCAAGACCCTGGAAGCCACCGTCGGCCTGGAAGTGCCGCTGTGGGGCGACTGGCGCGGCTCCGGCCTCGTGACACGCGGCGAGAACCGTGACATCTCCACCAGCTATGGCGGTGTGGTCAATCCGGCCCTTGCCGCTGCATTGGCTGACAAGAACCCGGCCACCGCACTCAACGTCTTTGGCGGCCCCAACAACCCGACCACGATCAAGAACGTCTTCAACGGCATCTCCTTCGCGCCGGGCCACGTCACCTTCGACAACCTCGCCTTCAAGGCCGACGGCGCGGTGATGACCCTGCCGGGCGGCAAGATGCGCATGGCCCTGGGCCTGGAGGGGCAGGACATCACCACCGTGGGCGGCCAGACCTCGGGCACCTTCGCCAACCCAACGACGGGCGAGGTCACGCTCAAGCGCCGTGTGAAGTCGGCCTATGGCGAACTGGTGGTGCCCATCGTCGGCGCCAGCAATGCGATGCCTGGCATCCGCTCCCTGTCGCTCAGCCTCGCGGCCCGCAAGGACCACTACAGCGACGTCGGCAGCACCAGCAACCCCAAGCTGGGCATGACCTGGCAGCCGGTTGACTCCCTGAGCCTGCGCGGCAGCTACGGCGAGTCCTTCCGAGCGCCGGTGCTGACGCAGATCCGCGGCTTCACCAATGGCGGGCGCGGCGGCCTGTTCGTGCAGAACTACTCCGACCCGACCATCAACGGCGCACTGCGCGTTGGCGTGGCGCTGTCGGCCGCCAACTACGACTTGAAGCCCGAGTCCGCCAAGACCAAGACCCTGGGCTTTGACTGGAAGCCCGCCATCGGCACTGGCACCAAGCTCAGTGCCACCTGGTTCGACATTAACTACGACAACCAGATCGTGGGCGCTCTGGCGGACCTGACCATCCTGAACCGCGAGTCGACCTTTGCAGGCACGCCCATCATCCAGCGCAACCCCTCGCCAGAGCTGGTGGCGCAGCTGCTGGCCACCTACCCGGTGGCCGGTGTGCCGCCCGCCACCTGGACGCTGTTCGTCGATGGTCGCCAGTTCAACGTCGGTCGCTCCAAGACCCAGGGCTTTGACTTCGAGGCCTCCACGCGCTTCAACGACACCAAGCTGGGTGACTTCCTCGTGGGCGTGAACGGCACGGTCTTCACCAAGCACCAGATGGCGCAGACGCCGGCCGGTGCCCTGACCGACCAGCTGAACACCATCTACAACCCGATGAAGTTCAAGTCGCGCTTCATGGCCAACTGGGCCTACGGTGCCTTCCAGACCAACCTGACCTTCGCCTACATCAACGGCTACAAGAACAACCTGGCCAACCCGGTGCAAAACGTGGCGTCCATCGTCACCACCGACCTGCGCGTGGCCTATGCCTTTGAGACCGACGGCCCGATGGGCTTGCTCAAGGACGCCACGGTGGCCATCGGCGCCATCAACCTGTTCAACAAGAAGCCGCCCTTTGTCAACGTCGCCCAGAGCCCCAACGGCGGCGGTGGCTTTGACCCGACGCTGACCAGCCCTGTGGGCCGCGTGGTGTCGATCTCGCTGGACAAGCGCTTCTAAGCTGTCCGCCTCAAAAACCCGCCGCAGCCGCAAGGCCCGGCGGGTTTTTCTTTGGCGCTCAGTCTGGCGCTTAGTTTGGCGCCCAGTGCCGGACCTCGGTCCAGTCCCAGCCCAGCACCTGGGCCATCCACTGCCGCAGGCTGTCGGCATTGCCACTGGTCTCGACAAGCAACGACGCCGCTGCATGCGCTTCGTCGGTAGCTGGGTGTTCGTGCCGCCACAGGCCGGCCGCGCGGCGCGCCACGGCGGTCTCGATGCGCAGCAGCTGGATGTCCGGCCCCAGCGCCTCGTGCCACAGGGCCTCGATGAAGGGGTAGTGCGTGCAGCCCAACAGCACCGTGTCCACCTCGGCCTCACGCAGCGGCGCCGCGTAGCGCTGCACCAGCGCACGCAACTCGGGGGCATCGAGCTGGCCGGCCTCGATCAGGTCCACCACACCCGGGCAGGCCTGGGTGAAGACCTGCACGCCCTCGCCATGCCGCGCCACCAGGGCCTGGTAGCGGCTGCTCGCGGCCGTGGCCGATGTGGCCAGCACGCCGATGCGGCCATTGCGCGTGGCGCTGACGGCGGGCTTGATGCCGGGCTCGGTGCCGATGAAATGAATCTTGGGCCAGCGCGCCCGCAGCGCCTCGATGGCATGCGCCGTGGCCGTGTTGCAGGCCACCACCACGTAGCGCGCGCCGGCCTCGATCAGGTGCGCCGCGATCTGCTCGCTGCGCTGGCGGATCTCCTCGGGGCTGCGCGGGCCATAGGGTGCGTAGGCCGCGTCGGCCACGTAGCGCATGCCCACCTCGGGCAGCAGCGCATGCAGCTCGCGCAGCACAGTCAGCCCGCCCACGCCGGAGTCAAACACCCCGATCTCGTGGGTGGGCGGCGGTTCGGGCAGCAGTTCCAGCTCAAGCATGCGGCGGCGAGTCTAGGGGAATAGCGCACATTCGAGAGCCCGCTCCAGTTGACAAGGCCCTGGGGGCCAGGGGCCTATGGCTAGAATCGAACGATCGTGCTTTTTTAGCCAGGGTCACGGACAAAAATGGCCGTTTCCCTCTATGTGATTCGAGCTGGAGTAATCGATGAAGGTCTTGGTTCCTGTGAAGCGGGTCGTGGACTACAACGTCAAGGTGCGGGTCAAGGCCGATGGCACGGGGGTGGACATCGCCAACGTCAAGATGTCGATGAACCCCTTTGACGAAATCGCCGTGGAAGAGGCGGTGCGCCTGAAGGAAAAGGGCGTGGTCACCGAGATCATTGCCGTCTCCTGCGGCGTGACCCAATGCCAGGAGACCCTGCGCACGGCCATGGCCATTGGGGCCGACCGCGCCGTCCTGGTCGAGACCGACGCCGAGCTGCAGCCCCTGGCCGTGGCCAAGCTGCTCAAGGCCCTGGTCGACAAAGAGCAACCGCAACTCGTCATCTTGGGCAAGCAGGCGATTGACGACGACTGCAACCAGACCGGCCAGATGCTGGCTGCACTGGCAGGACTGCCGCAAGGCACCTTTGCCTCCAAGCTGGAGGTGGCGGATGGCCGCGTGGCCGTGACGCGCGAGGTGGACGGTGGCCTGGAGACTGTCTCCTTGAGCCTGCCGGCCGTGGTCACGACCGACCTGCGCCTCAACGAGCCGCGCTACGTGACCCTGCCCAACATCATGAAGGCCAAGAAGAAGCAGCTTGACGTCGTCAAGCCGGCCGACCTGGGCGTGGACGTGACGCCCCGCATCAAGACCCTCAAGGTCAGCGAGCCGCCCAAGCGTGGCGCTGGCGTCAAGGTGCCCGATGTGGCTGCCTTGGTCGCCAAGCTCAAGACCGAAGCCAAGGTGATCTGAGCGCCGGCTCACAAGGAGAACAAGACATGACCGCACTCGTCATTGCTGAACACGACAACGCCTCCATCAAGGCCGCCACGCTCAACACCGTCACGGCCGCTGCGGCTTGCGGTGGTGAGGTCCATGTGCTGGTGGCCGGCCACAACGCCGCCGCTGCCGCCGCTGCCGCTGCGCAGATTGCCGGCGTGGCCAAGGTGCTGCACGCCGACGCCGCCAGCCTGGGCGATGGCCTGGCCGAGAACCTGGCGGCCCAGGTGGTGGCCGTGGCCGCCGCCTACAGCCACATCGCCTTTCCGGCCACAGCGGCGGGCAAGAACATCGCCCCGCGCGTGGCCGCGCTGCTGGACGCTGCGCAGCTGAGCGACGTGACCAAGGTGGTCAGCGCCGACACCTTCGAGCGCCCGATCTACGCCGGCAACGCCATCGCCACCGTGCAGAGCCTCGACGCCACCAAGGTGCTGACGGTGCGCACCACGGGCTTCGACCCGGCCGCCGCCGCCGGTGGCAGCGCAGCCGTCGAGACCGTCGCCGCTGCGGCCGAGGTGGGCAGCAGCCGCTTCGTGGGCCGCGAGGTCACCAAGTCGGACCGCCCCGAGCTGACGGCCGCCAAGATCATCGTCTCCGGCGGTCGTGCGCTGGGGTCGAGCGAGAAGTTCAACGAGGTGTTGACGCCGCTGGCCGACAAGCTCGGCGCCGCCCTCGGCGCCAGCCGCGCCGCTGTGGACGCTGGCTATGCCCCCAACGACTGGCAGGTGGGCCAAACCGGCAAGATCGTTGCCCCCCAGCTCTATGTGGCCTGCGGCATCTCGGGCGCCATCCAGCACCTGGCCGGCATGAAGGACTCCAAGGTCATCGTCGCCATCAACAAGGACCCCGAGGCGCCGATCTTCTCGGTGGCCGACTACGGGCTGGAAGCCGACCTCTTCACTGCCGTGCCGGAGCTCGTCAAGAGCCTCTGAGTCACCGCCGCAGCAGTACTGCAAGGGCACCCCGGCGCATCGCGGTGCCCTTTCTTTTGTCCGCCAGGAGTTTCAAGTGAGTTACCAAGCCCCCGTCAAGGACATGATGTTCAACCTCCGCCACCTGGCGGGCCTGGATGCTGTGGCGCAGATGCCGGGCTTCGAGGACTTTGGCGACGAGACCGCCCAGGCCGTGCTGGAGGAATGTGCGCGGCTGATGCAGGACGTGGTCGCGCCGCTCAACCATGAGGGCGACAAGCAGCCGTCCTACTTGAAGGACGGC
Source organism: Roseateles paludis (assembly GCF_039872745.1). NCBI lineage: Bacteria > Pseudomonadati > Pseudomonadota > Betaproteobacteria > Burkholderiales > Sphaerotilaceae > Roseateles > Roseateles paludis. Next base: position 316,381 of record NZ_JBDPZD010000004.1, on the reverse strand, counting down.
AAGGTCACCACCACCACGGGCTTTCCGGCGGCCTTCAAGGCCTATGCCGAGGGCGGCTGGCAGGGCTTGCAGCACCCGGTCGAGTTTGGCGGGCAGGGCGCACCCAAGGTGATTGCGGCGGCCTGCAACGAGATGCTGCAGGCGGCCAATATGAGCTTTGCGCTCTGCCCCTTGCTGACCGATGGCGCGGTGGAGGCCCTGCTGACCGCCGGCAGCCCCGAGCAGCAGCAGCTCTACATCCCCAAGCTGCTCGATGGCTCTTGGACGGGCACCATGAACCTCACCGAGCCTCAGGCCGGCTCGGACCTGGCCCTGGTGCGCACGCGCGCCGAGCCGCAGGGTGACGGCACCTACAAGCTCTTCGGCACCAAGATCTTCATCACCTACGGCGAGCACGACCTGGCCGAGAACATCATCCACTTCGTGCTGGCGCGCGTGGTGGGTGCGCCCGAGGGCGTGAAGGGCATCAGCCTCTTCATCGTGCCCAAGGTGCTGGTCAATGCCGATGGCTCACTTGGCGCCCGTAACGACGTGCATTGCGTGTCGCTCGAACACAAGATGGGCATCAAGGCCAGCCCCACCGCGGTGCTGCAGTACGGCGACCATGGTGGCGCCATTGGCACGCTCGTGGGCCAAGAGAACCGTGGCCTCGAATACATGTTCGTGATGATGAACGCCGCGCGCTATGGCGTGGGCCTGCAAGGCATTGCCATTGCCGACCGCGCCTACCAAAAGGCCGTGGCCTATGCGCGTGACCGCGTGCAGTCGCGGCCCGTGGATGGCTCGGTGGCCGGCAGCGCGTCCATCATTCACCACCCTGATGTGCGCCGCATGCTGATGACCATGCGCGCCCTGACCGAGGGCTGCCGCGCGATGGCCGCCACGGCAGCGGCGGCCTTTGACGCCGCCCACCACCACCCCGACCCCGAGACCCGCCAGCAGAACCAGGCCTTCTACGAGTTCATGGTGCCGCTGGTGAAGGGCTACAGCACCGAGATGAGCCTGGAGGTCACGTCCCTGGGCGTGCAGGTGCATGGCGGCATGGGCTTCATCGAGGAGACCGGCGCGGCACAGTACTACCGCGACGCCAAGATCCTCACCATCTACGAGGGCACCACGGCCATCCAGGCCAATGACCTGGTCGGCCGCAAGACCCTGCGCGACGGCGGTGCCATGGCTCGCGCGCTGGCGCAGCAGATCGCCTCGACCGAAGCGACCCTGCTGGCCGGCAGCGCCGCCGCCCAAGCCGTGGGCCAGCGCCTGCGTGCGGCGCGTGAGGCCCTGCTGGCGGTGGTGGACTTCTTCACCGCGCAGGGCAAGGCCAACCCGAATGCCGTCTACGCCGGCTCGGTGCCTTACCTGATGCTGGCAGGCAACCTGGTGGCCGGCTGGCAGCTGGGCCGCGCCCTGCTGGCCGCTGAAAGCGAGCGCGCGAGCGACCCCGCCTTCATGGACGCCAAGTGCGCCACCGCGCGCTTTTATGCCGAGCACATCCTGCCCCGCACGGCGGCCTTGTGCGACGCCATCGTCGGCGGTGCCGAGAGCGCTGTGGCCCTGCCGCTGGACGCCTTCTGAGCCTTAGTCATGAGCCTGCCTGCTGTTCTCTCCCGTCTGCGCCTGCCGGTCATCGGCTCGCCGCTTTTCATCATCTCCAACCCGCAGCTCGTGATCGCGCAGTGCAAGGCTGGCATCGTCGGCTCCATGCCGGCGCTCAACGCCCGCCCGGCCGAGCAGCTGGACGACTGGCTGGCCGAGATCACCGAGACGCTCGCCGCCCACGACCGTGCTCACCCCGAGCAACCGGCCGCGCCCTTTGCCATCAACCAGATCGTGCACAAGAGCAATGACCGCCTGGAGCACGACCTGGCGGTGTGCGCCAAGTACAAGGTGCCGATCATCATCACCAGCCTTGGCGCGCGCGAGGAGCTGAACCAGGCCGTGCACGGCTGGGGCGGCCTGGTGCTGCACGACATCATCAACAACACCTTCGCCCACAAAGCCATCGACAAGGGCGCGGACGGCCTGATCGCCGTCGCCGCCGGTGCAGGCGGCCACGCGGGCGTGAAGAGCCCGTTTGCGTTGATCCAAGAGATCCGCGAGTGGTTCAGCGGGCCGCTGGCGTTGTCGGGCAGCATCGCCACGGGCGACGCCATCCTGGCTGCGCAGGCCTGTGGGGCGGACCTGGCCTACATCGGCTCGGCCTTCATCGCGACAGAAGAGGCGCGCGCCACGGCAGCCTACAAGCAGGCCATCGTCGAGGGCAGCAGTGACGACATCGTCTACAGCAACCTCTTCACCGGCGTGCATGGCAACTACCTGCGCAGCTCCATCGTGGCCGCCGGCCTCGACCCCGATCACCTGCCCGAGAGCGACCCCAGCAAGATGAACTTCGGCGGCAACGCTGCGGCCAAGGCCTGGAAGGACATCTGGGGCAGCGGCCAGGGCATTGGTGCCGTCAAGGCCGTGCTGCCCACGGCCGAGCTGGTGGCGCGCCTGAGCCGCGAGTACGCGGCGGCACGGGTGCGCTTGAGCCTCAGCTAAGCCTCAGCTGAAGAGGGCTGGGCCGGCGAGGCTGAGGCCCACCAGCATCAGCAGCCCCGCCGCCACGCGCCGCACGGCGGCCTGCGGCCAGCGCGACGGGCGGCCCGTCATCCAGTGCGTCTGTGCCAGCACCAGCGGCGCCGCCAGCAGGCTGAACCACAGCACCGGCCAACTCAAGCGCCCCTCGGCACCCATCACGCAAAGGCGCAGCGCGCCGTTGCTGGCAAAGATGATGATCAAGGTGTCGCGCACCACGGCCAGGCTGAGTGGCTGGCGGTAGAGGTGGAAGACCATGGGCGGCGCGGCGGTGGAGAAGAGTCCGCCCAGCACGCCGCCCGCCAGGCCCACGGCGCCAAAGGTCCAGCCGGCCGAGCGCGTGGCGCGCTGTGCGGCGGGCAGCACCAGCAGCAGGGCGCTGAGGCCGATGGTCAGGCCCAGCAAGAGACGAAGCAGGGAGAGCGCCTGGTCGCTCATCCAGTTCAGCAGCAGGGCGCCCAGGCAGACGCCGAGCAGGCTGGTGCCGAGCAGGGGCTTGAGCAGGGCTGCGTCGAGCTGCGGCCGATGGCGCGCAAAGCGGGTGAGGGCGCTGGCCAAGGTGAGCACGCTGACCACGTGCGTCATCTGCGAGAGATCACCCAGATGGAAGACGCCCGCCAGCCCCAGCAGCACCAGCCCGAAGGCGAAGCCGGTGAGGTTTTGCACATAGCCGGCCAGGGCCACGCAGGCCAGCAGGGCGAGGGTCTCGGTCAGGTTCACGCGTTCACTTGATCCGCGTGTAGCGGGCCTCGAAGTAGTCGTTCGAGCGGTGCAGGGTCTCGACGCCGGGCTTCATCGCCCAGGGTCGGATCTGGTGGTGCACCGGGATGAACAAGGCCTCGTCGCGCAGGCGCAGCAGAGCCTCGCGGATCAGGGCGTTGCGCTTGGGCACGTCGGGCTCGAACTTGATCTTCTGCACCAGCTCGTCGATGCGCGCGTCTGACAGACGGCCGAAGTTGAAGTTGCCATCAGCCCCCTGCGTGCGCGTGTGGGCCAGGGCTTGCAGCGAGTAGAGCGTGTCATACGTGGAGACGCCCCAGCCCAGCATGTAGAACGGCGACTCGCCGCGCTGGAAGGTCTGGCTGTGGACCTGGAAGGGCGTGGAGATCAGCCGGATCTTGACGCCCACCTTGGCCCACATCGAGGCGGCTGCCTGGCAGATCTGCTCATCGTTGATGTAGCGGTTGTTGGGGCAGTGCAGCGGCAGCTCCAGGCCTTGCGCATAGCCAGCGTCGGCCAGCAGCTTGCGGGCCTTGTCGAGGTCGGGCTTGAGGGGCTGGTCGAGCGCAGCGTCATAGCCATTGACGCCCGGCGCCACCATCAGCGCCGCCGGCACCGACAGCCCGCGCATGATGGCGCGGCGGATGGCTTCGCGGTCCAGCGCCAGGTTCAGGGCCTCGCGCACGCGCTTGTCCTTGAAGGGGTTGCGGCCCTTGACCGAGCTGTCCTTGATCTCGTCGCTGCCCTGGTCCATCACGAAGAAGATGGTGCGCGTCTCCGAGCCCTCGACGACCTTGACCTTGCCCTCGTCCTTGAGGCGCAGGAAGTCAGCCGGTGGCAGGTCGGTGACCAGGTCCACATCGCCCGAGAGCAGGGCTGCGACGCGCGTGGGCGCTGACTTGATGGGCAGGTAGCTCAGCTCGGTCACGTTGCCGCCCTGCTTGTCCCACCACTGCGGGTTGGCCACCAGCTTGACGGCCTGGTCGGGCTGCCAGCTGACCAGCTTGAAGGGCCCGGTGCCATTGGCATTGCGGGACGCGTAGTTCTCTTCCTTGGCCTTGTAATCCTGGGTCTGCAGGGTGTTGTTCTTCTTGGCCCAGGCCTGGCTCATGATCTGGAAGCTGATGATGTTCTGCAGCAGCATCGGCGTCGGCGCTTCGAGGATCAGATCGACCGTGTGGCTGTCGATGCGGCGCACTTCCTTGATACCCGACACATAGGTCTGCTTGGTGCCCTGGGGCTGGTTGATGCGCCCGAAGCTGAAGACCACGTCGTCGGCCGTGAAGGGCGTACCGTCATGGAACTGGACGCCCTTGCGCAGCTCGAAGCGCACCTGGGTGGGCGAGAGGTCGGTCCACTTGGTGGCCAGCGAGGGCTCGGGCCGGTAGTCCTTGGACAGCCGGGTCAGGCCCTCGTAGATGTGGGCGCCAATCGCGTTGGAACTGTTGTGGTCCTGCGAGTGCGGGTCCAGCGTGAGGATGTCGTTGGTGGCGGCCCAGCGCAGCGGTGCCGACTGGGCGGCGCCCGCGCACAGGGCGATGCAGATGGCGACGCAGGAAAGCAGGGACTTGCTCATCGTGACTCCTCTCCAGACAGACTTGAAGGACTCGCTTCCAGGCTGCAGTCGCAGCCCCGGCCGGCCCCGATCCAGCGCCCTACCAGCCAGCGCCGCAGCCTACCGCCGCGCAGCGCGCCGCACACATAGCGCTCGCCCGTCCACGTCAGCGCCACACAGGCACCCTGGCGCTTGCGGCTGAGCAGAACGCCCAGCGGGCAGGGCTCGGCGGCACAGCACACGCCGCAGCCATTGCACGGCGACCCTTCCGCCGGCTTGTGCGGCGCGTCCGGGTGGATGCGGATGACCTGGTTCAGGACTTCACACCGAGTTCGCGCAGGCGCTCATCCAAATAGCTGCCAGCGGTATAGCGCTCGGACAGCACCACGTCGTTGCGCGGGTGCAGGAAGAGCGGCAGGCTCACGCGGCTGCGGCGTGCGCTCTCGCCGGTGGGGTTGAGCACCTGGTGCAAGGTGCTGGGGTAGTAGCCCTGGCTGGCCTCTTGCAGCATGTCGCCGATGTTGATGGCCAGGGTGCCGAAGTCGCAGGGCACGTCGCGCCACAGGCCGTCCGCGCCCTTGACCTGCAAGCCGGGCTCATTGGCGGCGGGCAGGATGGTGAGCAGGTTGATGTCGCCATGGGCGGCGGCACGCACGGCCCCGGGCGGTTCGTGCCCGGTGAGCGGCGGGTAGCGCAGCACTCGCAAGAGCGTGTGGCGGCTGCCTTCGATCATCTTGGACAGCGGCTCGCTGTAGTGCCGCGCGATCTCGGGTGGCGTGTAGCGCTCGACCCAGCCGAGCAGTTCGGCGGCTAACGCGTTGGCGCGTTGGTAGTAGTCCAGCGCATCGTCCCGCAGTTGCGGCGGGATGCGGCCCCAGGGGTAGATGTGGAAGTACTCCTTCAGGTCCTTCTGCGTGAAGCCCTTGGCCGTCTCGGAGATGGCGGTCGAGAACCAGCCGTCCTGGGTCGCAGGGTCGAAGGCAAAGGCTTGCTTGTCGCCGCCGTTGAAGAAGTCGAGCCAGGTCGCATAGATGCGCTCGACCAGGGCTTGTGGGATGGGGTGGTTCTTCAGCACCCCGAAGCCTGTTTCATGCAGCGACTGCGTGAACTTTTCCGCAGCGTCCGGGGCCGCGTAGTCGACGACCTGTACTTCCATGGTGGAACCTCGTGAATTCCGTGAGCTGCCCGGCGAGATGGGGCTGGCACAAGGGAGAAAGTCTAGCCGCCGGTTTGCGGGTTCACCCGCACGGGTGCTAGAGTCTGACCCTTGTGACTTAGTCTTTTGGTCCTTCCCGTCCCTACGCTGGCAACAGCAAAGGTGGGTCGCAATCCGCCAACCGGTCGAGCCGTGTCGCGGAAGGTTCTTCAACCAGCCAACTCCCTGGATACCGGGGTATGAGGTGAGCGAAATGATGCAGCAATACAGGTCGAACTCCTACCTGTTCGGGGGCAATGCTCCCTATGTCGAAGAGATGTACGAGGCCTACCTGGACAACCCAGGTTCCGTGCCCGACAACTGGCGAGCCTACTTCGACGCCCTCCAGCACGTCCCCGCCGTGGATGGCACCGAGGCCCGCGATGTGGCCCATGCCCCGGTGATCGAATCCTTCGCACAGCGTGCCAAGGCCAACGCCTTTGCCAACAAGGCCAGCAGTGCTGACCTGGCCGTCGCGCGCAAGCAAGTGCACGTGCAGAGCCTGATTGCGGCCTATCGCTTCCTCGGCAACCGCTGGGCCGAGCTGGACCCCCTCAAGCGCGAAGAGCGCCCCAAGATCCCCGAACTCGATCCGGCCTTCTACGACCTGACCGAGTCCGACATGGACATCTCCTTCTCGGCCGCCAACACCTACTTTGGCGCCGAGACCATGACCCTGCGCCAGATCGTGCAGGCCCTGCGTGACACCTACTGCGGCTCCATCGGCGCCGAGTTCATGCACGGCTCCGACCCTGGCGAAAAGCGCTGGTGGCAAGAGCGCCTGGAGAAGCAGCGCGGCAAGGCCAGCTTCTCGGCCGAGGACAAGAAGCACATCCTCGACCGCCTGACCGCCGCCGAAGGCCTCGAGCGCTACCTCCACACCAAATACGTTGGCCAGAAGCGCTTCTCGCTCGAAGGCGGCGAGAGCTTCATCGCCGCGATGGACGAGCTGATCCAGCGCGCCGGCGAGCGTGGCGTGCAGGAGATCGTGATCGGCATGGCCCACCGGGGCCGTTTGAACGTGCTGGTCAACACCCTGGGCAAGAGCCCGCAGGACCTGTTCGCCGAGTTCGAGCACAAGGCCGCCGAAGACCTGCCCGCCGGTGACGTGAAGTACCACCAGGGCTTCAGCTCCGACATCTCTACCCCTGGGGGCCCGATCCACCTGTCGCTGGCCTTCAACCCCTCGCACCTGGAAATCGTCAACCCGGTGGTCGAAGGCAGCGTGCGCGCCCGCCAGGACCGCCGCGCTGACAAGGAAGGCCGCCAGGTGCTGCCCGTGCTGGTGCACGGCGATGCCGCCTTCGGTGGTCAGGGTGTGGTGCAAGAAACGCTCGCCTTCAGCCAGACCCGTGGCTACGGCACGGGCGGCACCGTGCACCTGGTCATCAACAACCAGATCGGCTTCACCACCAGCGACCCGCGCGACCTGCGTTCCACCTACTACTGCTCCGACGTCGTCAAGATGATCGAAGCCCCGGTGCTGCACGTGAACGGCGATGACCCCGAAGCCGTTGTCTGGGCCACGCAGCTGGCCATGGACTACCGCGCCGAGTTCAAGAAGGACGTGGTCATCGACATCGTCTGCTTCCGCAAGCTGGGCCACAACGAGCAGGACACCCCCTCGCTGACCCAGCCGCTGATGTACAAGAAGATCGGCCAGCACCCCGGCACCCGCAAGGTCTACGCTGACAAGCTCGTCGCGCAGAACGTGCTGCCCGGCGACGGCCCCGACGCCATGGTCAAGGCCTACCGCGCCGCCATGGATGAAGGCCGCCACACCGTGGACCCGGTGCTGACCAACTTCAAGAGCAAGTTCGCCACCGACTGGTCGCCCTTCCTCGGCAAGAAGTGGACCGACGCCTGCGACACCGCCATCCCGATGACGGAGTGGAAGCGCTTGGCCGAGCGCATCACCACCTTGCCCAAGGACTTTGCCGCGCACAACCTGGTGCAAAAGCTCTACAACGACCGTGCCGCCATGGGCCGAGGCGAGGTCAATGTGGACTGGGGCATGGGTGAGCACATGGCCTTTGCCTCGCTCGTCGCCAGCGGCTACCCGGTGCGCCTGTCCGGTGAAGACGCCGGCCGCGGCACCTTCACCCACCGCCACGCCGTCATCCACGACCAGAACCGCGAGAACTGGGACGAAGGCACCTACATCCCGCTGCAGCATGCGGCCGATGGCCAGGCGCCATTCACCGTCATCGACTCCATCCTGTCCGAGGAAGCGGTGCTCGGCTTCGAGTACGGCTACGCCGCCGCCGAGCCCAACACGCTGACCATCTGGGAAGCGCAGTTTGGCGACTTCGTCAACGGCGCCCAGGTCGTGATCGACCAGTTCATCGCCTCGGGTGAAGTGAAGTGGGGCCGCTCCAACGGCCTCACCATGATGCTGCCGCACGGCTACGAAGGCCAAGGCCCCGAGCACAGCTCGGCGCGCCTCGAGCGCTTCATGCAGCTGGCCGCCGACCACAACATGCAGATCGTGCAGCCCACCACGGCCAGCCAGATCTTCCATGTGCTGCGCCGGCAGATGCTGCGCATGTTCCGCAAGCCCTTGGTCATCATGACGCCCAAGAGCCTGCTGCGCGCCAAGGACGCCACCTCGCCGCTGTCCGAGTTCACCAAGGGTGAGTTCAAGACCGTGATTGGCGAGCTGAACGCCGACATCGTGGCCGACAAGGTCAAGCGCATCGTCGTCTGCTCGGGCAAGGTCTATTACGACCTGGTGCGCAAGCGCGAGGAGAAAAAGTCAACCGACACCGTGATCCTGCGGGTCGAGCAGCTCTACCCCTTCCCGCACAAGGCGTTTGCGGCCGAGATCAAGAAGTATCCGAACGCCACCGACATCGTCTGGACGCAGGATGAGCCGCAGAACCAGGGTGCCTGGTTCTTCATTCAGCACCAGATCCACGAAAACATGCAGGACGGCCAGAAGCTCGGCTACGCCGGCCGCCCGGCCAGCGCATCGCCCGCCTGCGGCTATGCCCACCTGCACCAGGACCAGCAAAAGGCCCTGCTCGACCAGGCGTTCACCAAGCTCAAGGGTTTCGTCCTCACCAAGTGAGTTGAGACGCCCCTTCTAGCCACATAAAACGGATACCCATCATGGCCATTGTTGAAGTCAAGACCCCCCAGTTCTCCGAGTCCGTCACCGAAGGCACGCTGCTGACCTGGAAGAAGAAGCCCGGCGAAGCGGTCGCCGTCGACGAAATCCTTGTCGAGATCGAAACCGACAAGGTGGTGCTCGAAGTCCCGGCCCCGTCGGCCGGCGTGCTGGCCGCTGTGCTCAAGGCTGACGGCTCCACCGTCGCCAGCCAGGAGCCCATTGCCAGCATCGACACCGAAGGCAAGGCTGGCGCCGCCCCTGCTGCTGCCGCGCCCGCTCCAGCGGCTGCTGCCCCTGCGCCGGCTGCGGCTGCCGCCAACAAGGGCGACGTCGCCATGCCGGCCGCCGCCAAGATCCTGGCCGAGAAGGGCCTTGCTGCCACTGACGTCGCTGGCTCCGGCAAGGACGGCCGCGTCACCAAGGGCGACGCCCTGGCCGCTTCGCCCAAGGCCGCTGTCGCTGCCCCCGTGGCTGTGCCTGCCTCGCCTGCGGTCGCCAAGCCCCTGCCGGCCGTGGCCGCGCCCGTGGCCCCCAACCTGGGCGAGCGCCCCGAGCAGCGCGTGCCCATGACGCGCCTGCGTGCCCGCGTGGCCGAGCGCCTGCTGCAGTCGCAATCCACCAATGCCATCCTGACCACGTTCAACGAAGTGAACATGGCACCGGTGATGGAGATGCGCAAGAAGTTCCAGGAGAAGTTCGAGAAGGAACACGGCGTCAAGCTCGGCTTCATGAGCTTCTTCGTCAAGGCCGCCGTCGCTGCGCTCAAGAAGTACCCGGTGCTCAATGCCAGCGTTGATGGCAATGACATCGTCTACCACGGCTACTTCGACATCGGCATTGCCGTCGGCAGCCCGCGCGGCCTGGTCGTGCCCATCATCCGCAATGCCGACCAACTCAGCTTTGCCGACATCGAGAAGACCATCGCCGCCTTCGGCCAGAAGGCCAAGGATGGCAAGCTCTCCATCGACGAGCTGACCGGCGGCACCTTCTCCATCTCCAACGGCGGCACCTTCGGCTCGATGCTCTCGACGCCCATCATCAACCCGCCCCAGTCCGCCATCCTCGGCGTGCACGCCACCAAGGACCGTGCCGTCGTCGAGAACGGCCAGGTCGTGGTGCGCCCGATCAACTACCTCGCCATGTCCTATGACCACCGGATCATTGACGGCCGCGAAGCGGTGCTCGGTTTGGTGACGATGAAGGAAGCGCTGGAAGACCCGGCACGGTTGCTGTTTGACATCTAAGCGCCGAGGACAGCAAACATGAGCACCAAGCAATTCGACGTCGTCGTCATCGGCGGCGGCCCTGGCGGCTACATCGCGGCCATCCGTGCGGCGCAGCTGGGCAAGAACGTGGCCTGCATCGACGAGTGGAAGAACGCCGCGGGTGGCCCCGCGCCCGGCGGCACCTGCACGAACGTGGGCTGCATCCCGTCCAAGGCCCTGCTGCAATCCAGCGAGCACTTCGAGCATGCCGGCCACGGCTTTGCCGATCACGGCATCAGCCTGTCCAACCTCAAGATGGACGTGGCCAAGATGGTGGCTCGCAAGGACACCGTCGTGAAGCAGAACAACGACGGCATCCTGTTCCTCTTCAAGAAGAACAAGGTCAGCTTCTTCCACGGCCGTGGCAGCTTTGCCGGCGGCAAGGAAGGCGCCTACGAGATCAAGGTTGGCGACGAGACCCTGGTGGCCGCTCAGGTCATCATCGCCACCGGCTCCAGCGCTCGCCAACTGCCGGGGGCAGAGTTCGACGAAGAGCTGATCCTCTCCAACGACGGCGCGCTGCGCATCCCGAGCGTGCCGAAGAAGCTCGGCGTGATCGGCTCCGGCGTGATCGGCCTGGAGATGGGCTCGGTGTGGCGCCGCCTGGGTGCCGAGGTGACCATCCTCGAAGCCATGCCCGCCTTCCTCGGCGCGGCGGACGACAGCGTCGCCAAGGAGGCCGCCAAGGTCTTCAAGAAGCAGGGCCTGGACATCCAGCTCGGCGTCAAGATCGCCTCCGTCACCAAGGGCAAGAAGGACGTCACCATCGCGTACGCCGACGCCAAGGGTGCCGAGCAGAGCCTGACGGTGGACCGCCTGATCGTCTCCATCGGCCGCGTGCCCAACACGGCGGGCTTGCACCCTGAAGCCGTTGGCCTCAAGCTCGACGAGCGCGGCGCCATCGTGGTGGACGACGACTGCCGTACCAATCTGCCGGGCGTCTGGGCCGTGGGCGACGTGGTGCGCGGCCCCATGCTCGCGCACAAGGCCGAGGAAGAGGGCGTGGCCGTGGCCGAGCGCATTGCCGGCCAGCACGGGCACGTCAATTTCAACACCATCCCCTGGGTCATCTACACCTCGCCCGAGATCGCCTGGGTCGGCAAGACCGAGCAGCAGCTCAAGGCCGAAGGCCGCGCCTACAAGGCCGGGCAGTTCCCCTTCCTGGCCAATGGCCGCGCCCGCGCGCTGGGTGACACGACGGGCTTCGTCAAGTTCCTGGCCGACGCCACGACCGACGAGATCCTGGGCGTGCACATCATCGGCCCCATGGCCTCGGAGCTGATCTCCGAAGCCGTGGTGGCGATGGAGTTCAAGGCCAGTGCCGAGGACATCGCCCGCATCTGCCACGCGCACCCCTCGCTCTCCGAAGCGACCAAGGAAGCGGCGCTGGCGGTGGACAAGCGCACGCTGAACTTCTAAGCCCCGGCTGTGTCAGTCACCGAGCTCTACCAGCAGACGCTGGCCGAGCGCGGCTTCACGGCCGACGCGGCGCAGCTGGCGGCCATTGCGGCCCTGCAGCGCTGCGAGGACGAGTGGGCGTCGTACAAGGCGCGGCGTGCCAATGCGGTGACGCGATTGCTCGTCAAGCCGCCCATTCCGCGTGGCGTCTACATGTACGGCGGGGTGGGGCGCGGCAAGAGCTTTTTGATGGACTGCTTCTTCCAGTCCGTCCCGGTGCGCCGCAAGACGCGCCTGCACTTCCACGAGTTCATGCGCGAGGTGCACCGTGAGCTGCAGGAGCTCAAGGGCATTGCCGACCCGCTGGATGAACTGGGCAAGCGCATGGCCCAGCGCTTCCGCCTGATCTGCTTCGACGAGTTCCACGTCGCGGACATGCCGGACGCGATGATCCTGTACCGGCTGCTCGACGCGCTGTTCAAGAACCGCGTGTCCATCATCACGACGAGCAATTTCCACCCCGACGGGCTCTACCCCGGCGGCCTGCACCGCGACCGCATCCTGCCGGCCATCGAGCTGCTCAAGGCCAATCTCGACATCGTCAATGTCGATGCCGGCACCGACTACCGGCGCCGCTCGATGGAGCAGGTGGACTTCTATCTCTGCCCGCTGGGCGAGCAGGTCGATGCCCAACTGACGGCCGCCTTCGAGCGCATGGCCGAGGCGCGCGACGAGAGCCCGGTGCTGCACATCGAGCACCGCGAGATCCGCGCCAAACGCCGCGCCGGTGGCGTGGTGTGGTTCGACTTCGCCACCCTGTGCGGCGGCCCGCGCTCGCAGAACGACTACCTGGAGCTGGCCAGCCAGTTCCACACCGTGATCCTGTCCGACGTGCCCGAGATGCCGCTGCGCATGGCCAGCGAGGCGCGCCGCTTCACCTGGCTGGTGGACGTGCTCTACGACCGCCGCGTCAAGCTGCTCATTTCGGCCGCAGTGCCGGCCGAGCAGCTCTATACCGAGGGCCCGCTGGCCCACGAGTTCCCGCGCACCGTCTCGCGTTTGGTGGAGATGCGCAGCGCCGACTACCTGTCCCTCGCCCGCCGCGAGGTGGACACGCGCCTGACATGAAGCGGCTGTTGCTGCTCCTGCTGGCCACTGGCGCCGCGCTTGCCGTGGGTAGCGCCGTTGCCGAGGACCGTGCCAGCATCGAGGCCCGCTTTGCTGCTGAACGCCAAGCCTGCCAGCAGCACTTTGCGGTGAACAACTGCGTGGACGAGGCGCGGCGCAAAGAGCAGGAGGCGCTGGCCCCGGTGATTGCGCAGGAGCGTGCCCAGGCGGCCGAGGACCGGCGCCGCCGCTCCGAGGTCCAGGCCGAGCAGCGCCGCGTGCGCGACCTCCAGTCCGCGCGCGAAGAAGCCCAACGCCGCGAGCGGCTTTTGGTCAGCCCGGCGCCACGGCAGCTCACCCCGGCCGCTGCGGCCAGTGCTTCCCCGCTTGGGCCCATGCCGCCCATGCCGGTGCAGGCGTCCTCGGCACCCACGTCAGCTGAACTCAAAAAGGCCCAGGCCCGCGTGGCCGCCCGCGAGGCGCGCGAGCGTGAAGCTGAAGCCCGTTTGCGCCAGCATGCAGAGCGCGAGGCACGTCGCCAGGCGCCGGGCGCACGGCCCGTGGCGCCATCGCTCAAGGCCTCGGCGCCTGCGGGGCAAAACCCGTAGGAGGGCCGAGCTGCGCTTAGGCCAGCGCTTCCAGCCGAACGATCGCGATCGAGAGGTTGTCGCCCCCCGCGCGGGCGCGTTGGCGCGCCTTGGAGACCAGCAGCTCGGCCGCCGCCCGAGGTGGCAGGCTGTGCAGCACGCTGCCGAGTTCCTCGGAGGTGAAGTAGTGCCACAGGCCATCGCTGCAGCACATCACGGTGTCGCCCACGGCCAGGTCATCAAGCTGGGTCGTCGTGAAGACGGGGTCCTGCACGGTGCCCAGGCAGGCGGTGAGCAGGTTGGACTGCGGGTGCGAGGTGGCCTCGGCTTCGCTCAGCTGGCCTTCGTCCACCAGCTTTTGCACATAGGAGTGGTCCAGCGTGCGCTTGACGAGGCGCGGGCCGCGAAACCAGTAGATGCGGGAATCACCTGAGTGCACCCAGTGCACGCTGCGGTCGGGCGTCAGCACGAAAGCAGCGACGGTGCTGTGCGGCTCTTCTTCGGCCGAGATCGCCGTCAGCTTGATCATCAGATGCGCCTCCGAGGCGATCTGGGCCAGCAACTCGGTGGGGGATTCATCATCCGGCGAGTAGCGCTCGAACAGCTGGCGCGCGGTCAGCACAACCTGGTCCGCCGCCTTGCGGCCGCCACTCTTGCCGCCCATGCCGTCGGCCACCACGCCCATCACGCAGCCGCTGATGCGCGGATGCGCCAGGATGGCGACCTGGTCCTGCTGATACGCGCGGTCACCGCGGTGCGTGCCGGTGGCGGCCTGGAGTCGGTAACCTGGGGAGGGCGGAGGCATGTCGAAAACTATACTGGCCGCCTCTCGCGCGATAGCGCCTCCCGACCCCCCGACTTGCCCGGATGGATGAACAACTTCACTCGCTGGCGCGTCGGCTGATCGAACTGCGGATGGAGCACGCCGATCTCGATGCCCTGATCGACCGCATGGGACACGACAACCCGCTGGACGAGTTGGCAATGCGGCGCCTCAAGAAGCGGCGCTTGCTGCTGCGAGATCAAATCGAACAGATGGCCCGCGTTTGCGATCCCCCAGAACCGGCGTAATGGCCCACCCCCGATGCGCTTCGCGCGCCTTGCAGGCCGCGCTGGGCCAGAGGCCCAGCTCCTGCGCAGGCTGGATCGGCTCGCCGCTCCAGTCCGGCTTCGGCCCCCTCAAGGGGGCGCACCCAGTGGCCTGGCAAAGCCAGATCCACGGCTGCCGCTGGACGGCGCGCCACCTGCGGGGCGCGAATTGAACGACGCAGAGCTGGATGACTGGCTCGACGCCCAGGACGCGCCTGCAGCTGCCGAGCCGCTGGCCGAGGGAGAGCTGGAGCAAGCCGTGTTGGCTGCCTTTGACCTGGGCGGGCCGCTGGCGCGGCTGGACGTGAACTACCAGCCGCGCGAGCAGCAGCTGGCGATGAGCCGGGCCGTGGCCCAGGCCATCGAGCGACGCGAGGCCCTGGTGGTGGAGGCGGGCACCGGCGTGGGCAAGACCTTTGCGTACCTGGTGCCCACGCTGCTGTCGGGCAGCCGCGCGCTCGTCAGCACGGCCACCAAGAGCCTGCAGGACCAGCTCTACCTGCGCGATCTGCCGCGCCTGGTCGAGGTGCTGGGCGCACCGCTGCGGCTGGCTTTGCTCAAAGGGCGCAGCAGCTACCTCTGCCTGCACCGCATGAAGGAAGCCCGCCAGGGCGCAGTCTTCCCGGACCGCCGCACCGCCATGCAGCTGGCGCGCATCGAGCGCTGGGCACAGGGCACGGCCAGTGGTGACTTTGCCGAGATGGACGGCCTGGATGACCGTTCGCCCATCATCCCCATCGTCAGCAGCACCCGTGAGAACTGTCTGGGCAGCGAGTGCCCCGACTGGCGCAGCTGCTACGTCGTCAAGGCGCGGCGCGAGGCGATGGAGGCGGACGTCGTGGTCGTCAACCACCACCTCTTCTTTGCCGACATCGCGCTGCGCGACAGCCAGGTGGCCGAGCTGCTGCCCAGCGTGGACATCGCGATCTTTGACGAGGCCCACCAACTGGCCGAGGCCGGGGTGCAGTTCCTCGGCACCATGCTGGGCAGCGCGCAACTGCTGGACTTTGCGCGCGACCTGCTGGGCCAGGGCCTGGTGGCCGCGCGTGGCCTGCAGGACTGGCAGGGTCTGCACACCCGTCTGGAGCGCGCCGCGCGCGAGCTGCGCCTGGCCGCCGCCGGCCCGCTGGCGACGGCGGGGCGCGAGCTGCGCGGCCAACTGAAGCTGGGCTGGCGCGAGCGAGATCTGGTTACCACCCTGGGCGAGCTGGCCGAGGTGCTGGCCCTGGCCCTGGAGGCGCTGGCGGCCGTGGAGGACGCATCCCCCGATTTCCAGCGCCTGCAGGAGCGCGCCCAGTTGCTGCGCGAGACGGCGCTCGCCTTTGCCACCGAGCCGGCCGCTGAAAACGTGCGCTGGATCGATGTCGGGCCGCAGCATGTGCGCCTGGTGGAATCGCCCCTCGACATCCGCGCCGCCATGCGCGAGCAGCTCGACGCCGCGCCGCGCGCCTGGGTCTTCACCTCGGCGACTCTGGGTGACGACGAGCAGCTCAGCTGGTTCACCGAGTCCGCAGGCCTGCAGGACGCACGCGTGCTGCGCGTGGGTAGCCCGTTCGACTACGCCTCGCATGCCCGCCTCTACGTGCCGCGCGGCTTCCCCAAGCCCAGCGAGCCAGAGCACGGGCCCAGTGTGGCCTTGCTGGCTTCACGCCTGGCGCGGGCCCTGGGCGGGCGCACCTTTGTGCTGACCACCACGCTGCGCAACCTGCAGGTGGTGGCCGACGGGCTGCGCGAGTACTTCGAGCAGGCGGGCGACGCGCTGCAGGTGCTGCAGCAGGGTACGGCACCCAAGCGCGCTTTGTTGCAGCGCTTTCGCGAGCAGCCGGCCTCGGTGCTGGTGGGCTCGGCCACGTTCTGGGAGGGCATCGACGTGCCCGGTGATGCGCTGCAATGCGTGATCATCGACAAGCTGCCCTTCCCGCCGCCCAACGACCCGCTCGTCGAGGCGCGCGTGCGGCGCCTGGAGGCCGAGGGCCGCAATGCCTTTGCCGACTACTTTGTCGCCGAGGCGGCCATCGCGCTCAAGCAGGGCGCGGGTCGCTTGATCCGCACCGAGACCGACCAGGGCCTGCTCGTCATCTGCGACCCGCGCATGGCGGGCATGAACTACGGGCGCCGGCTGCGGGCTGCCTTGCCGCCCATGACGCCCCTGGACACCGAGGCGGAAGCCCGCGCGTGGCTCGGGATGCTTGACGAGCAGCGCGCGCCGCGCGCCGCCCATCAGAACGATGCTGGGTCAGGCGCGCGTTGATTGCCGACCGTTGCGGGCGGCGAGCACGACCAGCCCCGCGCAAAGCAGCAGCACCGTGGCCGGCTCTGGCACAGACGTGACAAAGGCCTGAGTCGTCACAAGCAGGGTGACGGACAGAGGCGAGCCCGACTCGTTGTTTGCCCAGGCGGTGAGGGTGGGGAACAAGAACTCCGACCCCTGAGCGAGGCGCTCGACAAATGCCTCATCGCTGACGCCCATAGGCAGGCCCTCAGCATCCAAGATGGTCACGCTGGCTGATGCCCATGCACGCTGCGTGTCAGAGGGAATGCCGACATGGCCGGCCCCAACGGTGGCATTGGTGCTGACCTGGAGTTGTGTACCCGGACTGAGTAGCAGGCTCCAGCGGAACTCGTTGCCTGCGAACGCCTCCCCGCTGGTGCCATTGACTTCGGTTGCCAGGAAAAACGCAGGCCCCGACAGCCCGGTGACTTTGACTTCGCTGCGCGCGAACAGCTTGCCTGGATCGTTGCGAGTGCTGGACAGGTTCAAGTCGCAGCAGCCCTGTGCGTCGGGGAGGCCCGCCATTTGCACGAAAGTCTGGGCCGTGGCGGCAGCTGCAGGCGAGACGCCTGGAGCCTGGCCATCGAGCGGGGTCAGATCCGCCACAGCGATGGACAAGCCGAGAAGTTGTGCGAAGGTGTTGGCGACCGAATCGGCATGTGCCGGGCCCGTCAGCCAGAGGCAGGCAGCAGCCAAGCTGGCACCTAGCCCACGCCTGATCGGTGCCCAGCCTGGAGCCAATCCACTCGGCTCGGTTGGGCTCAGGTTGATGACTCGGGCCGATGTGGCCGTGCGCGTTTCGAGTTTCACGGAGGCTCCCTTTAAGGCAAGCGCCCGCTTGCCTGATGCTATGTAGACAGCATGTTAGGGCGAGGCCTTGGGCTCGAAATCGGCCACAACGCCGTAGATGCAACTGGCCGTTAAGGCCTTGTCGCTTGCCTCAGTGACAGCCGGCGAACCGCCAGCTGCCTACCAGACCTTCCACCAGGGTTTGTCGGCGGCGGCCTGGGCCTTGGCGGCCGGCTGGTCGCTGCCCCAGAACTTCCACCAGGGCTTGTCGCGGGCGTCAGGGCCGGCCAGGTAGACGCTTTCCGGGAAGCTCTTGGCCAGCACGCGGCGGGCGTCGTCGCGCAGTTGGGTCAGGCCCAGCTTGTCGTAGCTCTCGGCCATCAGGTAGAGCGCTTCTTCGACGGCCGGCGCCGTCTGGAACTCAAGCACGGCGCTCTGTGCACGCCCGGCCGCTGCCACATAGGCCTTGCGGTTGAAGTAGTAGCGCGCCACATGCACCTCGTAGGAGGCCAGGGTGTTGGTGATGAAGTTGATGCGCGTGACGGCGTCGGCCGCGTACTTGGACTCGGGGAACTGGTCCACCAACTGGCGGAAGGCCAGCAGGCCATCGCGCGCGGCTTGCTGGTCGCGCTCGGACACGTCTTGGCCCGCGATGCGGCCAAAGAGCCCCAGGTCTTCGTTGAAATTGACGATGCCCTTCATGTAGAGGGCGTAGTCGACCGCCGGGCTCGACGGGTTGAGTTTGATGAATCGGTCCAGCGTGGCCACGGCCTGCACGCGCTCGCCTTGCTTGTGCTGGGCCCAGGCCAGGTCCAGCGTCGCCTGCTGGCCGAGCACCGTGCCCGCCGCGCGGCTCTCCACCTTCTCCAGTCCCTTGATGGCCCGCTCCCAAGCGCCGTTGCTCAGGTCGCCCTTGGCCTCTGCATACAATTGATCCAGCGCTGCTTGAGAATTTGGATCGTCTTTGACGCTCGACCCGCAAGCGCTCAAGCCCAACACCACCAAGGCCATGAGGCCGGTCCGCCAGGTCCGCCAAGTTGCGCCGAAGGCGCGCGCGACCTGCTGTGCGTGGCTGGTGTTCATGGGAGTCTCGATCATCATTTCTCGGGCGGCGGAAGCGGCCGGTTTCCAGCTACGAACAATGGGCGGCGATTATAGGGACGGGGGTCTGCCCGACCCGACCGAGGCAGACGAGGATGCCAGCACCGACATCGAGAGCCGTGAGGCCTGGGTCGATGAGGCGGGCATGGGCGTGCGCCTGGACCGCTGGCTGACCCAACTGGCGCCGGAGTTCTCGCGCAACCACCTGCAGTCCTTGATCGAGCGCGGCGCCGTCCGTGTGGACGGGCAGCCGGCGCTCGTGGCCGCGCGCAAATTGCGCATCGGGCAGCAGGTGGCGGTGTCGCTGATCCCGACGGCGGAAAGCCAGGCCTTCCGGCCCGAGCCCATGGCGCTGCCCATCGTCTTCGAGGACGAGCACCTGCTGGTGGTGAACAAGCCCGCCGGCCTCGTTGTGCACCCAGCCGCAGGCAACTGGTCGGGCACGCTGATGAATGGCCTGCTGGCCCACCACGCGGGCGCCGCGCGGCTGCCGCGCGCTGGCATCGTGCACCGGCTCGACAAGGACACCAGCGGGCTGATGGTGGTGGGTAAGACCCTGGAGGCCGTGACTGAGCTGGTACGCCGCCTTGCCGTGCGCGAGGTGCACCGCGAGTACCTGGCGCTGGCCCACGGTGCCCTTGAAGGTGATGCCTTCAGCATCGACGCCCCGATCCGCCGTGACCCCGCCTCACGCATCAAGATGGCCATCGGCCCCGGTGGCCGTGAGGCGCGCACCGACGTCGAGCCCCTGGCCAGCTGCCAGATCGACGGGCGTTGGATCTCGGCCGTGCGGTGTCGGCTGCACACCGGGCGCACGCACCAGATCCGCGTGCACCTGGCCTCGCGCGGCCACCCACTGCTGGCCGATGCGGTCTACGGTGGCGCGCCCGCGCTGGGCCTTACCCGCCAGGCCCTGCATGCCGCGCGCTTGAGCTTCGCGCATCCCCACGCTGGCGCCTCCTGCAGCTTCGAGGCTCCCCTGCCCCCCGACCTGTCGGAGGCATGGTCTAGAATCTGCGATACCCGTGGGGACTGATGCTTGGCTGGTTCAGCCGCCTCCCCGTTGCGGATCACCCTATGGAATCGGGTGCCGCCCCCGCCCCACGCGCAGTGCTCCCCTACCCAGGCTGTCCAACGAGGCAGTCCTTCTGGCCCGTGCCGATGGCGCGGGCGCTTGAGCCCAAGGCTTTGACGAGTCGATGAACACCCAGGATGCCAAGCGCGTCCTCGAGACCGCGCTGATCTGTGCCACCCAGCCGCTGACGCTGCGTGACATGCGCAGCCTGTTCGCCGATGAATTGGGCGCCGACACCCTGCGCACCCTGCTCGACGAGCTGACGCGCGACTGGGAAGGCCGTGGCGTGGAGCTGGTGGCCCTGGCCTCGGGCTGGCGCTTCCAGAGCCGCCCCGAGATGCGCGAGTACCTGGACCGCCTGCATCCCGAGAAGCCGCCGCGCTACTCACGCGCCGTGCTCGAAACCCTGGCCATCATTGCCTACCGGCAGCCGGTCACCCGGGGCGACATCGAAGACATCCGCGGCGTCGTCGTGGCCAGCCAGATCATCAAGCAGCTCGAAGACCGTGGCTGGGTTGATGTCATCGGCCACCGCGAGACTCCGGGCCGGCCTGCGCTCTACGCCACCACGCGCAGCTTCCTCGACGACCTCGGTCTTGCCAGCCTGGAACAACTGCCCGCGCTCGATCTCGGCCACACCGCACCGGCGCTGGCCGAGGCGCTCGTAGACGCCGGCGTCCAGGCCTCACTGCTCGATGACACCGAGCCCCCGGCCGCTCCCGACACCACCCACCTTGACGCCGACAGCGCCGACCGCGCTGACAGCGCCCCCCCCGTGGCGCCTGCCACGCCCCTTCTTCCCCCCCCGTCCGAACCCGCATGAACGACAGTTCCGAACACGACGAAGGCGCCGCGTCCCCCGAGACCGCTGCCGAAGCGCCCGCGCCCAAGCGTCGCCGCGCTGCCAGCAGCGCTACCGAGGGCGCAGTCAGCGAAGGTGAAGCCGCAGCGCCTGTGAAGCGCGCGCGCCGCAAGCCGGCCGACGAGGCTGCAGCGGCATCGGCCGAAGCACCACCGGAGGTGGCGGGTGACGACGCCACCCCAGCGCCTCGCAAGCGCGCTGCCCGCAAAACGGCCGTGGCTGATGCCGCCCCGGCGGATGCCGTGGCTGCTGAACCCGCAGCACTGCCGCCCGCCGTGCTGGAGGCCGTGGAAGCGGTTGCCGCCGCGCGCGTGGCCCGCAATACGCCCGAGCCGCGCTTCTCGCTCGGGCCTGACGCCGCACCCGCCGAGGCCGGCGACGACCGCGACGGCGACGATGGTGACGACGGCGACGGGGATGCCGAAGGCGACGATGGCGATGACCGCAACGGCCGCCGCCGCAACCGCCGCCGCAACCGCCGTGAGCGCGCCGAACAGCGCGCAGCGGAAGGTGGCGTGGCGCCGAGCCCCAGCGCCGAACCGGCCGTGGCGCTGACGCCCGAGCTCGTCGAGGCAGCCGGCGCGCGCTTCTCCGACGTCATCAGCGGCGAGCTGGATGCCGAATCGGCCGTGCCCGATGCCGAGCCGCCCAAGCTCCTGGAACGTGACGACAACGCCGAGGACGCGGCGGACGCCGAGGGTGGCGACGCCAAGCGCGTGCTGGCCCCCGACGCTGACGCGCCCAAGCTGCAAAAGGTGCTGGCCCAGGCCGGCATCGCCTCGCGCCGCGACATCGAGCAATGGATTGCCGACGGCCGCATCGAGGTCAACGGCGAAGTGGCCCACGTCGGCCAGCGTGTGTCATTTGGCGACCAGGTCAAGGTCAATGGCAAGCCGGTGCGCTTCCGCATCAGCCCGCCCACGCCGCGCATCCTGGCCTATCACAAGCCCACCGGCGAGGTCTCGACCTTCCACGACCCCGAAGGCCGCCCCACGGTCTTCCGCACCTTGCCGCGCATCCAGGGCTGCAAGTGGCAGTCGGTCGGCCGGCTCGACATCAACACCGAAGGCCTGCTGCTCTTCACCAACTCCGGCGAGTTGGCCAACCAGCTGATGCACCCGCGCTTCGGGGTCGAGCGTGAGTACGCGGCCCGCGTGCTCGGGACCTTGAGTGACGAGCAACGCGCCAAGCTGCTGGAAGGCGTGAACATCGAAGGCCAGGTGGCCGCGTTCAAGGCCATCGTCGATGGCGGTGGCGAAGGCGCCAATCACTGGTACCGCGTCACCATCACCGAAGGCCGCAACCGCGAGGTGCGCAAGCTCTTCGAGACGGTTGGTCTGGCGGTGAGCCGCCTGATCCGCATCCGTTACGGCACCGTGGTGCTGCCGCGTGGCCTCAAGCGCGGCGTCTGGGTTGAGCTGGGTGACGACGATGTGCGCGTCATCCGCCGCCTGGCGGGCGGGCCGTCGCAGCACGGCCAGGGCCACGGTCAGGGCCAGGTGCAGCAGCATCAAGGCCAGAAGCACCGCGACGACAACAACAAGCCCGGCAAGCGCCGCGCCGACCGCAACGCCAACCAGGGGCCGCGCCCCAGCCGGCCGCCCGAGTCCGCGCGCCCGGATCGCGCAGAGCGCCCGTATGAGCCGCAGCAGCAACAGCAGCAGCGCGACCGCAGCCGCGACGATGAGGACGACGACTTCATCCCGCGCCACATCAACCCGTTGGAGCAGACCTTCGACCGGCGTCAGGCCACCACCAAGCAGCGCGGCTTCCCGCAGGGCTTTGGCGCTGGCGGCAGCAGTGAGCGCGATGCCGGCTGGAGCAAGCCCCAAAAGGGCGGTGGCCCGCGCGAGCCCGACCCGCTGCAGACCTCAGTCGGCTACATCGGCGGTGACGCCTACCTCCGCCGTGGTGGCGGCGGCGGCGGTGGTGGCCGAGGTGGCAAGGGCGGTGGTGGTGGAGGCGGCGGCCGAGGCCGGCGCTGAGCCATCCCGCGCGAGGGCAGGGCGGTCAATGACCGCCTGACACCTCGTGTTAACCCGCGCCGCTTACAATCGCGGGCTTTGTCCAATCCTTCCAAATCCAGGAGAACCCTTCCATGGCGATCGAACGCACCCTGTCCATCATCAAGCCCGATGCCGTGGCGAAGAATGTGATTGGCCAGATCTACGCCCGCTTCGAAGGCGCCGGCCTCAAGATTGCCGCCGCCAAGCTGGTGCACCTGTCGCGCGCCGACGCTGAAGCTTTCTACGCCGTCCACAAGGCTCGCCCCTTCTTCAATGACCTGGTGAGCTTCATGATCTCGGGCCCGGTGATGATCCAGGTCCTGGAAGGCGAGAACGCCATCCTGAAGAACCGTGAGCTGATGGGCGCCACCGACCCCAAGAAGGCCGAGAAGGGCACCATCCGCGCCGACTTCGCCGACAGCATCGATGCCAATGCCGTGCACGGCTCCGACGCTCCCGAGACTGCTGCCGTGGAAGTGGGTTTCTTCTTCCCCGGCATGAACGTCTACAGCCGCTGAGGCGGGCCCGCCAGGGCCTGGCATGCATGAACGCGGTCAACCTCCTCGGATTCGATCTGCAGGGCCTGGCCGCGTACTGCGAGCAACTGGGCGAGAAGAAATTTCGCGCCACCCAGCTCTTCCGCTGGATCCATCAAAAGGGCGCGTCGGACTTCGCTGAGATGTCCGACCTCGCCAAGAGCTTGCGTGACAAGCTCGCCGGCCGGGCCGTGATCCACGGCCTGCCGGTCATCTCCGAGCATGTCTCCGCCGACGGCACCATCAAGTGGCTGTTCGACGTGGGCGGCGGCAATGCGGTGGAGTCGGTGTTCATCCCTGAAGACGACCGTGGCACGCTGTGCGTGTCCTCGCAGGCCGGCTGTGCGGTCGGCTGCCGCTTCTGCTCGACCGGCCATCAGGGCTTCAGCCGCAACCTAGAAACCTGGGAGATCACCGCCCAGCTGTGGTTTGCCGAGCATGCGCTGCGCAAGCGTCTGAACATCTCAGAGCGCGTCATCAGCAATGTCGTGATGATGGGCATGGGCGAGCCGCTGCAGAACTACGACAACCTGGTCCCGTCGCTCAAGACGATGCTGGACGACCACGGCTATGGCTTGTCGCGCCGCCGGGTCACGGTGTCGACCTCGGGCGTCGTGCCCATGATCGACCGCCTGCGCGAAGACTGCCCGGTGGCGCTGGCCGTGTCCCTGCACGCGCCCACCGATGCACTGCGCGACCAGCTCGTGCCGCTGAACAAGAAGTACCCCATCGACGAGCTGCTGGCCGCCTGCCAGCGCTACCTGGCCGCCGCGCCGCGCGACTTCATCACCTTCGAGTACTGCATGCTCGACGGTGCCAATGACAGCCCCGAGCAGGCGGCCGAACTGGTGCGCCTGGTCAAGGGCGCGCGACCGCCAGCGCCGGGCCGCCCCAAGCAGGCGGACGCCGCCCCCTCGGGGGGCAAGGTGCCGGCCGGCGCCGGGGGCGCAGGGATCGCGTGCAAGTTGAACCTGATTCCCTTCAATCCCTTCCCGGCCTCAGGGTTGACCCGCAGCCCCAAGGCGCGGGTGCAAGCCTTTGCCGAAGTGCTGCTTGAAGCCGGTATCGTCACGACCGTGCGCAAGACCCGTGGCGACGATATCGACGCCGCCTGTGGTCAGCTCGCGGGCGAGGTGCAAGACCGCACCCGCGTCCACGTGCGGATGGTGCGCGCGCCCGTCAATCCTTCGTGATCGCCAACCCGAGCTGCAGCCATGTCACCACGCCTTGCCGTTCTGATCCTCAGCCTGTGTGCCGCTGCCGGTTTGGTTGCCTGCGGCGCGCCGGCGCAGAACCGCGAAGTGCGCACCGAGGTGGACCAGACCGATGGCGACCGCCGCGCCAATGTGCGCATGGACCTGGCCCAGGGCTACTTCGCCAGTGGGCAGTTCAACACGGCGCTGGACGAGCTCAAGCAAGCGCTGCTGATCAAGCCTGAGATGCGCGAGGCCGTGATCCTGCGCGGCCTGGTCTATGCGGCCATGGGCGAAACGCAGTTGGCCGAGGAGAGCTTCCGCCGCACCCTGGCGCTCTACCCTGGCGACCCGGATGCGCTGCACAACTACGGCTGGTTCTTGTGCCAGCAGCAGCGCTGGGCTGCGGCCGATGCGCAGTTTGAGCAGGCTCTGGCCCAGCCCAGCTACCGCGCCCCGCAGCGCAGCCTGCTGGCGCGCGGCGTGTGCGAGGCGCGCTCCGGGCGCATGAAGGCCGCTGAAGGCAGCCTCAGCCGCGCCTTCGAGCTGGATGCCGGCAACCCGGCCATCGCCGTCAACCTGGCCGAGGTGCTTTACCGCAATGGCGAGGCTGAGCGGGCGCGCTTCTACGTCAAGCGTGTCAATGCTTCGGCCGAGCTGGCCAACGCGCAGAGCTTGTGGTTGCAGCTGCGCATCGAACGGCGTCTGGGCAACACGGCCACGGTGGAGGACCTGGCCGAGCAGTTGCACAAGCGCTATCGCGGCACCCCCGAAACCCAGGCGCTCGACCTGGGCCGGTTTGACGACTGACACGCAGAGGGATCATGCAGACCACTTCGGCGGGAACTCTGACGGCTGGCGCCCTGCTGCGCCAGGCGCGGCAGCAGCGCGGCTTGCACATCGCGGCCCTGGCGGTGCAGCTCAAGGTGCCACAGAGCAAGCTTGAAGCCATCGAGTCGGACCGCTGGGACGACCTGCCCGACGCCACCTTCGCGCGGGCGCTGGCCACGTCCATGTGCCGTGCGCTCAAGATCGAGCCGGGCCCCGTGCTGGAGGTGATGCCGACCTGGCGCGACAAGCCCCTGGACGTGCCGACCGGCCTGAATACCCCCTTCCGCGAACGCGGTGTCAGCATCGAAGGCGCCAGCCAGTTGGCCAAGCCCATGGTGTGGGGGCCGGCGCTCATCCTGCTGCTGGCTGCGGCCGTGTATTTCTTCCCGGCCGAGTGGTGGCCGGGGCGCTCGGGCGCCAAGCCCGACACCACGCCCACCGGCGCGGTCCCGACACTGGTCGAGGCGCCGGTGGCGGCCAGCAGCGCCTTGGTGCCGCCGCCCGCGGTGGTCAATGCCGCCGAGGTCGTGGCGTCTGCGCCGGCGTTGCCAGTGGCTTCGGCGCCCTTGCGTGCGGTGCCGGTTGCCGAGCCCGTGGTGCTCGAAGCCAAAGTGGCGGCGGCGCCTACCGTGCCCGCCCAGGGCTCGGCGCCCGCCCCAGGCTCTGCGCCGCTGCGCCTCAGCGCCACCCAGGAGGCCTGGGCCGAGGTGGTGGACGCCAAGGGCCAGCTGCAGTTTTCCAAGACCCTGCGCGCGGGCGAAAGTGTTTCGCTCGACGTGCTGCCCCCCATCAAGCTGCGCCTGGGCAAGGCGCCCGTGACGCGCGTGAACTGGCGCCATGCCGACGTGGATCCGCAGGCCACGACCAAGGGTGATGTGGTGCGCCTGGAGTTGAATTGATGTCTGCCGATTTGAACCGCGAGATCCCGGGCGCTGCCCCTGCGCCGCGCCGCAGCCGCCAGGCCCGCGTGGTCTGGGGCAGCCGTGTCGTGACCATCGGCGGCGATGCGCCGGTGCGCGTGCAGTCGATGACCAACACCGACACGGTGGACGCCATCGGTACCGCCATCCAGGTCAAGGAGCTGGCCGTGGCGGGCTCCGAGATCGTGCGCATCACCGTCAACACGCCCGAAGCCGCTGAGCAGGTGCCCTACATCCGCGAGCAGTTGGATCGCATGGGCATCGACGTGCCCCTGGTGGGTGACTTCCACTACAACGGCCACCGCCTGCTGACCGACTACCCGGCCATGGCGCAGGCCCTGTCCAAGTACCGCATCAACCCCGGCAACGTGGGTAAGGGCGACAAGAAGGACCGCCAATTCGCGCAGATGGTCGAGGCCGCCTGCAAGTACGACAAGGTCGTGCGCATCGGCGTCAACTGGGGCAGCCTGGACCAGGAACTGCTTGCCCAGTTCATGGACGAGAACGCCGCCCGCGCCACGCCCTGGGACGCGCAGTCGGTGATGTACCAGGCCTTGGTCGAGTCCGCGCTCACCTCGGCCAGCTATGCGCGCGAGCTGGGGCTCAACCCCGACAACATCATCATTTCCTGCAAGGTCAGCGGCGTGCGCGACCTGGTCGCCGTTTACCGCGAGCTGGCGCGCCGCTGCGACTACGCGCTGCACCTGGGCCTGACCGAAGCCGGCATGGCAACCAAGGGCACGGTGGCGTCGAGCGTGGCGCTCGGCATCCTGCTGCAGGAGGGCATTGGCGACACCATCCGCGTCAGCCTGACGCCGCAGCCCGGCGAGTCGCGCACCCAGGAAGTGGTGGTGGCGTCCGAGATCCTGCAAAGCCTCGGCCTGCGCAGCTTCAACCCCAGCGTCACCGCCTGCCCGGGCTGCGGCCGCACCACCAGCACCACCTTCCAGGAGCTGGCCAAGCAGATCGACGATTTCCTGCGCGCCCAGATGCCGGTCTGGCGGGCCAAGTACCCGGGCGTCGAGAACCTCAAGGTGGCCGTGATGGGCTGCATCGTCAACGGCCCGGGTGAGAGCAAGCATGCCGACATCGGCATCAGCCTGCCCGGCACCGGCGAGGCCCCGGCCGCGCCCGTCTTCATCGACGGCGAGAAGGCCCTGACCCTGCGCGGCGAGAACATTGCCAGCGAGTTCCATGCGCTGGTCGAGAACTACATCGAGAAGCGCTTCGGCGCGACGGCGACCGCCTGACCCTGACCCCATGACCGAGATCAAGAAGTTGCAGCCGCTGCAGGCGGTGAAGGGCATGAACGACATCCTGCCGCCGGACTCGGCGCGCTGGGAGCGTCTTGAAGCCCAGATGCGCAGCGTGCTGCAGCGCTATGGCTATGCCAATGTGCGCACGCCCATCGTCGAGCCCACGGCCCTGTTCGTGCGCGGCATCGGTGAGGTGACCGACATCGTCGAGAAGGAGATGTACGCCTTCGAGGACAAGATGAACGGCGACCACCTCGCCCTGCGCCCCGAGGGCACGGCCGGCGTGGTGCGGGCCATGATCGAGCACAGCTTTCTGCGCGAGGGCGGCAAGCGGCTGTATTACTTCGGGGCCATGTTCCGCCACGAGCGGCCGCAAAAGGGCCGCTACCGCCAGTTCCACCAGATGGGCGTCGAGGCCTTGGGCTTTGCCGGCCCGGATGTGGACGCCGAGGTCATCCTGCTGGCGCGCACCTTGTGGCGCGAGCTGGGCCTGGTCGAGGGCCGCGACGTGACGCTGGAGCTCAACTGCCTGGGTCAGCCCGAGGAGCGCCGCGCGCACCGCGCCGCCCTGATCGCCTACCTGGAGCAGCACCAGGACGTGCTCGACGACGAGGCCAAGCGCCGCATGCACAGCAACCCGCTGCGCGTGCTCGACACCAAGAACCCCGCCATGCAAGCCATGGCCGAGGGCGCGCCCAAGCTGCTCGACTTCCTGGGCCCCGAGTCGCTGGCCCACTTCAACGGCGTGCGCGCGCTACTCGACGCTGTGGGCCTGGCCTACCGCCTTAACCCCCGCCTGGTGCGTGGGCTGGACTACTACAACCTCACCGTTTTCGAGTGGGTCACCGACAAGCTCGGTGCCCAGGGCACGGTGTGTGCCGGTGGCCGCTATGACGGCCTGATCGAGCAGCTTGGCGGCAAGGCCGCGCCGGCCGTGGGCTTTGGCCTGGGCATCGAGCGCATCTTGCTGCTGCTGGAGACCCTGGGCTTGGGCGCTGCCGAGCCGCAGGTCGACGCCTACGCCGTCGTGCCCGACCCGGCCGACCTGCCGCGCATCCTGCCGACGCTGGAGGCCCTGCGCGCCGCCGGCGTGGCGGTGCAGATGCACGCGGGCGGGGGCAGCTTCAAGAGCCAGTTCAAGAAGGCCGACGCCTCGGGCGCCCGCTTCGCCCTCGTCTTTGGCGGCGACGAACTCGCTCGTGGCGAGGTGGCCGTGAAGCCACTGCGCGAAGAAGGCGCCGCCCAGTCCATCCGAGCGCTTGCCGCCGTGGCCGACTGGGCCGCCGAGCTCCTCCCCGCATAATCCCTGTCCCGGCGCCTGGCGCCGATGCCTCACGCATTTCCCCATGGCCGCTCATCTCGATCTCGAAGAACAAGAACAACTGGAACAAGTCAAGGCGTTCTGGAAGCGCTGGGGCAACCTCATCACCTGGGTGATCACCCTGGCGCTGGCTTCCTACGCGGCCTGGCAGGGCTGGAATTGGTACGAGCGCGACCAGGCCAACCAGGCGGCCGCGATGTACGACGAATTCGAGCGTGCCGCGCAGGCCGGTGACGTGGACAAGGCGAGCGGCATCAGCAACGACCTGCGCAGCCGCTTCGCCAAGACAGGCTTCACCGCCCAGGCTGGCTTGCAGGCCGCCAAGCTGCAGTTTGAAAAGGGCAAGGCCGACGCCGCCCAGCAGAACCTGGAATGGGTCGCCGAGCACGGCAACCTGCCCGAGTACCGCGACCTGGCCCGGCTGCGCCTGGCCGGCGTGCTGATGGATGCCAAGAAGCTGGACGAAGCCGCCAAGGCCTTGGACGGTGTCACGGCGACCGAGTTTGCGGCCCTTGTGGCCGACCGCCGGGGCGACCTGGCCCTGCTGCAGAACAAGCCCGATGCGGCCCGCGAGCAGTTCCAGAAGGCGCTGGCCGGTCTTGAGAAGACCCAGGACTACCGCCGCCTCGTCGAGGCCAAGCTCGCGACGCTGGGCGTTGCCGT
Source organism: Roseateles paludis (assembly GCF_039872745.1). Lineage (NCBI taxonomy): Bacteria > Pseudomonadati > Pseudomonadota > Betaproteobacteria > Burkholderiales > Sphaerotilaceae > Roseateles > Roseateles paludis. The sequence goes on along the minus strand of NZ_JBDPZD010000004.1, from coordinate 286,951 downwards.
GCCTGAGGAAGCTGCCTCGGCGGCGAAATGAACCGGAAGCCGAGCATGAAGCGACTTCTTTCCATCGGTACGCTGGCCATCTCCCTGGGCCTGCTGGGCGGTTGCTCGTTGTTCGGCAAGGACAAAGACAAGCCCGCAGTGCTGGAGGCCGGCATTCCGTCCACCGGCGCCGTGCGCCTGGCCTGGAGCAGCAAGGGCGACAGCGTCAACTTCCCCCTGGGCATTGCCACGACCGGCGATCGCTTTGTGGTGGCGGGCGACGACGGCAGCCTGCACGCGCTGAACGCGACCGATGGCCGCGAGGCGTGGCGTGCCCACGCCGGCTCCAAGCTGACGGCCGGCGTGGGCAGCGACGGCCGCTTTGCCGCCGTCGTCAACCGCGACAACCAAGTCATCACCTTTGACGGCGGCAAGCGCCTTTGGGCCAAGGCCCTGCCCACGCCCGTGGTGGCGCCGCCCCTGGTGGCGGGTGAGCGCGTCTTTGTGCTGACCATTGACCGCCAGGTGCTGGCCTTCGACGCGTTGGACGGCCGCAAGATCTGGGAATACCGCCGCGCCGGTGACGCACTGACACTGGCCAAGCCTGGGGTGCTGGTTGCTTTCAAGGACACGCTGGTGGCCGGGCAGGGCGCCCGCCTCGTGGGGCTGGACCCCGTCAGCGGCCAGTTGCGCTGGGAGGCCACCGTCGCCCAGCCGCGCGGCACCAATGAGGTGGAGCGCCTGGCCGACCTCGTCGGGCCCGCGCTGCGCGTCGGCGACCTGATCTGCGCACGCGCCTTCCAGTTCGCCGTGGGCTGCGTGAATGCCGAGCGGGGCAGCTCGCTGTGGAATCGCAATGCGGGCGGCACCCAGGGTGTGGGCGGCGATGCTCAAATCATCGTGGGCGCCGACGCTTCGGACCGCATCTCGGCCTGGAAGTTGAGCAATGGCGACCTTGCCTGGTCGGCCGATCAGTTCATCCGCCGCCGCCTGGTGGAACCCGTCGTGATCGGCAAGCAGGTGCTGGTGGCCGACTACGAAGGCCAGGTCCATGTGCTGGACCGCGAGACCGGCAAGACCGTGCAGCGCGTGGCCACCGATGGCTCGCCCGCCGTGGCGGCCGCGCGCGTCGGCACCACCGCCCTGATCGCCACCCGCAACGGCGGCGTGTTCGCCTTCCAGGCGGCTCAATGAGGGTGGGGGCGGCATGAAGCCGGTCATCGCCCTGGTGGGCCGCCCCAACGTTGGCAAATCCACGCTGTTCAACCGGCTCACCAAGAGCCGGGATGCCATCGTGGCCGACTTCTCCGGGCTGACGCGCGACCGCCACTACGGCGACGGGCGCCTCGGCGACCACGAATACATCGTCATCGATACCGGCGGCTTCGAGCCTGACTCGACCACGGGCATCGTGAAAGAGATGGCCAAGCAGACCCGCCAGGCCGTGGCCGAGGCGGATGCGGTGGTCTTCGTCGTGGATGTGCGCCTCGGCCTCTCGGCCCAGGACCAGGACATCGCCCGCTTCCTGCGCCAGGCCAACAAGCGCGTTCACCTGGCGGTGAACAAGGCCGAGGGCATGAGCGAGTCGCCGCTGCTGGCCGAGTTCCATGAGCTGGGCATGGGCGAGCCTCACCCCATCTCGGCCGCCCACGGCCAGGGCATCCGCAGCTTGCTGGATGCCGTGCTGGAGCCCTTTGACGCCACCGAGCGCGACGAAGACGGCGCCGAGGATGGCGTGATCCGCCTCGCCGTGGCCGGCCGCCCCAATGTGGGCAAGAGCACGCTGATCAACACCTGGCTGGGCGAAGAGCGCCTGATCGCCTTCGACATGCCTGGCACCACCCGCGATGCGATCTCGGTGCCCTTCGAGCGCAATGGCCAGAAGTTCCAGCTGATCGACACCGCCGGCCTGCGCCGCAAGGGCAAGGTGTTCGAGGCGATCGAGAAGTTCTCGGTCGTCAAGACCTTGCAGGCCATTGCCGATGCGCACGTGGTGCTGCTGCTGCTCGACGCCACCCAGGGCGTGACCGATCAGGACGCCCACATCGCCGGCTATGTGCTGGATAGCGGCCGCGCGGTGGTGATCGCCGTCAACAAGTGGGACGCGGTGGACAGCTACCAGCGCGAGCAGCTGGAGCGCTCCATTGAGCACCGCCTCGCCTTCCTCAAATTCGCACCCCTGCATCACATCTCGGCACTCAAGCGCCAGGGCCTGGGCAAGCTGTGGGACTCCATGGCCGACGCCTATGCCTCGGCCTACCGCAAGATGACCACGCCGGTGCTGACGCGCCTGGTGCACGAGGCCGTGGAGCACCAGCAGCCCAAGCGCGCCGGGCTCTCGCGCCCCAAGCTGCGCTACGCCCACCAAGGCGGGCAGAACCCGCCCATCGTCGTGATCCACGGCAATGCGCTTGAGGGCGTCACCGAGGCCTACCGCCGCTACCTGGAGGGCCGCATCCGCGCCCACTACAAGCTGGTGGGCACGCCGCTCAAGATCGAGTTCAAGTCGCAGGCCAATCCCTTCAACGAAAAGCCCTGACCATGGACTGCGTTGGGGGCTGTGTTAAGGTCTAACCCGACCACCCCCCACCCACAAACTCGGAGCATACCGATGAGCAATAAAGGCCAACTTTTGCAGGATCCCTTTCTCAACCTGCTGCGCAAAGAGCACGTGCCCGTCTCGATCTACCTCGTGAACGGCATCAAGCTCCAAGGCCATATCGAGTCCTTCGACCAATATGTGGTCCTGCTGCGCAATACCGTGACGCAGATGGTCTACAAGCACGCCATCTCCACCGTCGTGCCCGGCCGTGCCGTCAACTTCCACGCGGGCGACGCGAACCCGGACGCCTGATCTCGCTTGGCCGCTCCCGAAGTCAACCCCGCGTCGCCGCCCTCCGAGGCGGCGCGCGCCATTCTTGTCGGCGTCGATTTCAGCTCCCGCGCTGCTAAGCAGGGGTTTGACGAGACCCTGGACGAGCTGGCGCTGCTGGCCGAGTCTGCCGGCGATTCGCCCGTGGCCCGCGTCGTGGCCCGCCGCCAGGCGCCTGATGCCGCACTGTTCGTCGGCTCCGGCAAGGTTGATGAGATCAAGCTGCTGGTGCAGGCCCATGGTGCGCACACCGTGCTGTTCGACCAGGCCATCTCGCCGGCGCAACAACGCAATCTCGAGCGCGCCCTCGGCGTCCCGGTGGCTGACCGCACGGCGCTGATCCTCGAAATCTTTGCCCGCCGCGCGCAGAGCCACGAGGGCAAGCTGCAAGTCGAGCTGGCCCGTCTGCAATACCTGGCCACGCGCCTGGTGCGCCGCTGGAGCCACCTGGAGCGCCAGAGCGGCGGCATCGGCATGCGCGGCGGCCCCGGTGAGGCCCAGATCGAGCTGGACCGCCGCATGATCGAAGACCGCATCAAGCAGGTGAAGGAGCGCCTCAAGCGCGTCCAGAAGCAGCGCAACACCCAGCGCCGCGCACGTGGCCGCAGCGGTGTGTTCCGCGTCTCCCTGGTGGGCTACACCAATGCCGGCAAGTCCACGCTCTTCAATGCCTTGACGAAGGCGCGCAGCTATGCGGCGGACCAGCTCTTCGCCACGCTGGACACCACCACCCGGTCCATGTACCTGGGCGAGGCCGGCGCCAGCGTGTCGCTGTCCGACACCGTGGGTTTCATCCGCGACCTCCCGCACAAGCTGGTCGAGGCCTTCCAGGCGACCCTGCAGGAAGCCGCCGATGCGGACCTGCTGCTGCACGTGGTCGATGCGGCGAGCCCGCAGCTTGACGAGCAGATGGTCGAAGTCCAGCGCGTGCTCCACGACATCGGTGCCGGTGACCTGCCGCAGCTGCTGGTCTACAACAAGCTGGACAGCCTGGACCCGGACCAGCGCCCGCGTGAGCTGGTCGATCAACTGCTGCGCGGCGACGGAGCTGCCGAGCCCACGCCGCGCGTGTTTGTCAGTGCCCTGACCGGCGAAGGCCTTGCCGAGCTGCGAGCTTTGATCGCAGAGGCCATGCAAGGCGCGCAGGCAGCCGCCGACGCCCCCGACCACGAAGCTCAACTCTCCATCCACGAATGAGCCGCACACTTTCTCCCAGCTGGTGGCAGCGCGCCGCCCAACGCCTGCTCAGCAATGGCCGTCAGGACGGCCCGCCCGACCTGGACGAGCTTTACCGCGACTTCAAGCGCAAGTTCGCCGGCCTCTTTGGCGGCAAGGGCGCGCCGCGCGGCAATGGCGGTGACATGCCGCCCGAGCTGAAAGGCGCCGGCATCGGTGTCGGCCTGATCGCCGGCGTGGTGCTGCTGGGCTGGCTGGGCAGTGGCTTCTTCATCGTGCAGGAAGGCCAGCAAGGCGTCATCACCTCGTTCGGCAAGTACAGCAAGACGGTGGAGGCGGGCTTCCAGTGGCGCCTGCCCTACCCGATGCAGCAGCATGAGATCGTCTCGGTCACGCGCCTGCAGCAGGTGGACGTTGGTCGCAACTCCATCGGTGCGGCCACCGGGCTGCGTGATTCCTCGATGCTGACCCAGGACGAGAACATCGTGGACGTGCGCTTCACCGTGCAGTACACGGTCAAGGACGCCCGCGACTTCCTCTACGAGAACCGCGACCCCGAGCAGGCCGTGATGCTGGCCGCCGAGTCCGCCGTGCGCGAGATCGTCGGCCGCAGCAAGATGGACGCGGTGCTCTACGAGCAGCGCGACCAGATCCCGATCGAGCTGGCCAAGTCCATCCAGGTTCAACTCGACCGGCTGAAGGCGGGCGTGCAGGTCAAGAACGTCAACGTGCAGAGCGTGCAGCCACCCGAGCAGGTGCAGGCCGCGTTTGAAGACGCGCTCAAGGCCAATGCCAACCGCGAGCAGCTGAAGAACGAGGCCGAGGCCTATGCCAACGACGTGATCCCCAAGGCACAGGGCAAGGCCTCGCGCCTGCGTGAAGAAGCCGAGGGCTACAAGTCCCGCGTGGTGGCGATGGCCGAGGGTGATGCGCAGCGTTTCAAGTCGGTGCTCACCGAGTACCAGAAGGCGCCCCAGGTCACCCGCGACCGCCTGTATCTGGACACGATGCAGCAGGTCTTCACGAACGTCAGCAAGGTGATGGTGGACAGCCGCAGTGGCTCCAACCTGCTCTACCTGCCGCTCGACAAGCTGATGCAGCAGGGCAATGGCAGCGTCACCGTGTCGCAGCCCCAGCCCGCCGCGCCGGCCGTTGCCGATCCCGCACCGACCCAAGATCTACGCTCCCGCGACGGCCAGCGCACGCGCGACCGTGAAGGCCGCTGAGCCGCGACGGAGACCCAAGCCATGAACCGTTTCACCAGCCTCATCGCCGGCGTCCTCGTTGCGCTGCTGGTCGCCAGCTCGATGCTCTTCATCGTCGATCAGCGCCAGTTCGCCGTCATCTACGCCCTGGGCGAGATCAAGGAAGTCATCACCGAGCCCGGGCTCAAGATCAAGCTGCCGCCACCGTTGCAGAACGTGGTCATGCTCGATCGCCGCGTGCAGACGCTCGACAGCCCCGAGTCCCGCCCCATCTTCACGGCCGAGAAGAAGAGCCTGGTCATCGACTGGCTGATCAAGTGGCGCATCACCGAGCCGCGTCAGTTCATCCGCACTAGCAATGCCGACATCCGCAACGCCGAGAACCGCCTCGCGCCCGTGGTGCAGGCCGCGTTCAACGAAGAGATCACCAAGCGCACCGTGATCGCCGTGCTGGCCTCTGAGCGCGAAAAGATCATGCAAGACGTGCGCAAGCGTCTGGCCGATGAAGCCAAGCAGTTCGGCATCGAGATCGTGGACGTGCGCATCAAGCGCGTGGACTTTGCGGCCGGCATCACCGAGTCGGTCTACCGCCGCATGGAGTCCGAGCGCAAGCGCGTGGCCAACGAGCTGCGCTCCACCGGCGCTGCCGAGGGTGAAAAGATCCGCGCCGATGCCGATCGCCAGAGCGAAGTCATCGTGGCCGAGGCCTTCCGCGACGCCCAGAAGGTCAAGGGCGAAGGCGATGCCAAGGCCTCGGCGCTGTACGCCGAGAGCTTTGGCCGCGACCCTCAGTTCGCCCAGTTCTATCGCTCGCTGGAGGCCTATCGCGCCTCGTTCCGCAACCGCAGCGATGTGATGGTGGTGGATCCCAGCAGTGACTTCTTCAAGGCCATGCGCGGGGCCCCGACCGGCGGCGCTGCCCCGGCCAAGAAGTAGGCGTGTCGAGCGACAGTCTCTGGCTGGCGCTGGGCCTCATGCTGGTCATGGAGGGATTGCTGCCCTTTGCCAGCCCGGCCCAGTGGCGCCAGCTGTTCGCGCGCTTGATGGCTCTGACGGACGGGCAGATCCGCTTCATCGGGCTGCTCAGCATGCTGGCTGGCATCGCCCTGTTGCTCGCACTGAGCTGAAGCCGTAAACCGGAAAAACGGCCCCGGTACAATGCCGTTTTTAACCGCCCCGCTTACCCATGTCGTCAGCCTGGCTGCTGCCTGAGCACATTGCCGATGTGCTGCCCTCGCAGGCCCGCCGCATAGAGGAACTCCGCCGCGAACTGCTCGACATGGCCCGCAGCTATGGCTGCGAGCTGGTCATGCCGCCGCTGATCGAGCACCTGGAGTCCCTGCTGTCTGGTGCCGGCCATGCCAGCGGGCTCAAGACCTTCAAGCTGGTCGACCAGCTCTCCGGCCGCACCCTGGGCCTGCGGGCGGACATGACCCCCCAAGCCGCACGCATCGACGCGCACCTGCTGAACCGCCAGGGCGTGACCCGGCTTTGCTATTGCGGCCCGGTGGCGCACACGCGGCCTGATGGCTTCCACACCAGCCGCGAGCCGCTGCAGTTCGGCGTCGAGGTCTACGGCCACGCCGGCCTGGAAGCCGACCTCGAGGTGCAGGATCTGGCGCTCGATGCCCTGCGCCGTGCCGGCCTGAAGGGTTTGGTGCTGGACCTTGGCGACGCGCGCCTGCTGCAAGGCTTGCTGGATGGTCGGCAACTGTCACCCGAAGCGCTCGCAGCACTGTCGGCCAAGGATGTGACCACCTTGCGTGAATTGACGGCCGATCTTCCGTCGGCCACGCGCGACGCCCTCTGCGCGCTGACGCGTCTGTACGGCGGCCTTGAGGTGCTTGAGCAGGCGAAGGCGCTGCTCCCCGACCACGCGCTCATCCGCGCGGCACTCGCTGACCTCGCCTGGCTGCACGGGCATCTGGAGGCGGTGCACCCCGAAGTGAAGCTTGGCTTCGACCTGGCCGACCTCACCGGCTACGCCTATTACAGCGGCGTGCGCTTTGGTGTGTACGCGGCTGGCAGCCCGGACGCCATCCTGCGCGGAGGCCGCTACGACGAAGTTGGCGCGGTGTTCGGCCGGCGGCGTCCCGCCGTTGGCTTCAGCCTGGATCTCAAGGCCATCGTGTCGCTGGGAGCCCAGACGCCGTTTGCAGCGGCCGTGCGCGCCCCCTGGGGCGAGGACGCCACTTTGCGCGCCGCCGTGCGCGACCTGCGGCAGCAGGGCCATACCGTCGTTTGCGTGCTGCCCGGGCATGAGCACGAAGGCGATGAATTCGAATGTGACCGCGAACTGGTTCGCGGCGGCTCGGGCTGGGAACTGCGCCCCCTCTAGCGCGGCCCCGACACTCAGACTCCCTCTTAGCAGGCAAGCAAAAGATGCACAGCAGCAGCGAAATCGCGCGTGGCCGAAACGTGGTCGTGGTGGGCACCCAGTGGGGTGACGAGGGCAAAGGCAAGCTCGTCGATTGGCTCACCGAAACGGCCTCGGGCGTGGTGCGCTTCCAGGGCGGCCACAACGCCGGCCACACCCTCGTCATCAATGGCGTCAAGACGGCCCTGCACCTGATCCCGAGCGGCATCATGCGACCGGGCGTCAAGTGCTACATCGGCAATGGCGTGGTGCTGTCCGCCGCCAAGCTCTTCGAGGAGATCGAAGGGCTGGAGAAGGCCAACGTCGAAGTGCGCTCGCGACTGCGTGTGTCCGAGGCCTGCCCGCTGATCCTGCCCTTCCATGCAGCCCTTGATGTGGCCCGTGAAGCCGCTCGTGAGCAAGGCGGGACCGAGAAGATCGGCACCACCGGCCGTGGCATCGGTCCGTCCTACGAGGACAAGATCGCTCGCCGCGCATTGCGCGTGCAAGACCTGAAATTCCCCGAGCGCTTTGCCGCCAAGCTGCGCGAATTGCTGGCCTTGCACAACCATGTGCTGACCAGCTTCCTCGGGTCGCGCAGCTTCGAATTCCCGGAAGGCCTGAAGCCCTACATCGCCAACGGCGAGGTGCAGTTCCAGCCGGTGTATGACGAAGCCATGCGCCACGCCGAGCTGCTCAAGCCCATGATGGCCGATGTCTCGCGCGAGTTGAACGAGGCTTCCAAGCGGGGCGAGAACCTGCTCTTTGAAGGCGCACAAGGCACCTTGCTCGACATCGATCACGGCACCTACCCCTATGTCACCTCCAGCAACTGCGTGGCCGGCAATGCCGCCGCAGGCTCGGGCGTGGGCCCTGGCATGCTGCACTACGTGCTGGGCATCACCAAGGCCTACTGCACGCGCGTGGGCGGTGGCCCGTTCCCGACCGAGCTGGATTGGGAAGCGAAGGGCACGCCCGGCTACCACATGAGCACCGTGGGTGCGGAGAAGGGTGTGACCACGGGCCGTGCGCGCCGTTGCGGCTGGTTTGACGCCGCGCTGCTCAAGCGGTCTGCGCAGGTCAACGGCTTGTCCGGCCTCTGCATCACCAAGCTCGACGTCCTGGAAGGCTTGTCCGAATTGCAGCTCTGCACCGGCTATGAACTCGACGGCGAGATCGTGGACTTGCTGCCCATGGGGGCGGACGACATCGCGCGCTGCAAGCCGATCTACGAGACCCTGCCCGGCTGGTCGGAGCCGACCGCTGGCGTGACGGACTTTGACCGCCTGCCCGTCAATGCGCGGCGCTATCTCCAGCGCATCGAGGAAGTGACGGGTGTGCCCATCCACGTGGTGTCCACCAGCCCCGACCGCGACCACACCATCGTCCTGCATCACCCCTATTCGGCCTGATACTTGCCGCTCGCTAAGGAGAAGCTGTGATGCTCACCGATGATGGCAAGCACCTCTATGTGTCCTGGGACGAGTACCACCTGTTGATCGAGCGGCTGGCGCTGAAGGTGCATGCCTCGGGCTGGAAGTTCGACCAGATCCTGTGCCTGGCGCGGGGCGGCATGCGGCCAGGGGACGTGCTCTCGCGCGTCTTCGACAAGCCGCTGGGCATCATGTCCACCAGCTCCTACCGTGCTGAAGCGGGCACCATCCAGGGCCGGCTCGATATCGCCAAGTACATCACTATGCCCTCCGGCGAACTGGGCGGCAAGGTGCTGCTGATCGACGATTTGGCCGACTCCGGCATCACGCTCAAGGCTGTGGTCGAACGCTTGCGCGGCATGCCTGCGATCCAGGAGCTGCGCTCCGCCGTGATCTGGACCAAGAAGGTCTCGGCCTACACGCCGGACTACTACTGCGAAATGCTGGAAACCTCACCTTGGATCCACCAGCCGTTCGAAGAGTACGACGGCATGGGCCCCGAGGCTTTGGCGAGGAAGTTTTCGGTTTGAGCGCCACCGGCTCGGAGCAAGGCTGCGAGCCCTTCGAGTGCCGGAGCGATGGCCCCAGGATGCCGTCCACTCGGTCAGCTCTTGGGCCCAGAATGACAAAAGCCGGCTTGTGGCCGGCTTTTGTTGAATTTTGGTGCCCAGGAGAGGACTCGAACCTCCACGGAGTTACCCGCTAGTACCTGAAACTAGTGCGTCTACCAATTCCGCCACCTGGGCAAGGTGACCAGTCAACTTGATTCAAGTTCTCTGGCCGTCTCAGGAAGACAAAGACTATAGCACAGAACCATTGAAGAATTCAAAGACGATCAAGCCGGCAAGTCCCGGCCCCATGGGTGAAGTCGAGGGTGTCCTGCAAGGGCATCGAGACGGCCACGGTTTCCTGATTCCCGACGACGGCTCGCCCGACGTTTACCTGCCGCCGCAGGAAGTGCATGCCGTGATGCACGGCGACCGATTGCGGGTGCGCGTGCAGCGGCTCGACAAGCGCGGCCGGCCCGAGGGCAAGGTGCTCGAGATCCTCGAGCGCAAGAAGCGTCCCATCATCGGCCGCCTGCTGCTGGAGAGCGGCGTGTGGCTGGTGGCGCCGGAGGACCGGCGCATGGGTCAGGACATCCTCGTACCCAAGAACGGCATCGCCAATGCCACTGCCGGCCAGGTGGTGGCGGTGGAGTTGACCGAGCCGCCGACGCTCTATTCGCAGCCCGTGGGCCGTGTGGTCGAGGTGCTGGGCGAGATCGACGACCCGGGCATGGAGATCGAGATCGCGGTGCGCAAGTACGACGTGCCGCACAGCTTCAGCGCCGCCACGCTGGCCCAGGCCGCCAAGCTGCCCGACCGCTTGCGCGCGGCAGACCTCAAGCAGCGCGTGGACCTGCGTGACGTGCCCCTCGTCACCATCGATGGCGAGGACGCCCGCGACTTTGACGACGCCGTTTACTGCGAGCCCTACAAGCAGGGCCGAGGCAAGCAGGCCGTTGAGGGCTGGCGTTTGCTGGTCGCGATCGCCGACGTGAGCCACTACGTCAAGCCCGGCGATGCGCTCGACGAAGACGCCTACGAACGCGCCACTTCGGTGTACTTCCCGCGCCGCGTGATCCCGATGCTGCCGGAGAAGCTCTCCAACGGCCTGTGCTCGCTCAACCCGGGCGAGGACCGGCTCTGCATGGTCTGCGACATGCTCGTCACCAAGGACGGCACTGTCACGGCCTACCAGTTCTACCCGGCCGTGATGCACTCGCACGCGCGCTTCACCTACAACGAGGTCGCGGCCATCCTGGGCAATACGCATGGCCCTGAGGCTGCCAAGCGCCGGACGTTGGTGGGGCACCTGGTGCATCTGCATGAAGTCTTCCGCGCCTTGCTGGCCGAGCGCCAGCGGCGTGGTGCGATCGACTTCGAGACCACCGAGACCCAGATCGTCTGTGACGACAACGGCCGCATCGAACGCATCGTGCCGCGCACGCGCAACGACGCCCACCGCTTGATCGAGGAAGCCATGCTGGCTGCCAACGTCTGCGCGGCCGACTTCATCGCGACGCACAAGCACGCATCGCTCTACCGCGTGCACGAGGGCCCAACGCCCGAAAAGCGTGCCGCGCTGCAGGCCTATCTGCGGGCCCTGGGCATCGGCCTCGGTGTCAGCGACGACCCGCACCCGCGCGAGTTCCAGTCCCTGGCCCAGGCCACCAAGGGTCGGCCCGACGCGGCGCAGATCCACACCATGCTGCTGCGCTCCATGCAGCAGGCGATCTACACCGGCACCAACTCCGGCCACTTCGGTCTGGCCTATCCGGCCTACACCCACTTCACCAGCCCCATCCGCCGCTACCCGGACCTGCTGGTGCACCGCGTGATCAAGGCCTTGCTGGGCGAGAAGCGCTATCTGCTTGATGCTCACAAGATGACGGCGGCCAAGGTCGAGAAGCGTCCGGGCCGCCCTGCGCCGCCCGACCCCGCCAAGGCCCGCAATGAAGCCGAGCGCTGGGAAGTGGTGGGCGCGCATTGCAGCGCCAACGAGCGCCGTGCCGACGAAGCCAGCCGGGACGTCGAGGCCTGGCTCAAGTGCCGCTTCATGCGTGAACGCCTGGGTGAGGAATTCGCGGGCACTGTGTCCTCGGTCGCCAGCTTCGGCCTCTTCGTGCAGCTGAGCGAGCTCTACGTCGAAGGCCTGGTGCACATCTCCGAGCTGGGTGGCGAGTACTACCACTTTGACGAGGTGCGTCAGGAGCTGCGCGGTGAGCGCACGGGCATCCGCTACGCGGTAGGCACCAAGGTCCGGGTGCAGGTCAGCCGGGTCGATCTGGACGGCCGCAAGATCGATTTCCGTCTCGTCAAGGAAGTTGACCCAGGGCGCGCTGCGGCCAAACAGGCCGTGGAGCGCGCGGGGCGCAAGAAGGCCGGCGCGACGCGGCCGGCGCGGGGCGATGCGGCACGCGAACCGATCAGCGCTGTCGAGGCGCTGGACGAGGTGCGCCGCGTCGACCGGGCCGTCAAGCAGCAGCGCAAGGCCGCCGCGGAGGCCAATCCGGTAAGGGCCGCCAAACAGGCGGCCAAGCGAGCGTCCAAGAGTGCAGCGAAGAGCGCTGCTGGCAGCGACACCAGGAAGGCCAGCGGCAAGACTGCGGACCGGGCCGCAGCCAAGGCCGCATCACGCGGCGCCAAGCGTCGCTGACAGGCGCTCGATCAGGGTCGAGGCACGCAGGGGCAGTGCCTCGCCCGCAGCACCGTGCTGGCTGACGGCCCTGCCGCACAGTGCATGCAGGTCCGCCTCGGGCTCCGGTGCCCACAAGCCGGCCAGCCAGCCAGCCAGTACGTCTCCCGTGCCGGCGCTGGCCAAGGCTGCGCTGCCGCGCGGGCAAACGCCCAAGCGGTGGCCCGGCGATGCGATCACGCTGCCCGAGCCTTTCAGGACCACGCTGCAGCCATAGCGCTCGGCCAGGTTCTGTGCGGCACGCAGGCGGTCGGCCTGTATCTCCGGCACCGTGCAACCGAGCAGGCGTGCGGCCTCCAGCGGATGGGGCGTGAGTACCGTGGGCTGCGTGCGAGCCTGCAGGGCCGAGGTCAAAGCGGCTGAACCGGCCACTGCGTTCAGGGCATCGGCATCCAGCACCAGCCGCGCGGCTTGCGCAAGCAGGCCCGGCAGGTGCGTGGCGATGGCGGCGCCGCCCCCACAGCCTGCGAGCGTGACGACGCCGGGCTGCGCCACGGCGGGCTCGGCGCCAGCGCGCATCAGTTCGGGCCAGGCTGGGTCGGCCGGGCCGGGCGCATTGGACAGTGCGTCCAGGTAAACGCGTCCCGCCCCGGCCGCCAGCGCCGCGCGGGCGGCCAGGCGTGCGGCGCCTTCCATGCCCGCCGCACCACCCACCACGCGCACACTGCCTTGGCTGCCCTTGTGGGCCGTGGCATCGCGCGGCATGGGGCGCAGCGCGTCGTCGCCCAGCAGCTCGGCGTCCGCCGGGTGATGGGCGCCGGGGGGGCTCACGTCCAGGTCGTCAAACCAGACCTGACCGGCGTGCGCGCGGCCTGCGCCGGTGAAGAGGCCGGGCTTCAGCGTCAACAGACTCAAGGTGTGGTCGGCGCGCACCGTGTGCTCGCCCAGCGCCGTGCCGGTGTCGGCCATCAGTCCGCTGGGCAGGTCCACCGCCAGCACGCGCGCGCCTTGGGCAGCAAACTTGGCTACGCCGTGCAGGCTGGCCGCCACCGCCCCGGCCGGCGGCCGCGACAGACCCAGTCCCAACAGCGCGTCGACGATGAGCGCAGGGGTGGTGTCCGGGGGCTCGGCATGGATCGGCAGCCCGGCGGCCAGCGCCCGCGCGTGCGCTGCCGCAGCGTCGGGCGGCAGGGCACCCGCATCGGCGCTGAGCGAGACGTGCACCGGCAGACCATGCGCAGCCAGCCAGCGTGCGGCGACCAGGCCGTCCCCGCCGTTATTGCCCGGGCCGCAGGCCACCCAGATGGGACCCGAGCCCGGCCACAGCGCCAGTGCCAGCTTGGCCACGGCCAGCCCGGCGCGCTCCATCAGCGGCAGGTGGGTGTTTTGACGTTCAATCGCGCGGCTACTGGCGGCGCCGTAGAGCGGCATGCGTTCGAGCGGAGGGTGGAGGGCGCGCATGCTCCCAGCTTCTCAGCGCAGGCGCTGGACGTCCAGTGCAGCGGCATCAACGGCTGACGTGCGGCCCACGATGCTGTCGGCCAGATACGCCGCCGCGCCGCAGGCAAAGCCCCAGCCCCAGTCGGTGGCTGCGTTGTGCAGCCAGATGCCCGTCTGCGCCGTGCGCCCCAGCAGCGGGGCACCGTCGGGCACGACCGCGCGGACACCGTGCCAATGCACCGCTTGCGCGTGCTGACCGCTGCCGGGAAACCAGGCCTGCAGTGCGCGGTGCAGCAGTTCAAAGTCCTCAGGGCCGGGCGCGCGCTCGGAGGCACTCACCAGCGCGTGCCGGCCCGCCACGCGAACGCGCTGCCCGATGCGCGCGATCGCACAGCCACGCGCGGCATCGATCACCGCCGATTGCGGCCCCAGCTCCGGGTGCGCCTCCAGCACCCTGAGGGGCAAGGTGACCGACAGTTCGCGCCACAGTGCCATGGGCGTGGTCAGGCCCGCGAGGCGCAGACCCTCGCTGCCGGCGCACAGCACCACGGCCTCAAAGTCTTCGACTTGCTCGCCCGGCGGTGCGGACAGCGTGTCGGCGGCGTCCCGGCGCTGGCGCACGCCCGTCGCGGGCTCTGGTGGCGGGTCGTATCGGTGGCGGAGTTGGACCGGTGTGCCGCCAGCCAGGCCTTCGACCGTGGTGTGGAAGCGGAAGTTCACGCCCGCGCGCTGCGCGTGGCCGCGCAGGGCTTGTGCAAACAGGCGGCCATTGCCGGCACCGGCCGCCGCCACGGCGAGGGCGCCTGCGAGCTTGGCATCGCGGGCCAGGCCCGGTTCGAGCCGGCGTGCGGATTCGGCATTCAGCCAGGTGGCGGCGACGCCCAGTTCGGCCCACGCCGAGGCATGGGCCTCCAGCGCTTTGTGTTCGCTGCTCGATGCCGCCAGCACCAGCAAACCGGGGTGGGATTCGTCCTCCAGGCTCAGCTCGCGTCGCAAGCTCGCCAGCGTCTCCAGGCCGGCGAGGCTGAGGGCCGTCCACGCGGCGGGGAAGCCGCCCGAGCCCTGCCGGTTGGCGCGCCATTGCTGCCAACGCCAGGCCAGCGAGCTCTTGGGCTGCGCCGGCAGCAGGCCGGGCGCCGCCGGCAAGGTGACGGCTGCGCCGGCAAAGCTGGCGCGTTCCGCGATGCTGCCGCTGCGCTCGAAGACCGTGACCGCGCAGCCCCGTTGCGCCAGCTCCCAGGCTGTGCAGACGCCCGCCAGACCCGCGCCCACCACGGCCACGCGCTGGCCGCTTGCGAGGGCGCCGCTCATGGCGCGGGCAGGCGCGCCAAGCCGGCCTGGCCGAGGTGAGGGCGCTGATGGAGGCGTTCGAAGGCGTGGGCGAGTTCGAAAGGGGGAGGGGCGGGCCGCTGGCGCGTCATCTTCTGTGTATACTCTGCGGGTTTTGCCGGGGGTGCATCCTCTGGTCAAGCCGCTGTCTCAGTCGGGGCAGCGAAATCGCAAACCGGCCCCCAAAGGTGTCGTCGTTGCTGCAGGCCTTGAATGGGTCTGCTAGGCATGCGATTCGGGCCGGATTTTAGAACCAACCTTCGGAGAAGACCCATGTCTGTCACGATGCGCGAGATGCTGGAAGCCGGCGTCCATTTCGGCCACCAAACCCGCTTCTGGAATCCCAAGATGGCCCCGTATATCTACGGCCATCGCAACAAGATCCACATCATCAACCTCGAGAAGACGCTGCCCGCGTTCAACGAGGCCACCAAGTTCATCCGCCAACTCGCGGCCAAGCGCGGCACCATCCTGATGGTCGGCACCAAGCGCCAGGCCCGTGAGGTGATCGCCGCTGAAGCCCAGCGCGCCGGCATGCCTTTTGTGGACCAGCGCTGGCTGGGCGGCATGCTGACCAACTTCAAGACGGTCAAGACCTCGCTGAAGAACCTGAAGGACATGCAGGCCCAGATCGACGCCGGCACCCAGCCCGCGATCAAGAAGGAAGCCCTGATGTTCCAACGCGAAGTCGCCAAGCTCGAAAAGAACATCGGCGGCATCCAGGACATGAGCGCGCTGCCTGATGCCATCTTCGTGATCGACGTCGGCTATCACAAGATCGCCGTGGCTGAAGCCAAGAAGCTCGGCATCCCCGTCATCGGCGTGGTGGACACCAACCACTCGCCCCTGGGCATCGACTACGTGATCCCCGGCAACGACGACTCGGCCAAGGCCGTGGCCCTCTACGCCCGCGCCATCGCTGATGCCGTGCTCGAAGGCAAGGCCAACGCTACCGCCGACGTGCTGGCGGCCGTGGCCCCGGCTGGCGAAGAGTACGTCGAGGTCTCCGAAGAGGCCTGAGCCCTTCCCCTCACCATCAAAAAGGGGCTTGAGAAAGCCCCTTTTGTCCAACCTGATTCCCCTGGAGAGAGACACATGGCTGCAATCACCGCAAGCATGGTGGCCGAGCTGCGCGCCCGCACCGACGCCCCGATGATGGAGTGCAAGAAGGCGCTGACCGAGGCGGAGGGCGACCTGACCCGCGCGGAAGAGATCCTGCGCGTCAAGCTGGGCAACAAGGCCGGCAAGGCCGCGTCGCGCATCACCGCCGAAGGCATGGTGGCTTCGGCCGTCGTCGGCGGCAACGGCGCGCTGATCGAGGTCAACTGCGAGACTGACTTCGTCTCCAAGAACGACGCTTTCAAGGCCTTCGTGGGCGCACTGGCTGGTCTGGTGGCCGAGCACAACCCCGCCGACGTGGCTGCGCTGTCGGCCCTGCCGCTGAGCCAAGAAGGCTTTGGCCCGACCGTTGAGGACGTGCGCAAGGGTCTGGTTGGCAAGATCGGCGAGAACATGAGCATCCGCCGCTTCCACCGCTACGCCAACACCACCCTGGCCCAGTACCTGCACGGCACGGGCATTGGCGTGCTGGTCGAGTACGCTGGTGACGATGTCGCCGCCAAGGACGTGGCCATGCAAATTGCCGCTTCGACCAAGGGCACCCGTGTCCAGGCCATCGACGCCTCGGGCGTGTCGGCCGAGCTGATCGCCAAGGAGCGCTCGCTGGCCGAACAGAAGGCTGCCGAGTCCGGCAAGCCGGCCGACATCGTTGCCAAGATGGTGGAAGGCTCGGTGCAGAAGTTCCTCAAGGAGGTCTCGCTGCTTGACCAAGTCTTCGTCAAGGCTGCCGACGGCAAGCAGACCGTGGGCCAGATGCTCAAGCAAAAGGCCACCACGGTGAAGCACTTCACCCTCTACGTGGTGGGTGAAGGCATCGAGAAGAAGCAAGACGACTTTGCCGCCGAGGTGGCTGCCCAGGTGGCCGCCGCCAAGGGTCAGTAAAGATCCTTGACTCCTTGCAAGGGCGCCCGGCACACCACCGAGGCGCCCTTTAAACTTCTGCCCGTTTCGCCGACTGTCACACCCGAGGAATCCATGCCCGCGTACAAACGCATCCTGCTCAAACTCTCCGGCGAAGCCCTGATGGGCGACGACGCCTATGGCATCAACCGAGCCACCATCGTGCGCATGGTGCAAGAGGTCCGTGAGGTGACCGAGCTGGGCGTGGAAGTGGCCGTCGTGATTGGCGGCGGCAACATCTTCCGCGGCGTGGCTGGCGGTTCGGTCGGCATGGACCGCGCGACGGCTGACTACATGGGCATGCTGGCCACGGTGATGAACTCGCTCGCGCTGGCTGACACCATGCGCCAGGAGGGCATGACGGCCCGCGTGATGAGCGCCATCGGTATCGAGCAGGTGGTTGAGCCCTATGTGCGCCCCAAGGCCCTGCAGTACCTCGAAGAGGGCAAGGTCGTCGTCTTCGCCGCTGGCACCGGCAACCCCTTCTTCACCACCGATACGGCCGCCGCCCTGCGCGGGGCCGAGGTGGGCGCCCAGATCGTGCTCAAGGCCACCAAGGTGGACGGTGTCTACACGGCCGACCCCAAGAAGGACCCCAGCGCCACGCGCTACGCCAGCATCACTTTCGACGAAGCCATTTCCAAGAACCTGCAGGTGATGGACGGCGCCGCGTTTGCGCTCTGCCGTGACCAAAAGCTGCCGATCAAGGTGTTCAGTATCTTCAAGGCTGGCGCGCTCAAGCGCGTCGTGCAGGGTGAAGACGAAGGCACCCTGGTCCACGTTTGACGAGAGAACTGCGATGAGCACTGCTGACATCAAGAAGAACGCCGAGGGCCGCATGGCCAAGTCGGTCGAGGCCCTCAAGAACGAGCTGCACAAGATCCGCACCGGGCGTGCTCACCCCGGCATCCTGGACCAGGTGCATGTCGACTACTACGGCTCGCCGGTGCCGATTTCGCAGGTCGCCAACGTCAGCCTGCTAGATGCCCGCACCATCTCCGTCCAGCCCTGGGAAAAGGGTATGGGCGCCAAGATCGAGAAGGCCATCCGCGAGAGCGACCTCGGCCTCAACCCCTCGGCCCAGGGCGACCTGATCCGCGTGCCGATGCCGCCGCTGACCGAAGAGCGCCGCAAGGACCTGACCAAGGTCGTGCGCAATGCGGGCGAAGACGCCAAGGTGGCTGTGCGCAATCTGCGCCGTGACGCCAACGACCAAGCCAAGAAGCTGCTGAAGGACAAGGAAATCGGCGAAGACGAAGAGCGCCGCAGCCTTGATGAAGTCCAGAAGCTGACCGACCGGGTCATCACCGAGATCGACAAGCTGATCGCGGCCAAGGAAGCCGAGATCCTCGCCGTTTGATGCGCGGCAGCACGACCGTGCCGGGCTCCGAACAGCTCACGCCGCCGCGTCACATCGCGGTGGTCATGGACGGCAATGGCCGCTGGGCCAAGAAGCGCTTTCTGCCGCGCTTCTTCGGCCACAAGCAGGGCGTGGACGCGCTGGTCAAGGTCGTTCAGGCCTGCATCGACCGCAAGGTCGAGTACCTCACCGTGTTCGCCTTCTCCAGCGAGAACTGGCGCCGCCCGCAGGACGAGGTCTCGGGCCTGATGGGCCTGGTGCTGGCGGCGGTGTCGCGCTACCTGGCCAAGATGGGCCAGCTGGGCGTGCGCATCCGCATCGTTGGCGACCGCGAATCGGTGTCCGACAAGCTGCGCCAGGCCTGGAACGAAGCCGAGTCAGCCACCGCGCACAACACCAAGCTCACGCTGTCCGTCGCCTTCAACTACGGCGGCCGCTGGGACATCGTGCAGGCGGCGCGCAAGGCGATTGCCGCTGGCGTGCCGGCCGACGAACTGACCGAGGCCAAGCTGTCCGAGTACACGGCCATGGCCTTTGCGCCTGACCCCGACCTCTTCATCCGCACCGGGGGCGAGGTGCGCATCAGCAACTTCCTGCTGTGGCAGGTGGCGTACACCGAGTTCGTCTTCTCCGACTGTCTGTGGCCCGAGTTCGGCGAGAAGGAACTCGATGCCGCGATTGCCGAGTTCCACGCCCGCGACCGGCGCTTTGGCGGCGTCAAGGACGCCAGCTGATGCTCAAGACCCGCATCCTCACGGCCGTGGTGCTGCTGGCGGTGCTGCTGCCCGAGATCTTTGCGGCATCGCCCTGGCCCTTCGCCTGGGTCACGGTGCTGATGATGGCGGCCGCAGGTTGGGAGTGGTGCAGGCTTAACGGCCTGCCTGGGTCGGGCGCGTTGGCGGGGGGTGTGCTGCTTGGCGGCGCCTGCGTGGCGACCTTGCTGACCCTGGGCATCACCGCGCCGCCGCCGGCCGTGTGGTGGCTGGCCGGCGGCGCCTGGGTGCTGGGTGGCGCCTGGGCCCTGCGCCAGGGCCCGACGGGCTGGCCGCGCATGGCGCCCGCCCTGCGCATTGCGCTGGGCGCCGTGCTGCTGTGGGGCGCGTGGATCGCCATCGTGCAGGCCAAGGCCGTGGGCACCAATTTCCTGCTCTCCATCTTCTGCCTGGTCTGGATGGCCGACATCGCTGCCTACGCCGGCGGGCGCGCGTTCGGCAAGCGCAAGCTGGCGCCCGGCATCAGCCCCGGCAAGAGCTGGGAAGGCGTCTGGACGGGCATGGTGGGTGTGCTGGTGCTCGGCTTTGTGTGGGTGCACATCATTGACGTGCGCCTGCCGGTGGACAGCGCCAGCCTGTACACGCGCCTGGTGCGGCAACTGGGTGCCACCAGCCTCTTGGCCGTGCTCTTCCTGGCGGCGATGAGCGTCGTGGGCGACCTCTTCGAGTCCTTGATCAAGCGCGCTGCAGGTGCCAAGGACAGCAGCGGGCTGCTGCCCGGCCATGGTGGCGTGCTCGATCGCATCGACGCGCTGCTGCCCGTCTTCCCGCTCGCTCTGGCGCTGGCCAGCCACGCATGAGTTCCCTGCAACGCGTCTGCGTGCTGGGGTCCACTGGCTCCATCGGCGTCAACACGCTGGACGTGATCGCCCGGCACCCGGATCGCTACGAGGTCGTCGCGCTGTCGGCCATGAGCCGCGTCGATGCGCTGGCCGCACAGTGCCTGACCTGGCGCCCGCGTTTTGCCGTGATGCCCGACCGTGCGGCAGCCGCGCAACTGCGTGCGCAGTTGCGAGAGGCTGGCTGCGCGACCGAGGTGCTGGACGGCGCTGAGGCGCTGGCCGAGGTCGCTGCACACCCCGAGGTGGACACGGTGATGGCCGCCATCGTCGGCGCTGCCGGCCTGGCGCCTGCCATGGCCGCCGCACGCGCCGGCAAGCGCCTGCTGCTGGCCAACAAGGAGGCCATCGTGCTCGGGGGCGCGCTCTTCATGCGCGCGGTGGAGGAGGGCGGCGCCACCTTGCTGCCCATCGACAGCGAGCACTCGGCCATCTTCCAGTGCCTGCCGGAAGATCGCAGCACCTGGCACGCGCGCATCGACCACATCGTGCTCACCGCATCGGGTGGGCCCTTCCGCACCCGCGACCCGGCAACCCTGGGCGACGTGACGCCCGACCAAGCCTGCGCCCACCCGAATTGGGTCATGGGCCGCAAGATTTCGGTGGACTCGGCCACCATGATGAACAAGGCGCTCGAAGTCATCGAGGCGCGCTGGCTCTTCGGTCTTGCGCCCGAGCAGATCAAGGTGCTGATCCACCCGCAGAGCATCATCCACTCGATGGTGGTCTGCCGCGACCAGTCGGTGCTGGCGCAACTGGGCACGCCCGATATGCGGGTGCCCATCGCCTATGGGCTGTCTTTCCCTGAGCGTGTCGAGTCTGGCGCCAGCCGGCTCGACCTGCTCAGCACGCCCGCACTCAGTTTTGAAGAGGCCGACGAGCGCCGCTTTCCCGGCTTGCATCTGTCCTGGCAGGCGCTGCGCGCCGCTGAGGGCAGTACCGCCGTGTTGAACGCGGCCAATGAAGTGGCGGTCGAGGCCTTCCTGAGCGGCCGGCTGCGCTTCGACCGCATCCATGCGCTGAACCGCGCCTGCCTGGACAGCATCGTGCCCGGCGACTGCGGCAGCATCGAGGCCTTGCTCGACCTGGACGCCCGGGCCCGCACCAAGGCGCGCGAGTTGCTATGAGCCCGGCCGACCTGCCACCCTTTTTGCTCGCGGTCGCCTTCCTGATCGCCGTGCATGAGTGGGGGCACTTCCGCATGGCGCGGGCTTGCGGCGTCAAGGTGCTGCGCTTCTCGGTCGGATTCGGGCGCGTGCTGTGGCGCCGCGTCGGGCGCGACGGCACGGAGTTCACGCTCGCCATGCTGCCGTTGGGTGGCTATGTGCGCATGCTCGACGAGCGCGATGGCCCCGTCAGCCCTACCGAGCGCCAGCATGCCTTCAACCAACGCCCGCTGCGGCAGCGCGCCGCCATCGTTGCGGCCGGGCCGGTGGTGAACTGGTTGGTCGCCATCCTGATGTTCACCCTCGTCGCCTGGATGGGCGCCGACGTGCCCAAGGCCGTGCTCGGCACGCCTGTGCCCGCCACAGCGGCTGAGCGGGCGGGCATCCGGTCGGGCGACTGGGTGCATGCCGTTTCTTCCGACGGTCAAAGCTGGGATGAGGTGCGCGGCCTGCCCGAACTGCTGGACGCTGTGGCCCGTGCCCAGGCGCTTCGTGAGGACCTCTACCTCAACGTGACGGATGGCCAGGGGCGCGGTGAGCGCCGGTTGCACCTGGACATGACAGCCCCCGCCGACGCCTCGATCGGCGCGCGCGTGCTGCAGTCGGTCGGGATCCTGCCCTACGCCGCGCCGCTGGTGAGCAGCGTCAAGCCGGAAGGCCCCGGCGCCCAGGCTGGCTTGCAGCCGGGTGACCGTGTGCTGGCCATCAACGGCCGGGCCGTCGAAGACGCCGGGCAACTGCGCAGCCTGATCCGGGCCGCACCCATCGATGACGTGGCGCCCCAGTCGCTGCTGCTGCGCATCGAGCGCCACGGCCAGGTGCTGGAGCTCGGCGCCACGCCCCGTGCGGTGACCGAGAACGGCCAGCGGTTTGCCCGGCTGGAGATCGGCATTGGCGCGGCACCGGAGCGTGTCAGCGTCAGCTACGGTCTGCTGGACGGCGTCGCCAAAGGCGCGCAGGACAGCTGGAACCTGGCCGTGCTCACGGTCCGCATGATCGGGCGCATGCTGGTCGGCGAAGCCTCGGTCAAGAACCTCAGCGGCCCGCTGTCGATTGCCGAATATGCGGGCCAGTCCGCGCGTGCCGGCCTCGCGCCGTTCTTCGACTACCTGGGCAAGATCTCCCTGAGCCTGGCGGTGCTGAACCTGCTCCCGCTGCCAATGCTCGATGGCGGACACCTCATGTATCATCTTTTCGAGGGTCTGAGTGGCCGCCCCGTCTCCGAATGGTGGCAGCAGCAACTCCAGCGCGTCGGCGCGCTGATCCTGATGCTGATGATGGCCTTGGCCCTTTCCAACGACGTGGCCCGCCTAGCGGGCTGGCACTGATCGATGTCCTCTCCTGTTCGCTTCGGAGCGCGTCTGCGCCCCACTTTCCTGACGTTGACACTTGCCGGCCTGCTGCTCCATGCGAGCTCGGCCTGGGCCGTCGATCCCTTCGTGCTCAAAGACATCCGCGTCGAGGGCCTGCAGCGCACCGACCCCGGCACCGTCTTCGCCTCGCTGCCCTTCCGCATCGGCGACACCTACAACGACGAAAAGGGCGCCGCCGCACTGCGCGCCCTGTTCGCCACGGGCCTCTTCAAGGACGTCAAGATCAACATCGACGGCAGCTCCGTCGTGGTGATCATTGACGAGCGCCCCATCATCGCCAACGTGACCTATGTCGGGCTCAAGGAGTTCGACAACGAGGCGCTGACCAAGTCGCTGAAGGACGTGGGCATCGGCGAAGGCAAGCCTTTCGACAAGGCCTTGGCCGACCGCGCCGAGCAGGAGCTCAAGCGCCAGTACCTGACCCGCAGCCTCTACGGCGCTGAGGTGACGACGACGATCACCCCGATCGAGCGCAACCGCGTCAACGTCAGCTTCAACGTGACCGAAGGCGAACCGGCCCGCATCAAGGACATCCGCATCGTCGGCAACAAGGTGTTCTCCGAGAGCACCCTGCTGGGTCTCTTCGAGCAGACCACCTCCGGCTGGCTGACCTGGTACACCAAGACCGACCGCTACTCGCGCGCCAAGCTCAACGCCGACCTGGAAACCCTCGGAAGCTACTACCGCAATCGTGGCTACCTGGAGTTCGCCGTCACCTCGACCCAGGTCACGATCTCGCCCGACAAACAGAACATCAGCATCGCCATCACCGTGAGTGAGGGCCAGCCTTACACGGTCACCGGCGTGAAGCTGGAGGGCGACTACCTCGGGCGCGAGGACGAGTTCAAGCACCTCATCAAGCTCAAGCCCGGCCAGTCCTACAACGGCGAGCTGGTCGTGCAGACCACGCGGGCCTTCACCGACTACTACGGCGGCTTCGGCTACGCCTTCGCCCGCGCCGACAGCCGGCCCGAGATCGACCGAGCCAACGCCCAGGCCGTGATCACCCTGGTGGGCGAGCCGAACCGACGCGTCTACGTGCGCAAGGTCATCATCTCGGGCAACACCCGCACGCGGGACGAAGTCATCCGCCGCGAGTTCCGCCAGTTCGAGTCCGCCTGGTACGACGGCGAAAAGATCAAGGCCTCCCAGAAGCGGGTCGAGCGTCTCGGCTACTTCAAGGAGAAGGAAGTCAACATCGAGACCCAGGAGGTGCCCGGCGCACCTGACCAGGTTGACCTGGTGTTGACCGTGGTCGAGAACCCGACCGGCTCCATCAGCGTGGGTGCTGGCTACTCCAGCTACACCAAGCTGTCCTTCCAGGGCTCGCTGCGGCAGGACAACGTGTTCGGCTCCGGCCACTACCTGGGCGTTGACATCTCGACCGCGCGCACCGGCCGCGTGTTCCAGGTCAG
Source organism: Roseateles paludis (assembly GCF_039872745.1). Taxonomy (NCBI): domain Bacteria; kingdom Pseudomonadati; phylum Pseudomonadota; class Betaproteobacteria; order Burkholderiales; family Sphaerotilaceae; genus Roseateles; species Roseateles paludis. Next base: position 263,036 of record NZ_JBDPZD010000004.1, on the reverse strand, counting down.
CACCGTGGACCCGTACTTCACGGTGGACGGCGTCTCGCGCTCCATCGAAGCCTTCTACCGCACCAACAAGCCCTACAACACGCTCGGCGACCCCTTCGAGTTCATCACCCAGGGCGGCGCCTTGCGCTTTGGTGTGCCCTACTCTGAGGACGACACCGTCTTCTTCGGTATCGGCTACGAGCAGACCAAGATCACCACGACGCGCGGCCTGCCCAACAGCTACTTCCTCTACCGCCAGCAGTTCGGCGAGAAGAGCGACTCCGTGCCGCTGACCATTGGCTGGTCGCGCGACACGCGTGACAGCGTCATCACCCCGACCAAGGGCAGCTTCAAGCGCGTCAACGTCGAACTCTCCCCGCTGGGTGATGCCCGCTTCGGGCGCGCCAACGTCCAACTGCAGCAGTACATCGACATCACCAACAAGATCTCGCTGGGCGTGAACAGCGAGTTGGGCTGGGGCTTCGGCCTGGGCGGCCGCCCGTACCCGATCTTCAAGCACTTCTACGGGGGTGGTCTGGGCTCGGTGCGCGTGTTCGAGTCCGGCTCGCTCGGCCCGGTGGACATCAACGGCGCCTACTTTGGCGGCAACCGCCGCGCCAACATCAATGCCGAGCTCTACCTGCCCGTGCCGGGCTCGGGCAATGACAAGAGCTTCCGCCTCTTCCTGTTCGCCGATGCCGGCAACATCTGGGGCCCGAAAGATAAGATCACTACCGACAGCATTCGGGCCTCGGCCGGTGTCGGCATCTCCTGGATCTCGCCCATGGGCCCGCTGCGCCTCAGCTATGGCACGCCGATCCGCAAGCAGCCGGGCGATAGAATCGAACGTTTCCAATTCCAAGTCGGGACTGCATTCTGATGATCAGCAAGTTTGTGAAAGTGGCTGCCTTGGCTGCAGCCTTGACCATGCCGGCGCTGGCAGTTCAAGCCCAGGAATTGAAGATCGGCTACGTCAACAGCGAGCGCGTGCTGCGTGAGTCCAACCTCGCCAAGGCCGCACAGACCAAGCTGGAAGCCGAGTTCGGCAAGCGCGAGAAGGATCTCGTCGGGCTGGACAACAAGCTGCGCGCCACGGCCGAGAAGTTGGAGAAGGACGCCCCGACCTTGTCCGAGGCCGAGCGTAGCCGCCGCCAGCGCGATTTCCTGGAGCAGCAGCGCGACCTTGAGCGCAAGCGCCGCGAGTACCAGGAAGACGTCACCCAGCGTCGCAATGAAGAACTGTCCGCTGTGGTCGAGAAGGCCAACCGCGTGATCAAGCAGATCTTCGACAACGAGAAGTACGACCTCATCCTGCAGGATGCGATTCACTTCAGCGCTCGCGTCGACATCACCAAGAAGGTGCTCGACGCCCTCAACGCGCAGAAGTAAGGCGCGTGCCGTGAAGCCGGCACCCGCCACGCTTGGAGAGCTGATCGCCGCCTTGGGCGGCGATTTGTTTGGTGCGCCCGAAACGCGCATCGAGCGCATTGCACCGCTCGACGTGGCCGATGCCGCGAGCATCAGCTTCCTCGCCAATCCCAAGTACCAAGCCCAACTGGCCAGCACGGCAGCGGCCTGCGTGATCGTGGCGCCTGCGGCGGCGGATGCGGCGCGCGCGCGTGGCGCTGCCATCGTCACGCCCGACCCCTACCGCTACTTCGCTCGGCTCACGCAGTGGTGGGCTGGACGCGTGCGCCCTGCTGCAGCCACAGGCGTGCACCCCAGTGCCGTCGTGGCCGAGGATGCCGTGCTGGGCGACGGTGTGCTCATCGGGCCGCAGGCCGTGATCGAGTCCGGCGCGCGGATCGGTGATGGCGTGCAGATCGGAGCCGGCAGTTTTGTCGGCCGCAACGCCCAGATCGGCGCCGGCACGCGGCTGGCGCCTCGGGTGGTGGTCAGCTTCGATTGCCAGATCGGCGAGCGTTGCATCGTCCATAGCGGCGCCGTCATCGGGGCCGATGGCTTTGGCTTTGCGCCGTCGCCCGAGGGCTACGTCAAGATCGAGCAGCTGGGCGCCGTGCGCATCGGCAACGACGTCGAGATCGGCGCCAATACCTGTATCGACCGCGGTGCGCTGGGCGACACCGTGCTCGAAGACGGCGTCAAGCTCGACAACCTGATCCAGATCGCCCACAACGTGCACATCGGTCGCCACACCGCCATTGCCGGCTGCACGGCCATTGCCGGCAGCACGCGCATCGGGGCCTACTGCACCATCGCTGGCGCGGCCAACATCGTGGGGCACCTGACCATCGCCGACAAGGTCCATGTCTCGGCCTGCACCTTGATCACGCGCTCGATCAGCGAGCCGGGCCTCTACACCGGCGTCTATCCCTTTGAAGACAATGCCAGCTGGGAAAAGAACGCTGCCACCCTGAGGCGTCTGCATCAGCTCCGAGATCGCGTCCGCACCCTGGAGGCGGCGCCGCACAGCAACAAAACACCTGCACCATGAACATCCACGACATCCTCAAGCGCCTGCCGCACCGCTACCCCTTCCTGCTCGTGGACCGGGTTGATGAGTTGATCAAGGGCGAGCGCATCCGCGCGATCAAGAACGTCTCGATCAATGAGCCCTTCTTCGTCGGCCACTTCCCGCACCGGCCCGTGATGCCCGGCGTGCTCATCCTCGAAGCGATGGCCCAGGCCGCTACGCTGCTGGCCATCGAGAGCATGGACATCGTGCTCGACGACAAGTCCGTCGTGTACTTCGCCGGTGTCGATGCAGCCCGCTTCAAGCGGCCCGTCGAGCCGGGCGACCAACTCGTCCTCGACGTGACCCTGGGCCGAGGCAAGGCCGGCATCTACAAGTTCGCCGCACGGGGCCTGGTCGGTGATCAGGTCGTGGCCGAGGCTGAGCTGATGTGCACCATGCGCCGTTTGGAAGGCTGATCTCGGCAGATGTCCAAGATCCACCCCACCGCCATCATCGAGCCCGGGGCCGAGCTGCATGACAGCGTCGAGGTTGGCGCCTACACGCTGATCGGGCCGCACGTGAAGATCGGTGCCGGCACCACGGTCGGGCCGCATTGCGTGATCGAGGGGCACACCACGATCGGGCGCGACAACCGCATCTTCCAGTTCAACTCCGTCGGCGCCGCCAACCAGGACAAGAAGTACGCGGGCGAGCCGACAACCCTGGTCATCGGCGACCGCAACACCATCCGCGAGTTCTGCACGCTCAATGTGGGCACCGTCCAGGACCGTGGCGAGACCACCATCGGCAACGACAACTGGATCATGGCCTACTGCCACGTCGCGCACGACGTGCAGATCGGCAACCAGGTGGTGATGGCCAACAACGCCACGCTCGCGGGCCACGTCGTCGTCGAGGATTGGGCCACCGTGGGCGGCCTCACCGGCGTGCTGCAGCGCATGCGCATTGGCGCCCATGCGATGGTCGGCTTCCAGGCCCATGTGGCGCAGGACGTGCCGCCCTTCATGACCGTGGACGGCAACCCCCTCGCCGTGCGGGCCGTCAATGTTGTCGGCCTCAAGCGGCGCGATTTCTCGGCCGAGCGCATCGGCGTCATTCGCCAGATGCACAAGCTGCTCTACCGCAGCGGGCATTCGCTCGATGAGGCCAAGGCCGCCATCGAGGCGTTGCGGGGCAGCGAGGGCGGCGTCGCTGATGGCGACATTGACGTGCTGTTGAATTTCGTCACCGCCGCCAAATACGGCATCGTCCGCTGACCCCATGCAGCCGCGCCTAGGCATGGTCGCGGGCGAGGCCAGCGGGGATCTGCTGGCCAGCCTGCTGCTGCAAGGCCTCCAGTCCCGCTGGCCGGGCTTGCGGGCCCAGGGCATTGGTGGCCCCAAGATGCAGGCCCAGGGTTTCGAGGCCTGGTGGCCGAGCAGCAAGCTCTCGGTGTTCGGCTATGTGGATGCGCTGCTGAACCTGCGCGAGCTGCTGTCCATTCGCAAGCAGCTGGGCAACCGGTTGCTTGCCGAGCGGCCGGATGTGTTCATCGGCATCGATGCGCCCGACTTCAACTTCGGGCTCGAAGCGCGTTTGCGCGCGGCGGGGCTCAAGACCGTGCACTTCGTCTGCCCCTCGATCTGGGCCTGGCGGCCCGAGCGCATCGAGAAGATCCGCGCCGCTGCTGACCATGTGCTCTGCCTCTTCCCTTGGGAGCCCGAGATCCTGCAGCGCGGTGGCATTGCGGCCAGCTATGTGGGCCACCCGCTGGCCGATGCGATCCCGATGGAGCCCCCACGCGAGGCTGCGCGCGCGGCCCTGGGGCTGGCCGCCGACGACACCGTGATCGCCCTGCTGCCCGGCAGCCGCAAGAGCGAGATCCGCTACATCGCGCCCCCACTGATTGCCGCGGCACGCCGCCTGCAGCAGCCGGGTCGCCGCTTCGTGCTGCCGGTGGCGCCGGGCTTGCGGCCCCTGGTCGAGCCCCTGGTGGGAGACGCGCCCATTCAGCTCGTTGATGGCCAGTCGCATACCGTGCTGGCCGCCTGCGATCTGACCCTGGTGGCCAGCGGCACGGCGGCGCTGGAGGCCGCGCTCTTCAAGCGGCCGATGGTGATCGCCTACAAGCTGCATGCCCTCAACCACTGGCGCATGAAGGGCAAGGCCCTGCAGCCCTGGATCGGCCTGCCCAACATCATTGCCCGCGAGTTCCTGGTCCCCGAGCTGGTGCAGGACGCCTGCACGCCCGAGAACCTCGTCCGCGAGGCCGAGAGCCTGCTGGCTGATGCACCGCGCCGCGCGCGCCTGCACGCGGCCTTTGTTCAACAGCACGAACTGCTGCGGCGCGACACCGCCACGCAGGCCGCCCATGCCATCGCGCAAGTCCTTGGCCACGCCTGAGCAAATGGCCCTGGGCCTGCTCGATGGCCCTGGCCTGATGGCTGGGGTGGACGAGGCCGGCCGGGGGCCGCTGGCGGGCCCTGTGGTGGCGGCTGCGGTCATCCTGGACGAGTTGCAGCCCATCCAGGGCCTGGCCGATTCCAAGGTGCTCACGGCGGCCAAGCGCGAGCGGCTCTTCGACGAGATCCGCGCCAAGGCCCTGTGCTTCTGCATCGCCGAGGCCAGCCCGGCCGAGATCGACCAGCTCAACATCCTTCAGGCCACCTTGCTCGCCATGCAACGGGCGGTGGCCGGCCTGCGCCTCAAGCCCACCCTGGTGCAGGTGGACGGCAACCGACTGCCCAAGCTGCCCATGCCGGCCGAGGCCATCGTCAAGGGCGATGCCAAGGTGCCCGCCATCTCAGCGGCCAGCATCCTGGCCAAGGTGACGCGCGACCGGCAGTGCCTGGTGATGCACGAGAGCCATCCGGTGTATGGTTTCGACGGCCACAAGGGCTACCCCACGCCCGAGCATCTGGCTGCGCTGCGCGAGCATGGTCCCAGTCCCTGGCACCGCCTGAGCTTTGCGCCGGTGAGAGAGTCAGCACGGGAGCCCAAGCGATGAACCCCATCCACGTCAGCTCGCGCGACAACCCCAACCTCGTGCGCCTGCGCAAGCTCGCGGGTGACGCCAGCGCCTATCGCAAGCTCGGCAGCCTGTGGGTCGAGGGCGACCACCTGCTGCGCGCCGCGCGCCAGCGGGGCTGGACGCCCAGCCTCGTCGTGCTGACCGAAGCTGCCGCCGCGCGCCCCGAGCTGCTCGCCCTGGCCGAAGGTGCCGCCAAGGCCCTGGTGGTGCCGGCCGAGCTGTTCAAACCACTCAGCACGCTCGAATCCCCCGCGCTGCTGGGCGCCGAGTTCACCCTACCCGCAGCGCCCGCGCTGCTGCCCGACGCAGCCAGCGTGGTGCTGGACCGTTTGCAGGACGCCGGCAACGTCGGCGCCATCCTGCGCAGCGCTGCGGCCTTTGGTGTGCGCCAGGTGCTGGCGCTCAAGGGCACGGCGGCGCTCTGGAGCCCCAAGGTGCTGCGCGCCGGCATGGGGGCGCATTTCGGCTTGCAGCTGATTGAAGGCCTGGCGCTTGAGGACCTGGATGCCCTGCGCGTGCCCCTGGTGGCCACCAGCTCGCATGCCATGGCGCCGCTGCACCGCGCGGCCCTGCCCAGCCCATGCGCCTGGGTCATGGGGCATGAAGGGCAGGGCGTGTCCGACGCGCTGCTGGCGCGCTGCCCGCTCACCGTCAGCATCCCGCAGCCGGGCGGCGAGGAATCGCTCAACGTCGCCGCCGCTGCAGCGATCTGCCTGTACGAGAGCGAGCGGCGCCGGTCAGAGCAAGGCTGAGGCCACGCGGTAGGTGATGAAGGCGGCCCCGTAGGCCAGCGCAAACAGATAGCCGGCCATCAGCGCGGGCATCTTCCAGCCACCGGTTTCGCGCTTCACCGTTGCCAGGGTCGAGAGGCACTGCGGCGCAAACACAAACCAGGCCAGCAAGGCCAGCGCCGTGGGCAGGCTCCAAGCCTGGGCCAGCACCGGCATCAAGGCCTGCGCAGCCTCTTCGCCGGTGGCTGAGAGTGCGTACACGGTGCCCAGCGAGCTGACCATCACCTCGCGCGCCGCCATGCCGGGCACCAGGGCGATGCTGATCTGCCAGTTGAAGCCCAGCGGCGCAAACACATGCGCCAGCAAAGCCCCGATGCGACCGGCAAAGCTGTACTCGATGGCCGGCGCCGTGGCGCCTTCAGGGGCGCCGGGGAAGCTGGCCAGGAACCACAGCAGGATGGTCATGGTCAGGATCACGCCGCCCACGCGCCGCATGAAGATCACCACCCGCTGCCACAGGCCGATGGCGATAGAGCGCGGATCGGGCCAGTGGTAGTTGGGCAGCTCCATCATCAGGGTGCGGATCTGCGCGCCCTGCGTGAAGCGCTTGAGCACCCAGGCCACGACAAAAGCGCTGACGATGCCGGCCACATAGAGGCCAAACAGCACCAGCCCCTGCAGCTCGAAGCCGCCCACCTCGCGGCGCGGGATGAAGGCGCCGATCAAGAGCGCGTACACCGGCAGCCGGGCCGAGCAGGTCATCAAGGGCGCGATCAGCATGGTGATGCGGCGGTCGCGCGGATTGGCGATGGTGCGCGTGGCCATGATGCCGGGGATGGCGCAGGCAAAGCTGGACAGCAGGGGGATGAAGGACCGCCCCGACAGCCCCACGCTGCCCATGATGCGGTCCAGCAAAAAGGCCGCGCGCGGCAGATAGCCCGACTCCTCCAGCACGAGGATGAAGAAGAACAGGATCACGATCTGCGGCAGGAAGACCACCACGCCGCCCGCGCCCGCAATCACGCCGTCCACCAGCAGGCTGCGCGGCCAGCCGTCAAGCACGCTGCTGGCCAGCAGCTGGCCCACGGCCGTGCCCAGCCATTCAGTCGCCTCCTTGATGGCGTCCATGGGCGCCTGCGCCCAGGCAAACACGGCCTGGAACATCAGGAAGAGCAACGCCGCCAGCAGCAGCGGCCCCGCTACGCGGTGCAGCAGCACGGCGTCCACGCGGTCCTCCAACTGGGCCGGGTGCTCGGCCGCCATACCCAGCCGGTCCAGCAGGTCGTGCACGCGCTCGGCATCGTGCCGGTCTTCGGGTGAGCCGGCCGGGGCCGGCGCAGCAGCCACGGCGCGGGCCGAGCGCTCCCACAGCCCCGGCTCATCCAGCGCGGCGCGCAGCTCGTCCAGCCCCAGGCCCTTGGTCGCCACGGTGGCAATCACCGGCACGCCCAGCTCGCGCGACAGCGCCTCGGCGTCCACCCGCAGGCCGCGCCGCTGGGCGATGTCGATCATGTTGAGCACCACCACCACCGGCAGGCCGAGGCGTTGCACGGCCAGCACCAGGCGCAGGTGGCGTCGCAGGTGGGTGGCATTGACGACGCACAGCGCCACATCGGGCCGTCGCTCGCCAGCCGCGTGGCCGGTCAGCACGTCGCGCGTCACGCGCTCGTCGGGCGAGCGGGGGTGCAGGCTGTAGGTGCCGGGCAGGTCCAGCAGGCGCAGGCTGCGGCCGGCGGTGGTCGCCATGCGGCCCTCCTTGCGCTCCACGGTCACGCCCGCGTAGTTGGCCACCTTCTGGCGGCTGCCAGTCAGGCGGTTGAAGAGGGCGGTCTTGCCGCAGTTGGGGTTGCCCACCAGGGCCAGCAGCGGGCCGTGGCCGCGCTGCATGTGGACGATGGCCTCGGCCGTCATGCAGCCTGCTCCACTTCGATGCATTGCGCCTCAGCGCGGCGCAGCGCATAGGTGGCGCCGCCCACGCGCACCAAAATCGGGTCTCCGCCCAGCCAGCCATGCCGCAGGACGGTGACCGCCTCACCCTGCAGGAAGCCCAGATCCCCGAGTTGTTGCACCAGGGCAGCCTGGCCTTCGGGCGCATGGATGGCGCGCACGATGCCACGCCCCTTCACGGGGAGTGAGGCCACGTTCATGGGCGGTGGTAGGCTGGGCGACATGGAGCCTGGCAAATGCAAATGAGAAGCTTTGCATTGTCCGCCGGCCTTCGGCTTGCAGGCTGACCTGCATCAAGGCCGGGAGTTGGCACAGCTCTTGAAATACCCCCGTAGTCGCGCCCCAGTCAGTGGTTTCGGCAGATAACAAGGAGCTCTCTTTCATGCCGCCTCCCGTGTCCCCCGTGCCCCATCAGCTCGCCCGCCGAGCCATCGCCCTGGTCCTGGCCGGCGGCCGAGGCTCGCGCCTCAAGCAACTGACCGACGCGCGCGCCAAGCCCGCCGTGTACTTCGGCGGCAAGTTCCGCATCATCGACTTCGCCCTGTCCAACTGCGTCAACTCCGGCATCCGCCGCATCGGCGTGGTGACCCAGTACAAGAGCCACTCGCTCCTGCGCCACATCCAGCGCGGCTGGGGCTTCTTGCGGGCCGAGCTGAACGAGACGGTGGACCTGATGCCCGCGCAGCAGCGCGTCGACGAAGAGCACTGGTACCGCGGCACCGCCGATGCCGTCTACCAGAACCTCGACATCGTCCAGAGCACCAATGCCGAATACATCGTGGTGCTGGCCGGGGACCACGTCTACAAGATGGACTACTCGGTGATGCTGGCCGACCACGTCGCCAAGGGCGCGGGTTGCACGGTGGGCTGCATCGAGGTGCCGCGCGCCGAGGCCTCGGCCTTTGGCGTGATGGCCGTGGACGAAGAACGCCGCATCACCGCCTTCCAGGAGAAGCCCGCCGACCCGCCCGCCATGCCCGGCAAGCCCGAGTCTTCGCTCGCGAGCATGGGCATCTACATCTTCAATTCCGACTACCTCTACCGCCTGCTCGAAGAGGACCTGGCCGACCCCGACTCCAGCCACGATTTCGGCAAGGACGTGATCCCCAAGACCGTGGCCGAGGGCCGTGCCGTGGCGCACCCCTTTGCGCTGAGCGTGATCCACAACCCCAATGGCACGCCGCCCTACTGGCGTGACGTCGGGACGCTCGACGCCTTCTGGGCCGCCAACCTCGACCTCGCGTCCATCAGCCCCGAACTCGACATCTACGACACCGACTGGCCCATCTGGACCTACCAGCGCCAGTTGCCGCCGGCCAAGTTCATCCCTGATGCCAATGGCATGCACGGCATGACGGTGAATGCCATCGTCAGCGCGGGCTGCATCGTGTCGGGCTCGCACGTCGTGCAGTCGGTGCTGTTCAACAACGTGCGCATCAATTCCTTCTGCAACATCCACCAATCGGTGCTGTTGCCGGGCGTCACGGTGGGGCGGCATTGCCGGCTCACCAAGGTCATCGTCGACCGCGCCTGCGAGATTCCAGAAGGCCTCGTCGTGGGCGAGAACCCCGAGCTGGATGCGCAGCGTTTTGAACGCACGGAGCAGGGCGTCACGCTCATCACCAAGCCCATGCTGGCGCGCCTTTGAGCGCCGGCCCCTCAGTCGAGTCTTCTTCAGTGGTGACCCAGGTTCTCCAAGTCACGGCGGAGCTGTTTCCGCTTCTCAAAACCGGTGGCCTGGCCGACGTTGCCGGCGCCTTGCCGGCCGCGCTGCAAGCCCAGGGCGCGGCCTTGCGGTTGCTGCTGCCGGGCTTTCCGGCCATCCGTCAGGCGCTGCAGCGCGAGACCCCGGTGGGCCCGCTTGGCTACCCTTGGGGCGAAGGCCGCGCCACCCTGCTGCGCGGCAGCCTGCCAGGCTTCGACGGCATCCCTGCCTATGTGATCGAGGCGCCCGAGCTGTATGACCGGCCCGGCAACCCGTACCACGACGAAGGCCACATCCCCTACGCTGACAACCACCGCCGGTTCGCGCTGCTCGGCCTCGCCGCCGCGCGCCTGGCCGAGGGCCTGGACCCCGACTGGCGGCCCGATGTCGTCCACGCACACGACTGGCACGCCGGCCTCGCGCCCGCCCAGGTCGCCGCCAGCCGCCAGCGCCGGCGCACCCAGGCGCGCAGCGTCTTCACCATTCACAACCTCGCCTACCAGGGCACCTTCGGCGCGGGCGTGTTCAACGAGCTCGGCCTGCCGCCGCACTTCTGGGCCGTCGAGGGCGTCGAGTTCTACGGCCAGGTGAGCTTCATGAAGGCCGGCCTGCAGTTCGCCGACGCCATCACCACCGTCAGCCCCACCTACGCGCATGAGATCCAGGGCGCCGAGCAGGGCTGCGGGCTCGACGGCCTGCTGCGCAGCCGCAGCCAAAGCCTGCATGGCATCCTCAATGGCGTGGATGGCGCCGTGTGGAACCCCGCCACCGACGCCTACCTCGCCCAGACCTACGACGCCGCCAACCCGGCGGGCAAAGCCGCCTGCAAGGCCGCCCTGCAAAAGGCGCATGGCCTTGCGCAGGACCCTACAGCACCGCTCTTCGCCATCGTCAGCCGCCTGACCGAACAGAAGGGCCTGCCCCTCGTCGTGGACGCGCTGCAAGACCTGCTCGACGGCGGCGGCCAGCTCATCGTGCTGGGTGCCGGAGACGCGCGTCTCGACGCCGCCTTCAACCACGCCGCTGCCCGCCACCCGCTGCAGGTCGCCCACCGCACCGGCATGGACGAGCGCCTGGCCCACCGCATCTTTGCCGGCGCCGACATCGTCCTTGTCCCCAGCCGCTTCGAGCCCTGTGGCCTGACCCAGCTCTACGGCCTGGCCTACGGCGCGCTGCCCTTGGTCCACCGCGTCGGCGGCCTCGCTGACACCGTGGTCGATTGCACCCTTGAAGACATGGCCAGCAAGCACGCCACCGGCTTCGTCTTCGACGGCTTCCACACCGACGCCTACCGCCGCGCCCTGCGCCGCGCCTTTGCCCTGTGGCAGCAGCCCGACGCCTGGGCCCAGGTGCGCGACACCGGCATGCGCCAGCGCTTTGGGTGGGATGCTGCGGCCCGGCGCTATCTCGACGTTTTTAGGAATTTGCACGTCGGTTGATCGAGCGCACTGCGCGCCATTGCCAGTGGGCGCGTGCCTAGAATTTGCGCCAGCCGCTGGCGGAGCTAGCGGCAACGAGATTTGTACAAGAACGAGTTGGCGCTTGAATGGGAGCAAGCATGCGCGCAAAGCCTGCATTGGTGTTGATGACATTGGCCCTTGGGGCCTGTGGCGGAGGCGAGGGCGGAGGCCCTAGTGCTTCGCCCGCACCCGCACCCGCACCCGCACCCGCACCCGCACCCGCACCCGCACCCGCACCGGCACCGGCACCGGCACCGGCACCGGCACCGGCACCGGCACCGGCACCGGCACCGGCACCGGCACCGGCTGATCCCAACGTTTGGGTACTTGCTGAGCTGTCGGCACCTTGCCCTTCGCCGGGCGACAACTGCCTGCAACTGGAGCACGTTCGGATCGACCGAGGATCTGCCGTCGTGGTGGGTTGGCGAGAACGACTGCCGAGCACAGAGGTCGGTACGCACCTTGGTGTTCTTGCCGGGTTTCCTCAGATCAAGCCGAGAACTCGGATCTCGGCTAGCGTCGATGTCCCTTTGCGAGTGGTAACCGCCGCGTCGGGGCAGTACTCGGTCTTGACGAAAGAGTCGGGCATTTGGCGCAGCACGCTCGTTGATTTCACGACGACAGCTGTGCAGCCGTTGCTAGCCGAGAAGGTCGCCACGACATTGAGCGATGAACTGGTGCGCAATTTCACGGACGTCTCCTCCGCAGACCACGAGCTTCTGACGATCGCCTACGGAGCAACGCCGGGCGCCGTCAACTTGGGCGCAGGGATTCAGGCCCAGATCTTGGCCCGCCAGAGTGTTTCCGACATCCCGACTCAGCCCGTGCGGGAGCGTTTCGCGGGCTTTCCGTTCGGCTTGTTTTGGGTGGGTACGACGTCAGATGGCCAAGGATTCCGCCGGGTGGTGGACACCGCCACTGGTGCAATTGGGCGGGACTTCGGTCCCTTTGGCCTCGCACACTCCACGACGACAGACCTGCCAAACTGTCGCTCCGATCGGGCTGGCTTCCCCTCGCTCCTTGGCATTGCAACTCGTCGTGGCGGTGTGGTGGGGTGGCTCGAATCGAACGATGCAGGAACCGCCTGCAATCTGTTGGTTGATGGGTGGGTGCTCAACGCCAACGGCACTCACGTTGGCAAATTTGCGCTGAACGACTACTCCGTGGTGTGGGAGCAGCAATCGGGCCCTGACCGGTCTGGGCCTTCTGAAGTGGCATGGAGCCAGCGAGCGCCCTTTTCGACCGACTGGTCAGCGCCGACGAAGCTTTCCACCCGGCCTGTGTCCCGCCTGCTTGCACAGGCAAGCGGTCCAGGGTCGGACGCGTGGATGGCCGTGATTTGGCAAGAGTGCGCGAGTCAGGCGAGCGACGCTGACTGCCAAACCTATTTTGCGAAGAGCCAATCCGGTCCTACTTATTGGACGAAGACCGAACTCAATCTGCCGCCAGGCAGTGGCCAGCCGGTGATATCGATCAACTACTTCGGAGCCGCTGTCGTGGCCTGGGTTGAGCCTCGAGCGGCCTGTACGTTGGATGCCACCAAGCAGTGCGCCCAACTGCGCGGACGTCGGTTCGATTGACCGCCGTCAGAGCGCCAGCCCAATCACACCCGCTGCAATCAGCCCGGCGCCGCCAATGCGCCAGCCGCGTTCCCCTTCACCAAGCATTTGCCCGCCCAGCAAGGCGGCGAAGAGCATCGACAGCTCGCGCGCCGGGGCGACGCGGGAGAGCGGGGCCTCGCGCATGGCGTAGAGGACCAGCATGTAGGCGATGGGGCCGAGCGTGGAGATGGTGAGCACGGCCTTCCAGGTGCGGCGGACTTCGGGCCAGAAGCCGCGCGCGTCACGCAGCGCGGCGGGCAGCATCAGCGGGGCGCGCAGCACGTTGCCGAAGTAGTCGAGCAGCAGGGGCGAGACGAGCAGTACCTTGACGGCATAGGCGTCGATCACCGAATAGCCAGCAATCAGGCTGCCGGTGGCCAGGCCCCACCAGATGCCGGCGCGGCGGCGGCGGGCGACCGTTGCTTCGGGGTCGTGTGGCTTGCCGAACTGCGGGCCGGCGGTCATGAGCACGATGCCGGCCACCACGCCCGCGAGGCCGAGGGCGCCCAGGAGCCCCAAGTGCTCGCCAAAGAAGGCGACGGCGCACAGGGCCGAGAGCAGCGGCGCACTGCCGCGTGCCACTGGGTAGACGATGGTGAGGTCCGCCGCGCGGTAGCCGGCCATCAGGCAGTTGAAGTAGCCGAGGTGGACGACGGCGCTGGCGAAGACGATGGCCCAGGTGGTGCTCGTCCAGTGCGGCAGGTCGTCGACAGCCGCCCAAGCCGCGACGGGCAGCCAGACGAGGCTGACGCCGAGGGCGGCGGCGAGGGTGAAGTGGGCGCCGCCTTGCGCCTTCTTGGCGGCCAGGTTCCAGACAGCGTGGAGGAGGGCGGCGACGAGGACGCAGGCGAGGGCGTGAAGGGGCATGGAGGCGGCTCAGCGCCGACCCGCTTCAGTAGATGAGACGGTCCGGCCGGATGTCGCTGAGGATTGTCGTCGCGATCTCCTCGATGGACTTGTGCGTGCTGGACAGCCAGGCGATGCCTTCGCGCTTCATCATGGCCTCGGCTTCGTTCACCTCGTAGCGGCAGTTCAGCAACTCGGCGTATTTGCTGCCCGGGCGCCGCTCGTTGCGGATGGACGCCAGGCGCTCGGGGTCGATGGTCAGGCCAAAGCATTTGCGCTTGAGCGGCACGAGCGCCGTGGGCAGCTTGCGGCGCTCGAAGTCCTCGGGGATCAGCGGATAGTTGGCCGCCTTGATGCCGTGCTGCATGGCCAGGTAGAGCGAGGTGGGTGTCTTGCCCGAGCGCGAGACGCCCAGCAGGATCACGTCGGCCTCGGCCAGGTGGCGGGCCGATTGCCCATCGTCATGCGCCAGCGCAAAGTTGATGGCCTCGATGCGGTCGTGGTACTCGCGGCTCTGGGCCACGTTGGAGAAGCGCCCGACCCGGTGGTTGGAGGTGACACCGAACTCGTCTTCCAGCGGCGCGATGAAGCTGGAGATCATGTCCAGCACCCGCGCCTGACAGTGGCGCTTGAAGACCTCCAGCACCTCGGCGTTGACCAAGGTGGCAAAGGCAATGGGCCGCTGGCCCTCGCGGACGCCGGTCTCGTTGATCTCCTGGGCCACCTGCAGGGCCTTCTCGGTGCTGTCGATGAAGGGGCGGCGGATGTGGCGCGGCTTGAAGGGGAATTGCGCCAGGATGGAGTTACCGAAGGTTTCGGCCGTAATGCCGGTTCCGTCGGACACAAAGAAGACGGTGCGCTGGGTCATGGAGAGCTTCCCCCAGAGATCGGGGCCTTGCACTGCGAAGTTCCAACGATCTTAGGAGAGCACCGCTCCTACAATGGCTTCAACAGCTTTTGATTGCGATGCGCCCGTCCACCCGACTCCAACTCACAACAAGTGGTGCGATTACGTCAGGTTTCATGCCTGGCGAGGCGGCAGCAATGGCGAAGGCCCCAAGTTTTTTACCTCCTGGAGTTTTCCCATGTCTGCAACCCGCTATGAGGCGACCGCCCTGGTCGTTCCGTTTGAGAACCTGAGAATGACCGATGTCGAGGTCGTTGGCGGTAAGAACGCCAGCCTCGGCGAAATGATCTCGCAGCTCGCTGCCTCGGGGGTCCGCGTGCCCGGAGGCTTTGCGACCACGGCGCACGCCTTCCGCGAGTTCCTCAAGCACCAGGGCCTGGATGCCCGCATCGCAGCGCGTCTGGCCAAGCTGAACGTCGATGATGTGCGCGCTCTGGCCGAGGCCGGTGCCGAGATCCGTGGCTGGGTTGAGGCCCAGCCCTTCCCGGCCGACCTGGAAGCCGACGTTCGCGCCTCCTATGCGCAGCTGACGGCCGACCACCCGAACGCGAGCTTCGCCGTGCGCTCGTCCGCCACGGCCGAAGACCTGCCAGACGCCTCCTTTGCCGGCCAGCAGGAGACCTTCCTGAACGTGCATGGCATCGACGAGGTGCTGCACAAGATGCGCGAGGTGTTCGCCTCGCTCTACAACGACCGCGCCATCAGCTACCGCGTGCACAAGGGCTTTGCGCACGCCGAGGTGGCCCTGAGCGCCGGGGTGCAGCGCATGGTCCGCTCCGACCTCGGCAGCTCGGGCGTGATGTTCACGCTCGACACCGAGAGCGGCTTCCCCGACGTGGTCTTCATCACCTCCAGCTATGGCCTCGGCGAGACGGTGGTGCAGGGCGCCGTCAACCCCGACGAGTTCTACGTCTTCAAGCCCGCACTCAAGGCCGGCAAGCTGGCCATCATCCGGCGCAACCTGGGCTCCAAGCTGATCCGCATGGAGTTCGCCTCGCCCGAAGAAAAGGCCGCCACCGGGCGCCTCGTCAAGACCGTGGACACCGTGCCCGAGCAGCGCAACCGCTACTCGCTGAACGACGCCGACGTGACCGAGCTGGCGCGCTTCGCCTTGATCATCGAGGAGCACTACGGCCGGCCCATGGACATCGAATGGGGCCGCGATGGCGACGACGGCAAGCTCTACATCCTGCAGGCCCGCCCCGAGACCGTGAAGAGCCAGGCGGCCGGCCAGGTCGAGCAGCACTACAAGCTCAAGGCCCACAGCGCCGTGCTGGCCGAGGGTCGCGCCATCGGCCAAAAGATCGGCACGGGCCCGGTGCGCCTGGTCGAGACGGCCGCCGAGATGGAGCGCGTGCAGCCGGGCGACGTGCTCGTGACCGAAATGACCGACCCCAACTGGGAGCCCGTGATGAAGCGCGCCAGCGCCATCGTCACCAACCGGGGCGGGCGTACCTGCCATGCAGCCATCATTGCCCGCGAGCTGGGCATCCCGGCCGTGGTGGGCTGCGGCGACGCGACCGAGCGGCTCAAGGACGGCCAACTCGTCACCGTGGCCTGTTCCGAGGGCGACACCGGCCACATCTATGACGGCCTGCTCGAGACCGAGATCACCGAGGTGCACAGCGGCGAGCTGCCCTACTGCCCCATCAAGATCATGATGAATGTGGGCAATCCGCAGCTGGCCTTCAACTTCGCGCAGATGCCGTCCAGCGGCGTGGGCCTGGCGCGGCTTGAGTTCATCATCAACAACAACATCGGCGTCCACCCCAAGGCGATCCTCGACTACCCCAACATCGATGCCGACCTGAAGAAGGCCGTCGAGTCTGTGGCCCGCGGACACGCCTCGCCGCGCGCCTTCTACGTGGACAAGCTGGCCGAAGGCATTGCCACGATTGCGGCGGCCTTCTATCCGCGCCCGGTCATCGTGCGGCTGTCGGACTTCAAGTCCAACGAGTACCGCAAGCTCATCGGCGGCACGCGCTACGAGCCCGATGAAGAAAACCCCATGCTCGGCTTCCGGGGTGCCAGCCGCTACATCAGCGGCGATTTCTCCGACGCCTTCGCGATGGAGTGCGAGGCGCTCAAACGCGTGCGCAAGGAGATGGGCCTGACCAATATCGAGATCATGGTGCCTTTCGTGCGCACGGTGCGGCAGGCCGAGCGCGTGCTGGCCATGCTGGCCGAGCGCGGCCTCAAGCGGGGTGCGGCGGGCGGAACTGACGGCCTGCGCGTGATCATGATGTGCGAGGTGCCCAGCAATGCCATCCTGGCCGAGCAGTTCCTGGAGCACTTCGATGGCATGAGCATCGGCTCCAACGACCTGACCCAGCTCACCCTAGGCCTGGACCGCGACTCGGGCCTGGAGCAATTGGCCGGCGATTTCGACGAGCGCGACCCCGCCGTCAAGGCCATGATCTCGCGCGCCATCCGCGCCTGCCGCGCGGTGGGCAAATACATCGGCATCTGCGGCCAGGGCCCGAGCGACCACCCCGACTTTGCCGACTGGCTGGCCCAGGAAGGCATCGTGTCGATCTCGCTCAACCCGGACACGGTGATCGAGACCTGGCAGCGCCTGGCCGCGCAGTCGCGTTGAGCGCTGGTGCAGCGCGGCGGCCCGGGCCTCGGGTTGTCGCTCTGACCGGGGCGAGGTGATCCGGGCAAGATGCCGCCCGTGCTGCTCCGCCTCACGCGCAACTACGCGCTTTTCACGCTCAGCTTCGTCGCCCTGGTGCTGGTGCTGGGCGTGGCGGAGCGCTTTGGGCTGCCCAAGCCCTGGATCGGCTACACCTTCCTCGGCACCACGGTGCTGGTCTATGCGGTCATCGGCCTGATGTGCCGCACGACCGATCCGGTCGAGTACTTCGTGGCCGGGCGGCGTGTGCCGGCGCTCTTTAACGGCATGGCGGCCGGGGCCGACTGGATGAGCGCGGCCTCCTTCATTGGCCTGGCCGGCACGCTCTATGTGTCCGGCTTTGATGGCCTGGCCTATGTGATCGGTTGGACCGGCGGCTTCTGCCTGGTGGCGCTGCTGCTGGCACCTTATCTGCGCCGCGTCGGGCAGTTCACGGTGGCCGACTTCATGGCCGAACGCTTCGAGAGCCCGACCCTGCGCCTGATGTCGGCGGCTGCGGTGATCCTGGTCTCCTTCATCTACCTGGTGGCGCAGATCTACGGCGTGGGCCTCATCACCACGCGGCTGACGGGCCTGACCTTCGAGGTCGGCGTCTTCGTGGGTCTCGGGGGCGTGCTGGTCTGCTCCTTCCTCGGTGGCATGCGCGCGGTGACCTGGACCCAGGTGGCCCAGTACCTGATCATGATCCTGGCCTATCTGGTGCCGGTGATCTGGCTGAGCGTCAAGCAGACGGGCTGGCCCGTGCCGCAGCTGCACCTGGGTACGCAGTTGCAGATCGTGGCCGAGCGTGAGCAGGCGCTGATGCGCGACCCGGCCGAGTTGCAGGTGCAGGAGATCCATGCACAGCAGGCGCGGGAGGCGGCCCGCAAGCTGCAGGACGTGCCGGCGGCGCTGTCGGCCGAACAGAGTGCCGCCGCCGCTCGCCTGCAGGCGCTCAAGGCCAGCGACGCGCCCTTGGCCCAGATCCAGGCCGCCGAGAAGCACCGCGCCGGTCTGCCGCGCACCTCGGTCGAGGCCGAGGAACGCTGGCGGCGTGAGCTGGCGGCCGAGACGCGCCGCGCCCAACCTCTGGGCGGCATGCAGCCGCACGCCAAGCCCTTTGCGGGCGACCCGGCGGGCAGCCCGGCCGAGCAGGAGCGCTTCGACAACTCGCGGCGCAACTTCATTGCCCTGGTGCTGTGCCTGATGGTCGGCACGGCCGGCCTGCCGCACATCCTGACGCGCTACTACACCACGCCCACCGTGCGCGAGGCGCGGCAGTCAGTCACCTGGTCGCTGGTGTTCATCTGCCTGCTTTACCTCTCAGCCCCGGCGCTGGCGGTGATGCTCAAGGTAGAGGTGTTCGACCACCTCGTCGGCTCCTCGTTTGACCAGTTGCCGAGTTGGATCCGCCAGTGGTCGCGCGTGGACCCAGGCCTGCTGGCAGTGGCTGACCTCAATGGCGATGGCCGTCTCCAGCTCGGTGAAATCAACATCAACCCCGACCTGCTGATGCTGGTCATGCCCGAGCTGGGCGGTCTGCCCTTCGTGGTGTCGGGCATGGTGGCGGCCGGCGGGCTGGCGGCGGCGCTGTCCACGGCCGATGGCTTGTTGCTGTCCATCTCCAGTGCGCTGTCGCATGACGTGTACTTCAAGTCCGTCAACCCGGGCGCCTCGCGCACGCGGCGCGTGACGCTGTCCAAGGCGCTGCTCCTGGCGGCGGCCGTGCTGGCGGCAGCCATGGCCGCGAGCCGGCCGGCCGGCATCCTGCAACTCGTCACGGCGGCCTTCTCGCTGGCGGGGTCGATCTTCTTCCCGGCCCTGGTGTGCGGCGTGTTCTGGCGCCGCGCCAGCCGCGCCGGGGCGCTGCTGGGCATGCTGGGTGGCCTGGCGGTGTGCGTCGGCTATCTGGCGCAAAGCCACCCGTCGCTGCGCAGCCTGCTCGGGCTGGCCGGCCCGCCACAGACCTGGTGGGGCATTCCGGCTGAATCGGCCGGGGTGTTTGGCGTGCCAGCGGGCTTCGTGGCCATCCTGCTTGGCAGCCTGTTCTGGCCCGACCGGCGGGAGCCGGCGGCCGTCGCCAAGCTGCGCGCGCCGGCCTGATTTGGTGCTCCGGCCGCTTGCGGCTAGAATCTCGGGTTCCCCTTGCTGCACCCACAGTCGACGCCGTGGTGCGGCTTCCTCGGCCCAGGCAATCCCGCCGGGCTGGAATCCATGAGGAGTATTCATGCGTCACTATGAAATCGTTCTGCTGATCCATCCGGATCAAAGCGAACAGGTTCCGGCCATGCTGGAGCGCTACAAGGGCCTCGTTACCACCGGTGGTGGTGCGTTGCACCGTGTCGAAGACTGGGGCCGCCGTCAGCTGGCTTACCAGATCCAGAAGCTTGCCAAGGCTCACTACATCTGCCTCAACATCGAGTGCAGCAAGGAAGTCCTGGCCGAGCTTGAAACCGGCTTCCGCTTCAACGACGCCGTGCTGCGCCACCTCACCGTGGCTCAGGACAAGGCCATCACGACCCCCTCGGTCATGATGAAGGCCGTCGAGCGCGAGGAAGCTCGCAAGCAGCCCCAGGAAGCCTGAGCGCCTTCGGGCGTCATGGCGGTGCAGCGCTCCGTGGTGTGAACCAGCTTCATCTCACGGCGCAGATCGAAAGCCTCGGACAGCTTCGCTACACCCCCGCCGGGCTCGCGGCCCTGGATTGCAGCCTCAAGGCTGAATCCGAAGTCGTTGAAGCCGGGCAACCGCGCAAGGTCTCTCTGGAGATCAGGGCGGTGGTGGTGGGAGAGCTCGTCAAAGCCTTGCAAGGCTTGGGTGTCGGCAAACCAGCTCGGTTTTCCGGATTCCTCACCCACCAGCGCAATGGCCGTGGCTACGTGCTTCACGTGACCGATCTACTGCCCCAGCCTGATGCTCAAGACGCCCGCCCCTGAGGCCGCCAGCTCCCGCTGACACCCTGTTCGAATTCAACCGGATCAACCCAAGAGGATCACTATGCCCCCGCCACGTGGAAAAGGCCGCTTCTCCAAGGACAAGAAGCCCAAGCGCAACCAACAGTCCCTGCTCTTCCGTCGCAAGCGCTTCTGCCGCTTCACGGTCGCCAATGTCGAAGCCATCGACTACAAGGACGTGGACACCCTGCGCGACTTCGTTTCCGAGAACGGCAAGATCACGCCCGCTCGCCTGACCGGCACGCGTGCCTACTACCAGCGTCAGCTGACGGTCGCCATCAAGCGCGCGCGCTTCCTGGCCCTGCTGCCGTACTCTGACCAGCACAAGGTCTAAGGAGCCACTCACATGCAAGTCATCCTGCTTGAAAAAGTGGCCAACCTGGGCAACCTCGGCGATGTCGTCAAGGTCAAGGACGGCTACGCCCGCAACTTCCTGATCCCGACCCGCCAGGCACGCCGTGCCACCGAGGCCGCGATCAAGGAATTCGAAGCCAAGCGCGCCGAACTCGAAAAGGCCGCCGCTGAGAAGCTGGCCGCCGCTCAGGCCCTGGGCGAGAAGATCGCCGGCAAGACCGTGACCATCAGCCAGAAGGCCGGCGTTGACGGTCGTCTGTTCGGCTCGGTCACCAATGCCGACATCGCTGAAGCCCTGACCAAGGCCGGTACGGCCATCGTCAAGGCTCAGGTGCGTCTGCCCTATGGCCCGATCAAGGCCGTGGGCGAGTTCCCGATCCAGATCGCTGCCCACACCGATGTGGTGGTGGACGTCACGATCCACGTGGTGCCCGAAGCCGAGTAAGGCTTCCCCTGATGGCGGCGGGCGCGAGTCCGCCGCACCATGCAACGAAGGCCGGCCCGCAAGGGTTCGGCCTTCGGTGTTTCTGGCCCCTGGATTTGTGCACCGGCTGCCCCCAGCCTGTCCACAGCCTTGTTCACAAGCCCCACGATGTCAGCCGTCTATCCGCCCACCTCGCTGCCCCCGGACGATGAAGTTGCGCGCCTGCGCGTGCCGCCGCACTCGGTGGAGGCCGAGCAGAGCGTGCTCGGCGGCCTGCTGATCGACAACTCGGCCTGGGACCGTGCTGCCGACCTGCTGACCGAAAGCGACTTCTACCGCTTCGAGCACAAGCACATCTATGCGGCGGTGGGCAAGCTGGTGAACGCCGGCAAGCCCGCCGATGTGGTGACGGTGTTCGAGGAGCTGACCTCTGTCGGCCACGCCGACGACTGCGGCGGCCTCAGCTACCTGAACGACCTCGCGCAAAGCGTGCCCAGCGCGGCCAATATGCGCCGCTACGCCGAGATCGTTCGTGAGCGCGCCATCCTGCGCAAGCTGGTGGCCACGTCCGACGAGATCGCTACAGCGGCCATGAATCCCCAGGGCCGCGCGGTCACGCAGATCCTGGACGAGGCCGAGGGCAAGATCTTCCGCATCGGCGAAGAGGGCTCCAAGAGCAAGCAGGGCTTCCAGAGCATGGACCAGCTCGTGGTCCAGCTGATCGACCGCGTCAACGAGCTGGCCGAGAACGGCGCACAGGACGTGACCGGCGTGCGCACCGGCTTCTACGACCTGGACCGCCAGACCGCCGGCCTGCAGGCTGGCGATTTGATCGTGCTGGCTGCGCGCCCCTCGATGGGCAAGACGGCCTTTGCCGTCAACATCGCCGAGAACGTGGCCATCAACGAGGGCCTGCCCGTCGTCATCTATTCGATGGAAATGGGCGCCTCGCAGCTCGCGCTGCGGATGGTGGGCTCCATCGGCCGCATCGACCAGAGCCATCTGCGCACCGGCCGCCTGACGGACGACGAATGGAGCCGGCTCTCTGAGGCCGTTGACAAGCTCGGCAAGGCCAGCATCTTCATCGACGAGAGCCCCGGCCTCTCGCCCAGCGAGGTGCGCGCCCGTGCCCGCCGCCAGGCGCGCATCTGCGGCCAGTTGGGGCTGATCGTCATCGACTACCTGCAGCTGATGAGCGGCAACGGCGGTGGCAGCGAAGAGAACCGCGCCACCGTGCTGGGCGAGATCTCACGCGGCCTCAAGGCCCTGGCGAAGGAGCTTCGCTGCCCGGTGATCGCGCTCTCGCAGTTGAACCGCTCGGTCGAGCAGCGCCCCGACAAGCGGCCCATGATGAGTGACCTGCGCGAGTCCGGCGCCATCGAGCAGGACGCCGACATCATCATGTTCATCTACCGGGATGAGTACTACACCAAGGAAGAGTGCAAGGAGCCGGGCGTGGCGGAGATCATCATCGCCAAGCAGCGGAATGGCCCGGTGGGCACTGTGAAGCTCATGTTCCAGCGCATGCACACCAAGTTCGAGAACCTTGCGCCCGGCTATGTGAGCACGGGCGGCGGCGCCGAGTACTGACGCCTACGACGCAGCCTTGCCCGCTCAGCGAGCGGTGTTCTCCAGCAGCAGGGCCATGCCCTGGCCACCGCCGATGCAGGCGGACACCACCGCATAGCGGCCGCCCCGGCGCTGCAGCTCCCGTGCAGCCGTCAGCGTCAGGCGCACGCCGGTGGCAGCCAGCGGGTGCCCCAGGGCGATGGCGCCGCCATTCACGTTCAGCTTGTTCAGGTCCAGCCCCAGCTCGCGCGCGCAGGCCAGGGTCTGCGCGCCTTGGGCTTCGTTGATCTCGAAGAGGTCAATGTCGGACAGGGCGAGGCCGCAGCGCGCCAGCAGCGCGCGGATCGCGGGCGCCGGGCCGATGCCCATGATCTCGGGTGGCACTCCGGCCGCTGCGGCGCCGCACAGGCGCACCAGGGGCTTGAGCCCACGTGCACGCACTTGCTCGCCCGAGGCCACCACCACGCCGGCCGCACCGTCTACCAGGGCCGAAGAATTGCCGGCCGTCTGCACCCCATCTGGGTAGACGGTGCGCAGGCTCGCCAGCGCCTCGATGGGGGAGGGGCGTGGGTGCGTGTCACGGTCCACCGCCGTGATCTTGCGCGGCAGCTTGATGCCCCGAGGCTGGTAGCCGGAGAGCTCGAAGCGCTCGCTCGTCACCGGCACGATCTCGCCGGCATGGAAGCCCTCGGCCTGCGCCCGCAGTGCACGCTCGAAGGACATGGCCGCAAAAGCGTCCACCTCGGCGCGAGTGATGCCGTACTTCTTGGCCAGGTTCTCGGCAGTCTGGATCATCGAGACCTCTGCGGCCGGGTCGTCCAGGGCCTCCCAGAGGAAGTCCTTGAACTCCACCGGGCTGCCCAGCTTGAAGCCGCTGCGGTGCGTGTAGGCGCAAATGGGGTTGCGCGACATGGACTCGGTGCCCACCACCAGGGCGATGTTGGCGTAGCCGAGGCTGATCTGGTCAGCCGCCTGCCGGATGATCTCGAAGCCGCTGCCGCAGATGCGCTGCACCAGGATGGCCGGCACCTCCAGCGGCACGCCGCTGTAGAGCCCGATGTGGCGAGGCAGCAAGAAGGCGTCGAATGAGGCCTGCGCCATGCTGGCGGCGACGACGGAATCAATGTCAGCGCCAGTGACGCCCGAGCGCTCCAGCGCCGCGCGCCCTGCCTTGATGCCCATGTCGATGGGCGAGACCTCGGCCAGCGCGCCGCAGTAGTCCACCAGCGGCGTGCGCGCGCCTCCGAGCAGCCAGTGATCATTGAATTGGGCAGAAAACTGAGCCATATCGTCCTCGTCTAATAGTTAACAGTATTAATGATATGGATGGCTGATGGATACGGGTTTACGCCAGGGCATTGACTCGTTTTTGCTAAGTGCATCGCAAGGAATGCAAACTCAGTCGCCTGAAAATTGATTACGTTATGAAAGCAGATGGCGGCGCTGCCTCTGGCGTGGCGGTTTCGCGCGGCTGGCGGGGCATTCCCTAGGCGCCACGCTGCCTCGGGCCGCCTACAGTCTGATCCATTGCGGTGGCCCGACGGGCGCTGTGCGGATCTCTGGGCTGGGAAAGGCGTGATGTATCGATAAGTCGGTCTCGCGCAGGCAGCCGATGGGGCTGGCGCGGGGTCGGTTGAGGCCTCAAGCACCTTGCCTGCAGTTCGTTCTCCTAGCCTTGCCATGAACCTTGCTCCCCGCCCCAAACGTGCCCGGCCCACGCTGGCCGATGTGGCCCAGATTGCCGGTGTGTCGGTGATGACCGTCTCGGCCGTGCTCAGTGGCAAGAAGTCCACCAGCCGCTTCTCGGCCGAGACCCAACAGCGTGTGCTGGAGGCCGCCGCCGAGCTGCGTTACCGCCCCAACGTCAACGCCCGTGCTCTGGTGGCGGGTCGCTCGCAAGCCATTGGTGTCGTGGCCCATCTGCTCAGCGACGAGCCCAACCTCTACTTCCTGGAAGTGCTGACCGGCATCCTGGCCGCCGCGCGCGAGCACGCGCACTCGGTGCACATCCTGGCGCTGGAGAGCTGGAGCGAGGCCGAGCACCAGATCCCCAAGCTCTGCAATGGCAGCGTCGATGCCGTGGTGCTGGTGGGCCCGATGTTCGAGAGCCCAGCCGAGCACTGGCTGCCGCGCGCCTTGCCCTATGTGTCCATCCACTCCAACACCGAAGTGCCGGGCATCACCGACATCGGCGTGGATGAAGAGCAGGGCGCCTACGACGCCGTGCGCGAGATCATCCGCCTCGGCCATCGCCGCCTGGTGCACCTGGCGGGCCCTGTGGGCTCAGTCGGGGCCGAGCGGCGCCAGCGCGGCTTTGTGCGGGCCCTGGAGGACGCCGGCCTGCCGCTCGCCAGCGATGCCATCGTCAGCGACGACTACACCCGCGAGGGGGGCAAGGCCGCCATGTCGCGCTGGCTGGACGCCCACGTCGGCCAGGCCCTGCCGGACGCCGTGTTCTGCGCGGCTGACGGCATCGCCCTGGGTTGCTTGGACGAGCTCAAGCAGCGCGGCATTGCGGTGCCGACCCAGGTCTCGGTGGTGGGCTTTGACGACAACGTGCTGGCGCGCGCGGCGGGCCTCACGTCCGTGCGCCAGCCCTTGCCCGACCTCGGGCGCCAGGCGGTCAACCAACTGCTGGACGAGCAAGGCGGCGTGCGTGACACCTATGGCCGGCCCTGGGTGCGCTACCTGCACATGCCCACAGCCCTGGTGATGCGCGAGACCTTGATCGAGCGCGCTGCGCCGAGTGCCACACCCAAGCGCGGTGCACGCAAAACTCCGAAAGCCTGATGCCCATGCGCTGGACCCGTCGAGACCTGAGCGCCGCCCTGGGCGGCAGCATCGTCAGTGCACTCACCGCCCAAGCGGCTGCTGCGGTGCCTGCAATGCCCGTAGCGCTGACCGACGCCGAAGGCCGCCGCCACCCGCTGCTGCCCGGCGGGCGCTATCTCAACCCCATCGTGGCGGGCGACCATCCCGACCCTACGGTGCTGAAGGACGGTCTTGACTACTACATGACCTTCTCGTCCTTCCAGTCCTACCCGGGCGCGGTGATCTGGCATTCGCGCGACCTGGTGAACTGGGTGCCCGTCGTGGCGGCGCTCACGCGGCCCATCGGCACGGTCTGGGCGATGGACCTGATCAAGCACCAGGGCCGCTACTACCTTTACATCCCCGTGCTGCGCGACGCAGGCACGGGCATCTTCGTGACCTGGGCCGACCACATCCGTGGCCCTTGGAGCGAGCCCATCGACTTGCAGGTGCCAGGCTGCATCGACCCCGGCCACGTGGTGGGCGAGGACGGCCGGCGCTACCTCTTCGTCAACGGCGGCCGCCGCGTGCGCTTGCGTGACGATGGCCTTGCGACCGACGGCCCGCTCGAGAACGGCGCCTGGACGCCCTGGCAATACCCCAAGGACTGGGAAGTCGAGATGTTCGCCCCCGAAGGCCCCAAGCTCCTGCGGCGCGGCGACTGGTTCTACTTGATCTCGGCCGTTGGGGGCACTGCCGGGCCGGCCACCAGTCACATGGTGACGGTGGCACGCTCCCGCTCGGTCCATGGCCCCTGGGAGCACTGCCCGCACAACCCCGTCGTCCGAACCACCAGCAGCAAGGAGCCCTGGTGGTCACGCGGCCATGCCAGCCTCGTCGAGGGGCCGGCGGGCGATTGGTGGATGGTCTATCACGCCTACGAAAACGGCTATCGCACCCTGGGCCGCCAGTGTTTGCTGGAGCCCATCGAGTGGACGGCGGACGGCTGGTTCCGCGCCAAGGGCGGCACGCTGGCCCGCCCACTGCCGCTGCCGCGCGGTGGCCAGCCGGGGCCTTCAGGCCTGCCGCTGAGCGACGACTTCTCGCGCAGCCGCTTGGGCCTGCAGTGGAGCTTCCATGCGCCCGGCGCCAACGAGGCCGCGCGGTTGCGCCATGCCGATGGCGGGCTCGTGATCCAAGGCAAGGGCCAGGGCCTCGCAGACAGCTCGCCGCTGTGCTGCATCGTGGGCGACCGCAGCTACGAGATCACCGTGGACCTGGAGATCCGCGGCGACGGCCATGGCGGCCTGGCCCTGTTCTATGACGAGCGCGGCCATGTGGGGCTGGGCTTCAGCCGCCACGAGCTGCGCACCTATGGCTATGGCCAGGAGCAGAGCTGGATGCGTGAGCCCATGGCCGTCTCGCGCGTGCGCATCCACCTGCGCAACCACGAGAACGTGCTGCGCTGGCGCTACTCGCTCGATGGCGGCGCCAGTTGGCGCGAGCACCCCTGGCAGATGGAGGTCTCGGGCTTCCATCACAACGTTTTCGGCGGCTTCCTCAGCCTGCGGCCCGCCTTGTTCAGCGCGGGGCCCGGCGAGGTCGTGGCCCGCAACTTCAGCTATCACGGAGAGACACGATGACCACGCTTCGCACCCTGCGCCGCCGCCACCTGCTCGGGGCGGCCGCTGCGCTGCCGCTGCTGCCGGCTGCCGCTTTGGCGGCCCCCACCGGGCGCCGCGTCGCGCTCGATCTGGCGCAGGCCAAGGCGCCGCTCGACCGCTTCTTCGACCACTGCGTCGGCTCCGACTTCCCCGGCACGCTGTTCCGCGAGGACTCGCTGGGCCAGCTCAAGACGGCGGTGGATGAACTCGGCTTTCGCTACCTGCGCTTCCACGCGATCTTTCACGACGTGTTCAAGACCGTGACGCGCGATGCGGCCGGCAAGCTCGTCTTCGACTTCAGCAACATCGACAAGCTCTACGACGCGATGCTGGCGCGGCGCATCAAGCCCTTCATCGAGCTCGGCTTCACGCCCCAGGCGCTCAAGACCTCGGACAACAAGATCTTCTACTGGGAGGGCAACACCTCCCACCCTGAGCCCCAGGGCTGGGGGCAGTTGATCGATGCCTTCACCAAGCACATCCTGCAGCGCTACGGCGCCGCTGAAGTGCGCAGCTGGTACTTCGAGGTCTGGAACGAGCCCAACCTCGACGGCTTCTGGGAGAAGGCCGACCAGGCCGCCTACTTCGACCTCTACACCCGCACCGCCAAGGCCATCAAGGCCATCGACCCACAGCTGCGCGTGGGCGGCCCGTCCACCGCCGGCGCGGCTTGGGTGCCCGAGTTCCTGGCGCATGCCAAGGCCACGGGCAGCCCGGTGGATTTCATCACCACCCACACCTATGGCGTGGATCACGGCTTCCTGGACGAGTTCGGTGTCGAGGACCGCATGCTGTCTCCCAACCCCGATGCCATCGTGGGCGACGTGCGCCGCGTTCGCAAGGAGATCGAGGCCTCGCACCTGCCCGGCTTGCCGCTCTTCTTCACCGAATGGAGCACCAGCTACAACCCGCGCGACAAGGTGCACGACAGCTATATGAGCGCGTCCTACGTGCTCGCCAAACTCAAGGCCACGCAGGGCCTGGCTCAGCACATGAGCTATTGGACCTACACCGACCTCTTCGAGGAGCCCGGCCCGCCAGACGCGCCCTTCCACGGCGGCTTCGGGATGATGACGCGTGAGGGCATCCGCAAGCCGGTCTGGTTCGCCTACAAATACCTCGCCGCGTTGGCGCAGCTGAATGGCCGCGAGGTCCCCAGCAGCGACTCGCAGGCCTGGGCCGCCACCGATGGCAAGCAGTTGCGCGCCATCGTCTGGGACTGGCGCAACACCGAGCAGAAGGTCAGCAACCGCAGCTTCTTCGGCAAGCCCCAGCCGGCCAAGCCGGCGGGCACGGTGCAGGTGGCCCTGAGCCATCTGGCGCCCGGCCGCTACCGCCTGGTGCAGCAGCGCACCGGCTACCAGATCAACGACGCCCACACCGCCTACCTCAAGATGGGGGCACCGAAGAACCTGGATGCCCGGCAGTTGGCCCAGCTACAAGGCCTCACGCAGGACCGGCCGGAGTTGCGCCGCGAGGTGCAGGTCGGCGCCAGCGGCACGCTGAATCTCAGCCTCAAGATGCGCAGCCACGACGTGGTGCTGCTCAGCCTGGAGCCGGTGGGCCGCTGAGGACACGCTCAGCAGGTATTGATCAATATATTTATCATTTAACTTGTTTTGATAAATATAAGTTTCAATACGGCGCCCTGCTCGGTACACTGAGCCCACGCGCACCCTGGGGTGCGTGAGGAGCCTCAGCATGGCCGCGAGCGTGGAACTGGGTGAGCAACTGAGCCTGCTGCGCAAGGCCGCAGGCCTGAGCATGGAAGCGCTGGCCAGCCAGGCCGGCGTGTCGCGCATGACGGTGCAGCGCATCGAGGCCGGTGCCGATGTGCGCCTGCAGACCCTGCAGGACCTGCTGCGCGTGCTGGGCCTGGAGCTGATGCTGGTGCCCACCGCCTTGCGGCCCGAGCTGCAGAGCTTCATCCAGGGCCAGGGCAAGCTCATCGGCCAGCCGGTGGGCGTGGAGGCCCCGCCCTCGGCCGTGGACCGGCTGCGCAAGCGCTCGCAGCCTGGCTCGTCATGAGTAATGCCATCACCGCCATCAAGTATTTGCGCCTGCACCTGCATGTGCCGGTGGGTGGGGGCAGCGAGCGCCGCGCCATCGGCTACCTGTCGCAATACGGCGACCTGATGCGCGTCTCCTTCGACGAGGCCTACATCGCCGACCCGCAGCGCCCCGTGCTCTCCCAGGGCTACCAGGGCGAGACCGAGGCGCAGACCCAGGCCATCCTGCGTGCCGCGCGCGACACCCGCGTGGCGCGCAGCGACGGGCATTGGCCGGCCTACTTCATGAACCTGCTGCCCGAGAGCCACAACCGCCGTCGCCTTGCGCGCGAGCGGGGCTGCAGCGAGGAGGACGAGTTCGAACTGCTCGCCGCCGCAGGCCATGACCTGATGGGCGCGCTGGAGGTGGCGCCCGTGCCCGGCAGCGACGAGATCCCGCGCGAGGTGCGGCACTGGCACACCGCGCTGGGGCTCGACGTGCTGGAGCCCGGCTTTGTCGAGACCCCGGTGCTGGATGGCGCCGCGCTGCCCGGCGTGGTGGACAAGTTCTCGGCCATCAAGGACGGCCGGCGCTACGTCGTCAAGCGCCAGGGCCAGGCCGGTAGCTACATCCTCAAGCTGCCCTCCACCGACCACCCCGACCTGGCCGAGAACGAGTACACCGGCTACCGGCTCTGCCAGGCCCTGGGCCTGGACTGCGCACAGGCCGAGCTGATCCCGCGCGCGGAGGCGGAGCTGCCCGAGACCAGCCCCTTTGAACACGTGCTGGCCGTGCGCCGCTTTGACCGCGAACTGCTGCCCTCGGGCGAGCTGCGGCGTGTGCACTTTGAAGAGTTCTGCCAGGCCTTTGGCCTGGAGCCGCGCCAGAAGTACGGCACCGACCTGCTGC
This sequence comes from Roseateles paludis, assembly GCF_039872745.1. NCBI lineage: Bacteria > Pseudomonadati > Pseudomonadota > Betaproteobacteria > Burkholderiales > Sphaerotilaceae > Roseateles > Roseateles paludis. Next base: position 233,187 of record NZ_JBDPZD010000004.1, on the reverse strand, counting down.
GGGACTACGGCCACATCGCCTTGGTGCTGGAGCACCTCTCAGCCCAGCCCGCACACGACCTCATCGAGTTCGTGCGCCGCTTCGTCGCCTTCATCCTGATGGGCAACTGCGACGCCCACCTCAAGAACTGGGGCCTGCTCTATGCCGATGGCCGTAGCCCCCGCCTTGCGCCCGTGTACGACCCCGTCTGCGTGGCCGCGCACTTCGACGACGCGGACCCGCGCCGCTATGGCTACAACCGCGCCATCGACGCGCGGCTGCGCGCCTTCTCGATGGCCGACCTGGAGACCCTGCTGCGAGCGGCCCGCCTGCCGCAACGCCGGCTCACGCAACTGCTGCGCGCTGCGCGCGAGGCCGTGGCGCAGGCCCGGGCCGAGTGGCCGGCCCTGCTGCAGGACGCACCAGCCGCCGTGCGCCGCACGGTCAGCGAGCGGCTGGCCGGCGGCGTGGCGCTGGTGGCTTGAGCCGCGTCAGGCTCGGGGGAAGTGGTAGATCTGGATCGTGGCCGGGGCCAGCTGGAAGCGCCGCGTGCGTGCATCGAAGGCGGCGTTCTGGATCAGCACGTCGGGCTGCTTGCCGGGCGTGTTGGTGGCGTTCAGGTCCTTGCCCACCAGGCTCCAGACGCGACCCTGGCTGCCGGACTGGAAGCCCTCCAGGCTCAGCTCCAGGCTTTGCGCTGATTCGGTCGGGTTCACCACGGCCACGGTCAGGGTCTTGCCGTCCTTGGTCAGCGCCGCCATCACGTCCACCGGGTAGGTGGCGCTGCCGGTGTTGACCTTGGGCTGGTCGCCGCCCGCCGGGTACTGCGGGGCCGGTTGAGGTGAGTTGCCGCTCACGCCCAGCGGAATGCTGCCGAAGTACTTGTTGTAGAGCTGGAAGACCCGGCCCTTGGCGCTGATGCTGGACTGCGTCGGCGTCACGTTCATCCAGGCGGTGGCCATGGTGTAGCCGGCCATCTCGATGAAGTCGGTGTGCTTGTAGAACTCGTGGAAGGCCAGGGCCACCGCCAGCGTGCCCTTGTAGCTGTCCCGGAAGCTGAAGGCCCACTCGTCAAAGAACACCTTGACCTTGCCCTCGTTCAGTTCCGGGAAGTGCTTTTTGTATTCCTCCCAGGCGTCCGCCATGGTGGCGATGCGCTGCGCCGGCTGGCGGGCCCATTCGGTCAGGGTCTGCGTCACATCGAAGAGCTTGCCGGTCTTCAGGTCAAAGCGCTTGTTCTCGGGCGGGTAGGCGTGCGTAGCCAGCGCGTCGAACTTGCCCTTGGAGTGCTTCAGCATGCCGTAGGCCCAGTCGCGCTCGGACCCCACCTGCACCTGCGGCTGGCCGGCGATGAAGATGCCCTGGCCGGTCGTCATCTCGTCCACAAACCCGCCGGGCACGATGATGTAGATCGAGGGGTCGACCTTGCGCATCGCATCGGCAAACAGGTTGTGCTTGATCACATACTGGTCGCGCGACATATGGCCAAACTGCCAGTGGCCATACATCTCGTTGCCGATATTCCAGTACTTGACCTTGTAAGGCTGAGCCCGGCCATTGGCCGCCCGCTTGGCGCCCCAGAAGGTGGTGGCGGCGCCATTCACATATTCAACAATCTCGGCACCCGAGCGCGGCTCGCCATAACCGGTATTGACACACCAGTTGGGCTCGCAATTGATCAGCTCGCACATCTGGAGCAATTCGTCCAGGCCAGCATCATTGGGCTGCAGGGCTTTCCAGACCGGGTCGAAAATCGGCGGGCGCTTGTCCGGGTCGCCAATCGTGTCCTTCCAGTCATAGGCCGAGATGAAATTGCCGCCCGGCATGCGCAGGGTCTTGCAATCCATTTCCTTCATCAGGGCAATGGTGTCGGCACGGAACCCCTTGATATTGTCGGCCGGCATCATCGAAACCGCGCCCACCCGGAAACTGCCGGTGCCCGTGGCGGTGATTTCAAAGCGGGCTTCGGCGGTATTGGAGGCGGCCGTGAACTGGAAGGGCAGGGTGCGCCATTCCTTGCTGGCCTTGACCTTGACGGTCTGGCGGTTCATCTCCTCAATGAGGGTCAGTGAGATTTCCGTGTCCTGCTCGGCGCTCACCACAATGCGGCCGGTATAGGCCTTGCCTGCTACCAGCGCGATATGCGACTGCGCAAACCCACGCGGCATGCTGGACAGTTTGGCGCCGGGGCTTTGCTCGCCCACATAGGGTGCCGACTTGTCGAGGAAAATATCCGACATGGGGCCGATGGCCGTCCATTTGTGGATATAAGCCATGGCCGCCCTGAAATTGGAGGGGTCGGGTTTCGCTTCTTCCTTCTCCTGGATGCCGTAATAGAACTTGCGGTCATGGAAAACCTCGGCCCACATCGTGTGATTGATGATGTTGGCGCCGTGTTCCAGAAACCCGCCATAGATGAACGGATTGATGGCGGGAAACTTCTGGCCGGTATGGATGACGCCCTTGAGCGCGGCAGATGCTGGGGCCGCAGTGGCCGCGCCCGCCAGAGCCGGAATCCCCAGCCCACCGGCGAGACCCGCCGTGCCTAAAAGAATATTGCGTCTGGTCAGGGAGGCGGTGTCTTTCACTGGGGGTTTCCTGGGGGTTGGGGGTGGATGATCGGTAGCAGGGCTATCGATCAGTCTAGCCGCCTCAATTCCGATTGCCAGCGCGCCTCCAGGAGTTTTCGGTTCGGATTTTGTCCATGTATATACCGAATTGAGGATCGCCCCGTGCCTCAGCGCAGCAACTGCCCGTACAGCCCGGTCAGGCGCTGTGGCAGGTCCACCGGCCGGCGCACCCAGGCGTAGCCCTTGGCGCCAAACAGCTCGGGCAGCAGGGTCGGGGGCTCGGTGTCGATACTGATGGCAAAGGGTGTGAGCCCGGCGGCGCGGGCCTCGCGCACGGCCTCGCGGGTGTCTTCGCGGCCCAGGCGGCCGTCGTAGCCGTCCAGGTCATGGGGCTTGCCGTCGGTCAGCAGCAGCAGCAGGCGCTGGCGCTCGGGCCGGCCTTGCAGGCGCAGCGTGGCGGCGCGCAGCGCGGCGCCCAGGCGGGTGTAGTAGCCAGGCTGCAGGGCCCCGAGGCGCGTGTGCACGCGCGGGCCCCAGCGTTCGTCAAAGCGCTTCAGCTCGTGCAGGCGCAACTGCCGGCGCAGCGACGAAAAGCCCAGCAGGGCAAAGGCATCGCCGCTGCCCGAGAGGGCCTCGCCAAAGGTGTAGAGGCTGTCGCGGATGACCTCGATCACGCGGCGCTCGCTGTCGGCATAGGAGTCGGTGGAGACGCTGAGGTCGGCCAGCAGCAACGTAGCCAGGTCGCGCGCCGAGCGTTGCTGGCGCTGGTAGACGGCGGCCACCCCGACGGGCAGCGCGGCATGGCGCACCCAAGCATCGAGGTCGAGGGTCTCGCCATCGCGCTGGCCACGCCGCCAGCGCGGAGCGGCCTGCTGCAAGGCCAGGCGGCGGCGCAGTTGCTGGGCCAGCGCGCGCAGCGCGGGCGGGGGTTGCCAGGGCTCGGCCGCCACGCGGGCCTCGAACCGGCGGGCCTGCACGCGCGCGGGCACGAGCGTGGCGCGGCGGGGGTCCCACTCGGGCAGCCACTCGCCGCCATCGCGGCCGTCCAGCGCGATGTCGTCGGCGTCCTCGCTCGGCAGGTCGAGGTCGAAGCGCACGCGGGAGCGGGCGGCACGCGCATCGGCCTGCAGGGTGGGGGTGTCGAACTGCTCGGCCGCTGCGGCGGCGTCCTGCAACTCGTCATCATCGTCCTCGGCGCGGTCGATGTTGAAGGGCTCGGCAAAGGTCTTGAGCCACTCGCCCTTGGGCGCCAGCAGCAACGGCGCACGGCGCTCGCCGGGCTCGGCGCTGCGGGCGCGCCGGCGGCCGGCCAGTTGTACGGCGGTGCTGGTGCTGCGCGCGGCCTGGGCATCCGCAGTGGGCTTGAGCGCGGCTGAGCCGGGCAGGGCGTTGACCCAGGTCCACACCGGCGCCAGCGTGCTTTGCGCCAGCGGCTGGTCGGCCGTGAGTGCTTGCTGCAGGGCGGCGTCGCCGTGCAGGCAGGCCTGCAGGCGAGTCTCGTGCGGGCCGGTGCAGTCTTCGCGCAGGGCCAGCTCGGCCTCGCGCAGGCGCTGCCAGCGGGCCTGCATCCCGGGGAAGGCTGCCAGCGCTGCCTGGGTGGCCAGGCCGTTGGCCGTGGCCCAGGGCAGGGCGGGGTCCAGGTGGGCAGCCTGCACGGCGAGCCAGAGGTAGAGGTCGCGGTTCAGCGCCGGATCGTCAAACACGGCCAGTTGCTGGGGCAGGGCCAGGGCGTCGGCGTCCAGCTGCGCCAGCGGCGCCCGCTGCCCGCTGCCCGCCACGCGCTGCCACCAGCTGCGCCGCCCGCCCACAGCCAGTGGTGTGGCGGTGGCCAGGCGCTGCGTGCAGCCGGCCGCATGCAGCAGCAGGCGCACGGCAGGTGCCACCTCGGCCAGGGTCACCACCGCCTCGGGGTGGCCGGCGGTGGCGCGGCGGCTCACCCAGTGGTGCCAACGTTCACCAACCCACTCTTCCATCAGTGCTTCCTCCGGCTCGGCAGGCTCTCGCGCACGGCCTGCAGGTCGATCTGCCAGGTCAAGCTCGGGCCTGGGCTGCGCGTGGCGTGGGACTGGCTGCAGGCGTCCAGGCACTGGCCGCACTGCGCGCACGAGAACATCAGGCGCTTCACCGTGCGCGGGCGCAGGCGCATGGGGCAGGCGTTCTCGCAGCTGTCGGGGCTGGGCTCGCAGTCGCGGCACTCGGCGGCGCGTTCACGCTCGAAGGCCATCACCAAGGCGCGCGGGTTGGCCATCCAGGCCAGCGACTGGAAGAAGCCCACCGCGCAGCCAAAGCGGCAGAACAGATGGCGGGCCAGCGTCAGCTCGGCGGTGAAGACCAAGGTGGCGATGCCGATGAAGCGCGCCTGGTTGGCGGTGAGCGTGCCCGTGACCAGCCCGCCCCAGATCTCGCGCGGGGGCAGCAGGTAGGTCAGCAGCGTGATGGCCCACAGGAAGCCGCAGCCCAGGGCGGTCAGCACGAACACCGGCCACCAGGCCTTGCGTGGCGAGCTGCCGGGCTGGCGTGTGCGGTCCCACAGGCTGAGCTTGCCGCTGGCACGCAGCAGCAGGGCGTTGAGCCCTTCGACCAGGCTGAAATGCGGGCACAGCCAGCCGCAGTAAACGCGCCCGTAGCGCCAGGCCACGGCCAAAAAAGTGCCTATCAACAGCAGTGCGGGCAGCACGCCGCGCAGCAGGATGGACAGGGTCACGCCGGCGGCGTCCAGCTCGCCGCGCTGGAAGGCCGCGATCCCCAGGCTCCAGCGCTGCCCGAGCACCCAGAGCTGGGCCTCGTGCAGGTCAAAGCGCAGCAGGTTCAGCGCGGGGGCGACGAGAAAGAGCGCGAAGAAGCCAGCCTGCGTCCAGCGCCGCCTACGCTGTAGATCAGCTGGGGAGCACGGCACCGAGCACCTCTTGCAGTGCGGCCAGCGTGACGGCGTCGTCCGTCAGCGCCTCGGCCACCGCCACCTGGGCGGCGCGGGCCAGCGGCAGGCCGCCCTGGTGCAGGCGCGCGGCCATCACCAGCAGGCGGGTGGAGGCGGTCTCCTCCAGGTCGTGGTCGGTCAGCCGGCGCAGCGCCTGCGCCAGGCGCACGAGGCTGGCTGCCGTCGCGTCGCTGCAGCCGCTCTCGCTGGCCACGATGCGCGCCTCCAGCGCCGGGGCGGGGTAGCCCAGCGTCAGCCCCACAAAGCGTTGGCGCGTGCTGGGCTTGAGGCCCTTGAGCAGGTGCTGGTAGCCGGGGTTGTAGGCCAGCACAAGCTGGAAGCCCGGCGCCGCGGCGAGCTGCTCTCCGGTGCGTTCCAGCGGCAGCACGCGCCGGTCGTCGGCCAGCGGGTGCAGCACCACGGTGATGTCCTTGCGCGCCTCCACCACCTCGTCCAGGTAGAAGATGGCGCCTTGCCGCACCGCGCGGGTCAGCGGGCCGTCCACCCAGACCGTGTCGCCGCCTTCGATCAAATGCCGCCCCGTCAGGTCGGCAGCGCCCAGGTCGTCATGGCCGCTCACTGTGATGAGCGGGCGCCCCAGCCGCGCCGCCATGTGCTCGATCAGGCGGGTCTTGCCGCAGCCGGTGGGCCCTTTCAGCAGCACCGGCAGGCCGGCGGCATGGGCGTGGGCAAAGACCTCGCACTCGTCGCCTTGCGGCAGGTAGGCGGGCGTTGCCGGGGCCGGCGCGGTGGGCGGCGGCACGGCGTGCAGGGATGGGCGCATGGCAGGGCTCCGGAATGGTTTTGACGGAGCCTAGGTGGGCGCGTGGCGGGTGTCCTTGAAGGGGGTCAAGAAGTGGGTGAGAGCCACCCATAAAGCCTCGGCCCGCTAGTGCAGCACCAGGGTGACGAGCAGCGACGCGTCTTCCAGCGCCAGCAAGCCATGCGGCGTGCCCCCGGCCAGGTAGACCAACTGGCCGGCCTGCATGCGCTGCGTGTGCTCGCCCACGCTGAGCGTCACCGAGCCTTCGATGCACTGGATGGTGATGTCCCCCGGCACCTGATGCGGCGGCAGCGATTTGCCGGCCGGCAGGACCACGCGGACGAGCTCCAGCCGGTCCGTCTTCACCAGCGCCGTCGTGCGATGGCGGGCCAGCTCCGCGCCCAAGGGCTCCAGATTCACCAGGTCGCCAGACCCTGCGTGTGGAATCGCCATGCGAGCACCTCGTGTTGCTGCGTCAGTCGGGCGGACATTGGAGCATGTGGCCTTGTTCTGCTGCCAGCCTGCGCCGCGTTGCCGCTATCGTTGGGCGGATGCCCAGGCCGCTGTCGATCCGGCCGGGGCTGAATCGTCGAAGGCGCAAGGTGCTTGCCAGTCGTTCGAGCCCGTCCCTCACTGTTTGGAGTTGCCCATGCCCGCTGCAGAAAAGGTCAAAGGCCCTGCGTCCTACTTCCCCTCCATCGAGAAAACCTACGGCCAGCCGGTGGCCCACTGGTTCAAGCTGCTGAAGCAGCAAAAGGGCCTCAAGCACATGGAGATGGTGGCCTGGCTCAAGAGCGAGCACGGCATGGGCCATGGCCACGCCAATGCGCTGGTGGCCTATCTGCGCGCCCAGGGCGAGGCATGAGCACTGCGCCGGATGGCGCAGCGGCGGTGGATGCCTACATCGCCAGCTTTGCGCCCGAGGTGCAGGCGGTGCTGAGCGCCGTGCGCCAGGCCGTTCGCGCGGCGGCGCCTCAAGCTGAGGAGCGCATCAGCTACCGCATGCCGGCGTTGTTCCAGCGCGGCGCGGTCGTGTACTACGGCGCCTTCAAGCAGCACCTGGGCTTGTATCCGCCCGTGGTGGCCACTGATGCCGCGCTGCTGGCTCGCGCGGCGCCCTACGCAGGGCCCAAGGGCAACCTGCAGTTCCCCTACGCAGACCCGCTGCCGCTGGACTTGATTGCCAATGTGGTGCGGGCACGGCTGAAGGCCAACCTGGCCCGCTGAACCCCGCAGCGCTCAGCGGCGCTGGCTGCGCCGGTGGTGCACACCCAGCAGGCCCAGGCCGCCCATCAGCAGTGCGAGGCTGGCAGGCTCTGGCACCGGGGCGAGGCTGTTGGCTGTCGGGGCGGTGTCCACCGCATTGCCGAAGATCGTCATGCTGCCGGTGCCGGTCAGCGTGGTGGCGCTGCCATCGCCAATGACGAGCAGGCCGGTGCTGGCCACCCAGCTACCGGGCACCACGGCGTAGGCCGCGCCGCTAAAGACGACGTTGCCGTCGATGCGATAGCTGACCTGGCTGTTCTTCAGCAGCCACTCAAAGGTGTGGGCTTGGGTCAGGTCCAGCGGGACATAGGTCTGGTCGAACTGGCTGGCATCGCCGGCCGCGCCGTGCGAGACGCTCACGCCGGCATAGGCTGGGGCGGCGTAGCAGCTCCCCAGGTTGCCATTGCAGTCGGTGGGCGCGAAGCTGAACGAGGCGAAGTGGGTGCGGTCGTACAGATAGGCCGACCAATCGCGCGCGTCACCCGAAAAGCTGGCCGTGAGGCTAAGGTAGTTGCCGCTGGCATTGGTGCCCAGGCTCCAGGCGGGGGTGTCGCCATAGGCAGCGCCGTTGCCGTACCAGACGCCCACCGAACCCGAGGTCGTCAGCACCGTCTGCCCGCCGCCGGCCACCATGGTGGTGCCGCCGAAGACGATGACGGTCCAGTCGGCACTGTTGTTGAACGGCAGGGAGTTGACCTCGACCGCCTGCGCCGGGGCGCTGAGGGACAGGCTCAGCGACAGGGCGAGTGCGGCAGGAAGGGTGGTGGGCAAGGCGGTGCGCATGGGCAAGCTCCAAGGTTGCGTGGAGTTTGCCGCCGCCCTGCGGGCACCGCATCCCGCAGCCGGGGGCTGCAGGCATGAGCTTTTTGGACGCGCCGTCCTGCGTGGGGCCCAAGCCGGGCGCGGGCTCGGCTGTGCCTCAGTTGTCCTTGTCCGGCCCCGTCTCCGGTGCCAGCGGCGCAAACACGAAGCGCAGGCCGCGCGCATAGCTCTCGGCCTTGGTGCCGGCGTGGCGTTCGCCGTCGATGATGCGGCTCTGGAACGTGAGGCCGGGGTGCTTGAGCTCGGGCAGGGCGGCCTGGTAGCGCTTGATGGCGGCCAGGAACTTGGGCCACTCGAACTCAGCGCCGGTCACGTAGAGGCGGGCGTTGATGGGCTTGCCGGACTTGGCCCAGTCGCGGGCGCGGCGGATCAGCCAGTCGTCGTCCAGGCCCACGGCGGGGCTGGCGGCGATGTAGCCCTTGAAGAGCTCGGGCTTGGTGTACATCGCATAGAGCGTGAAGAGGCCGCCGAGCGAGCTGCCGCCCAGGAAGCGCTGGGCAGGGTCGGCGCGGTACTCGCGCTCGACGAAGGGAATGATGTCCTTCTCGATCGAGGCCAGGAACTTGTCGGCGTGGCCGCTGCCGAAGTTCAGCATCCCGAGCCGCACGGGCGACAGCTCCCAGCCGCGCATCGAGCCGTAGTCGAGGTTCTGGCCCGCGTAGCCCAGGCCCACGATGATCATCTCGGGCAGGACCTTGTCGTAGACCTGGTTGTTGTAGGACACGGCCATGGTGGCGAGGTCCCAGTAGCCGTCGGTCACGAAGAGCACCGGGTAGCGGCGCGCCTTGTCCGTGCCGAAGGACGCCGGCAGGTGGACGTGCAGCTGGTAGCTGCGGCCGTCCGCATTGGTGGGCAGTACGCGCAGCTCGGTGTTGTCGAGGCTGTGCGGCGGGTACTTGGGCGCAGCAGCTTGGGCGTGGGCAGCACTGGTCACGCCGAAGTAGCAGGCGAGGCTCAGGCAGGCGGCGAGGAGGGAGCGACGGTTCATGGGCAGCAGGCGGGTTGAACGAGACGGCGCAGTCTAGTGGCGGCACCCCGCCGACTGCTGAAAGACATGCATGGCCGCCCTGGCAAACCCGCATCATGGTGGGGCAGCAATCCACGTCGAACCCTGAGGTTTGTCGAATCGGGACAACCTCTCTCGTCGCCGCCAAAACCGACATTCACTTTGGAGCAGCCTTATGCGATTCATCATCACGGCCCAGGCCGACCCTCAAGCCGTACCCGCCGACACCAGCGCCGGCTTTGACGAGGCCCTCTTCAAGGCCTACATGCGTTTCAACGAAGAGATGCACAGGGCCGGCGTGCTGGTCGCGTCCGAGGGCCTGAACCCTGCCGCCAAGGGCGCTCGCATTGCCGTGAAGCAGGGCAAGCGCTTTGTGGTGGACGGGCCCTTTGCCGAGTCCAAGGAGCTGGTGGGCGGCTTCTATGTGATTGACGTGCCATCGCTGGACGACGCGATCGCGTGGGCGCTGCGCGCACCCTCGGGCATGGGCGCGGACGACGTCCTGGAGGTGCGCCAACTGACGGGCCCGAACGACCTGCCGCCCGAGATCCTGAAGTTGATCGAGGCATCCGCGCCCCGCTGGAGCGCCGAGGTCTGGAAGACCCATAAGGGCTGAGCTGCCGACCAATGAAAAACGCCCGGCTGGGGCCGGGCGTTGGTGCTTAGGGTGATGCGCGTCAGGCTGCTGCCGTGGCGGGCACGGGCTCGTCGCCCGCCCCCACAAAGAAGCTGCCCAGGTACATCAGCAGCCCGGTGAGGAAGCCCACGCCGCCGCCGAGGCGGATCCAGTAGAAGAAGCGCAGCTGGTCCTGGGTCTGCATGAAGCCCATGGCCTGGCCGTCGGCCGGGATGCGCTGCAGCCAGATCTGCAGGATGCCGGCGCCGGTCAGGGCCAGCACCATCACGCCCATGCTGATGGTCATCACCCAGAAGGCCCACATCTCCAGGTTCTGCGCGCGCTGCGGGTTGGCCTCGCGGCCGCGCAGTATGGGCATGGCGTAGCTGATCATCGCGATCACCACCATCACATAGGCGCCGTAGAAGGCCAGGTGCCCGTGGGCGGCGGTGACCTGGCTGCCGTGGGTGTAGTAGTTGACCGGGCTCAGCGTGTGGATGAAGCCCCAGAGCCCGGCGCCCAGGAAGCCCATCACCGCGCAGCCCACGGTCCAGAGCATGGCAGCCTGGTTGGGGTGCTCGCGCTTGCGACGCTGGACCATGTTGAAGGCAAACAGGGTCATCGCGAAGAAGGGGATGGGTTCCATGGCGCTGAAGACCGAGCCGATCCACTGCCAGTAGCCGGGCAAGCCAATGAAGTAGAAGTGGTGGCCGGTGCCGAGGATGCCGGTGACCAGGGCGAAGGTGATGATCAGGTACATCCACTTGTCGATCACTTCGCGGTCCACGCCCGTGGTCTTGACCAGCAGGAAGGCCAGCAGCGAGGCCAGGATCAGCTCCCACACGCCTTCCACCCACAGGTGGACGACGAACCACCAGTACATCTTGTCGCGCACCAGGTTGTGCGGGTTGACGAAGCTGAACAGGAAGAGCAGCGCCAGCCCCCACAGGCCCAGCAGCAGCACCAGGCTGATGGCCGTCTTGCGGCCCTTGAGCACGGTCATGCTGATGTTGTAGAGGAAGCCCAGCGCCACCACCACGATGCCCGCCTTGGTGGGCAGTGGTTGCTCCAGGAACTCGCGGCCCATGGTGGCGATCAGGTCATTGCCGGTGGCTGCTGCCAGCGTGGCATAGGGCACCAGCAGGTAGCCGAGGATGGTCAGCGCGCCGGCCACCAGGAAGATCCAGAACAGCCACTTGGCCAGCTTGACGCTGTGCAGCTCGGTCTGCGCTTCTTCCGGGATCAGGTAGTAGGCGCTGCCCATGAAGCCCATCAGGAGCCACACGATGAGCAGATTGGTGTGCACCATGCGGGCGATGTTGAAGGGCACGGCCGGGAAGCCGAAGTCGCCGATCAAATACTGCAGCCCGAGCGCGATGCCGAACACGATCTGCCCGACGAAGAGGCCGATGGCGCCCATGAAGTAGAGGCGCGACACCGACTGCGATTGGAATTTCAAGAGACTCATGGTGTTCAACCCTCCTTGTTGGGTGGCCACTGCTCGGTGTTGACGCCATTGGTCCACTTGAGGAACTCGACCAGGTCGTCGAGCTGCTTGTCGTCAAGGTGGAACTGCGGCATCTGGCGGCGGCCCGGCGCGCCGGTGGGCTGCGCCTTCATCCAGGCCTTGATGAACTCAGGGCCACGCCGCGTGACGACATTGCCCAGCTCGGGCGCGAAGTAGGCGCCTTCACCCAGCAGCGTGTGGCAGCCGATGCAGTTGCGCGTCTCCCAGATGCGTTTGCCGCGCTCGACGGCGGGCGTGATCTCAGCCGCCTTCGAACGTTCTGGGATGCGGGTTTCGGTGTGCAGGATCAGCGCTGCAAAGACGAACACGAAAAACAGCGTGCCGCCGTAAAAGATGTTGCGCGCCGCTTGGGCTGTCAAGCCTGGGCTCATGAGGCCTCCGATGGATGCTGTAGGGGACGGGTCGAAGGCTAGGGCTCGGCCCACCGGGCGTCCTTGAAGAGGTTCAAGAAACGGCCGACACAGGCAAGCTGGAGCTCGGTTTGTGGGTGGCCAAAGACTGTATATATTTACAGTTATGCAAGACCCCAGAGACCCTTCCGGCCCAGCTCGGCCGCGCTTTCGCATCGGGCCCGCGCAGCCGCAGATCGTGCCGCTTGCCTCCATCAAGGGGCGAGGCAGTGCCACCGCCATGCCGCACCGCTTCGAGCGTGTGGAGCGCGAGCAGGTGGACGACGGCTGGGGCACGCTTGACCAGGACGCCCAGAACGAGCGCCTGGCCCCGCAGACGCAGATCATCGAAGAGCGTGCCGGGCGCATCCTGTCCAGCAACCAGTCGCCCGACATCTCCTTCGACCTCTCCATCAACCCCTACCGGGGCTGCGAGCACGGCTGCATCTACTGCTTTGCGCGGCCCACGCACAGCTACCTCAACCTCTCGCCGGGGTTGGACTTTGAAACGCACATCGTGGCCAAGGTCAACGCCGCCGAGCGCCTGCGCGAGGCCCTGGCCAGCCGCGCCTACGAGCCCGCGGCCTTGGTAATCGGCACCGCCACCGACGCCTACCAGCCCATCGAGCGCCAGCTCGGCCTCACGCGCGCCTGCATCGAGGTGCTGGTGGCCGCACGGCACCCGTTCTCCATCGTCACCAAGTCTGCCGGCATCGAGCGCGACCTGGACCTGCTCGCCCCGCATGCCGCGCGTGGCCTGTGCAGCGTCTACCTGTCGGTCACCTCGCTGGACAACGACCTTTCCCGCATCCTGGAGCCCCGCGCTGCGGCGCCCGAGCGGCGGCTGCAGGCGATACGGCGGCTGAGCGAGGCGGGGGTGCCGGTGGGCGTGAGCGTGTCGCCGGTGATCCCCTTCCTCAACGAGCCTGAGATCGAGCGCATCCTGGAGGCCGCCGCGGCCGCCGGCGCCGGCAGTGCCTTCAGCATCCCGCTGCGCCTGCCCTGGGAGGTGAACCCCTTGTTCCAGGACTGGCTGCAACGCCACTTCCCCGACCGCGCCGAGCGCGTGATGGCACGCGTGCGCGACATGCGCGGCGGCAAGGACAACGACGCCCGCTTCGGCAGCCGCATGCGCGGCGAGGGCCTGTGGGCCGAGCTGATGCACCAGCGCTTCAGGCGCGCGGCCAACAAGCTCGGCCTGCGGCGCGAGCGGCGGCCGGTGGACCTGAGCCAGTTCGTGCGGCCTTCCGTCCAGGGGCAGGGCGCGCTTTTCTGAAACACTCGGCTTCATGCTTGCCCCCACCCCTGCCTTCACCCTCGACCTCAGCGGCGCGCCGCTCGACGCGCGCCTGCGCTGGCACTGCGAGCCGCCTGACTGGCGCGTGGGTGACGGGCGCCTGCGTGTGGCCACTGCCGCCGGGACGGACTTCTGGCAGCGCACGCACTACGGCTTCGAGGCCGACAACGGCCACTTCCTCTGCCTGGAGGCCGAGGGCGACTTTGTGCTGACCACCTGCGTGCTCGGGCAGCCCGTGCACCAGTACGACCAGGCCGGCTTGATGCTGCGCGTCTCGCCCAGTTGCTGGATCAAGACCTCGGTCGAGTTCGAGCCTGCAGAAGCCACCAACCGCCTGGGCGCGGTCGTCACCAACCACCAGTACTCGGACTGGTCGACCCAGCCGCTGGCCAAGTCGGTGGACCGGGTGTGGTTTCGTCTGCGGGCCGAGGGCTGCGACTGCATCGTCGAGACCTCGCTCGACGGCCGGCACTGGGAGCAGATCCGCATGGCGCGGCTGCAGGAACGCGACGCGTCACTGCCGGTGCAATGCGGGCTCTACGCCTGCAGCCCCAAGGCGGCGGGCTATCTGGCGGACTTTGAGCTGCTGAGCTTCCAGCCCGGGCGGCTTTGACGCCATGCTGGCACCTCAGGGGCAGCCAGCGAGCAAATCCCACTCGGCCTTGTAGACGTCGGCGCGCGCGCCCATCCAGCCCATCACTGTGTGGAAGATGTGGTCGTGCGAGACCGGCTGCCGGCGCTTGGCCGTGAGGCAGGCCGCACGATCGGCCTGCGGGGTCCAGAGGATCATGGGCACATGGGTCTGCTCGCGCGGGGCCATGGCATAGGGCATGCCGTGTAGGTAGAGGCCCTTCTCGCCGAGGGACTCGCCGTGGTCGCTGACGTAATACATGCCGGGCGTGAAGCGAGCTTGCTGGCCTTGCAGCCAGCCGATGGCGCGGGCCAGCATGCGGTCTGTCGTGGCGATGGTGTTGTCGTAGCCGTTGATGACCTCCTCGCGCGCGCAGCGCTGCAACGCATTGCTGCGGCACTCGGGCTGGAAGGGCTTGAGGTCAGGCGGTGAGCGCTTGTAGTAGGCGGGGCCGTGGCTGCCCATCTGGTGCAGCACCAACACCACGCCACGCTTCACGCGCTCGGGGTCCAGCGCGGCGATGCGCTTGTCCAGCTCGTGCAGCAGGGCTTCGTCAAAGCATTCTTCGCCATCGCACAGGCCGGGTGGCAAGGCGGCGGCGCCGGGGGGCAGCTGCGGGGTCTCGGCGTTGGGCACGCGCTCGCACAGGCCCTTGCAGCCGGACTGGTTGTCCAGCCACAGCACGGCCAGGCCGGCGCGTTGCAGCACGTCGAGCAGGTTTTCGGTCGAGGCGCGTGGGTCGAAGGCTTCTCGCCCCAGCGGCGAGAACATGCAGGGCAGGCTGGCGGCGGTGGCCGTGCCGCAGGAGCTCACGTCGGTGAAGGACAGCACCGGTAGCTTGGCCAGCTCAGGCGTGGTCGGGCGGGCATAGCCGTTGAGGCTGAAGTTCATCGCCCGCGCGGTTTCGCCCACCACCAGCATCAGCAGGGGCGGGCGGGCGCCCTCGGGGCGGGGCAGCAGCCGGGCATCGACCCCGATCACGGTGGGTGGCCCCTTGGGCGCCGCCTGGCGCTGGAAGGCGACCGCGCCGATCGAATACACGGCATTGAGCGGCGTGATCAGGTAGCGCAGCTCCTTGTGGTTGCGGTGGGTGGAGGAGAAGTCGGCAAACACCGTCAGCATCAGCAGCACCATGGCCAGCAGCCCCAGGCCGAAGGCGCGCCCGTTGTGCAGCAGCCGGCGCAGCGGCTTGACGGCCGGCGCTGCAGGCTGGCGCCACAGCCACCAGGCGGGCAGGGCCCCCAGCAGCACCAGGCTGGCCGCCAGGCGCCAGGAGAGCAGGTCGCGCGTTTCGCGCACGTCGGTCTGCAGGGTGTTCACCACCATGCCGGGGTCGAACACGATGCCGTAGCTGCCGATGAAGTAGGCCAGCGCGCTGCTGGCCAGCAGCAGGAAACCGAGCACGGCGCGGCTCAGGCGCGGCCAGGCCAGCAGGCTGAGCAGGGCGCCCGTGCCAGCCACCACCACGGCGGCAAACACGATGGTGAACAGCAGCCCGCGGCCACCGCTCACGTCCTCCAGCCCCTGCAGCTTGAGCCACAGCGGCCAGTTGCAGGCGAGGCCCATCCAGAGCGAGGCCAGCCAGGTCTGGGTCAGTGGGGCGCGGAGGTCGGGACGGAAAGCGTCAGGCAGGCGCATGGGCGGCAGAGGGCGGTGCAGGGGCGGGAATTGTCACCCGCAGCGTGTGACGGGCGCTTCAGGGGCGCCTCACGGGCGCCTTCCCCACACGCGCCCGTGATGGCGCGCTGGCGTGCTTGATCAGGCGCGCAGCGCCACGCCGCCAGTCTCGCGCGCGCGGCTGGGCACCAGGCCGCCCATGGGCTTGACGAAGCGTTCGTGCAGCGAGGCAATCTGCTCGCTCAGTTCGGCCGCGTCGTCGATCTTCTCGGCGTGGCGCTTGAGCACGGCGCTGGCCATGTCGATCAGCTTGGCATTGCGCGTGGTCTCGCCCTGCTGGATCAGCAGCTCCACGGCCGTGCGGGCCGTGCCGCGCATCGAGTGGCGCATGGCGGTCTCGGCCACGTTGAAGATCCGCGTGTGGCACTCGCGGAACTCGGTGATGGTCTTCTCGTGCCCTTCGGTCATGGCCACCAGGATCTCGGTGGATGACTTGGTCGTGCAGTGCCGCATGCCCAGCTTGCTGAGCACGGGCATCATTTCTTCCAGCTCGACTTCCTGGTTGGAGATGCGGATCCACAGCCCGGTCAGCAGGCTGGCGGCTTCGAGGTCGAAGTTGCCGTCATCGATCTGCTGGCTGAAGTCCCGGGCCACCACCAGGGCGCGGCCCACCTGCCGTTCCATCAGCCGCGCCAGCGCCTCGAAGATCAGCGACAGCCGCTGCAGCCGGATCGAGTTGGGCGCACGCTCCAGTGCGGAGCTCATGGCGTCGCGCGCGTACTTGAAGCCTTTGGAGTCCTTGCTGTCGAAGCGCATGAAGCCCAGCAACACCAGGCTCAGCATGTCAAAGAGCTTGGAGCGCAGGCCCTGGGCCATGGCGCTTTCCAGCATCTTGGTGGCCTGCTCGCGGTGGCCGGTGTAGTAGGCCAGTGAGCCGCAGCGCTGCAGGCGCAGCAGGCAGCCGGGGGTCAGCTTGGCGGCGGTTTCGTAGGTTTGCAGCGCGGCGGTCAGCTCGCCCTGCTCCATCTGCACATGGCCCAGCATGTCGTGGGAGTCGGCGTAGTCGGGCAGCTCGCCGGTCAGGTTCTCCAGCGTGCGGCGGGCCGCCTGCAGGTTGCCCTTGCCCACCTCGGTGCGCGCCACGCCGAGGCGCGCCCAGGGCACGGTCTTGGCCTCGATGATGGCTTCGTAGAGCACGCGGGCGTCGTCAAAGCGCTTGAGGCGCAGCAGCAGCTCGGCGCCTATGCGGGCGGCATAGAGCCAGTAGCGCGCCTTGGATTCAAAGCGCTGCATGCACAGGTTGGCGGCGGTCTCGAAGTCGAGCTGCTCGATAGCCTCGAAGATGCTCGCCAGCGCGCGCTTGCGGGCCCGTGCCAGGGTCAGGCGCTCGGCCAGGTTGACCAGGTTGAAGGGCTTGATCAGGTAGGCGTCGAGCGCGGCCTCGGCCGCCTCGGCCACCTTGGCGTAGGTGGCCTCGGAGGTCACCATCACGAAGACGGTGGAGTAGGGCAGCAGGCCCTCGCGGCGCAGCTCGTCGAGCAGGTCCTGCCCCGAGGTCTCGTGGCCCTCGAAGTGGTAGTCGCACAGGACGATGTCGAAGGGCGTGTGCTCCAGCAGCAGCCGTGCGTCACGCACGCGCGAGACCTGGCGCACCTGCGTCAGCCCGAGATCGCGCAGCTGCGCCGACAGCAGCATCCGCGAGTTCGCGTTGCTGTCGATGATCAGGGCTTTGGCAAGGTGGATGCTGTCATCCAACAGCATGGAACCAGCCTCCGGTGCTTCCGAGCGTCACAGGACACCTTTCGGATATGCGATCGGCTGACTTTAGGCGACATCCAGCAGCAAGGCCCCCGGATTGCGGGGGCCTTGTGAAGTAAGACGCGCTTGCTGCGCCTGTGCACGGCCCTGCGGCCCTGCTGGCGCGACAGGGACTTGTCGGGGCTACTTGAAGAGATCCTTGACCCGGTCGGTCCAGCTCTTGGCGTTGGGGCTGTGCTTCTCGCCGCCCTTCTTGAGCGATTCGTCGAGTTCCTTGAGCAGCTTCTTCTGGTGCTCGGTGAGCTTGACCGGGGTCTCGACGCTGATGTGGCAGTACAGATCGCCCGGGTAGCTGGAGCGCACGCCCTTGATGCCCTTGCCGCGCAGGCGGAAGGTCTTGCCGTGCTGGGTGCCCTCGGGCAGCTCGATCTCGGCCTTGCCGCCGAGGGTGGGCACCTCGATGTTGCCGCCCAGCGCCGCTGTCACCAGCGAGACGGGCATGGTGCAGTGCAGGTCGTCGCCGTCACGCTCAAAGAGGTCGTGCTGCTTGATGCGGATCTCGATGTAGAGGTCCCCCGGCGGGCCGCCGTTGACGCCCGGCTCGCCATTGCCGGCCGAGCGGATGCGCATGCCCTCGTTGATGCCGGCGGGGATCTTCACCTCCAGCGTCTTTTGCTTCTTGACCTTGCCCTGGCCATTGCAGGCCATGCAGGGGTCGGGAATGATCTTGCCGGTGCCGTGGCAGTGCGGGCAGGTCTGCTGGATGCTGAAGAAGCCCTGGCGCATGTGCACCTGGCCCGAGCCCCCGCAGGAGCCGCAGGCCTTGGCGCTGGTGCCCGGTTTGGCGCCGGTGCCGCTGCAGGTTTCGCAGTGCTCCCAGCTGGGAATGCGGATCTGCGTCTCCTTGCCACGCGCGGCTTCTTCCAGCGTGATCTCCATGGCGTAGGACAGGTCGCTGCCGCGGTAGACCTGCTGGCCACCGCCGCCACGCCGGCCACCGGCGCCGCCCCCGAAGATGTCGCCAAAGATGTCGCCAAAGGCCTCGGCAAAGCCGCCAAAGCCTTCCGCCCCCGGGCCGCCCCGGAAGCCGCCCATATTGGGGTCCACGCCCGCGTGGCCGTGTTGGTCGTAGGCGGCGCGCTTCTGGGCGTCGGAGAGCATCTCGTAGGCCTCCTTGGCCTCCTTGAACTTCTCCTCGGCAGCCTTGGCCCCGTCTCCCTGATTGCGGTCAGGGTGGTACTTCATGGCCAGCTTGCGGTAGGCCTTTTTGATCTCGTCCTCGCTCGCGCCTTTGGCAAGGCCGAGGACTTCGTAGTAATCGCGTTTGGAAGCCATTGCAGAGTGGTGCTTTCAAGGCAAAGGCCCGGCGGCGCGGGAGCGCACGGCCGGGCCAGGGCAGGGCGGAGGGCTTACTTGCCGTCCTTGACTTCCTTGAACTCGGCGTCCACGACGTTGTCGTCCTGCGGCTTGGCCGCTTGCGCCTGGGGCTGCTCGGCAGCACCGGCGCCAGCGGCTGCCGCAGCGGCGGCCTCGGCGCCTTGCTGGGCGGCGTACATCTTCTCGCCGAGCTTCTGGCTGGCCGTCATCAGGGCTTCGCTCTTGGCATCCAGCGCGGCTTTGTCGTCGCCCTTGATGGCTTCTTCCAGGTCCTTGATCGCGGCTTCGATCTTGTCCTTCTCGCCAGCCTCAAGCTTGTCGCCGAACTCGGTGAGGCTCTTGCGCACGCTGTGCACGAGGCCATCGGCCTGGTTCTTGGCCGTGACGAGCTCGACCTTCTTCTTGTCCTCGGCGGCGTTGGCCTCGGCGTCCTGGACCATCTTCTCGATCTCGGCCTCGGAGAGGCCCGAGTTCGCCTTGATGGTGATCTTGTTTTCCTTGCCGGTGCCCTTGTCCTTGGCGCTGACGTGCAGGATGCCGTTCGCGTCGATGTCGAAGGTGACCTCGATCTGGGGCAGGCCGCGCGGTGCGGGCGGGATGCCTTCGAGGTTGAACTCGCCCAGGCTCTTGTTGCCCGTGGCCATCTCGCGCTCGCCCTGGTAGACCTTGATGGTCACGGCC
Organism: Roseateles paludis; assembly: GCF_039872745.1. Lineage (NCBI taxonomy): Bacteria > Pseudomonadati > Pseudomonadota > Betaproteobacteria > Burkholderiales > Sphaerotilaceae > Roseateles > Roseateles paludis. Next base: position 213,970 of record NZ_JBDPZD010000004.1, on the reverse strand, counting down.
GGCTGGTTGTCGTCGGCGGTGGAGAAGGTCTGGCTGAACTTGGTCGGGATGGTGGTGTTCTTCTTGATCATCTTCGTCATCACACCGCCCAGGGTCTCAATGCCCAGGGACAGCGGGGTGACGTCGAGCAGCAGCACGTCCTTGCGCTCGCCGCCCAGGACCTGGCCCTGGATGGCGGCGCCGACGGCCACGGCCTCGTCGGGGTTGACGTCCTTGCGCGGGTCCTTGCCGAAGAACTCTTTGACCTTCTCCTGCACCTTGGGCATGCGGCTCATGCCGCCGACCAGGATGATGTCGTCAATGTCGGCCACCGAGACACCGGCATCCTTGATGGCGGTGCGGCAGGGGGCAATGGTGCGCTCGATGAGCTCGTCCACCAGCGACTCCAGCTTGGCGCGGGTCAGCTTGACGTTCAGGTGCTTGGGGCCGGTCGCGTCTGCCGTGATGTAGGGCAGGTTGACGTCGGTCTGCGACGAGTTGGACAGCTCGATCTTGGCCTTTTCGGCGGCTTCCTTCAGGCGCTGCAGGGCCAGCACATCCTTGGTCAGGTCGACGCCTTGTTCCTTTTTGAACTCGGTGACGATGTAGTCAATGATGCGTTGGTCGAAGTCCTCGCCGCCCAGGAAGGTGTCGCCATTGGTGGACAGCACTTCGAACTGCTTTTCACCGTCGACATCGGCGATCTCGATGATCGAGATGTCGAAGGTGCCGCCGCCGAGGTCATACACGGCGATCTTGCGGTCGCCCTTGCCGTGCTTGTCCAGGCCAAAGGCCAGGGCGGCAGCGGTGGGCTCGTTGATGATGCGCTTGACTTCCAGGCCGGCAATGCGGCCGGCGTCCTTGGTGGCCTGGCGCTGGGCGTCGTTGAAGTAGGCCGGCACCGTGATCACGGCTTCGGTCACTTCCTCGCCGAGGTAGTCCTCGGCGGTCTTCTTCATCTTGCGCAGCACCTCGGCGCTGACCTGCGGGGGCGCCATCTTCTTGCCGCGCACTTCCACCCAGGCGTCGCCGTTGTCGGCGGCGGCGATGGTGTAGGGCATCAGGTCGATGTCCTTCTGGACTTCCTTCTCGCCAAACTTGCGGCCGATCAGGCGCTTGACGGCATAGAGCGTGTTGCGCGGGTTGGTGACGGCCTGGCGCTTGGCGCTGGCGCCAACGAGGATCTCGCCGTCTTCCTGGTAGGCAATGATGGACGGCGTGGTGCGGGCGCCCTCGGCGTTCTCGATGACGCGCGTGGTGTTCCCTTCCATGACCGCGACGCAGGAGTTGGTCGTGCCGAGGTCAATGCCGATGATCTTTCCCATGAGGTGCTCCTGAAGAACTTGCTTGAATGCTTTGGAATTTGTGGATAACTCGGCCGCCTTCAAGGGCGGGCAAGTTGTGAATTACTTGGGCGCGCTGACCGTGACCAAGGCCGGCCGCAGTACGCGGTCGGCGATCAGGAAGCCCTTTTGCAGCACCATCACGATGGTGTTGGGCTCTTGATCGGCCGGCACGGCCGAGATGGCCTGATGCTGGTGGGGGTCGAACTTGGCGCCGGCGCCGGGGTTGATCTCGACGACCTTGTTGCGCTCGAGGGCGCTGGTCAGCTGACGCAGCGTGGCGTGCACGCCTTCCAGCACGGTCTCGACCTTGGCGTCGGGCAGGGCGATGGCGGCAGTGAGGCTGTCCAGCACGGGCAGCATGGCCTCGGCAAAGCCTTCGACGGCGAACTTGCGGGCCTTGGCGACCTCGTCGTCCGCGCGGCGGCGGGTGTTTTCCACCTCGGCCTTGGCGCGCAGGTAGGCGTCGCTCATTTCGGCCAGGCGCTGGTTCAGGCTGGCCAGTTCGGTGGCGGCGTCAGGGGTGCCGGCGTCGGCGCCGGTGTCTTGCGGGGGGGTGGCTTGGTCTTGAGTCATGGCGCAAAAACGGGCAATCCGGCGCCAAATGGGGCCGGTAGCCATGACTTCAAGAGGGCCTTGGAAGGCTTTTTTAGCGGCCGGCTGGCTCTTCCGGCAGGCGGATGGGCTCCAGGCGCGGTGCCAACAGGTGCATCACCACCCAGGCCACCAGGTAGGCGCTGCCGCAGATGACGAAGAGGATGGCATAACCCTCCTCGGTGCGGCCCTGCTCGGCATAGGTCTTGAGCAGCACGCCCGCCGCCCGGGCGATCAGGATGCCGCCAATGGCGCCGGCCATGCCGCCAATGCCCGTCACGCTGGCCACGGTGGACTTGGGGAACATGTCGGACACGGTCGTGAAGATATTGGCCGACCAGGCCTGGTGCGCCGCGCAGGCCAGGGCGATCACGCCGACCGCATACCAGGTGTTGATGGCCCCGAGGTGGGTGGCCGCCAGCACCGACAGCGGCACCAGGGCGACCATGAACATGGTCGTCTTGCGGGCCGCAAAGGGCGCCATGCCACCGCCGATGAGGCGCTTGGGCAGCCAGCCACCCATGATGGAGCCCACGGTGGCCACCGTGTAGACCAGGGCCACGGCAAAGGGCCAGGAGATGACGCCCGGGACCTCGCCCACGAAGCCCGGGTGGCTGGCCAGGTAGGCCGTCGTCTTGCGGGCGTTTTCGTCAGCCAGGAAGGCGGGCAGCCAGAACAGGTAGAACCACCAGATCGGGTCGGTCAGGAACTTGCCCAGCGCAAAGGCCCAGGTCTGCCGAAAGCCCAGCAGCTTGAGCCAGGGCACGTTGCTGGCCGGCGCCTGTTGCTGCTCGTCGGCATCGCTGTGGATGTGGTCGTACTCGGCCTGGCTGAGCTGGCCGCTCTTGAGCTTGTCCGCCGGCGAGGCATAGCCGCGCCACCAGAAGACCAGCCACAGCAGGCCCACGATGCCGGTCAGGATGAAGGCCCACTCCCAGCCCCAGGCGACCGCGATGAAGGGCACGCACAGCGGCGCCACGATGGCGCCCACATTGGCGCCCGAGTTGTAGAGGCCCGTGGCCAGCGCGCGTTCCTTCTTGGGGAACCACTCGGCAATCGTCTTGTTGGCGGCCGGGAAGTTGCCGGCCTCGGTCACCCCCAGCGCCGCGCGCCAGAAGCCGAAGCTCCAGGTGTGGTGGCCAAAGGCATGGCCGATGGCGGCGAAGCTCCAGCCGATCAGCGAGTAGGCATAGCCCTTCTTGGTGCCCACCCAGTCGATGAAACGGCCGGCCGCCAGCATGCCGATGGCATAGGCCAGCTGGAAGCAGATCACCACGGTTGAGTAGTTCAGTTCCTGCTCGGCCTTGGTGGGCCCGAAGACGCCGGCCTCGGCCAGCGGCCCTTTGAGCAGACCCAGCACATTGCGGTCGAGGTAGTTGACCGTGGTGGCAAAGAAGACGAGGGCGCAGATGGTCCAGCGGTAGTTGCCCAGGCGGGCGGTCGTCGAGCTCATGGCGTGGGGCGGGAACGGAGTGAGGGGCGGGCCCGAAAACTACTCAGGGTCGTGAGGGTGCTCGGCTGACCAGCGGTTCCAGTCTGCGAGCCGGCGCCGGTCCTGTTTGGTCGGGCGGCCATGACTCAAGGTGGCGGCAGGCTCGGGCGCCAGGCGTCGGGCCTCGGCGACCGCCTCGCGCTTGAGGCGGCTGGATTCTGTCTCGACATACAGGGTCTGCGCGATAGGTGCAGGCCCGCGCATCGATGAAAGCTTGAGCACGTCCACCTCGCGTTCCAGCACCCCTTGGCGGATGCTCAGGCGGTCCCCCGGCTTCACGTCCCGCGCTGGCTTCACGGGCTGGCCATTGACCCGCACCCGGCCGAGGTTGATCTCGTCCACCGCCAAGGCCCGGGTCTTGTAGAAGCGTGCCGCCCACAGCCATTTGTCGAGGCGCATGGCCTCCAGGACTTCAGCCGCCATCAGCCTGCTGCGCCCGCGTCACGCGCCCGGCGGGCCTGCAGCGCGCGGCTGTCGGCGGACGGGGCCGCCTCACGCGTGGGCCAGCCCTGCAGGTGGCGCTCGGCCAGGTCGGCCAGCAGGCGGATGCTGGCGGGGTGGTCGTTCAGGCAGGGGATGTAGGCAAAGCCTTCGCCGCCGGCCTTCAGGTAGGCGGCGCGCGCTTCCTGGTTGATCTCTTCCAGGGTCTCCAGGCAGTCCGCTGCAAACCCGGGGCAGATCAGGTCCACCCGCTTCACGCCGCTGCGCGCCAGCTTGATGAGCATGGGCTCGGTGTAGGGCTCCAGCCATTTGGCCTTGCCGAAGCGGCTCTGGAAGGTGACCTGCCATTGATCCGCAGCGAGCCCCAGCGCCTCGGCCAGCAGGCGGCCGGTCTTGAGGCATTCGCAGTGGTAGGGGTCGCCGAGCTTGAGTGTGCGCTCGGGCATGCCGTGAAAGCTCATCACCAGGCGGTCGCCCCGGCCCTCTCGCGCCCAGTGCTCGCGCACCGTGGTGGCCAGGGCCTGGATGTAGCCGGGGTCGTCGTGATAGCGGTTGATGAAGCGCCACTCCGGCACATGGCGGGTTTGCAGTGACCACTGGGCCACCGCGTCGATCACGCTGGCCGTGGTGGCGCCGGAGTATTGCGGGTAGGCCGGCAGCACCAGCACGCGGCGGATGCCTTCGCGTTTGAGGGCGTCGAGCTGGTCAGCCACGGCCGGGCTGCCGTAGCGCATTGCGTAGGCCACGCGCACGCGGTGGCCGCGCTCGCCCAGCACGCCCTGCAGCAGCTTGGCCTGGCGGTCGGTATGGACCTTGAGCGGCGAGCCCTCGGCCATCCAGACGCTGGCGTACTTGGCGGCCGACTTGGCCGGCCGCACGCGCAGGATGATGCCGTGCAGGATCAGCATCCAGACGGCGCGCGGGATCTCGACCACGCGCGGGTCGGCCAGGAACTGCGCCAGGTAGCGGCGCAGCGCCGGCGCGGTGGGCGCGTCGGGCGTGCCCAGGTTGCACAGCAGCACGGCCGTGTCGGTATCGATGGGGCCTGCGGGCGTGGCGCCGTGCGTGAACGGCGGTTCAGGGCGAAAGGGCATGGGGGTCAGGAACGCGTCTTGGGGGCGCCGTGGTGCAGCACCTGGGGCACGGTGTCCGCAAAGCGCAGGATCTCGAAGTGCACGGTGGGCGATTGGTCATCCCCCGGCGGGCCACCCAGGCCGATGGCACCGGCGCCGTGCAAGGTGCAGCTGCCGCGCTTGAGGCTGAGCAGCTCGCCGCTCGGGCCAAAGCGCACATAGGTGCCGTTGTAGCTGAGGTCGGTCAGCGAGAAGCTGCTGCCCTGCCAGTCGATGCGCGCGTGAGAGCGCGACACGCGGGCATCGGTGATGCAGTAGGTGGCCTGCACGCTGCGCCCGAGCACGATGGGCAGGGCGGCCAGGTCGAATACGCGGTCCAGGTCACGCCAGACCAGGCGGATGCCATCGGGCTCAGTGCTGGCCATGGGTTCACCAAACTGCGTGGCGGCATCGCCTGTTTGCGAGTGGGCCAGGTCCATGCGGTAGACGTGCACGGGCTCGGCCCGACCGCGCACGGGGATGCGGTCCAGGCTGCGAAAGCGCGCCTTGAGGGTGTGGTGCAGGCCGGTCAGCACTTCGGCGGTGATCAGCGTCTCGCTGTCGCCCGCGTGGTCGATCAGGCGCGCGGCCACATTCACCGCGTCGCCAAAGCAATCGCCCCCCACTTCCACCACCTCGCCTCGCGCCAGCGCGATCTGCAGGCGCAGCGCGAGCATGGCGGGCTGGCCCTGCTGCTGGCCGCGCAGCACCAGACGCTCAATCTGGTCTTGCATGCGCTGCGCGGCGCGCACGCCGTCACGGGGGGTGTCGAACGCGGCCATCAGGCCGTCGCCCAGGGTCTTGATGACGAGGCCGCCCGCCTCGGTGACCGACTCGCCCACCTGGCTGATGGCCTGGGTGATGGCGCTGCTGGCCGCAGCATTGCCGAGCGCCTCGTACAGCCCCGTGCTGCCGCGCAGATCGGCGAAGAGGACAGTGCGGTCGCGCAAGTCGGTCATTGCCGGAAGTTTACGGGGCGCGACCATGAAAAAGGGCCGGCATTGCCGGCCCTTGGGGGAAGCGAAAAAGGGTTACAGATTGTCCAGGTACGTGCGCAGCTTGTCTGAACGACTGGGATGCTTGAGCTTGCGGATGGCCTTGGCCTCGATCTGGCGGATGCGTTCGCGGGTGACGTCGAACTGCTTGCCGACTTCCTCCAGCGTGTGGTCGCTCTGCATCTCGATGCCGAAGCGCATGCGCAGCACCTTGGCCTCGCGCGGGGTCAGGCTGTCGAGGATGTCCTTCACCACGTCGCGCAGGCCAGCCTGCATGGCGGCCTCGATGGGCGCGGTGTTGTTGGTGTCCTCGATGAAGTCGCCCAGGTGGCTGTCGTCGTCGTCGCCGATCGGCGTCTCCATGGAGATCGGCTCCTTGGCGATCTTCATGATCTTGCGGATCTTGTCCTCGGGCATCTCCATCTTCTCGGCCAGCGTCGGGGCGTCGGGCTCGAAGCCGAACTCCTGCAAGTGCTGGCGCGAGATGCGGTTCATCTTGTTGATCGTCTCGATCATGTGAACCGGGATGCGGATGGTGCGGGCCTGGTCGGCGATGGAGCGCGTGATGGCCTGGCGGATCCACCAGGTCGCGTAGGTCGAGAACTTGTAGCCGCGGCGGTACTCGAACTTGTCCACCGCCTTCATCAGGCCGATGTTGCCTTCCTGGATCAGGTCGAGGAACTGCAGGCCGCGGTTGGTGTACTTCTTGGCGATGGAGATCACGAGGCGCAGGTTGGCCTCGATCATTTCCTTCTTGGCGTCGCGGCTGGCCTTTTCGCCCTCGTTCATCCGCTTGTTGATGAGCTTCAGGTCATCGAGCGGCACCACGGCCTTGGCCTGGATGTCGATCAGCTTTTGCTGCAGCTCCTGCACGGGCGGCAGGTTGCGGCTGAGGATGGTGCTGTAGGCCTTGCCGGCCGCCACTTCCTTCTCGGCCCACTTGAGGTTGAGCGCATTGGGCGGGAAGGTCTTGATGAAGTGCTCTTGCGGCATGCCGCACTTGTCCACCACGATCTTGCGCAGCTCGCGCTCGTAGCGGCGCACGTCATCGACCTGGCTGCGCAGGATGTCGCACAGCTTTTCAATCGTCTTGACGGTGAAGCGGATGGTCATCAGCTCGGAGCTGATGATCTCCTGGGCCTTGTTGTAGGACGTGGACTTGTAGCCGTCCTTCTCGAAGGCCTTGCGCATCTTGTCGAAGCCGGTCGAGATCAGGTCGAACTTGACCAGGGCGGCAATCTTGAGCTCTTCGAGCTTCTTGGTCAGCGCCTTGGAGCCGCCATTGCCATCGTCGTCGTCTTCCTCGTCGAACTCGTCGAAGTCTTCTTCGGCCACATAGTCGTCGGCCTCGTCCTCGGCGACGAAGCCGTCCACCACCTCGGAAATCTGGGATTCGCCAGCGCGGATCTTGGCGGCCATGTCCAGGATGTGGGCGATGGTCGTCGGCGAGGCCGAGATGGCCAGCATCATGGCCTGCAGGCCACCTTCGATGCGCTTGGCGATTTCGATTTCGCCTTCGCGCGTCAGCAGTTCGACGGTGCCCATCTCGCGCATGTACATGCGCACCGGGTCGGTCGTGCGGCCGAACTCGGAGTCCACCGTGGACAGCGCGGCTTCGGCGGCTTCTTCGGCTTCTTCCTCGGTCGAGGTGGCGGTGGTGTTGCCCTGGATCAGCAGGGTGGCGGCGTCGGGCGCCTGCTCGTAGACCGCGATGCCCATGTCGTTGAGCATGGACACGATGGCTTCGAGGATTTCCTCGTTGACCAGCTTCTCGGGCAGGTGGTCGTTGATTTCCTGGTGCGTCAGGAAGCCCCGCGTCTTGCCCATCTTGATGAGCGTCTTGAGCTCATGACGGCGCTTGGCGGCTTCCTCTTCGGTCAGCGTGGTCTCTTCGAGCCCGAACTCGCGCATCAGCGCGCGCTCCTTGGCGCGGCTGACCTTCATGCGCAGCGGCTTGGCCTTCTCGACCTCGGCCACTTCGGCTGTGGGTTCCTCTGCGACCTCGTCACCACCGGCTTCAAGCTCGGCGTCGATGTCGCTGAAGTCTTCCTCTTCGTCCTCGACCTTGGCGGCGGCACCCTTCTTGTTCTCGGTCGCCGCCTTGGGCTTGCGGCCGCGCTTGGGCTTGTCGTCGTCGGCCGGGGCCGCAGCCTTGGCGCTCGACTTGGCAGCCGCCTTGGCTGCGGGCTTGGCGGGCTTTTCTGCCTTCTCAGCCTTGGGGGCTGCCTTGCTGGCCTTCACGGGCTCTGCCTTGGCGGCACCCTTCTTCTTCGTGTCTTCGACGGGTTCAGCCTTGGGTGCGGTCTTCTTGGCGGTCATGCAAATCCTTAAGCGGGCGGCAGTCAGGTCGGCGGTGGTTCTGGCGCACAAATGCAGCAGCCACCGGGGTGCCCGGGCCTAGCGACAAAGCTGGCGGGGCGCCTGCGGCGGCTCTCATGCGTCACGAACGATGCCGTGGCGTGGCGCGAACAAGGCTGGCGTGATCGTTTGGTGTGCAGAGGTGGCGGAAAGGGTGGCCTTTCATACCGCTTTGGGTGCCCAGTGTCGCTGGGTGGCCGGGGCCGGCACTGCTCTGCCGTCACTCTTGTTGACGCGCGCTGAAAGGCAAGATTATGACTCAACTGTAGGCGGCAGGCGTGAGGCCTTCAATTCGGCCAGCCGACGCTTGAGCCGGGAGAGTTCTTGCAACTGCGCTGAACTGGGCTGGGCTACGCGGACGATTTCGGCGGCGGCCTGCTCCAGGCGGTCACTTTCCAGCAGACGCAAGGAGGCCCGCAGGTCCGCCAGCGGCTGGGTCTCCTCGGCCAGCCCGACGGTCGGGCGCAGGAGCGCCTGGAAGGGCTCGACCAAGCCGTCGGCAGCGAGCCCGGCTTCGACGACCGCCCAGGGGCTCGGCCCATGGTGCAGCAGGTGGCGCTCTAGCCAGGCCACCAGGTCGCCGTGTCCGCCCGGCAATTCATGGAGCAAGGCGTGCTCCTCCGTGCTCAGGTCGGCCCACAGCTCGTTGTGCTGCAGCAGCAAGCGCACCGCGTGGTCGGCCGCCTTGGCGGGAGAGCGGCGCGCGCCGCGCGGCGCTGCGGCGCGCTGGGGTGGGCCAGCGCGCCCCGGCCGCCTGGTGCTGTCGGCAGCGGGTGGGCGGACGCCTTCAGGCCGTGTGGGCTGGCCGGACCAGAGTGCGCGCAACTCCTCCTCGGGCAGCTGCGCGGCGCGGGCCAGTTCGCCCAGGATCTGGCGCTTGAGCAGGCCGTCGTCCGGCAGCAGGCTCCACAGCGGGCGAGCCGTGGCCAGCATGCGGGCGCGGCCCTCGGGGCCGGCCAGATCGCAGCCTTCGCTGCTGACCTGCAGCAGCTGGCGCGACAACGGCATGGCGGCCTCGACGGCGCGCTCGAAAGCCTCGGCGCCGAGGTCTCGGACGTAGGAGTCCGGGTCGTGCTCGGTGGGCAGGAAGAGGAAGCGGATGGTCCGCTGCTCGGTCGCGTGGGGCAGGGCGGCCTCCAGCGCCCGGCCTGCCGCGCGGCGGCCGGCGGCGTCGCCATCGAAGCTGAACACCACCGAGTCGGTGAATCGAAACAGCTTTTGCACATGCTCGGCCGTACAGGCCGTGCCCAGCGTGGCCACGGCGTTTTCGAAACCGTGCTGGGCCAAGGCCACGACGTCCATATACCCCTCGACCACCAGCGCATAACCGCGCTGCCTTATGCCGGTGCGCCCCTCAAAAAGCCCATAGAGTTCGCGGCCCTTGTGGAAGACGGGGGTTTCCGGGGAGTTGAGGTATTTGGGTTCGCCACGATCCAGGACACGGCCACCAAATCCAATGGTTTCGCCCTGGACGTTTCGGATCGGAAACATCACCCGGTCACGGAAACGGTCGTAGCGCTTTTGCTCCTGCGCGTCGCTGGCCTCCGGCGTGATCACCAAGCCGGCTTCGACCAGCAGCGGGTCGTCATAAGCGGGGAAGGCGCTGGCCAGCGTGCGCCAGCCCTCGGGCGCATAACCCAGGCCGAAATGTTTGGCGATCTGGCCGGTGAGGCCGCGCCGTTTCAGGTATTCGACGGCGCGGGGTGTTTTCTTCAGCTGGGCGCGGTAATGATCGCCGGCCCGGGCCAAGACATCGGTCAAGGTGATCTGGCGGGCTTTTTGTGCCTTGGCGCGCTCACGCTCTTCGCTGCTCCGTTCGTCTTGCGGCACCACCATGCCGACGCGTTGTGCGAGGTCTTCCACTGCCTCCACAAAACCGGCGCCGGTGTGCTCCATCAGAAACCCAATGGCGTTGCCATGCACGCCGCAGCCAAAACAGTGATAGGTCTGGCGGCTGGGGCTGACGGTAAAGCTGGGTGTTTTCTCGCCATGAAAGGGGCAGAGCCCCTTGTGGTTGATGCCGGCCTTTTTCAGCTCGACATGCCGGCCGACGACCTCGACGATGTCGGTGCGGGCAAGCAGGTCGTGGACGAAGCCAGGCGGGATCACGGCGCGAGTCTATCGGGGCGCATTGGACCCAAATCAAAGCCCCAAAACAAAAGGCCACCGCGAGGGTGGCCTGAGGTGTTAGCGCCCTGGGGGCGCAGGCGCACGTGGCGCGAGCTTCAGATGGCGAAGTCGGTCAGCTTGGCGCCGCCGGCGATGGCCGCCTTCAACCACTTGGGCTGCAGGCCACGGCCGCTCCAGGTTTCGCCGGTGGCTTGGTTGCGATATTTGGGTGCCACTTTGGAAACCTTCACCGCGCGCGGTGCGCGGGTGCTCAGGTCGGCCAGGGTCAGGCCGTATTCGGACATCAGCGTCTTGACCTTGGCAATTGCGTCGGAACGCTCGCGGTCCTTGGTTTGGCTGATCTGTTCGTCAAGCGCGGCGCGTTGCGCCAGGAGTTCTTTCAGCGAGGACATGGTCTGAATCCCTTTTTTGCGAAGGTCCAATATCTGGATGGGCGGAATTTAATCCAAGCCCACTGGGTATCGCAAGTATTGAATCGTGGTTTATGCCACATTTGATACTCGCAGCCCAGACTGGCAGCAAAGGGAAACCCTGGGTTCGCGCTTGGATCGGCCCTTCAGGCCGCAGGCGGAACATATCCCGCCGGTTTGTCGCCTCCGTCGCCAAAGAAGAACTGTTCCATCTGGCGGGCCAGATATTGGCGGGCGCGTTGGTCGGCCAGATTCAGGCGGTTCTCATTGACGAGCATGGTCTGGTGCTTCATCCAGGCGGCCCAGGCCTCCTTGCTGACCTCATTCCAGATCCGCTTGCCGAGTTCGGTATGGGCGGGATAGGTCGGGAAATCAAGGCCAGGTGCTTCCTTCTTGAGGTAAGCACATTGAACGGTGCGGGTCATGGTGGATTCCTTTTCAACAGCAAATCGGCGGGCAATGTAGCCGGGCCAATCAAGTCAGGCGCTTCACAAGGACTTGCGAGCGCCGGTCCCAGTTGTATTTGCGCTTGCGCTCCTCGGGCAGCCATTCAGGGTCGACCGTCTGGAAACCGCGCTTGATGAACCAGTGCATGGTGCGGGTGGTCAGCACGAATATGCTTTCCAGGCCCATGGATTTGGCGCGCTGCTCGATGCGCTTGAGCAGGCGGTCGCCATCGCCCTGGCCCTGCACCTCGGCAGAAACCGTGAGCGCGGCCATTTCGGCGGTATGGGCCTCGACATACGGGAACAGCGCGGCGCAGCCGAAGATCACGCCGTCGTGCTCGATGACGGTATAGGCCTGGATATCGCGTTCGATTTCATTCCGATCGCGTTTGACCATGGTGCCGTCGCGCTCGAAGGGGTCGATCAAGGCAATGATGCCGCCGACGTCGTCGGACGTGGCCTCGCGCAGGCTTTCCAGCTTTTCATCGACGACCATGGTGCCGATGCCGTCGTGGGTGTAGACCTCCTGCAGCAGCGCGCCATCCACGCTGAACGGGATGATGTGCGAACGCTCGACGCCGGCCCGGCAGGCGCGGGCGCAATGCCGCAGGTAGAACATCGCCTCCTTGGGCGATGGGTAGGGCGGGCTGCTCGCGAGCATGCGCTCGGCGTCGGCCAGGGCCAGCTCGGTATCCACCGGGCTCTCCGGGTCGTTCGGGTCTTCGGGCACGCCGGCGGACTCGCAGACGAAGACCAGCTTGTCGGCCTGCAGGGCGATGGCGGTGGAGGTGGCCACGTCTTCCATCGTCAGGTTGAAGGCCTCGCCGGTGGGCGAGAAGCCAAAGGGCGATAGCAGCACGATGGCGCCGGTGTCGATGGCGCGCTGGATGGCAGCGGCATCCACGCGGCGCACCAGGCCCGAGTGCTGGAAGTCCACGCCGTCCACGATGCCGACCGGGCGGGCCGTGAGGAAGTTGCCCGAGACCACACGCACCGTGGCATTGGCCATGGGCGTGTTGGGCAGGCCTTGGCTGAAGGCAGCCTCGATCTCGAAGCGCAGCTGCCCGGCGGCCTCCTGCGCGCAGTCCAGCGCCACGGCGTCGGTGATGCGCAGGCCGTGGCTGTAGCGGGCTGGCTGGCCCTTGGCGGCGAGCTGCTCGTTCACCTGGGGCCGGAAGCCGTGCGCCAGCACGATCTTGATGCCCATGGCGTGCATGATGGCCAGGTCCTGCACGAAGCTGTTGAGCTTGCCGGCGGCGATCAGCTCGCCCGGCATCCCGACCACGAAGGTCTCGCCTCGGTAGGCGTGGATGTAGGGCGCCACCGCGCGAAACCACGGCACGAAGGTGTGGGGGAAGACGAAGCTGGTGGCAGTCATGGGCGCGCATTCTCGGGCAAGGGACAATGCGGGCTCAATGAATTCGCCGTCCGTAGAGAGCCGAGCATCCGCGTCGGCTCTTTCCATTTCTTTTCCGGAGGCGCTGCCCGTCTCGGCCCGCCGCAGCGAGATCGAAGCGGCGCTGCGTGAGCATCAGGTCGTCATCGTTTGTGGCGAGACCGGGTCGGGCAAGACGACCCAGCTGCCCAAGATCCTGTTGGCCATGGGGCGCGGCAAGCTCAATGGCGGCCGGCTGATCGGCCACACCCAGCCGCGCCGCATCGCCGCCAGCAGCGTGGCCAAGCGCATTGCCGAGGAGCTGAAGACGCCGCTCGGCGAGGTGGTGGGCTACAAGGTCCGCTTCCAGGACCGCCTCTCGCGCGAGGCCTCGGTCAAGCTGATGACCGACGGCATCTTGCTGGCCGAGACCCAGAGCGACCCGCTGCTCAAGGCCTACGACACGATCATCATCGACGAGGCCCACGAGCGCAGCCTGAACATCGACTTCCTGCTCGGCTACCTGCGCGAGCTGCTGCCGCGCCGGCCCGACCTGAAGGTCATCGTCACCTCGGCCACCATCGATGCCGAGCGCTTTGCCAAGCATTTCGAGTCGAGCAAGGGCCCGGCGCCGGTGCTGATGGTGTCGGGCCGGCTGTTCCCGGTCGAGCAGCGCTACCGGCCGTTTGAAGAATCGCGCGAGTACGACCTCAACAACGCCATCTGCGACGCCGTGGACGAGCTGTGGCGCGAGGGGCCGGGCGACGTGCTCGTCTTCCTGCCCGGAGAGCGCGAGATCCGTGAGGCGGCCGAGGCTTTACGCAAGCATCACCCACCTGGGGTCGAGATCCTGCCGCTGTTTTCCCGCCTCTCGGAGGCCGAGCAGAACAAGGTCTTCGAGTCGCATGGGGCGCGCCGCATCGTGCTGGCTACCAATGTGGCCGAGACCTCGCTGACCGTGCCGGGCATCCGCTATGTGATCGATCCGGGCCTGGCGCGCGTCAAGCGCTACAGCTACCGCAACAAGGTCGAGCAGTTGCTGATCGAGAACATCAGCCAGGCCGCCAGCAACCAGCGCGCAGGCCGCTGCGGCCGGGTGTCCAACGGCATCTGCATCCGGCTCTACAGCGAGAAGGAGTTCAACGAGCGCCCGCGCTTCACCGACCCCGAGATCCTGCGCAGCAGTCTGGCGGGCGTGATCTTGCGGATGAAGTCGCTGCACCTGGGCGATGTGGAGCGCTTCCCCTTCCTGGAGGCGCCGCGCCCCAAGGCGATTGCCGATGGCTACCAGTTGCTCAATGAGCTGGGCGCCACCGACGACGCCAACGAGCTGACCCCGCTCGGCAAGGAGCTGTCGCGCCTGCCGCTGGACCCGCGGGTGGGCCGCATGATCCTGGAGGCCCGGCACCGCGAAGCGCTCAGCGAGGTGCTGGTCATCGCCTCGGCCCTCTCGGGCCAGGACGTTCGCGACCGGCCGCAGGAGCAGGCCCAGGCCGCTGACGAGAAGCACAAGAAGTTCGACGACGAGAAGTCCGAGTTCATGGGCTACCTCAAGCTCTGGAAGTGGCTGGACGAGAGCCGAGGCGGCCATGGCACCGAGCACAAACTCTCAAGCCGCAAGCATGAGGCGCTGCTGCGCGAGAACTTCGTCTCGCCCCGCCGCGTGCGTGAATGGCGCGACGTCTACTCGCAGCTGCACACCGTGGTGGCCGAGCACGGCTGGCGCCTTAACCAAAGCCCCGCCACCTACGAGCAGGTCCACCTGTCGATGCTGGCCGGCTTGCTCGGCAACATCGGCTGCAAGAGCGATGACGAGGACTGGTACCTCGGCGCGCGCGGCATCAAGTTCTACCGGCACCCGGGCGCGCACCTGAGCAAGAAGCCCGGGCGCTGGATCGTGGCCGCTGAGCTGGTGGACACCTCGCGGCTTTACGGCCGGGGCCTCGCCAACATCGAGCCGCAATGGCTGCCGCCCATCGCCGGCCACCTGATCAAGACCCAGCTGCTGGAGCCGCACTGGGAGAAGAAGGCCGCCGAGGTCGTCGCGCTGGAGCGGGCCACGCTGTACGGCATCGTGCTTTACAGCGGCAAGCGGGTGAACTTCGGCCGCGTGGACCCCAAGACCGCGCGCGAGATCTTCATCCGCGAGGGCCTGGTCAATGACGAGCTGCCTGAAGACCTCGTTCGGCAATTGCCCTTCATTGGCCACAACCGGCGGCAGATCGCCAAGGTCGAGGCGCTGGAGCACAAGTCGCGCCGGCAGGACGTGCTGGTCGACGACGAGTTGATCTACGCCTTCTACGACCAGCACCTGCCGGCCGATGTGTACTCGGGCACCACGCTGCTCAAGTGGTGGCGCGTGGCCAGCAAGTCGAGCGACAAGCTGCTCCTGCTCAGCCAGGACGAGCTGATGCGCCACGAGGCGGCGGGCGTCACGAGCGATGCCTTCCCCAAGATCGTGCGCCTCGGCGGCGTGGATTGCGCGGCGCATTACCTGCACCAGCCGGGCGACGCGCGCGACGGCCTCACCGTCACCGTGCCGCTCTTTGCCTTGAACCAGGTCAGCGAGGAGCGCGCAGAGTGGCTGGTGCCCGGCATGCTGGCGCAAAAGGTGACGGCCCTGCTCAAGAGCCTGCACCAGAAGCCGCGCGCACGCCTCACGCCGCTGCCTGACTTTGTGGCCGAGTTCATCGAGCTCAGTCCCTTTGGCCAGGGCGGCTTGCTCGACGTCTTGCTCAAGGCCGTGCGTGAGCGCACGCAGCTCGCCGTGCAGCGCAACGACTTCAAGCTCGAACAGCTGCCCGCGCACCTGTTCATGAACTTCCGCGTGGTGGACGAGCATGGCCGCCAGCTCGGCCAGGGCCGGCAACTCGCGGTGCTCAAGGCCGAGCTGGGCGGGCAGGCGCGTTCGGCCTTCCAGGCGCTGGCGGCGCTCAAGCTGCCCACGGCTGAACCGGTGGCGCCTGTGCCCGCACCCGCCGCCGTGGTGGGCAAGGGCGTGCGGGCCGAGGTCGTCAAGCCGCCTGCGGCTGCGCCAGAGACGCGCTTCACCGACTGGACCTTTGGCGAGCTGCCCGAGCTGCTGGAAGTCCGCAAGGGCGGCCAGAGCCTGATCGGCTTCCCCGCCCTGATCGACAAGGGCGCGCACGTCGAGATTGAGGTCTTTGACGAGCCCGAGGTCGCCGCTGCCAAGCACCGTGTCGGCCTGCGCCGGCTCATCGCCCTGCAGCTCAAGGAGCCGCTCAAGTACCTCGACAAAAACATCCCCGACCTGCAGCGCATGGCCGTGCTCTACATGGGCCTGGGCACGCCCGACGAGCTGCGCGACCAGATCGTCGGCATCGCGCTGGACCGCGCCTTCCTGGCCGAGCCGCTGCCGCTTGACGCCCTCAGCTTCAAGCGGCGCTTGGACGAAGGCCGGGCCCGCCTCAACCTCATTGCCCAGGAAGTGGCACGCGCTGTGCACGTGGCGCTGCAGGAGTTCAGCACCGCCAGCCGCAAGCTCAAGGACGCGCGTCCCCCGAAGGACGTGCAGGACGACATCGCCGCCCAGCTACAGCGCCTGGTGCCCAAGCGCTTCGTGCTGGAGACGCCCTGGCAGCAGCTGCAATACCTGCCGCGCTACCTCAAGGCCATCACCGCCCGGCTCGACAAGCAGCGCGCCGATGCGCCCCGTGACGCCAAGCTGATGCAGGAAGCCAAGGCCCTGGAGCAGCGCTACACCCGCCGCGTGGCCGAGCTCAAGGGCGTGCGCGATGCGCGGCTGGAGGACTTCCGCTGGCAGCTGGAGGAGCTGCGCGTCAGCCTCTTCGCGCAGGAGCTGCGCACGCCGCAGCCGGTGAGCGTGAAGCGGCTGGAAAAGGTCTGGCAGCAGATCGGGCAGGCCTGACAGATGAGCACGCACGCCCGCCGCGCCGCCATCCGCTGGGTGATCCTCACCATCATCTTTGTGCACTCGTGCATGGCGGTGACGCGCATCACCGCCAGCCTGTGGGTGCTGCGCGGCGGCTATGGCGAGTCGGCGGTGGGCATGATGCTCAGCCTGTTCGCGGTGGGGCCCATCTTCCTGTCGCTCTGGGCCGGCCATCTGGCTGACCGCTTTGGCCTGCACCGGCCGCTGGGCATTGCCGTGCTGTTGGCCACGGCGGGCGCGCTGTCGGTGCTGCTGCACGAAGCGGTGTGGACGCTGGCGATCTCCTGCCTGTGCAGCGGCGGCGCCATCTCGATGGCCATCGTCGCCATCCAGCGCGAGGCCGGGCAGATGGCGGCCGAGCCTGCCGAGCTGAAACAGATCTTCAGCTGGCTGGCGCTGGGGCCGGCGCTGTCGAATGCGCTGGCGCCCGTGGTGACCGGCTTCTTGATCGACGGCTGGGGCGTGAAGGCCGCCTTCTGCCTGGCCGCGCTGCTGCCGCCCGTGGCCTGGCTGGTGGCGCTGGGCGTGCCGCGCGTGACGCCCGCCCCGCCGCATGCCGACAGCCGCGAGCGTGCCGCCTGGGACCTGCTCAAACTGCCCATGCTGCGCCGCATCCTGCTGGTGAACCTGGCGCTCTCGGCCTGCTGGGACGCGCACATCTTCGTGGTGCCCGTGGTGGGCTATGCGCGCGGGCTCTCGGCGTCCAGCATCGGCTTGGTGCTGGGCAGCTTTGCCACGGCGGCCACCTTGATCCGCCTGGTCATCGTGCGCTATGGCGACCGCATCGACGAAGTGCGCGCGCTGCGCGGTGCCATGCTGCTGGCCGCCGGCGTGCTGGTGGCCTATGCCTGGCTGCCCGGCACTGTCGGGCTGATGCTGGGCTCCGGCCTGCTGGGCATGGCGCTCGGGTCGGTGCAGCCCATGGTGCTGTCGATGATGCACCACGCCACCCCGCCCGACCGCCAGGGCCAGGCCCTGGGCCTGCGCATGCTGGTCATCAACAGCGCCACTGTCAGTATGCCCACGGGCTTTGGCCTGCTGGCGGCCGCCACCGTGCCGGCCATGCCGCTGTGGCTGATGGCCGTGGCCCTGTCGGCCGCGCAGTGGCCGGCGCGCAAGCTGCAAGGTGCCGGTGCGCGTGAGGCGGCGGGTGGGGATTCATCACCTTTATGACGACCGGCCTGGCCGTTGCTCTGAGCCAGAATCGCCCCCGCCTCCAAGGCTGGGGGCCCACTTGGGAGTTCACTTGAAACGCCATTTGCTCGCGATCCCGGCGCTGCCCGCGCTATTGCTCAGTCTCGGCCTGGCTGCCACGCCGGTGTGGGCCAAACCCGCCAAGAAGGACGCCCCCGCTACCAAGCCGGTGGCCGTGGCACCGGCGCCGACTCCCGCGCCAAGCTTTGTGCGCGAGATGGGCGGCATCGAGGAATACCGGCTGCCCAATGGGCTGCAGGTGCTGCTCTTCCCCGACGCGACGCAGACCACCACCACGGTCAACATCACCTACCGCGTCGGCAGCCGGCATGAAGCGCCGGGCGAGTACGGCATGGCGCATTTGCTGGAGCACATGCTCTTCAAGGGCACCCAGCGGCAGAACGACCTGCCGGGCGAGTTTGCCAAGCGCGGCATTCGCTTCAACGGCACCACCACGGTGGACCGCACCAACTACTTCGGGTCCTTCAACGCCAACCCGGACACCCTGGCCTTCCTGCTCGACCTGGAGGCTGACCGCATGGTCAATAGCCGCGTCGCCAAGGAGGATCTCGACAAAGAGATGACCGTGGTGCGCAACGAGTTCGAGCGCGGCGAGAACAACCCCATCCAGGTGCTGGTGGCGCGCGTCAACTCGGCCACCTATACCTGGCACCCGTATGGCAAGGTGCCCATCGGCCCCAAGAGCGACATCGAGAACGTGCCGATCGAGAAGCTCCAGGCTTTCTACAAGCGCTTCTACCGGCCCGACAACGCGACGCTCTTGATCGCCGGCCAGTTCGACAAGGCGGCCACGCTGGCTCTGGTGGGCAAGCACTTCGGCCTACTCGCCAAACCCGCTGAGCCGGTGCCCGTGCCCTACACCGTGGAGCCCGCGCAGGACGGCGAGCGCAGCGTGATGGTGCGGCGCGTGGGTGGCCAGCCCATCCTGCTGGCCAACTATCACATCCCCGCCGTCAGCCACCCCGACACGGCGCCCTTGATCGTCTACGGCCTCCTGATGAGCCTGCAGCCCAGCGGCCAGCTCTACAAGCAGTTCGTCGAGACCAAGCTGGCCTTGGCGGCCGGCATCGGCGGCATCGGCGGCGTGGACCCCGGCGCCGTCAATGCCTTCGCCTTTTTGCCCCCGGGGGCCGACGTCGACAAGATCCAGGCCCAGTGGCTGGACCTGGTCGAAGGGCGCAGCCAAAAGCCCTTTGAAGAGAGCGAACTGACCCGCGTGCGCGACATCGCCGTCAACAGCTACCGCCAGCAGATGAAGAACCCCGAGGCACTGATCCAGCAGATCTCGGGCCTGATCGCGGCGGGGGACTGGCGCTTGCTGTTCCAGTTGATGGAAGACATCCCGAAGGTCACCCTGGCCGACGTGGAGCGCGTGCGCAAGGCCTACTTCGTGCCGGCCAATCGCACGCTGGGCCGTTACGAGCCCGCGCAGGCGGTGGAGCGCGTCGAGATCCCGGTGGCGCCCTCGCTGGACGCTCGCCTGGCTGAACTCAAGGGCCCGCCCAAGGTGGAAGAGGGCGAACAGCTCGAGCCCGTGCCCAGCGTGCTGGAGTCGCGCATGACGCGCACCAAGCTGCCGAGCGGCATCGAGCTGCACACCCTGCGCAAGCAGACGCGCGGCAACAGCGTGCAGTTGCAGATCCAAGGCCAATGGGGCGACCGCGACACCACCTACAAGCGCCTGGGCACGGCGATGGTGGCCCAGCTGCTGAACGAGGGCACGGCGCAGATCAGCAAGCAGCAGGTGCAGGACGCCATGATCAAGCTGCGAGCCAACTTCAATGCCAGCAGCGGCGACCAGGGCGTGACGGTCAACCTCACCGCCGAGCGCGACACCCTGCTGCCCGCCCTGGCCCTGGTGACGGCCTTGCTGCGCGAGCCCAGCCTGCCGCAGGACGCCTTTGAGCGCGTGCAAAAGGCCAGCCTCGCTGGCATGGAGGCCTCACGCAAGGAACCCGAGACTCTGCGCCAGGAAGCGGCCCGCGCGCACTACAACCAGGCACGCGGTGTGAGCCTCGGCCACCCCGACTACTGGATGGGCCTGGACGAGCGCCTTGCCGTGCAGCAGCGCGTCACGCTGCAGGACGTGCGCAGCTTCCATACTGACTACTGGTCGGCCAACCGCATGCAGGTGTCGGTCGTCGGCGCCTTGCCGGATCAGCTCGCCGCCGCCGTGGAGCAGCTGCTGGGCAGCTGGAAGAAGCCGGCCGCACCGGCCTTTGTGCGCCACCTGCCACAGTTCAAGGACGTGCCGGCTGCGCGCTTTGATGCCATTGCCCGCGACAAGCCCAATGCCATCGTGCAGTTCGACCACCAACTGGCCTTGAGCGACCAGGACGCTGATGCCATCCCCCTGCGCGTGGCCTTCCACATCTTTGGTGGTGGCAGCCTGGAGAGCCGGCTCAACGAGCGCCTGCGGCAGAAGGAAGGCCTGACCTATGGCGCGAGCGCCTGGCTGCATGTCGGGTACTGGGGCAATGCCGGCAATGTCGGGCTCTACGCCACCTATGCGCCGGACAAGCGCGAGCGCGTCGTCGCCGTCATCAAGGAAGAGCTCAAGCGCATGACCGACAGCGGCGTCACCGCCGCCGAACTGGACCGCGCCAAGAAGGACATCGCTGAGGGTCGCCGCCAGTCGCGCGCCGACCTGGGCTCGCTGACCCAGGGCGTGCAGATCCTGGCCGAGCACGGCGAGACCTGGGCGGATGCCCAGCGCCGTGACGAGGCCATGGCGGCCTTGACGGTCGAGCAGGTCAACGCGGCATGGCGCAAGCACGTGCGTCCGGAGGCGTTCGTGATCTCGACGGCGGGCGACTTCAAGTGACCCCGACCTTGCCGGCGTCATTGCGAGCGGATTGCTCGCAATGCGTCGGCCTGTGCTGCCTGGTGCCGCCCTTTGATGCCGAGCAGGGTTTTGGCTTTGACAAGCCGGCCGAAACACCCTGCCAGCATCTGTGCGCCGACCACCGCTGCGCCATCCACGACGACCTGATCGAGCGCGGCTTCAGTGGCTGCGTGGCTTTTGACTGCTTGGGCGCCGGCCAGCGCCTTACCGCCCAGGCCCAGGCTCGCTTTGGCAGCGCGCAGTGGCGCGAGCGGCCCGAGGTGGCGCGCTGGCTGATGGCGGCCTACCCGCGCATGCGCCGCGTGCAGGAGCTGCTGGCCACGCTAACGCTGGCGGCCGCACTGCCCGGCAGCCCGGGGGGGCTGAGCGAACTGGCCGCGCAGCTGGCGGCGGAGGCGCCCAACTGGCCCACCTGGTCGCCCGAGCACGAGGCCACCTGGCGCGATCGCGTGCGGACCGCCTTGGCCCCCCTCGCCGACAATCAGAGTATTTGAGCCCCCGAACCTGCCGCGACGCGGCAGGCCCCCCGAGGGGGCTAAGGAACCTCGGGAGCGGCCCGTCGTTTCCCTAGGAAAGGCTGAACCTCACCATGGATCCAACGACCAGCAGCGCGGCGCCCACGCCCGCTGCAACTGGCCTCGCGCCGGCCCACCGCACGGGCGGCGCCCAGATGCCTGTCTGGCAGCAAGCCCGCGGGCTGCGCCGCGTGCACGTTATGGCCGCCGTCATCGCGCTGGTGGCGGCCACCACGATCTTTGTCGTCTTCGACAAGCTGCGCGCCAGCAACCACATCCACATCCCGGCGAAGCCGCAGCTGGTGGCCGACGTCGACCTGCGCATTGCCAACCCCGCCGAGGCCTTTGGCCAGGGCGAGGACGAGGCGCGCAAGGACATCGCCGCTGGCAAGCTGCGCCTGCGCCTGGTGGGCAGCGAGAAGCCGAGCGACGAAGACCGGGCGCGCCAACGCCGGCTCAAGCAGCGCTATGGCATCGACTGGCAGTTCATCGAGATCCCCGCCCCGGTCAAGGTCGAGGCCGGCAAGGACGGGGGGGCGGTTGGCTTCAAGGACGGCGGCAAGACACCCGCGCACGTACTCGCCGCGCGCGCAGCGGGCTACAACCGCATCGTGCAAGACGAGATCGCGCGCCGCCATGGCGCCGAGTTCGTGGAGAAGCTGCTCAAGGGCGAGGAGCCCTGACGCGGCCGCGCCGCGCTTAAGGCGACGTTGAATAAGTCCCCGCGATGTGCCGAGCCCTGGTTTGGGATGAGCTGCTAGGCGCAAAGCGGAGCTGTAGCTCGGGCTACAGCGAGCATTTGCAACGCCGCAGATCGCCCAAAGCAGGGATGCGGCGCGCGTGAGGGACTTGTTCAGCGTTGCCTTAGCTCATGCCTTGATGGCGTAGCAGCGCGTCGATGGTGGGCTCGCGGCCGCGGAAGGCCTTGAAGTTGTCCATCGCATCGCGCGAGCCGCCGCGTTCCAGCACTTCGGTGAGGAAGCGCTTGCCGGTGGCGGGGTTGAAGACGCCTTCTTCCTCGAAAGCGCTCCAGGCATCGGCGCTCAGCAGCTCGGCCCATTTGTAGCTGTAGTAACCCGCCGCATAGCCGCCCGCAAAGATGTGGCTGAAGCTGTGCGGCATGCGGTTGAAGGCCGGTGGCTTGATGACCGCCACCTCGTCGCGCACTTGCTGCAGCAGGCCGATCACATCGGCTTCCACACCGGGTTCGGTGTGCAGGCGCATGTCGAAGAGCGCGAACTCGATCTGGCGCAGGGTCTGCAGACCGCTCTGGAAGTTCTTGGCGGCGAGCATCTTGTCGAACAGCTCGCGCGGCAGGGGCTCGCCCGTGTCCACATGGCCACTGAGCTGGGTGATCACATCCCATTCCCAGCAGAAGTTCTCCATGAACTGGCTGGGCAGCTCGACGGCGTCCCACTCGACACCCGAGATGCCCGAGGCGCCGAGGTCGTTCACCTGGGTCAGCAGGTGATGCAGGCCGTGGCCGAACTCGTGGAAGAGGGTGATGACGTCGTCATGCGTCAGCAGCGCAGGCTTGTCGCCAACGGGTGAGGCGCAGTTGCAAACGAGCTGGGCCACGGGCAACTGCTGCTCACCCCCGGGCTTGAGCCAGCGGCTGCGTACTTCGTCCATCCAGGCGCCGGGGCGCTTGCCGGTGCGGGCGTAGAGGTCGAGGTAGAAGTTGCCGATGGGCTTGCCGTCGCGCGTGAGCTCGAAGAAGCGCACGGTCTCGTTCCACACCGGGGCCTGGGCCTCGCGGATCTGGACATGGAAGACGCGTTCGATGATCGAGAACAGCCCGGCCACGACCTTGGGCGCGGTGAAGTACTGCTTCACGGCCTGGTCGCTGAAGGCGTAGCGCGCTTCCTTGAGCTTCTCGCTGGCGAAGGGGATGTCCCAGGCCTGCAGGTCGGGGAGGCCCAGCTGCTGAGCGGCGAACTCGCGCACTTCGGCCAGGTCCTTCTCGGCAAAGGGCCGGGCGCGGCGGGCCAGGTCGCGCAGGAACTGCATCACCTCGGCCGGCGTCGAGGCCATCTTGGGCGCAAGCGAGACCTCGGCAAAGTTGGCGTAGCCGAGCAGCGCTGCTTCTTCCTGGCGCAGGGCGACGATCTCGCGCATGGCGGCCGAGTTGTCGAGCTCCGGCTTGCCGCCCTGGTCGCTGGCGCGGGTGGCGTAGGCGCGGTAGACGGTCTCGCGCAGCTGCCGGTTCTCGGCGTACTGCATCACGGGCAGGTAGACGGGGAAGTGCAGGGTCAGCTTGTGCCCACCGTCGTCCAGGCGCGTGGCGTCCAGCACGTCCTGCGGGACGCCGGCCAGGTCGGCGGTGCTGGCGATGTGGCTCCAGCCGTCGGTGGCGTCGAGCACGTGCTCGCTGAACTGCTGCTGCAGCGCGGCACTGCGCTCCTGGATGGCGGCATAGCGCTCGCGATTCGGCCCTTGCAGCTCGGCACCCGAGAGCACGAAGTCGCGGATGGCGTGCTGTAGCACCTGGCGGCGTGGGGCACTGAGGCTGCTGCCTTGCGCCGCCATCACGGCCTTGTACTTGGCAAAGAGCGCCTCATTGGCGCCGAGCGCCGTGTAGAACTCGGTGACCACCGGCAGCTGTGCGTTGTAGGCCTCGCGCAGCTCGGGCGTGTTGGCCACGGCGTTGAGGTGGCCCACGGCGCCCCAGGCGCTGCCGAGCCGCTCGGTCGCGGTGTCGAGGATGCGCGAGAGCGTGTCGTAGTCGGCCGGCGTTTCGGCCTTGGTGGCTTCATCCAGCGCGGCTTGGGCAGTAGCCAACAGCTCGGTGATGGCAGGCGCGATGTGCTCGGGACGGATGGCTGCGAAATCCGGCAGCGCGGCGGTAGACAGCAGGGGGTTGCTCATGCACTTCTTTCAGCAGACTCCAGGGTATTGACCAGCAGCATCGCAATCGTCATAGGGCCGACGCCGCCGGGCACCGGCGTGATCCAGCCAGCCACTTCCTTGACGCCGTCGAAGTCGACGTCGCCGCAGAGCTTGCCTTCGTCATTGCGATTCATGCCGACGTCGATGATGACGGCGCCGGGCTTGACCATGTCTGCGGTGAGCACATTGCGCTTGCCCACAGCGGCCACCACGATGTCGGCCTGGCGGGTGTGATGCCTCAGGTCGGCCGTGCCGCTGTGGCAGACGGTGACGGTGGCATTGGCGGCCAGCAGCATCAGGGCCATGGGCTTGCCGACGATGTTGCTGCGGCCGATGACCACAGCGTGCTTGCCGCGCAGGTCCTTCATGCCGATGTGCTCCAGCATCTTCATGCAGCCATAGGGCGTGCAGGCCTTGAAGCCGGGCTCACCCACCACCAGGGCGCCGGCCGAGGCGATGTGGAAGCCGTCCACGTCCTTGGCGGGCGAGATGGACTCGATGACCTTGTGGTCGTCGATGTGCTTGGGCAGTGGCAACTGGACCAGGATGCCGTGGATGCTGGGGTCGTTGTTGAGCGCATCGACGCGGGCCAGCAGTTCGGCCTCGGTCATGCTGGCGTCGTACTTCTCCAAGCGGGAGTGGATGCCGGCTTCCTCGCAGGCCTTGACCTTGTTGCGCACATAGACCTGGCTGGCGGGGTTGTCGCCCACCAGCACCACGGCCAGGCCCGGCTGGCGGCCCTGGGCGGTGAGGGCGGCGGCGCGGGTGGCGGCCTCTTGGCGCAGTTGCTTGGCGAGGGCGAGGCCGTCGATCAGTTGGGCGGTCATGGGGGGACTCCTAAAAGCAAAGAGGCCGCATGCAGCGGCCTCTGTGATTGAAAGCGGGGGCTCAAGCCTTGGCGGTGGCGCCGAGTGCGATCTTGAGCAGATCGGCCACGGTGTTGGCGTTGAGCTTTTCCATGATGTTGGCGCGGTGGGCCTCGACCGTCTTGATGCTGATGCCGAGGTCGTCGGCGATCTGCTTGTTCAGGCGGCCGGCCACGATGCGCTCCAGCACCTGGGCTTCGCGGGTGGTCAGGCGGGCGAGCAGGGCGTCGCGGCTGGCGGCTTCCTGCTGGCTGGAGAAGGCCTCGCGGGCTTGTTCGAGCATGCGCTCGACCAGGGCCAGCAACTCGGCTTCCTTGAAGGGCTTCTCGATGAAGTCCATCGCACCCTTCTTCATGGTCTGCACTGCCATGGGCACGTCGCCGTGGCCGGTGATGAAGACGATGGGCAGCGGGCTCTTGCGCTCGATCAGGCGGTCTTGAAGCTCGAGGCCGGTCATGCCGTCCATGCGGATGTCGGCAATCAGGCAGGCGACTTCGCGCGGGTCGTAGCGGGAGAGGAAGGACTCGGCAGAGTCAAAGCACTTGACCCGGTAGTCCTTGCCTTCGAGCAGCCACTGGAGGGAGTCGCGAACGGCCTCGTCGTCATCGACGACGTAGACGTTGCCTTTCTTGGGGATCAGGCTCATAGGGTGCTGTTGCTTTCTGTTCGCGCGCCGGCTGCGAGCTCCTGCCGGGGGATTTCGACGGGGATGGTGAAGGCGAACCGACACCCCACGACGAGAGGGCCATTGTAGAGGTTCTCGGCTTTGATCCGCCCCTGGTGAGATTCGACGATCGACCGGCATAACCCTAGGCCAATGCCCAATCCATCGGCCTTGGTGGAGAAAAAGGCCTCGTACATGCGGGCGATGACCTCGTCCGGCAGGCCCGGGCCCATGTCGGTGACGGAGAACTCGATCTGCCCGCCCAGCTCTGCGCTGTGCTTGGGCACGACGCGCAGCTCGATGTGGCGGCGCGAGGCCGGCAGGGCGGCGTTGTCGATGGCCTCGGCGGCGTTCTTGAGCAGGTTCATGATGACCTGTTCGATCAGGATGGGGTCCACCTGCATCTGCGGCAGACGCTGGGCCACGTAGGTGTGGATGGCGACGTTGCGGCGCCGCAGCTCGATGCCGGCCAGCTCGACGGCGTCCTCGACGATGGCGGCGGCATTGGCCGGCTGGCGCTGGGGCTCGCTGCGCTTCACGAAGGCGCGGATGCGGTGAATGATCTGGCCGGCGCGGTCGGCCTGCTTGGCGGTCTTTTCCAGCGCGGCCATCAGCGACTCTTTGTCGATGTTGTCGCCCCGCACGCGGCTGAGCATGCCGTTGCAGTAGTTGGCGATGGCGGTGAGTGGCTGGTTCAGCTCGTGGGCGACGCTGGAGGCCATCTCGCCCATGGTCATCAGGCGGCTGGTGACCTGGGCCTTCTCGGCCTGCTGGGCGGCAAGGGCCTCGGCGCGGCGCCGGGTGGTGATGTCGGTGGCGATCAGCATCTGCGCCAGGCGGCCGTCAGTCCAGGCCAGGTAGCGGCTGCGGACGTCGAACCACATGTCCAGCGACTCGACGTAGACCTCGCGCGGGTCGGAGCCGGTCTCGGTCAGGGCTTCAGCGGGCAGGCCGGAGTAGTCGTCCACCGCGTCCAGGTCTTCGTCCAGGCCGCGTGGGGGGGTGCTGCCGCCCAACTGACCACCGGCCAGCACGGCGTGGCCGGCGGGGTCGGCGCCAAACCACATCCGGTAGCTGCGGTTGGCAAACAGCAGCTCGGGTGGCTGCACGCCCAGCACGGACACGGCGGCGTCCAGCCCCTCCAGCACGGTGGTGAAGCGCTCGTGCGAGGCCGAGAGCTGGTCGCGCACACGCTTGGCCTCGGTGATGTTGGTCATCGAGGTCATCCAGCCGGTCTGCTTGCCGCGGTGGTCCACCAGGGGCGAGACGTAGACGCGGGCGTCAAAGGTGCTGCCGTCCTTGCGGGCGATGCGCACTTCCACGCCGCCCGAGGGGCTGCGGCCTTGCAGCTCCTGCTGCAGCAGCCGGGCGTTTTCCTCGCGCCGGTCGTTGGGCCAGAAGGGGTAGGGCGGTGTGCGGCCGATGAGGTCGGACTCCGAGAAACCCGTCATCGCGCAAAAGGCCGGGTTCACATAGGTGATGCGCGTCTCCATGTCCATGGCGCGCATGCCGGTCAGCATGGAGTTCTCCATGGCGCGGCGGAAGTTGGTCTCCAGCGTCAGCGCGTTCTGGATCTGGGTGCGGCGGCGCATGTGGCGCCAGGTGCCGAGCAACATCCACACCGTGAGGCCCGCCAGGGCTACCACCATCCAGAAGAGGATGTTGTCCACGAAGGTGAGGCCGGCGCGCCAGCCCTGGCCGCGCAGCACCAGCCCATTCAGCGCCGGCGCCAGCGGCACGTAGTGCACGATGGCGGCGCGGCGTGCCACCTGGCCGGGCATCTGGGTGACGGTGCTGGAGAGTGAGTGCTCGTCGCCGTCCATCACCGAGATCACGTGGCGCGTGGCGACCTCGCTGGGCACGTGGTAGCGCAGCAGGGCCTCGATGGTGTATTCGCCCACCAGCACGCCGGCAAATCCGTTGCGGTCCATCAGCGGGACCTGGATCTGGAAGACCGGGGCGCCCTGTGAATTGATCAGCGGTGGCGAGTAGACCGGCTGGCGGCGCTGCCGTGCGGCGTTGAAGGCTTGCTCGGGCGGCCCCGAGCGGCCGGCGCGGGGCAGCGACCCGGTCTCGGCCGTGATCTGGCAGGCATTGGTGGCGTTCTGGCCGACGTTGCTGACACGGGCGCGGCAAGCCATTTGGCCCGTGACCCAACTGATCTCGCTGATCTCGGGCCGTTCGGCGGCCAGTGCCTGGGCTTGCGAGACGAACTCCTGCGAGTCCACCTGCCGCGTCACCACCTCGCGCGCCAGGCGGACGAGTTGCTCCTGGTTGTCGATCAGCCGTGAGCGGAGCGCCAGCTGCGCGATCTCGGTGTCGCGCTTGACCGACTCCATCTCGCGGTCGATTTCCTCGTTGCGCAGGTACCAGAAGGCCGAAATGATGGCGGCCAGAAAGAGCAGCACCGAGACCAAGGGGCCCAGCGTGGCCAGGCGGTCCTGCCGGGCGGGGGACTGCCGGCGCCACCAAAGCGCGAGGCGCCGCCGCAGCGGCTCTGGAGACAAGGAGTCCAGCGGGCGGGACAGGAAAGACATGGCTCGAATTATCCCGGCTGCCCCGCTCACCGCCCCTGCAGGACTCCCCGTAGGGGCGGGCAGATCGCACAGGCAAATTCATAATGTGAAATCAAGTCGCGCCATTTGGAAATTTGAACGAGCCTGTGAGACACTGCGCCCGCACACGCGGTCCACCCGGAACAGCCGGGAGGAACTGCGGCCGTTTTGGAGACAAACCAGGAGACCCCGATGTCCGCCCAGCCCCAGACCGTTCTAGGCGCCACACCGAACGACGCTGATCCGCAGGAAACCAAAGAATGGCTGGACGCGCTGTCGGCCGTCATCGACCGTGAAGGTGCCGAGCGTGCGCACTTCCTGATCGAGGAGATGCTGGAGCATGCCCGCCAGCACAGCATCGACCTGCCCTTCTCGGCCACCACGGGTTACGTCAACACCATCGAGCCCAGCCACGAGGCCCGCTGCCCCGGCAATATCCAGATCGAAAAGCGCCTGCGCGCCTACATGCGCTGGAACGCCATGGCCATGGTCGTGCGCGCCAACCGGCTGAACCCGGCTGACGGCGGCGACCTGGGTGGCCACATCGGCTCCTTTGCCTCGCTGGCCTCCATGCTGGGCGCCGGCTTCAACCACTTCTGGCACGCCGAGAGCGAAGGCCACGGTGGCGACTGCATCTACATCCAGGGCCACAGCGCCCCCGGCGTCTACGCCCGCGCCTACCTGGAAGGCCGGCTGAGCGAAGCCCAGCTCGACAGCTTCCGCCAGGAGGTGGACGGCAATGGCCTGTCCAGCTACCCGCACCCCAAGCTGATGCCGGACTTCTGGCAGTTCCCGACGGTGTCCATGGGCCTCGGCCCCTTGATGGCCATCTACCAGGCGCGCTTCCTCAAGTACCTGCACGCCCGTGGCATCGCCAACACCGAGAACCGCAAGGTCTGGGCCTTCATGGGCGACGGCGAGATGGACGAGCCCGAGTCGCTCGGAGCCATCGGCCTGGCCGCGCGCGAGGGCCTCGACAACCTGGTCTTCGTCATCAACTGCAATCTGCAGCGCCTTGATGGCCCGGTGCGCGGCAACGGCAAGATCATTCAAGAGCTCGAAGGCGAGTTCCGCGGCAGCGGCTGGGCCGTCATCAAGCTGATCTGGGGCAAGGGCTGGGACGAGCTGCTGGCGCGCGACAAGTCCGGCAAGCTCAAGCAGCTGATGATGGAAACCCTGGACGGCGACTACCAGGCCATGAAGGCCAACGACGGCGCCTTCATCCGCAAGAACTTCTTCGGCAAGTACCCCGAGACCGCCAAGCTCGTCGAGCACATGAGCGACGACGAGATCTTCGACCTGCGCCGCGGTGGTCACGAGCCCGAGAAGGTCTACGCCGCCTTCCACGCCGCCCACAACAACAGCACCGGCCAACCGACCCTGCTGCTGATCAAGACGGTCAAGGGCTACGGCATGGGCAAGGCCGGTGAGGGCAAGAACACCGTCCACCAGACCAAGAAGCTCAGCGACGACGACATCCGCTACATCCGCGACCGCTTCAACATCCCCATCCCCGACAGCGAGCTGCCCAAGATCCCGTACTACAAGCCGGCCGACGACACGCCGGAGATGCGCTACCTGCACGAGCGCCGCAAGGCCCTGGGTGGCTACCTGCCGCACCGCCGCACCAAGGCCGACGAGCACTTCAAGACGCCGGAGCTGAGCACCTTCCAGGCCGTGCTCGACCCCACGGCCGAAGGCCGCGAGATCTCGACCACGCAGGCCTACGTCCGCTTCCTGACCCAGCTGCTGCGCGACAAGGAAATTGGCCCCCGCGTGGTGCCCATCCTCGTTGACGAGGCGCGCACCTTCGGCATGGAAGGCCTGTTCCGCCAGATCGGTATCTACAACCCCAAGGGCCAGCTCTACACCCCGGTCGACAAGGACCAGGTGATGTACTACCGCGAGGACAAGTCGGGCCAGATCCTGCAGGAAGGCATCAACGAAGCCGGCGGCATGGCCAGCTGGATTTGCGCTGCCACGAGCTATTCGACGAACAACCGGATCATGATCCCGTTCTACGTCTACTACTCGATGTTCGGCTTCCAGCGCATCGGTGACCTGGCCTGGGCGGCGGGCGACATGCAAGCCCGCGGCTTCCTGCTCGGCGGCACCTCGGGCCGCACCACGCTGAACGGCGAAGGCCTGCAGCACGAAGACGGCCACAGCCACATCCTGGCCGGCACCATCCCCAACTGCGTCAGCTACGACCCGACCTTCGCGCACGAAGTGGCGGTCATCATGCAGCGCGGCTTGAAGCGCATGGTCGAAGACCAGGAAAACGTCTTCTACTACATCACCCTCTTGAACGAGAACTACCCGATGCCGGGCCTCAAGGCCGGCACCGAGGAGCAGATCCTCAAGGGCATGTACCTGCTTGAAGAGGCTGACGCCTCCAAGGGCCTCGCCGTGAACCTGCTGGGCTCCGGCACCATCCTGCGCGAGAGCCAGGCCGCCAAGCAGCTGCTGGAGCAAGACTGGGGCATCGGCGCCCACGTCTGGTCATGCCCCAGCTTCAACGAGCTGGCCCGCGACGGCCAGAACGCCGAGCGCTGGAACCTGCTGCACCCCACCGAGCTGGCCTGCGTGCCCTTCGTGACCCAGCAGCTCAGCCACACCAAGGGCCCGGTCATCGCCTCGACCGATTACATGAAGAACTACGCCGAGCAGATCCGCGCGTTCGTCCCGCGTGGCCGCAGCTACAAGGTGCTGGGCACCGACGGCTTTGGCCGCAGCGACTTCCGCAGCAAGCTGCGCGAGCACTTCGAGGTCAACCGCCACTACATCGTCGTGGCCGCCCTCAAGGCCCTGGCTGACGAAGGCGCGATCGGTGTCGAGAAGGTGGCTGAGGCCATTGCCAAGTACGGCATCAAGGCCGACAAGATCAACCCGCTCTACGCCTAAGCGCACCGGAGACAAGCAATGGCACTGATTGAAGTGAAGGTTCCGGACATCGGCGACTTTGCCGAGGTGGCGGTCATCGAGCTGTTGGTCAAGGTGGGTGATACGGTCAAGGCCGAGCAAAGCCTGGTCACCGTCGAGAGCGACAAGGCCTCGATGGAGATCCCGTCCAGCCACGCCGGCGTGATCAAGGAACTCAAGGTCGCCGTGGGCGACAAGATCAGCGAAGGCAGCTTGCTGCTGCTGATCGAGAGCGCCGAGCTTGCAGCGCCCGCGCCGGTTCCGGTGGCAGCACCCGCTCCCGCTGCTGCGCCTGTCGCCGCACCTGTTGCGGCCGCTGCCCCTGTTGCCCCTGCCGCTGCCTCGTCGGTCGTCGTGGTGGTGCCGGACATTGGCGACTTCGACGAAGTCGCCGTGATCGAGCTCTTCGTCAAGGCCGGCGACACCGTCAAGCTCGAACAGAGCCTGATCACCGTCGAGAGCGACAAGGCCTCGATGGAGATTCCGTCCAGCCACGCTGGCGTGGTGGAAGAGCTGCTGGTCAAGGTCGGCGACAAGGTTGCCAAGGGCTCGCCGCTGGCGCGTGTGTTGGTGGCGGGGGCTGCGGCTCCTGTCGCTGTTGCAGCTGCCGCTCCGGCAGCAGCAGCCCCAGCTCCCGCCGCTGCAGCACCGGTGGCCGCTGCCCCCGCTGCTGCCGCCGTGCCCGCCCACGAACCCACCGCCCCCCAGGCCAATCTGCCGCACGCTTCGCCCAGCATCCGCAAGCTGGCGCGTGAGTTGGGCGTGCCGTTGGCCGAGGTCAAGGGTTCCGGCCTCAAGGGCCGCATCACCGAGGCCGACGTGCAAGGCTTCGTCAAGGCCGTGATGAGCGGCGCCGTGCAGACGGCCGCCCAAAAGGCCGCAGCGCCTGCAGCGGCTGCCGGTGGCGGCGGTGCCTTCCCCGGCCTGCTGCCCTGGCCCAAGGTGGACTTCGAGAAGTTCGGCCCCGTCGAGCGCAAGGAGATGGGTCGGATCAAGAAGATCTCTGGCGCCAACCTGCACCGCAACTGGGTCGTCATTCCCCACGTCACCAACCATGACGATGCGGACATCACCGAGCTCGAAGCCTTCCGCGTTCAGCTCAACAAGGAGAACGAGAAGTCGGGCATCAAGGTCACGATGCTCGCCTTCATGATCAAGGCCGCTGTCGCCGCGCTCAAGAAGTTCCCCGAGTTCAACAGCTCGCTCGACGGTGACACGCTGGTGATGAAGAACTACTTCCACATTGGCTTCGCAGCAGACACGCCGAACGGCCTCGTCGTGCCCGTCATCAAGGACGCCGACAAGAAGGGCATCTTCCAGATCAGTCAGGAAATGTCGGAGCTGGCCAAGAAGGCGCGCGACGGCAAGCTGGGCCCGGCCGACATGAGCGGCGGCTGCTTCTCGATCTCCAGCTTGGGCGGCATTGGCGGCAAGTACTTCACGCCGATCATCAACGCGCCCGAAGTCGCCATCATGGGCGTTTGCAAGAGCTCGACCGAGCCCGTCTGGGACGGCAAGGCCTTCCAACCGCGCTTGATCCTGCCGCTCAGCTTGAGCTGGGACCACCGCGTGATCGACGGTGCTGCAGCTGCGCGCTTCAACGTCTACTTCGCGTCTTTGTTGGCGGACTTCCGCCGCATCGCGCTGTGATCGGGGGCTGAACTCATGGCACTCATTGAAGTTCAAGTTCCCGACATCGGCGACTTCGACGAAGTCGGCGTCATCGAAGTGCTCGTCAAGGCAGGCGACAGCGTCAAGGCCGAGCAGAGCCTGATCACCGTCGAAAGCGACAAGGCCTCGATGGAGATCCCGTCGAGCCACGCCGGCGTGGTCAAGGAACTGCGCGTCAAGCTGGGCGACAAGGTCGCCAAGGGCTCGGTGATCCTGTCGCTGGAGTCGGCCGAAGCGGCGGCACCTGCGCCTGCACCGGTGGCTGCTGCTCCTGCGGCCGCTCCAGTCGCGGTTGCAGCCCCGGCCGCCCAGTACAGCGGCAGCTCCGATGCCGAGTACGACGTCGTCGTTTTGGGCGGCGGTCCCGGCGGCTATTCGGCCGCCTTCCGCGCGGCCGACCTCGGGCTCAAGGTTGCCCTCGTCGAGCGCTACTCGACGCTCGGCGGCGTCTGCCTGAACGTCGGTTGCATCCCCACCAAGGCCTTGCTGCACGTCGCGGCGGTGATGGACGAAGCCAGCCACCTGGCCGATCTCGGCGTGGCCTTTGGCGCGCCGGTGGTGGACCTCGACAAGCTGCGCGCCCACAAGGCCAAGGTGGTGGGCAAGCTCACCGGCGGCCTCGCGGCGATGGCCAAGATGCGCAAGGTGACCGTGGTGCGCGGCTACGGCACGCTGCTGGACCCGCAGCATCTGCAGGTCGAGCTGACCGAGGGTGAAGCCCAAGCCAAGACCGGCGCCACGCAGACGCTGGCCTTCAAGCGCATCATCCTCGCGGCCGGCTCGCAGGCCGTGCGCCTGCCCTTCCTGCCGCAGGACGACCGCATCGTTGACTCGACCGGCGCGCTCGGCCTGGCCTCCAAGCCCGAGAAGATGCTCATCGTCGGCGGCGGCATCATCGGCCTCGAAATGGGCACGGTGTACTCCACCCTCGGCGCGCGCCTCGACGTCGTCGAGATGCTGCCCACCCTGATGACCGGCGCCGACCGCGACCTCGTCAAGGTCTGGCAGAAGATGAACGCCCCGCGCTTCGACCGCATCATGCTGAACACCAAGACGGTGTCGGCCGAGGCCAAACCCGATGGCATCTGGGTCAAGTTCGAAGGCGAGGGCGCCCCGACCGAACCCCAGCGCTACGACCTTGTCTTGCAAGCTGTGGGCCGCACGCCCAATGGCAAGAAGATCGGCGCCGACAAGGCAGGCGTCGCGGTCACCGACCGTGGCTTCGTGCCCGTCGACATCCAGATGCGCACCAATGTGCCCAGCGTGTTTGCGATTGGCGACCTCGTCGGCCAACCCATGCTGGCCCACAAGGCCGTGCACGAGGCCCATGTGGCGGCCGAGGTGATTGCCGGTGAACTGCTGGGCGATGCCAAGCTCGCCAAGAGCGCCTTCAACGCCCGCGTCATCCCGAGCGTCGCCTACACCGACCCCGAAGTGGCCTGGGTGGGCGTGACCGAGGACGACGCCAAGGCGCGCGGCCTCAAGATCGAGAAGGGCCTGTTCCCCTGGACGGCCTCGGGCCGTGCCATCGCCAACACGCGCGACGAGGGCTTCACCAAGCTGATCTTCGACGCCAGTCCTGAGGGCGGCCACCGCGTCATCGGCGGCGGCATCGTCGGCACGCATGCCGGCGACATGATTGGCGAAATCGCCCTGGCCATCGAGATGGGCGCCGACGCCGTGGACATCGGCAAGACCATCCACCCCCACCCCACGCTGGGCGAAAGCATCGGCATGGCAGCGGAAGTGGCACACGGCTCCTGCACGGACGTGCCGCCGGTCAAGAAGCGCTGAAGCTGGCGCAGCCAACTGCAACGGGGCCTTTGGCCCCGTTTTCGTTTGTGCGCTTGCCCCTTGGCGGGCCAGGCCCGCGAGCGCTCACGCAAAATGCGCCCCGCTTGACCCTGTCAATGCTCGATCAGTTCAACAGCAGAAAGCCATCGAAATGCACTCCAGCAGAAGAAAGTTTGTCGTCGGCTCCGGTTTGGCGGCTGCATTTGCAGGCCAGATGAAGTTCACCGCCATGGCCGCTGCCGCTGAACGAACGGGATTGAAGGAGGCCTACAAAGACCGCTTCCTGATCGGTGCCGCCATCAACACCGCGATCGCGAGTGGCAAGCACCCGGACATCACCGAAATCATCAAGCGTGATTTCAGTTCCGTGACCTCTGAGAACGACATGAAGTGGGGCTCGGTGAGAACGGCAGACGGAGGTTGGAAGTGGGAGGCAGCCGACCACTTCATGAACTTCGCGCTCCAGAACAACTTGCACGCCGTCGGCCACACGCTCGCTTGGCACAGCCAGATTCCGCAGTCCGTTTTCAAGGACCGAAGCGGCGAGTACGTCAAGCCCGCCGAGCTGATCAAGAAGATGGAGGAACACATCACCACCATCGTGGGCCGCTACAAGGGCAAGCTGCAGGCGTGGGATGCCGTCAACGAGGCGATCGGTGATGACAACCAGATGCGCAAGAGCCACTACTTCAATGTCTTGGGAGAGGAGTTCATCGACCGAACCTTCCACCTCGCGCACGAAGTCGATCCCAAGGCGCACCTCATGTACAACGACTACAACATCGAGCGACC
The DNA here is from genome assembly GCF_039872745.1 of Roseateles paludis. Classification (NCBI taxonomy): domain Bacteria; kingdom Pseudomonadati; phylum Pseudomonadota; class Betaproteobacteria; order Burkholderiales; family Sphaerotilaceae; genus Roseateles; species Roseateles paludis. Next base: position 178,654 of record NZ_JBDPZD010000004.1, on the reverse strand, counting down.
AGGCAAGCGTGAAGCCTGTGTGGAGATGCTGAAGCGGCTGAAGAAGCGCGGCGTGCCGGTGCATGGCCTGGGTATCCAGGCGCACGTGGCCGTCGATGGGCCCAGCATTGCCGACATCGAGCAGAGCATCCTCGCCTTTGCCGAGTTGGGTTTGCGCGTGCACTTCACCGAGCTCGACGTCGACGTGCTGCCCCAAGTGTGGAACTTGCCTGTGGCCGAGATTTCCACCCGCTTTGAGTACAGGCCCGAGCGCGACCCGTTCAAGGACGGCTTGACCCAGGAGATGAACGACAAGCTCAGCAGCCGCTATGAGGAGCTGTTCAAGCTCTTCATCAAGCACAAGGACAAGATCGACCGCGTGACCCTGTGGGGCGTCAGCGACGACGCTTCCTGGCTGAATGGTTTCCCCATTCGAGGCCGGACGGCCTATCCCTTGCTGTTTGATCGCAAGCACCAACCCAAGGACGCTTACCAGCGGGTGCTGGCGCTGTAGTTCAGAACGACAGCCGGTACAGCGCTCTCAGCAGCGCTCGACCACCGTGCCCACGCAGGCGCCAAAGCCGATGCGCCGAGCGCCCGGCGCGCTCGCGTGAGCGCGCAGCGTGATGCGGTCGCCATCCTGCAGAAAGGTGCGCGTCTCGCCGCTCGGCAGCGTGATGGGCTGCTGCCCGCCTTGCGTCAGCTCCAGCAGCGAACCGGCTTGGTCGGGCTGCGGCCCAGAGAGCGTGCCGGTGCCCAGCACATCGCCAGCGGCCAGCGCGCAGCCGTTGACGGTGTGGTGCGTGACCAGCTGGGCGATGGTCCAGTAGGCCGCGTTGGCAAAGTTCGACCGTGCCAGGCAGTGCATAGGCGCGCCGGCAGCGCGCATGGCCGGCGTGTCGATCCAGGCTTCCAGGGTGATGTCGAAGGCCCCGCGTTGGCGGTTGGCGTCGCTGTCGAGGTAGTCCAGCGAGGGTGGGTCCTCGGCGGGCCGCTGCAGGGCACGGCGGAAGGGCGCCAGGGCTTCGAGCGTGACGATCCAGGGGCTGAGCGTGGTGGCGAAGTTCTTCGATAGAAAAGGCCCGAGCGGTTGGTACTCCCAGGGCTGGATGTCGCGGGCACTCCAGTCGTTGAGCAGCGTCAGGCCGGCAATGTGGGCCTCGGCTTCGCCCAGCCGCACGGCCTGACCGCGCAGGTTGGGCTGGCCGACGATGACGCCCAGCTCCAGCTCGATGTCCAGCCGCTGCGTGGCACGCAGCTCAGGCCGCGCCGCGCCCGGCGCCATCACCTGGCCTTGCGGGCGGTAGACCGGCTCGCCGCTGGCAATCAGCGTCGAGGCGCGGCCGTGGTAGCCGATGGGCACCCAGCGGTAGTTGGGCAGCAGCGGGTTGTCGGGGCGGAACAGCTTGCCGACGGCAGTGGCGTGGTGGATGCCGACGTAAAAGTCCGTGTAGTCGCGCGTGTCGCAGGGCAGGCCGAGTTCGACCTCGCTTTGTGCGTGCAGGCAGGGCGCCAGGCGAGTGCGCTCGGGGCTGCCTGCGGCCAGCGCGGCTGAGAGCGCGGCGCGCAGGGCCTGCCGCTCTGCGGGCTGTTGGAGCAGCAGGCTCATGTCGGCGTGACCGACGAAGCCAGCCGCCTGCAGGTCCAGCACCTGGCCGCCGATGGCCGTGGCGAGCCGCCAGGCGCTGTCGCCCGGGCGGCGGAAGCGGCCCAGCGGCAGGTTCTGGATGGGGAAGTCGGCGTCCGGCGCATTGGCCGATTCGACCCAGCTCGTGAGCGCCGGGTCGTGCGTGGCGTCCAGGGCGCAGCTCATGCCTTGAGCGCCTTCTCGTGCATCCAGGCCGCGTGTTTGGGCGCCCGGCGCGTGCGGTCCCATTCCTCCAGCATCGCCCACTTCACGGCGTCGAGCTTCTCGTTCATGTCGGCAGTGGCGGTGTCGCAGGCCAGCTCCAGGCGGTGGCCGTTGGGGTCGAAGAAATAGATGCTCTGGAAGATCGTGTGGTCGGTGGGGCCGATGACCTCGATGCCGGCTGCCATCAGCCGTTGCCGGGTGGCTTCGAGCGTGGCCAAGCTGTCGACCTTGAAGGCGATGTGCTGCACCCACTCGGGCGTGTTGGGGTCGCGGCCCATGGGCGGCGAGTTCGGCAGTTCAAAGAAGGCCAGCACATTGCCGTTGCCGGCATCGAGGAACACGTGCATGTAGGGGTCGGTGGCCTTGGTCGAGGGCACCTGGTCTTCGGCGATGGCGAGCACGAAGTCCATGTTCAGGTGCTTGATGTACCAGTCCACCGTTTCTTTGGCCGAGCGGCAGCGGTAGGCGACGTGATGGATGCGCTGGATTTTCATGCCGGCTCCTTCGACGACGTGGCCCCCAGGGACCCGCGGCGCAACTGGTCGCGTTCCAGGCTCTCGAACAAGGCCTTGAAGTTGCCCTCGCCAAAGCCTTGGTCGTTCTTGCGCTGGATGAACTCGAAGAACACGGGCCCGAGTGCCGGCTGGCTGAAGATCTGCAGCAGCAGGCGCTTGTCTCCGCCGGTGGTGCTGCCATCAAGCAGGATGCCGCGCGCCTTCAGGGCCTCCACCGGTTCGCCGTGGCCGGGCAAGCGCTCGGCGAGCATCTCGTAGTAGATGTCGTTGGGTGCCGTCAGCAGCGGGATGCCGGCCATCTGCAGTGCATCGACGCTAGCCAGCAGGTCGTCGGTGAGCAGCGCGATGTGCTGGATGCCCTCGCCGTTGAACTGCATCAGGTACTCCTCGATCTGGCCGCCGCCGGCCTTGCCCGACTCCTCGTTGAGCGGGATGCGGATCAGGCCATCGGGGGCGGTCAGCGCGCGGCTGGTGAGGCCGGTGTACTCGCCCTGGATGTCGAAGTAGCGGATCTCGCGGAAGTTGAAGATGCGCTCGTAGAAGCTGCCCCAGAAGGCCATGCGCCCCTTGTAGACGTTGTGCGTCAGGTGGTCGATGACTTTGAAGCCGTGGCCCACCGGGTGGCGCGGCACGCCGGGCAGCCACTCGAAGTCGATGTCGTAGATGCTGCGGCCGTCCTCGAAGCGGTCGATCAGGTAGAGCGGCGCGCCGCCGATGCCCTTGATGGCCGGCAGGCGCAGCTCCATCACGCCGGTGGCGATCTCGATGGGCTGGGCGCCAAGCTCCAGCGCGCGCTGGTAGGCCTTGTGCGAGTCCCGCACCCGGAAGGCCATCGCGCAGGCGCTCGGGCCGTGTTCGGCGGCGAAGTACCAGGCCGGGCTGTGCTTCTCGCGGTTGACGATGAAGTTGATGTCGCCCTGGCGATAGAGCACCACGTCCTTGGAGCGGTGGCGGGCCACGAGCGTGAAGCCCATGCGCTCGAACAGCGGTTCAACCACGCCGGCGGTGGGCGCGGCGAACTCGACGAACTCGAATCCGCACAGGCCCATCGGGTTCTCGAAGAGGTCAGCCATGGGAAGGTCTCCGGTCGTCGCGGCCAGCTGCGCGCCGTGGCACTTTATGCCTGCGAGGGCGGGCTGTGCGTGCTTGGCTTGGGACCCCATGAGCGAGGCCTTCTGGGGGGGCGGCGTGCCTAGAAACCGGGTTTGTGTTTCGTATTCCCGGGTTTGGCCTGCGGCGGGCGGGACGCGCGGGCGCGCGCAGGCGGGCGCCTCTAGAGTGCTGGTTTCATCTCTAGCTGAGCAGGTCGCCATGAAGCAGACGGCGCCAGAGTTGCCGACCGCCACCCCCGTATGGCTGCGCCCCGGGGTGGAGTGGTTCCGCAAGATGATGTTTCCCGGCAAGGCGGCGGTCGTGCTGGTGCTGCTGGTGGCACCGCTGCTGCTGTTGATGACCCTCTTCCTGCGTGACAGGCTGAGTGCGCTCGAAGGGACCCGCAATGAGCGACGCGGCGTTGCCGTGGTGCAGGCGGTGGTGCCTGCGATGCATGCCACGCAGCTCCTGCGTCGCGCGATGGTGGACCGGGCCAACGGCAAGGACAGGCCGGACCTGGAACAGCTGCGCGGCGATTTCGACAAGCGCTACGAGGCTGCCTTGGCGACCCTCCGGCGGGAGCAGGCGCACTTCGGCGGCAAGGCTGATCAGCACATCGCTCGCCTGCGGGCTGCGCGTGAGGCCGCCAAGGCGATGGACCCCAAGGTCCCGGCCGCCGAGCAGCGTCAGCCGCTGGTGACGCTCAATGCCGAGCTTGCTGGCGTTGTCGAGCACATCGTCGGCCTGAGTGGCCTGGCCCTGGATCCTGAGGGCGACAGCTACTACGTGATGCTGATCGCCATGGTCGACATGCCCGACTTGATGGAGTCCTTGGGGCAGACGCGAGCGGCGCTGGCCACGCTGGCTCTTGATGGCATCTCACCAGCCACCGTGGCGCCGGCAGCGGCATCCCTGGCCGGAGGCCAAGCCGTCGTCGCGCGGATCGAGCGCAGCTTCGAGCGCGCTGTCGAGTTCAACCCCGACCTGAAGCAGTTGAAACTCAAAGACGCCCTGCAGAGCACGGCAGCTTTCAGGAAGACGGCCGAGGCGACCATCGTTGGCGGCCCCGGCGCGCAAGGCGCAGACGCTGTGGTGCGTGAAGGCACAACCGCGCTGCAGGACCTGCTGCAGTTGCAAGGCCGGGTGGCCGAGGCGCTGGACGGCTTGCTCGCGCAGCGAGATGCCCGCCTGCGCACCGGCATCGCAGGCGCGGTCAGCCTGGTCCTGCTGCTGGGCTTGGCCGGCGGCTACTTCTTCTATTGCTTCTATCGTGCCGTCAGCAGTGGCAACCAGACGCTGGTGGTGCTGATGTACGAGATGGCGAACGGCGATCTGTCGCGAACCATCACCGTCAAGGGTCGGGACGAAACGGCGGTGCTGCTGCGCTCGCTGGCCGAGATGCAGCATTCCCTGCGCGACACCGTGGCCCAGGTGCGTGAGGCCTCGCATCAGATCATCGATTCAGCCGTGGAGGTGGCGTCCGGCACGGTGGACCTGTCACGGCGGACCGAGCAGTCAGCGGCCAATCTGGAGCAGACGGCCTCCGCCATGGAGCAGATCGGCGCGCGAGTGGCCAGTACCAGCGAGGGCTCGCAACAGGCGTCGCAACTCGCGTCGGGCAATGTGGGGCTGGCGCGGCGCGGTGGCGAGGTGATTGGCCAGGTGGTGCAGACCATGGATGAGATCCGGGCCTCCAGCCATCGCATCGGCGAAATCATCGGCGTCATCGACAGCATCGCCTTCCAGACCAACATCCTGGCGCTCAACGCCGCTGTCGAAGCGGCGCGCGCGGGCGAGCATGGTCGAGGTTTCGCGGTGGTGGCGTCCGAAGTGCGCGCCCTGGCCGGGCGCTCGGCCAGCGCCGCCCGCGAGATCAAGTCCCTGATCGTGGCCAGCACCGAGCGGGTCGAGGTGGGCAGCCGCATCGTCGGGGCTGCAGGTAGCACCATGAATGAGATCGTCGCCAGCACCGAGAAGGTGGGCGGGCTCTTGCAGGAGATCTCGACCGGTGCGAATGAGCAGACGGATGGGGTCAGGCAGATTTCCAGGTCCATCCAGGAGCTGGATCAGATGACCCAACAGAACGCTGCGCTTGTCGAGCAGACAGCGGCTGCGTCCGAGGCGATGCAGGAGCGTGCGCAGCGGCTGGTCGTCTCGGTCGACGTCTTCAGGCTGCCTTGACTCAGGCGCGTCAACGCGTCTTCGCCGACACGGCAACGATCTTGGCTGCCATGTCGCGCGTTGCTGCCGTGACGCCTGCCGGGAACGGAGGCGCCGTCAATGTGCCGGCTGCATCGGCACTCAGCGTGAGGGGGCGGTGCCAACGCCCGGTCTCGGGTTCAAACCAGGTCCACACGTAGCGCCCGCCCGGCTGAAAGTTCGCGAGCTTGGGTCGCACCGCACGGCTCTCGAAGTAGGCGAGCGCGAAGTCGCGTGCCGGCGTGCGTGCCAGGAAGGACCAACCGTCGAGCCCATCGGCGAGCGCGCCGGGCACGGCGCGGGGTGCGAGGTCCTGCGGCACGGGCGCGAGGTCCTGGTAGCGGGCGCCCTCGCACAGCACGAAGCTGCGCAGGTGCTGCATATAGGTCCCTGACGTGTACTGCAACGCCGTCCAGATGTAGGGCCGCCAGCCTGCGGCTTCGCCCGTGGTCGTCAGGTCGTAGGCCGCTGTGCCGTGCACATGGCCCGCGAGCGCGCCGGACAGCACGGAGCCATACATCATGGCGCGCGCAAAGTAGTTGTCGCGCGGCGAGTTCTCGTCGGGCGTCTCGCCGCCGGGGCGGTTGATGCTGTGGTTCCAGCCCGTGTAGTAGGGCTCCAGGTTGGCGGCTGGCATCGCGGGCTGGAGGTGGAACAGCTCTTCGATGGAGGCGTAGATGGCGTGGTTGCGCGGGTTGTTGCCCACGGTGTGCATGGTCAGCCACGGCGCCTGCTCGGCATGGCCGAAGGCTTTGTAGGTGGAACTGTCGATGAGCGTGGTGTAGGGCTGACCGAAGGGCAGGCCGCCGTACTGGCGGTGGTGGTGCGTGAGCGCGGCATTGAACTCGTCGGCCGTGAGGCTGAAGTCCTTGGGGATCCAGTCGAGGTGGATGCCGCTGAATACGAGGTTGTAGGCGCCGTAGCGCGCGACCATGTAGTTGACGAAGCGCGCATAGGACGCGTTGAAATCGAAGTAGCGCTTCCACGCGGGTGCGTTGTCGCGGCGGATGGTCTCCAGGAAGGGCACAAAGCCCTGGGCAGCAAGGTGCTGCATCTTGCGGTCGAGGCTGGCGAAGTAGCGCGGGTCGATGCGGTCGAAGTTGGCGAGGCCTTCGCGGTCGGGGAACACCTCGAAGGGGCGATGGCCCTGTTCGTCATGCATGTCCTTGGCCGTGGTGGTGGCGCCGTCGGGCGTCGAGATCTTGGCGTTGGGCGCCCAGGCGCCGAACTTCTCCCAGGCGTTGCGCAGGAAGACGCCGTCCTTGTTGGCGTGCGTGGCGCCGTGCGCGTCGGCCGCCCAGTTGGGGAAGGCGGCAATGAAGGACACCGAGTTGAAGCCCTGCCGCTTGCGCCAGGCCACCGCTTCCTCGAACGAGATGCCAGGCCCCGGCACATAGCCCGCAGCGGCAGGCACGCCCCGGTAGGGCAGCCGCCAGGTCGAGGCTGCGAGCCAGGTGTCGCCGAGCAGGAAGAAGGGCGAGCCATCGGCATAGACCAGCGCGTGCCCGTTGGCACTGGCACGCACAAAGCCGCGGCGGTTGGGGTTGTCGGCGATCTCGGCGTCTGACCAGGCCACCGCGCGCAGCGCACCGGCGCCGCCGTTGAGCCCCGCGTCGTCAGCCGGCGTGGCGGCCACCTTCCAGCGCCACTCGCCGGGCGCGGTGGCGACGAAGCGCACCTTGAAGGTCCGCCCGCCGTCCCAGAAGCCGTAGACCTTGCGTTTGAAGCCCGGGCCACTGAGCTCGATCCAGACCGTGACATCCACGTAGGGGTTGGCGTAGTCGCGCGCGGCCTCGAAGGTGATCTCCTGGGTGTCCCAGACGTGCACCTCGCCGGACTGGAGCCGGGCGTGTGCGACCCCGATGTACAGCAGGCTCGCGAGGAGGAGGAAGAGGCGTCTCATGGTCAAGGCGCCTTCGCGCTGCGAGCGACTTCGAGGTCCCGCGCCACCTCGTCGCGGATCCGCGCCCAGTGGAAGAAGTTGTCCGGGTTGGCCTCGAAGGCGTTGTGGTTGTAGTGGGTGAGCCGCATGTCCTTGTAGAGCGGGCGCGAGAGGCGGATCACCTCGTCCCACTGCGCCAGCGCGGCGCTGAGGTGCCGGAGGGCCGCTTGCCGGTGCGCCTCGCCGCCCACAGTGCGCAAGCGCTGCAGTTCGATGGCGCCGCGGATCTTGGCTTCCAGGTGCAGCCCGAGGTGCGCCCAGATCGCCACGTCAGCCACCTCCTGGCGCACGCCGTCATCGGGCGCGCGGCGCAGGTCGATGCCTTTGATCAGCGCCAGCGCCTGGCTCGCACGGGCATGCAGCTCGTCCGCCACCGCGATGGGTGTCTGCTTCGCAGTGGTGAAGCGGCGGCCCGCGTTGGTTGCCTGCACGAAGTCCTTGATCGAGACGTAGGCCGGGTCCAGCGGCGGCTGGTTGATGAGGGCCTCGACGCCGATGTACTTCGTGGTCTCGCCCTGCAGTGCGAGCAGGCCTTCCGCGTACAGGGTGAAGTCCCAGCGCGAGTCGTAGAGGCGCGCCAGCAGCAGCGGCGTTTGGCTTGCGTGGGCATAGGCCTGGAACAGCTTGGCGCCCGCGCGACCGAATCGCCGCGTGAAGTCGGCAGCAAACACCGATTCCGGCGTGTTCGGGTCGTAGAGCAAGCGGCCCCACAGTTTGTAGAACAGCCATTGCCGCTCAAAGGCCCAGTGCCAGGGCACGCGCTGGCCCTCGGCGGTGAAGTAGTCCAGCGCGGGGATATAGGTCTCCGAGCCCACGAAGTAGCCGCCGACCGCATCGGCCTGCCCATTCAGAGCAATTTGCTCGCGGATGAAGCTGGCATCGCCCCAGCGCAGCGCAAAGAAGTCCTCGTTGCGCACCTGCCAGACCACGCGGTAGTTGGTGGGCGTGGGCTTGAAGTAGGTGTCGCCGAGCTTGCCGCCATGCACCTTCACGAGTTTGGGCGTGGAGTGCCCATGCGACCAGTTGAACTTCATCTCCACCCAGATGGGGCCGGCGAACTGGTTGCCGAGCTTTTCCATCGCGGCGCGAGTGAGGCTCTCCACGTCGTTGCTCACGCCGGGCCCGGAGCTGAGTCCGGACGAGAAGGGCACGCGGTGGATCAGTTTCACCGGCCGCGTCTTGTTTGCTTCCTGCGCGCCGGCGACGTAGACCTCGTCCACAAACTGCTGGCGTTGCAGCGGTGTCATGCCGCCCATGCCCTCGCCATGCGAGACGCCAATGCCGTCGAGGTCGGGGTACTCCAGCAGCATCTGCGTGACGCTCTCGCGCAGGTAGCGCTTGGTCACGTCACTCGTGTCGCCGTCCACGTAGTAGTGCGGGTAGAAGTTCTTGGCGGCGGGGTTGTGCGCCTTCTCGAAAGCCTCGCTCACGAAGATGCTCCAGAACACCACATAGGTGTCCAGGCCACGCTCCTTGGCCATGCGGAAGATCTCGCGGTACAGGTGCTGCCACTCCGCGAACTCCGCATCCGTCCAGGTGCTGGCCTCGGGGAAGTTCGTGGGCCGCACCATGTAGGTGAAGGGGTGCATGGTCCATAGCGTGAAGGCGTTGAAGCGGTTGGCCACCATCATGTCGAGGTAGGCCTCCCAGAACTTCAGGTCCTTCATCGCGTCCGTGTGCTGGGCGAGCGCGGAGCTGGGGCGGTAGCTGTCCCACGGTGTGTTGAGCTTGATGCCGCGGAAGGCCTGCTTGGGGGTGTGGCTGCGCGTGCTCAGGCGGTCGATGCGCGTGCCGTTCTGCAGCTGCTCGCGCACTTCCAGCGCGCCATAGATGAGCCCGCGCGCATCGCCGCCGGTGATGCTGAGGTGCTGGTGCTTGGCTTGAATCGAGAAAGCCTCGGCGCCGAGGCTGGCGTCGATGGACATGTCCACCTGCACGGGCGGTGCGGTGCCTTGCTGCGGCGGTGCGCTGGCGCTCAACATGCGCTCGGCATAGCGGCCTTGCGGGCTGTCGACGCGCTTGCCGAATTGGAAGAGGCCGGCATGGGCGCTGGCGGACAGCGCGAGCAGCGTGATCAGCAGGACCAGGCGTTGGAACAAGATCGATCCCCGGCGGAGGTGGGATGCGGACTTTAGGCCCTGCTCCAGGGGCCTGCGGGCGCCGTTCTCGCCTCAGGCGCGGCGCTGGTACTGGCGGCGGTAGTCGGCCGGGGTGAGGCCGGTCTTTTGCTTGAACACCTTGTAGAAGCTGTTGCGGTTGTTGAAGCCGGCCCGGTAGGCGATGTCGGCCACGGTCAGCTCGGCGGACCCCTGCGCGAGCATCTGCAGCGCATCGGCGTGACGGCGGTCGTTAAGGTAGTCGTAGAAGCTGCTGCCCAGGTGCAGATTGAGCAGCTCGGAGAGCTGGTGCGGCGTGATGTCCATCAGCGCGGCCAGGCGGGGCAGGGAGATGTCGGGGTCGCGGTGCGGGCCGTGGCGCTGCATCAGCTGTTCAAGCCGCGCGGCCAGGTCACGGACGGCGTCGGGGCTGAGTTCGACGACCCGGGGCGGCGCGGGCTCCGGTGTGTGCTCCGGTGTGGGCTCCGTCGCCGGCTCCGCATCCAGCCAGGCCGGCGGATGCAGGGCCAGCAGGGCGATGGCATCGACATAGACGGCCATGCCGAGAGCGGAGCCAAGCAGCAAGCCAGCTGGGGGCAGGTGGCCGAGTTTGATGGCGGCGAACACGGCCAGGTCCCAGACGCTTGCCGCTACCAGGCCTCCGGCCAGGAACAGCAACCAATGCGCCCGGCTGTTGCGGTGCCCGCGTGCGAGCTGGCGCAGCCGCACCCGTTGGCGCCAGCTGGAGCGCGCCACAAAGGCGCCGTATCCCAGGGTCTGCAGCGCCAGCAGCGCCGCAAGCAGCGGCGACTTGGCCCAATCCAGCCCGGCCGCGCCGGCCGCCAGCGCGAGGGCCGCCGGCAGCAGGTGCCAGGCCCGGTCCCAAGCCCCGGTCGGCCAGAGCAGCGCTAGGCCGAGGCTGCGCAGCAGCAGCGGGCCGTAGGCCCAGGTCAGGCAGTGGCTCCACACAGCCAGCGGTGCCCAGGCCTCGCCGCGCAGCAGCAACACATAGGCATTGAGCGGGGGCAGCAGCAGCAGCGCAACCAGCACTGCCAGTGTGCGGCGCAAGGCCCGCTCGCCGGTCCGCGAGAGCAAGAGGCTGAGCAGGGTCCAGCTGCCCAGGCTCACGGCGCACAGGCACAGGGCCTTTTGGGTTTCGGTCACGGGCGCTCTCGGAGGTCCAGGCTTGGTCTATCGGGCAAAGGTGTCGAAGGTACCGGAGAAGCGGATCAGGCCGTTGGCAAAGTTCTGGTACCAGACGCCCGAGTTGGCCGTCTTGAAGGTGTAGACCATGGTGTAGGGCAGGGTGAAGAAGTCGCTGGTCTGCAGTGTTTCCTCGACCGCCGTATTGGCCGACAGGCGCTTGTAGGTGTAGCTGCCCTTGGAGTTGATGGTGCCGGGGCCAAAGCCCTGGAAGCTCAGGGTGCCGTCGGCGGCGTAGCTTTGCAGCACCAGGCCGGCGGCCGGGAAGCTGCCGGCGGGCAGGTCGGTCGAGACGGCTGACTTGATGATCAGCGGCACATGCAGGCCGGCGTTGGTGACCGGGGCGAGCACCTGCTCGGCGCTGGGCTTGCTGGGCGCGGTGGTGAAGCTGCCGCTGAGCAGGGCCTGCCCATGATTGATGTTCCAGCTCCAGCGGCCGTGGCTCGGGCCATCGAAGGTGTAGGTGAGGACGGAGCTGGCAGGGCCGCCCGGGGCAATGGTCGAGGTCTCGGTCGAGATCTCGACCCATTCGCCCGTGCCGCTGCGGCGCCATTGCGAGGTGCCCGCGGCCTCGCGATGGTTGGGGCCGCCCGCGCCTTGCGAGCTCCATTGGCCATGGGCCAGCATGCGCCGCACGATGGCGCCCTGGTTGGGATAGCTGCTGGCAGCCGGCCCCTGGGTTTTCTCGATCTGGAGGTTGAAGTCCTGGCCGATGAAGTCCATCGGGTGGATCGCGCGCGACGGGCTGCCGAGGTCGCTGGCACAGGCGGTGCCGGCGAGTGCGAGCAGCACAGGCAGGGCGAGGCGGCGGGTCAGGCGGGCGAGGTTGACGGTTTGCATGGGATCTCCAAAGTCAGGCTGAGCGGCCGCCCGTGCTCCTGGGAGCCGAGCGGCGGCGGCATGGTCTGACTTCAGGGCCCCGGAACTGTCCTTCTCGTTCGAAGAGGACGCATCACGACTGCGGGCCGTCGGGCCCGTTGTCGCTTCACGCGCCGACGGCGATGTGCCGCGTCACGCGCTCGATCACGTCCGCATCGCGCAGGATGCGCTGGTGGCCCAGGCCCTCGGTCACCCACAGCTCGGCGTCGGGCGCCGTGACTTGCAGGCGCTGCGACTGGGCCAGCGGGGCGGCGCGGTCGCCCCGGTCGTGGACGAGCAGGGTGGGCTGCTTCAGGCGGGGCCCGATCCATTCGGGCTCGAAGCTGTCGAGCCCGATGCCGGCGAGGCGCTCGATGCGTGCCTTCATGCGGCTCATCACGGCGGCTGAGAGGCCGAAGGTCTGCCCATACCAGGCCAGCAGCTGGCGCGGGGGCGACGAGGGCGAGATCAGCGCCAGGCGGCGCACCGGCAGTTCACGCGCCACCGCATGGCTCAGTGCCACGGCGCTGATGGAGTGCGCCACGGCGCCATGCAGGGGCCCGAAGAACTGCCGTGCCGCGTGCAGGGCCTGCAAGAAGGCGGGCATGTGGCTCTGCGAGCCGCTGCTGTGGCCGTGGGCGGGCATGTCGAGCAGGATGGGGTCCAGCCCGGCGGCCCACAGCTGCTCGGCCATGGCCTGGAACTGCCGCGCCTGCCCACCCCAGCCATGCACCAGCAGGACCCGGGGCCGCTGCGGGTGCAGGGGTGCATCGGCATGGCGCCAGGCGCACTGCTGCTGGCCCATCAGCTCCCAGGTCTGCGCACGCCAAGGTGCGGGCAGGCGCTGGCGGACCAGCCACTTCAGCGGCAAGGGCGTGCAGAAGATGGCAAAGGCCAGGCGCGCACCCGCTGATGGCGAGGTGGCTTGCACCAGGCGCAGGCCGCCGGCCAGGGCGCGCTGGGCCCAGCCGGCGGCGTAGAAGCGGTCGGTCGGGTTGGGGGCAGGGGAGGTGGCGGTGGGCGTGGTGGTCATGGGCGGCTCAATAGAAGATGAAGTCTTCGTTGCGCTTGGGGACTTGGCGGCTCAGCGCGGCAGCGCCTGCCACGAGCTTCAGCACCACCGCACCAACGGCGAGGGCGGCAAACACCAGGATGGTCAGCAGCATGGTCATTCCTTTGAAGGTTGTCGCACGGTCGTGCGAAATTGGTCAGCAGGGATGGGCGGGTGAGGGCAAAGCAAATCAGGGGTGGCTGGGGTTCAGCGGTAGTGGTCGAGCAGGCGCTGGTAGCTGACCCAGCCGCGCGCGGCGGTGTCGGGGTTGCGCAGGAAGCGGGCCTCGCGCATCAGGGCCATCATCAGCCCGTCAAGCTCAAAGGTCAGCTGGTCGAGGTCGGCGTCGGCACGCAACTGGCCGGCCTCCTGCGCCTGCATCGCGGTGCGCTTGAGCGACTGCCGCCAGCGCTGGATGCCGGCCATCAGCATCTCGCGCAGCGGGCCGTCGCGGTCGTCAAACTCGAAGGCGCCGGCCGCGTAGAGGCAGGCACCGCGTGAGCCCGGGCGCAGCGCGCGCTCCAGCCAGGCGCGCAGCATGGCGTCGAGCCGGGGCAGGCCGCGCGGCTCGCGCAGCGCCGGCACGATGATGTCTTGCTGGAAGCGGCGGTCGAATTCATCGAGCACGGCCTTCTGCAGCGCCTCGCGCGAGCCGATGCGCGAGAACACGCCGCTCTTGGACAGGCTCAGCCGCTTGGCGATCTCGCCAATGCTCAGGCTCTCCAGCCCGTCCAGCGCGGCCATCTCCAGCGCCATGTCCACGATGGCGGTCTGGGTCAGCTCGCTGCGCTCGGTCTTGGCTTCCATGGATCGAAATTTAGCACGGTCGTGCGAAATAGCAAGCCACAGGCCCACAGGACCCCGCTCGCCCGGGGGATTTGCCAATCGTCGTGCCGGCTGGCGATTCGTCGGCAGGGGCGGGCGCCGGTGGCCGGTCTTCGAGACCATGCGTTCCAGCCAGGCGCACACCGCGCTGCGCCCCAACCCGAAGGAGACCCTCATGAACGCATCCCCCAAGACCCTGTTCCGCCGCCTGGCCGTGGCGGCCACTGTCCTCGTTGCCGCTGTCGCCGCCCAGGCGCAGACCAAGAAGCAGTTCCAGGACCTGGAGGTCGAAGTCGTCGGCACCGGCAAGCCCGTGCTGATGGTGCCGGGCCTCAACAGTGCCGCCAGCGTCTGGCGCGAGACCTGCGCCGCCCTGCAGCCCCAGGTGCAATGCCACATCGTGCAGCTGCCCGGCTTTGCCGGTGCCAAGCCGGCGGCGTCGGACACCTTCCTCGCCCCCATGCGTGACCGCCTGCTGGCCTATATCGCGGCCGAGAAGCTGCAGGCCCCGGTGGTCGTCGGCCACAGCCTGGGTGGCGCGCTGGCGCTGATGATGGCGGCCGAGCAACCCGCTGCCGTGGGCCGCCTGGTGGTGGTGGACAGCCTGCCCTTCATCATGGGCCTGCGCATGCCCAGCGCCACCCCCGAGCAACTGCAGGCCATGGCCTCGCAGATGAAGGCCGGCGTCCTGTCCAGCCCGAAAGAAGCCTACGAGCAGCAGACCCGCCAAAGCGCCGCCGGCATGAGCAAGGACCCGGCGCGCATTGCGACCGTCATCGAGTGGGGCCTGGCCAGCGACCGCGCCACCACGGCGGCCGCCATGTCAGAGCTCTGGACGGCTGACCTGCGCCCGCTGCTGCCCAAGGTCAAGACGCCCACCCTGGTGCTCGGCGCCTGGGCGGCCTACGCCCCCATGGGCAGCACCGAGGCCAGCACCAAGGCGATCTTTGAACAGCAGTACGCGGGCCTCGCCGGCGTGCAGATCCGCATGAGCGCCGCCGGCTACCACTTCCTGATGTGGGACGACAACGCCCTCGTCGTCAACGCGGTGCGCGAGGCCGTCGCGGCAAAGTAAATCAGGCGCGGCGCCGACGATAGGCTGCCATGCCCAGCAACCCCGCGCCCATCAGCCCCCAGGTGGTGGGCTCGGGCACCGGGGCCTGGAAGGCGCCCAGCTCGGCAGCCGACACCGTGTAGGCGTGCAGCACGCCGGGCAGCAGCTGGTAGCTGCCATTGCCGGGCACGCTGCTCAGCGCCCCCGTGCAGCCGGTGGTCTGTCCCAGCGGGCACTGGATGCTGGTGGCATAGGGGTCGGCATCGCTGAAGCGCAGGTAGACGTCGAACTGCGTGCCACTGCCGTTTTGCGTCACGCTGTAGTCGTTGTCGGTGCCGGCCAGCACCAGGTAGCTGCCGTTGCTCAGCTTGGGGCCGATGGCCAGGCCCTCCCACTTCTCGGGGCTCTTGTTGCCCAGCGCGGCCAGGGTGTTGGCGTCGAGGTCAATCACCTGGCCCGACTTGCTGACCTTGGCATAGCTGGCCGCCGGGGCGGTGGCCAGGTTGAGGCTGGTCACGTCGGTCGCGCCGGCGAGGTCGATGCGGTAGACCTCCTTGTCGGCGGTGGCGAAGTCGGCGCCAATGCCCACGCCACGGTTGTTGCGCTCCAGCACATAGAACTCGTGGTCATTGATGGCCACCAGGGCCGACACGCCCTGGCCTTGGCCGCTGCGCTTCATCGCATAGGCGTACTGCGCCACCGCCTTGCCGGTGCTGGTGTCGAACTTGACGATGCGGTTGATGCTGCCGTTGCCGCCGCCCTCGTCAAGCGTGGCGCTTTGCAGCACGGCGTAGGCGTAGTTGCCATCAGGGCTGACGGCCAGGCCTTCAAAGCCCCGGTTGGTGCGCTTGCCGGCGGTGTTGCCGGTGTCGCTCGCAAAGTTGGGCGTGCCCGTGCCCGCGCTGCGCGGGATCAGGTTGGCCGGCGTGATGTAGGTGCGGACCAGCTCGCCGCTGCGCGTGAACTCGCGCACCGAGGGACCGTATTCGTCAGACACCAGCAGGTTGCCCGTCTTGGGCAGCACGACCAAGCCCTCGGGGTCGTGGGCCAAGCCAAGGTTGGAGACGGGGCTGGGCGCAATGCCATTGAGCGGGCTGCCATTGCTGCTGAAGACCACGGTCTGCACGATCTTGAAATTGCTGATCGCGCCGGTGTTCGCGTCCACGTCCAGCGTGAAGCGCTGCGCCCGGGTCGCATAGTCCAGCGTGCCGCCGCCGGGGCCGCGGTCCGACAGGCCCCACCACTCATTGCGGTTGCGGTCGTAGTAGATGTCCGAGAAGAACCCCACCCGGCCGTTGTTGACCGTGGTGCCGCCCGAAAGGTCGAGCAGGCTGCCGGGGATGGCGAGGCCGTTGACGAAGCTGGCGGCCGACGCCGCAGCGGGCAGCAGGGCGGCACTCAGGGCCAGGCTCAGAAGGCGTGAGGTGGGACGACATTGCACGGCAGGCTCCAGGTAGCAGGCATGAAAGCCGCCAGCCTAGAGACCGTGAATGAAAGGCGTGTGACGGTGCGCCGAACACCGGGCCCTAGCGCCCCAGCAGCCCCTTCAACCGGTCCTTCACCTTCTCCCGGATCACGTCCTTCTTCTGCTCGATCTGCTCCTTCACCCGGCCCAGCGCGAGCCCGGCGAGGTCGGGGCGGATCTTGGGGTCGGCCAGGGGGCCGGTGATGGTGACCGGGATGGACGCACGCTCCAGCTCGCTCATGCCCGCCGTGTCGCCCTCGGGGGCCTTGAGCACGGCGGCCTTGATGCGCCAGTCGAGCGACTGGTTGACGAGGTGGGTCGTGCCCTCGCCGGAGACGCGCAGGCGCTGCGAGGCGACGAGCAGGTCACGTGTGGTGGCCACGCCGTCGGTCAGCTGGGCCGAGGCGTGGAAGCTGTCAAAGGGCGTGCGGCCCCGGCTGGCCTCGGCACTCAGGCTGCGCTGCTTCAGCAGCGACTGGGCCTGGGCCAGCGCGTGCCACAGGTCCAGCCCCTCCACCGCGCCATCGGCCAGGTCGGCCACCACGCTGCCGCTGAGGCTGCGCACCAGGGCATCGCTGTGGCGGCCTTGGGCTTGCAGCTTGGCGGTGACGGTGCCGCGCCCGCTCAGACGCTGGGTCTTGGCAAAGTCCTTCATCAGCGCGGCCACGTCGATGCCGGCGAGCTGGGCGTCCAGCGCCAGCGTGGGTGTGGCCGGGCGGGTGTCGATGCGCACCTCGCCCTGGTACTGCCCACCGTAGACGCTGGCGCGCAGCGGCGCCAGGCGCGCCAGGCCGTCGGCAATGGCGATGCCTGCGCCCAGCTCGGTCAGCGTCAGCCCCGCCACGCGGATCTCACCCACCTTGAACTGGCCGTGCGCGTGCAGGGGCTTGAGGAAGTCCACTGGCAGTTCGATGGGCTCGTGCTTGGTGGCGGACGCGGCGGCCGCAGCAGCCGGGGCCGCCGACGGCGGCGCCTGGTAGCGGTCCAGGTCGATGCGGTCCACCGCCATGTCAAAGCTCAGCGCGCCGCTCGCGGGCGTGAAGCCCAGGCGCCCGCTCAGCTCCGAGTCGTCCAGCCGCAAGGCCAGCCCCTCGGCCTGCGCCTGCCCCTTGGCCCAGCTGAAGCTGCCCTTGGCAGCCAGGCGCGTCAGCCGCGTGGCATCGCGCGTGTTGGGCGCGGGCAGGCCCAACGTAGCCAGCAGGTTGCGCGGCGAGAGCTCGGCCAGCTCGAAGCCGCCTTGTAGCGCGGCGCCGTCCAGCAACTGCTTGCCGCTCAGCCGCCCCGTCAGCCGCGCGCCGGCCACCGTGCTGTCAAAGCTCGCCTCGGCCAGGGTCTGGCGGGCCAGGTCCAGGTCGATCAAGGGTGACTCAAAGCGCAGCGCCAGCGCCGCTTTGCCCGCGCGTGGCAGCGAGGCGTCCAGCTTCAGCTGTGCCAGCTGGTAGCGCTGCGCGGCAGCGTCCATGGTCAACGCAAACTGCAGCGCCAGCGGCATGGGCGCTGCGTCTGCCGAGGGCTTGAGCTGCAGCGCCATGCGCAGCGGCGTGGCCGTGCCCGGCGCCACGCGGCCCAGGTGCAGCTCCAGCTGGTCTGCCACCAGGCCCTCGAAGCTGATGCGGCTGTTCTTCACCTCCACCCCGCCCAGCTCCAGCCCGGCCGGGGCGCTGCTGCCGCTCTTGGCTGCTTCTTCCTTGCTCTGCCCCATCACCCAGTTGCCTTCACCGGCGGCATTGCGCTTCAAGGCCAGCTGCAAGCCGTCGATCTCGACCCGGTCCACCTCCAGCTTGCGCTGCAGCAGCAGCGGCAGCAGCTTCACGCGCAGCTTGGCGCTGGCGAGCTTGAGAAAAGGCTCGTCCCCAAACCCCGGCGGGTTGCCCAGCTGCGCCTCGCCCACCTGCAGGGCCAGCCACGGGAAGACCGACAGCTTCAACTCCCCCTGCAGCCGCAAGCTCCGCCCCGTCGCCGCCTGCACGCCCGCCTCGATGCGGTCCTTGTAGTCGTTGGGGTTGACGAAGAGCAGCACGGCGGCCAGCAGCAGGGCCACCAGCGCCACCACCCCACCCGCTGTCCACGCCAGCAGCTTCAATGCACGCATCCTGATCACTCCTGCCCAGGCCCATCGGGCTTGAAGCGATGGTAGATGCTGGCGGCGAGGCCGCTGCAGAGGCTACGGCGCCCACGCCGGTCGTCGGTCCGGTCTGCTGCGTCAAACAGCGAGCGACGCCGGTTTCAGGGGTGCTGCGCCAGCTGCTTGGCCGGCTACAGTGCGGCGCTTCGCGCGGGACGCGCGATGTGAGGGAGATCCAAGATGAAGAAGACGCCGAGCGGGCGATTGCTACCCGGCTTGTTGCCCTGCGTGGGCCTGTCGCTCGTCGTGGCCGCCACTGGCTGTGGGGGAGGCGGTGGATCGACGTCTGGCGCTGCACCAGCACCAGCACCAGCACCAGCACCAGCACCAGCACCAGCACCAGCACCAGCACCAGCACCAGCACCAGCACCAGCACCAGCACCAGCACCGGCACCGGCACCGGCACCGGCTCCCGCTCCCGCTCCCGCTCCCGCTCCCGCTCCCGCTCCCGCTCCCGCTCCCGCTCCCGCAGGAGCCTGGCTGACCATTGAAAACCTCGTTCCCCAGATCACGGTCTATCCGGGGCAGGCGCCGACCTTCTGGGTGCTGGGGAGTGCCACCCAGGACATCGACCCTGCGGTGAACATCGCCGTGTTCGACTCGACGGGGGTGGTCGAGACAGTCGTTCCTGTCGAAGCGCTGGGTGGCAATCGCTACCAGGCGCGGGCCACGATCCGGAGCAACCTTGCGCCCCGTCAGTACGTCGGCCAGTTCGAGGTCCGCTTGTGCAGGGACTCCGCCGACACCTGCCGCGACCCGCTGCCAGGGTCGCCCTGGATCCTGCCCTACAAGATCACCGTCGCGAGCAGCGATTCACGGCCAACTTTGGCCGTTCTGCCCGGCAGCACGGGCTGGACTGCTTACCAAGGCGATCCGGCCCACACCGGTGCGGTGCAAGCATCCATCAGTGCACAGGCCATCAGCCGGCGCTGGGTCGTCAGTGGACTTTCGGCTGGCACCGTCACAGCGGCCAATGGTCGCGTTTTCCTCCCTCCGCCTCCCAGGAGCTTCGGTGTCTTGAAGGCGCTTTCCGAAGACTCCGGTGCCGAACTCTGGCGGTATCAAGATGCCACGATCAGCGGCAGTCCCACATTCGCCCACGGCGGTGCAGCCATCGACGGCGACCGCATCTGGGTGCGGTCCAAGCCGTTGATTGAGGCTCAGGACTGGTTGCTGTCGCTTGACGCACGCACCGGAGCGACGCTGTTCAAACAGGCCTTTGGCTACGCTTCTTCACAGGTGCATGGGACGCCGGTGACGGTAGGTGCCAAGGTGTACTACCAGGACGGCTATGGCGTGCAAGTTGCGCGGCGCGATGGCCAGTCCGGCGCGTTCGAGTGGTCCACCACGCCGGACCGGGCCTTGTCCACCGTCAGCACCAACAGCTGGGCGCCCGCCGTGTCGGGTGGCCGGGCGTACGTGTTTGACCGCCAGACCTTGTGGGTCCTCGATGCCACGAGCGGGGCGCTACTTGGCTCGGTAGCTCCAGCCAAGCCTGATCCCACAGTCAACATCTGGGACCTCGACAGCTCTCCCGTGGTGGGAGATTCAGGCCGGGTCTACGTCTCGGACTACCTTGCCTTGGATGGCTCGCCCCGCGTGCCCCGCGTGGTCGCTTACGACGCCGTCGGCATGCGCAGGTTGTGGTCCGCGCCGGTTGGTGCAATCAGCAACCCCGTGTTGGCGGCGGGTGCGGTGCTGGTGCAGACCTCAGACCGGACCTTGACAGCGCTCGATCCTGAGACCGGCGCTGTGCTCTGGACATGGCGTGGGCCCACTCGGCACACCAATTTGCGCAAGGACGCGCCGCTGCTTGTTGTGGGCACGCTCGCTTTCGTGGGCCTGGAAGACATGACCTACGCGATCGACCTCAACACCCACAAAGCGGTATGGCAATACCCAGCCTCGGGGCGTATGGCGGTGTCCGAAAACGGCACCCTCTATATCGCTCAAGACACCTACCCGTTCGATGTGATTGCGTTCAATCTGCGGCAGAGGCCGCCGGGCAATGAGGCGCCGAGGCCGTGAGACCCTGAAGCCCCGCTGCACCGCAGCAGAGCTGCCGAACCGGCGCCGCAGCCTCAGCCGCGCTCGCTCAAAGCCAACTTCAGCCCCAGCCCCGCAAATGCCGCCGCGAAGCTGCGCCGCAGCCAGGCCTGCACGGTGCTCGACTCGATGACTGAGCGGCGGAAGGCGTGGGCCAGCAGGCCATAGACGACGAACACCGCAAAGGTCATGGCCATGAAGACCCCGCTCAGGCCCAGCAGCGTGACCAACGGGTGGGCCGCGTCGGCCGGCACGAACTGCGGCAGGAAGGCCAGGAAGAACAGCGTCAGCTTGGGGTTGAGGATGTTCAGCAGCAGTGCTTTGACCACCAGCCTTGCGCGAGAGCTGCGCGGCGCTCGCGAGTCCACTGCAAAGGCCGACCGATCCCGCCAGGTGGCGAAGGCCACATAGAACAGGTAAAGCACCCCCGCCAAGCGCAGGGCCTCGAATGCCAGCGCGCTGGTGTGCAACACCGCTGCCAAACCCAGGACCGTGGCCAGCAGGTGCGGCACGATGCCCAGCGTGCAGCCCAGCGCTGCATACACACTGGCCATGCGGCCTTGCGTCAGGCCCGCAGAAACCGTGAACAGCACGCCCGTGCCGGGGATGAGCACGACGATGAGCGAGGTGAGCAGGAATTCGGGCGTGAGCATGGCAGGGCTTGGGCAGGAAGCGCGGAGACGCGGAGGCACGTTTGTACGCCTGCTGGGCAGCCATGCCCGAAAGAAATCATGCGCGGGTCATCGACCCGCCCTACGAGGCGGGAGGTCGGCCAGCGGCGTGAAGTCTTGGGCGGCCCGACACCAGCGGTCAGCCGCCCGCGTTCACCACGGCTTTCATCACCTTGACCAGTTCCGCCCTCAGCTTGGCGCCCTGGTCGTTGGCCGCATCGCCGCCAAACGCCACCAGCGCTGAGCCGTAGTTGAACGCCACGCGCTTGGTATCGGCGGCCGCTGAGGTCCCGTTGGACCGGTAGAAGAAGCCCACCGAGGCCGCGTAGCCCAGGGTCGCTGCTGCGCGGACGTTCTGACACAGCGAAACCTGCAGCAGCAACTCCAAACCGACCGGGCCAGTCGGCTGAGGGACCACACGGTAGCCCTTCGCGCTCAGAGCCTGCATGGCAGCAGATCGAATGAAGGCGGTATCCACGTTCAAGCCTCCATCGGGCTTGCACGACGCCACGTCGCTCACATCCAGCGTCAGCGCAATGTCGGTAGCCTGGGCGACCGTCGATGCCGCCGCGAGCGACAGCGCCGCCCACAGCCCGCGAATACGTCCTACTTGGATCACAGATAACTCCTGAAGTTCAAGGCCTCCAGTGTTGCTACCGGCCCAGGAGGCGGCTTTCACCTGAGTTCGCCCGGCGTTAAAAGTTGCGCGCGCCGCAGTAATGCTATGCAGACTGCGTAGGTGGACGCCGCCGGGCTTACATTCCCCCTCGCGGCGCCGTCCACCCACGCAGACACACGGCACCAGGTCGCACAAAGGCCCACCGAGGTTCGCAACGATGCCCAAGGTCGACATTTCTGCTGTCCCGATTCACATAGGCACGGGCTACCCCGCAGCCTTCAACGACGCTTGCGCCGGCCGCACGCGGCAAAGGCTGGGAGATGCCGGCAAGCTGCAGGCGTTCGGCGTCAACCTGATGACGCTGCCGCCAGGCAAGTGGTCCAGTCAACGCCATTGGCACAGCCACGAAGACGAGTTCGTGTACGTGCTCGAGGGCGAACTGACCCTGGTCGAGCACGAGGGCGAGACCGTACTTCGAGCTGGTGAGTGCGCCGCCTTCCCCCAGGGCACGGGCAACGGGCACCATCTGCGGAATCACAGCTCGGCGGTCGCCGTGTACCTTGAGGTGGGCTCAAGGCATCCAGACGACCTCACCACCTGCTCTGACATCGACCTGATGAGTTCAAACCGCGACGGACGCTTCGTCCATAAAGACGGCACACCGTACCCCTGACCGGGCGGCAAGCGACGGCGCGCGCTGCGGAGCGGATAGTGGAGGTTTGGCCCGACGCCGCATTGGCGGGTCAGCGACCCGCCCTACCTAGCTACCGGACTCGCAGAGACTCGCGCAAATGCGGAAGACAGGCCATCAAGAACTCCCACGTCCACGAATGCGCTTCTGGGCCATCTCGCGTGGGAACCGTGACTTCAAATGACTCGCCATCCAGGCTTCGCCATCCTCTTGCGCGGACGCTTGGGGAGGTGTGCGGTGCCTCTAAGCGAACAAGAATTTCAAGCTCTTCGCCTGGTTCTGCTGATTCAATTCGATTGCAATTCGCCTTATTGCGAAAGTCGATGACATGAACAAGATCCGAGTGATTCATCGGTTGCTCCGATAGTTGGGAGCCCTGATCTTTGACTAGATTAGCGCTAGCAATGAAGCCGTTCTTAGGCGACCCGCGCCAACACCGCCTTCAACGCCACCCCCGTATGACTCCCCGACGCCACCACCCCCTCCGGCGTCCCAGCCACAACGAGCTGCCCACCCGCCGTCCCACCCTCCGGCCCCAGGTCCAGCACCCAGTCCGCCTCGGCGATCACATCCAGGTCATGCTCGATGACGACGACGGAGTGCCCGCCGTCCACCAGCCGGTGCAGCACACGAATCAGCTTCTCAACGTCGGCCATGTGCAGGCCGACAGTGGGCTCATCCAACACGTACAGCGTGTGCGGCGGCTTCTGCCCGCGTCGGGTCACGTCGTCGCGCACCTTGACCAGCTCGGACACCAGCTTGATGCGCTGGGCCTCGCCGCCTGAGAGGGTGGGGCTGGGTTGGCCGAGGGTGAGGTAGCCCAGGCCCACGTCCTTCAACAACTGCAGCGGGTGGGCGATGGCGGGCATGGCGGCGAAGAAGTCCACGGCTTCATCGACCTCCATGGCGAGCACGTCGCCGATGTTCTTGCCGCGCCAGGTGACGCCGAGGGTCTCGGGGTTGAAGCGTTGGCCGTGGCATTGGTCGCAGGGCACCTTGACGTCGGGCAGGAAGCTCATCTCGATGGTCTTCATGCCCTGGCCTTCGCACCCCGGGCAGCGGCCGGCGCCGGTGTTGAAGCTGAAGCGGCCGGCCGCGTAGCCGCGTGCCTTTGCTTCGAGCGTCTCGGCGAAGAGCTTGCGGATGGCGTCCCAGAAACCGATGTAGGTGGCGGGGCAGGAGCGCGGGGTCTTGCCGATGGGGGTCTGGTCGACCTCCAGCACGCGGTCCACCTGGGCGTGGCCTTCGATGCCGGCGCAGCCGGTCCAGTTGGAAGGTGCTTTGCGCAGCGGCACGGCCATGGCCATATTGGCCAGCAGCACGTCGCGCGCGAGCGTGCTCTTGCCCGAGCCTGAGACGCCGGTGACGGCCACCAGGCGCTGCAGGGGCACGTCCACGTCAAGGCCGCGCAGGTTGTGCAGGCTGGCGTTCAGTACCTTGAGACGGGGCGTGTCGGCGTCCACCGCGCGGCGGGGTTGCAGCGGGTGGATGAGGGGGTGGGACAGCATGCGGCCGGTGGTGGAGTCGGCCACCTTGGCGAGGTCAGCGGCGGTGCCTTGGGCTACGACGCGGCCACCGCGTTTGCCGGCGCCGGGGCCGATGTCGATCAAATGGTCGGCGCGGCGGATGGTGTCTTCGTCGTGCTCGACGACGACGAGGGTGTTGCCCTTGTCGCCCAGGGTGGCCAGGGCCTTGAGCAGGATCTGGTTGTCGCGCGGGTGCAGGCCGATGGTGGGCTCGTCGAGCACGTAGCAGACGCCTTGCAGGTTGCTGCCCAGCTGGGCCGCGAGCCGGATGCGCTGGGCCTCGCCGCCCGAGAGCGTGGGCGCGGCGCGGTCGAGCGTGAGGTAGCCAAGGCCGACGTCTTCCAGGAACTCCAGGCGTCCGCGGATCTCGCTGACCACGTCGCGCGCGATGTCGGCGTCACGCCCTTCAAGCTTGAGGCCAGCGACCCACTCGCGGGCCTGGCGCACGCTCCAGGCGGCAACGGTGGCGATGGTGTGCTGATCGAACTCGACGCTGCGCGCGGTGGCGTTGAGGCGGCTGCCGTGGCACTCGGGGCAGGGGGTGTCGGCCAGGCCTTCGACCTCGGCCTCTTCGGACGGGAAGGACTGCTCGCGGCCCCGGTTGTCGTCCCCCTGCACGCTGTCGTCCAGCTGCTTGCGCTGCTCGCGCGACAGGGCCAGGCCCGTGCCCACACAGTGGCCGCACCAGCCGTGCTTGGAGTTGTAGGAGAAGAGGCGCGGGTCGAGCTCGGGGTAGCTGGTGCCGCAGGTGGGGCAGGCGCGCTTGGTGCTGAAGACCCTGAGCGTGCCGATGCCCGCGCCGGTGCTGCCTTCGTCAAGCTTGAGGCCGTCGAGCGGGGCCAGCAGGTGCAGCACACCCTTGCCGATGTCGAGCGACTTGGCCAGCAGCTCGCGCAACTGAGGCTCGGCCTCGGGCGTGACGACGAGGTCGCCCACGGGCAGCTCCAGGGTGTGCTCCTTGAAGCGGTCGATGCGCGGGAAGTTGGCGGTGGGCAGGAACTCGCCGTCCACGCGCAAATGCGTGTGGCCCCGGGTCTTGGCCCATTTGGCGAGGTCGGTGTAGACGCCCTTGCGGTTGACGACCAGGGGCGCGAGCAGGCCAACGTGCTGGCCGCGATAGTCGCGCAGCAGCTGCGCGGCGATGGACTCGACGCTCTGCGGCCGCACGGGTGCGCCGTCGTGGATGCAGCGCTGCACGCCGAGCTTGACGTACAGAAGCCTGAGGAAGTGCCAGACCTCGGTGGTGGTGGCGACGGTGCTCTTGCGGCCGCCGCGCGAGAGGCGCTGCTCGATGGCGACCGTGGGCGGAATGCCCCAGACCGCATCGACCTCGGGCCGCCCGGCCGGCTGCACGATGCTGCGGGCGTAGGCGTTGAGGGATTCGAGATAACGGCGCTGACCCTCGTTGAAGAGGATGTCAAAGGCCAGCGTGCTCTTGCCTGAGCCCGAGACGCCGGTGACGACGTTGAACTTGCCGCGCGGGATGTCCACGCTCACGCCCTTGAGGTTGTGCTCGCGGGCGTTGACGACGCGGATGGCCTCGCTCTGCGCGGCGCGGCGGGCGCGCAGCAGGCTTTGCAGCGGGCGGCCTTCCTCCACCGTGACGGGCGGGCGGTCCATCTGCAGCGCGTAGTCGCGCAGGGCGATGGCGGTGTGCGAGGTGGGGTGGCGGGCCACGTCTTCGGGCGTGCCCTGGCAGACGATCTCGCCGCCGTCTTCACCGCCCTCGGGGCCGAGGTCGATCAGCCAGTCGGCCGCGCGGATGACGTCGAGGTTGTGCTCGATGAGGATGAGCGAGTGCCCCGCCGCCAGCAGTTTGCGCAGCGCGCGCATGAGCTTGGCGATGTCGTCAAAGTGCAGGCCGGTGGTGGGCTCGTCAAAGAGGAAGAGCGTGCCCTTCTTGGCCACGCCAAAGCGCGGCGACGCGGCGGCCTCGGCCAGGAAGCCGGCGAGCTTGAGCCGCTGGGCCTCGCCGCCCGAGAGTGTGGGCACGGGCTGGCCGAGGGTGACGTAGTCCAGCCCCACATCGACGATGGGCTGCAGCTTGGCGACCACGGCGCGGTGGTCACTGAACAGCTGCACGGCCTCGGCGACGGTGAGTTCGAGCACATCGGACACGCTCAGCTGAGATGTCTTGAGGCCCAGCTTCACATCCAGCAGCTCGGCGCGGAAGCGCTTGCCATCGCAATCCGGGCAGCGCAGGTAGACGTCGGAGAGGAACTGCATCTCCACGTGCTCGAAGCCCGAGCCGCCGCAGGTGGGGCAGCGGCCGTCGCCGGCGTTGAAGGAGAAGTGCCCGGCCGTGTAGCTGCGCTCGCGGGCCAGCGAGGTGTCGGCAAACAGCTTGCGGATCTCGTCGAAGGCGCCGACGTAGCTGGCCGGGTTGGAGCGCGCGGTTTTGCCGATGGGGGACTGGTCGACGAAGACGGCGTCGGCCAATTGCTCAGCGCCCAGCAGGGCCTCGTGCGCGCCTGGGGATTCAGTCGCCTTGCCGAAGTGGCGGGCCAGCGCGGGGGCCAGCACGTCCTGCATCAGCGTGCTCTTGCCCGAGCCCGAGACGCCGGTGACGACGACGAAGCGCTGCAGCGGGAACTCGACCGTCACCGATTTCAGGTTGTGCTCGGTGGCGCGCTGCAGGATGAGCTTCGGGGTATTGGCCTCGACCAGGCGCTTGAGCCCCATGCCCACGTGTTTGCGCGCGCCGAGGTAGGCGCCGGTGAGGGTGTCGGCCGCGCGCACCTGCTCGGGCGTGCCGTCGAAGACGATCTGGCCACCCAGCTTGCCGGGGCCGGGGCCCATGTCGATGAGGCGGTCGGCAGCGAGCATCACGGCGGGGTCGTGCTCGACGACGACGAGGGTGTTGCCCGCGTCGCGCAGCCGGTGCATGGCCTGCACGATGCGGTTCATGTCGCGTGGGTGCAGGCCGATGCTGGGCTCATCCAGCACGAAGAGCGTGTTGACCAGACTGGTGCCGAGCGCGGTGGTGAGGTTGATGCGCTGCACCTCGCCGCCCGACAGGGTGCGGCTTTGGCGGTCAAGAGTGAGGTAGCCCAGGCCCACGTCGCACAGGTAGCGCGTGCGGTGGCGGATCTCGCCGAGCAGCAGCTTCAGCGCTTCGTCCAGCATGGTGCTGGGCAGCTGCAACTGCTCGACAAAGTCGCGCAGGCGGTGCAGGGGCAGTTGCATCAGGTCGTGCAGGCTGAGGCCGGGCAAGGCCTCCAACTGATCACGCGACCATGGCGCGCCAACAGGCAAAAAGCGCTGGGCCGGCGGCAGGGCGGTGTCGGCCAGCGGCTTGCTGCCCACGCGCCACAGCAGGGCCTCGGTCTTGAGGCGCGCGCCCCGGCAGGATGGGCATTCGGTGTAGCTGCGGTACTTGGACAGCAGCACCCGGATGTGCATCTTGTAGGCCTTGCTCTCCAGGTAGTCGAAGAAGCGCTTGACCCCGTACCACTGCTTGTTCCAGTTGCCGCTCCAGTTGGGCGTGCCGTCGATGACCCACTTGCGGTGCTCGGCGGAGAGGTCCTTCCAGGGCGTGTCGCGCGGGATGCCGGCCTCACCGGCGTACTTGAGCAGGTCGTCCTGGCAGTCCTTCCACGCCGGCGTCTGCATGGGCTTGATGGCGCCGTTGCGCAGGGTCTTCTTGTCGTCGGGGATGACGAGGCCCAGGTCCACGCCGATCACCCGGCCAAAGCCCCGGCAGCTCTCGCAGGCGCCAAAGGCCGAGTTGAAGGAGAACAGGGCCGGCTGCGGGTCGGCGTAGCGCAGGTCGCTTTCGGGGCAGTGCAGGCCGGTCGAATATTTCCAAAGCTGCTCACCCGCATCGCCCGCGTAGACGTTGAGCCGCCCGGTGCCGCGCTTCAAGGCGGTCTCGATGGCTTCCATCACGCGCTGGGTGTCGGCCCCTTGCAGGCGGAAGCGGTCGGCCACCACGTCGAGCAGCTTCTTGCCGTCCACCTCGCGCTCGGCCTGCACGCGCGTGAAGCCGCTGGCCGACAGCCACTGCTCCACCTGGGCGGCCGTGGTGTTGGCCGGCAGTTCGACCGGGAAGGTCAGCACCAGGCGCGGGTTGTCGGCGGCGGCGGCGCGGGCTTGCAGGTCGTCCAGGATGGTGGCGGGCGTGTCGTGCCGGACGGGCAGGGCGGTCTGCCTGTCAAAAAGCTGTCCGGCGCGGGCGAAGAGGAGCTTGAGGTGGTCGTTCAGCTCGGTCATCGTCCCGACCGTGGAGCGGCTGGTGCGCACCGGGTTGGTCTGGTCGATGGCGATGGCTGGGGGCACGCCGTCCACCTTGTCCACGGCGGGCCGGTCCATGCGGTCGAGGAACTGCCGCGCGTAGGCCGAAAACGTTTCCACGTAGCGGCGCTGGCCCTCGGCATAGAGGGTGTCGAACACCAGGCTGGACTTGCCCGAGCCCGAGGGGCCCGTGACGACGGTCAACTCTGCCGTGCGCAGGTCGATATCCAGGTTCTTGAGGTTGTGCTGTCGGGCGCCTCGGATGCGGATCAGGCCGTCGGACTTGGGCTCAGACATTGGGGTTTATGCGGTGGGGGCCGAGCATTCTAGGAACGCGGGCCGCCTCAATTTGTCAGCAGGGGCAAGGTGGCTAGGGCCTGTTAACACTACGGGAATGGGTTGCGAAGGCCCGCCACAAGGGGCCAATCAAGGCGCAGCTCGCCGCCCGCACTCGCGTGCGGGCTAGAGGTGCAACGCCGAGTGGCCCCTTGTGGCGGGCCTTCCCGAAGGGGTGTGACCAAAACAACCGCATGCGGCGTTGCAAATCCTCGTCGGGGGCCGACCCCGACTTGCGGTTTGCGCCTTGCCTGCGATTGTTTTGGTCACAACGCGACCCATTCCCGTAGTGTTAACAGGCCCTTGGGGCCGGGGCGAACTAGGGGTGGATGGTTGCGCCCCGGCGGCGGCGGCGCAACAATCGTTCGATTCATCAAGGCGGTCCAAGAAAAGGTCGCCAGTAGTGCAGAGGCAGTGAGATCCGAATGGACGTAGTGCTCAAAACAGCGCTTGCCCAGATCAGTGCACCCAGGGGGGCTGGTTTGAGTGCATCGCAAGGGGGAGAGGCAGGACGGAGTGGGTTCGTCGCTGCCGAGGTGCGGTTGTCGCTGGACGAGGGCTCACGGCCCCGTGTCCTCCTGGTGGAGGACAACCCGGTCAATCAAGTCGTCGCACTCGAATTCCTGAACATGATGGGTGTGGTGGCCGTGCTGGCCGCTGACGGCCAGGAGGCGCTCGATGCCTGCACGCGCCAGGTGCCCGACCTGGTGCTGATGGACATCCAGATGCCCGGCATGGACGGCCTGGAGTGCGCCCGCCGCCTGCGCAACTTGCAGCGTGAGGGGCAGTTGGCCGCCTTCCCCATCCTGGCGCTCACCGCCCACGCGCTGGATGCCGATGTCTGCGCCAGCCTGGAGGCCGGCATGGACGAGCACCTGACCAAGCCGCTCGACTTTGCCTCGCTGCGCAAGCACCTGCAGCGCTGGCTGAACCTGCCGTCGGCGCAGTAAAGCCAGGCCCAGGACGGCTCAGGCCTCGCTGAACGTGCGGCCCAGGCGGTCGCTCAGGGGCTTGAGCCACCAGGCGAGCAGCGAGCGCTCGCCGAGCTTCACCATCACATCCACCGGCAAGCCGGCGCGCAGCTCCACGCCCTCCAGGCGTGCACGCTCGGCCGGCGGCAGGGCCACGCGCACGCGCAGGTAGCTGGCGCCGTTGCGGGTGTCGTCCAGCTTGTCGGCACTCACCGTCAAGACCTGGCCATGCAGCAGCGGGGTGCGGGTGCGGTCGAGGCTGGTGAAGACCAGGTCGGCCGGCTGGCCGGCATGCAGCTTCTCGCCGGCCTGCAGTGCAAAGCGGCTCTCCACCACCAGCTCGTCGCTGCTCGGTACCAACTCCATCAGGGTCTGGCCGGCTTGCACCACACCGCCCACGGTGTGTACGGCCAGCGCCACCACCACGCCGTCCACCGGCGCCACGAGGCGGGCTTGCTGGATCTGCTGCTCCAGCGCGGCGGCGCGGGCGCCGAGCTGGTCGCCCTGGCGCTCGGCCTCCAGCAGCTCGGCCTGCCAGTCGCGGCGGGCCTCGGCGCCCTGGTGGGCCAGCGCGGCATTGGCCTCGCGGGCGGCCTCCTGCAGGCGCGCGATCTCGGCCAGGCTGCGGGCTTCCTCCTGCTGGCTGGCGTGCAGCTGGCGCTGCGCGTCGGCCAGCTTGAGGCGGGGGTAGTAGCCCTGGCGGGCCAGGTCTTCGAGCTGGGCGGTTTGCTGCTTGACCAAGGCGCCTTGCGCGCGCTGCTCGGTCAGGCTGGCCAGCTGGCCTTCGGACTCGCGGGCCAGCTGTGCGCGGCGGGCGCCCAGCTGGGTGCGGCTCTCCTGCTGCGCCAGCACCAGGCTGCGGAACAGGGCCTGCTGGGTGGCGAGCAGGTCGGCGCCGCCGTCCACGCCCTGGGCGCGCTGCTGCAGCGCGGCCGAGAACTGCAGGCTGCTGCGGTCTTGCAGCAGGGTCGCGAGGCGCTCGCGGCTGGCGGCCACCAGCAAGCCCTGGCGGCGCACCGAGGCCAGCTCGGCTTGGGCGGCGGTGACGTCGAGTTCGACCAGCAGTTGCCCGGCTTTGACGCTGGCGCCTTCAGCGACGTGGATGGCGCGCACGGTGCCGCCCAGGGCGGGCTGCACGCTCTTGCGCTGCGAGGCGGCGGCCAGGTTGCCTTGGCCTGGCAGGGCTTGGTCCACCGGCGCCAGGGCGGCGGCCAGCACCAACCCACCCAGGCCCAGGGCCAACCAGCGCAGGCTGCGCTTGATAAGGGTGTTGAGTTCGTCGTGAGGTGTCGTGAGCGCTGTGGCTTGCATGATGATCTCCAGGGTCAGGCGGTGCGCAGGGCGGGGCGTGGGGTCAGGGCTTGCAGGCGGCCGTCGCGCAGCAGCAGCACGCGGTCGGCCACGGCCAGCAGGCTTTGGCGATGGGTGACGAACACGGTGCTGCGGCCCGCCGCCTTGTGGGCCAGCACGGCGCGCTTCAGCGCTTGTTCACCGGCTTCGTCGAGGTGGGCGTTGGGTTCGTCCAGCAGCAGCACGGCAGGCTCGCCAAACAGCGCGCGGGCGAGACCCAGGCGCTGGCGCTGGCCGCCGGATAGCGGCAGGCCCTGGGGGCCGAGGCGCGTCTGGTAGCCCTCGGGCAAGCGCAGGATCAGCTCGTGCACGCCGGCCGTCTGCGCGGCTCGGACGACGGCGGCACGGGCTTCGTCGGTGTCCAGGGCCTGCAGCCGGGCGATGTTCTCGGCCACGCTGCCGTCAAAGAACTGCACGTCCTGCGGCAACACACCGAGGGCGGCGGCGCGCTGGGCGGCCGGCCACTGGGCCAGCTCGGCGCCATCGAGCCGCACACAGCCGCTGCTGGGCGGCTGTGCGCCGCTGAGCAGGCGCACCAGGCTGGACTTGCCGCAGCCGCTGGGCCCGACGATGGCGACCGTCTCGCCCGGCTTCACGTCCAGCGCCAGCTCAGCCAGCAGGGGCGCCTGGCCGTCGAGGCTGAGGCTCAGGCCTTCGGCCGACAGCGTACCGCGTGCGGCGGGCAGGGGCAGGGGGTCGGCTTCAGCGGGGCGGTCCAGCGCCTCACGCAGGCGAGGCCAGCTCTGGCGCAGTGCGCTGAGTTGGCGGCCTTGCTGGATCAGGCTCTCCCAGGGCGCCATCGCGCGGCCCAGCAGCAGGGTGCAGGCCATCATCATGGCGGGGCTGATGCGTTGCTCCAGCACCAGCCAAGCGCCGAGGCCCAGGCCCAGCGATTGCAGCGCCAGCCGGGCCAGGCGCTGCAGCGCGTTGATGCGGCCGGCCTCGGCACTGGTGCCGAGCTGGCGGGCGCTGGCGGCCTGGTGCAATTGCAGCCAGCGCTGGCCCACGCGGTCGGCCATCGAGAGCGCACGCACGGTCTCGGCCTGGCGGGCGGCTTCTTGCAGTGCCTGCTGGGCCTCGGTGGATTGCAGCTGGGCCAGGCGCGTGGGTTCTCGCAGGCGCTGCTCTTGCCACAGCGCGAGGCCCACGAGCAGGGCGACCGAGGCCGCGATGAAGGTGCCGAGCCAGACGTCGATCAAGCCCGCGACAAGGAGGAAGACGGCGCCCAGCGGCAGGTCGAAAGCCAGCGCCGGCAGCGGCCCGGCCAGGGCCTGGCGCAGCACGCCGAGGTCACCGGCCAGCAGCAGGGCCGAGGCCTCGGGGCGCGGTTGCAGCGAGGCCTCGAAGACCACCGGCGCCAGCGCCGCGTCGGCCTGGGCCGTCAGCCGCGCCGACACGGCCGCGCGCACGGCCTCCAGCGCCACGGTCAGGCCGTAGACGCCGAGCACCAGCAGGGTCAGCACCACCAGGGTGGTCTCGTTGCGTGTGGTGAGCACGCGGTCATAGACCTGGAGCATGTAGAGCGTGGGGGCCAGCAGCAGGGCTGTCAGCGCCAGGCTGAAGATGGCAAAGGGCCCGGCGTGGCGGGTGAGTTGCTGGCGCAGTTGCACCGAGCGTGGGATCGAGGGCAGGGCAGGCATGACGACCTCTTGAAATGACATGGCCCGCAGTGTTGCGGGCCATGGTTTCAAGCCGGCTTCGGGCCGGGTTTCATTTGTTTCACCGGGCGGGTCACATCACGAAGTCGCTCATCGAGAGGTTGTAGAAGTCGGATCCCGCGAGCGTGATGTCGAAGTCGCGCTGTCCGTCGCCGGTCACGTCGACATGCAGGGTCGTGTACTTCCAGCCGTAGTCGCCCACGATCTTTTCGACACAGAAGCTGCCCTGGCCGCCACCGACCAACTGGCCGTTGAAGGAGAAGGCCATCTGCTGGTCACCGGCCACGCTGAGGTTGCCGTCGAACTTGCTGAGGTCGATCTTGTCCTCGCCCTTGACGAAGCCGTGGATGGCGCTGCCCGTGCCAGCGATGAACTGGCTGAACTGGAAGACGTCCTTGCCTGCCTCGCCCAGCAGGATGTCGTTGCCGGTGCCGCCGTTGATCAGGTCGTCGCCGTCGCCGCCGTAGATGCGGTCGTCCCCGGCGCCGCCGGCGAGGGTGTCGTTGCCGGTATCGCCGTACAGGGTGTCGTTGCCGTTGCCGCCGTACAGGAAGTCGTTGCCGGAGTCACCCACGAGCGCGTCGTCGCCGTTCATGCCGAACAGCGTGTCCACGCCGTCGTTGCCGTACATGACGTTCTTCTCGGCGCTGCCGTAGGCGGTGTGGTTGCCGGCGTCCGTCAGGTAGAGGCGATCGACGTTGGCGTCCATCTGGTAGCTCGCCAGCGCGGTGTAGACGCTGTCGAATGTGCCGCCATCGGCCAGTTCGATGACTTTGTCGCCGTAGCTGTCGACGTAGTACTTGTCGTCACCCGCGCCGCCTTGCATGGTGTCGTTGCCTTCGTCGCCGTTCAGGTAGTCGTCGTCGGAGCCACCGATCAGCAGGTCATTGCCGGCGCCGCCCTTCAGGTAGTTGGTGCCCGCCTTGCTGCCCGAAATGCTGTTGTCGCTCTCGTTGCCCCAGACCTGGAAGTGGCCGGTGCCGTCGTAGCGCACGGCCTCGACGTTCTTGGGCATGGTGAAGTTGGCGTCGTAGCTGACCATGGTGTCGAAGCCGCCGTCCGCGGCCTCGGTGATCGTGGTCTTGAGCATGTCGGTCACCAGATAGGTGTCGTTGCCCGCACCGCCGATCAGCTTGTTGGTGCCGGCGCCGCCGTCCAGGTAGTCGTCGCCATTGCCGCCTTCGAGCTTGTCGTTGCCGTCACCGCCAAACAGGTGGTCATTGCCGTCCATGCCCTGCAGCACGTCGTCGGAGTCCCAGCCCTTGAGGGTGTTGTCCAGCGCATTGCCGATGCCGGTGAACTTGGTGGTGCCGGTGACCTGGCCGCCCGACACGGTGACGAAGAACTCCAGGTTCTCGACGTTGTCGGGCAAGGTGGTGGTGGCGAGGTTGCTGGAGATCAGGTCGGTGCCTTCGCCGGCGTACTCGACCACGGTGTCGTTGCCCAGCCAGAGGGTGTAGAAGTCATCGCCCTGGCCGCCGTAGAGCGTGTTGTTGCCGGCGCCGCCGTTGATGTAGTCACTGCCGCCCAGGCCGTAGAGCTTGTCGTCGCCGTTGGCGCCCATGAGGGTGTTGCCCAGGTCATTGCCATAGCCGACGTAGCCGGTGGTGGGCGCGCCGGGCTTGTTCTCGAACACGAGGTTCTCGACCTGGAACTCGATCTGGCGCGAGACCGTGGCGTAGACGGTGTCGGTGCCTTCACCGGCCTTCTCGAAGACCTCGTCGTTGGCGTCGTCCACGTAGTAGCGGTCGTTGCCGGTGCCACCGATCAGGGTGTCGCCGCCGGCGCCGCCGTCGAGCGTGTCATTGCCGGCGCCGCCGCGCAGCACGTCGTAGCTGTTGGCGCCGCCGGTGATGCGGTTGTCGAGCTCGTTGCCGGTGAAGTCGAAGTTCATCACGCCCTGGCTGGTGTCGGCGATCAGGTTCTCGATGTTGGCGCCCAGGGTGTAGGTCTTGAGCGCGCTGGACACGGTGTCCGTGCCCTGGCCGCTGTACTCGGTGATGGTGTCGTTGTCCCAGACGATGTAGAGGTCGTCGCCCTCGCCGCCGCGCAGGGTGTCGAGGCCAGCGCCGCCTTCGAGCACGTCGTTGCCGGCGTCGCCCTGCAGGTAGTCGCCGCCGAGGCCGCCGACCAGGTGGTCATTGCCGGCGCCGCCGTAGAGCGTGTCCATGCCGGCACCGCCGTTGATGTAGTCGTCGCCCGCGTCGCCGTAGATCTTGTCGTCGCCGGCTTCGGCGTAGATGGCGTCGGCGTTGGTGGTGGCGGTGACTTCGTCGATGAAGTCGCTGAGGTCGTACTGCTGCATGCTGCGCACGACGCTCTGGGGCTTGCCGTTGGCATTGATCGTCATGCTGACGCTGCCGAGGCTGGACGTGACGATGCCGTTGTCGAGATCGCCGAGGACGGGGGTGAGGGACTTGATCATGGCTGCTCCAAAGTAGGTTGGTTTGAGATCTGGTGGCGGACCGGCGATGACCGGTGCGTTGCCAACAGGGAGCAGTCTCGAAAGCGCGCGTATCAATCAGGCTTCACGCGCCGTCCCGGTTCGTTTCAATGGTTGCCTGGTACGTAGACATAGCCGACGTTGCGCACGGTCTTGATGACCTCGGGCTTGTCGGGGTTGCGCTCGATCTTGCGGCGCAGCCGCATGATGCGCAGGTCAATGCTGCGGTCAAACACGTCCCAGCCCCGGTTGTGCGCCTGCTCCATGATCTGGTCACGGTTGAGCGGCCGGTTGGGGTGGCGGGCAAAGAGTGCGAGCAGGTCGAACTCGGCCGCAGTGATGTCGATCTCCTGGCCCTCGGCGCCAAAGAGCTTGCGCTGCATGAGATCGAGCTGGCAGATCCCGAAGGGCACGCGGTCTGGATGGCCGGTGGCTGCGGCTTGCGCGGTCGGCGTGGCCGGGGCGGTCGGTGTGGTCGTCGCAGCCGCAGCCCCGACCTGCAAGCGGCGCAGCACGGCGCGCACGCGGGCCAGCAGCTCGCGCAGCTCGAAGGGCTTGGCCACGTAGTCGTCGGCGCCCACTTCCAGGCCGACGATGCGGTCGATGGCCTCGCCCGCCGTGGTCAGCATCAAGAGGCCGATCTGGGGGTGGCTCTCGCGCAGCGCGCGGGCCAGCGAGAGGCCGTTCTCGCCCGGCATGTTGATGTCCAGCACGGCGGCGTCGGGCACCTGCTCGGCCACGAGCTCGCGCGCGACGGCGGCGTTCTCGGCCTGCATGACGATGAAGCCATTGCGGCCGAAGTACTCGGCCAGCAAGGCGCGCAGTTCGGGTTCGTCGTCCACGACGAGCACGGTAGGAGCGGGGGTGGTCTGAGGCATGGCGGGCAAATCATAGGCAGGCCGGGCCGGGCCTCGCCGGCGGCTGAAACAAACGCAACACAGCCGGCCTTGGGTTGAAGCAAGCCTGAAACCCGCCGCGCAGACAGTGGCGACATCGACAACCGGAGACCGCCATGCACTACCGCAGCGAAGCTTTCTATGAGGACGTGGAAGACCTCCTCACCCCCGTCCCTGCGCCCTTCCAAGCCGGCCGCACGCCGCGCGGCTTCTGGGCCGGCCTGTTCATCCTTGCCTTGCTGGGCCCCGTGGCCGAGCAATGGCTCCACCACTGAAGGAGCTTTTCATGACCCCCCAACAGATCCAGGCCGTCCGCGCCAGCTTTGAACCCTTGGTGCCGATGGCCGAGCAGGTGGCCGAGGCCTTCTATGCCCGCCTCTTTGAGCGTGACCCCGCCTTGCGCCCGCTGTTCCGCGGCAACCCGCGTGAACAGGGCGAGCGCCTGATGCAGATGATTGCCGCCGCCGTGGCCCTGCTGGACCGCCCCGCCGCGCTGGAGCCGGTGCTGCTGCAACTGGGCGTGCGCCATGCCGGCTACGGCGTGCAGGCTGCGCACTACGACACCGTGGGCGCTGCGCTGCTGGACACGCTGGACGCCGGCCTCGGGGCCGCTTTCACGCCCGAGCTGCGCGAGGCCTGGACGGCGATGTACACCCTCGTTGCCACCACCATGCAACGCGGGGCGGCCGCCCTGGCACCGCCGGCCTTGCCGGGCTTTGGGCTCACGCTGCCGCAAGCAGCTTGAGCGGCTTGAGCGGCGCTGCCTCGGGCGCTGGGGCCGGCGTCTTTATGATCGCCCGCTTCCAGCGGCAGGCCCTCGACACGACGCCCCATGACTGACGCCTTCAAGTTCCACCCCACCCCCGATGGCGGGGCCGGCCGCCTCGATGGCGTGCTCTCGGCCACCATGCAGCTGCTGACCCAGCTGCTGGAGGCCGTGCCGGCGCGGGTGGTGGTGCTGGACGTGAACGAGCGCCTGGTCTGGGCCAACAACGAGTTCTTCAAGTTCACGGGCCTGCACCCGGTGCAGGTGCTGGAGCAACCCATCGCCCGCATCATCGGCAGCATGGCCTACAGCGCCTACGAGTCGGTGCGCGGGCGCCTGGCCAGCGGGCAGACCGTGGCCTGGGAGGGCTGGATCGAGCTCTCGGGCGCCGGCCGGCGCTACATGCGCGAGCACCTGATCCCGGTGGACTGCCAGAGCGGCGAGCCGCAGGCCATCATCGTGGTCAGCCTCGACGTGACCGAGCTGAAGCTGCGCGACGCCGAGCTGTCGGCCAAGGTGCAGGAGCTGGAGGCCAGCGAGGCGCTCAAGTCCAGCATCTTCGACAACGCGATGGCGGCCCTGGTGTCCACCGATGCCCGAGGCATCGTGGTCGAGTTCAACCCCGCCGCAGTGGCCATGTTCGGGCTGCCGCGCGAGCAGGCCATTGGCCGCTCGGTGGCCGAGGTCATGATCCCCGAGCGCTACCGCAGCGCCCACAACGCCGGCATGGCGCGCGTGTCGAGCGGGGGCGAGGCGCGGGTGATGGGCCAGCGGGTCGAGATGTCGGCCTTGCGGGCCGATGGCAGTGAATTCCCGATCGAGATGATCCTGTGGCGCACGGCGGTGGGCACCGAGACCTTCTACACGGCCTCGCTGTTCGACCTGTCAGAGCGCCAGGCCGCGCAGACCGAGATCGAGCGCCAGCGTGAGGCCCTGCGCCAGAGCGAGAAGCTGACCGCCATGGGCAGCCTGCTGGCCGGCGTGGCGCACGAGCTGAACAACCCGCTGTCCATCGTCATGGGCCGCGCGGCCCTGCTGGCCGAG
This sequence comes from Roseateles paludis, assembly GCF_039872745.1. Lineage (NCBI taxonomy): Bacteria > Pseudomonadati > Pseudomonadota > Betaproteobacteria > Burkholderiales > Sphaerotilaceae > Roseateles > Roseateles paludis. The sequence continues at coordinate 141,148 of NZ_JBDPZD010000004.1, read as the reverse complement.
AAGCTCTCGGGCCAGGCGCTGGCGGCGGATGCCCAGCGCATCAACGAGGCGGCCGAGCGCTGCGGCCGCATCGTGCGCACCTTCCTGAACATGGCGCGCAGCCGGCCGGCCAACCGCACCGAGGTCTCGCTCAACGACCTGGCCACCGCAGCCATTGACATGCTGGGCTATGCGCTGCGCAGCCATGGCATCGAGATCGAGCCCGACCTGCTGCCGGGTTTGCCGAGCGTGAATGCCGATGCCGACCAGATCGGCCAGATCGTGCTCAACCTGCTGGTCAATGCGCAGCAGGCGCTGACCGGGCGCGACGGCGTGCGGCGCATCACCGTCTCCACCGGCCTCACGCCGACTTCCAACATGGACCGCCGCCGCTCCCCCCGCGTGTGGCTGCACGTGCGTGACAACGGCCCCGGCATCCGCCGCGAGGTGCAGGACCGCATCTTTGAGCCCTTCTTCACCACCAAGAGCGAGGGCATGGGCACGGGCCTGGGGCTGGCGGTGTCGCGCTCCATCGCCCGCGAGCATGGCGGCGAGCTGATGCTGCTGCCGCAAGGCGAGGGCGCCTGCTTCTGCCTGCAACTGCCGGTGAGTGGCGAGCGTGAGGTGCTGGACTCCGAGCCGGCGCCGCTGGCCGCGTCGACCGAGGGCTCGGCCCGCCTGCTGGTGGTGGACGACGAGCCCGAGATCGTCGAGCTGATGAGCGAGATGCTGGAGGGCGTGGGCTTTGAGGTGATGACGGCCGAGTCCGGCGCGGTGGCGCTGGCCATGCTGGCCGAGGCGCGCTTCGACGCCATCATCAGCGACCTGCACATGCCCGACCTCGATGGCGCGCGGCTGTGGCGCGAGGTCAAGCGCCAGTACCCGGCGCTCGCGCGGCGCATGCTCTTTGTGACGGGCGACACCCTGTCGGCCAGCGCGCGCCAGTTCCTCGACGAGACGCGCTGCGACAGCCTGAACAAGCCCTTTGCCAAGGCCGATTTGCTGTCACGCGTGAGACAGCTGCTGGAGCAATAGGGGTCAGGAAAGCCTGTGTAGGCGGAGCCGCCGGGCGGCCCAAGAATGGGCAGGTCCTTTGGCTCACGGAGTTCGTCTTGATGCACCGCCGCATTGCCCTGGCAGCCCTTACAGCTGCCGCCGTTTCTCTCCCCGCCCAGGCCCAGAGCCCGGCCTGGCCTACGCGGCCCGTCACCTGGGTCGTGCCCTTCCCGGCCGGGGGTGGCACGGACACCTTTGCGCGGCCGCTGACAGCGGTGCTCACGCGCCAGACGGGCCAGCAGTTCATCATCGACAACAAGGGCGGTGCCGGCGGCACGCTGGGTGCCAGCGTGGCGGCCAAGGCGGCGCCCGATGGCTACACCTTCTTCATGGGCGCGGTGCACCATGCCATCGCGCCAGCCATGTACCCCAAGCTGGACTACAAGCTGGACAGCGACTTCATCCCCGTGGGCCTGATCTCCAGCGTGCCGCAGGTGGTGGTGGTGCACCCGGGCAAGGTGCCGGTGGCTGACCTGAAGGGCCTGCTCGCCACCCTGCGCGCCAAGCCCGGCGCCCTGAACTACGGCTCCGCCGGCAACGGCACCTCGCACCACCTGGCGGGTGAGCTGTTCAAGATGCAGACGCAAACCTTCATCACCCACATCCCCTACCGGGGCGCCGGGCCTGCACTGCAGGACCTGATCGCCGGCCAGGTGGACCTGATGTTCGACGGCTTGGGCTCCTCAGCTCAGCACATCCGCTCCGGCCGCATCAAGGCCCTGGCCGTGGCGGGCACGAAGCGCGCGCCCGGCTTCCCCGACATCCCCACCGCCGCCGAGGCCGGCGTGCCTGGCTACGAGGTGGCCACCTGGTACGGCCTCTGGGCGCCCAAGGGCACGCCCAAGGAGCTGGTGGCCGCCATGCAGGCCGAGCTGCGCAAGGCCTTTGCCAACGAGGACCTGCGCCAGATCTGGATCGGCCTGGGCACCGAGCCGCCCAACCTCTACGGCGAGGCCTTTGGCCAGTTCGTCACGGCCGAGACGCGGCGCTGGGCCGAGGTCGTCAAGCGCTCTGGCGCACGATTGGATTGAATCAACACCATGAACCTGTTCACCGCCCTGCGTCAGGGCTTCCCGGCCGACCTGGAACGCACGGCCATCGATGCCGAAGGTGCGCTCTACACCTGGCGTGACCTGGACCGTGCGTCGGCCATGCTGGCCAACCTGCTGGCTTCGCTCGACCTGCCGGCCGGCAGCCGGGTGGCGGCGCACACCGACAAGAGCGTCGAGGCGCTGCTGCTCTATCTGGCGGTGCTGCGCGCTGGCCTCGTCTACCTGCCGCTCAACCCGGCCTACCAGCAGGCCGAGCTGGATCACTTTCTGCGTGACGCTGAGCCGGCCGTGGTGGTGTGCGCGGGGCGCAACTTCGGGTGGGTGAGCAAGCTGGCCTTCCAGCTGGGCACGGCCTATGTCTTCACGCTCAACGACGACCGCAGCGGCACCCTGCTGGACCGTGCGGCGCAGATGCCCGATGCGCACACGCCCGTGGCGCGCAAGGCCGACGACCTGGCCGCCATCCTCTACACCAGCGGCACCACGGGGCGCAGCAAGGGCGCGATGCTGAGTCACGGCAATTTGCTGTCCAACGCCCAGACGCTCAAAACCTACTGGGACTGGAAGCCGGGCGACGTGCTGATCCACGCACTGCCCATCTTCCATGTGCACGGGCTCTTCGTGGCCTCACACGGCGCCTTGCTCAATGGCAGCACCATGCTGTGGCTCAACCGCTTTGACCCGCGCGCGGTGATCGAGCGCCTGCCCCGCGCCACCGTCTTCATGGGCGTGCCCACGCTCTATGTGCGCCTGCTGGCCGAGGCCACGCTCACGCGCGAGGCCTGCCGCCAGATGCGGCTCTTCATCAGCGGCTCGGCGCCGCTCTTGATCGAGACGTTCAAGGACTTCGAGGCGCGCACCGGCCATGCGATCCTGGAGCGCTACGGCATGAGCGAGACCGTGATGCTCACCTCCAACCCCTGCCGCGCTGCCGATGGCACGCGCGTGGGTGGCACGGTGGGCCCGGCCTTGCCTGGCGTGCGCGTGCGCGTGGTGCGGGCGGATGGCAGCGCATGCGGTGTTGACGAGATCGGCGACGTGCAGGTCTCGGGGCCCAATGTGTTCTCGGGCTACTGGCGCTTGCCGGAAAAGACGGCTGAAGAGTTCACCGCGGACGGTTGGTTCAAGACCGGCGACGTCGGGCGCTTCGATGCCAAGCGCTACCTCACCATCGTGGGCCGCAGCAAGGACGTCATCATCACCGGCGGCTTCAACGTCTACCCGGCCGAGATCGAGAGCTACTTGAACGAGATGCCCGGCGTGGCCGAGTCGGCTGTGATCGGCGTGCCGCACCCAGACTTTGGCGAGGCAGTCGTTGCCGTGGTGACGGCGCGGCCGGGGCAGGCGGTGGATGCCGCTGGCTTGATTGCGGCGCTCAAGGCGCGCATTGCGGGCTTCAAGGTGCCCAAGCAGGTGGACGTGGTGCCCGAGCTGCCGCGCAACGCGATGGGCAAGGTGCAGAAGAACCTGCTGCGCGCCGCGCGTCAGGCACTGTTCAAGCGGTAACGCGGCGACGCAGCTCGGCCAGGGTGAGTTGCAGCACCTTGGCGTCGCTGCTGGCGCGGTGACGGCGCAGGGCCTGGCGTTCACGCACCGCATCGTTGGTGGCGTGCCAGCGGGCCGCTTCGTCGTCGGTCAGCAGGCAGCGCAGGTCTTCGAGCTTGAAGCTGGGTGAGCGCTCGGCGGCGTCATAGAGGCGCGAGAGCCAGGCGTAGTCGTGGCCCCAGGCGTCGCAGTACACCGTCTGGCCGGCCAGGCGCTTGTTGACCTCTTGGGCCACCCAGGCGGCAGGCTTGCCGTGCTGCAGCAGCAGCTCGCGCTGGATGCCGTGCAATTGCTCGGCCGAGGCGTCCCAGTGGACCCAGTCGGGCTCGGGCTGGATCAGGGTGCAAAAGAGCGCGCCGTCCGGGTCGACAAAGCCGATCTCGATGGGATAGCTGCCACGGCCAAAGCCCGAGGCTTCGATGTCGAGGATGGCGGGCAGCGCGCTCATGCCCCGCGCCTTTGAAAGGCGCCTGGGCATGGGCTGCGATGTTGAGTGTGGGTGGGCATGGGCGGGCTGATCGGCCTTGACGCGGCGGTAGCAGCCGCAGCCCGCCGTGCTCAGTCGCTGAGCACGAACGCCGGACCTGCCTCACCTCCGCGTGGCGGAGTGTGGCCCCCGGCGCTTGGCACGGTCAATGGCTGGCGGCAGGCGCCGGCGGCGCGGCCGTGACAGGCGGCGCACGCATCACGCGCGTCTTGCCACCAGTTGTGACCAGGATCACGGCCTCGCCCGGTGCAAATTGCTCAGAACCCTGGGCCTGCACGACCGAGCGACGCTCGCCATTGCGCAGTTGCAGCAGGATCTCGACCGCCGATTCACGCGTGGTGCTGCGCTCGATGGCATTGCCGATCACGGCCCCGGCCACCGCGCCGAGCACGCCAGCCACCTGGCCCTCACGCCGGCCGCCGACCGAGCCGCCACTGATGGCGCCCACCACGCCGCCAGCCACGGCGCCGACACCGCTCTGGTTGCCTTCCACCACGACCGGGCGGCTGGAGAGCACCGTTGCATCCAGCACCTGCGACATGCGCTGGGCTTCATGCCGGCCGATGACGTCGGGGTTGGAGGTGGCGCAGGCGCTCAGGGCCAAGGCCAGGGCGATCACGGTGGGCAGGGCAAGACGAGACATCTGGGGCTCCAGGGACAGCAGATCGCCGCCCAACGGATGAGCCTGCTGAGCCGTTGACGGCCTTGGAGCGTGGGCGGCAGAAATCCAGGCCCGCGCCGGGGTGAGTTGCTGGGCCAATCTAGACGCCGGCGAGGCGTTGGATCGGCCCCAACAACGAGCCGGCAACGACGAGTGGCCCCGCAACTCGCCCCGGCCCGAAGGGTTGGCCCCGGAAGGGGGGCGATTCGGCGTTGCACCGCTTGTCCGGGGGCCTACCCCGGACGGCGCGCTGCGCCTTGCCTCGCCCCCCTTCCGGGGCCAACGCGGGCCTGGATTTCTGCCGCCCACGCGCCTAGCCGCTTTATCCAGGTTTACCCGTGCAAGCGGCTGGAGCGCGGCACGCTGGCCAGCAGGAATTCCATCTGGTCGGTCAGGATGCGCCGGCCGCGCAGGATCATGTCCTCGTGCAGGCTGGGCGTGTAGGGCAGGTAGAGCAGGCTCATGTGGGCCTCCTCGGGCAGCCGGCTGCCCTTGCGGCCGTTGCAGGGACGGCAGGCGGTGATGCAGTTCATCCAGGTGTCGCGGCCCCCGCGCGAGGTGGGGTGGATGTGCTCGCGGGTCAGGATGTCCGGGTTGAACAGCCCGCCGCAGTAGGCGCACACATAACGGTCGCGCGCGAAGAGCTTGGAGTTGGTGAGCGCGGGCGCCTGGCGCCAGGCGCGGGTCGGGATGGCGCCGCGCACCGCGATGATGGGGTGCACCTCGATGCGGGACTGCCGCCCCGTGACCCGCTGCCAGCCGCCGCGCAGCACCTGGCAGGGCTCGCCCAGCGTCCAGGCCACGTCGTCGCAGCTGTAGAGGACGGCCGCCTCGCGCGTGGTGATCCAGGCCTGGGGGCGGCCAGATACGTCAAGCTGCAGCACATCCACGGGATCACTCTCCTTGAAAAGAAGCAGACACCTACGAGCACTGAAAACCACGCGCGTGCGAAGGACCGTGAAATCCTGCCGCGCAGGCTCCAAGGGTACTGCAAGCGCTTGACAGCTCTCAAGACGGGGCAATGCGTGTGGGGGGCCGTGACTTTCTTGGGGACTTCCCGGGGTTTAGGCCAGCAACCCTAGAAAAAGCCGGCGGCGGCTGCGGTGTAACCCGCGTGAAATCTGCAAAATAGAACGACCGTTCGTTTTATTCCACCCCACGCCAGTGCCCAGCCTGACCGAGTCCAGCAAGAAGGAGCGCCCGCTCTCGCTGCGCAAGCGCGAGGCCTTGGCGCGCTCCATGCACAAGGGCCAGCAGACGCGCGCCATCATCCTGGACGCTGCGCTCGGCCTGGCCTCGCACATGGGGCTGGAGGGCCTGTCCATCGGCGCCCTGGCCGAGGTGACGGGCATGAGCAAGTCGGGCGTGTTCGCCCACTTCGGCTCGCGCGAAGAATTGCAGATCGCCGTGGTGGCCGAGTACCACGGCAAGTTCGAGGAAGAAGTCTTCTTCGCCAGCATCCGCGACCCGCGCGGCCTGCCGCGCTTGCGTGCGCTGTTCGAGCGCTGGGTGCGCCGCGTCTCGGTCGAGATCGACTCGGGCTGCCTCTACATCAGCGGCGCCGTTGAGTTTGACGACCGGCCCGGGCCGGTGCGCGATGCGTTGGTGTCCATGGTCAAGGCCTGGCAGTCGGCGCTGCGCAAGGCCATCGTGCTCGCGCTGGAGGAGGGCCATCTGCTGCCCGATGCCGATGTCGAGCAAATCCTTTTTGAACTGCACGGCCTGATCCTGTCGCTGCACCACGACGCACGTTTCCTGCGCAACCCCGGTGCCTTGGCGCGGGCGGGCCAGGGCTTCGAGCGGATGCTCAACCAATACGCCACCGATGCGGGCCGCCAGGCGGACCGCAAGGCGCTTGCCAAACCCGCAGCGGCTCGCCGCTGACCCTTTTCTTAGATTCACTCACCCAGGAGTCTTCTCCATGCCTCAGTACACCCCGCCGCTGCGCGACATGCAATTCGTTCTGCATGAGCTGCTGAACGTCGTGGACGAGTTCAAGATGATTCCGGCGCACGCCGAGGTCGATGCCGACACCATCAATGCCGTGCTGGAAGAAGGCGGCAAGTTCGCCTCCGAGGTGATCGCCCCGATCAACCTCAGCGGTGACTCGGAAGGCTGCGCGCTGGACCGCAGCACGCATGAAGTCACGCCGCCCAAGGGCTTCAGGGAGGCCTACGCCACCTATGTGGAAGGCGGCTGGCCGGCCCTGTCCTGCGACACCGCCTACGGCGGCCAGGGCCTGCCGCACACGCTGAATCAGTTCTTCTACGAGATGCTGAACTCGGCCAACCAGGCCTGGACCATGTACCCCGGCCTCAGCCACGGCGCCTACGAGGCCCTGCATGCGCATGGCACGCCCGAGCAAAAAGCCGTCTACCTGCCCAAGCTCACCAGTGGCGAGTGGACCGGCACCATGTGCCTGACCGAGCCCCATTGCGGCACCGACCTTGGCCTGTTGCGGACCAAGGCCGAGCCTCAAGCGGACGGCACCTACGCGCTGACCGGCCAGAAGATCTTCATCTCGGCCGGCGAGCACAACCTGGCGGCCAACATCGTCCACCTGGTGCTGGCGCGCCTGCCGGACGCACCGGCGGGCTCTAAGGGCATCTCGCTCTTCCTCGTCCCGAAGTTCAAGGTGGCGGCGGATGGCTCCATCGGCGAGCGCAACGGCATCTTCTGCTCAGGCCTCGAGCACAAGATGGGCATCCACGCCAATTCCACCTGCCAGATGACGCTGGAAGGCGCCGTGGGCACCTTGGTGGGCGAGCCCAACAAGGGCCTGGCTGCGATGTTCGTGATGATGAACACCGCCCGCCTGGGCGTGGGCAACCAGTCGCTCGGCCTGACCGAAGTGGCCTACCAAAACGCCGTGGCCTACGCCAAGGACCGCATCCAGATGCGCTCGCTCTCGGGCCCCAAGGCGCCGGACAAGCCGGCCGACCCCATCATCGTCCACCCCGACGTGCGCAAGATGCTGCTGACCGCCCGCGCCTATGCCGAAGGTGCCCGCGCGCTGCAGGCCTACACCGTGCTGCAGCTCGACAAGGCCCTGGGCTCTGACGACGAAGACGAGCGCAAGGCCTGCGAGGCCGAGGTGGCCTTGCTCACGCCCATCATCAAGGCCTTCTTCACCGACAACGGCTGGATCGCCACCTCGCATTGCATGCAGGTCTTTGGCGGCCACGGCTACATCCACGAGTGGGGCATGGAGCAGTTCGTGCGCGACGCGCGGATCAACATGATCTACGAAGGCACCAACACCATCCAGTCGCTCGACCTGCTGGGCCGCAAGGTGCTGCACAACAACGGCGCCACGCTCAAGGCCTTTGGCAAGAAGATCATCGACTTCGTCGAGGAAGAGGGCGTCAACGAGGCCATGCAGGAGTTCGTCAACCCGCTGGCCGACATTGGCGACAAGGTCACCAAGCTGACGCAAGAGCTGGGTATGAAGGCCTTTGGCAACCCGGACGAAGTGGGCGCTGCTGCCGTGGACTACCTGCGTGTGGTGGGCCACCTGTGCTTCTCCTACTTCTTTGCGCGCATGGCCAAGATTGCGCTGGAGAAGCAAGCCAGCGGCGACCCCTTCTACAAGGCCAAGCTCGCCACCGCACGCTTTTACTTTGCCAAGCTGCTGCCCGAGACGGCCGGCCTGATCCGCAGCTGCCGCGCAGGGCTGGCGCCGCTGATGGAAATGGACGAAGCTCTGTTCTGAAGGAGGCCGAACGCCATGAAGCGACTGCTCGCGACGATTGCGCTGCTGCCTGGCCTGGCCATGGCGCAGTCCACGCCGGTTGGGGTCTGGAAGACCATCGATGACGACGGCAAGACGGCCAAGTCCATCGTGCGCGTCACCGAGACCGGCGGCGTGCTGTCGGCCGTGATTGAGAAGGTCCTCGACCCCAAGGCGGTCAACAACCGCTGCGACCTCTGCAAGGACGACCGCAAGGACAAGCCCATCGTGGGCCTGGAGATCCTGCGCGGCGTCAAGGCCGACGGCGACGGGCTGTGGGCGGGCGGCGAGATCCTCGACCCCAAGGACGGCAAGACCTACAAGGTGCGCCTCAAGCCCATCGAGGGCGGCGCCCGCCTTGAGGTGCGCGGCTACATCGGCGCACCGCTCTTTGGCCGGACGCAGGTCTGGCAGCGCACCGAGTAGGCCATGGGCGAAGTCTTGGCGCACGCGCGGAACCACAGCACCCAGCCGGCTGGCAAGGCTTGGTTCTGGCACCGGCAGCTGAAGAAGCCCTTCTTCGGGCGCTTCATGAAGCCTTGGCGCTGGCCTGCCGGTGTGCCGGAGCAGGGCTGGCAGCGCCTCAGCATCCTGAGCGACAGTCATGCGCGCTTGTCGGCGGTGCTGCAGTGCACGCCGGTTCAGCCGGCGCGAGGCGTTGTCGTGTGTGCCCACCCCATGGGCCTGGCCTGCAAAGGCTTCTGGCTGCGCCAGGGGCATGCTGAAGCCCTGCTGGCGGCGGGCTTCCACGTGCTGGCGTTTGACTTCAATGGCTTTGGCGAGAGCGAGTGCACCAACTTCGACTGGGCGGCCGATGTGGTTGCCGTGGGCCAGGAGGCGCGCCGCCGTTTCCCGGGCCTGCCGGTGCATGCGCTGTCAGCATCCTTTGGCGCCATGCACACGCTCAATGCCTTGACACGGCCCGACTTCCCCTTCGACCGCGTGGTGGCCGAAGGCGTGCCCGCCACGCTGCCCGACTTCTGGCGCCACTACCCGCTGCCCTATGCCTTCCTGCGCGCCTCGCAACTGGTGGCGCCCCAGATCGAGCGCCGCATGCGCCCCGAGCTGGCCATCACCCAGCTGCCCGCCCCCGTGCGCCTGTTGCTCGTCCACAGCCGTGGCGACCGCTGGACGCCGGTGGCCCAGGGCGAGCGCCTGCTGCGGGCGGCCCCGGCCGGTGCGGCCGTTGAGCAACTGACCCTCGAGCGCGCCGACCACACCCATGGCCTGCGCGACGAACGTGACACCTACTGGCCTGCCGTCGAGCGCTTCTTCACGGCGGACTGAGCCCACCCCTTTCGATTGCCCCTGATTGAATTTCCCAGGAGACCTCATGAGTTCCAAGTTCCAAGTCCGCAAGGTCGCCGTGCTCGGCGCCGGCGTGATGGGCGCGCAGATCGCGGCCCATCTCGTCAACGTCAAGGTGCCGGTGGTGCTGTTCGACCTTCCGGCCAAAGAGGGCCCCAAGAACGGCATCGTCACCAAGGCCATCGACGGGCTCAAGAAGCTCAAGCCCGCGCCTCTGGGAGACGCTGCGGATGCTGCGTTGATCCAGCAGGCCAACTACGAAGAGCACCTCGACCTGCTCAAGGACTGTGACCTCATCATCGAGGCCATCGCCGAGCGCATGGACTGGAAGCTCGACCTCTACACCAAGGTCGCGCCCTACATCGCCCCGCACGCCATCGTGGCGTCCAACACCTCGGGCCTCTCCATCACCAAGCTCGCCGAGGTGCTGCCGGAAGAAATCAAGCCGCGCTTTTGCGGCATCCACTTCTTCAATCCGCCGCGCTACATGTACCTGGTGGAGCTGATCCCGACGCCCACCACGCGCCCCGAGATCCTCGACCAGCTCGAAGCCTTCGTGACCACCAGTGTTGGCAAGGGCGTGGTGCGCGCCAAGGACACGCCCAACTTCGTCGCCAACCGCGTCGGCATCGCCGGCATGATGGCCACCATGATCGAGGCCGAGAAGTTCGGCCTCAGCGTCGACCTCGTCGACGACCTCACCGGCAAGAAGCTCGGCCGCGCCAGCAGCGGCACCTTCCGCACTGCCGACGTGGTGGGCCTGGACACCATGGCCCACGTGGTCAAGACCATGCAGGACAACCTGCAGGCTGACCCCTTCTACGGCACCTACGCCACGCCCAAGGTGCTGGCCGGCCTGATCGAGAAGGGCGCGCTGGGCCAGAAGACCGGCGCTGGCTTCTACAAGAAGGTCGGCAAGGACATCCTGCGGCTCGACCCCGAGAAATTGGGAACTGAAGGCGCCTACGTCCCCGCCGGCAAGAAGATGGACGAGATCGTCAGCCGCATGCTCAAGAAGGCGCCGGCCGACCGCCTGAAGCTTCTGCGCGAGAGCAGCAACCCGCAGGCGCAGTTCCTGTGGTCCATCCTGCGCGACAGCTTCCACTACGTGGCCGTGCACCTGGCCGACATCGCCGACACCGCGCGTGAGGTGGACTTCGCAATGCGCTGGGGCTTTGGCTCCCAGCAAGGCCCCTTCGAGCTCTGGCAGGCCGCTGGCTGGACGCAGGTGGCCGGCTGGATCGCCGAGGACATTGCCGCGGGCAAGACGCTCTCCAGCGCGCCGCTGCCGGCCTGGGTGACCGAGGGCCCTGTGGCCACCGCAGGTGGTGTGCACACGCCCGAGGGCTCCTGGAGCGCCGCCGATGGCGCCTTCAAGCCGCGCAGCAATTTGCCCGTCTACGCACGCCAGCCCTTCCCCGAGGCGCTGGTGGGCACCAACGCGGCTGACCCGCTCAAGGCGGGGACCGAGCTCTTCAAGAACGACGAGATCCGCGTCTGGACGCTCGATGGCCAGGTGGTCATCGCCTCCATCACCGCCAAGCTGCACCTCATCAGTCCGGCCGTGACCGAGGGCCTGGTCAAGGCGGTCGAGATCGCCGAAGGCGGCTACCAAGGCCTGGTGGTCTGGTCGCCCGACGACGTGTTCTCGGCCGGCGCCAACCTTGAGAGCCTGATGCCCGTCTTCATGAAGCTGGGCAGCAAGGGCATCGCCCCCGAAGAGAAGAAGCTGCAGGACGCCATGCTGCGCATCCGCTACGCGCAGGTGCCCGTGGTGGCTGCCGTGCGTGGCCTGGCCCTGGGCGGCGGCTGCGAGCTGGCGGTGCACTGCGCCCGCCGCGTGGCGCATGTCGAGAGCTACATCGGCCTCGTGGAAGTGGGCGTGGGCCTGATCCCGGGCGCCGGTGGCCTCACCTACATCGCCCGCCGCGCGGCGGAGATGGCGGCAGCCGGCAATGCCAATGCCGACCTGCTGATGTTCCTGAAGGACGGCTTCCTGTCCGCCGCGACCGCCAAGGTCGGCACCAGCGCGCACGAGGGCCGCAAGATTGGCTACTTGCTGGACAGCGACGTGATCGTGCCCAACAAGGACGAGTTGCTGCACGTGGCCAGCGCGCAGGTGCGGGCCATGGCCGAGTCGGGCTACCGGCCGCCGGTGAAGAGCACGTTCCCGGTGGCGGGCCGCAGCGGCATCGCGTCCATCAAGGGCCAGGTCGCCAACATGCGCGACGGCGGCTTCGTCAGTGACCACGACTACCACCTGGCCAGCTGCATCGCTGACGTCGTTTGCGGCGGCGAGGTCGAGGCCGGGTCGATGGTGACCGAGGAGTACTTGATGGCCATCGAGCGCAAGCACTTCTGCAGCCTGCTCGACAACCCCAAGACCCAGGAACGCATCATGGGGATGCTCCAGACCGGCAAGCCGGTTCGCAACTGATGGGGCTACTGCGCGAACGCCATGCGTCGTTGGGCGGTGCTCGGAATCCTCACGACCAGGGAGGTCGTTCCGGTTCCTGTGCTCCGTCCGCCTAGCCTGCCGTCCGCTCGCTACGCCCCCTCAGCCGCGAACCTTCACTCCGTTCCAGGCACACGAATTCAAAGACACGCTGATCAATTGAAAGGATCAGGATCATGAGCAAGCAAGTTCAAGACGCCTACATCGTTGCCGCCACCCGCCTGCCCATCGGCAAGAGCGGCCGGGGCTATTTCAAGAACACCCGGCCCGACGAGATGCTCGTCAAGGTCATGCAGGCGGCACTGGCCCAGGCCCCCGGTCTGGAAGCCAAGGCGATTGAAGACGCCATCGTCGGCTGCTCCTTCCCCGAGGGCGAGGCGGGCATGAACATCGCCCGCGTGGCCTCGGTGCTGGCGGGCTTTGGGCCCACGGTGGGTGGTGTCACGGTCAACCGTTACTGCGCGTCGGGCATCACGGCCATCCAGATGGCGGCGGACCGCATCCGCGTTGGCGAGGCCGACGTGATGTTTGCCGGCGGCGTCGAGTCCATGTCCATGATCCCGATGGGCGGCAACAAGCCCAGCCTGCCGCCGATGATCTTCGAGCGTGACGAGAACATCGGCCTCGCCTACGGCATGGGCCTGACCGCCGAGAAGGTGGCCGAGCAGTGGAAGATCAGCCGCGAAGCGCAGGACGCGTTCTCGCTGCAGTCCCACCAGCGGGCCGTGGCGGCCATGCAGGCCGGCTACTTCGACGCCGAGATGACGCCCTTCGATGTGGTTGAGCGCACGCCCAACTTGGCGGACGGCTCGGTCAATACCAAGACCCGCACCGTCAAGCTCGACGAAGGCGCGCGGCCTGACACCAGCCTCGAAGGCCTGGCCAAGCTCAAGCCCGTGTTTGCCGCCAAAGGCAGCGTGACGGCCGGCAACAGCTCGCAGACCAGCGACGGCTCCGGCGGCCTCATCGTCGTCAGCGAGGCCGCGCTCAAGCGCTACAACCTGACGCCGTTGGCCCGCTTTGTCTCCTTCGTCGTGCGCGGCGTGCCGCCCGAGATCATGGGCATCGGTCCCATCGAGGCCATCCCCGCCGCGCTCAAGCTCGCCGGCATCTCGGCCAAGGACCTGGATTGGGTCGAACTGAACGAAGCCTTCGCCGCTCAGAGCCTGGCCGTGCTGAATGACCTCGACAGCAAGGGCATCGAGCTCGACCGTGCCAAGGTCAACCCCAACGGCGGCGCCATCGCCCTGGGCCACCCGCTCGGCGCCACCGGCGCCATCCGCGCGGCCTCGGTCATCCACGGCCTGCGCCGCACTGGGGGCAAGTACGGCATGGTGACGATGTGCGTCGGTGCCGGCCAGGGTGCCGCTGGGATTTTTGAACGGCTCTGACCCACTCACCAACTGCCAGCGAGGTGGCCATGATCGAGTTCAACAGCCGCGACGGCTTCCCCCTCAAGGGCCACCTCTATGGCAATGCTGAGACCGCGAAAGCGGGCCTCGTCATCGCGCCGGCCATGGGTGTCGAGCAGCGCTACTACGCCGAGTTCGCGCAGTGGATGGCGGCGCAGGGCTGGCTGGTGCTGAGCTTCGACTACCGGGGCATGGGGGCCTCGCGGCCCGAGGCCTGGAAGCGTTCGCTCAAGGGGCTGGAGGCCGACATCCACACCTGGGCGACCCAGGACGCCGCTGCGGCGCTGGATGAGCTCGATCGCCGCCTTGGGCCCGAGCGCGCCATCCACTGGCTGGGCCATAGCCTGGGCGGCCAGATCCTGGGCCTGATGCCGAACCGGGAACGCGTCGCCAGGGCGGTCACTGTCGGGGCCGGCAACGGCTACTGGCGCGACAACGCCGCCGCGCTGCGCCGCTATGTCTGGTGGCTCTGGTACGTGCTGGTGCCGGTGACGCTGCCGCTCTTTGGCTACTTCCCCGGCCGCAGCCTGCGCAAGGTGGGCGACCTGCCGCGTGGCGTGATGGCGCAGTGGCGGCGCTGGTGTCTGGACCGCGACTACATGATGGGCGAGGGCGGCGAGGCTTTGCGCCAGCAGTACGCATCGCTCAAGACGCCGATGCTGTCGATGAGCTTCTCAGACGACGAATTCATGTCGCGCCGGGGCATCGAGTCGTTGCACGCCTTCTACGCTGGCGCCAAGCCCGAGATGCGCCACATCGCCCCGGCCGAGATCGGCGAGCGCCGCATTGGGCACTTCGGTTTCTTCCGTGCCCGCTTTCAGGCCAGCCTGTGGCCGCAGGTCAGCGCCTTTTTGCAATGAAGCGCCGACAAGTCCTGGCTCGCGCCAGCGTCGTGGCGTTGACCGCTCCGGCTCTGACCGCCTGCAGCGGCAGCCTGACGGGCTTTGGCAGCTGGGCGGACGCCCAGAAGGCGGTGCTGGAGCTGCTCTTCCAGCCGCGTGTGGTTCAGGGCAATACCTGGAACCTGAGTCAGGTGCTGCAGCATCTGGCGCAGAGCATCGAGTTCTCGATGAAGGGCTTTCCGGAGCTCAAGGGCGCCGTCTTTCGCGCCACGCTGGGCAACGCCGCCTTTGCCGTGTTCAATGCCCGAGGGGCGATGAGCCACTCGCTCGACGAGCCCATCCCCGGCGCACCGGCACTGGCGGCTGACCAGACCCTCAAGACCTCGGTCCAGCGCCTGCTGGACGCGATGGACGCCTTCGCCGCCTGGAGCGGCCCGCTGCAGCCGCACTTTGCCTACGGTGAGCTCAGCAAGGCTCAGTACCAGCGGGCTCACCTGATGCACCTGTCCAACCACTGGCAGCAGATTCAGCCCGTCAGTGCCACCGCCTAAAGTGCCGACTATGACGATCAAGACCTACACCCTCAACGGCGTCACCACCCTGGAGATCGCCCGCCCCGAGAAGAAGAACGCGCTGACCATGGCCATGTACCAGGCCTTGGCCGACGGCCTGCGCGCTGCCGACGCCGACCCGGCCGTGCGCGCCGTGCTGATCACCGGCCAGCCGGGCATCTTCACCTCGGGCAACGACCTCGAAGACTTCATGGCCCGGCCGCCGCAGGGCGAGGATGCGCCGGTCTTCCAGTTCCAGCTTGCGCTGCTCGATTGCGGCAAGCCGGTGGTCGCGGCGGTGACGGGCGGCGCCGTGGGCATTGGCACCACCATGCTGCTGCATTGCGACTTCGTTTACGTGGCTGACGACGCCCGCCTGGCGATGCCCTTCGTGGGCTTGGGCCTGGTGCCTGAGTACGCATCCAGCTTGCTGGTACCAGAGCTGATGGGCATGCGCCGCGCCGCCGAGAAGCTGCTGCTGGGCGACCCCTTCACCGGCGAACAGGCCGTGGAGTGCGGCATCGCCAATGCCGTGCTGCCGGCAGGCGAGGTGCTGAACCACGCACGCCGTGTGGCCGAACGCTTCAACAAGCTGCCCCCGGCGGCGGTGCGTGAGAGCAAACGCCTGCTGCGCGAGCCGATGCGCGAGGCCGTGCTGACCGCCAACAAGCGCGAGAGCGAGGTGTTTGCCCAGCGCCTGCGCAGCCCCGAGGCGCGCGAGGCCATGCAGGCCTTCTTCGAGAAGCGGGCGCCGGATTTCTCGAAGTTCAGCTGAGCAGAACGGGAAAGCCCCGCCCGGCGCATGCCGGAGCGGGGCTTCTGGAAGCGGAGCGGCCGAGCTGCCGCGTGAGCCGGGCGACGAGCCTAGACCGCTGCAATCCGGCGTTTCGACTCAGTCCCGGGAAGGGAAGATGCCCTGAGACGCGATGCAAAAGAGCAAGCCGGTATACGGATTGCGGATGTTCAGCGGCTGGCCGCCACCGGCGGTTCCGACGGTGACCGTACTGGCCGCCATGTTCGTGTCGGCACCTGCCGAGCTGTAGTTGTTTGATCGTGCGAGCTTGGCGGGCGCCGCGCCGGCCGGACTGTCGGTATTGCCCGCCGATGCTGTGCCTCGCATTTGGGCGGTGTGCGAGTGGAGAGGCATCTGGTTGAGCGAGATCGTCACCTGCTCAGCGCCGGCCTTCTCACCCAGCACCACGGGGCTCAACCCAGGGGCGGTGGTAAAGCTGGCGCCAATCGCGGCGCGGCTACGCATGTCTGGCAGTCCGAAGGTCGTTCGGCCGTCGCCGCCGAAATTGGTGCCGAGCAGCGAGAAGAGCGCGGTGTTCTGGGCGATGGAGAGGAGACGGCCATCGGCTTCCAGATACCCGCGCGGGCAGAAGTTGGCGGCGGTCGTGCAGACGGTGGCGAGATAGGGCTCGGAGCCGGAGCAGGCAAATGCGGAGCTGGCTGAAAGGCCTGCAAACAGGCCGACAAACACGAGGCGCTTGGCGCGGAGTTTCATGGCAGGTCTCTTTCCGTGGTGGTGAGGGAAGTGAACTGAGCCGCCGCGTCAGTGCTGGCGACGGCGTGCCAGCGCCAGCAGGCCGAGCGCGGTGAGCGTCAACGGGAGCGAGGCCGGTGTGGGAACGTCGTTGGGTGGGGGGACGCGATCGGACTGGATGCTTTCGAGTCGCAGAAAGGCGTCGAGATCGACATCGAATGCGCCTCGAACAAATGCGCCGCCGCGCATCTTTTGGAACGCCGTGAAGCTCACCGATTGGCCCGGTGCCAGTGACAACGTGTACTCGTCGCTGCCGCTGGCTGCCGACTTGTTGTTGCCGGGGTTGGCCGAGTCGGCGAAGAAGTCCGAATAGATCACTTCATTGTTCGACGTGTCGAACACACTGAGCAGCGATTCGGCAAAGGCGTCAACGCCGGAGGCGTTGGTTGTGTTGCCCAACGCGCCAAATAGCGCCTTGAAGACGAGGGTGAAGGTTTCCGTGGCCGAACTGTTGGCGAGATCGAAGGTGTAGTCGGCAAACAGGTAGCCTGCCGTGCTGTCCCCGTTGGCACTGCTGCCCGAGGCCTGGAAGTGCACACCGATGCCGTCGCCCGTCTGCGTGAGCGCGCCTGACAACGGGCCACCGCTGGGTGCACCAGCGAAGCCGGCCGTGGTGTCCGCTCCACCGTTGCGGTAGGTGAGCGTGCCAGCCTGACTGGCATTGACGGGTGACGAGGAGTTGACGAGGTCGAAGGCGACCTTGGCATTGATGGACAGCGCCACGGGCACCGGCCCGGCCCATGCTGCACTGCACACCAATGTGGTGGCAAGGGCCCATCCAAAACGAAGTGTTGAAGACCGCATGCTTGACTCCCTAGGGTGACTTGACGCGTGGGAATCCATGCAGGTTTCATGCCGTTTCAGACTTGCCCCACCAAATCAAGGGCTTGACAGCGCAATGCTCGGAGCAAGCTCAGGCAACTGGAAACTGCGCCGACATCGGGTTTACGAGTACTGCGGCGCTTGCCTGCCCGTCAATCGGCCGGGCCGACTCCGGGGGGGGCACCTCCGGCCCTTGTCGGCACGGCCCTCGGGCCTCAGCGCGGGATCTCGCGCGGCTTGCCCTGCTTGTCGATGGCGACGTAGGTCAGGTTGGCCTCGGTCACTTTCACGGCTTGCGGGTTCTCGGGGTTGCGCTCGGCCACCACCTCGACGTGCACCGTGATCGAGGTGCGGCCGATGCGCACCACGCTGGAGTAGAAGCTCAGCAGGTCGCCCACGCTCACGGGCTGCTTGAAGATGAATTCGTTGACCGCCACCGTGGCGATGCGGCCGCGCGAGATGCGCGCCGGCAGCACCGAGCCGGCCAGATCCACCTGGGCCATGATCCAGCCGCCAAACACGTCGCCATTCGCGTTCGCGTCCGCCGGCATGGGCATCATGCGCAACACCAGCTCACGTTGAACGTTGGGGGCCAGGGTGCTTTCGGGGGCGGTGGGTGTGGACATGCGGCGGATGCAGACAATGCAGAGCTTGAAGGCGGCATTGTGAGCCGCGACAGGTTCCGATGCGACGCCAGGCCTTGACTGCCCCCACCACTTCTGTGTCTCCTGCCGGACAGCCCTCGGGCGACTGGGGCACCGTGCAGCGGCTGCTGCCATACCTCTGGCGCTACCGCTGGCGGGTCGGCATCGCGCTGTCCTTCATGCTGGCGGCCAAGTTCAGCAATGTGGGCGTGCCGCTGCTGCTCAAGCGCCTGGTGGATGCGCTGGACCTCAAGCCCGGCGACCCGCAGGCGCTGCTGGTGGTGCCGTTCGGCTTGCTGCTGGCCTATGGTGGCCTGCGCTTGACCACCTCGCTCTTCACGGAGCTGCGCGAGCTGATCTTTGCCAAGGCCACCGAGGGCACAGCGCGGCGGCTGTCGCTGCAGGTGTTCGAGCACCTGCACGCGCTGTCGCTGCGCTTCCACCTGGAGCGCCAGACGGGCGGCATGACGCGCGACATCGAGCGCGGCACGCGGGCCGTGCATTCGCTGATCAGCTACTCGCTCTACAGCATCCTGCCCACGGTGATCGAGGTGGTGCTGGTGCTGACGCTGCTGGCGGTCCAGTTCGACGCCTGGTTCGCGGGCATCACGCTCGGGGCCCTGGTCGTCTACGTGATCTTCACCATCATCGTGACCGAGTGGCGGACACAGTTCCGCCGCCAGCTCAATGAGCTGGACTCGGTGGCGCACACCAAGGCCATCGACTCGCTGCTCAACTACGAGACGGTCAAGTACTTCAACAACGAGCACTTCGAGGCCTCGCGCTACGACGAGAGCCTGGAGAAGCTGCGCCGCGCCCAGCTCAAGTCGCAAACCACGCTATCGCTGCTCAACACGGGTCAGCAGCTGATCATCGCCACCGCCTTGGTGCTGATGCTGTGGCGCGCCACGGCGGGCGTGGTCGAGGGGCGCATGACCCTGGGCGATCTGGTGATGGTCAACGGCTTCATGATCCAGCTCTACATCCCGCTCAACTTCCTGGGTGTGCTCTACCGCGAGATCAAGCAGAGCCTGACCGACATCGAGAAGATGTTCCGTCTGCTGGACCGCGAGCGCGAGGTGGCTGACGCTCCGGGCGCGCAGCCGCTGCAGGTCTCGGGCGGGGCCGTGCGCTTCGAGGACGTTCACTTCGCCTACGAGCCGGCGCGGCCCATCCTGCATGGCGTCAGCTTCGAGATCCCGGCGGGCAAGAAGGTGGCGGTGGTGGGGCCCAGCGGTTCGGGCAAGAGCACGCTGGCGCGCCTGCTCTATCGCTTCTATGACGTGCAGCAGGGCGCCATCCGCATCGACGGCCAGGAGATCCGCCAGGTCACCCAGTCGTCCTTGCGCCGCAGCATCGGCATCGTCCCGCAGGACACGGTGCTCTTCAACGACACCGTGGCTTACAACATCGGCTACGGCCGTACGGGGGCCAGCCAGGTCGAGATCGAGGCCGCCGCGCGTGCCGCCCACATCCACGACTTCATCGCCGCCACGCCGGCTGGCTACGAGACTCGTGTGGGCGAACGCGGCCTCAAGCTCTCAGGCGGTGAGAAGCAGCGCGTGGCCATCGCGCGCACCCTGCTCAAGAACCCGCCGATCCTGATCTTCGACGAGGCCACCTCGGCGCTCGACTCCAACAACGAGCGCGCCATCCAGGCCGAGCTGGAGGCCGTGGGGCAGGACAAGACGGTGCTGGTCATTGCCCACCGGCTCTCGACCGTCACCGACGCGCACGAGATCCTGGTGATGGACGCCGGCCGCATCGTCGAGCGTGGCCGGCACGACGAACTGCTGGCCCAGGGCGGGCGTTACGCGGAGATGTGGCGGCTGCAGTCGCAGTGATCAGTGCAGATTCCGGCGGTCGTCGTCGGATTCCTGCTTGAAGTTGTCGGGCCGGAAGACATTGCCCTCCCAGACCCCATCGGGCTTGCGCACCGACTCGCGCGACAGCGCCTTGGCGCGGCGGATGGCGGCTTCGGCCTCGGCCTCGGCCGTGCGCTCCAGGCGCTTGCGGCGCCGGCTGACGCGGGTGTTGGCCCAGGCCGTGCTCAGGCGCAGCCAGCGGTCCGCTGCCCAGGCGCCCAGCCGCGCCTGCATCCGGGCCGGCAGCAGCATGTGCACGCCCAGCCCCAGGCAGACCAGGAAGCCGAGCGCAGCGAAGACGTGGGTCAATGTCATGACCTGCCAAGTTTGCACGATGTCCCGACCCACGGTCTAGCCGTTCAGGTGGGG
Organism: Roseateles paludis; assembly: GCF_039872745.1. Lineage (NCBI taxonomy): Bacteria > Pseudomonadati > Pseudomonadota > Betaproteobacteria > Burkholderiales > Sphaerotilaceae > Roseateles > Roseateles paludis. The sequence continues at coordinate 120,824 of NZ_JBDPZD010000004.1, read as the reverse complement.
GTGGGGCCCCCTTCGCCCTCGGGATTGCGGGCTATCCGTCACGAACGCCTGCCGGCCGGGGCTGACATCTGGCCAGGTGCCCCGCTGGGGCGCCCGAAAATCGGCGGCTGGTTACGGCGCCCGAAACATTGAAGATTGAAAGACGGGGATGACGGCACAAGACGCGTTCTCGATGTGCACCATGGTGGCCCTGGCATCCACCGGCCTGTGTTCGTTCAGGCTGTGGCTGCGCCAGCGGGAGGCTGTGTTCAGCCAATTCGCCTGGGTCTGCCTGCTCGCGGCGGGCTTTTATGCGATGGACGGGTTGACCCGGCCGGTGGGTGAGCGACCCAACCTTTGGGCGGCAGCCATCGGCATGTCGCTATCCGTGGCGATGCTGCACGCGAGTGCAGGCTCCATCCTCATCTTGGGCCCCAATGGACGCCCGGACCGTCAGATGCAGGTCCGGCTGCAACGCGCGACCCTGTGGCTCCACATTGCCCTGCTGGCAGTTTGGCTGGCGCTCACCGTAGGGCTCGAATTCAATCGGCGCAGCTTCTTCTGGGGCTATTCGGTGGGTTTCCTGTCGCAGATCGGTCTGCTGCTCGTCATGATCGGTTGGCGGGAGCTGGTGCGGAGCTGGCTGCTGTTGCTGGCCCTGTTGGCCGTGCCGGTCATGCAATGCGTGGTGGTCCTGGGTGGTGCGGAGCTCTACGCGCTGCGCTACCTGCTCGGGATGGCGGCGGCGCTGCTCACCATGGCCACGCTGGTGCAGCGCGTGCTGGACCTGCAAAGCCGCAGTGATGCCGATGTCCGCGCCCTGGAAGCAGCGCAGGAGCGGCTGCATGCCGTGCTGGCGGCGATGCTGGAAGGCTCTGACAGCGTGGCCGAGTCCGGCGAGCGGATGTCGGTGGGCGCACAGCAACTGGCCATCCGCACCGACCAGCAGACCGGCAGCCTGCAAGCCATCGCCGGCAATGTGGACCGTGCCGTGGCCCAGGTGCTGGTCACGGCCGACCGCATCAGCGCCGTGGATGGGCAATGCGCGCGCCTGCGCGAGCAGGCCTTCACCGGGACCGAGCAGGTCCAGACGGCGGCGCAGACCATCGAGCTGATCGGCCAACGCTCGGCAGAGATGCAGGAGGCGGTGTCGCTGATCGAGTCGATTGCGTTCCAGACCAACATCCTGGCGCTCAATGCCGCCATCGAGGCTGCCCGCGCCGGCGCCGCCGGACGTGGCTTTGCCGTGGTGGCCAGCGAGGTGCGCAGCCTCTCGGGCCGTACCAGCGAGGCGGCGCGCCGGGTGCGCGACCTCATCGCGCGTGCCGGCAGCCAGATCGAAGGCGGTATCGCCCAGGTGCAGGGCGTGCGTGAGCAACTGAGCGCCATGCTCGGCGTTGTGCAGGACGTGGCCGACAACACCCAACAACTGAGTGGCGATGCGCGCACCCAGAGTGGCGAGCTGTCTCGCATGCTGGACGACCTGCGCGCCCTGCTCAATCTCACCCAGGACAACGCAGCCCTGGTGGCCGAGTCCGTCATGACCGCTGATGGTATGAACCAGAGCGCAGCCGCGCTGCGCGCCCTGGTGTCCGACCTCTCGACCTCTGGTGCCGAATCCGCGCCACCGGCAGCGGCCGGTCCGTCGACCAGTCCGTCGCCCCGTCCATCCCCAAGTCCTGCGCCGGCAGCAGAACCAGCCGGCGTGGAGTTCTTCTAGGCCCCCATCCAGATCGCCCGCCACTGCAGCACCGCCTCCGGCAGCGCGCGGCTCAGGCGGTCGATGTCTTCCATGGGCAGCGCATCGGCCTCTTCGGCACCCAGCTGGGCCAGCGATTGCAGCGCTGCGGCGGCCGGCCCCGACTCAAAGCGGGGTGCCCAGGCGGCTTCGTCCACGGCCACGCCGCGCAGGAAGCCAGCGGCCCAGTCCTGCGCGTCCACCCACTCGCCCTCGTCCGTCTCTGCCACCGAGTAGATCGGCTCCCAGGCCTCGGGCATGTGGCGCCAGGCGTTGTCGATGGACTGCAAATGGCGCAGCACCCACATCACCACGCGCTTGCCCTGCTTGCCGCTGGCAAAAGGGGCGGGCTCATCACCGCCCCAGATGGCGGGCAGCCAGTCGGCACCAGGTCTTGCGGGCAGGGGCACGGGCGAGAGCAGCAGGGCGGCCAGGAAGCCGTCCAGCGCCTCGACGTTGAGCGCCTCCTCGCGGCCCGTGGCGGCCAGGGCGTCGTCCAGCTGTTCGAGCTCGGCGTCGGTGAGCGGGCGGTGGTCGGAGTCAGGCTGATAGTGCGGGTAGTTCATGGCCGGTGCTTTGTGGTTTGGGCGTCGTTTTCGTGAGTTTTCATCGCGCCAGCTGCAGGCGACGTAACGGTTTGCTTGAAAGGACAGGGTGACCGAGCCTACCTTGGGGCATGGCCCGACCCCTCCGCCTTGAAGTCGCTGGCGCGGTCTATTTCGTCAGCTCGCATTGTCCCGAAGGCAGCGTTGCCTTCCGTGATGGTGAGGATGCGCTCGCCCTGCAGGGCATCCTGGCCCAGGCCATGCGGCGCTTTGACGCCCAGGTGCTGGCCTACAGCCTGCTGCCAACGCGCTATGAGCTGCTGCTGTTCACGCGGCAGGCCAATCTCTCGCGGCTGATGCGGCATGTGATCGGCGTCTACACCCAGAACCACCAGCGCCGGCACGGTGCGGGTGGGGCGCTCTTTCAGGGGCGCTTCCGTGCCGTGCTGGTGGACCGCGAGGCCCATCTCCTCGATGCCTGCCGCGCGGTGGAGCTGGCGCCCAGGCAAGCCGGCCTGGTCAAGCGCGTGGCCGCCTGGCCGCATTCCAGCCTGCCGGCGCATCTGGGCCAGGTGCCAGCCCCTGCGTGGCTGGACGTGGACGGGCTGCACGGCCATCTGCTCGGCCGCCCGGCACGCACGGCGCAGGACCACCGCCGTGCCGCCACCCGTTACCTTGAGCTGTTGGAGCGCGATCCCGGCTTTGACCCGTGGACCGGGCGCTTGCGGCGGCAGATCTTCCTGGGCGATGCGGCCTTTGTGGAACGCATGCGGCGTGCGGCTGCGGGCGCGCCTCCAGAGCCCTCGGCACGATCGGTTCGCACGCAGTGGCGGGCCTGGTGCGCGCGCTACCCGGATCGGGCCGAAGCCCTCTTTGCCGCGCACTTTGAAGGCGGCCTGTCCATGACCAGCCTGGCCGGCGAGGCCGGCCTCTCGGTCTCGCGCGTGAGCCGCATCATTGCCGCGCAAGAGCGATTGGGCGGCTAGGCAAAATCGCCCTCATCCCGTTCTTGAAGAGGGCTGTCTGATGCTGAAGCGGCGTGCTTTGTTGGCGGCTGGGCTGCCTTGGCCGGTGCGTGCGGCGGGCGCCTACAGCGGGCCCGTCTTCGACGCCCACCTGCACTACAACGACGACGCCCAGCAGCCCCACCCGCCGGAGGATGTGCTGGCGCGCATGAAGCGGGCGGGCGTACAGGGCGCGCTCGTCAACAGCCGCCCCAACGACGGCACGCTGCGCCTGGTGGCCACGCCTGGCGCGCAGTGGGTGCCCTTCATCCGCCTCTACCGCAACCGGGCTGACTACGACAGCTGGTTCGTCGACGACAGCATCCGCCGCATGGTGCTGGATCTGCTCCAGGCCGGCAGCCCGGCCGGCCCCTTTCGCGGCCTGGGCGAGTTTCATCTCTACGACAGCGCCAACGCCGATGGGCCGACGGCCATTGCGCTGATGAAGCTGGCCCGCGAGCGCGGCCTGTGCGTGCTTGCGCATGTGGACGCCGTGGCGGTGGACCGCCTGCTGGGCCACGCCCCCGGCGCGGCCCTCATCTGGGCCCACACCGGCATTGGCGGCGAGCCCGTGCGGCGCGTGCGCGCCTTGTTCGACAAGCACCCTGGCCTGCGCGGTGAGCTGTCCTACCGCCCCGGCCTGACGGTGGACGGCCGCCTCAGCGACGACTGGCGCGCGCTGCTGACCCAGCATGCGGGCCGCTTCCTGATCGGCTCCGACACCTGGATCACCCAGCGCTGGCAACACTACGAGGCGCTCTTTGCCGACTACCGCCACTGGCTGGGCGACCTGCCGCAAGAAGCAGCGCAGCGCATCGCCTGGGGGAATGCAGCCGAGCTGTTCAGCCTGCGCGGCCTGGGCTGAACGGCTTCCCATAATGCGCGGATGAAATTCAACGTGTCGCGCCGCAAGGCGCTGTGGGTGGGCATCCCGGCGGGACTGCTGTTGCTGGGCTTGATCGTGGCTTTGCTCATCTGGTGGCAGCTGCCCTCGCTCGACCGCCTGACCGACTACCAGCCCAAGCTGCCGCTGCGCATCCTGGCGGCCGATGGGCAGCTGCTGGGCGAGTTCGGCGCGGAGCGCCGCAAGCTGGTACCGATTGCCGACATCCCCAAGCCCATGCGCGACGCCCTGGTGGCCGTGGAGGACGCCGACTTCTGGACCCACCCCGGCATCGACCTCGGCGGCATCCTGCGCGCCGCGGTGCGCAACCTGACCCACAGCGGCCCCCTGCACGGCGGCTCCACGCTGACCCAGCAGCTGGCGCGCGACATGTACCTGACCAAGGCGCAGACCTGGAGCCGCAAGATCACCGAGGCCGTGCTGGCCTACAAGATCGAGCAGACCCTGAGCAAGGACGAGATCCTTGAGATCTACATGAACCAGATCTGGCTCGGCGGGCGCACCTATGGCTTTGCCGCTGCCGCGCAGCGCTACTTTGGCAAGGAGCTGTCCGAGCTGGACGTGGGCGAGATGGCCTTGCTCATCGGCCTGCCCAAGAACCCCGCCGGCTACAACCCGCACACACGCCTGTTGCGTGCCAAGAAGCGCCAGGCCGTGGTGCTGGCGCGCTTGGTGGCCGTGGGCCAGATCACCCAGGAGCAGGCCGACGCCGCCAAGGCCGCGCCACTGCAGCTGCGCCGCGTGGGCCGGCTCAGCAGCATCGCCGACCACGCGATGGAGCAGGTGCGCGCCGAGGTGGTGGCGCGCTTTGGGCCCGAGTCCTACGAGCGCGGCCTGCAGGTCACGACCACGCTCTACGCGGCCGAGCAAGAGGCTGCCCAGCAGGCGCTGCGCCATGCCCTCTTCGACCTGGAGCGCCGCCAGCCCTACCGGGGCCCTGAAGGGCGCGTCGAGCTGCCCGCCGAAGGCTTTGACGACGAGCTGGACCGCGCCTTTGCGCAGTGGCCCGACCTGGGTGAACTGCGCACCGCAGTCTTGCTGAAAGTACAGGGCCCTGATGCCGCCGAGCTGGCGCTGAGCGATGGCCAGGCCGTGACGCTCAAGGGCAGCGCTGCGCGGCCCCTGGCCAAACTGCAGCGCGGCGCGGTGGTGCGCCTGCTGCCACAGGGCGCTGGCTGGGCGCTCGGGCAGGTGCCCGAGGCCGAGGGCGCCGTCGTCACGCTCGACCCCAGCAGCGGCCAGATCCGCGCGCTGGTGGGCGGCTTTGACTTCACGCGCAACCAGTACAACCACGCCACCCAGGCCTACCGCCAGCCGGGCTCGGCCTTCAAGCCCTTGGTCTACTCGGCCTTGATCGAGCAGGGCGCCTGGGCCGGCACCCAGGTGAGTGACCAGCCCATCGAGATCGGCGACTGGGCGCCGCGCAACTACGACGGCAGGTACGAGGAGAGCCTCTCGCTGCGCGAGGCGTTGGCGCGTTCCAAGAACATGGTGACCATCCGCCTGGTGCAGGAGATCGGGCCGCAGCGCGCACGCGCCTGGGCCGCGCGCTTCGAGCTTGAGGAAGAGCGCCAGCCGCTCAACCTCACGCTGGCCCTGGGCACCGGCGCCGCCACGCCGCTGCAGATGGCGCGGGCCTATGGCGCCTTTGCCAATGGCGGCCGCATCGCCGCCACGCGGCTGATCGAGCGCATCGAAGACGCCCAAGGCATCACGATCTGGAAGGCCGAGGCCCCGCCCGAGCCCAAGGAGGCTGTCAGCGAGCGCAACGCCTTCATGACGGCGCAATTGCTGTCGGGTGTGATGCGCGACGGCACCGGCGCGCGCGCCAGCCAGATGCTGGGCCGCTGGGACCTGTACGGCAAAACCGGTACTACCAATGACGCCGTCGACGCCTGGTTCGTCGGCTTCCAGCGCTCGCGCGTGGGGGCCGTTTGGATTGGCTACCCCACGCCCAAATCGCTGGGCGAACGCGAGACCGGCGGTGGCCTGGCCTTGCCCGTCTGGGTGGCAACGATGCGTGAGGCGCTCAAGGGCATCCCGACCGACCCGTTGGCCCCGCCTGCCGCCGGGCTCACCCAGGTGGGTGAGGACTGGTTCTACGAGGAGTTCACTGGCGACGCCGCACTGGCGCGCATCGGCGCGGCAGCCACCGCCGAGTCCGCCTCACCCGCGGCATCGGCGGCATCGGCGGCCAGCGAGCCGCGCTGATCAGCCGTTGCGGCTGCGCGGCCGCACGTCCTTGGGCGGCGGCTCGCGCAGCCAGAACTCCAGGTCGCTCTTGCTCTGAGCGCCATCCGGCCGGCCTTGGCCCAGCCAGATCAGCTGGCGCTCGCGCAATTTGGCGCGACGCACGGCGTCGCCATGGAAGTCCCACAGGTGCCGGTCAAAGCTGCCATCGGCGGCCAGCAGCTTCAGGCCCAGCTCCAGGCGCTCGGCCAGCGCCGTGTTGTGCGGCCCCACGACGAAGTGGAAAGGCCACGGAAAGTGCAGCAAGAGGCTCTTGTCCACGGTCAGGTCGGGCAACTCGGCCACATGGGCCTGCTGCTCGTCAAAGGCTTCGTTCACGCCACGCGGGAAAGCGTCGAACCGGTCGGCCATCAACATGCGGAACATATTGCGGTAATGCGTTGAGCGCACCACCTTGATACCCAGCGCCTCGAACATCCGCGCATCGGGCCAGCTCACCTCCTGGCCCAGGCTGAAGCGGCGCAGGTCAGCCAGCGCGCGCACGCGGTCGAACTCGGCCTGCCGCGAGCCCTTGATGAGCAGCAGCCGCAGGCCCAGCAGGCCACGGCGCGTGTCCACCTTGATGGGCAGCAGCTGCGCGTACTCCTGGATCACCGGCGATACCCAGCCCACCGTGGCCAGGCCATTGGGCCGCAGCTCGCGCAGCACACGCGTCAAGGTCATGAACTGCGTGGCCGGCGCCAGGCGGTAGGGCCCGTGCGTGGGCAGCGTGCGCTCCAGCGCCGCGCGCAGCAGCACGACGAGGTCGTCAGCGCGCGAGTCCTGCGGGGTCTCGGGTGCCGGGTAGATCACCTGCTGCGGGCTGCTGGCGCCCGCATTGAGGCTGGTTCCGGACAGGCCCGCCAGGAGCAGCTGTCTGCGGTTGGGTGAGGTCATCGGCCCCTCCAGGGCAAGTCGGCGGCGCGGGGCTGGCGGTGCTGCGGCGCGACCTTTGCAACTCTCGGCGCAAGTGCGCGCCAGGGCAATCCGCGAAAGCACCCGTGTGCGTGTTCAGCTCGCCACGCCTGCCGCCACTTGGCCTGCCGGCACATGCGCAGCCGCGCTGGCCACATGGCCGGCCTGGTCGTCGAAGAAAAAGTCAGGCTCAAACTCGCGCAGGAACTCGCCCTTGGCCAGGCCGCCGAGGAACATGGCTTCGTCCACCTCGATCTGCCAGTTCATCAGCGTGCGGATGGCCCTCTCGTGCGCAGGTGCGCTGCGCGCCGTGACGAGGGCGGTGCGCACGCGCATGCCACTGCGCGTGGCGGCCTGCAGGCGGCGCAGCGCCTCCAGCACGGGCTTGAAAGGGCCGGCCGGCAGCGGCTGGTGTGCGCGTGCCTGCTCGTGGGCCTGGAAGGCCTGCAGGCCATCGCGCTGGAAGACTTGCTCCGCCTCGTCGGAGAACAGCACCGCGTCGCCGTCAAAGGCGATGCGCAGCTCCTGCGGGTGCGCGCTGCTGGCCTGGCGCGACAGCGGCATCACCCGCGCAGCGGCCACGCCAGCGGCCAGCGCCTGGCGCACGTCGTCGTCGTTGGCCGACAGGAAGAGCTGGCTGGACAGCGGCCGCAGGTAGCGCCAGGGCGACTGCCCGCGCGTGAACACGCCGCGCTCGATGGGCAGCGCGTAATGCGCCGCCGAGCGGAACACGCGCAGGCCCGAGATCGGGTCATTGCGCGACAGCACCACCACCTCGACGCGCTTCTCGCCGTCGGCATTGAAGGCCAGCAGCTTCTTCACCAACGAGAAGGCCACGCCGGGCGGCGCAGGCTCGTCGAGCCGGGCCTGCTGCAGGGCCATGTAGGCGCGATCGTCGCCGGCTTCAAAGACCTCGTTCTCGGCTTCAAAGTCGAACAGCGCGCGGGACGAGATGGCGACGACGAGTTGACCGTGCAGGGTGGCGGGCATGGCGCGATTGTGGCGCTGCCTGCCCCTGCCGCTTGCATGCCAGCTACTGCATGAAGCCGATCTTGCCGCGCTTGCTGCCAGCGGCGGGCAGGTCCTCCGTGAGGACGGTGGCGCGCTTGGCCAGCCGGGCATTGCCAAAGGCCGTCATCCAGGCGCGGCGCATCTCGCGCGGGGCCAGCTCGGCCATGCGGTCGAGAACGGCGTCAGTGGGATCGGTATCGAAGCTGCGGCCCCAGTCGTGGCTGCTGCGCAGCTTCTCGTAGAGGCGCCGTGCGATGGCGCGTGCGGCCTCAAAGTCTGGCGCGCTGACCTCGTAGACGTTGACGCGGTTGAGGATGGGCTCGGGGATGGCGTGCGCATCGTTCGCTGTCGCCACCCAGATCACCTGGCTGGCGTCCACCGGCACCTCGGCGAACTCGTCGATGAACTTGCTGGCGGTGTCGTGCTCCAGCAGGCTGTAGAGCGAGCCTAGCGGGTCGTAAGCGGCCTCGCCGCCGGCCTTGTCGATCTCGTCGATGACCATCACCGGGTTGGCGTAGTCGCCCTCCACCAGGGCCTCGAAGACCTTGCCGGCCCGCGCGCCCTTCCATTGGCTGGAGGCGCCGGACAGCACCCAGCCGGCGGTCAGCGAGCTCATCGACACAAAGCCCATGCCCGTGCCGAGCAGCTCTGCCAACTGGCGCGCAAAGTGCGTCTTGCCCACGCCCGGTGGCCCGAGCAGCAGCAGCGGCGTGATCTCCAGCGCATCGCTGCTGGCCTCGCACAGCGCAATCTGGCGCCGCACGTCGTCCAGCACCTCGTGGAAGTTGGGCAGCTCGTCGTAGAGCGACTCCATCGCCGGCAGCCCCGAGGGCTTGACCTGGAAGCGCGCCTCGCCTTTTTCGAGCATGCGCTCGTAGGTGGCCCGCAAGCTCTCGTGGTCCCGCGCCGGCAGCTTCTCCAGCCGCTGCGAGACCTCCTCCAACCGATAAATGCTCCGCATCCGCGCAACCGGGATGCGCATGCCGACACAGGTGAGCGCGTTGCTGCTCATGCCAGGGACCTCGTCTCTGAAGAGTGGCGTCGACCCAAAATTAGCACGCCACCCACCCCGCCGAAAAGCGCAATTCCCCACCCGTTCCCGGGCTAGCTCCATCGACCCCGACGTGTGAACCTCCGAAGACCGCGTGGAGTGCCGCTCAAGCAACCGATCGCGCGATCAGCGCCACCCCAAAAAGGCGCGCTCCGCGCCGCCGCCCCTCCAGCGACTCCCACGGATCCGGCTCCGCCGGTCCGTCGGGAGTGCCCCCTTGAGGGGGCCGCAGCTGCGCTGCGGTAGGGGGTGGGCCTATTTCACCCAGGTGTTGAGTTGGATGATCGGCATCAACACCGCCAGCACGATCAGCAGCACCACCAGGCCCATGACGGCGATCAGCAGCGGCTCCAGCACCGTGGCTGCCGCCATGGCCCGTCGCTGCACTTCGGCGCCCAGTTGGCGCGCGCAGCGGCCCAGCATGTCGGGCAGCTCGCCGGTTTGCTCGCCCAGGCGGGCGAACATCGCGATCAGGCCAGGGAAGCGCTTCTTGCCGGCCAGGGCCGAACCCAGCGGCGCGCCTTCGCGCACCTGTACCAGGGCATCCATCGCGTCGGCCCGCATCGCGTGGTTGGAGAGCGTCTCGGCTGCCGACTGCAGGGCCTTGAGGATGGGCACGCCCGCACCGGCCAGCATGGCCAGGGTGCCGGCAAAGCGCGCTGCGTTGTAGCCCCGGGCCAGGCGGCCCAGCAGCGGCAGGCGCAGCACGCCCGCGTCAAAGCGCAGCCGGAAGGCCGGCGCCCGCAGCGCCAGCCGCAGCGCCACGCCACCGGCCACCAGCGCCACCAGGCCCAGCCAGCCCCAGGCCCGCACGGCGTCGCTGATGGCCAGCATGACCGTGGTGAGCAGCGGCAGTGCGCGCTTGGAACTGGTGAAGACGGTGGCGATCTGCGGCACCACATAGGTGAGCAGGAAGGTCACGATGACCAGCGACATCAGCGACACCACGGCCGGGTAGAGCAGGGCGCCGATCACCTTGGCCCGCAGCGCCTGGCGTTCTTCCAGATCGTCGGCCAGGCGCTCCAGCACCAGGCCCAGGGCGCCGCTTTGCTCTCCGGCTGCCACCACGCCGCGGTAGACGTCATCAAATTCGCGCGGCGCCGTGCCCAGCGCGCGGGCAAACGTGGAGCCGGCATTCACCTCGGCCTTGAGCTGGCTGATCAGCTCGGCTTGGCGCGGGTCTTCGGACTCGTCGGCCAGCGCGGTCAGCGCCCGCTCGATGGGCAGGCCCGACCCGACCAGCCCTGCGAGCTGGCGCGTCCAGACGGTCAACGCGGTGTTGGAGAACACCCGGCGCGTGAAGCGGCTGCCCTCGGCCTGGCCATGCTGCTGCACGACCTCGACCTGCAGCGGCGTCAGCCCCTGGGCCCGCAACTGCGCGCGCGCGGCACGCGGGTTGTCGGCCTCCAGCAGGCCGCTGGTCTGACGGCCGGCGTCGGTGAGGGCTTGGTATTTGTAGGCGGGCACCGGGCTAGTCGCGTGTGACGCGCAAGACTTCTTCCAGCGAGGTCACGCCGTCGCGGATCAGGCGTTCGCCGTCCTCGCGCATGGCGCGCAGGCCGTTGGCGCGTGCGGCGTCGGTGAGCTCGGCGTCGGAGGCGCGCTCGTGGATGCGCGCGCGCACGGTGTCGTTGGCCACCATCAGCTCGTAGACGCCGGTGCGGCCCTTGTAGCCGGTGTGGCCGCAGGCCTCGCAACCCACCGGATGCCAATGTCCATCGGCACCGAGCGTGCGGCACTGCGGGCACAGGCGCCGCACCAGGCGCTGGGCCAGCACGCCCAGCAGCGAGGACGACAGCAGGAAGGGCTCGACGCCCATGTCGATCAGCCGCGTGACGGCGCTGGGTGCGTCATTGGTGTGCAGCGTGGCCAGCACCAGGTGGCCGGTGAGCGAGGCCTGGATGGCGATCTGCGCGGTCTCGAAGTCGCGGATCTCGCCGATCATGATCACGTCCGGGTCCTGGCGCAGGATGGCGCGCAGGGCCTTGGCAAAGCTGAGGTCGATCTTGGCGTTGACCTGGGTCTGGCCGATGCCCGGCAGCTCGTACTCGATGGGGTCTTCGACCGTCAGCACATTGGACGTGGTGGTGTCCACGGTCTGCAGCGCGGCGTAGAGCGTGGTCGTCTTGCCTGAGCCCGTGGGGCCGGTGACGAGCACGATGCCGTGTGGCTGCTGGACGAGCTGCTTGAAGCGCGTCAACACCTCGCCGTCCATGCCCAGGCCTTCGAGCGTGAACTTGGATTCGGACTTGTCGAGCAAGCGCAGCACGGCGCGCTCGCCATGGGCGCTGGGCAGGGTGGAGACGCGCACGTCGATGGCGCGGCCGCCGATGCGCAGCGAGATGCGGCCATCCTGCGGCATGCGCTTCTCGGCGATGTCGAGCTCGGCCATGATCTTGAGGCGCGAGATCAGCGCGGCATGCAGGCCCCGGTTGGGCTGCACCACCTCGCGCAGCGTGCCGTCCACGCGGAAGCGCACGGCGCTGGCGCGCTCATAGGGCTCGATGTGGATATCGCTCGCGCCGTCCTTGGCAGCCTGCGTGAGCAGGGCGTTGAGCATGCGGATGATGGGCGCGTCGTTGGCGGCCTCCAGCAGGTCCTCCACGGCGGGCAGGTCTTGCATCATGCGCGACAGGTCCACCGCGCTCTCGACCTCGCCGACCACCGTGGCGGCGCTGGACTCGCTGCCCGAGTAGGTGGTGTTGATGCGGTCGGCGAGGCTGGTGGGGGCCTCGGTCTCGATGCGGTCGATCGCGTACTGGCGCTGAAGCTCGGACAGCGTGGCCAGGCTCAGCTCGGGCGGTGCCCACAGCGTGAGCTGCTGGCCGTCGTCCTCCAGCAGCACGGTGTGTGCATTGGCGAAGGCGTAGGGCAGGGGGTGCCGGGTGGCCATGGTGCTCGGGCGGTCAGTTCGCGGCCGGCTTGCTGGCGGCCGGCTCGGGCAGCACGGGGGTGCCGGTGCTCGGCAGCAGCACGCTCTTGTCGGTGGGCAGCGGCGCTTGCTGCGCGCCGCGGATGGCCTCGTAGCGCGACATGGACAGCTCGTTGGCGGCCTGGGCCGTGCGCATCACCACCGGCCGCAGGAAGACCATCAGATTGGTCTTCACGCGCTTGCGGTTCTCGCTCTTGAAGAGGCTGCCGATCAGTGGGATCTTGGACAGCCCGGGCACGCCGTCGGCGCCGTCGGTGTACTCGTCCTTCATCAGGCCGCCGAGCACGATGATGTCGCCGTCGTCCACCACCACCGAGGTCTCGATGGCGCTCTTGTCGAGCGTGGGGCCGGTGGTGCCGCTGGAGCCCGGCACCACGGACGAGTTCTCCTGGTAGACGATCATGCGCACGGTGCCGCCCTCGCCGATCTGGCTCTTGATGCGCAGGGTCAGGCCCACGTCCTTGCGGTCCACGGTGGTGAAGGGGTTGACCGAGCCGGTGGTGCCGGTGCTGGCATAGGAGCCGGTCACGAAGGGCACGTTCTGGCCGATGACGATCTTGGCCTCTTCGTTGTCGAGCGCGACGAGGTTGGGTGTGGACAGCACGTTGGCGCCGCTCTGGCCTTCGAAGAAGTTGGCCATGGCCCCGAGCGTGTAGAAGTCGCCCACCTTCTTGAGCAAGCCGAAGTTGAGGCCCGAAGGCACGGAGCTGGTGCCCAGCGCGGTGGCGATGCCGCTTCGCCCATTGGCCACGGCCGCCGTGCCGTTGATGATGTTGGCCAGGCCGGTGCCGAAGTTGGTGCCCGCGCCTTGGATGGCACTGTCACCCTTGCTGCCGAAGATGTTCTGCCACTGCACACCGATCTGCGCGGCCTGCGAGTTGTCGATCTTGACGATCATGGACTCGACGTAGACCTGGGCGCGGCGCGCGTCGAGTTGGTCGATGACCTGGCGCATCTGGCGGTAGAGCGGCTCGGCGGCGGTGATGATCAGCGAGTTGGTGGCGGGGTCGGCCTGCACGATGCCGCCGGTCGAGGGGCTGGCGCTCTGGGCCACCGGCGTGGTGGCGGCGGCGGACATGGCGGCGCCGGTCTGCACGCCGCCTTGGGTGTTGGCCGCCTGCTGCGTGGCCGAGGTGGTGCTGGTGTAGCTGCCGGTCGTGCCCCCGCCCGAGCCCGAGGCGCCGCCGAAAGCCGCGCGCAGCACGGTGGCGAGCTTCACGGCATCAGCGTTTTTCAGGTAGACCACGCGGATGCTGGTGCCGGCGTCCGAGGCGGGCTGGTCGAGCCTTTCGACCATGGCGCGCGTGGCGGCCAGACGGGCGCTATTCGGCGCGCGCAGGATCAGGCCGTTGGAGCGCGGGTCCACCAGCACGGTCATGCCACCCACACCGCCCGGCGCCGCACCACCGGGCGCGGCTGCGATGCCGTCCAGCAGCTTTTGCACCAGGGGCGCCAGGTCGGCGGCCACTGCGTGCTTGAGCGGCACCAGCTCGATGTCGCCGGCACCGGGGGTGTCCATGGCGGCAATGATCTTGGCGATGCGCTGCAGGTTGTCGGCGTAGTCGGTGATGACGAGGGTGTTGTTGCCCGGGTTGGCGTTGATGGTGTTGTTGGGGCTGATCAAGGGCCGCAGCACCGCCACGAGGTTGTTGGCGTTCTCGTGGTTGAGACGGTAGATCTGCGTCAGCATCTGGTCGCCGCGCACCTGGGTGGGTTCGATGGCCACGGCGCCGGTTTGCAGCTTGGCGTCGGGCTCGGGCACGACCTTGAGCAGGCCGGCGTTCTCAACCACGGTGAACCCGAGGCCGCGCAGCGCGGCCAGGTAGTTGAGGTAGGCGTCGCGCGGGCTGACGGGCTGCTCGCTGTAGACGGTGATCACGCCTTTGACGCGCGGATCGATGACGATCTGGCGGTCCAGCATCACGCCCATGGCGCGCGTCACGGCCTCGATGTCGGCGTTGACGAAGTTCAGCGTCACTGGCGTGGCGGCCTTGACGGCGGGCCCGCGTGCACTTCGGGGTGCGGTGGGCGCGCCACCCGGCATCTGGGCCTGGGCTGCGCCCAGCAGGGCGATGGCGGTGGGGATGGCTGCAAGCCAGGGGGTGGCATTCATGGGCGTCATCCGAGTGTGAGGATCGAGCGCGGGCCTTGCCGCCGGCCGATGATGTTGAGCAGGTTGTTCAGCGCTTCCTCGCGCCCGGGCGCCGCACTGGCCTCGCCCTGGAAGCGGCTCTTGCCGTTGGGCGAGAGCTGGCCTTGCCCGGTCAGCAGCAGTGCACCGTCCAGCGTGCTGAGCTGCAACAGGCTGGTGCCGGCATTGGCGGCGTCGGCCACCACGCTGAAGCGGTAGCTGCCCAGCGGTGCCAGCGTCGAGACGCGCGAGGAGAGGTTGACCAGGTCGAATTGGGCGGAGCCCCGCTGCAGCCAGCGCCCTTCGATGCGCTCGAACTGCAGGTCACGGCTTTGCAGGCGCAGGCTGCCGCTGAGCTGCAGGGTGTTCCAAGGCGTGCCCAGGCCTGCCAGCCAGGCGGCGGGTACGCGCACCAGCCAGTCACTGCGGTTGGCCACCGTGATGGCCAGCCGACCCAGGCCGGGCTGGATCAGCAGCTCCAGCTCGCCATTGACGCAGCAGGCCTGGCTGGCCAGCAGCCGCACGCCGCCGGCTTGAAGGCCCGTTTTCCAGTTGATGCGGCCGGGCAGGCTGGTGGCGTCGCGGCTGCCGTCGCCGCCCGTCAGCACCAGCACGCCGGAGCCCGACCAGACGGTGCCGCGCGCATCGGTCAGCAGCACATGGCTGCCCGTGGCCGAGGCCAGCGCCTGGGCCAACCAACTGGCTGGCGCAAAGGACACCAGGCCGATCAGCACCCCGAGCAGACCGCCAGCAATCGCCCAGCGGCGCGGCAGGGCGGGCTTCAAGCGCCACCTCCAAGGCTGAGCACGATGCTCCCGGTGAAGCCCTGGGGCGAGCGCGTCAGCTGCGCCTCGACGGGCCGGGCGCGCGCGGCGGCGCGCACTTCGCCGAGCCAGGCTTGCAGGGCTTCGCTGGGCACGCCGCTCAGCATCAGCACGGCGTGCTCGCCGCGCATGTGAAGTTGGGCCTTGGGGCCCAGGCGATCCGTGGCGCCGGACAGCGCGGCCTGGGCATCGGCAGCGGGCACGCTGGGGCTGGCGGCCAGCAGCCGGGCTTCGGCGGCCTGGGCCTGCATGGTCTGCAGCTGCCGCTCCACCGCTTCGAGCTGTACGGGCACATTGCGCAAGGTGCGCTGGGCCGGCGCGATGAGGACGGTGTAGGTCAGCAACAGGCCGAGGGCGGCGCCGGCCAGGGTCAGCAGGCGCTGCTCGCGTTCAGCCAGGCGCGACCAGCGCGCGCTGGCCTGCTCCTGGGCCTGAGCCAAGGCCGTGCGAGCGCGGGCGAGGGGGGAGGCGGCGGTGCTTCTCATGGGCGCGTTGGACGGCTGATGACGAGGCGACCGTCGCTGGCTTCCAGCGCCCAGCCCTCACTGCGCAGCTGGCTGCGCAGGGCGTCGACCTGTTGGGGGCTCCAGCCTTGGTCGGAGAAGATGAGTCGCCCGGGCTCGAAGGCCAGGATGTCGGCCGGGCCACGGTCAGCCGGCCACGCGGTCGCGGCTGCGGCCAGCAGGGTCTCGAAGTCTTGCTCACCCAGCGCGCCACTGCGCTGGCGCAGCAGGTCGAGTTCCTTTTGCATCTGGATGGGGGCGTCCAGGATGGCGCGGACGTGGGGAAAGGTGCTGCTGAGCGTGGCGTTGATGGCGTCCTGCTGGGCCGTCAGCTCATGTTGCAGACGCCAGGCCCGCAGGTTGAGCCCCAACAGTTCGAGCAGGAGCAGCACCGCCAGGCCCCAGCGCACCAGGCGCCACTGCGGCCGTAGGAAGGTGCGCAGGAACTGCCACAGCGCCTTGGTGCCCCGGGCCTTGGGAGCGAGATCGAACTGGCGCAGGTTCCAGCCGGTCTGAAGCGCGGCCAGCGCCCGCCCTTGACGGCCGAGCACGGGGACAGATGCTCCCAGCCAGCGTTCGGCCAGCGCGACAACGCCGGGCGCCGAGGTCCAGCGCGTGCCTTCGACACTGGCGGGCGAGAGCAACTGGCGCGCCAGCGAGCCCCCAATGGGCAGCGAGGCCACGCCCTCGGCGTGGGTCCAGCTCAACTCGACGAGGCAGGAGCCATCGGTGCTGGCGTCGTGAAAGTGGCCGCCGGGCGGCAGGTCGGGCGCTGCAGACGGCACCACGCGGTCCACAAAGATCTGCGCGCCTTCCAACTGGCCCAGCAACTCGGCAAGCCAGTTGCGCGCGGTGATGGCGACCCACGCGGTGTCGCCGGGGGTCGCATCCGCCTCAAGGGCGAAGTGCAGGTTCTCGGGCTCGTCGAGCAGGCTTTCTTCCAGCTTGCCGGCCAGGGCGGCGCGCATCTGGCGGCCGGCCTTGGGCAGCTCGACGCGCCGCCAGCTCACGTCGTTCTCGGCCATGACGGCGACGACGTTGTCGGCATGTGGCAATGCGGCTGGCAAGTTGCGACCTTCGGCAGACACGCTCCGGCCATCCGGCGTGAGCAACCAGTCGAACTCGATGTCGCCCTCGCGGGCCATGGCGTTCAGGCTCTGAGCACGCAGGCGTGGGCGAGGAGGCAGCAGGACGAGCAGGGTGGCCATGAAGCGCGGATTCTAGGAGGCTGTCGGGCTTTGGGCCGGCGGCGCGCCGGGGCGAGTTGCGGGGCCAGGCTAGGCGTCGGCGAGGCGTTGGATCGGCCCCAACAACGAGCCGGCAACGACGCATGGCCCCGCAACTCGCCCCGGCGCGCCGCCGGCCCAAAGCCCGACAGCCTCCTAGGATCGGCCCCCGAGGGGCTGATCGAGCAGTTGCGAGGCCCGGTAGCGCGCGATGACACGCATCTCCAGCCCCCGGCGTTCGATGATCGAACGCTGCTCCAACAGCCTTTCTTCCAGGCGCAGGCGCCCGGTCACCTCAAAGAAGCTGCTGGCGACGCCGACGCGGTCGGGGGAGAGGTCGGTATCCGGGGGCAGCAGGCGCTTGGCCTGCTCCAGCGTGCGCAGCCGCGTGCGCGAGCGCTCCTGGACGATGCGTTCGGCGTCGGCCAGGCTGGCCTTGTCGATGACGGCGGCCACCACCTCGCGCGGTGCGGTGTTGAGGTTGACGGCGGTGGGCCGGGGCAGCAGCACGACGAAAGGACGCAGACGCTCAACGGCGTCGGCCGGAATGCCGAGCCAGGTGAGCTGGCTGAGATTGATGGGCTGGACGCTGCCATCCGGAGGCACGGCGGGGCTACCGGGCTTTCCATCTGCAGCCTCGCGTGGTGCGGAGCCAAAGCTGCCGCGCAGCCGATCGATGATGACGCTGGCCAGCGAACTGGGCAGCTGTGCTGACTGGCACAAGCGCTCCAGGGTCTGCCGTTCCACGGGCGCGACCTTGTCGCCCCCAAGAACGGCTCGCAGGTTGTAGCGCGACTGCAGATCCACGATCGAGCCGGAGAGGAAGGCCTCGGGCCCGTCGTCCGCGCCCACCGTGCGGTCGGCCGCGAGGAAGGTGGAGAGGCGCGATTCCGCCAAGGGCACGGCCCAGACTTCGCCGAGGTGGTCGGTGGCGGGGGGCTTTTCCTGGTCGCCCTTGGCGTCCTCCAGCAGGATGCGCCGCGCCCAATCCAGGGCGCCAACCAGGATCCAGCCGCTCTGGGCTCGCGCGCGGTCAGCCGCCTCGGTCTGCACCGCGCGGTACTGCTGCCACACCATGCCGGCCGCGAGGCTGGCAACCAGGGTCACGATGATCATGGCCGTCAGGAGTGCGGCGCCGCGTTCGCCGGTTAGAGCAGACAGGCGGCGGCGTTGGACGGTGGTCATGGCGCCGCCAACTCGATTTCCCGGACCAGGCTGCCGTTCAGCCCCGCGCCAGGAGCGAACTGCATCTGCATGCGCAGACCGCTTGGCAGCGCGTTCTTCGGGATGGGTGCCTGGTCGGGCACCTCGTCAGCACTGGAAAGACAGTTGGACCACGCATTGCCGCGGAAGCAATAGAACTGCCAACCGGCCACGCCCTCCAACGCCCGCAGCGCCTGGTTGCGCTGGGCCAGCGCTTGCTGGCCGCGCTGACGTTCACCGATCACCTCGTTGAGCGTGCGCAGTGGCGCGCTGGCCCAGCGGTAGACCGTCCCTTCGCGCAGGCTCCAGACAACGACCTGCAAGCCGTCGGGCGTTGCACGGGTGAGCGTCAGGGTGCCGCCGTCGAAACTGAGTGGGGGCACTTCGCTCTTGCTGTCTTGCAGCGCGCGCAGGTCGGTTTCCCACTGGTCCAGCACGGTCTGCAGGCGTGCGGTCTGGGCCAGGCGGTGCTGTGCAACTTCCCGCGTCTTGGTGAGGGCGTCCAGGCCGCGCCAGGACATGGCGGCCATGGTGGCCATGATGACCAGCGCCACCAGCACCTCGACGAGCGTGAAGCCGTGCTGGCTGCGCATCAGAACTGTCCAATGATGGTCGACACCGTGATCACCGGCAGGCCCTGGGCATCGCGCACCTCGGCATCGACCCTGCGGAACAACGGGTTGGGCGTGGGGCTGGCGCGCAGCACGCCCGCGAACTGCTGGCCGAGCTGTTCGCAGCCAAAGGGCTGTTCGCCGAGCTCGGGGGGCAACTTGCTCAGACGCAGCGCGGTGAGGCGGTTCTCGGCACACCACTGGCCGGCGGTCACGCGGGCCAAGCGCTCGGCGTTGTCGGTCAGTGCGCCAGCCGCCTTGATGCCGGCTCCGAGCGCGATGGCCACGATGACCAGGGCCACCAGCACTTCAATGAGGGTGAAGCCACGCTGACGGCCTGGGTTCACAGTGCGCCGCTCTCAACGATTTCAAACGGCGACAGGCCATCGCTGGCCAGCAGCACGCGCTGGCGTCCGAGCTGGAGCGTGAGGCGTTGCGGCGGGATCAGGGGCTCGGGGCCGAGAACGAGCACGCGCGCGTTCTCGATACTGACGGCCACCGGGTCGCCGAGCCAACGGCTGGGCAACTGGATGCTGCGCGGCAGGCCCTCGAAGCGGAATTGCTCACCAGGCTCGTTGCCGGTCGGGCGCCAGCGCACCGCGAGCCCGGAGGCGCGGCTTTCGGCACGGGCGGCTTCGAGCAGGGCGGTGAGGCGGTCGGCCTCGCGGCGCAACTGGCTCTCGGCCGGGTCACGCAGCGCAAGGCTCAAGGTGGCCGTGGCGATGGCGATCAAGGCCACCACGACCAGCAGTTCGATCAGTGTGAAGCCGGCTTGCCACCCGCGCTTCAGCACCGCGTCACTGCCAGGAGCCGATGTCGGCGTCACGTCCTTCGCCACCGGCGCGGCCATCGGCGCCAAAGCTGTAGACGTCGACCTCGCCCTTCACGCCCGGGTTGGCGTACTGGTAGGGCCGGCCCCAGGGGTCGTTGGGCAGCTTGTCGAGATAGGGCCGCCAGTTGGGCGGGGGCGTGCCGGCGGTGGGCTTGCGCACCAGAGCCTCCAGGCCTTGCTCGGCGCTCGGGAAGCGCTGGTTGTCCAGCTTGTAAAGCTTGAGCGACTGCATCAGGTTGTTGACGTCCGTGCGCGCGGCGGTGACCTTGGCGTCGTCCGCGCGGTCCAGCACATTGGGCACGACGAGGGCGGCCAGCACTCCGATGATGACCAGCACCACCAGCAGCTCGATCAGGGTGAAGCCGCGCGTGCGCTGCTGACGAAAGCACGGGGCAGAGCGAGAGGGTGCAAGCATGGTCAGTGGCGGTGGTCCGGCAGGGCGACGCATCATAATCGGCAGCATGTTGCCCCGCCTGATGACCTTCATCGTCTGGACCCTGCTCGGAGCCTCCTCCGTGTACTGGTTGCTGCTGGCTGTAGCGCAGCCTCTGGCCACGCCGAGCCATGCGCTGGCCGCGACGGATTCTCAGCCCGTGCGTGCAGACCTGACGCGGCTGTTGGGAGCGACGCCGGTGGCTGCGGACCCAGCCCAGGATGACAGTGCCGCCGTGTCAAGCCGCCTGCGCCTGGTGGGCGTGGTGGCCCCGAAGTCGGACCGTGCTGCGCGTGCCGGCGAAGGGGTGGCCCTGATCGAGGTGGATGGCGTGGTGCGCACCGTTCGGGTGGGCGCCAAGGTGGATGGCGAATTGCGCCTGCTGCGCGTGGACGCCCGAAGCGCCAGCCTGGGTGTGGATGCTCAGGCCCCCGCCCAGGTGCTGCAGATGCAAGCCCAGCCGGCGGCCGCGACGGGCAATCTGCCACCGGCAGCGCCCTCGGCCACTGTGCTGGGCGGTGAAGCATCGGCTGGTGATCAATCTGCACCGGCACCTGGAGCGCCGACGCGGCAGCGCAATCCCACTCAGTAATTAGCTGAGCGTGGGCAACTGCGCGCTGTTGGGGTCGGGGCGGCTGGAGAGGCGGCCCTCATTGCTTTCGTGCAGGTCGCTGAGCAAGGCGGCCGCAGCGCGGATCATGGGCCAGGCCAGCGCGGCGCCGGTGCCATCGGCGCAGTCCATGCCCAGCTCCAGCAGTGCGGACGAGTGGAACAGCGAGAGCGCTTCGTCGAGCCCGCGGTGCACGCGGCTGCGGCAGAAGACGGCGTAGTCGGTGACGGGCGCGCAGATCAGCGAGGCCACCTTGAGTGCCGCGCAGGCGGCGATGCCGTCCACGATGATCAGGCTGCGCTTGCTGGCCGCCACCAGCATGGCACCCACCATGACGGCCACCTCGAAGCCGCCAAGGGCCGCCAGCACTTCCATCGGGCTCAGCGCATCGCGGTGACGGGTCAGGGCGGCGTGCAGGACGTCGAGCAGGTGGACGAGTTCGTCCTGCCGCATCTGCGGGCCTGAAACGACGAACTCGCGCACCGATTGGTCGGACAGCCGCGAAAGCACCAGCGCGGCGCTCTCGGCAGCGCCCACACCAAGGCCCGAGCAGGCCAGGGCGTTGCCAGGCAGGTTGTCGGCGATCTCCATGCCCACCCGCACACCGGCGTGGGCTTGTTCCAGGCTCATCGCGAGGGCGGACTTGGCGTTGCGCGTGCCATGGGCGATCTTGCGGGCCATCAGGCGCGCGTGCGGTGCCAGGTTGTCGGCCACACCGCAGTCCACCACCGTCAGGTGCAGGCCCTGCAGGCGCGCGAACACGGCCACTGGCAGCTGGGCGTGCAGCGCCATGTGGACCTGTTCCTTGGTGGGGCGCAGCAGGCCCGAGGCGGTCTGGTTGCACACGCCCTCGACGGCCAGGCCATGGTCGGCCGCAAACATCGCCAGCACCGGGTCGCGGAAACGCGGCGTCAGGGAGTTTTGGATCAAACCGAGGCGGACAGCCAGCGGCTCCAGCTCGCCTAGCGCGCCACAGATGGCAGCGCGGCGGTCCACGCGGTCACGCAGTGCACTCTCCAGCTCAGGGTTGGAGGTGGGCGAAATCAAGGATTGCGGCGCGGTCTCGGTCATCGATGTCAGCGTGCTCCAGGGTCAGGCCATGCGGTCCAAGGCCGCAGCGCCTGCAGAACGTCTCCAGCCAACGGCCTCAGTGGCGGTCCGACCGCCTGGGGTCGCATTTTCGACTCAACGGAGGAACATGCGATAGACCGGATTGGCGGTTTCGTCCTCGAAAGGGTAGTTCAGCGTCGCAAGAAACTTACTAAGCGCGGCGGAATCGCGCTTGGGCACCTGCAAGCCGACGAGGATTCGCCCGTAGTCCGAGCCCTGGTTGCGGTAGTGGAAGAGGCTGATGTTCCAGTCCGGATGCATGGCCGACAGGAAGCGCATTAGCGCCCCGGGTCGTTCCGGAAAGTCAAAGCGCAGCAGCCGTTCGTCCTGGGCCAAGGGGCTGCGTCCGCCCACCATGTGGCGCAGATGCTGTTTGGCGAGCTCGTCGTCGGTGAGGTCGATGGCCTCGAAGCCGGCGCGCTTGAAGGTGCGCGCCAACTTGGCGGCCTCCTCGCGCTTCTGGATCGACAGGCCAACGAAGATGTGGGCCTGGCTGGCGTCGGCGATGCGGTAGTTGAACTCGGTGACGCTGCGGTTGCCGATCAGCTCGCAAAAGCGCTTGAAGCTACCGCGCGCTTCCGGGACGGTGACGGCGAACAGCGCCTCGCGCTGCTCACCCACATCTGCGCGCTCGGCCACGAAGCGCAGCCGGTCGAAGTTCATGTTGGCGCCGCAGGTGATGGCCACCAGACTCTTCCCCTTGGCGCCGGTGGCGGCCACATACTTCTTGAGCGCTGCGACGCTCATGGCGCCCGAGGGCTCCAGGATGCTGCGGGTGTCCTCGAAGACGTCCTTGATCGCCGCGCAGACCTCGTCGGTGTTGACGACGATGAAGTCGTCCACCAGCTCCTTGACCACTCGGAAGGTTTCCTCTCCCACCAGCTTGACAGCCGTCCCGTCGGCGAACAACCCGACATCGCTCAGTTGCACCCGCTTGCCGGCCTTGACGGACCGCAGCATGGCGTCGGAGTCCACGGTCTGGACCCCGATCACCTTGATCTCCGGGCGCAAGGCCTTGATATAGGCCGACACCCCTGAGATCAGCCCGCCACCGCCAATGGCGACGAAGACGGCGTCGATCGGGCCTGGATGCTGGCGCAGCAGCTCCATGGCAATGGTGCCCTGGCCGGCAATGACGTCAGGGTCATCAAAGGGGTGGACAAAGGTCAGACCCTGCGCGCGCTCCAGTTGCTGGGCGTGGCCAAAGGCATCGTTGTAGCTCTCGCCGTGCAGCACGACTTCGCCGCCCAGCGCAGCCACCGCTTGCACCTTCACCTGGGGCGTGGTGACCGGCATCACGATCACAGCGCGGCAGCCCAGCCGCTTGGCTGACAACGCAACGCCCTGAGCATGGTTGCCGGCGGAAGCGCAAATGACGCCCTTGGCGCGCTGGGCCTCGGTCAGGTGCGCCATCTTGTTGTAGGCCCCGCGCAGCTTGAAGCTGAAGACGGCCTGCTCATCCTCCCGCTTGAGCAACACCTTGTTGTGCAGGCGCTTGCTGAGCTTGTGGGCGGCTGTGAGCTGTGTCTCCTTGGCCACCTCGTAGACCCGCGCATTCAGGATGCGCTGCAGGTAGCTGTTGGCGGTGGGGAGCAGGGCGATGCTGCTTGGTGCAGCGGCGGCCGACGGGCGGCGCGAGCGGGCGCTCATGGGCGTGGTGTCCAGGCAGTGAAAGGCGGCCCGGCATCATAGGGGGCGCTGGTTTTAGGCCGGCTTCAGGCGGCTTGCGGCGAAAAAAAACCCGAACTCTTGCGAGTCCGGGTTGAATCCACCAGTAGGCGGTGGAGGAGACAAACGTCGCTTTGGGAATTCCCAAAGACGATTCACATCTTAGCCAGATGCGAATGGTCTGTGGACCAAAGCATGGTTCGAGTTTGCCACGCAGGTATGCTGCGCCGCAATATTCTTTTGTGAAACTTTTTGAGCAAAAGCTCTAGACCGCGATGGAATGCAAGGTTCAGTGGATGGGCAAGGGTGGCCCGAGCGGCATGACCTTTGTGGCGACGACCGGCAGCGGGCATCTGCTGCAGATGGACGGCGCGCCGGAAGCCGGTGGTAACAACTTGGCCGCGCGCCCGATGGAAATGCTGCTGGCTGGCGCTGGTGGCTGCACGGCTTTTGATGTCGTGCTGATCCTGCAGCGTGGTCGTCAGGACGTGCGCGACTGCCAAGTCAGCTTGAAGGCCGAGCGAGCCACGACCGATCCCAAAGTCTTCACGGCCATCCACCTGCATTTCAAGGTCACTGGCCGGGCGCTGAAGCCCGAGTCGGTCCAGCGTGCCATTGCGCTCTCGCACGAAAAATACTGCTCGGCCACCGCCATGCTGGACAAGACGGCCGCCATCACGACTTCGTTCGAAATCGAAGAGGTCTGAGCTTAGAGATAGTGGGCGACCGAGGTCATCACCTTGGCCGCCAGACGCATGGCCTGCTGGACAGGGGCTGGCAGCGTCTCTCCTCCGGCCCTGGCTGCCGTGGCGGCGTGTTCGGCCTCTTCGGCCTTCATCACGTCAACGATGGCCCGCGAGGGCAGGTCGGCCGCAGGCAGACGGTCGAGGTGGCTGGCCAGGTGGGCTTCAACCTGGCGTTCGGTCTCGATCACAAAGCCCAGGCTCCAGCGGTCGCCGGCCAGTCCGGCCAGGCTGCCGATAGCGAAGGCGCCGCCCCACCACAGTGGATTCAGGTAGCTGGTGTGCCCCTGCAGGCGATGAACCCGGTCCGCCGTCCACGCGAGGTGGTCCCACTCGTCGGCCGCCGCCGCACGGAAGTGGGCAGCATGTGCGCCGTCCCGTGACCACAATGCCTGCGACTGATAAAGCGCTTGCGCGCACACCTCCCCCACGTGGTTGACGCGCATCAGCGCGGCGGAGGTCTGCCGTTCCGCCTCGGTCAATGCTGGCTCAGGCAAATCGGCCGCAGGGGACCGCCGTGCGGCGTGTGCCCGCGCGAACAGGGTGCGAAGGCCGTTGTCGAGCCCGATGCAAAGCTCGTCGATACGGGTATGGCGGCGCTGCATGCTTAAGCGAAGCTGGATGACGGTTGTGTGACGTGGCGATGTGCCGACAGCAGGGCACGGCAGGGCGCCGTGAGATCAGCTTGTCACATTCGACTGCTCGAATGACTGGGTTGCTGCGGGGCGAGGGTTTCGCGAGGCAGTTTCCATGAACTTTCGGAGCATTCAAATGAAAAAGTCTGCGGTGGCCTTGGCGGCCATGCTTGTGTCCCTCACGGCTGCGGCGCAGTCCAGCGTGACGGTGTTCGGTGTGCTGGATGCGGCCGCACGCTACACCAAGTCCAGCGGCAAGACGCTCAAGTCGCTGGGCAGCGATGGCCTGTCCAGCAGCCGGCTGGGCTTTCGTGGCGTTGAGGATCTGGGCGGCGGCCTGAAGGCCGGCTTTTGGATCGAAGCCGCTGTGGCGACGGACACGGGCGCGCAGGGAGACGCACTGCGTTTCTGGAACCGGCGTTCCAGCGTCAGCCTGATGGGCAACTTTGGCGAGCTGCGCCTGGGGCGCGGCAAGACCTCGGCGCGCCTGCACCTGGACGACTTCGATCCCTTCGGTACCACCGG
Source organism: Roseateles paludis (assembly GCF_039872745.1). Lineage (NCBI taxonomy): Bacteria > Pseudomonadati > Pseudomonadota > Betaproteobacteria > Burkholderiales > Sphaerotilaceae > Roseateles > Roseateles paludis. The sequence continues at coordinate 95,462 of NZ_JBDPZD010000004.1, read as the reverse complement.
CCTGGGTGACGTTTCGCGCCTCTACAACGGCCTGGGCAGCAATGTGGACACCTTGAACCGCGCCGACAACCAGATCAACTACGTGCTGCCTGGCAATCTTGGTGGCTTCTATGGTTCGATCGACCTGGCTGCTGGCGAGGGTTCGAACGTGGCCGCGTCGCCCAGCACGAACACCAGCTCAGGCGGCAAGAAGATGCAAGGCTTCCGCTTTGGCTTCAAGCAAGGCGGCTTGAACTTGGGGCTGGGCTACGACAGCACCACCAGCGCGCTGCAGCAGAAGTTCACCATGACCGTGTTTGGTGCGGCGTACGACTTCGGTGCAGCCAAGCTGCAACTGAATCTGGGCGAGACCAAGTACCTGGATCGCAAGCAGAGCCTTACCACCATCGGCCTTATCGTGCCAATTGGGCAAGGCCAGATTACGGCGGGTTACACCGACGCCAAGGCCAACGCGGCGGCCGAGGCACTGGCCGGCGTGGGCGACGCCAAGCTGTTCGCGCTGGGCTACCTCTACAACCTGTCCAAGCGCACGGCGATCTACACGACTTACAGCCAGATCGAGAACAACGGCAAGGGCCAGTTCTCTGTGACGAACTCGCCTGCAGTCACCGCCGGACAGAAGTCCAGCGGCTTTGATCTGGGCCTGCGTCACAGCTTCTGATCCTGGCGGCCGGCGGTGTCAGGGCGCGGCTTTCGCCAAGCCCCGACACTGCCGCGCAGCACTCCTGGAATGTGGGCGGCGCGCAACAGCCTGGAATCGCAGGTACTTCGATAGATCACAATAAGCCGGTTCGCCATTCTTCCTACCAGGAGACATTTGATGAAAAAAGCTTCATTGGCCTTGGCAGTTCTGGCCGCCAGCACTTCGGCTGCATGGGCGCAGTCGAGCGTGACCCTCTACGGCATCATGGACGCGGGTATTCGCTATACCTCCAATGCCAATGCTGGTACTTCTCAGCGCCAACTGATTCCCGGCGGTATGTCGCAAAGCCGACTGGGTATCAATGTCACCGAAGATATGGGCGGTGGCATGAAGGCGCTGGCAAATATTGAGCACCGCCTGAACTCGGACACTGGTGTCCCCTCGTCCGTCAACGCGAGCGGTGTGAATGACTTTTGGCGCCAAGCCTGGGTTGGTTTGCAAACCAATGCAGGCATTGTCCGCCTGGGCCGTCAGTACAACGTGCTGTTCGATGCCTACGCCGCGACGCTGGCGTCCTACAAGTATTCCCCCTTCGCTGAAATCTTCAAACCTGAACTTGGCATGACCCTGGGTGCTCGCCAGGACAACATGGTGAAGTACAGCTTCGCTTCGGGCGGTCTCTCTGGCTCGCTGCAGCTGAGTGCTGGCGAAGCCACTACTAACAACAAGAGCGCAGGTGGCCTGTTGAAGTACGCGTCCGGCCCGTTCGCTGTTGTTGGTACCTATCTCGGCGTGACCGATAGCTCGGGCAAGAAGGCCACCGCCACCATCGTTGGAGCGACCTACACGGCTGGTCCTGCGCACTGGAACGTGGTGTATGCGACTAACAAGTTTGATACGGGCAGCTTGTTGCAAGCAAGCATTACCGGCTCTCTCGGTGCCAACGCGGGTGGCGCGGCTTACAACGCGCTCACGAACGACGTGTCGAAGCGCAATATGTTCCAAGCCGGTGTCTCTTACCAACTGACTCCTCAGCTGAACTTGGGTACCAGCCTGTATCTGGTTGATCAGACGCCGCAAACGGCTGGCCGCGCGAAGAGCAAGCTTACGCTTTGGTCGGCAGTTGCTGACTACGCGTTCTCGAAGCGCACTGACGCCTATCTCGAAGCGGATTCTTCGAGCTTCAACAGCGCTGGTGTTGCCCGCTTCGCCAATGGCGCTTCGAAGCGCACTGGCGTGACCCTGGGTCTGCGTCACCGTTTCTGATTCGCGTCAGCGAATGTCTCAAGGGCCGCGCAAGCGGCCCTTTTTGTTTTGGGGCTGGCTCCGTGCGGTTAGGCTGGCGACCATCGAGTCCCTGGACTTTGTTGACTGCCGATGTGGGCCTTTGTTCTTCGCCGAGTGAGCCAGGCGGCTGCCGTGATGCTGGCCGTGGCCTTTGTGGCGTTTGCCTTGTTCCAGTACGTCGGCGATCCCGTCACCAACCTGCTTGGCCAGGACGCGACGGAAGCGCAGCGAACGGCCTTGCGCAGCAGCCTTGGACTGGACCGCGCCTTTCCGGTGCAGTTCGCGCACTTTGTTGGGCAGGCGGTTCAGGGCGAGTTTGGCGTCAGCCTGCGGCAGGGGCGTCGCGTGGCCGAGCTGCTGGCGGAGCGCTTCCCGGCAACACTCGAGTTGGCGCTGGCGGCCGCTGTGCTGGCGGTGAGTTTGGGCCTGCCGCTTGGGATGCTGGCCGCATTGCGGCGGGGCAAGCCGAGTGCGCAGGTGGTGATGTCGATCTCGCTGCTGGGGGTGTCCTTGCCCACTTTCCTGATCGGCATCCTGCTCATCCTTGGCTTTTCGGTTCACCTGAAGTGGCTGCCGAGCTTTGGCCGGGGTGAGGTGGTGGCCTTGGGGGGCTGGACGACGGGTTTGTTGAGCCTCGACGGCTGGCGGCATCTGATCCTGCCGGCGGCGACCTTGTCGGTCTTTCAGTTGGCACTGATCGTGCGCCTGGTGCGGGCTGAGTTGCTGGAAGTGCTGCGGGCGGATTACATCCGTTTTGCGCGCGCCCGTGGCTTGTCGCAGGGGACGATCCTGCTGCGCCATGCGCTGCGCAACGCGCTGATCCCGGTCGTGACCGTGATGGGCCTGCAACTGGGCTCGCTGATCGCGTTCTCGATCATCACCGAGACAGTCTTTCAATGGCCGGGGATGGGCCTGCTGTTCATCCAGGCGGTGCAGTTCGCCGATGTGCCGGTGATGGCGGCCTACCTGTGCCTCATCGCGTTGATCTTCGTCACGATCAACCTGGTCGTGGACCTCAGCTACTTTGCGCTCGACCCGCGTTTGCGCGCGGACCGGGCGAAGGCGTGAAGCGGTGATGCGCGGATGGCGTGAGCGCTGGGCCGAGAGCGAGCTGTGGCAGAGCTTTTGCGGCTCGCCGCTGGCGATGGCCGCTGCCGTGCTGGCGCTGTTGTGCATGGCCATGGCGGTGCTGGCGCCGTGGTTGGCGCCGCATGATCCGTTCGATCTGGCGAGCCTCGACCTGCTGGACGCCCGATTGCCGCCGGCATGGCTGGACGGCGGCAGCGCCAAATACCTGTTGGGCACGGATGACCAAGGGCGGGATTTGCTGTCGGCCATCATGTATGGCGCCCGCATCTCGCTCGCGGTGGGCTGTGCGGCGGTGTTGCTGTCGATGGTGGTGGGGGTGAGTGCCGGCTTGCTGGCAGGCTATGTGGGCGGGCGTCTGGATGCGGTGTTGATGCGGCTGTGCGATGTGGTGCTGTCCTTCCCGTCGATCCTGATTGCTTTGCTCATCGATGGCTTGGGGCGGGCGCTGCTGGCGGCCCAAGGTGGCGGGCATGACAGCCTGGCCTTTGTGGTGTTGATCCTGTCCATCGGGCTCAGGGAATGGGCGCAGTACGCGCGGACGGTGCGCGGCAGCACTCTGGCTGAGCGGGACCGCGAATACGTGCAGGCCGCGCGCCTGATCGGCGTCAGTCCGCTGCGCATCATGCGCCGCCATGTGCTGCCCAATGTCCTGGGCCCGGTGCTGGTGCTGGCCACCATCCAGGTGGCCTCGGCCATCCTCACTGAGGCGACGCTGTCTTTCCTGGGCGTGGGGGTGCCGCCCACCAGCCCGTCTCTCGGCACGCTGATCCGGGTGGGCAACGACTTCCTGTTCTCCGGCGAGTGGTGGATCACGATCTGGCCCGGGCTCATGCTCGTCCTGATTGCCTTGAGCGTGAACCTGCTGGGCGATTGGCTGCGCGATGCGCTGAACCCGAAGTTGCTATGAGCACCACGGATCAAGCCAACACCCCGGCCGCCGCTGCGCCCCAGCCTTTGCTGAGCGTGCGCGGTCTGTGCGTGGACTTTGCATCGCGGCGGGGCACGCTGCGGGCGCTGGATGGCGTGAGCTTCGACGTGCAGGCCGGCGAGGTGTTGGGCGTGGTGGGGGAGTCCGGGGCGGGCAAGTCACTCACCGGCGCAGCCCTCATCGGCCTGCTCGACCCACCGGGGCGCGTCAGTGCGGGCGAGATCCATTGGCTCGGGCGCCGGCTCGACGCGCTGCCCGAGGCTGAGTGGCGCCACATACGTGGCCGCGAGATCGGCGCGGTGTTCCAGGACCCACTGACCTCGCTGAACCCGCTGATCAAGATCGGCGATCAGTTGGTGGAGACGATCCGCACCCATTTGCCCTTGGATGCCGCGGCCGCACGCGCGCGAGCACTGTCGCTGCTTCAGGCCACCGGCATTCCAGCGGCCGAGGCCCGGCTCGGCCAGTACCCGCATCAGCTGTCAGGTGGCATGCGGCAGCGGGTGGTGATTGCGCTCGCATTGGCGGCTGGGCCCAAGCTGGTGGTGGCCGACGAGCCAACCACGGCCCTCGATGTATCGACCCAGGCGCAGATCATGGCGCTGCTGCGGGGCTTGTGCCGCGAGCAGGGCACGGCGGTGCTCCTTATCACCCACGACATGGGCGTGATCGCAGAAACCTGCGACCGTGTGGCCGTGATGTACGCCGGGCGCATCGTGGAGATGGGGCCGGTGGCCGAGGTGATTCACCGGCCCAGCCATCCGTACACCGCAGGGCTGATGGCCTCCATCCCCGACACCGACCAGACCCGGCCGCGCCTCGCGCAGATTGACGGCGCCATGCCGCGGCTCGATGCCATCCCGCCGGGCTGTGCCTTCCACCCGCGCTGCACCCATGCCAGCGAGCGCTGCCATCAAGAGCGCCCGGAGTTGGCGGACGGCGCACACACCCGCAGCGCTTGCTGGCATCCGATCTCGACTGATGGAGCGCACCCATGAGTCCTGCACGTCTGCACGCGCCTGAACCGCTGCCAGGAGCCGCTGTGAGCGCGCCTCTGGATGCCGTGCTGGTGCAAGCGCTGGACCTCAGCAAGACCTTCGATGTGTCGGCACCCTGGCTTGAGCGCAAGCTGACCGGAGCGCCACAGCGCTTGGTGCGGGCTGTGGACGGCGTGGACTTCAGCATCCGGCGCGGCAGCACCGTGGCCTTGGTGGGCGAATCCGGCTGCGGCAAGAGCACGGTGGCGCGCATGCTGGTGGGACTGCTCCCGCCCACGCGAGGGCGGGTCGAGATCGGCGGCGAGCCGATCACGGCGCTTGGTACGGAGCCGCAGGCTCAGGCCTGGCGGCGGCGCGTGCAGATGATCTTCCAGGACCCCTATGCCTCGCTGAACCCGCGTTGGCGCGTGGCGCAGACGGTGGCCGAGCCCTTGCTGGAGCACCGGCTTCTCGGCGACCGCGAGGCGATTGACGCCAAGGTCGCTGAATTGCTGGGGTCGGTTGGCCTGCGGGCGCAGGACGGACAGAAGTTCCCCCACCAGTTCTCGGGTGGGCAGCGGCAGCGCATCTCGATCGCGCGGGCCTTGGCGACGTCGCCGGAGTTCCTGGTCTGCGACGAACCCACCTCGGCGCTTGATGTGTCGGTGCAGGCGCAGGTGCTGAACCTGATGCGCGACCTGCAGCAAGCGCGCAGCCTGACCTACCTGCTCATCTCGCACAACCTGGCCGTGGTGCGCCACATGGCGGACGAGATCGGCGTGATGTACCTGGGCCGCGTGGTGGAGTGGGCGGACAAGGCCAGCCTCTTCGAGGCGCCCCTGCACCCGTACACGCGGCTGCTGCTGGACGCGATCCCGAAGCTGCACCCGCGTGCGCAGGCGCGTCAGCCGATCGAGGGCGAGGTGCCCAACCCCATGCAGCCGCCCAGTGGCTGCGCCTTCCATCCGCGCTGCGCGCTGGCCGGCCCGCGCTGCCGTGCGGAAGTGCCCGTGCTGCGCCAGATCTCGCCAAGCAGACGGGTGGCCTGCCACGCGGTGGAGGAAGGGCGGACCTGAGTCAGTGGCGAGTCTGAGGCGAGTCAGCGCCTGGGCGCGGAGGCCGGCGGGCTTGCGTCCGGCAGCACGAGCGGGCCTTTCTGGCCGCATGCCGTCAATGCGGCCAGGGCCATCAGGGCGAGACCTACACTGGCAAGAATCTTTGACTTCATGCAGCCAGTATGTCTCAGCTCAGCGATGCCGAATTCCACGCCAAGGCCTCTGCCGTGCTGGCGCGCGTGGAGGCGGTGACGGATGCGCTGCTGGAGGCGGACGTTGTTGACATCGACGCGCGCCGCACCGGCGGCATGCTGGAACTCAGCCTGCCCAACGGCTCCAAGCTCGTGTTGAACACGCAGCCACCGTTGCATGAAATCTGGCTGGCGGCGCGCGCGGGCGGCTATCACTTCAAGTGGGCGGACGACGGCTGCTGGCGCGACACCCGCAGCGGGGCCGAGTTCTTTGCACTGCTGTCGGAGCGGGCGTCGGAGCAGGCCGGGCAAGCGCTGAGCTTCAGCGCTTGAAGATGTCGAGGATCGACTTCTTCTCTTCCTCGCTGACGGTGCCCGGGATGCCTTCATCGCCGGTCAGCTCACGCACCCCGTCCTTGCCAGAGTATTCGTCGTAGAACCACTCGTTGCCGATGTGGACCACGCCCTCGGGCGGCTCCAGTTCGGATTGGGGCTTGTTCTTCAGCGCCTGGGCCATGAACTCGATCCAGACTGGCAGTGACAGGCCGCCACCGGTCTCCTTGTCGCCCAGCTTGCGCGGCTGGTCGTAACCGATCCAGACCACGGCCACCAGGTCCTTCTGGTAGCCGGCAAACCAGGCGTCCATCGAGTCATTGGTGGTGCCGGTCTTGCCGTAGATGTCGGAGCGCTTGAGTGTGGCCTGGGCGCGGGCGGCGGTGCCGCTGCGCGTCACCTCCTGCAGTAGCTGCGACATGATGAAGGCGTTGCGCGGCTCGATGGCGCGGCGGTCCTCGCTGGGCTGAGTGGCTTGGGGCGCCTCGTAGAGTTGTCGGCCCTTGCTGTCGGTGATGCGGGCAATGAGCTGCGGCGTGATGCGGTAGCCCCCATTGGCGAACACCGCGTAGCCCTGCGCCATCTGCATGGGCGTGACGGAGCCGGCACCCAGCGCCATGGTCAGGTAGGCCGGGTGCTTCTCGGCGTCGAAGCCGAAGCGGGTGATCCACTCCTGTGCGTACTTGACGCCCACGGAGTGCAGCACGCGGATCGAGACCATGTTCTTGGACTTGGCCAGCGCCGTGCGCAGGGGCATGGGCCCCTCGAACTTGCCGTCGTAGTTCTTGGGCTCCCAGGGTTGGCTGCCGGTGGCGCCGGCATCGAAGAAGAGCGGCGCGTCGTTCACGATGGTGGCGGGCGTGAAGCCACGCTCCAGGGCGGACGAGTAGATGAAGGGCTTGAAGCTGGAGCCCGGCTGGCGCCAGGCCTGGGTGACGTGGTTGAACTTGCTTTTGGCGTAATCAAAGCCGCCGACCAGCGCATGGACCTCGCCACTTTGCGGGTCCAGGGCCACAAAGGCGCCTTCGACTTCCGGCAGCTGGGTGATCGTCCAGAGTGGCTTGACGGGGTCCTTGACGACGCGGATCACCGCGCCCCGGCGGATGCGGGTCTTGGGGTTGCCGCGGTCTGACAGGCCCGAGGTCGCGGGACGCAGACCCTCGCCGGTGATCTGGATGGTTTCTCCGGTCTGGAGCACGGCGCTGACCTTTTTCGGGTCAGCCTCCAGCACGACGGCAGCCAGCAACTCGTCGTTGGCCGGGTGATCGGCCAGCAGTTCGGCCACGCGCTGATCCAGGGCCTTGGGGTCGGCGGGCAGGTCGGCGTAGGCCTCGGGCCCACGGTAGACCTGGCGGCGCTCGTAGTCCATGATCCCGCGGCGCAGCGCGCGGTAGGCGGCGGTCTGCTCGTCCGAGGTGAGCGTCAGGTAGACGTTCATGCCGCGCGTGTAGGCCTCGTCCCCGTACTGGCCGAAGATGAGCTGGCGGGCTGTCTCTGCAGCAAACTCGGCATGTCCGGGCGTGTCAATGGTCACCACGCGGTAGCGCAGGCGCTCGGCCTTGGCGGCGTCGCGCTGCTCCTCGGTGATGTAGCCGGTGTCGTACATGCGGTCGAGGATGTACTGCTGGCGCACGGTGGCGCGCCGGGGGTTGTTGATGGGGTTGTAGGCGGACGGCGCCTTGGGCAACCCGGCCAGCATGGCCGCCTCGGCGAGCGAGATCTTGTCGAGTGGCTTGCCGAAATAGACCTCAGCGGCTGCCGCGAACCCGTAGGCGCGGTGCCCGAGGAAGATCTGGTTCATGTAGATCTCAAGGATCCTGTCCTTGGGCAGCGCTGATTCGATCTTGAGCGCGAGCAGGATTTCGTAGATCTTGCGGGTGAAGGTTTTCTCGGTCGACAGGTAGAAGTTGCGCGCCACCTGCATCGTGATGGTGGAGGCGCCCTGGCTGCGGGACTCGCCGATATTGGCCAGCCCCGCGCGCAGCACGCCCAGGTAGTCCACGCCGCCATGTTGATAGAAACGGGCGTCCTCGATGGCCAGGACGGCCTCCTGCATCACTTTGGGGATCTCTTCGATCGGCAGGTAGGAGCGCCGTTCTTCGCCAAATTCACCCAGCAGTTGCCCGTCGCGCGAGAGGATGCGCATGGGTAGCTTGGGCTGGTAGTCGGTCAAGCCGCCGATGTCTGGCAGTCGGGGGTAGACCAAGGCCAGGGCCAATCCCACCAGCAGCGCAACACCCAACGCGCCGCCCAGCACCAGCATGCCCAGCCACGCCAGGGCTCGTTGGGTGGCGGTACGCAGCGCGTGTGAGGCGGGGGCGTCAGTCGCGCCGGAGGGGGAGGAGGCAGTCATGGGCCGAAATGTCAGTCGCTGCCAAACCTTCAAGGCTGCACCCAATGTCGAGAAGACGATGTTGGGCGGGCGCGTTGCTGGTTGGGATTATAGAAATCGTGAACAAGCTCTCGCTGTGTTGCAGCACGGGGTATTCAGAGGATCAGGGCTTGCCCTTGACGTGTATGTTTCGCAACGTGGTGTTACTTTCGAGCGCCGAATTCGTGTTCGGCATCAAGGGCTTTGCTGCTAGCATTCAAGTAACTTATTAATAGTCCGAGGGGATTTTCTCCTCGGGGAACAAAGGGCATGGGAATCCTCGACATCCTGCTGGGTCGCAAGCACCCGCCCATGATTGGACTGGATATCAGCTCTTCCAGCGTGAAGCTGGTCGAACTGAGTCAGTCCAACAATGGGGAATTGGTGCTCGAACGCTTTGCCAGTGAACCCTTTGAAAAGGGCTGGATTGCGGACGGGCAAATCGAGAAGTTCGACGAGGTCGCTGAGGCGGTGCGGCGTGTGGTTTCACGCAGCGGCACCCGGACCCGCGAAGTCGCCCTGGCGATGCCGCAATCTGCGGTGATCACCAAGAAGATCATGCTTCCCGCCGGTCTGCGCGAAGAAGAGCTGGAGTTGCAGGTTGAGGCTGAAGCCAACCAGTACATCCCGTTCTCGCTGGATGAGGTGAGCCTCGATTTCTGCGTCATTGGCCCGAGTCCGACGTCGGCCGGCGATGTGGAGGTGCTGATTGCCGCGTCACGCAAAGACCGTGTGCAAGACCGTCAGGGCTTGGCCGAGGCGGCCGGCCTGCGGCCTGTGGTGCTGGATGTCGAGTCGCACGCCACGCGTACGGCGATGGGGCGGTTGATCGAAACCCTGCCCAGCGAGGGGCGCGATGCGCTGGTGGCGCTGTTCGAGATTGGCAGCGATACCACCAGCCTGAAAGTGCTACGCAATGACGAACTGCTCTATGACCGTGATCAGTCGTTTGGCGGTTCGCAGCTGACGCAATTGATTTCTCGTCAGTACGGCTTCTCGTTTGAAGAAGCTGAGCAAAAGAAGCTGGCCAACGATTTGCCGGAGGATTACGAGACCTCGGTGCTGAACCCCTTCGTGGACACGCTTTCCCAGGAGATCGGGCGCGCGCTTCAGTACTTCTTCACCAGCACGCCGCACCACAAGGTGCACTACGTGATGCTGGCGGGTGGTACGGCGACCTTGCCCAGCCTGAAAGACCGGGTCACGGACCTCACGGGCTTTGCCTGCATGGTGGTCAATCCTTTCGAGAACATGGGTGTCGGTTCCGCGGTGCGTGAGTCACGCATGCGGCGGGAGGCTCCGTCGTATCTCACGGCTTGTGGCCTGGCGATGCGGAGGTTCCACCAGTGATTTTGATCAACCTGCTTCCGTACCGCGAGGAGCGGCGCAAGCGGCGGCGTGCCGCGTTCTTTGTGTCTCTGGGAGTCGCGGCGGCTATCGGCGCGGGCATCGTGGTCGCCATCTATCTGCTGCTCACCTTCCTGACGACCGAGCAGCAGCGGCGAAACCAATACATCAGCAGCGAGATCTCGCGGCTGGAGTCCCAGATCAAGGACATCGCCAACCTGAAGTCTGAGATTGAAGCGCTGAAGGCGCGCCAGCGCGCGGTCGAAGATCTGCAGACCGATCGCAACACGCCGGTGCTGCTGCTGAACGATCTGGCACGTCTGACACCCGAGGGCGTGTTCCTGACCAGCATCCGTCAGTCCGACAAGATCGTCACCGTGGGCGGCATGGCGCAGACGATGGAGCGCGTGTCTGAACTGCTGCGCAACTTGTCGCGCAACTCCGAATGGCTGGAGCGGCCCGAGTTGATCGAAAGCAAGGTGGCAGCGGTGACGACCAACAGCCGCGACCAGAAGCGGCTGTTCGAGTTCTCGCTTCGGGTCTCCATCAAGGCGCCAGCCCGTGAGCCGGCACCCGGTGCGCCTGGCGCGGCCTCTCCCAAGAAGAGCTGAACATGGCAGAGTCTTCCAATCCGCAGAATCTGAAGACTTGGCTGCAGTCCGCCGGCGATCAGTTCCGGGGGCTGAATCCCAAGGAGCCCGGTCAATGGCCGCTGTTGCCCAAGCTGGCCACGGCGTTTGCCGTGATGGTGGTGGCTGTTGTGGTGGGCTATGTGCTCGTGCTGGCTGACGAGCAGGCTGCGCTGGAAGCCGAGCAGAACCGAGAGCCGCAACTGCGCTCGGACTACTCGGCCAAGCTCGCACAGGCGGTCAACCTGCCCGAGTTGCGCAAGCAAAAGAGTCAGGTCGAGGAGTACGTCACCCAGTTGGAGAAGCAACTGCCCGGCAAAGCCGAGATCGATTCCCTGATGACTGACATCAACCAGTCGGGCATCGGGCGTAGCCTGCAGTTCGAGCTCTTCAGGCCAGGGCAGGTCGTGGTGAAGGACTATTACGCCGAGCTGCCCATCGCCGTGAAGGTGTCGGGGCGGTATCACGACATCGGGTCCTTCGCTGCGGACGTCTCCAACCTCTCGCGCATCGTGACGCTGAACAACATCGTGCTGTTGGCTCCGGCGGCCAAGGACCCGAATGCGCCGCTGACCATGGAAGCCATCGCGCGTACCTATCGCTACCTCGACACCGCAGAAGTGGCGGAACAGAAGAAGGCCGCGGCCAAGGATGCCAAGACGGGGGCCAAGAAATGATCAAGCGCTCCTGGACTTTGGTGGGTGTGGCGGTGCTGGCCTTGCTTGCGGGCTGTAGTGCAGACGTGGATGAATTGCGCCAGTGGATGGAGCAGCAGCATCGGGAAGTCAAGGCGACTGTCACGCCGCTGCTGCCGCCCAAGAAATTCCTGCCACAGCCCTATGAGGCGGGCGCCGGCGTCGACCCGTTCAGCCCACAAAAGCTGAGCGTGGCGATCAAGCAGGAGGCCGTGCAGCCCAACTCGCTGCTGACGGCCGAGATCAACCGTCGCAAGGAGGAGCTGGAACAGTTCCCCCTCGACAGCATGAGCATGATCGGCTGGATGTTCCGCGCTGAGGAAAAGAAGGCTTACGCGCTGCTGCGCGTGGACAACCAGACCTTCAAGGTTTCGGTGGGCAACTACTTGGGCCAGAACTTCGGTCGCATCACGAAGATCTCTGAGACCGCGATCACCTTGAGAGAAGTCGTCCAGGACGCTGCGGGCGAATGGATTGAACGCACCAGTACCCTCCAACTCCAGGAGAAGGGACGATGAAGAACACAGCTGCAATGCATCAGGAGAACAAGCCGATGGGCGCTTGGCGTGGATGGGCTATTGGCTTGGTCGCAGTCATGGCGGCGCAGGCTGTCTGGGCACAGAACCAGGTTCGTTCGATCAACAGCACGCAGCAGGCGGGCGTCGAGGTTGTGCGCATCGAGTTGAGTGAGCCTCTGGCCGCAGTGCCGCGTGGCTTTACGGTTCAAACGCCTCCGCGCATTGCCATCGACCTGCCGGGCGTGGTCAACGGCATGGGGCGCAACCTCATCGAGATCAACCAAGGCAATCTTCGGTCCGCCGCGATCGCGCAGTCCGACGAACGCGCGCGCTTGGTGTTGAACCTGCGGCAAGCCTCTGCCTATCGTGCGGAACTGCAAGGCAGTGCCTTGGTGCTGGTGTTGGATGCGGGTGGCGCCGCTGTGCCGGTGGCCTCGGCAGCGGAGCCGGTGCACTTTGCTCAGCCGATGAACAACGCACCGCAGTCGCTCACCGACGTGGATTTCCGTCGTGGGCCGGATGGTGCGGGCCGCGTGGTGGTGAATCTGCCGAGCAACCAGGTCGGTGTCGACATTCAGCAGCAGGGCCAGTCGCTCGTCGTGGAGTTCTTGCGGTCGCGCTTGCCCGAAAACCTGCGCCGCAAGCTGGATGTGACTGACTTTGGCACACCGGTGCAACTGATCACGACCACCCAGGTCGGTGACAAGGTTCGCATGGTGGTCGATCCCAAGGGCAACTGGGAGCACTCGGCCTATCAGAGCGATAACCAGTTCGTGTTGGAGGTGCGCCCGCAAAAGGTCGATCCGAACAAGCTGACGCAAGGACCCGGCTATGCGGGCGACAAGCTGTCGCTGAACTTCCAGAACATCGAAGTGCGCGCCCTGCTGCAGGTGATTGCGGACTTCACCAACTTCAACGTCGTGACCTCGGACACCGTCACCGGCAGCGTGACCTTGCGGCTGAAGGATGTGCCTTGGGACCAGGCGCTTGACATCATCATGCAGGCCAAGGGCTTGGGGCTGAAGAAGTCCGGCAACGTGCTGTGGATCGCACCGAAGGACGAGCTGGCCGCCAAGGAAAAGATGGAGCTGGAGTCCAAGGCTGCAATTGCGCAGCTTGAGCCCGTTCGCAGCCAAGCTTTCCAACTCAACTATGTGAAGGCCGAAGAAATCGCCAAGGGCCTGACAGGTCAGGGTCAAGGCGGTGGCGGCGGTGGTGGCGCCAGTGGTGGGGCCTCGCGCTTGCTGTCGCAGCGCGGTAGCGTCATCGCGGAGCCGCGCACCAACCAGCTCTTTGTCAGTGACGTTCCTAGCAAGCTCGAAGAGATCACGGCCATGATCGCCAAGATCGACGTGCCGGTCCGCCAGGTGCTGATCGAGGCGCGCATCGTTGAGGCCAATGATCGATTCGGGCGGTCCTTGGGTGTGAAACTTGGCGCGTATGACGCGCGTGGTCGCGCTGGGGGCATCCCGGGCTACAACCTGAGCGGCAACAACTACGTGACCGTCGGCAGTAACTACAACCTCGTCGGTTGGCAGACCGGCCAGAACGCCACGGACCCGGGCTACAACAACACCCAGTTCGTGAACCTGCCGGCCAACGTGTCGTCGGACGCCTTTGGCGGCGCCAACGCTACCAACTTTGCGCTGTCACTCTTCAGCGCGGCGGCCAACCGGTTCTTGAATCTGGAGCTCTCAGCGCTAGAGGCCGATGGCAAGGGCAAGATCGTTTCCAGCCCGCGGGTGATCACCGCCGATCAGGTCAAGGCCTTGATTGAGCAGGGTGAAGAGCTCCCCTACCAGGTGGCGACCGCGAGTGGTGCAACGTCCATCCAGTTCCGCAAGGCCAACCTCAAGCTGGAGGTGACGCCGCAGATCACGCCGGAGGGCAATGTGATCCTCGACGTCGACGTCAACAAGGACAGCCGTGGCACCCTGACTCCACAAGGCTTCGCCATCAACACCAAGCATGTGAAGACGCAGGTTTTGGTCGAAAACGGCGGCACCGTCGTGATTGGCGGTATCTACACGCAGGACGAGAGCGAAACCGTGAACAAGGTCCCGCTGCTGGGTGATGTGCCGGTGGTCGGCAATCTGTTCAAGAACAAAGTGCGCACTCAGTCAAAGACTGAGTTGCTGATCTTTCTGACCCCCAAAGTTGTGAGCGAGCGGGCCCAGGTGCGCTGAGCTTGGCCACTGTCGTGGAGTTTCTAGACATGAAGAATCTGAAGCGCTGGCTCGGCCAGATCTTGAGTGGGGTGGCCACTGTTGTTCTCGTCACAACACTTGCTGCTTGCGGCGGTGGTGGCGGTTCAGCAGGCACGCCCATCATTGGTGGTGGCGGCGGAAGCGCCGTTAGCACCGCGACTGATCTCTCGGTAGCGGGCCCTGCGACGCTACCCAATACTGGCGCGGACGTGCTCACCTTGACCGTGACGGCCTTGGGCGCAGGTAACGCCGCACTGGTTGGCGTTGAGACGCCCATCGCCTTCAGTGTCGATGCAGGGGCCGTGATCACGCCTGCTGGAAAGGTGACCAGTAAGTCTGATGCCAAGTTGTCGGCAACGGTGAGCCTGACGGACCGCACTGCGCGTACTGTCGTCGTCACAGTGACGAGCGGTACCTTGTCGAAGCAGTTCAAGTTCGACGTGGTGGATAGCGTCACTGGTAGCAAGGTGGCGGACATCTCTCTGGTTGCGAACAAGGTCAATGTTCCCAACAACGGAACGGAACAACTGCTCGTCACTGCAACAACACTCGATACGCAACGTGCAGCCGCAGGCGGAGCGCCTCTCCTGTTCTCGGTGAATGATCCGGAGAAGTCAGCGTTTGTGGTGCCAAGCGGTGGCGCAACCACCACCGGTGCTGAAAGTGGGCAGCTGCTCGGCACGGTTTCTTTGGGCGGCAAGTTGACCAACCGCACGATCGCCGTGGTCGCGACGAGTGGCACGGTGAGCCGATCCATCACTTTTGATGTCGTCGATTCCAATGCCGTCACGCCTCTCGCAGCTGACATGAGCATCAGTCTGAGCAAGAGCACCATCGGCAACTCTGGCGGCGATGCGGTCGACGTGGTGGTTACCGCTGTTGATAGCAAGCGAAACGCTGTCGCAGGCATTGATGTGAGCTTCTCGGTAGATAGCAATGCGGTACTTGTGGTTGGCAACTCCAAGACTGGCGCTGACGGTACGGCGAAGGCATCGGTCACCATTGGCGCTGATCGTGCGAATCGACTAGTCACTGTCACAGCGAAGAGTGGTACGTTCACCCGCCAAGCATCCTTCCGTGTGACGGGGGCGAAACTCCAGGCCACGTTGCAGCCAGCGACGCTGAAGGTGGGGGATTCGGGGCAGGTTCAATACTCGCTGAGCGATGTCAACGCCAATCCAATGGTCGGAGTTCCGATCTCAGTAAACGGTCCTGGAAGCGCGTCATCTGCCACTGGAATTACAGACGGGCGGGGGCAGTTCATCTACTCGTACGTTGCTGCTGGATCTGGGCCGACTCCGATCACAGCGAGCGCTGGTGGGGCTACGCTTTCCAGCACTGTGCAGATCGACGCCAAGTTGTCAGATGTACCAGCATCTACCAATATCGCTTCTGCTACGTTCACGGTGGCTCCAACGGTCGTCAGCGTGAATGCTGTTGGATCCAAGGACAACCGAGCCGAGCTACGGTTGCTATTCCTGTCCGACAAGAATCTGCCGGTTCCTAACGTGCGTGTGCGTTTGGGATTGGGGGACAACTCCGCCGGCACGGATGGTGATATCGGGTCCGGCAAGGATGCGGTAGTCACTTCCGATGCGAACGGCATCGCCGTTTCGAGCTTCATTCCTGGTCAGCGGGCGAGTTCGACCGATCAGGTAAAGATCTTCGCTTGCTACGCCAAGGACGACACCGTTGAGTCGATTGCTACGTGCCCTGCGCCCCGCAAGCTCGTTGGCTCCCTCACCGTTGTCGAACAGCCGCTCTCGATTTCAATCGGCACGAATGCACTTATCGAGAACGGTTCAAGCGGCCTCACCTATGTGCAGCGCTTCACGGTGCTTGTTGTCGATGCTGCGGGCAATCCAAAGTCAGACGTCCAACTCACGCCGGTTCTGGACCTCCCCAGCTACTACAAGGGGGATTGGTTCTACGACGACATCAAGCAGTCCTGGGTTTGGCGTCCAGTCGCACATTGTTTGAACGAGGACAGTGCGGTGAACGGCTATCGGAACGGCACCATCGAAACCTTTGGTGGTGTTTCTGAGGACGTAAATGGCAATGGTCAGCTGGATCCTCGGAAATCTGACGTGTCGATTGCCTTGGTCGGGTCGACCAAGACAGATGCCTCCGGGACTGCAGTTCTGCGTATCGAATATCCGCAGAACTATGGGAGTTGGACCGAGTACTCGATTCGCGTCGGTGCGACCGGTGTGGTCAGCCCGCCTGCCTTCTTTGGACGTGTTGCGAAGGCCGGGGACACACTCTTCACCTTGACTGGGACGGAGCAGCGCACAGCGGTTCCCGCGGCGAAACTGAAGGAAGTTGCCGATCCGCCTTTCAAGCTCAGCCCTTACGGGCAAGTAGCCTCCTGCTTGAGCCCTAACTAGACGTGTTCGGCGTGTCCACGCGCCAACCTTTGTTGATATCGTTGGTAGGCATGCCGGGCGGTGGTAAGTCCACCGTAGGCAAGCATCTGGCGAGGCAACTTGGCGTGCCGTTTATGGACTCTGATGCTCAAATTGAGGCGCGTATCGGGGAATCCATTCGAACTTTCTTCGAGCGAGAGGGTGAGGAGTCCTTTCGGGAATTGGAGTCGGTTGCCATCGAGGAGCTTTTGGGCCAACTGAAAGATGGCGTATTGGCCACCGGAGGCGGCGCAGTTCTGCGAGAGCGGAACCGTGAGTCTCTCAGGGCATGCTCTACGGTGCTCTACCTCCGGTCCACCCCTGAGGACATCTACCGCCGACTTCGCCATGACACTTCAAGGCCGCTGCTTCAGGTCGCGGACCCGCTTGCAAAGCTTCGCGAGCTGTACCAACAGCGTGACCCGCTGTACCGCAAGACGGCACACTACGTGCTCGAGAGTTCCCGCCCGAGTGTGCATGGGCTGGTGAACATGGCCCTCATGCAACTGGAGTTGGCGGGGTTGATTGATCCAGGGCGAGTGGCTGCGACGGTTGGTGCTGAGCCTGTGTGAGGTGTCGGCTGGTGAATGCCGTCGCGCCTTGCCGCATCGACGGCTCCTACACTTCGGGGCATGACTGCTCACAACGTCTCGATTGCGCTGCCGGACGGGCGCGCCTACGAAATCCGCATTGGCTCTCAGCTGCTTGGCGAACCCACTTCTTGGCAAGGGCTGCCCAAGTCTGCAGCGGCCCTCATCGTCACGAACGACCGTGTGGCGCCGTATTACCTGGAGCGCCTACGCAGTGCCCTGCTGGCCCGCCACGCATCTGTGGAGGCGCTTGTGTTGCCGGACGGCGAGTTCCACAAGGATTGGGTTTCCCTGCAAACGGTCATGGATACCTTGCTCGAGCGTCAAGCCGACCGAAAGACCGTGCTTTACGCGCTGGGTGGCGGCGTCATCGGTGACCTGACGGGCTTCGCTGCGTCCATCTACATGCGCGGCGTGCCCTTTGTGCAAGTGCCCACAACGCTACTGGCTCAGGTTGATTCTTCGGTGGGGGGCAAGACCGCCATCAACCACCCGCTGGGCAAGAACATGATCGGCACGTTCTACCAGCCCGCCCGGGTCATCGCCGACCTGGATTCGCTGGACACCTTGCCGGATCGCGAGCTGCGCGCTGGCCTGGCCGAGGTCATCAAGTACGGTCCCATTGCCGACGCCGAATTCCTGACCTGGATTGAAGTCAACCTGGACGCACTGCTGTCGCGTGACAAGGCCGCACTGGCACATGCCGTGCGCCGCAGCTGCGAGATCAAAGCCTGGGTGGTGCAGCAGGACGAGCGCGAGTCGGGGTTGCGCGCCATCCTCAACTTTGGACACACCTTCGGCCACGCCATCGAGACCGGCCTCGGCTATGGGGCGTGGCTGCATGGGGAGGCGGTCGGCTGCGGCATGTTGCTCGCGTCGGATCTCAGTGCCCGTACGGGGCGCATGCCCGCAGACTTCGTGGACCGCATGCGCCGCTTGCTGGAGCGCACGAGCCTGCCCGTGGTGGCGCCTGCGCTCGGCGTGGAGCGCTATATGAGCCTCATGCGGGGCGACAAGAAGTCCGAGGCTGGCGAGATCCGCTTCGTATTGATCGAAGCACTGGGCCGAGCGGGCACCCATGCCGCACCGGACGACTTGGTCGCCCAGGTTCTTGAAACCCACGGCGGCGCGTGACTGGCGCCGTGTTGCTCGCCCCCTATGCCTGTCAACCGGCGCTCAGTCGGGGCCGGCGGGTGCCCGAGGCGCCGGCGCCTACTCGCTCGGAGTTCCAGCGTGACCGCGATCGCATCATCCACAGCACGGCGTTCAGGCGCCTGGTCTACAAGACGCAGGTCTTCCTCAACCACGAGGGCGATCTCTTTCGGACACGCCTGACGCACTCGCTGGAAGTCGCTCAACTCGGGCGCAGCATCGCGCGGAGTCTGCAACTGGAGGAGGACCTGGTCGAGACGGTCGCTCTGGCGCATGACCTGGGGCACACCGCGTTTGGCCATGTGGGCCAGGACGTGCTCAATGAGTGCATGCGCGACCATGGTGGCTTCGAGCACAACCTGCAGTCGCTGCGCGTGGTGGATCAGTTGGAGCAACGCTATCCACAGTTTGATGGACTGAATCTTTGCTTCGAGTCGCGTGAGGGCATCCTCAAGCACTGCTCGCGCAGCAACGCCGAAAGGCTCGAACTGGCTGAGCCGGGCGGCGTGGCACGGCGCTTTCTCGCGGGTGGGCAGCCGAGCCTCGAGGCCCAGCTTTGCAATCTCGCCGACGAGGTGGCCTACAACGCCCATGATGTTGACGATGGCGTGCGTTCGGGCTTGCTGACCTGGGAGATGCTGGAACAGGTGCCGCTGGTGCGCCGCCACCTGTTGGCAACGCTCGATGAGTACCCGGGGCTTGCCGGCAAGCGCCTGGCCTGCGAGGTCATCCGGCGCATGCTGTCGGCCCAGGTCTACGACATCATCGACGCCACCCGTGCTGCCTTGCGCACAGCAGACCCTCAGTCGGCGGACGAGGTGCGCAAGCTGCCCGAGCCGCTCGTTCGTTTCTCCGGCCAGATGCGCACCGAGAGCACGGGCCTCAAGCGCTTCCTGTTCGCCAACCTCTACCGCCACCCTCAGGTGCTGGAAAAGCGAGCGCGTGCCGAGCAGGTGGTCCGAGATTTGTTCGCGCACTACCTGGCTCAGCCTAGCGATTTGCCGGCTGACTTCCCCGGTGCAGAGACCCATCCGCGGCGCTGTGCCGACTACCTGGCCGGCATGACGGATCGTTTCGCGCTGCGTGAGCATGCGCGCATTACCGGCACCCACATCATGGACGGTCTCTGAGCGTCAGCTCCCTTCGCGATGGCTCGACTCCCCCGACTCATGCTTGCCGGCGAGACGCACCACGTCATTCACCGGGGCAACAACCGGCAGCCCATCGTCCAGGACGATGAGGACCGCCAGCGCCTGCTGGACCTGCTGCGTGAGTGTGCCCAGCAGCATCAGGTAGCGCTCCACGGCTATGTGCTGATGGAGAACCACTTCCATCTGCTGGCCACGCCGGCCGGAGACGAGGGTTTGAGCAGCCTGATGCAAGCCCTGGGGCGACGTTATGTCGCCGCGTTCAATCTGCGGCATGGCCGCAGTGGCACGCTGTGGGAAGGGCGCTTCCGCGCCAATCTTGTGGCGGGCAGCGACTGGGTGCTGGCCTGCCTGCGCTACATCGAACTCAATCCGGTGCGCATCGGGCACTCGAACGAGGCAGGTAGTTGGCGTTGGTCCAGCGCTCAGCACCATCTCGGGCGCCGGCGTGACCCCTTGATCACCGAACACCCGGCGTTTTGGGCGCTGGGCAACACGCCTTTCGAGCGGGAACACGTCTACCGAGGCCTGCTGGAACAGGGCTTGCGTGTGGACGAAGCCTCGCGCATCACCCAGTGCGTGCTGCGCGGCTGGCCGCTGGCGGACGAGGCGCAACAGCCCCGCCTGGAGGCCGCCTTGGGTAGCCCGGTCACGCCGCGGCCTCGGGGGCGGCCGCGTAAATCAACTCAGCCAGGATCGGCTGAGGGATGATTTAATTTGACCCTAATTATTTTTATGAGGCATTGGTGGCATTCATAAAAATAACCTGACCCCTGTTTTTATCATTGAAGAATCTGCTGCGGTGCAGTAAATTTGCACCTCGTCGTGTATCAGGAGGTGCGCCATGGGCGATACCCAGCAGTTTCAGAGCGAAGTTCAGGACCTGACCGCCCAAGGGCTCTACAACCCCGCCAACGAGAAAGACGCCTGCGGCCTTGGCTTCGTCGCCCACATCAAGGGCACCAAGGCGCACAACATCGTCCAGCAGGGCCTCAAGATCCTCGAGAACCTCGATCACCGGGGTGCTGTGGGGGCCGACAAGCTGATGGGCGACGGCGCCGGCATCCTGATCCAGATCCCTGACGAGTTCTACCGCGCCGAGATGGCCAAGCAGGGCGTGGTCCTGCCGCCCCCGGGGGAGTACGGCGTCGGCATGATCTTCCTGCCCAAGGAAGCCGCCTCCCGCCTTGCTTGCGAGCAGGAACTGGAGCGCGCCGTCAAGGCCGAGGGCCAAGTCCTGCTGGGCTGGCGCGACGTGCCGGTGGACCGCGACATGCCCATGTCGCCCACGGTTCGCGAGAAGGAGCCGGTGATCCGCCAGATCTTCATCGGCCGTGGCTCGGACATCATCGTCCCCGACGCGCTCGAGCGGAAGCTCTACGTCATCCGCAAGACGGCCTCCAGCGCCATCCAGGCCCTGCACCTGACGCACAGCCGCGAGTACTACGTGCCCAGCATGAGCTGCCGCACCGTCATCTACAAGGGCCTGCTGCTGGCCGACCAGGTCGGCAAGTACTACCTGGACCTGGGCAACGAGGCCGTGGTCTCGGCCATCGCCTTGGTGCACCAGCGCTTCTCGACCAACACCTTCCCCGAGTGGCCGTTGGCCCACCCCTACCGCATGGTCTGCCACAACGGCGAGATCAACACCGTCAAGGGCAACTTCAACTGGATGCGCGCCCGTGAAGGCGTGATGAAGTCGCCCGTGCTGGGCGACGACCTGAAGAAGCTCTACCCGATCAGCTTCGAGGGCCAAAGCGACACCGCGACCTTCGACAACGCCATCGAACTGCTGACCATGGCGGGCTACCCGCTGGCCCACGCCGCCATGATGATGATCCCGGAAGCCTGGGAGCAGCACGAGCTGATGGACGAGCGCCGTCGCGCCTTCTACGAGTACCACGCCGCCATGATGGAGCCCTGGGACGGCCCAGCCGCCATGGCCTTCACCGATGGCCGCCAGGTCTGCGCCGCGCTGGACCGCAATGGCCTTCGCCCGGCCCGCTACTGCATCACCGATGACGACCTCGTCGTGCTTGCGTCGGAGAGCGGCGTGCTGCCCATCCCTGAGAACAAGATCGTCAAGAAGTGGCGCCTGCAGCCCGGCAAGATGTTCCTGATCGACCTGGAGCAGGGCCGCATCATTGACGACGAAGAGCTGAAGAACCAGTACGCCAACGCGCGCCCCTATCGTCAGTGGATCGAGAACGTTCGCGTCAAGCTGGATGACATCGCCGTCCCGGCCACGCCGGCGCCGGCCTTTGCCGCCAACCTGCTGGACCGCCAGCAAGCCTTCGGCATGACGCAGGAGGACGTCAAGTTCCTGCTCGCCCCCATGGCCGCCAACGGTGAAGAAGCCATCGGCTCCATGGGCAATGACTCGCCGCTCGCGGTGCTGTCGAGCAAGAACAAGCCGCTCTACAACTACTTCAAGCAGCTGTTCGCCCAGGTCACGAACCCGCCGATCGACCCGATCCGCGAAAACATCGTGATGTCGCTCAACAGCTTCATCGGCCCCAAGCCCGACCTGCTGGACATCAACGCCATCAACCCGCCGATGCGGCTTGAGGTGCACCAGCCTGTGCTGGACTTCGATGACATGGCGCGCCTGCGTTCCATCGCCGGCCCCACCAACGGCAAGTTCAAGCCCAGCGAGCTGGACATCACCTACCCGGCGGTCTGGGGCAAGGACGGCGTCGAAGCCCGCCTGGCCTCGCTGTGCGCGTCGGCCGTCGATGCCATCAAGACGGGCCACAACATCCTCATCATCACGGACCGTCACGTCAGTGCCGACCGTGTCGCCATCCCCGCGCTGCTGGCGCTGTCGGCCGTGCACCATCACCTGGTGCGTGAAGGCCTGCGGACCACGGCCGGCTTGGTCGTCGAGACCGGCACGGCACGTGAAGTGCACCACTTCGCCGTGCTGGCTGGCTACGGCGCCGAGGCCGTTCACCCCTACCTGGCCCTCGAAACCCTCGAGGCCATGAAGGACGAGCTGCCCGCCAGCCTGACCGCTGAAAAGGCCCGCTACAACTACATCAAGGCTGTGGGCAAGGGCCTGTCGAAGATCATGTCCAAGATGGGCATCTCGACCTATATGTCCTACTGCGGCGCGCAGATCTTCGAGGCCATCGGCCTCAAGAGCGACTTCGTCGAGAAGTACTTCCGCGGCACGCCAACCCAGGTCGGCGGTATCGGTGTCTTCGAGGTCGCCGAGGAAGCCATCCGCATGCACGTCGGCGCCTTCGGCAACGACCCGCTGCTGGAGAACATGCTCGACGCCGGTGGCGAATACGCCTGGCGCACCCGCGGTGAAGAACACATGTGGACGCCGGACGCCATCGCCAAGCTGCAGCACTCGGTGCGCGGCGGCAAGTTCGACACCTACAAGGACTACGCCCAGATCATCAACGACCAGAGCAAGCGCCACATGACGCTGCGCGGCCTGTTCGAGTTCAAGTTCGACCCGTCCAAGGCCGTGCCGCTGGAAGAAGTCGAACCCGCCGCCGAGATCGTCAAGCGCTTCGCCACCGGCGCCATGTCGCTGGGCTCCATCTCGACCGAAGCCCACACCACGCTGGCCGTTGCCATGAACCGCATTGGCGGCAAGAGCAACACGGGCGAGGGCGGTGAGGACCCGGCCCGCTACCGCAACGAGCTCAAGGGCATCAAGATCACCTCGGGCACCAAGCTGACTGACGTCTTCGGCAAGAGCGTCATCCAGGCCGACTACGAGCTCAAGGATGGCGACAGCCTGCGCTCCAAGATCAAGCAAGTCGCCTCGGGCCGCTTCGGTGTCACCACCGAGTACTTGGTCTCGGCCGATCAGATCCAGATCAAGATGGCACAAGGTGCCAAGCCGGGTGAGGGCGGTCAGCTGCCCGGCGGCAAGGTGTCCGAGTACATCGGCTTCCTGCGCTACTCGGTGCCCGGCGTCGGCCTCATCAGCCCGCCGCCCCACCACGACATCTACTCCATCGAGGATCTGGCCCAGCTGATCCACGACCTGAAGAACGTCAACGGCAAGGCCGACATCTCGGTCAAGCTGGTGTCGGAAGTCGGCGTGGGCACCGTGGCCACTGGTGTGGCCAAGGCCAAGGCCGACCACATCGTGATCGCCGGCCATGACGGCGGCACGGGCGCCTCGCCCTGGTCGTCCATCAAGCACTGCGGCACGCCGTGGGAGCTGGGCCTGGCCGAAGCGCAGCAGACCCTGGTGCTGAACCGCCTGCGCGGCCGCATCCGCCTGCAGGCCGACGGCCAGATGAAGACCGGCCGCGACGTCGTCATCGGGGCCCTGTTGGGCGCTGACGAGTTCGGTTTCGCCACCGCACCGCTGGTGGCCGAGGGTTGCATCATGATGCGCAAGTGCCACCTCAACACCTGCCCGGTGGGCGTGGCCACGCAAGACCCCGTGCTGCGCGCCAAGTTCACCGGCAAGCCCGAGCACGTCATCAACTTCTTCTTCTTCGTGGCCGAGGAAGCGCGCCAGATCATGGCCCAGCTCGGCGTGCGCAAGTTCGACGAGCTCATCGGCCGCAGCGACTGGCTCGACACCAAGAAGGCCATCACCCACTGGAAGGCCAAGGGCCTGGACTTCTCGCGCATCTTCTACCGCCCGCAGCTGCCGGGCACCGTGCCGCGCCTGCACTCCGAGACGCAGGACCACGGCCTGGACCGCGCGCTCGATGTCAAGCTGATCGAGAAGTGCCTGCCCGCCTTCGAGAAGGGCGAGAAGGTGCAGTTCATGCAGGAAGTGACCAACGTGCGTCGCACGGTGGGCGCCATGCTCTCGGGCGAGCTGATCCGTCGTCGCCCCGAAGGCCTGCCTGACCAGACCATCTTCATCCAGATGGAAGGAACGGGCGGCCAGAGCTTCGGTGCCTTCCTGGCCACCGGCATCACCTTCTACCTGATTGGTGACGCCAACGACTACACCGGCAAGGGGCTCTCCGGCGGCCGCGTCGTCGTGCGCCCCAGCATCGAGTTCCGCGGCGAAGCGACCAAGAACATCATCGTCGGCAACACCGTGCTCTACGGTGCCACGCGCGGTGAGGCCTTCTTTGCCGGCGTGGGTGGCGAGCGCTTTGCGGTGCGCCTCTCGGGCGCCAGCGCCGTCGTCGAAGGCACGGGCGACCATGGCTGCGAGTACATGACCGGCGGCACCGTGGTTGTGCTCGGCAAGACCGGCCGCAACTTCGCGGCTGGCATGAGCGGCGGCATCGCCTACGTCTATGACGAGGACGCCAGCTTCGCCAAGCGCTGCAACACCAGCATGGTCTCGCTCGAGAAGCTGGCCTCCAGCGAAGAGCAGCAGGCCACGCTTGACCGTGCCCTGTGGCACCGCGCCAAGGTGGATGCAGAGCAGCAGACCGACGAGGCCATCCTCAAGAAGCTGATCGAGGACCACCACCGCTGGACGGGCAGCCAACGTGCCCGCTTCATCCTCGACAACTGGGCCGAGCAACGCGCCAAGTTCGTCAAGGTGTTCCCGAACGAGTACCGCCGCGCGCTCGGCGAGTTGAATGCGGCCAAGGAAGCCGCGCAAACCATCGCTCAGGCCAAGTCGCCTGCGGCTGCCAAGGTCTGAGGAGTCGACATGGGTAAGGTCACTGGTTTCCTCGAGTTCGAGCGCCTGGAAGAGGGCTACGCGCCCGTCGCCGAGCGGGTTAAGAACTACAAAGAGTTCGTCATCGGCTTGAGCCCCGAGCAGGCAAAGCAACAAGGCGCGCGCTGCATGGACTGCGGCACGCCCTTCTGCAACAACGGCTGCCCGGTCAACAACGTCATCCCCGACTTCAACGACCTGGTCTACAAGGGCCGTGAGGTCGACTGGAAGAACGCGATTGCGGTGCTGCACAGCACCAACAACTTCCCCGAGTTCACCGGCCGCATCTGCCCGGCGCCCTGCGAGGCCGCCTGCACGATCAACGTCAATGGCGACGCCGTGGGCATCAAGTCCATCGAGCACGCCATCATCGACCGCGCTTGGGCCGAAGGCTGGGTCAAGCCGCAACCCGCTGCCGTCAAGACGGGCAAGAAGGTGGCGGTGATCGGCGCCGGCCCCGCCGGCCTGGCGGCCGCGCAGCAGCTGGCACGCGCTGGCCACAGCGTCACGCTGTTCGAGAAAAACGATCGCGTCGGCGGCCTGCTGCGCTACGGCATCCCCGACTTCAAGCTCGACAAGGCGCTCATCGACCGCCGCGCCGAGCAGCTCAAGGCCGAGGGCGTTGAGATCCGCACCGGCGTGCTGGTGGGCAGCATGCCCGAGGGCTCCAAGGTCACCAACTGGGCCAAGGAATCGGTCTCGGCCGACGAGCTCAAGAGCCAGTTCGACGCCGTGCTGCTGACCGGTGGCGCCGAGCAGTCGCGCGACCTGCCCGTGCCGGGCCGTGACCTGGCTGGTGTGCACTTCGCGATGGAGTTCCTGCCGCAGCAGAACAAGGTCAACGCGGGCGACAAGCTCAAGAACCAGATCCGTGCCGACGGCAAGCACGTCATCGTGATCGGCGGTGGCGACACCGGCTCCGACTGCGTGGGCACCAGCAACCGCCACGGCGCCAAGAGCGTCATCCAGTTCGAGCTGATGCCCCAGCCGCCCGAGAAGGAAGACAAGCCCATGGTCTGGCCGTACTGGCCGATCAAGCTGCGCACGTCCTCCAGCCACGACGAAGGCTGCGAGCGCGAGTTCGCCATCGCCACCAAGGAATTCATCGGCGAGAAGGGCAAGCTCACCGGCGTCAAGACCGTCCGCCTCAAGTGGGAGGGCGGCAAGATGACCGAAGTCGAAGGCAGCGAGCAGATCCTCAAGGCCGACCTGGCCCTGCTGGCCATGGGCTTCGTGTCACCCGTCGCCACCGTGCTCGAAGCCTTCGGCATCGAGAAGGACCCGCGCGGCAACGGCAAGGCCAGCACCGAAGGTGCGAGCGCCTACAAGACCAATGTCGACAAGGTCTTCGCCGCCGGTGACATGCGCCGCGGTCAAAGCCTGGTGGTCTGGGCCATCCGCGAAGGCCGTCAGGCAGCGCGGGCGGTGGATGAGTACCTGATGGGCTCGTCCGACTTGCCGCGCTGATCCATCCGACTGGGCAACAGGATCGGGCCACCCCCTGGGTGGCCCGAATTCATTTCAGTTGACCAGAATTTCGCGGGTGTTCAACCGCTTGATGCCGATCGTGCCTGGCTGCTTGGTACGGATATTCAGCTTGGCGCCCGTGCTGGTGCCGGTGATCAAGCCGAGCTTGCCAACACCGTCCACGTTTCGGCTGATGAAGCTGAGGTCCGTCACCACTCCGTCGAAGTTGCTTGCATAGCAGGCCGAGTCGGCCGTATCGAGTGCACAGTACCCGTCGCCGATGCTCACAACGTAGATGCGGCTCTTTCCGTCGGGCGAGCAGGCATCCACGGTGGTTGGGGATGTCGTGGCGAACGCCAACATGCCGTAGAACGAGGCCGGGTCAGTCAGGACACGCCAGCCAGACCCTGAACCAGACAGGCCGAGATCGAAGTACCAGCCCAACTGGGTACGCAGGTCCAGATTGATCTGGGTGGTCAACGATGCGCGTTGGGCCAGGTTCGACGTGCGAATCGGGAAGGTAACGTTCTCCGGCAGCGTCGAAGTCTCGTTGTTGACGGTTCCATCCTTGCTGAACACCGCGTTCGTACCGTCGAGGATGACGAAGAATCGTTGAGGCTGCGTGCTGCTGATGTCGCTCTGGTCGAGCAGGCGCCCAGTGCCGATGGCGACATAGCGCAGATTGGTGTGCGGCTGCACGACAGGCAGGGGTTTGGCAGTGACAGGCAGTGGAGTGCCGTCCGATGCCGTCAGCACGGCAAACTTGATGGGCGTGGGGTAGCCGCTGGTGCCCGTGATGTCTAGCCGCCAGACATTGCCGAGCAAATCGCCAGCGTACACAGCATCTGCATAGCCATCGGCTGCGTTCAACACGAAGGCGTTCACTGGCGAGAGGCCAGATTGGTTGGAGGCCGAGCAATCGGGAGAGCAGGGCACGGCCACCTTTTCAAGCAGGGCGCCGGTCTTGGGGTGGATGAAATAGAGGTAGCCGACGCCGTCCGCGTTGTTGTAGCCCGAGCTCACGATGACCACCCAGCCGTACTTGCGCGTCTTGGTCACGATGGGCTGCCCGTAGGTGTAGCCCAATGACGAGTCTGAGAACTCCCACAGTACCTTTTGTGCCGCAGTGGCTTCGCTGGTGACACTGGCCGGGTTGGTGATGTCGAGCGCGTAGTAGGCCTTGCCGCCTTTGCCGAGCCCCGCGACGAGGATGGTGCGCCAGTCCGTCGAGCTGTTGTCGCCTCCCGATTTGCCGAAGTTGACGTCAGCCACAGTCGGCGTGGCATCGACAAGGTAGTGGTGCGTGAAGTCCGGGTTCCCGAGCGATGCCAGACCGTTCACGCTGGGGGTGGCAGTCGGGCCAGGAATGATGGCTCCCGGGATGTAGGCCCAGACCTCTCGCCCCGGCGTGCTTCCGGACAGTGTGCTCGTGGTCAGACTGCCATCGATTGCATGCAGCATGCCGTCGTTGGCTGCCACGTACACCATTGGCGCGCGGTTGGCGTAGGTGGTCTTGAAGGTGTCGTATCCCGGGTTGTACGCGGCCGCAAACGGGAAGGCAGGTGGGCCCACCGGGATGGTCTTGGCGTTCACCACATCACCCAGCAAACTGGCGCGATCTCGGTACGCCTGGGTGGAGCCAGATGTCACTGATGAACGCTCGTTGGTGCGATCACCGCGAACGTAGTTGATGTAGTTGCCAGCGTCGTTGCCGCCGCCGTAGGGTGTCTTGAGCGCCGTCACTTGACCGGCGGCCAGGTTTGCAAGTCGGAAAGCGACCCCCACCTTTGAACTGCTGTTGTAGCTGACGATGTTTCGCCCGGTGTCCCAACCTGTGCCATTGGCCTGTGCAGCCAGGGTGTTGGTGAGATTCCATTGCCCCACTGAGGTGGGATCGCCAGTGTTGGCGTCAAAGGACGTTTGCGAGGCCACAACGTCGCCGGTCCAGTACTTGGCATCGTACTTGGCCGAGTAGGTGGCCACCCCTAGCGTTGAAACCTGGGGCTGTGAGGTGGAGAACGAGGTTGAGTAGGCCGCCAGCTTGGTGGCGATGCTGGAGAACGCCTTGCTCAAGCCGCTGACTAGCTGGTCAGCCCGCGCTGCCGTGTAGTAGTTGTCGGGTCTTGGGCTGCCGTCGGCGACCGTATCCGGAGTTGTGGCCCACCAGGACTTGGTCGCGGCGTTGTTGGCAAACTGGGCTGCCGTTGCCGTATCGGGCGAGAAGTTGGCCGGTGGGTTGAACCCACCGTACTTGGCGGCCAGGTAGAACTGGTTGTTTGACTTGTAGGCTTGGAACTCAAGGACATCGAGCCAGTAGGTTTGAATGGTCTGCACTCCAGTCAAATCCGGTCGGATGTCGCTCACATTGGCCCAGTAGGCCAGACCTGCCATCAGCGCGCCGTTGTTGGTGCAGCAGCCGTTGTATGGCTGACTTGCGGCGAGAGAGTTGCCCAGGCCCTGCAGGACGCCGACCTTGTTCGTCCAGTCGGTGGCATTGACGCTGCTGTCGCTGGTCACCTCGGACGGCTTGCTGGGTTCCGAATTCCCCGTTGAACCGGGCAGGTTGCGGTCCGCATGCGTATTGACGTCGCCGATGCCGAGGATGAAGTTTCGCTGGCAGGAGTACTGAATGGGGTCGTTCCAGTTCGTGATGACTGGAAAGCCGTCGACATACGTTGTCTTGGTGGCGACGTTGGCCCCCCCCATGGATGTCCACGCCGACACATTGCCGAGATTGCGCAAGTAGCGTTGAGCGGCGTAATAGAGCTCACCTACCGGGTCATAGGTCTTGTAAGTGCCCGGTGTGATTTCGCCAAACTTGTTCAGGTAGTTCATGACGCCGCTGTTGGTGACGGTGACGCCAAAATTGGTGGTGGTGTCTGTCGCATCCTGGGCATCGGGGTTGATCAGCATCACGCCTGTAGCGGCATCCCATTCCGTGCTTGGGTTTGCCACAGGAAGGCCGCCTGGCACGGGCTTCATGGGCGCGATGAACTTTTGACGGGCGCGCAGCACGCCCCCATCCCGGGTGCTGCTGCTGTCGTTGAGATAGCCAAAGGCGCTATAGCGAATCTTGTCGGAATAGGCTTGCATCAAGCCGGTCGGCTTGTAGTTGCCGTTGGGGTACTGCGTGCAGTTGGATTCAAGGCCACCAGCAGCTGGGGCCGAATCGCAGACCTTTACACGGACGAAGAACTCGTAGACCTGGCCCGCCACCAGGGCATTGGCCGGGTTGTAGTGTGTCGCGGTATCGGTGATGGAAACGGTGCTGGCGCCTACGACGGTGAAGCCGCCGGCACCTGGTGGCTGCCACTGCAGGCTGATCTCTGCCCCACCGCCACCCTGGTAGTACTCAGCCTCGATGTACAGGGTGTCGTTGGCCGTCACGCCGTTCACGGCAAGGTCATAGTTCGTGGCGCCCTGGTCCTTCCAGCCGGTGTCACCCAGACTGGTCCAATTGCCATTCGCATTTTTCTTGACCTTCAAGCGCACGCCGTCGTCGCCGCGAATCCTGAAGGTGTAGTTGCCAGTGCTCGGTGCCGTGACCTGACCGACCCAGCGTGCCGACATGTTGTCCTGATTGACGCCGGTGGGCCAAGTGCCGCCCTTGACGTAGTTGATCGAGCCCTCTGCACGTGACATCGCGGAAGGGGCCGTCAGGGTCTTGTTGTGGAAATAGGTGGCCGTGAAGCTCGTGCCGTTCTGGCCGTCGGGGGTTGGGGTGACCAAGCGCAACTTGTTGCCCTGGGCCCAGGCGCGGCTGGTGAGGCTGGTGCTGCTGAAGGGCGTGGCCCCAGAGATCAAGGTAGCGCCGGAAAGCGTGCTGTCCGGAAAGTTGGTCGTGCCGCCCTGGTTGGAGGCCCAGGCCTTCTCGAGCACGGTCAGGCTGGAGGTGTCGATGACCCGGTACCCTCCGGTCAGCGCCCACCGGAAGGGATCGATGGTCTGCATCGTTGCCCAGTTCAGGTAGTTGCCGCTCCACTTGTTCGAGCAAGTGCGGTTGGTGGCCGCGCCGTCAGGATAGAAGTAGTTGTCGGTGCTCGTGCCATCGGTGTAGCGGTAGCTATAGCACTTCGCTGGATCGAAATACCCGATGTAGGTGTTGTCCGCCGAGTAGGTGCGGTTGGGGTGGGCCACGCTGATGGCAGTTGGAAACTCCACGGACAGTGCCAGTGCCAGATTGCCAGGGACGCTGACGGCCGAAAGGATAGGCTGGTCAGCTAGCGGGATGGCAGCGGGCGTGGACACGCAGACCCCCGAAATCGCTGCGGCGACCAACGCTCCTTGAATGATCTTTTGGGTCAGATTGAAGTTCATCATGTACCTCCAGGGCGTCGCTTCTCGGGTCAATTCGACGTGAACGTTGATTGGAAGAAGGACAAGGTATTTCTCGGTCCTTTGACTCGGATCGTCACCCGGTAGACCGGCTGTGGTGTGACCGCTGATGGGTTGGTGCTATTGGCGGCACTGCTGTTGTTTTGTGCGCTGATCAGTTCGGTCACCGCGCCGCCGTAAATGACGTCGTTCACCATGGAACAGGTGCTGACCGAGCAAACGCCGGGCGTGGTTGAGATCCGATCCACGACGTAGCGGATCGTCAGGCCCACGTCGGCCAGCGTGATGTCGTTCCCAGCCTGGCCGACCGTGTTGAAGGTGCTGTCCGAGAGCAGCGCCAGCGGAATGCCTTGGGTGTTGGTGGGTAGCAGCGTCGCGCTGTAGTTGGCCGCCGGGAGATTGGTGTTTCGCAGGTTCACAGTGGCCAGTGCACCGCTGGCCCCGAACGCTGCCATGGCGGCCTGCACGGCACGTTCCGTTTGATTGGTCATGTCGCGCTTGAAGCCAATATTGCCGATGGCGAACTGATTCGAGCTCAGCGACCTGGAAATCGCGACCGCGCCGATCAACATGATGACCAGGGTCACGAGCGCAAAGATCAGGACGATGCCGCGCTCGGACTTGCAGCTTCGATAGGAGCAGGATCGGTTGGGCATGACTTGCTCGATTTAGAAGCGGACGTTCCGAAGCGGAATCGTGAATTCGACGGCCCGATACCGCTGCTGCTGGGTGCCGTCCGGGACGTTGTAGGTGTGGGTCAGCGCGCCGCCCAGATCACTGAAGAGCGTGATCGTGTCGGCGGTGACCGCTTCCTTGGCTGCCTGATCGCTTCGGATCACCAGGCCAACGCGCACGGCAAGGATGTTGCCGAGCGTCGTTTGGGCGACGCTGGTGCCGTTGGAAAGATCGGCAGCGGTGTAGCCTGCGGCGCTTGGCGCAACCCAAGTCGTCACTGCCGTTCTGGCGCCTGTACCGTCGACGCCGTAGAGCACCTTCAACTCGACGACACCTTCAACCAACGGCTGCGGCGTTGTCCCAGCCAAGTTCAGCAGGTCGTAGGTCACCAGCGTGTTGTTGCTGTCGATCCCGAGCAGTTGAAACCGAGGGCGATTGCCAACCACATTGCCGAGCACCGAGACATAGGCGCTTCCGTTGCTGCTACTGCTGGCGAAGTCCGTGAGCGTGACGCTTCCGATCGTGTTGGCTGCGTAAGTGCCGCCAAACGTCAACGTGGGTGTGGCGCCACCGGCGAACCCATTGCTGACCTGCTGCAGCATGCAGGCCCCAGCTTGGGTGACAAGGACGAGGTCGCCACCTCGCATGCCGATGGTGTTGTTCAGTTGAACTCGTCCTGCGGCGGCCGACTTGGGCGCGATCGGCAGGCCGGACTCGCTCAGGCCGGAGTTGCCGGACATGATGGCCAGAACGTCGCTGCCATTGGCCCCAGCGCCTGCGTGGACGACCACTGGCGCCAACGGCACAGTCGCTGGGATGGCCGCAAACGGCGCGGGGAAGGGGGCTACCGCCGGAAGCAACTGTGCGTTGTTGCGTGAAACGGCCACCGGGCAGCCCCAATTTACGGAGCCCACGAGGCCTGACCCGGCGTGGCGCAGTTCGCGATCCAGCACAAATGCCGAGTACGCGCTGTTGCTGGAAAGATCGTTGCCCGAAGTCACGCTGCGACGAATGTCTTCCTGCCGCGCCACGATGACGGTGATCGCGAGGACCAGCACCAAGCCGATCACCAGCGAGACCATCAACTCAGGCAGGCTGAATCCGTGGCTGCGTGCGTATGAGCGGTTCATGGCAGGATCACGTCGGTGACGTAGTTGTGCACGGCGCTCGCGGCACCGCTGGGCGTCCAGACCACGCTGATACGCGCGCTGTTCGCTGACGTGACAGCCACCGTCCCCACCCCACTTGGCACGCCTCCGGACGACGGATCAGCGACCTTGGCCGCCCAGCTGTCGATCACGCCCTGCGAGACGTTGACCGTGTTGGCGTTCAGTATGGCGGCGGCCATGTCGCTGGCGAGCAGTGCGGCCCGCTGCGCGTCTTCGCTGGTGACGGAAGCCTTGAGCGTCTGGCCTTGCAGGGCCAGGACACCCAGCAGGCCAAAGGAAATGATCAGGATCGAGACCAGCATCTCGAAGAGCGAGTAGCCATTGCGGCGCTGATACGAGGGCTTGTTCATGACGCACGGCACCCGTCGGGTGCAGCCGAGGACTTGTCGGGATCGCACATCCGTACCGCGCCGGCCAGGCTCAAGGTGACCGTCAGCCGGCGCTCCTGACTCTTGCGGTTGTCGGGCGATATCTGAAAGTTGGCAGCTGCAGCCGCGCAGTCGACCCCGATGGCGGTCGGGTCCGTGGCGGCAGTCAGACGCCCGTCACCGCCAAAGCAGATGGCCGTTGCGGAAGGCGTGACGCTGACACCCGACCCGACGTCCGTGAGAACGCCGCACTGGACGGCCTCAGAGACGTCGCCGCTCTGGAGTGCATCTGGAACAACGCGTGCCTGCCAGTACTTGCCGCCTGCGATTGCGGTGGCTCCGGTCGAGCACACTTTGCTGTCGGTGAAGAAGAAGACGACGGTGTGTGAACGACGCTGGGCCTCGACCTGTGCAACGCGCAAGCCGGATTGAAGGGCATCCGCCACCGCGCGCGTACGTGCCCCCCGAATCCAACTCATCAGGTTAGGGACCGTGACGGCGGTCAGGATCGCCAAGATGCTGACGGCGATCAGCAACTCGATGAGCCCGAAGCCCCTGACGAGACGCGTCAACATGCGTCACCCTTCTTGAGGATCCACTTGCTGCTGCAGGTACTACCCCATCCGCTCGGTACTGCCGTCGTTGCGCGCTCGTCTTTCTGGTTGATCGTGTAGGTGAAGCCCGCAGAGGCGCCAGTACCCGCCGCCGACAACGTGAACTGGGTGCCATCCAGAGTGCCGGTGCACGTAACGACGAAGTTGCCGAAGGTCCGTGCCGAGGCGTCCGCGTTGCAAGGAGCGACGAAGGTGCCGCTGTTCGCGTAGGTCCGGTTGTCCTGAAAGTACCGCTCCATCTGCGCGCGCAAGGTGGTCAAGCCAACCGTCGCGTCCGTCAGGCGGCTGCGTGTCACGTAGTCCTTGTACTGGGGCAGTGCAACGCCGGCGAGGATGGCCACGATGGCGACGGCGGCCAACAACTCAAGCAAGGTGAAGCCGTGGGCGGAATGGCGGGTCGGGTTCATCGGGAACACTCATTCGAGGGGGTGTGGATATTGTGGTTGTTGCCCTCCAGACCCGCGAACCGTTGGTCGTGAACCAATTCGCGCTGATCGGCCGTGGATCGCGATTCGTGAACTGGCGCACGAATTGGCTGGGGTCAGATCGTTTCGGCCGGTGTGGCGCTGCAACGGGTTGTGACGGAG
Source organism: Roseateles paludis (assembly GCF_039872745.1). Lineage (NCBI taxonomy): Bacteria > Pseudomonadati > Pseudomonadota > Betaproteobacteria > Burkholderiales > Sphaerotilaceae > Roseateles > Roseateles paludis. Next base: position 61,074 of record NZ_JBDPZD010000004.1, on the reverse strand, counting down.
CCGCTGATGTGCGGTGCAACCCCACGCCCTGGGGCAGCCGTGACTTTCGTGGGGCCTAGTGTTTCCACCTATCATTGCGCCCCTTCCCGATTGATTCCATCTGGCACACCGCTTGAGTGCTTCTGATTCCGCCCTGATCGAGCTGCGTGACGTGAGCTTCGGCTACGACGCCAGCCGCACGATCCTCTCCCACATCTCGCTGAACTTTCCCCGGGGCAAGGTCACTGCCATCCTGGGTGGGTCGGGCTGTGGGAAAACGACCCTGCTGCGCCTGATCGGCGGCGTCTATGCGGCCACGGGGGGCGAGGTCATCTTTGATGGTGAGCGGATCAACACCCGTGACCGGGAGCAGCTGTTCCGCCTGCGGCGCCGGCTGGGCATGCTCTATCAGTTTGGTGCCTTGTTCACCGACCTGTCGGTGTTCGAGAACGTGGCCTTCCCGCTGCGGGAGCAAACCCAACTGCCCGAGCAGATGATTCGCGACATCGTGCTGATGAAGCTCAATGCAGTGGGCTTGCGCGGCGCGCGAGACCTGTTGCCCTCCGAGATCTCGGGCGGCATGGCGCGCCGTGTGGCGCTAGCGCGGGCCATTGCGCTGGACCCCGAGCTGGTGATGTATGACGAGCCCTTCGCCGGGCTCGACCTGATCAGCATGGGCGTGGCCGCCAAGTTGATCCGGACGCTCAATGACTCGACCGGCGCGACCTCGCTGGTGGTGAGCCATGACGTGCCGGAGTGCATGGCGATTTCAGACCACGTGATCCTGATGGCGACCGGTGGGCGGGTGGTGGCCCAGGGCACGCCGGCGGAGCTGATGGACTCGACCGACCCGGAAGTTCGGCAATTCGTGCGCGGTGAGCCGGACGGGCCGGTCAAGTTCCACTACCCGGCGGCTGACATGGATGTGGATTTCGGGGTGGTGGCATGACCGCCGTGCTGCAGCGGCTGGGCTTCATCGCGCTGGACCAGTTGCGTGGCTGGGGCCACGCCGCGCTCTTCGTGCTCGACCTCATCAAGGCCCTGCCGGCGGCGCTGCGGCGCTTTGGCCTGGTGGTGGCGCAGATTCACGCCATTGGCAACCGCTCGCTCGTGATCATCATGGCCTCGGGCCTGGCCGTGGGCTTTGTGCTGGCGCTGCAGATGTACTACGCGCTGGTCACCTACGGCGCGGCCGAGAGCCTGGGGCTGATCGTCAACCTGGCCCTGGTGCGCGAACTGGGACCGGTCGTGACTGGCCTGCTGTTTGCCGGCCGGGCTGGTACTTCGCTGACGGCCGAGATCGGCCTGATGAAGGCTGGCGAGCAACTGGCCGCCATGGAGATGATGGCGGTGGACACCAAGGCCCGCGTGCTGGCACCGCGTCTGCTGGGCGGGCTGGTCTCGATGCCCCTGCTGGCGGTGTTGTTCTCCGCTGTTGGCATCCTTGGGGCCTATGTGGTGGCCGTGATGCTGATTGGCGTGGACGCCGGCAACTTCTGGTCGATCATGCAGACGCGCGTGGATGTGTGGCGCGATGTGGGCAACGGCCTGGTCAAGGCCAGCGTGTTCGGCCTGCTGTGCACGTTGGTGGCGCTCTACCAGGGCCATGAAACCGACGCCACGCCCGAGGGCGTGGCCTATGCGACCACCCGCACGGTGGTCATCTCTTCCTTGTGGGTGCTGGGCATGGATTTCGTGCTCACGGCCCTGATGTTCTCGACGCCCTGATCGGGCAGCGGAGTTCTTGCTGTGGCCAAGAAAAGTATTGAGGTGATGGTCGGACTGTTCGTGCTGCTGGGCATGCTGGGCCTGGTGTTCCTGGCACTCAAGGCCGCCAATCTGGGCGGCGCGGGCGGCGGCGACACCTACACGCTCCAGGCGCGCTTTGACAACATCGGCGGGCTCAAGGCGCGCGCCCCGGTGCGCACCGCTGGTGTCACCATCGGCCGGGTCAGCACCATCACACTCGACGCGAAGACCTACCAGGGCCTGGTGATCATGGAGATCCAGAAGGGCTTCGAGTTCCCCAAGGACACCTCCGCCAAGATCCTGACGGCGGGCCTGCTGGGTGACCAGTACATCGGCCTCGAAGCCGGTGCTGACGAGAAGAACCTGGTCGCCGGCGACACCATCCGCCAGACCCAGAGTGCTGTGGTGCTGGAGAGCCTGATTGGCCAGTTCCTGAACAGCAAGGCCTCGGACCTGGGCAGCGCGACGCCGGCCTCGGGGGGCGCTAAGTGAGTTTGTCGCGCGCCATCGCCCGCGTGGTGCTGTTGCTGGCCCTGGCCGTGTCCATGGCCGGTTGCCAGACCGTGCAGCACGTGGGCAGCAAGCTGCAGGGCGCGGTGGACAAGGTTCTGGGGTCCAAGGGAGACCGACTAGACCCCTGGGAGTCCTGGAACCGCAAGGTCTTCGCCTTCAACGAGAAGCTGGACGAGGCCGTGCTCAAGCCCGTGGCCAAGGCCTATGTGGCCGTCGTGCCGTCGCCCGTGCGCACGGGCGTGGGCAACTTCATCGGCAACATCCAGGATGCCTGGTCGGCGGTGAACCTCTTTCTGCAAGGCCGCTTCAAGGCCGGCGCAGAACAGACCATGCGCGTGGCGATCAACACCGGCCTGGGCCTGGCGGGGGTGCTCGACATCGCCAGCGATGCGGGCCTGGACAAGAACACCCAAGACCTGGGCAAGACCCTGGGCAAATGGGGCGTCGGCACCGGGGCCTATGTCGTGTGGCCGGTGCTCGGGCCCTCGTCGCTGCGTGATTCGCTGGCAATGCCGGTGGACATGCGCGTGGCGGCGCCGGTCGTGTTTGACGACGGAGCGGCCAAGACCGCCATCGGCGTGCTGGGCGTGGTGAACACGCGCGCCAGCTTGCTCAAGGCTGGCGAGCTGGTGGACGGCATTGCCCTCGACAAATACGTGTTCTACCGTGACGCCTACCTGCAGCGGCGCGGGCATTTCGACGACGATGACGAGGTGGAGCTCCTGGTGCCGGAAGAGCCGGCCAAGCCTGCCGACAAGACGGACAAAGCCGAACCCGCCAAGGGCGAAGGCCCCCAGGTGCGCAAGCCCGCCGAACCTGCCCCCAACACCCGCCGGTGAACCAAACAGGCCCCTGAAGCGTTGCCACCCTCAGAATCTGGACCTAAGGGCTCATCGAGAGCCTTGATGCCGAAAGACTGACGACATGAACCTCCTGACCATCGCCCGACGCACGCTGGCCCTGTTGGGCCTCAGCCTGGCGCTGTCTGCCCATGCGGCCGACGCCAGCGCGCCCGACACGCTGATCCGCCAGCTTTCCATCGAGACGATTGAGGCCGTCAAGGCCGACAAAGCCATCCAGGCCGGCGACGTGTCCAAGATCGTGGCGCTTGTGGAGTCCAAGATCCTGCCGCATGTGGATTTCCAGCGCATGACGGCGTCCGCCGTTGGCCGTTTCTGGCGCCAGGCCACGCCTGAGCAGCAGACGCGCCTGCAGGCCGAGTTCAAGACCCTGCTGATGCGCACCTACGCCGGCGCCCTGAGCCAGGTGAAGGACCAAAGCATTGGCATGAAGCCGCTGCGCGCCCAGCCGGGTGACCCGGAGGTGGTGGTGCGGACGGAGATCCGAGGCAAGGGCGACCCGGTGCAGCTGGACTACCGCCTGGCCAAGATGGGCGATGTCTGGAAGATCTACGACGTCAATGTGCTGGGCATCTGGCTGGGCGACCAGTACCGCAACAGCTTTGCCCAGGAAATTGGCGTCAACGGCATCGACGGCTTGATCAAGAGCCTGGCCGACAAGAACGCCAAGGCCGCCGGCGCAAAGGCCTGACGCGGTGGCAAGCCTTCAGTTGCCTGCTCAGCTCGGCTTTGCCGAGGCGGCGTCCGCCTGGGCGCAGTTGGAGCCGGCGCTGCGCGCCGAGGCGTTGCAGGTGCGCAGTGGGGCAGGGCGCGAGTTGCGTCTCTCGGCCGCCCAGCTCAAGTCCTTCGACAGCGCCACGCTCAGCGTGCTGCTGGGCTGTGCGCGCCTGGCGACCGAACATGGCCTGCGGCTGGTGGTGAGCAACGCGCCGGAGCAGCTGCGCGCACTGGCCGGCGTGTACGGACTGACCGACCTGATCTGGCCGAGCGAGACCACACCTGCCTGAGCCCAGGCCAAGCCTGGCGCTCAGGACGCGTAGCGCTTGGTCCGCAAGTTCTTCTTGATGTCCTGCAGCATCGGGCGCAGCCCGGGGCCGAGCTTGAGCGCGAGGCCCGTGGTCAGGATGTCCACCACCATCAGGTGCAGCAGGCGCGACACCATGGGGCTGTAGCGGTCGAAGTCCTCGGGGTGGTCCACGGCCAGCAGGATCTGGTTCGGGCCCGAGGCCATCTGCGCCAGTGGTGAGGCGCTGGCCGTCACGATGATGATCGTGGCGCCCTTGCGGCGCGCGATGTCGGCGGTGTCGATCAGGTCGCGGCTGCGGCCCGAGTTGCTGAAGATGACCGCGCAGTCACCGCCTTGCAGCATGGTGGCGCTCATCAGCTGCACATGGCCATCGCTGCTGGCGGCGGTGTTGACGCCCAGGCGGAAGAACTTGTGCTGCGCATCCTGCGCCACGATGCCCGAGTTGCCCACGCCGAAGAACTCGATGCGGCGGCCATGCTTGGCGGCATCCACCAGCGCGGCAATCGCGCGTTCAAAGGCGTGGCTGGCGGCGTCGTTCCGGTAGTGGAGCAGGGCGCTGATGGCGTTATCCACGACCTTGACGATCAGGTCGCCGGGCTTGTCGTCTTCCTCGACCGCTCGGTGCACGAAGGGCACGCCCTCGTTCACGCTGCCAGCAAGCTTGAGCTTGAAGTCGGCCAGGCCGTCGTACCCGACGCTGCGGCAGAAGCGCACCACGGTGGGCTTGCTCACATGGGCGCGGTCGGCCAGCTCGCTCACGGGAAGGCTGGCGAAGCTGCGCGCGTCCGCGAGCAGCAGTTTGGCCACGCGCTGTTCAGCGGGCGGCAGGGCGGGCAGGGCGGCCTTGACGCGCTCCAGGATGCTCATGTTCTCAAGTCCTCGTGTTGGCGAGAGGGGGCCACAAGCCTGGCCCTGGGCGCGGGGCGCTGCCCCGCCGAAAAGATCAGGATTCTTCGACCCAGCTGAAGCCGTCGCGCGCCACCAGGGCGCTGGCGGCGGCCGGGCCCCAGCTGCCCGCGGCATAGGGGCGCGGGCCACTGGTGTCTGCGGCCCAGGCCGCGAGGATGGGCTCGACCCAGCGCCAGGCCTGCTCCTGCTCGTCACTGCGGACGAAGAGGTTCAGGCGGCCGGCAATCGCGTCCAGCAGCAGGCGCTCATAGGCGCCGACGCGGTTGGTGGCAAAGGCCTTGTCGAAGTCCAGGTCCAGCGAGACGGGCGTGAGCTGCTCGCCCTGGCCCGTGCCCTTGTGGGCCATCAGTTGCAGCTCCAGGCCGTCTTCCGGCTGGAGCTTGATGACCAGGCGGTTGGGGTGGTAGGTGCCAGGGAAGATCTTGTGCGGCACGTCGCGGAAGTTGACGACGATCTGCGCATCGCGCTCAGCCAGGCGCTTGCCGGTGCGCAGGTAAAAGGGCACGCCCGCCCAGCGCCAGTTGTCCACCTCGGTGCGCAGGGCCACAAAGGTCTCGCACTGGCTGCCCTCGGGCACCTTCACCTCTTCGAGGTAACCCGGCACGGCGGCGCCCTCGACGTTGCCGGCCCGGTACTGGCCGCGCACCACATCGCGCGTGACCGATTCGGCCGTGAAGGGCTTGAGCGACCGCAGCACCTTGAGCTTCTCGTCGCGAATGGCGTCGGCGTCGTTGCTCGACGGCGGCTCCATGGCGATCATGGTCAGCAGCTGCAGCGCATGGTTCTGGATCATGTCGCGCAGCGCACCGGTGCCGTCGTAGAAGCCGCCGCGCGTGCCCACGCCCAGGCGCTCGGCCAGGGTGATCTGGATGTTGGCGATGGACTCACGGCGCCACAGCGGCTCGAACAGCGCATTGCCGAAGCGCAGCGCCATCAGGTTCTGCACCGAAGGCTTGCCGAGGTAGTGGTCGATACGGAAGGCCTGCTTCTCGGCGAAGACCTTGCGCACCACTTGGTTGATGGCCTGGGCGCTGGCCAGGTCGTGGCCCAGCGGCTTTTCCAGCACGACGCGGATGCGGTCGTGGTTCAGGCCGGCGGCGCCCAGCTGCTCGCAGATCTGGGTGAAGAGGTGGGGGCTGGTGGCGAGGTAGAGCACCACGGTGTCGGCATTGCGCTCTTCCAGCCAGGTCTTGAGGCCAGCGTAGTGCTCGGGCTGGGACAGGTCCATGCGCCGGTAGTGCACCAGCTGCGCGAACTGCTCGAACTCTTCCTCGGTCGGGCGCTTGGCGCCGTCCACCTCGCGGAAGCGCTCCTTCAGCCAGTCGCGGTAGCGCTGGTCGGACTGATCGTCACGAGCCACCGCCAGAATCCGGCCACCCGGGGGCAACTTGCCATGCCGGAACGCCTGGAACAGCGCAGGCATCAGCTTGCGCCAGGTCAGGTCGCCGGTACCACCGAAGAACACCAGATCGAAGGACATGGGAACTACCTCTTCGCCTCACCGCGCGCGGCGGGCGTCCGTTGTGTAACAAAGTTTCGTGAAATATCATGCACCGGTTTCTTCCTCCGGTCAATTCCAGCCGTTCCATGACCCAGCTAGATCAACTCAAGTCTTACACCACTGTCGTCGCTGACACCGGCAATTTTTTGCAGCTTGCCCAGTTCGCGCCGCGCGATGCAACGACCAATCCGTCGTTGATCCTCAAGGCGGTGCTGTCGCCCGACTATGCGCCGCTGCTGCATGAAACCATGGCGGCCCACCGAGGCAAGGCGCTGGATGAAATCGTTGATCAGGTGCTGGTGCGTTTTGGCCTGGAGATCCTGAAGTACGTGCCGGGGCGGGTGTCGACCGAGGTCGACGCGCGATTGAGCTTTGACCGCACCGCCAGCATCGCGCGGGCGCGCCGCCTGATGGCGCTCTATGAGGCCGCCGGCATTCCGCGCGAGCGTGTGTTGATCAAGCTGGCCGCCACCTGGGAGGGCATCCAGGCTGCGGCTGAGCTGGAGCGCGAAGGCATCCACTGCAACCTGACCTTGCTGTTCTCGTTTGCCCAGGCGGTGGCTTGCGGCGAGGCCAAGGTCCAGCTGATCTCGCCCTTTGTCGGGCGCATCTACGACTGGTACAAGAAGTCGGCCGGCGCCGCGTGGGACGAGGCGGCCAACGCTGGACTCAACGACCCGGGCGTGAAGTCCGTGACCCGCATCTACGCTTACTACAAGCAGCATGGCATTGCCACCGAGGTGATGGGCGCGAGCTTCCGCAACGTCGGGCAGATCCGTGCGCTGGCGGGCTGCGACCTGCTCACCATCAGCCCGGACCTGCTGGCGCAGTTGCAAGCCGACGAATCGCCGCTGGCGCGGGTTCTGGACCCCGCACAAGTGCCGACAATCGCCAAGCTCAGCCTCGACGAAGCGGCCTTCCGCTTCCTCCACAACGAGGACGCCATGGCCTCCGACAAGCTGTCCGAAGGCATCCGCCTTTTTGCAGCCGACGCCGTGAAACTCGACCAGATGATTCAACAAGCATGAAGCGTTGCGACCACAGTCCCGTCTGGGCCGAACTGAAGGCCCATTTCGCCAGCCAGGCGCAGTCGTTCGACATCCGCCAGGCCTTTGCGGCCGACGCGGGGCGCTTCCAGGCGCTGTCCTTTGAGGCGCCCGAGGTCTTTGCAGACTTGTCGAAGAACCGCATCGACAGCACCAGCCTGGCGCTGTTGCTCAAGCTGGCCCAGGACTGTGGCATCGAGGCGCAGCGTGACGCCTTGCTGGCGGGCGAGCCGGTCAACCACACCGAAGGCCGCGCCGTGTTGCACACCGCGCTGCGGGCGCCCAAGGGCGCCACGAGCCCCTTCAATGCCGATGTGCATGCCTCGCTCGACGCCATGCTGGCCTTTGCCGAAGGCGTGCGCGGCGGTGCGCGCGGCGAGATCACCGACGTGGTCCACATCGGCATTGGCGGCAGCGACCTGGGACCGGCCATGGTCGTGCAGGCGCTGCAGGCCTTTGGCAAGCCGGGCTTGCGCCTGCACTTTGTCTCCAACGTGGACGGCCACGACATCGCCCCGGTGCTCAAGGGCCTGGACCACCGGCACACGCTGTTCGTCGTCGCCTCCAAGACCTTCACGACGCAAGAGACCCTGGCCAACGCGCAGACCGCCAAGGCTTGGTTCCTGGCGGCCGGCGGCACCGACGTGGCGCGCCACTTCGTGGCCACCAGCAGCAACACCACGGCGGCGGCGGCCTTCGGTATCGACACCGCCTTCGGCTTCTGGGATTGGGTTGGTGGCCGCTACTCGCTGTGGTCGGTGATCGGCCTGCCGATTGCCATCGCCATCGGCGCCGACAACTTCAGGGCTCTGCTGGCTGGTGCCCACGCGATGGACGAGCACTTTGCCGCCACGCCGCTGGCGCGCAATGTGCCGGTGCTGCTGGCCTTGATCGACGTCTGGTACCGCAACTTCCATGGCTTCACCAGCCGTAGCGTCGCGCCCTATCACCAGGGTCTGCGCCGCCTGCCGGCCTATCTCCAGCAACTGGAGATGGAGAGCAATGGCAAGGGCGTGGACCGCGAGGGCCAGGCGCTTGGCTACGGCACCTCACCCGTGGTGTGGGGCGAGGCCGGCACCAATGGCCAGCATGCTTACTTCCAGATGCTGCACCAGGGCACGGACGTGATCCCGGTGGAGTTCATCGCCGTCAAGCGACCCAACCACGGCCACGGCGGCGAGGTCGGGGCGCTGCTGCTGGATCAGCACCGCAAGCTGCTGGCCAACTGCCTGGCCCAGTCGCAGGCCCTGATGCAGGGCAAGTCAGCCGCCGAGGCCCGCGCCGAGAAGGCCCCCACCGCCTCCGCCTCGCTGGACCCCGACGTGCTGGCCCGCCACCGCAGTTTCCCGGGCAATCGCCCCAGCACGACGCTGCTGCTTGAGGCGCTGACGCCGCGGTCCCTGGGCGCTTTGATCGCGCTCTACGAGCACCGCGTCTTCGTGATGGGTGCGCTCTGGGGCATCAACAGCTTTGACCAGTGGGGTGTGGAGCTCGGCAAGGCGCTGTGCAACCGCCTGCTGCCGCGCCTGGAGTCAGGGGACGCGACGGGCCTGGACGCCTCCACCGCCGGCCTGCTGGCACGGTTGCTGGCGTGAAGGTCGTCTTCGACTTTGGGGCGGTGCTGTTCCGCTGGCAGCCTGCTGCCTTGCTGGCGCGCGTGCTGCCGCATCGCTTTGAAACCCTGGAGGCAGGTGCCGAGGGCGCGGCCCGGTACTTTCAGGGCTATGAGGGCGACTGGGGCCTGTTCGACCAAGGCTTGATCAGCCAGAGCGAGGTGGTGCGCCGCATCGCAGCGCGCACAGGCTGGCCGCTGGGCGAGGTGGCGGCCGTGGCCGAGGCTGTGCCTACCGAGCTGCTACCCATCCCTGCCACGGTGGTGCTGATCCGCGAACTGCGCGCGGCGGGCCATGAGCTGCATTACCTGTCCAACATGCCGGCGCCCTTTGCCGACCACCTGGAGCGGACCTACCCGCTGCACGAATGGTTCGAGTCGGGCGTGTTCTCGGGCCGCGTGAAGTGGCGCAAGCCGCACGCTGAGATCTTCGAGGTGGCCGAGCGACGCTTTGGCGTGTCGCCCGATCAGCTGGTCTTCCTGGACGACATGCCGGCCAATGTGCGGGCAGCCGAAGCGCGCGGCTGGCAGGCGGTGCAGTTCACCCAGGCGGGTGCGGCACGCGAGGCCCTGGTGGTGCGCGGCCTGCTCAGTGCTTGAGGCTGGGCTCGTCGAGGTCGTCGTCGGGCTCGGGATGCGCCTCGACACGGAACTGCTCGGTCGACCATGCGCCCAGGTCGATGGCGCGGCAGCGCTCTGAGCAGAACGGACGATAGCGGTTCTCAGGCGCGTACAGGCTCTCGCCACCGCAGTGGGGGCAGCGCACCTTGCGCGCGAAGCTCGGGCCCTCACTCATCACGAGCAGAGCGTGAGCTCGAAAGCCGAGTCCTCACTGATCTGGCGCAGCCGGCCTTCGTCGTCCTGCCGCATCAGGCGGATGGACACCATCAGCCGGTGGCCGGAGATCTCGGGGATCAGGCCCAGCGCCGGGTCCAAGCGCACGCGCAGCAGGTGGTAGACCTTGTTGGCCGGCAGGCTCTGCTGGAACTGGCCGGCGGTGGCGGCCACCTTGTGCGGGGCACCTGCGTCGCGCAAGAGCGAGAGCAGCACCTTCAGCGCTTCGGCCAAGGGCATCAGACTTTGAGCCCAGTTCATCAGGTCCTTGCGGCGCTGCGCCGGTGCGTGCTGCTGCCAGTTGAAGTAGGCCGGCAGGTCAAACTCGCAGGTGCCGCCGGGGATGCTGATGCGGCTGCGAATGCTCATCAGCCACTCGTTGGACGTCAGCGCGGCGCCGGCCTTGCCTGCCAGGGCGTTGAGGCGCTGGAAGGCGCCTTCGATGTGCTGAATGATCTGGTCCAGGCGCTGGTCTTCAACGCCTGGCAGGCCCCGGTAGCTTTGCAATTGGGCCTTGTGGCGCTCAAGCTCCTTGAGCAGGTCGGACTTGAGATCGGCGCGCGAAGCGACATCCATGATCTCGAACAGCGTCACCAGCGCGAAGTGATGGTCCAGCGCCGCATCGCGGCCCATCAGCGTGCCCAGGCGGTCGAACAGGTGTTCGAGCCGCAGCATGGTGCGAATGCTCTCGTTGAACGGGTACTCGTAGAGGATCAAGGTCAGCGACGCCAGCGGGTTGGCCGGCATTGTTTCATAGAGCGCCCCAGGATCTGAGCAAGTCGAGCACCTGGGTGCGCAGCGCGGCCACGGAGATGCCGTCGTTGTAGATCACCGCGTCGGCGGCGGCGTGGCGTGCGGCACGGCTGGCCTGCGCGGCGATGACGGCGCGTGCGCGCTCGGCCGACCAGCCCGGGCGCTGGCTGACGCGTTCGACCTGGGTCGTTTCCTCGCAGTCCACCACCAACACCTTGTCCACCCGCTCGCGCCAATGGCCGGATTCGACCAGCAAGGGCACATCAAACACGACACATGGAGGTGGCGGTGAGGCAGTCTCTGCGGTGGCGGCGTCGGCCAGCGCGATCTGGGTGATCAGCGGGTGCAGCAGGGCTTGGAGCCGCTCGCGGGCCGCAGGCTCGGTAAACACGCGTTCGCGCATGCGGCGGCGGTCCAGCGCGCCACCGGGGTCGATGAATTCATCGCCAAAGGCCGCGCGAATGGCTGGGATGGCCGCCCCGCCCGGCGCCGTGAGCGCGTGGGCGATGGCATCGGTGTCGATCAGGTGGGCACCAGCTTCAACCAGGATGCGGGCGACGGTGCTTTTGCCGCTGCCGATGCCTCCGGTGAGGCCAATGCGCATCAGGCCCAGCCCATCCAGCCGAGGACGCGTGGCGCCCCCGCATACAGGACGACCAGGCCGCCGCCCGCCAGGAAGGGCCCGAATGGCACATAGCGCCCCTCGCGCAACTTGGCATTGAGCTTCATGATGATGCCCACCAGGGCGCCGATGGCCGAGGCCCCGAGCACGATGGGCAGCAGCATCTGCCAACCCAGCCAGGCCCCCAGGGCCGCCAGCAACTTGAAGTCACCAAAGCCCATGCCTTCCTTGCCGGTGACGAGTTTGAAGACCCAGTACACCGACCACAAGGACAGGTAGCCGGCTAGCGCGCCGATCAGGGACTGCTGCAGCGGGATGGTCCAGCCCAGCAGCGCGCTGAGCAGCCCGGCCCAGAGCAGCGGCTGGTTGATGACGTCGGGCAGCAGCGTGGTGTCCCAGTCGATCAAGGACAGCGCCAGCAGGGCGGCAACGAAACCGCACCAGAGCAGGACCGTGGGTTGCGGTCCCATCTGCCAGGCCAGGGCCGCAAAGGCGGCGCCGGTGGCGGCCTCGACGACCGGATAGCGCAGCGAGATGGGTGCCTTGCAGGCGGCGCACTTGCCACCCAGGCGCAGCCAGCCGACAAGGGGCAGGTTCTCGTGCCAGCGCAGTTGGTGGCCGCAATGCGGGCAACGCGAGCGCGGCGTTGCAATGCCCAGCGGGGGCAGCTTCTCAAGCAGTTCGGTGATCGGCTTGGCTGCTGCGGCGAGCTTTTCGGCCACCGGCTTGTCGGCCCCGGATACCTTGGCCACCGATTCGGGGTCGCTGAGGTGGTCGGCGCAGTCGGCCAGCCACTGCCGCTCCATCATCTGGGGCAAGCGGTACGCCACGACGTTGAGGAAGCTGCCGATGCACAGGCCGAGGAGGCCGAGCACCCAGGGAGACAACCAAAAGGCCAGTTCGGCCTCGCTCAAGCCCAGCATCAGACGACCTGGCCGAGCTTGAAGATGGGCATGTACATCGAAACCACGATGCCACCGATCAAGCCGCCGAGGATCACGATGATGAAGGGCTCCATGAGGCTGGAAAGCGCCTTGACGGCCTCGTCCACCTCGTCCTCGTAGAACTCGGCTGCCTTGCCCAGCATGTGGTCTAGCGAGCCCGACTCCTCACCAATGGAAGCCATCTGCAACACCATGGTCGGGAAGATGCCCGTCGTGGTCATCGCGGTGGTCAACGCGGAGCCGGTCGAGACATCCCGCTGGATGGCCTCCGTGGCCTCGGCAAACACCGCATTGCCTGAGGCACCGCCCACCGAGTCGAGCGACTCGACCAGCGGCACGCCGGCCGCAAACATGGTGGACAAGGTGCGTGTCCAACGCGCGACGGCGGACTTGAACAGCAGGTCGCCGAAGACGGGGATTTTGAGCAGGATGCGGTCCATGCGCCTTTGCATGGTGACCGAGCGCTTCCAGGTCTGGAAGAAGAAGTAGAGGCCGCCACCGATCCCGCCAAAGATGGCCCACCAGAACTTGACGAAGAACTCCGACATCGCGATGACGACGAGTGTGGGTGTGGGCAGGTCAGCGCCAAAGCTGGAGAACACGTCCTTGAAGGCCGGCACCACCCAGATCATGATGACGGCAACCACGATGAAGGCCACCACCATCACCGCGACCGGGTAGGTGAGCGCGGACTTGATCTTGTTCTTGATGGCAACCGTCTTCTCCTGATAGATCGCCAGCCGGTCCAGCAGGGCCTCCAAGATGCCGCCTGCTTCGCCGGCTTCAACCAGGTTGCAGTACAGCGCGTCGAAGTACATCGGATGCTTGCGGAAGGCCGATGACAGGCTTGTACCCGTTTCGACATCCTGCCGGATCTCGCTCAGCAGCCGAGTCAGCCGCGGGTTGGTGGAGCCGCGAGCCACGATGTCGAAGGCCTGCAGCAGGGGCACGCCAGCTCGCATCATGGTGGCGAGCTGGCGGGTGAAGACGGCAATGTCCTTCTGCTTGATCGCCGTGCCGCCACCGGAGCGGCGCTTCTTGACCTTGTTGACGAGAATGCCTTGGCGCCGCAGCGTGGCGCTGACCATGGCCTCGCCGCCGGCACGCAACTCGCCCTTGACCGGCTTGCCGTTGCGGTCTTTGCCTTCCCATTCGAAGATGAAGTCCTTGGCGCCTTTCGCGGCGGCGGCAGTGGCCATGTAGCGTCCTCGCGCTTTGGTTTATTCGTTGGTGGCGGAGAGTACTTCTTCCAGCGTCGTCACCCCGGCCTTGACCTTGACGAGGCCAGACTGACGCAGGTCCCGCACGCCATCTTTTTGAGCTTGCACGGCGATGTCCATGGCCGTACCTTCCGCCAGGATGATGCGTTGAATCTCTTCGGTGATGGGCATCACTTGGTAAAGGCCGACGCGCCCACGGTAACCATTCGTGCAGTTGGAGCAACCCACTGCGCGGTAAGGCTTCCAGCTACCGTCGAAGTCCTCCTCGACGTAGCCTGCCTTGAGCATGGCGTCACGAGGATATTCGGCAGCCGTCTTGCAGTGCTCGCACAGGCGGCGCACCAGGCGCTGCGCCGTGATCAAGAGCACGCTTGACGCGATATTGAATGGCGCCACGCCCATATTGATCAGGCGAGTCAGCGTCTTGGGCGCGTCGTTGGTGTGCAGGGTGGACATCACCATGTGGCCCGTTTGCGCGGCCTTGATGGCGATGTCGGCGGTTTCCAGGTCACGGATTTCACCGACCATGATGATGTCGGGATCCTGGCGCAGGAAGGACTTGAGCGCAGCCGCGAAATTGAGGCCGGCCTTGTCGTTGACGTTGACCTGGTTGATGCCGGGCAAGTTGATTTCCGCTGGGTCTTCAACGGTCGAGATGTTGACGCCCGGCTGGTTCAGGATGTTCAGGCAGGTGTAGAGCGACACTGTCTTGCCCGAGCCTGTGGGCCCCGTCACCAGCACCATGCCGTAGGGCCGGTGAATGGCCTGGATGAGCCGGTCGCGCTCGATCTTTTCGTAGCCCAGGGCCTCGATGCCGAGCTTGGCTGACGAGGAGTCGAGGATCCGGATCACGATCTTCTCGCCGAAGAGCGTGGGCAGGGTGCTGATGCGGAAGTCGATCGACTTGCTGCCGAACTTGAGCTTCATCCGGCCGTCCTGCGGCACGCGGCGCTCGGCAATGTCGAGGCGCGAGATCACCTTGATGCGAGAGGACAGCTTGTCCTTGATCGCGATAGGTGGCTGGGTGATTTCGCGCAGTTCACCGTCGACCCGGAAGCGAACGCGATAGTGGAATTCGTAGGGCTCGAAGTGCAGGTCAGAGGCACGCAGATTGATCGCGTCCACCAGCATCTTCTGCAGGAAGCGGACGACTGGTGCGTCCTCGACGTCGGAGGCATCGGCCGAGTCTTCCTGCGGTGTCGCGTCTTCTTCCGCAATGTCGAAGTCGAAATCGCCCCCGGCAATCGACTCCAGGGTCTCAGTTGCGTTGGCTCCGGCATTGGCCAGCATCTTGACCAGCTTGTCGTGCTCAACGATCACCCACTCTGGCTGCAGCTGGGTCGCGAACTTGATGCGCTCGATGACCTCCAGATCGGTCGGGTCAGCGCCGCCAATGAAGAGCCGGCTGCCACGCTTGGCCAGTGCGACCACTTGGTATTGCTGGGCCAGCTTGCCGTCGATCACACCAGTCGGCAGGCGCTGCGGGTCCATCGCTTCCAGGTCCAGCAGCGGCAGCGCCAGGGCGCTGGAGAGCGTGTGGGCGAGGTCCTTGGGCGCCACCTGGCCGCTGGCGATGAGGACGTTGACGAAGCTAGTCTTCTTCTCGCGCGCCTGTTTGACGAGGTCTTCGGCCGCCTTGGTCGTGAGTTTCCCGGCGTGCACAAGCATCCGGGCAACACCGGACAACGCGGACTGGGGCGACTCGGCAAGGGTGGCGTCCACGGGCTCCTGGTGGCCCTGGAGCGGGCCTGGAAAGTAGATCAGATCATTGTGCCAGCCCGCCTGTGCTCTCTTGGCAAGTGCGGGGCCTATCAAACTGCACCCTAGGGGCCCTGTCCGGCAATATTTGGGTTGGGCAGCCGCGAGATCGGCTCGCGGGCGAGGGCGCTACAGCGACTGCCTCGGGGCTCTGCCCGGGCTGAACCGAACAACAAAAAGCCCAAGCGACGCGAACCGCTTGGGCTTTTCAATGGTTTGGTCGGGGTGAGAGGATTCGAACCTCCGGCCTCTACGTCCCGAACGTAGCGCTCTACCAGGCTAAGCTACACCCCGATGTTTGTCAGCGATCGCAGCGCTACGAGTGCCGCTCCACTGACTGAACCGAGAATTCTAGCAAAGATTCAGTCCACTGATTTCGAGGCAGGCGGCTCAAGCACTCACTGGCGTGACGCGCCTCGGCCCGCGCGGCCTCTCGCGTGGCATCCAGTGCTCCAGTGCGGCGAACGACGTCAACAATCTCCTGCAAGCGGCTGACTTCGCCCTTCTCGATCGCCTCGCGAATCAGTGCCCGCTCCGCCTCGGTGCCACGCTCCATGGCGATCAGCAGTGGCAGCGTGGGCTTGCCTTCGCGCAGGTCATCGCCCACGTTCTTGCCCAGTTGTTGCGTCTCGCCCTCGTAGTCGAGCACGTCGTCAATGAGCTGGAACGCGGTCCCGAGTGCGCGGCCATAACCAGCGCAGGCTTCTTCAAGCTCGCGGTCTGCATCGGCCAACACGGCGCCGAGGCGCGCGCTGGCTTCGAACAGCTTGGCGGTCTTGAATCGGATGACCTTCAAGTAGCTTTCGACGGTCACGTCCGGGTCGTGCATGTTCATCAACTGCAGCACTTCACCCTCGGCGATGACATTGGTTGCCTCCGCCAGCACCTCAAGCACACGCATCCGGTCGACGGACACCATCATCTGGAAGGCGCGCGAGTAGAGGAAGTCGCCCACCAGCACGCTGGCGGCATTGCCGAACAGCGCATTGGCCGTGGGCTTGCCCCGCCGCAAGGACGACTCGTCAACGACATCGTCGTGCAGCAGCGTCGCGGTGTGGATGAACTCCACCACGGCCGCGAGTTCGAATCGTGCTGGCGTCGTGGCGCTCAGCGCGTTGGCAAATAGCAGCACCAGCTTGGGCCGCATCCGCTTGCCGCCGGCGTGCACGATGTAGTGGGCGATCTGGTCGATCAGCGCTACGTCGGAGCTCAGGCTGCGGGCGATGACCTTGTCGACCTCCTGCATTTCTCCTGCAAGGAGCTGCAACACCCCAGCTATCGTCTCGCGGGGAAGGATGGAGGCAACGGACACGCTATGGGTTTCCTGGAGGGGCTTACCCATTATAGAAAGCGCTCCGCCTTGCTCGAAGCTGGCTGGCAGCTTGCTGTGCCATCTTGAGCGATGCCACCGCTGGCTTGCCAGCATCGGGGCGAACAGGCTACACTCACGGGCTCCCCGTAAACTGCACTTCATGGTTTGCGGGGGGATTCAATACACCACAAAAAGGCCCGGCATGGTTGCGTCGCGGCGGTGAGCCCTGCAAGGCGCAGCCGGCACGAGCAGCTTTGAGCAGGGTGTAGGAAAGGATTTACATGTACGCGGTCATCAAGACCGGTGGCAAACAGTACAAGGTTGCCGCCGGCGAAACGATCAAGGTTGAGCTTCTCAGTGCCGATGTGGGCGCCGAGGTCGTGCTGGATCAGGTTCTGGCGCTCGGGAACGGCGCTGAACTGAAGGTGGGAGCGCCGCTGGTGGCTGGCGCTTCGGTCAAGGCGACCGTCGTGTCGCATGGCAAGCATGACAAGGTTCGCATCTTCAAGATGCGCCGCCGCAAGCACTACAAGAAGAGCCAAGGCCATCGCCAGAATTTCACCGAGCTGCAAATCAACTCGGTCAACGGCTGATCGCCGTCACTCTCGTCTTACCTTAGGAGCTGATCCATGGCACAGAAAAAAGGCGGCGGTTCCACGCGGAACGGCCGTGATTCCAAGCCCAAGATGCTGGGCGTCAAGGCATACGGTGGTCAAGTCGTGTCCGCCGGTTCCATCATCGTCCGCCAACGCGGCACTCGCTTCCACGCCGGCACCAATGTCGGTACGGGCAAGGACCACACCCTGTTCGCCCTCGTGGACGGTCAGGTGTCCTTCACCACCAAGGGCGAAGCCAATCGCGCCACGGTGGTTGTGACTCCGGTCTGACCGGTCGGGCTTGCGCCCATGACGAGCCCCGGCAGAGCCGGGGCTTTTGCTTTTCAGATCGCCTCGCGCTTCTCAGGGGCCTCAGGCCTTAGGATGCAAAACCAGCCATGAAGTTTGTTGACGAAGCCACCATTGATGTCGCCGCCGGCAACGGCGGCGCAGGCTGCGCCAGCTTCCGGCGCGAGAAGTTCATTCCCTTTGGCGGTCCGGATGGCGGCGACGGCGGGCGCGGTGGCAGCGTCTGGGCGGTGGCCGACCGGAACCTGAACACGCTCATCGATTTCCGCTACGCGCGACGGCACGAAGCCCGCAACGGCGAAGCGGGTCGTGGTTCGGATCAATTCGGCGCGGCCGCTGATGACATCCTGCTGCGCATGCCTGTGGGCACCATCATCACCGACCTCGAAACCGAGACCGTCATCGGCGAGCTGCTGGAGCCGGATGACCGCATCCTGCTGGCAAAGGGTGGCGATGGCGGCTTCGGCAATCTGCACTTCAAGACCAGCACCAACCGTGCGCCTCGGCAGAAGACGCCGGGTTGGCCCGGCGAGGCCAAGAAGCTGCGGCTGGAGCTGCGCGTGCTGGCCGATGTCGGTCTGCTTGGCCAGCCCAACGCAGGCAAATCCACGCTGATCACCGCGATCTCCAACGCCCGGCCCAAGGTGGCGGACTATCCGTTCACCACGCTGCATCCGAACCTCGGCGTGGTGCGCGTGGCGCCCGAGAAGAGCTTTGTCGTTGCCGACATCCCTGGCCTCATCGAGGGCGCTGCAGAGGGCGCGGGGCTGGGGCATCAGTTCCTGCGTCACTTGCAGCGCACGCGGCTGTTGCTGCACGTGGTCGACTTGGCGCCCTTCGACCCCGCCGTCGATCCCGTCAAGGAGGCTCGCGCCATCGTGGCCGAGCTGAAGAAATACGACCCCGGCCTGCACGCCAAGCCGCGCTGGCTGGTGCTCAACAAGCTGGACATGGTGCCGCATGAGGAGCGTGCGGAGCGAGTCAAGGACTTCGTCAAGCGCTTCCGCTGGAAGGGCCCTGTGTTCGAGATCTCGGCGTTGACGCGCTCGGGCTGCCAGCCGTTGGTGCATGCCATTTACGACCACGTGGCGGCCGAGCAGCGGCAGTTGCATGAGCCCGACGTCCGGTTTGACAGCACGTCCAACGAATGACGACAGCATCTGTGCTTGACGGTGCCCGGCGCATCGTCGTCAAGGTGGGTTCCAGCCTGGTGACCAACGAAGGTCGTGGGGTGGACGCCGAGGCCATCGGCAATTGGTGTCGTCAGCTTGCCGCGCTGGCACAGGATGGGTACGAGGTCGTGATGGTGTCCAGCGGCGCGATCGCCGAGGGCATGAAGCGGCTGGGTTGGAGCAGCCGACCCAAGGAGCTGCATGAGCTGCAGGCCGCAGCCGCCGTGGGCCAGATGGGCCTGGCCCAGATGTACGAGACGCAACTCAGCGCCCAAGGGCTGGCCAGTGCGCAGGTGCTCCTGACGCACGCTGACCTCGCCGATCGGGAGCGTTACCTCAACGCGCGCTCCACGCTGCTGACTTTGCTGGCCCATCGCGTGCTGCCCGTCATCAACGAGAACGATACGGTCGTGACCGACGAAATCAAGTTCGGTGACAACGACACGCTCGGCGCCCTGGTGGCGAACCTTGTCGAAGCCGACGTGCTCGTGATCTTGACGGACCAGCGCGGCCTCTACTCGGCCGATCCACGCAAGGACCCACAAGCCCAGTTCATCTCGCTTGCAGAGGCCGGCGATCCGTCACTCGAGGCCATGGCCGGCGGGGCGGGATCGAGCATCGGCCGTGGCGGCATGCTGACCAAGATCCTGGCCGCCAAGCGCGCCTGCCGCAGCGGCGCCAGCACCGTGATTGCCTGGGGGCGCGAGCCCGATGTGCTGCTGCGCCTGGCGCGCGGCGAGGCCATCGGCACCCACCTCAAAGCCCGCACCCAGAAGCTGGCAGCCCGCAAGCAGTGGATGGCCGATCACCTCCAATTGCGTGGGTCGGTACGTGTCGATGAGGGCGCTGCGGCCAAGCTGCGCGACGAGGGCAAGAGCCTGCTGCCCATCGGCGTCACCACCGTGCATGGCGACTTCCATCGCGGCGAGGTGATTGCAGTGTGCGCCAGCGATGGCACCGAGCTGGCCCGTGGGCTCACCAACTACTCCGCCGCCGAGGCGCGCCTCATCGCGCGCAAGCCCTCGTCGGCCTTTGAAGCGGTGCTCGGTTATCTGGCCGAGCCCGAGTTGATCCACCGCGACAACATGATCCTGGTCAGCCAGGTTCAGGTGCCCGCGTCGCCCTGACGCGAACGGTTGACTCAGCTGGCGGGCGGGGATTCCGTGTCCGGGGCGAGCTCCGGGCCCCCAGCGCGGCCGCGAGGCCCCGGGCGCATGCCGGCGCGCAGATAGCGGTTGTGGTGACTGGAGCGGGGCAGGAAGCGCGCCAGCTCCGTCAGTGCCATCTCATAGACGCCGCGCTTGAACTCGATCACCGATTCCAGCGGCACCCAATATTCGTTCCAACGCCAGGCGTCGAACTCAGGGTGGTCGGTCGCGCGCAGGTTCATGTCTGAGTCGCGGCCCAACAGCTGCAGAAGAAACCAGATCTGCTTTTGGCCCTTGTAGTGGCCGCGTGCGTCGCGCCGGATGTAGTGCTCGGGCACCTCATAGCGCAACCAGTCGCGCGTGCGCGCGACGATCTTCACGTGCTCCGGGTGCAGCCCCACTTCTTCGTGCAGCTCGCGGAACATGGCCTGCTCGGGCGTTTCACCATGCTTGATGCCCCCTTGCGGGAACTGCCAGGAATGGGTCCGGATGCGCTTGCCCCAGAAAACCTCATTGCGCTGGTTCAGCAGGATGATGCCGACGTTGGGCCGAAAGCCTTCACGGTCGAGCATAATCAACCTCGAATCTTTAGTTGGATTGATTATTGCATTGGGGTTGCGCCCTCCGCAGCCTCTGCAAGACCCCAGGATTTCACGTTGGCCGGCCGATTCCCGGCCGTTTTTGTTTGTTCTGCCGTTCCATGAAAGCCACCCAGTTCTTCATCTCCACGCTCAAGGACGCCCCTGCCGACGCCGAGGTTGTCAGCCACAAGCTGATGATGCGGGCCGGTTTCATCAAGCGCCTGGGCGCCGGCATCTACAACTACATGCCGATGGGCCTGCGCGTCATTCGCAAGGTCGAGAACATCATCCGCGAGGAGATGAACCGCGCTGGCGCCGTCGAGCTGCTGATGCCCGTGGTGCAGCCCGCTGAGCTGTGGCAGGAGACAGGCCGTTTCGAGAAGATGGGCCCCGAGCTGCTGCGCGTGAAGGACCGTCATGGCCGCGACTTCATCATCCAGCCGACCAGCGAAGAAGTCGTCACCGACATCGCCCGGCAGGAGCTGCGCAGCTACCGCCAGCTGCCGAAAAATTTCTATCACATCCAGACCAAGTTCCGCGACGAACGCCGGCCGCGCTTTGGTGTGATGCGCGGGCGCGAGTTCACGATGAAGGACGCTTACTCCTTCGACCGTGACGCCGAGAGCGCAGGGCGCAGCTACGACGCCATGTTCCAGGCCTATTGCCGCATCTTTGACCGCATGGGCCTGCAGTACCGCGCCGTGGCCGCTGACACCGGCGCCATCGGGGGCGACCGCTCGCACGAGTTCCAGGTCATCGCCGACACCGGCGAGGACGCCATCATCTACTGCCCCACCAGCGACTACGCGGCCAATATCGAGTTGGCCGAGGCCTTGGCGCCGCAAGGCGCGCGCCCGTCTGCCACGCAGTCGATGGCCAAGGTGCCTACGCCCGGCAAGAGTACCTGCGAGGACGTGGCCGCCCTGCTCGGTCTGCCGCTCACGCAGACCGTCAAGTCCCTGGTGCTGGCCGCCGACGAGACCGACGACAGCGGTGCTGTCATCAAGTCCCAGATCTGGCTGTTGCTGGTGCGCGGCGACCACGACCTCAATGAGGTCAAGGCCGGCAAGATCGAAGGCCTCAAGAACGGCTGGCGCTTTGCCACGGCTGGTGAGATCGTCGAGCACTTCGGCTGCAAGCCTGGCTACCTGGGCCCCATCGGATTGAAGGGCGTCAAGATCGTCGCCGACCGCACCGTGGCCCAGATGGCCGACTTCGTCTGCGGTGCCAACGAGGCCGACTTCCACCTCAGCGGCGTCAACTGGGGCTGCGACCTGCCCGAGCCTGACCTGGTGGCCGATATCCGCAACGTGGTCGCCGGCGACCTCAGCCCCGACGGCAAGGGCGTGCTCGCCATTCAGCGCGGCATCGAGGTCGGGCATGTGTTCTACCTTGGCACCAAATACAGCAAGGCGATGAACGCCACGTTCCTCGACGAGAACGGTAAGCCTGCGCTCATGGAGATGGGCTGCTTTGGCATTGGCGTCACGCGTACCGTGGCCGCCGCCATCGAGCAGGGGCATGACGCACGCGGCATCATCTGGCCCGACGCGATCGCGCCCTTCACCGTCGTGCTTTGCCCGATTGGCATGGATCGCAGCGCCGAGGTGAAGACGGCGGCGGAGACGCTCTACGCCGAGCTTCAGGCCCTGGGCGTGGACGTGCTGCTCGACGACCGCGGCGAGCGCCCCGGCGCGATGTTTGCCGATTGGGAGTTGATCGGTGTGCCGCACCGCGTCGTGCTGTCGGATCGTGGGCTCAAGGAAGGCCAGGTCGAGTACCAGGGCCGCCGCGACGAAGCGGCCACCAAGCTGGCGCTGGCCGACGTCGTCGCCCACCTCAAGGCGCGCCTCAAAGCTTGAAGCGCGCCTTTGCCTGCATCCTGCTGGCGGTGCCGCTGCTGGCACGGGCCGGCGCCCAGCTTGAGGAGCCCTTGGCCGACGCCGTGCGCTCGGCCTTGGGCGCTGCCATTGCGGCCAGCGCCCCGCCCAAGCCGCAGTTCGACAAGATCGACGACCGGCTGGCCTACCTGAAGTGGCTGGGGACCATGAGCGAGCGGCTCAAGTCCCGCAAGTCCGAGGCGCAGTTGCGCATCGAGTTCCTGCAGACCGTCTGGTACGAGGCCAAGCGTGCCGGGCTGGAGCCCAGTCTGGTGCTGGGGCTGATCCAGGTCGAGAGCGGCTTTCGCAAATACGCGATCAGCTCCGTCGGTGCGCGTGGCTATATGCAGGTGATGCCGTTCTGGACGCGCGTCATCGGCGATGGCGATGCCTCCCGGCTCTTCCACATGCAGAGCAATCTGCGCTTTGGCTGCGTGATCCTGCGCCACTACCTCGACATCGAGAAGGGCGACCTCTTCCTCGCCCTAGGGCGCTACAACGGCAGCCGGGGCAAGCCCGAGTACCCGCGCATGGTCATGGGTGCGCGCCGGCAGTGGTTGCTGCCGGGGGAGTCCTAGGAGGCTGCCACACCCACGGGCTGGCGAGCCCGATGCCTCAAGCCGCCGTCGTGAGCGAGCCGGGGTAGGTAAGGGCGCTGGAGGTGGCGGAGAACGAGAAGACCACGCTGGTGGTGCTGGTCTGCTGCATCAGGGACGCGTAGAGCGCCATCACGCCGCCTGGTGTGCGGGAGAGTTTGGCGGCCTGGGCCATGGCGGCGCTTTGCTGGACGGTTGTTGACTGCTTCATGGCGTCCCGCGCCTGGGTGGCAATCCGCGTGGCAAAGCTGGGCTGGCTGGTGTCGGCCTTGAGGAAGGCTTTCACTGCAGCCTTGTCGGCGTCACTGCCCTTCATGTCCACACTGCCGTCGGACTTCACGGTGAACTCGATGGCCCCGGTCAGCTTGACGCCGGCCTGGCTCATCGCAGCGCGCAGGTCCTTGGCCAGGGCTTTCTGCGCGGTGTCGAGCGCCTGAGCGGCATTCACTCCCTTGGCGGTGCCGGCGGCGCGTTGCAGCGCCTGCTGCCGTTGGGCTTGCAGCGTGCCCGTTGATCCCGAGGATTTCGAGGCGAGCGCGTTTGCCACGTTGCCGTCGAGGCCTTTTGCGGACAGGTAGTTGATCAAGCTGCTGTTGACGCTGCTCACCACGGGCGATCCCCAGTGCGGAACTGAGCCGCCATCTTGCGGGTGCCAGGCCAACGCCAAAGCGCGCAGCGGAAGCGGAATCCGCTGCTTGATCGTGGCTTAGAGGCCTGCCCAGATCTTGGGCTGGGCGGCCGTGATGCCGGACAGCTCCAGCACGCGCTCCACCGTCTCGGCCACCAGCTCGTCGATGTTTTTGGGGTGGTGATAGAAGGCCGGCAGCGGCGGGAAGACGATGCCGCCCATCTCGGTCACGGCCACCATATTGCGCAGGTGGGCGAGGTTGAGCGGCGTCTCGCGCACCATCAGGATGAGGCGGCGGCGCTCCTTGAGCGTCACGTCGGCCGCACGGGTGAGGAGGTTGTCTCCGAGGCCGTGGGCAATGGCCGCCAGCGACTTCATCGAGCAGGGCGCCACCACCATCGCGCTGGTGGCAAAGCTGCCGCTGGCGATACAGGCGCCGACGTCGCCCGGGGCATAGGCGTGGCTGGCCTCGGCTTCCAGCGCGGAGCGGTCGAGGCCCAGCTCGTGGTGGGCGTTGAGGATGCCGGCCGGCGTGGCGATCAGGTGGGTCTCGACGCCCAGCTCACGCGCGCGGCGCAGCAGCCGCAGGGCGTAGCAGGCGCCGGTGGCGCCCGTTAGCCCGACGACCAAGCGTGTGGTCACGCCGGGTTCAGGGCTTGCTGCAACTCACCCGACTCGTACATCTCCATCATGATGTCCGAGCCGCCGACGAATTCGCCGTTGATGTAGAGCTGGGGGATGGTGGGCCAGTTGGCGTAGTCCTTGATGCCCTGGCGCACGGCCTCGTCTTCGAGGACGTTGAAGGTCTTGATGTCGGCGGGGCTCAGGCCGGCGGCCTTGAGGATCTGGATGGCGCGGCCGGAGAAGCCGCACATCGGGAACTGGGCGGTGCCCTTCATGAAGAGCACGACCCGGTTGGACTTGACGAGGTCGTCGATGCGTTGCTGAACGTCGCTCATGGTGCTGCTGTGTAGAGAGGGGATGCGGGATTATCCCGGACCCCTGCGGCCGGCAGCTCAGTAGCTGTAGGACAGGCCGATCTGCAGCAGGGGCTTGAAGCGCAGGTCGCGCGCGGCGTCTTCCAGCGCCTGGGCCGTGCTTTGGCCCAGCCGCATCGTGGTGCCCAGACCGTAGGTCAGGCCCAGATCGGCGCTGAAGGAAAAGCCGCTGCTGGGGAAGTGGCGCGAATAGCCCAGGCCCAGATAGGTATGGGTGCTGACAGGCTCCAGCCACTGGGTTTCGCCCAGGCCGATCCGGCGGTTGCCGATCGTCATGCGGCTGGCCGTGCCCAGGCTCGCGCCCTGCGACGTGAGGGTCAGGGAGTTGGGGCCCAGCAGCATGCCGCCGGTGGCGCGCAGGCCTCCGAGGCGGGTGCCGTTGAAGTAGTAGTCCCCCAGCAGATTGGCGCTGAGCAATTGGGAGCTGCGAGCCAGGCCCGGCTCGGTCGTGGACAGCTGGACGCGGGCCTGCCAGCGGGTGTCGGGAGCGCGGTCGGCCGCGTGCGCGGCGGCCATCCAAAGGGTCGAGACGGCGAGCGCAGCGGAGACGCAGTAGCGGCTGTTCATGGTCATCTCCTACCGATGCAGCGGTGCACCGGGACTTGATGCTACGTCTGCAAGCGCTTCCTAGGGGGGGCAGAAACTTTGGGAAACAGCTGGTACATGCCAAGCAATTTGCGGGTAACCGGTTACCCGGTTCGTGCAGGGCGGCGGCTGTGGTACGGATCCGACGGCGCCGTCAACCCTGCCAGCGCCCGCCGGTGCAGCGGGGCCGGCCGGCGCGGTCCGGCTGGCTGCTGACGTCGGCAAAGCCGGCTTGCGTCAGCAGGTGCTGCACGGCTTGGGCCTGGTCCCAGCCGTGTTCCAGCAGCAGCCAGCCACCCGGGCGTAGGTGCATCGGGGACGTGGCGGCCAGGTGTGCCAGGTCGGCCAGGCCGTCGCCACCGGGGGTGAGGGCGCCCAGGGGTTCGTGCGTCAGCGCGGCGAGGTGGGGGTCGTGGCCGGCGATGTAGGGCGGGTTGCTGACGATGAGGTCGAAGCGCTCGCCGCCCAAGGGCGCGAGCCAGGAGCCCAGGCGCCAATCCACGGTGAGGCCCAGGCGCACGCCGTTGGCGCGGGCCACGGCCAGGGCGGCGGGGCTGAGGTCGGTGGCCGTCACGGCCAGGTCGGGCCGGGCGGCCTTCAAGGCCAGGGCGATGGCGCCGGAGCCGGTGCCGAGGTCAGCAACGCGCCCGCCCGCTGGGGCCAGCTCCAGGGCCCAGTCCACCAGTGCCTCGGTATCGGGCCGGGGGATGAGTACGTCGGGCGTCACGGCCAGCACCAGGCCGTGGAAGGGCTGCCAGCCGGTCAGGTGGGCCAGGGGCTCGCCGGCGGCCAGGCGCTCCAGGCCGGCGTGCGCGTGGGGCGGGGCGGGCTCGTCGCCGTGGGCAAACAACCAGGCCCGGTCGCGGCCGCAGGCGTGGGCCAGCCAGGCCAGGGCGTCCTGGCGCTCGACGCCCAGACGCCGGGCTTGGGCCAGCAGCTCGTCGATGCTGGCGACGGGGCTCGTCACGTACGGCCTTCTTCGAGCTGGGCGAGCTGCTCGGCCGCCTGGGCGGCTTGCAGGCCGGCGGCGATGTCGTCGAGGTCGCCGTCCATGATCTGGCCGAGCTTGTAGAGGGTGAGGTTGATGCGGTGGTCCGTCAGCCGGCCCTGGGGGAAGTTGTAGGTGCGGATGCGGTCGCTGCGGTCGCCGCTGCCGATCAGGCCCTTGCGGGTGGCGGCCTCCTTGGCGGCGCGCTCACTGCGCTCCTTTTCCTGGATGCGCGCCTGCAGCACCTGCAGCGCCTTGGCCTTGTTGCTGTGCTGGCTGCGGCCGTCCTGGCACTCGGCCACGATGCCAGTGGGCAGGTGGACGACGCGCACGGCGGAGTCGGTCTTGTTGATGTGCTGGCCGCCGGCGCCGCTGGCGCGGAAGGTGTCGATGCGCAAGTCGGCGGGGTTGAGCGTGATGGCCTCGGCCTCGTCGGGCTCGGGCATCACGGCCACCGTGCAGGCACTGGTGTGGATGCGGCCTTGCGCCTCGGTCGCGGGCACGCGTTGCACGCGGTGGCCGCCGGACTCGAACTTGAGCCGGCCGTAGACCCCATCACCCTCAATGCGCACCACCAGCTCCTTGTAGCCGCCGAGATCGGATTCATTGCTCGACAGCACCTCGCTCTTCCAGCCCTGGCGTTCGGCATAGCGCAGGTACATGCGGGCGAGGTCCGCCGCGAAGAGCGCGCTTTCATCGCCGCCGGTGCCGGCGCGGATTTCCAGGAAGGCGTTGCGCTCGTCGTCGGGGTCCTTGGGGATGAGGGCGAGTTGCAGCGATTGCGCCAGGCGCTCCAGTTCGGCCTCGCCGGAGGTGATTTCCTCGCGCGCCATCTCGGCCATGTCAGGGTCCGAGAGCATCTCGCGCGCGGCGGCCACGTCGGCCTCCACCTGCAGGTAGCGGCGGTAGTCGCCCACCAGGCTGCTCGCTTCGGACTGCTCCTTGGTCAGCGCGCGGTAGCGCTTCATGTCGGAGGCAATGCTGCCGTCGGCGAGGAGGGTGTCCAGTTCGGCCAGCCGCATGGCCAGGCGCTCGAACTGCTGACGCAGGGAGTCTTTCATCGGGGTGTGCCCATCGGGGCGGTGCGGGTGTCGGAGGATCTGAGGCGCGGGCGCAGGGTTGCGGGCGCCGGGGAGCGTCTGACAGTGCAGCTAATGCTTGCCGCGCAGGAAGAGGCGCGACACGGTTTGGGCCAGGTGCAGGCGCTGTTCGCCATCGGCGCTGCCGAGCTCGGCCAGGGTGCCGTGCAGCAGCTTTTGCGTGAGGCCGCGGGAGAGGGCGTCCATCACTTCTTCCACGTCGGCGCCCTTGGCCAGCAGCTTGCGGGCGCGGGCGAGTTCGTGGGCGCGCCAGTCGTCGGCCTGGGCGTGCAGGGCCTGGATCAGGGGCACCGTGTGGCGCTGGTCCAGCCAGTGCATGAAGCTCTGCACGCCGGTCTCGACGATGGCCTCGGCCTGGGCCACGGCGGCCTGGCGCTTTTCGCCGGCGGTCTGCACCTGGGTGGCGAGCTCGTCCACGGTGTAGAGGTAGACGTCGGACAGGGCGGCGACCTCGGGCTCGATGTCGCGCGGCACGGCCAGGTCGACCATGAAGACCGGGCGGTGCTTGCGGCGCTTGAGCGCGCGCTCCACGGCGCCCTTGCCGATCAAGGGCAGGCTGGACGCGGTGCAGGAGACGACGATGTCGAACTCGTGCAGGCGCTCGGTCAGGTCGGTCAGGCGCATGGCCTCGGCGCCGAAGTGCGCGGCCAGCTTCTCGCCGCGCTCCAGCGTGCGGTTGGCCACGGCCATGTGGCGCGGCGTGCGCGCTGCAAAGTGGGTGGCGACGAGCTCGATCATCTCGCCCGCGCCGACGAAGAGCACGCGCGTCTGCGCCAGGTCTTCAAACAGCTGGCTGGCCAGGCGCACGGCGGCGGCGGCCATGCTGATGGAGTGGGCGCCGATCTCGGTCGAGGTGCGCACCTCCTTCGCCACGGCAAAGCTGCGTTGGAAGAGCTGGTGCAGCGTGGTGCCCAGGGCGCCGGCCGCGTCGGCCTCGCGCACGGCCTGCTTCATCTGGCCGAGGATCTGCGGCTCGCCCAGCACCATCGAATCAAGCCCGCTGGCCACCCGGAAGGCGTGCCGCGCGGCGGCGCTGCCCTGCAGGATGTAGGCGTGCGGGCTGAGCGCATCGCGGCCGATGCCGCCATGGCTGGCGAGCCAGTCCAGCGCGGGCTGCACCTGGGCTTGTGGCGCAGCCACATAGACCTCGGTGCGGTTGCAGGTGGAGAGGATGGCAGCCTCTGGCGTGCCGGCCAGCTTGTCGCGCAGGCCGGCTAGCGAGGGCGCCAGTTGCTCCAGCGTGAACGCAAACCGGCCCCGCAGATCAAGCGGGGCCGACTGGTGGTTCAGGCCGAGGGCAAAGACTGACATGTCAGTATGGATTGTAGGATTCGGGCCCCTTCGGACACCCTTGCCCTGGATCAATGAGCGCGTTTGATGCCTTCTGGCATGTGACCAATTTGCTGGCGCCGGCTTGGGGTGTGTCGGTGCTGCTGGCCTTGCTGATGCGCCTGGTCTGGCGCGGCCAGCGCATGGACCTGCGCAAGATGGTCGTCTGGGGCGGCTTGGGCGGCATGCTGGCCATTGGCCTGGCCCTCGTGCTGCTGGGCCGAGACGGCAAGATGGCCGGCTATGCGCTGCTGCTCACCGGGGTCAGCCTGCCGCAGTGGTGGCTGACCCGGCGGTAGCGCCTCAGGCCACCGTTTCTGTCGTCACCACCTCGCCGCGCAGCGAGTGCGCATAGGCGATGGTGATCTCCATGGGCACCATCTGGTGGATGAGCCGGGGGTGGCCCTTGAAGTTGACGATGCGGTTGCACTCGGTGCGGCCTGTCAGCTCGTTCGGGTCCTTCTTGGAGGTGCCGGTGACGAGCACTTGCTCCACGCTGCCGACCATCTTCTCGCTGATGGACACCGAGTGCGCCTCGACGGCGGCTTGCAGCTCCTGCAGACGGCGGACCTTGGTCTCGTAGGGCGTGGTGTCTTCCAGCGCCGCAGCCGGCGTGCCGGGGCGGGGGCTGAAGATGAAGCTGAAGCTCTGGTCAAAGCCGATGTCGTCGACCAGCTTCATGAGCTTGGCGTGGTCTTCCTCGGTCTCGCCGGGGAAGCCGACGATGAAGTCGCTGGCCAGGCGCAGGTCGGGGCGGATGGCCCGCAGCTTGCGCACGATGCTCTTGAACTCCAGCGCCGTGTAGCCGCGCTTCATGGCCATCAGGATGCGGTCGCTGCCGTGCTGCACGGGCAGGTGCAGGTGGTTCACCAGCTGGGGGATCTTGCCGTAGGCCTCGATGAGGCGAGGGCTGAACTCGTTGGGGTGGCTGGTGGTGAAGCGCAGGCGGCGAATGCCGGGGATCTCGGCCGCGTACTCCAGCAGCAGGGCCAGGTCGGCCATCTCACTCGTGTCGCCCATCTTGCCTCGGTAGGCATTGACGTTCTGGCCCAGCAGGTTGATCTCCATCACCCCCTGGTCGGCCAGGCCGGCGATCTCGGTCAGCACGTCGTCGAAGGGGCGCGAGACCTCTTCGCCGCGTGTGTAGGGCACGACGCAGTAGCTGCAGTACTTGGAGCAGCCTTCCATGATGGAGACAAAGGCCGAGGCGCCTTCCACCTTGGCGGGCGGCAGGTGGTCGAACTTCTCGATCTCGGGGAAGGAGATGTCCACCTGCGGGCGGCGCTGGTCACGACGCGCCGCCAGCATTTGCGGCAGGCGGTGCAGGGTCTGCGGGCCGAAGACCACGTCCACATAGGGCGCGCGCTCGACGATGGCCGCGCCCTCCTGGCTGGCCACACAGCCACCCACGCCGATCATCACGCCGCGCTCCTTGAGGTGCTTGACGCGGCCCAGGTCGCTGAACACCTTCTCCTGCGCCTTCTCGCGCACCGAGCAGGTGTTGAAGAGGATGAGGTCGGCGCTCTCGGGGTCGTCGGTCTTCTCGAAGCCCTGGGCGGCGCCCAGCACGTCGGCCATCTTGTTCGAGTCGTACTCGTTCATCTGGCAGCCGTAGGTCTTGATGTAGACCTTCTTCATGCTCGACTCGCTCATGGCTTGAACCAAAGCTGGTCAGCCGGCGAGAACTGCCAGGTGGCGGCCTCCTGCGGCGTGCGCGGCCAGACCTTGTTGGCCAGCTCGGCGGGGTTGAGCACCCAGACGTCCATGATCAAACCGCCGCGCTCCACCGTGTAGTGCACGGTGAGCTTCTGGCCGATGAGGCTGGCGGGCTGCAGCAGCAGGTTGGTATCCCCTTTGATGCGGGCGCCAGGCGCCAGGCGCGCGGGCTGGTCGTTGAGCAGCACGTCGGGCGTCTGCACCACAACAAGCTCGCCACGCAGGGCGTAGGCCGGGAATGGGCGGTGGGTTTGGGCTTGGGCGGGCGCGGCGGCCACCAGGACGACAGCCGCAGCGGCGGCTGTGAAGACACAGCGGGTCATGGTATTTGTCCAGAGGCTGTGGAGGGGATCCGCGCGGCAGGCAGCCGCAGCGGTGCGAAAGCCGGGATTTTAGGAGCCCGACAATCAGGCCCATGTTTTCCCATCTCGTGACCCCGCCGCCTGCCGTTGAGGCCGAACCCGCCGAGCGCTTTGTGCAGCGCACGCGCACGGCCCTTGCGGCTGGGCGTTTCGTCAAGCTACTGCTGGCCAGCCCTTGCGGTGATGAGGAGGGCCTGGAGCGCGTGACGGTGCGGCGCATCGAGCTCAAAGGGCAGCCGCTGCTCTCCTGGCTGTGGCGCTACCAGACGCGTGACGTCACCAAGAACCTGGGGCTGGAAGAGAGCCTGCAGCAACTGGCCGAGCTGCTGGGCAGTGGCTTTCGCAATGCCCACCTGCACACCGACACCGAGGAGCTGCAGTTCGCCCTCAGCCGCAAAGGCCGTGCGAGCTTGCGCAGCAGCCGCACCGTGGCCGAACCCGAAGCCGCCAGCCACGACAAAGCCAAGCAGCGCCCACTGGACCTGAAGAACCCCGTGTGGGCGGGCCTGGGGCTCACTCACCTCGTCAAGGGCGAGCCCGCCCTGGTGCCTGCCATGGCGCGCAAGTGGAAGCAGATCAACCGCTTCGTCGAGATCTTCTCGGCAGCGGTGGCCGACTCGGCACTCGCTGGCACCACCCAACCGGTGCGCGTGGCCGACTTTGGCTCCGGCAAGGGCTACCTGACCTTTGCCCTGCACGACTGGCTGCAACGCCAAGGCTTGCAGCCGCGCGTGACGGGCCTGGAGCTGCGGCGCGACATGGTCGAGCTGTGCAATGCCGTGGTGGCCGACAACGCCCTGCAGGGCCTGCGCTTTGACGAGGGCGACCTGCGCTCGGTCGCGGCCAGCCAGCTCGACGTGATGGTGGCCCTGCACGCCTGCGACATCGCGACCGACCATGCGCTGCACCTTGGCATCCAGGCCGGCGCCCAGATCCTGCTCAGCTCACCCTGCTGCCACAAGGAGCTGCGCCCGCAGATGCAACTGCCCAGTGCCTTGAGGCCCATGCTCAAGCACGGCATCCACCTCGGGCAAGAGGCCGAGATGGTGACCGACTCGCTGCGTGCGCTGCTGCTGGAGGCCCAGGGCTACACCACCCAGGTGTTCGAGTTCATTGCGCTGGAGCACACCAGCAAGAACAAGATGATCCTGGCCGTCAAAGCCCACGGCCCGGCCGCTGCCGCCCTGGCCGCGCGCCGCGACGAGTTGCTGGCCCAGATCGCCGAAATCAAGCGCTTTTATGGGCTGCGGGAGCAGCGCTTGGAGCAGCTGCTAGCGGCCTGAAGGAAAGAGGGTCTGCGTTGCCGTCGCAACGCAGACCCGGCGCCAGCCACCTGGACACCCGTCGCGGAGGTGATGAACCTGAGCGTGTGGCGTGGAGATGTGGGAAGGAGCGAGACGCATGTTGCCGCGACCCTGCCAGGGCCATTGGCCCGATGAGGCGGGGCGGTGGGAGGCTTTTTGGCGCTTGGTGCGCACCACGGTTCGGGGGGGTGATGTCCGGGTGTGGTTGTTCTCTCCGTTGGTGTGGGCATGGCTGGGCCAAGGGGTCCTGGTCACCACCCTCCGGAGGACTGCATGCCCACACACTCACACCCATCTCGCCTGCTGGCAGGCTGCGCCATGTTGGCGGCCATGGCCTGCGTCAGCCCGGCCGCGCAGGCCGAGGTTCACTACAGCGGCGTGCTCAACGCGCCCATCCCGGACACGCCCATCGGGCTCTATGTGAACGTGGTTCGGGACGAGCTCTACAGCGGCCCGCACGGTTTTCCAGCACCGTGGGATCCTGCCTTCGGCTTCGACTTCAACGTCTACAAGGATCCGGGCTGGATCGCCTTGTCGTCCGGCTTGAGCGGGCAGCCGAAAATCGTGCGCGAGGAGGCCCGGGGCTTTGTGGTCGATCCGGCAGGGTCGTTGAACCAGTTGCCCGGCGTGTGGGTAGGGCCTGGCAGCACCTTCACCGTGGCACAGAACACGCTGATCCCTGCAGACCAGACCGAGCTGCTGGTTGGCTTTCGCTTCCGCAACGAAGGTGCATTGATGTGGGACAGCGACGACGACACCCTGCACTACGGCTGGTTTCGCGTCAGCGTGCCCGCCGCTGGCGCCGGCACCTTGGTGGACTATGCCTATGAGACGACGGCCAACACCGCGCTGATGGCCGGCGCCGTGCCTGAGTCCGCGAGCCTGGCCTTGATGGGCGGCGGGCTTGTCGGTCTGCTGGCCTGGTCGCGGCGCCGCGTGCAGCCGCGCTGAAAGGTGCCGGCCGCCTCAGTGCTGCATCGGTGCTTGCAGTTGCCGCACCGGCACCTTCAGCTCCAAGGTCTCGCGCTGCTTGGCGGCGTTCTCCAGGGTGAGGGTCACGGGCACGGTGTCACCGGCCTTGAGCGGCTGCTTGAGGTCCATGAACATCAGGTGAAAGCCGCCGGGCTTCAGGGCCACGGGCTGGCCCGCCGGCAGGTCAAGGCCGGGCATGGCGCGCATGCGCATCACACCGCCGTCCATGCTCATCTCGTGGATCTCGGCCACGCCGGCAATGGGTGTGCTGACGCTGACCAGGCGCGTCGCCGTCTTGGACTGCAACTGGACAAACATGCCGGTGGCCTTCTGCCCGGGCACGGCGGCGCGGACCCAGGGGTCGGTGGCGGTGGTTTGGGCCAGGGCGGCGTTGCCGGCAAGACCGGTCAATGCGGCCAAGGTGAGGAAGCTAAGCAAGGTCTTCATGGGCGCTCTCAGTGCACGTGCGCCGCTGGGGCGCCGGGTTTGATGGTGAGTTTGACAGCCGGCGCGCGCGGCGCAGGGGATTCGCTGCTGGGGATCTCGGCCCAGTTCCACTCCCCCTGTGTGCAGAGCTGCCGGACCTTGAACCAGTAGACGCCAGCCTGAGCTGGTGCCGTGGCGCGCAGGACGAACTCGTCGAACCAGGCGTCTTGCAGCTGGTCGGCCTCGGTGTTGGCGGTCCAGCGGACTTCGACGGTATCTTCAAGGACGGGCTTGCCGTGGGACTCGTAGGGCGCTTTGAGCGGCGCCTTGGTGACCTGCAGGGTCCAGCCCGGCTTGGGCTGGGGCTTGGCGCCGCGCAGGCCCTCGGGGACGGTGACGATGACTTGCCGGGTGGGCGCGCCGTCGCAGCCGTGGCTCACGCGCAGCGCGGCGCGGAAGGACTTGCCGGCCTCGGCCTCGGGGGCGTCGAGCACGACGTGGGCCTGGGCGCCAAGGGCTGCCAGCAGCAGGGGGAGGGCGAGGAGTTTCATCGTGGGGGCTTTCAAAGGTCGACCTTGAGCTCGGCGCTGACGCTGCGCTGGGGGTAGGGGTGGAAGTTCCAGTAGCGGTTGTTGTTGAGGTTGTCGACGCCGAGGGCGGCCGTCCAGCGCGGGTCGATGCGCCAGAGCATGCGCGCATCGAGCGTCTTGAAGGCGCTCACACCCTGGTAGGCATAGCCATTCACGTCGGCATTGTTGAGCGTGCGGAACTGGCGGCCGCTGTAGCGCGCGGCGAGGCTGGCCGTCCAGGCGGCATTGAAGCGGTAGCTGGCCTGCAGGGTGCCGCGCCAGCGCGCGACATTGGGCTGCCATTTGCCGACGGTGTCGCCGGCGGCGGCGACGAAGCCGGCATTGCGCTTGATCTTGGAGTCGGCATAGGTGACGCTGGCCGAGACGTCGAGGCCTTTCAAGCCGAAGTCATTGGCGCCCACGCTGGTCTCGATGCCGGTGGTGCCGATGCGATCCACGTTCTGCACGCGGCTGATGTTGCGGTTGGCGGCAGCGTCGAACAGGGTCTGCGAGTAGATGGCGTCGCGCGTGCTTTCGGCGAACAGGGTGATGCGGCTTTGCAGCGGGTTGTTGGCGTCGCCCCAAACTTGCTCGGCGCTCCACTCGGCGGTCCAGGACTTCTCGGGCTTGAGGCCGGGGTCGTTGATGTACTGGGAGTTGGTGGTGGACGTGGCGCCATAGAGCTCGGCCACGGTGGGCAGGCGCACGGCCCGGCCGACCGAGGCTTTGAGCAGGGTCTCGTTGCTGGCCTGCCAGGAGAGCGCTGCCTTGGGCGACAGGTAGTTCTCTGTGCGGGCGGCGTGGTCGATCCGGCTGCTGGCCGAGAACTCGGTGCGGCCCTCGGAGGCACGCCAGTGCTCGGCGCGCAGGCCCAGCACCAGCTTCCAGTCTTCACTGAGGCCCCAGGCGTCCTGCACAAAGGCGGCTTGCGTGCGCGTGTGGCCTTGCACGTTGCTGGCCAGGCTGCCAGGGTCATCGACGAGGTAGTTGCCGGTGATGTTGGAGGTCCGGTAGCGCAGGGCGTAGCTGTCCTGCTGCAGGCCCAGGTCCACCACATGGCGGGCGCCTGCAGGGCGCCAGATGGTCCGCGCCGACAGGGTGTTCCAGCCCGTGCCACTGCCGTCGGCCAGGGTGCCGGCACCGCCCGTCCAGGCACCTGGCTGCGGGTTGTTGGCGGCGTTCTGGCGCTTGTCGTCGCGAGCGTAGTCGTAGAGGCTGGCCGCCAGCTCCCAGTCCCACTCGCCGCCAGTGCGGCTCTTGAGGGTGAGGCCATGCATGGCGTGGCGCAGCTTCTCGCGGGTCAGCGAGAAATCGGCGCCGGTGAGGGCGGCGTATTGCTTGCCGTCGATGACGATGGCGCCACTGGTCACAGCTTGGCCGCTGGCGCCGGTCAGGTAGGACTGCGAGTTGCCGTCCGCCGCATTGAGCCAGGTGCCGAAGAGATAGGTCGCGCGCAGCTGCGGGCTGAGGTCGTAGGCCAGCTTGAGCTTGATGTGGTCTTGCTGGGTGCGGTACTGGGTGGCCGCACCGATCAGGTACCAGGGCTGGTTGGCGTTGTTCAGGC
The DNA here is from genome assembly GCF_039872745.1 of Roseateles paludis. NCBI lineage: Bacteria > Pseudomonadati > Pseudomonadota > Betaproteobacteria > Burkholderiales > Sphaerotilaceae > Roseateles > Roseateles paludis. The sequence continues at coordinate 25,612 of NZ_JBDPZD010000004.1, read as the reverse complement.
CCAGCACGGCGCCGGTGACGGGCGTGCCCGTGGTCACCGCAGTGCCGGACGAGACCAGGCGCGTGGCGAAGGTCAGTGGCTGGCCGTCGCTGTCCGTGCGGTTGACGCCCAGCCACCAGCTGAAGGCGCCCTCGCGGCTGCCGACGGCGGCACTGGCTTGCCAGGCGCGGTACGTGGCGCGGGTGTTGTAGAGCTCGAAGGGCTGGGTGGTGAGGCTGAGCTTGGCGTGCGCTTCGAACTTGGTGGGCATGCGCGTCACATAGTCCACCACCGCGCCCACGGCGTTGCCGGGGTAGGCGGCCGAGAAGGGGCCGTAGATGACGTCCACGCGCTCGATCTCTTCGGGCGTGACCATGCCCCAGCGCGGCGGGAAGGACAGCCCGCCCACGCCATTGCCCAGGTAGTTGGACAGCAGGATGCCGTCGGCATACACGGCCGAGCGGGCGCTGTTGCCGGTGCCCGAGGCGCGGCTGGAGAGGATGGCGTGGTTGTAGTCGCCGATGTAGCGCTTGCGCACCAACAGGCTAGGGAAGTACTTGAGCGCGTCCTCCGAGTCCGTCGCATTGATGCTGCGCTCCATCTCGGCGCGGGTCAGACTCTCGTGCGTGGTGGGCAGGGTGGCCGGCAGGGAGCTTGGCGCAAGGCCATCGACTTGCACGGGCGCAAGGCGTTGCGGCGTGCTGGCGCTTGCGTCTGACGCTGCGGAGGCGTGCAACTCAGGGTCGCAGTCATCGCAAGCCAGGGCGGCGGGATTGAACAAGGGGACGCTGCCAAGCAGCAGGCAGGCGCGCACGATGGCGCCGTGGGCAAAACGAGAAGGAAACATGGACACTCAACACGGAAACGGCGGCGCGTAGGCCACCAGGTCCACCCGGATTGCGGGTGGGCGTTTCAAGGCTTCAGTGCTGGGCGGGAGGGGCGCGGGCCGGGGCCTGTCGCCACGCGAACAGGGTGTGCGGCGCTTGCCAGAAGAGCCGGGGCGCTTCCTGGCTGAGTTCGGTGCGGGCCAGCAGCGTGATGGCGGCTGGCGGGGGGGCCAGGTCGGGCACGACACTGTGGCAACTGGCGCAGTGGCCGGTGGTCAGCATCGCCAGGGCATCGCCCCCAGGCGCTTGCTCGGCATCCGAACGCTTGACGGCGGAGCTGCTCCGGCAGACCTCTTGGAACAGCGCGTAGTCGCCCTGAGCGGCCGCTAGCGCGACGCTGAGACCCGGCGACAGCAAGCTCCAGACAAACAGCACCAGCAACCAGGCGCCAAAACGACGTCGGGGCTGGGCGCTGAGCAAGGGAGTGAGCCGCATTGGGCCGAGATTCTAGGTGCCGCTCTGCTGGCAGCGACTGGAGTGCCCGGAAACAAAATCGCCCGGCCTGAGGCTGAAAGCCTCAAACCGGGCGTGGATCCAACGTGTCTGGCAGCGAGCCGATCAGCGGCGCTTGGAGCGGCGCAGGCCAGCGATGCCGGCGACGCCAAGCAGCATCATCAGTGCCGATGCTGGTTCCGGCACGGCGCCAGCGATGCGGAAGGTGATGCCGTGGTCGCGGTAGTTCAGATCACCGCCGCCGGACAAATCTTCAAAGGCGATATTGGTGCCTGCAGGGACCTTGATGTCTCCCGCATAGGTCGAGACCCAAGCGTGGTTGAACGAATCCGGGTTGCGCGCCGGGTTGGTGTAGTAGCGCGCGCCATCTACGACCTGGATGAAGAACTCCAGCTTGTCGCCAGCATTGACCGAGCCAAGCTGCAGCATGTCGCCGTAGGCGGAGGCGTGGTTGTTTAAACCCAGGGTGGGGAGGTCAACGCCATTCACGCTCACGCCGACCAGCACCGTGAGTCCACCCGGCATGGCGGCCGTGTAGTAGGCCTCCAGGACGCCAGACGAGGTAGCAAAGATGGGATCAGGTGTCGGCGCAACGCCGCCGACCCAAACGTCGGGCGCCGCCCAGGCCGTGAGGCTGCCCAGGGAGCAGGCGGTCAGACACAGTGCGCGTACGAGCTTCAGCATGAAGAACCCCTCGATATTGAGGCCCGCACGATAGAGGCTCGGATAGCGCTACCGCAAGTCCCGCGAAACGGCTTCGGGTCCTTGCTGCCCTAGCTTGCGGGGGGTCAGGAGCCGTCCTTGGACGGCTCCTAGCAAGCTAACGCGGGGGCGGCGGTGTTATGCCGCACTGACGCGGCAGGGTGGTCCGTCAGCGGCGGTCAGGCCACCCGGCAGACCTTGAGCATATTGGTGCCACCGGGGTAGCCCATGGGCTCGCCGCAGGTGATGGCATAGGTGTCGCCGGGCATCAGCACGCCGGCGCTGACGAGCAGCTTCTCGGCGGCGGCCAGGGCGGTGTCGCGGTCTTCGAAGACCGGCATCATCAGCGGGCGCACATTGCGGTAGAGGCACATGCGGCGCTGGCTTTGCTTCTGCGTGGTGAGCGCAAAGATGGGCACATTGATGCGGTGGCGGCTCATCCACAGCGCGGTGGAGCCCGACTCGGTCAGCGCCAGGATGGCCTTGCAGCCCAGGTGGTGGGCGGTGAACAGGGCGCCCATGGCGATGGACTGGTCGATGCGGCCGAACTGGCGGCCGGCGAAGTCGGTGTCCAGGGTGATGAACTCGGCGCGCTCGGCTTCGAGGGCGATGGCGGCCATCTGCTCGACCGTCTCGATGGGGAACTTGCCAGCAGCGGTCTCGGCCGAGAGCATGACGGCATCGGTGCCGTCGAGCACGGCATTGGCCACGTCGGACACCTCGGCGCGGGTGGGCACCGGGTTGACGATCATGGACTCCATCATCTGCGTGGCGGTGATGGCGACCTTGTCCAGGTCACGTGCCATCTTGATCATGCGCTTTTGCAGCGCCGGCACGGCGGCGTTGCCGACTTCCACGGCCAGGTCGCCGCGGGCCACCATGATGCCGTCCGAGGCCTTGAGGATTTCCTCGAGGTGGGGGATGGCCTCGTAGCGCTCGATCTTGGCGATCATCGCGGGCTTGTGGCGGTAGGGCTCGCCGGCCACATTGGCCAGTTGGCGCGCCATTTCCATGTCGGTCGCGTTCTTGGGGAAGCTGACGGCCAGGTATTCACACTGGAAGGACATCGCGGTCTTGATGTCGTCCATGTCCTTGCCGGTCAGCGCCGGGGCGGTAAGGCCGCCACCTTGCTTGTTGATGCCTTTGTTGTTGGACAGCTCACCGCCGAGCTTGACGGTGGTGTGCACCTGCTGGCCGCGCACTTCGTCGACAACGAGCTTGAGCAGGCCGTCATTCAGCAGCAGCAGGTCGCCGGGCTTCACGTCGCGCGGCAGTTCCTTGTAGTCGAGGCCGCAGATCTCCTGGTTGCCCAGTTCGGTGCGGTCGGCGTCGAGGATGAACTTGGCGCCGGGCACCAGTTCGATCTTGCCGCCCTCGAACTTGCCGACGCGGATCTTGGGGCCCTGCAGGTCGGCCATGATGGCCACTTCCTTGCCGGCGGCGGCAGCGGCCTCACGCACCATGCGGGCGCGGTCGATGTGATCCTGCGCCTTACCGTGCGAAAAGTTCAGGCGGACAACGTCCACACCGGCCTGGATGAGGCGCTGCAGCACCTCCGGGGTGTTGGAAGCGGGGCCCAGGGTGGCGACGATCTTGGTAGCACGGGTCATGGCGTAACTGGATAACAGGGACGCGGGATTATGCGAGTACGGCGGCCGGTGTTGCTCGGGCTTTCCCGTGAATTTCGCGTCAGGCGCCCCGGCGCTGCGTGGCTGGCAAAGCCTGGGATCACGCGCTACGAAAGCGCACGCCAGGCCGGTGCGTCGCCTGCACCAGGCACGGGAAACTACCGCTGGGAGACTGGGGCGGCGCTCTCTAGGCTAGCGCTATCTTTGGTTCCGCAAAGTCGCCTGTGCCCCACACCTGTGCCCCCGTGCCGCCCGCTTTTCCTGCCCGTTGCTTGAGGGGCTTCCCATGAAGTTGGCTGTCCGGCGTGCGGCCAATATGGCGATGGCGAGCTGCCTGGCGCTGATGGCGCTGGCGGTCTTCGTCAACGTGGTGCTTCGCTACGGCTTTGGCAGTGGCATCGCCGCCAGCGAGGAGGTCTCCCGGCTGCTCTTCGTCTGGATGGTGTTCATCGGCGCCACGGCGGCCTACCCAGCGGGTGAGCACATGGCCTTCACCAGCCTGCTGATTCCCTTGCGCGCAAAGCCCCGTGCCTTTGCCGCCGTCACCGTGCTCGTGCGCCTGCTGGTGCTCACTGCGGCGGTGATGCTGGCCTGGGGGGCGTGGCAGCAGGTCAGTGTGAGCTGGGACACGCACTCGGTGGTGCTGGGCTATCCGGCCGCCTTGTTGCCACTGCCTGCGCTCCTCTGCGGCGCGGGCATTGCGGTGATGGCGGTGCTGGAGCTGGTCCGGGGCGAGCCGCTCGACCTCGGCCACGGTGTGGAGGTCGAATGAGTCCCGAAGGTCAAGCATTCACCATCTTCTGCATCGGCATGCTGGCGCTGATGGGCGTGGGCATGAACATGGCGCTGGCCCTGGTGCTGACCGGCGCCGCCATGGCCTGGGTGCTGGGGTTCTGGGACACGCAGTTGCTGGCGCAGAACCTGGTGGCGGGCGTGGACAGCTTTCCGCTGCTGGCGGTGCCCTTCTTTGTGCTGGCGGGCGAGTTGATGAACGCCGGGGGCATCAGCCGCCGCATCATCGACATGGCCCAGGCTTGGGTCGGGCATATCCGGGGTGGCCTGGGCTTTGTGGCCATTGGTGCCGCGGTGCTGATGGCCAGCATGAGTGGCTCGGCCCTGGCCGACACGGCGGCCCTGGCCACCATCCTGCTACCCATGATGCGCGACCGCGGCTACCCGATGGAGACCTCGGCCGGCCTGATCGCCTCGGGCGGCATCATCGCCCCCATCATTCCGCCGTCCATGCCCTTCGTGATCTACGGCGTCACGACCAACACCTCGATCTCGGCGCTGTTTGTGTCGGGCATCGTGCCGGGGCTGGTGATGGGCGTGGGCCTGCTGTTGGCATGGCTGTGGGTGCTGCGTGATCTGGACCTGCCAGGAGAGCCGCGTCAGCCCCTGGCTCACCGCCTGCGCGCCAGCGCCCGGGCCGGGTGGGCGCTTTTCATGCCCTTCATCATCATCGGTGGCATGAAGACGGGCGTCTTCACCCCCACCGAAGCCGCGGTGGTTGCTGCGTTCTACGCACTGATGGTTTCGATCTTCATCCACCGCGAGATGAACCTGGGCGAACTCGGCGGCGTGCTCGTCCGCGCAGCCCGCACGACGGCGATCGTGATGTTCCTGTGCGCCGGGGCCCAAGTGGCCAGCTACATGATCACGCTGGCCGACCTGCCCGGCGTGCTCACCGGCTGGCTGGGCGGTTTGATCGACAGCCCGCGCTTGCTGATGGCCGTGATGATGATCGTGCTCGTCGTCATTGGCACTGCGCTCGACCTCACGCCCACCATCCTCATCTTTGCCCCGGTGATGCTGCCCATCGCCGTCAAGGCGGGCATCGACCCCGTCTACTTTGGCCTGATGTTCGTGCTCAACGGCGCCATCGGCCTGATCACACCGCCTGTCGGCACGGTGCTGAACGTGGTGGCCGGGGTCGGGCGTTTGTCGATGCACGCGGTCATCCGAGGCGTGAATCCTTTCCTCGTGACCTATGTGATCGTTCTCGTGTTGTTCACTCTCTTCCCTCAACTCGTGACGCAACCGCTGCACTGGCTGCGTTGAACAGGAGCTTTCCATGCTGCGCCGTACTCTCATTGCCGTCTCTGCCGCCCTGATGGCCTCTGCCGTCGTCGCCCAGGACATCAAGCCGCGCCTGATCCGCTTTGGCTATGGCCTCAACGAACAGAGCAACCAGGGCCGTGCCTCGCGCTACTTTGCCGAGCAGGTCGAGAAGCTCTCGGGCGGCAAGATGAAGGTGCGCGCCATCGGCAACTCGGCGCTCGGCCCTGACGTGCAGATGCAGCAGGCCCTGATCGGCGGTGCGCAGGAAATGATGGTCGGCTCCAGCGCCACGCTGGTGGGTACCACCAAGGAGATGGCGCTGTGGGACACGCCCTTCCTCTTCAACACCGGCAAGGAAGCCGACGCAGTGCTGGACGGCCCCATCGGCCAGAAGGTGCTGGACAAGCTGCCGGAGAAGGGCCTCGTCGGCCTCGTCTACTGGGAGAACGGCTTTCGCAACCTCACCAACAGCAAGCGCCCGGTCACCAAGTTTGAAGACCTGGACGGCATCAAGCTGCGCGTGATGCAGAACAACGTCTATCTGGACAGCTTCAAGCTGCTGGGCGCCAATGCCGTGCCGATGCCGTTCTCTGAGCTCTTCGGCGCGCTGGAAACCAAGGCCGTGGACGGCCAGGAGAACCCCTTCAACACCATCCTGTCCAGCAAGTTCTACGAGGTGCAGAAGTACCTGTCCGTCACCAACCACGTCTACAGCCCCTGGGTCATGATGGCCAGCAAGAAGTGGTGGGACACGCTCTCCAAGGCCGAGCAGAAGGTGCTGATCGACGCCGCCAAGGCCAGCCGCGACTTCGAACGCAAGGACACCCGTGCCGAGGCCGCCAAGGCCGTGGCCGACCTCAAGGCCAAGGGCATGCAGGTCAATGAGCTGCCCGCCGCCGAGGTGGCCCGCATGCGCGACAAGCTGACCCACATCAACGCCAGCATCGGCGTGACCGTGGGCATGCCGCTCTGGAACGAGACGCGTGATGCGCTGGCGGCGATGCGCAAGTAAGCCGACCTGGCCTTGAAGCAAAACGGCGGCCCGCAGGCCGCCGTTTCTAATTGGGGCTGAGCCCTTCAGCTGGCCTGGGCCGCCTTGATCAAGGCGTCGATGCGCGGCGTGGTGTGGGTGGGCACCAGGTTCACCTGGGGGTTGGCACGGGCAAACACGCGGAAGAGTTCGTCGGCAAAGCCATGCCCGACGTCGGTAACGCCCTCGAAGCTGATCTCGGCCCGCTTGAAGGCCGCAAGCCGCGAACCCACGCGCCGCCCCTGCGCCCGCGAATCGAGGGCCTGGCCCTCACTGACCAGCAGCCGCAGTTGCACCACGGTCTGGTCAAAGGCGATGCCGTCACCGGCCGTGCTCCAGGCCGCCATCACCCCGTCCAGGGTGCGCGTGGTGTTGAGCGCGATGGCCATGTAGATGGAACTGCCCTGACGAGGCAGCGGCTTGCCCTTGCGCCAGCCGGCGGTTTCCCAGGCGCGGCGCTGGTAGGCGGTGTTGTTGGCGTGGATGTCGAACACATCGGCCAACTGGCTGCAGAAGAACAGGCCCCGGCCGGTGTGGGCCTCGGGGCTGCTGGTCAACCGGCCCTTGCTCAGCTCCAGCATCGCGTGGCCGGAGTCTTCAAGGGAGAAGGCCGAGCAGATGCGGTCGAACACGCCGATGCCGTCGTCACTGACCAGCAACTGCACATGGGTGGGTGTCTGGCGCAGCGACACGGTGACGCTGGTGCCGCCGCTGTGGTCGGCCGCGTTGTTCACCAGTTCGGTGAAACCGTGCTGGATCATGCGCTCCACATGCTTGGGCAGCGCAAAGTGCGGCGCAAAGTCGCGCTGCCAGGGCAGGTCTTCCTGCAGGCCGTGCAGCGTGTAGTTGCGCGCCACCTGGCGGATGCTGCCGGGCGCAAACACCGGGCGGGCCTTGGTGCCCGAGCGCGTCAGCCAGCCGGCGTCCTGCAGCTTGCGCAGGGCGGCCAGCACGGCGCGGCGGCTGGCGCCAGTGCGCTCTTCGATGTAGGGCACCAGATCGTGCGAATGCTCGCTGGCAGCCGGGGTGATCCAGAGCGTGAGGTGGTCAAACACCAGGCGGGTCATGGCAGGCATTGTGTCTTTCCAGCGCAAAGGCAGGGGGCGGGGCATCCCCGAGAGATCCATAGAATCCCCGACCAGTTACCCCCGGGTTACAGCTTAGGGTGTCGGGGTTTGTCCGTTTCGTTGTCCTTCACTCACTTTTTGGGGAATTCCCATGCCTCTCGTTTCGATGCGCCAACTCCTGGACCATGCTGCTGAGAACAGCTATGGCATCCCGGCTTTCAACGTCAACAACCTGGAACAGGTGCAGGCCATCATGGCCGCCGCTGACGAAGTGGGCGCGCCCGTCATCCTGCAAGCCTCGGCCGGTGCCCGCAAGTACGCCGGTGAGCCCTTCATCAAGCACCTCATCCAGGCTGCCACCGAGGCCTACCCGCACATCCCCCTGGTCATGCACCAGGACCATGGCACCTCGCCCAAGATCTGCCAGGGCGCCATCGACCTGGGCTTCGGCTCCGTGATGATGGACGGCTCGCTGTTGGAAGACGGCAAGAGCCCGGCGTCGTTCGACTACAACGTCGAAGTCACCCGCAAGGTCGTCGATCTGGCCCACGCCGTCGGCGTGACCGTGGAAGGCGAGCTGGGCTGCCTGGGCAACCTGGAAACCGGCGAAGCCGGCGAGGAAGACGGCATCGGCGCCGAAGGCAAGCTGGACCACAGCCAGATGCTGACCGACCCGGAAGAAGCCGCCGTCTTCGTCAAGGCCACGCAACTGGACGCCCTGGCCATCGCCATCGGCACCAGCCATGGCGCCTACAAGTTCAGCCGCAAGCCCACGGGCGACATCCTGGCCATCAGCCGCGTCAAGGAAATCCACGCGCGCATCCCCAACACCCACCTGGTCATGCACGGCTCCTCGTCGGTGCCCCAAGACCTGCTGGCCATCATCAACCAGTACGGCGGCAAGATCAAAGAGACCTTCGGCGTGCCCGTCGAAGAGATCCAGGAAGCCATCAAGCACGGCGTGCGCAAGATCAACATCGACACCGACATCCGCCTCGCGATGACCGGCGCGGTGCGCAAGTTCCTGGCCGAGTACCCCGACAAGTTCGACGCCCGCGAGTGGCTCAAGCCCGCGCGTGAAGCCGCCAAGGCCGTCGCCAAGCAGCGCTACCTGGAGTTCAACTGCGAAGGCCAGGCCGCGAAGATCAAGCCGCGCACCCTGGTGGACATCGCTGGCGCCTACGCTCGCGGCGAGTTGGCTCAGAAGGTCAACTGACCATGGACGAAGAGCCCACGGGGCTCTTCGCCTACGGCAGCCTGATGTGGCCCGCCATCCTGGCGCGGGTCTGTAAGGGGCCTGACCCTCACGGCCTCGACAGCCTCCCGGCTGCCGAGGCCGCGCTGCTTCTGGACCACGTGCGCCTGCGCGTGCGGGGTGAGGACTATCCAGGCCTGCGCCCGCAGCCCGGTGCCCAGGTCGAGGGGCGGCTCTACCGGCCCCTGCCGGACTCGGCATGGCCGCTGCTCGATGCCTTTGAGGGCGACGAGTACGAGCGTGTCCCAGTGCCGGTGCTGCTGGCCGACGGCAGCCGGGTACTGGCCTGGACCTACCGCTTCCGCGCCGAGATGGCGTCCCGCCTGCTGTCCGAGCCCTGGCTGCCCCAGGACTTTGAAGGCGCCGCCATGGCGCGCTTTGTCGCCCGCTACGCGGGTTTTGCGCGGCCCGGGCTGACCGCTTGACAGCGCCGACGACAATGCGGGCCCACTCAACGCTTGCCCGCCCGTGATCCTCCGTTTCAGCCTAGAGCCCGCCGACAACACCCGACTGGCCCGCGTCTGCGGCAGCCTGGATGCGCATCTGCGCGACATCGAGGCGCGCCTGGGCGTCAAGCTCAGCCGGCGCGAGGCGCAGTTCCGCGTCGAAGGCCCCAAGCCGGCGGCCGAGCGCACGCGCGGCCTGCTGGAGAGCCTGTACGAGCGCGCCCGCCGCCCGCTCTCGCCCGAGACCCTGGAGCTCGCCCTGGTCGAGGCCGGTGCCGATGCCGCAGGCGCCCGCGCCCGGCAGGCTGACGGCGGGCACAGCGGCGACGGCCCGCTGGTGCTCCGCACCCGCCGCGCCGACCTCTCGGCCCGCACGCCGCGCCAACTGCAGTACCTGCAGCAGATCCTGTCGCACGACATCACCTTCGGGCTCGGCCCTGCCGGCACGGGCAAGACCTTTTTGGCCGTGGCTTGTGCGGTCGATGCGCTGGAGCGCTCGGCCGTGCAGCGCATCGTGCTCACGCGCCCGGCGGTCGAGGCCGGCGAGCGGCTCGGCTTTCTGCCCGGTGACCTGACCCAAAAGGTCGATCCCTATCTGCGCCCGCTCTACGACGCGCTCTACGACCTGATGGGTTTTGACCGCGTGACCAAGGCCTTCGAGAAGGGCCAGCTCGAAGTCGCGCCGCTGGCCTTCATGCGCGGCCGCACGCTCAACCATGCCTTTGTCATCCTCGACGAAGCGCAGAACACCACGCCCGAGCAGATGAAGATGTTCCTGACCCGCATCGGCTTTGGCAGCCGCTGTGTGGTGACCGGCGACACCAGCCAGATCGACCTGCCGCGCGGCATGACCTCGGGCCTGGTGGAGGCCGAGCAGGTGCTGGCCCGGGTCAAAGGCATTGCCATGACGCGCTTCACCAGCGCCGACGTGGTGCGCCACCCGCTGGTGGCGCGCATCGTCGAGGCCTATGAGGCACAGGCCAAGAAGACGGCCAAACAGGCGGTCAAGCAGGCCAAAACCTCATGAAGCCCGAGCTCAGCCTCTCCCTGCAGTTTGCCGACCCGCGCCACCGCGCCCTGCTGCCGCGACACAAGGTGCAGCGCTGGATCCGCGCGGCGCTGGAACTGCCCGGCGAGATCACGGTGCGCATCGTTGACGCCGAGGAAGGCCAGGCCTTGAACCGCGACTTCCGGAGCAAGGACTACGCGACCAATGTGCTGACCTTTGACTATGCGGATGAGCCCGTGGTGCAGGCCGACCTGGTCATCTGTGCCGAGGTCGTTGAGCGCGAGGCCCGCGAGGCCGGCATCGACATCGCCGCCCACTACGCCCACATGCTGGTGCATGGCACCCTGCACGCCCAAGGCTACGACCACGAAGTGGACGACGAGGCCGAGGCGATGGAAGCGCGTGAGACCGAGGTGATGCTGGCGCTGGGTCTGCCCGACCCGTACGCGGCTACTGCCCGCTGAGGTAGCGCTTGCGCCAGAAGTAGGCGGCAAAGGCGCCGCCTAGGACCAGCATGATCCCGGCCGCGATCCAAAAGCCACGCGCCGAGTGGATCAGCGGCAGGGCATCGAAGTTCATGCCGAAGAAGCCGGTGATCAGGTTCAGCGGCATGAAGATGGCCGTCAACACCGTCAGCGTGCGCATGATGCTGTTGGTGCGGTGCCCCAGCGCCGAGAAGTGCATCTGCACTGCGGACTCGGCCGACGACTCCAGCCGCCGCACATGCGTGAGCACGCGCTCCACGTGCTCCAGCACATCGCGTGAGCGCACGCGCAGCAGCTCGCGCTCGCGGGCCGCGTTGGCGTCGCCGTCGTCGGGCCAGTCGCCCAGCGCGTCGATCCACTCCTGCACCGCGCTGCGCTGGTCTTCGCAGACGTCTTCCAGCCGGTGCAGCAGGTCCCGACTCTCCAGCAGCAGCGGCCAGTCATCGAACTGGCTCTTGGGGTCCAGCAAGGCACGTTGCAGCGTGGTGAGCTGGCGCGTCAGCAGGCGGCGCAGCTCCAGGTAGCTGTCCACCATGTGGTTGACCATGCGCAGCATCAGGTCAGCCGGGCTGCTCGGCAGGCGCGCGTTGGCGCCGCGCGCATCGACGCGCGCATCGGTCTGGCGCAGCAGCTTGTTGGCAAAGAAGTCGCGCACCAGGCAGTCGGCCGGGTGCACGGTCAGCAGCACGCGGTCGAACACCGCAAAGCCGACCGGGCTGGTGTCGATCGCGCGCATGGCCTTCTGTGCCGAGGCCAGGGTCCCGTGCTCGTCGTCCACGAACAGGTCGGCGCTGCCCGGTGCGGCAGCCAGGCGGCGGAAGACCAGCAGGTCGTACCAGGACGTGTAGTCGAAGTGCGAGGGCAGCTGGTTGTTCAGCAGGTCCGAGACATGCAGGTCGACGATGCCGCCACAGCCCCAGCGTTGCAGCGCAGCCTGGGTCTGCTGGTCGCTGACCTCGAACTCGCGCCGGCCAAAGCCCACCCACAAGAAGCCGTTGGCCGGCAAGGCCTCGGGCAGGGCGTCGAGCTCGGTGAAGCGTTCGCCTTCGAGGTGAAAGATCCGCATCAGCGTTGCAGCAGCCGGGCCGCGTCGAGCGCGAAGTAGGTCAGGATGCCGTCGGCCCCCGCGCGCTTGAAGGCCAGCAGCGACTCCATCATCACCGCGTCGTGGTCCAGCCAGCCATTGGCCGCAGCGGCCTTGAGCATCGCGTACTCGCCGCTCACCTGGTAGGCAAAGGTCGGCACGCGGAACTCATCCTTCACGCGGCGCACGATGTCGAGGTAGGGCATGCCGGGTTTGACCATCACCATGTCGGCGCCCTCGGCGATGTCGAGCGCCACTTCGCGCAGCGCTTCATCGGAGTTGCCGGGGTCCATCTGGTAGGTCTTCTTGTCGGCCTTGCCCAGGTTGGCGGCCGAGCCGACGGCGTCGCGGAAGGGGCCGTAGAAGCTGCTCGCGTACTTGGCGCTGTAGGCCATGATGCGCGTGTGGATGTGGCCGGCGCTCTCCAGCGCTTGGCGGATGGCGCCAATGCGGCCATCCATCATGTCCGACGGCGCCACGATGTCCACGCCCGCGTCGGCCTGCGTCAGCGCCTGCTTGCAGAGGATCTCGACGGTGGGGTCGTTGAGGATGTAGCCGGTCTCGTCGATCACGCCATCTTGGCCATGGCTGGTGAAGGGGTCGAGCGCGACGTCTGTCATCACGCCGAGTTCAGGGAAGCGGCCCTTGAGCGCCCGCACCACGCGCGGCACCAGGCCGTCGGGGTTCAGGGCCTCGCGGCCATCGGGTGTTTTGAGGCTCGCGTCGATGACGGGGAAGAGCGCCAGCACCGGGATGCCGAGCGCCACGCACTGCTCGGCGGTGCGCAGCAAATGGTCGAGCGATTGGCGTGCAACGCCGGGCATGGATGTCACCGGGGTGACAAGGTCTGTGCCCTCATGAACGAACACCGGCAGGATCAGATCGCTCGGCGTCAGCAGGTTTTCGCGCACCAGGTTGCGCGAGAAGGCGTCACGGCGCAGACGGCGCGGCCTGCTCGATGGAAAGGGGGCGGGGAGGGTGCTTGAACGTGTCACGACAGCTCACAAAACGGCGTGGCCAAGAAGGGCTTCGCGGCACCCGTGCTAACCCCGTGACCGTTTTCTCGGACGACCTCGTGACGAGCCGTGTGGGGCGCGATAAAATGGTCAGTGAATGATAGCCGCAAGGCGGTCGTTCCCTGCTTTTCCTCCCTGAGCAGGAGCCTTCTCGTGATGACAGCGAAAGGCTTTAGCGCCCCGGCCCATGGCCGGGGCTTTTTTATCGGTCAAGCGTTTCGCGTCTCGCTGCGCGACCCGCTCGGCGCTTGCGCGCCGGATGCCTTCGGCATCGAACCGCCAAGCCCGATGGAGCCCTGCGGGCTCACACACGATCGGGCTTGTGGCGAGAAGGCAAACGCCTCGTTGTGCCGTCCTACACTGACCCCATGCTCTGGGTCAAAGCCTTCCACATCGTCTTCGTCGCCAGCTGGTTCGCAGGCCTTTTCTACCTGCCTCGCATCCTGGTGAACCTGGCCATGGTGCCGGCTGACAGCCACGCCGAGCGCGAGCGACTGCTGCTGATGGCGCGCAAGCTCTACCGCTTTGCCAACGGGCTGATGCTGGTGGCGCTGGGGCTGGGCTTCTGGGTCTGGCTGGGCTGGGGGGCGGATCGCTTCAGTGGCAGCTACTGGCTGCACGCCAAGCTGGCCTTGGTGGTCGGGGCGGTGGGCTACCAGCACGTCTGTCGCAAGCTGCTGCGCGACTTCGAGGCCATGGCCAACCGGCGCAGCCATCGGTGGTTCCGCGTGTTCAACGAGGTGTCGGTCCTGCTGTTCGCGGCCATCGTGGTGTTGGTGACGGTCAAGCCGTTCTGACCGTGAAGCGGCGCCAGAGCTTCGCGTCCTGGCTGCTGCTGGCCTACGCCCTGCTGGCGCTGTACGCCAGCCTCTACCCGTTCGGGCCCTGGCGCTGGCCACCGGGGCTGGAGTGGCCGTGGTTGCCGCCCTGGCCCAAGCGGCTGTTGCGCTTCGACGTGGTCATCAACATCGTCGGCTATGCGCCGCTTGGCTTTCTGGCCTACGCAGCCGCCCTGCGATCGGGGCTGGGGCGGGCGCGGGCCTGGTGGCTGGGCCTGCTGCCCTGGCCACTGCTCTCCTGGTCGATGGAGAGCCTGCAGTTCTTCCTGCCGGGCCGTGTGCCTTCGCTGGCCGACCTGTGGCTGAATTCGTTGGGGGCCTTGCTGGGGGTGCTGCTGGCGGCGGCCTTGAACGGCTTGGCGCTGCTATCGCGCTGGCAGGAGTTGCGTGAGCGTTGGTTCGTGCGGCGCAGCTCGCAGGCGCTGGCTTTGCTGGCGCTGTGGCCGCTGGCGCTGCTCTACCCCACGCCCTTGCCCTTTGGATTGGGCCAATGGCTGCCCAAGCTGCGCGAAGTGCTGGTGGACGCTCTCGACGGCACGCCCTGGGCCCTGCAATGGGGTGACGAGGCGCTGGACCTTGCGGCCGCGATGCCGCCTGGCCTGGAGGCGCTGGCCATTGCGCTGGGGCTGTGGGCGCCGCAGCTGGTGGCGCTGTCGGTGGCGCAAAGCGGATGGCGGCGCGTGCCGCTGGTGGCGCTGGGCTTGCTGGTGGGCGGGCTGACCACCGCACTGTCGGCCGGCCTCTATCACGGCCCCGAGCATGCCTGGGCCTGGGTGAGCGATGTGTCGATGGCCGGCATGGGCCTGGCCATGTTCCTGGCGGCGCTGAGCAGCCTGATGCCCAATGCCTGGTGCGCGGTGCTGGCACTGCCGGTGCTGTGTGCACAGATCGCGCTCATCAGCCAGGCGCCGTCCGACCCCTATCTGGCGCTCAATGTGCAGGCCTGGGAGCAGGGCCGTTTCGTCAACCTCTATGGCCTCACGCGCTGGCTGGCCTGGACCTGGCCCTTCGTGACCCTGCTGTGGCTGCTGAATCGCCTGGCGCGCAGGGCGCGCCCGAGGGGCGACTTCTACAATTCCGGGCTATGAGCTACTACCAGCGGCACGTTTTCTTCTGCCTCAACCAGCGCGACAACGGTGAGGCCTGCTGCGCCGACCACAACGCAAAGCAAGGCTTCGACCACTGCAAGGCCGAGGTCAAGCGCCTGGGCCTGGCTGGCAAGGGAGGTGTGCGCATCAACAAGGCCGGTTGCCTGGACCGCTGCGCCGGCGGGCCGGTGGCCGTGGTCTACCCCGAGGCCGTTTGGTACACCTTTGTGGACCAAGCCGACCTGGACGAAATCATCACCAGCCACCTGCAACAGGGCCGCGTGGTGGAGCGCCTGGTGCTGCCCGACAACGTCGGCCGATGAACTCGCAAACGCAACGCCGGCTGATCGCCGGCCCGGCGGGCGCCCTGGAATGCGCCATCGACCTGCCGCCCGAGGGCGTGGCCATGCAAGGCACGGCCGTGATCTGCCACCCCAACCCCACGCAAGGCGGCACGCTCGACAACAAGGTCGTACAGACCCTGGCGCGCGCCTTCGTGCAGTTGGGCTGGCGGGCGGTGCGTTTCAACTTCCGTGGCATCGGCAAGTCTGAAGGTGGCTGGGACGAGGGCCGGGGCGAGATCGACGATGCACTCGCCGTGATTGCGGCCGAGCGCACGGCGGGTGAGCCCCTGCTGCTGGCTGGCTTCTCTTTCGGCGCCTACGTGGCCACGCACGCGGCTCAGCGCCTGAGCGAGCCGGCGAGGCGCCTGGTGCTGGTCGGGCCCGCCACCAGCCGTTTTGACACCACCACCGTGCCGGCCGACACCCTCGTCATCCATGGCGAGCAGGATGACGTCGTGCCGCTCACGAGCGTGCTCGATTGGGCGCGGCCGCAAAGCCTGCCCGTCGTCGTCGTGCCCGGCGTGGGCCACTTCTTCCATGGCCAGTTGCCGCTGCTCAAGCGCCTGGTCGTCTCCGCTTTCTATCCTTCCCTGACCTGATGAATCGACTCCTGGTCGCCTTCCTCGCTGCCGCCCTCTCCCTGGTGGCCCAGGCCCAAGCGCCGCAGCCGCCCGAAATCGCGGCGCGCAACTACCTGCTGATTGACGTGACCGCCCGCCAGGTGCTGGCCGAGCGCGATGCCGACACGGCCCAGGACCCTGCCGCGTTGACCAAGCTGATGACGGCCTACGTCGTCTTTTCGGCGCTGCGCGAGAAGAAGCTGAACCTGGAGCAGACACTGCCCGTCTCCAAGCGCGCCTGGGACGAGCGCAAGGGCGAGCCCTCGCTGATGTTTCTCGACACCACCATGACACCCAAGGTGGACGAGTTGCTGCGCGGCATGATCATCCAGAGCGGCAATGACGCCTCGGTGGCCCTGGCCGAGGGCGTGGCCGGCACGGTCGAGAACTTCGTGCAGCTGATGAACCGCCAGGCCCTGGCCTGGGGCTTGAAGAACACCGAGTTCAAGAACGTGACCGGCACCGCGGAGCCCGGCCACAAGAGCAGCGCACGGGACTTGTCCGTCATCGCCACGCGCATCATTCGCGACTTCCCCGAGTACTACGGTTACTACTCGCAGCGCGACTACACCTACAACAAGATCCGCCAGGACAACCGCAACCTGCTGCTGCGCCGCGACCCGACGGTGGACGGCATGCAGACCGGCTACGGCGAAGCGGCCGGCTACGGGCTGATCGCCAGCAGCCAGCGCGACTTCCCGAACGGCAAGCGCCGCTTGCTGTCCGTCGTGATGGGCACCGCCTCCAAGGAGGCGCGTGCGTCGGAGAGCCAGAAGCTGCTGAACTGGGGCTACACGGCCTTCGATGCAGTCAAGGTGTTTGATGCCGACAAGGTCATCTCGACCGTGCCCGTCTGGAAGGGCGAGCAGCGCGAGGCCAAGCTCGGCGCTGGCGATGCCGTCTACGTGACCGTGGCCAAGGGCGATGCCGGCAAGCTGCAGACTCAAGTCGAGCGCACCGACCCGCTGGTCGCACCACTGACCAAGGGCCAGCGCGTCGGCACGATCAAGGTGATGACCACGGCTGGCGCGCCGGTCGCCGAAGTGCCCCTGGTGGTGCTGGACGCCGTGCCCCAATCGGGCCTGATGGGGCGCGCGTGGGACTCCCTGCGCCTCTGGATCAAATGAGCGAGGCCGCCATGGCTGAAGAAAAGTCACTGATCGAATACCCCTCCAAGTTCCCCATCAAGGTGATGGGTGCGCATGTGGACGGCTTCGTCGAGGCCATCGTCATGGTGGCGCGGCAGTTCGACCCCGAGTTTGACCACAGCACCGTCGAGCGTCGCCCCAGCAAGGGCGGCAACTACCTGGGCATCACCATCACCGTGACAGCCACCAGCCGCGAGCAGCTCGACGAGCTCTACCGCACCTTGACCACGCACCCGATGGTCAAGGTCGTGCTGTGATTGTCAAAAGGCTTGGGGAGGTCGACTACCTGCCCACCCTTGAAGCCATGCGCACCTTCACGGCGGCGCGGGACGCCGACACGCCCGACGAGCTTTGGGTCTGCGAGCACCCGGCCACCTTCACCCAAGGCATCGCCGGCAAGACCGAGCATCTGCTCAACCCCGGCGCGATCCCCGTGGTGCAGACCGAGCGTGGCGGGCAGGTCACCTTCCATGGGCCGGGGCAGATCGTGGCCTACCCGCTCATCGACCTGCGGCGCCTGAACATCTTCGTCAAGGAGTACGTGTTCCGGCTCGAGGCGGCATTGATCCAGACCCTAGAGCGCTTTGGCGTGACGGGCTTTCGCGTCGCCGGGGCGCCGGGCATCTATGTGCGGCCCGACGAGCCGGGCGCGCACGCGGCCCACACCGGCCCCGTGGACCCGAGCCAGCCGTTCAAGGGCCTGGCCAAGGTGGCCGCGCTCGGCATCAAGGTCAGCCGGCACTGCAGCTTCCACGGCCTCGCGCTGAACGTGAACGTGGACCTTGAGCCCTACCGTCGCATCAACCCGTGTGGGTATGCGGGGCTGGAGACCACCTCCCTCGATAATCTGGGCCTTCGCGTCGAGACCGCTGCCGTGGCCGACGTGCTGGTGGACCGCCTGGTCGCCCAGCTCTCCTCCTGAAGTCCGCCGCCCATGTCCAGCACCCCCTACGACCCCTCCGAAAAGCAAAAGGCGCAAGCCAAGACCTCGCGCATCCCCATCAAGGTGGTGCCCGCCGAGGTGCTGAAGAAGCCGGAGTGGATCCGCGTCAAGGCCGGCAGCCCGACCACTCGCTTCTACGAGATCAAGCAGATCCTGCGCGAGCAAAAGCTCCACACCGTGTGCGAGGAGGCCTCCTGCCCCAACATTGGTGAGTGCTTCGGCAAGGGCACGGCCACCTTCATGATCATGGGCGACAAGTGCACGCGCCGCTGCCCGTTCTGCGACGTCGGCCACGGTCGGCCGGATCCGCTTGATGCGGATGAGCCCGTCAAGCTGGCCCAGACTATCGCAGCGCTCAAGCTCAAGTACGTGGTCATCACCAGCGTGGACCGCGACGACCTCAAGGACGGCGGCGCGGCGCACTTCGTCGAGTGCATCCGCAAGACGCGTGAGTTGTCGCCACAGACCCAGATCGAGATCCTGACGCCCGACTTCCGTGGCCGTATGGACCGCGCGCTCGACATCCTCAAGGCCGCGCCGCCCGATGTGATGAACCACAACCTCGAGACCGCGCCGCGCCTCTACAAGGAAGCGCGCCCGGGCTCCGACTACGAGTTCAGCCTCAACCTGCTCAAGCGCTTCAAGGACGCCGTGCCGGGCGTGCCGACCAAGAGCGGCATCATGGTCGGCCTGGGCGAGACCGATGACGAGATCCGCCAGGTGATGCGCGACATGCGTGCCCACGGCATCGACATGATCACCATCGGCCAGTACCTGGCCCCCTCAGGCCACCACCTGCCGGTGCGCCGCTACGTGCACCCGGACACCTTCAAGGCCTTCGAGGCCGAGGCCTATGCGCTGGGTTTCACGCACGCCGCCGTGGGCGCGATGGTGCGCTCCAGCTACCACGCCGACCAGCAGGCACACGCCGCCTTCGAGGCTGGCGCAGGCACGGCGGCCTGATCAGCCTTCGGCGATCAGCTGTTCGATCAGTTTGTGCAGGGCCGGGAAGTCCGGCTCGCCCACATAGCGCTTGACGATCTCGCCGCGCTTGTTGATCAGGAAGGTGGTCGGCGTCATCGCCACCTTGCCGAAGCGGTCAGCGACCACGCCGGTGTTGTCGATGGCCACGCCAAAGGGCAGCTTGCGGGTCTCGGCAAAGCGAGCCACAAAGGCTGGCGGGTCGTAGCTCATGGCAACGGCCAGGGTGTCGAAGCCGCGTGCCTTGAACTTCTCGTGCGTGGCGACGATCTGCGGCATCTCCTTGACGCAGGTGGCGCAGCTGGTGGCCCAGAAGTTGACCAGCATGACCTTGCCTGCCCACTGGCTGGAGGCGGCTTGGGCGCCGTCCAGCAACACGTAGTCCACCGCAGGAGCGCGCTCAAGGCTGATGCCATCGCACGCGGCGAGGCCGGTGCACAGAGCAGCAACCAGCAGCAGGCGGCGGGGCAGGGTGGACGCAGGCATGCGCCGGATTATCGGTGGCGCGAGAGCTCGAACATCAAAAGCCCTGGCAGCGAGTCGCCAAGGTTGTCGCGGCCGATGCGGGCCAGGCCATCGGGGGTGGCCGTCGAGAGGCGCGTGGGGGCATCGCCCGCCAGCAGCTCCACCACGGCCATGGCCGGCGCCTGGCGCAGCAGCTCGGCGATCAGGTCGCCAAGCGCCGGGTTGCGACCATTGGCGTCGAACATGAAGGCATGGGGCAGGCCGTCCTGGCAGAACTCCTCGGCCTCGCCGACGCTGGTGACCACATCGACCACCACGCCCAGGTAGAGCATGGCGTGCAAGGCTTCGTCGCGCAGCGCGCGGTCGGACGTGAGCAGCAGCACGTGGTAACCCGCCAAGGCCTGGGCACGCTGGTTCGGAGCCACGTGCAGCGCCGGGGCCGGCGCGGGCGGTGGCGGCGGGGCGGGCATGGTCCAGGGCACGGCGTAGTTCGGGTCGGGGTCCAACTCGGCTCCCGGGGCGCCGGTGGCCCCAGGCGCGCGCGGGCCCTCGTCGGCCACGACGTTGGGGAACTCCAGGATCAATTCGGTGACGTCGTCCGCCCGCTCGCGCAGCGGCAACACGCCGAGCGTCATGGCCGACTGCTCAACCAGGCGCCAAGCCAGGGAGTCGGCGTGCGAGCTGCGGTCAGCAGGATCGCGGCCAACGCTGTGCAGGTCGCCGTGAACGAAGCGGCAGGCCAGGCGGGCCTTGAGCGGCCAGCGTGTCAGGTGCAGGCGCAGCTCGATGCTGGAGTCCGTGCTGCTCAGCGCCCAGTCGATCAGCGAGGTCAGCAGGCTGAACAGCAGCACGCCGTCGGCCCAGACCTCGACCGGCTCCAGCACCTGGCGAATCTGGAGGCCCCGGGCCTGCGTGTCGCGGCTGCGCTGGTTGAGCAACTGGCGCAGCATCTGCGTGAGGTTCTGGCGGCCACTGCTGGTGGCGCTGCGCTTGGCGGCGAGCTGGCCCAGCTGCTGGCCCAGCATGCCGGCACTGCGCGCCCCTTCGATGCAGCGGCGCAATTGCAGCAGCCCACGGCGGTCGATCTTGCCGGTGTCGGTCAGGTTCTGGATGTAGCTGAGCGCGACGGCCAGCGGGTCGGCCACTTCATTGCCCAATTGCACGACGATGTCGGCCCACTGCGTGGGTGTCGGTGACGACCCAAGGTCATTGGCCGCCCGGCTTGGGGCGCCAGGGGCAGTGTTCGGCGGCGGCGTGACGGGCGAATTGGACATGCGGAAAAGGTAGCCACGCGGGTCGATTGGCGGCGCTTTCAGGCCACTCCCGAGTGGGGCGCCATGCTCTCCGGGTCCAGGCCGTGGCGACCATCCCCCCTCCCGGGGGTCAACCCTAGGTTGGGGGGGTCTTCCGGGTCTGGCTCCCAAGGCACCTGCCCGGGCGCCGTGGGCGCGTCAGGCCGGATTCTGAGAGCTGGAGCACCGAACGGCGGGCTGCCCAGCAGCAGTGTGCAAGGCACGACTGTACGGGGCTTGCCGGGGTCGGGGCGCCGGACAATGGGGCATGCGCCGCCTCGCCACCTTGTTGATCGCCCTCGCCTTGTCGGCGTGGCTCAGTGCCTGTTCGCCCGCGCTGGACTGGCGCGAGATGTCACCGTCCGGCTCAGGTCTGGTGCTGCGCATCCCCTGCAAGCCGGCCCAGCAGGTGCGCCCGGCCAGCGCCACCGGGCCCGCGATGGGGATGGCTGTGTGTGAGGCTGCCGGCTATCGGTTCTCTGTCGCCTGGGCCGACATGGATGGGCCCGAACGGCTGTCGCCCGCCCTGACGGAGATGCCGCGGACCCTGGCCGCCAAGTTGGGGCAGGCGCTGGCACCGTTGGAGCCGCTGGCCGTGCCAGGTGCGACGCCCATGCCGCAGTCCGGCGTCTATCGCTTCGCCCCGGGCCCGAGCGGTGGTGCCACACGCCTGGCGGTGTTTGCCAAGGGCCTGCGGGTCTACCAACTGATACTCCAAGGTGTGCAGGACGACACGGAGGTGTGGCGCACTTTCGTCGAAGGCCTGCGAGTCACACCCTGATAATTTGCGTTCATGGCAGGACTGCTGGTGATTGCTCACGCCCCGTTGGCCTCTGCCCTGAGGTCTGTGGCGGAGCACACCTTTCCGGATTGCCAACGAAATCTGGCCGCGCTGGATGTGACGCCCGAAATGTCCGCTGACGACGTCGAAGCCGCTGCGCGCACGCGCATGGTTGGAACGCTGGAGTGGCTGGTGCTGACCGATGTTTTCGGTGCCACCCCCAGCAATGCCGCACAGCGCCTGGCGGGCGACCACGTACGGGTGCTGTCGGGTGTGAACGTGCCCATGCTGTGGCGTAGCCTGTGCTATGCCAGCCAGCCGCTGGATTCCCTGGCCGACCGCGCCCTGCAGGGCGGTAACTCCGGCATTGTTCCGACTTCGACCGCGCATGATTAAGTCCACCCTCACGATCAGCAACAAGCTCGGCCTGCACGCCCGCGCATCGGCCAAGCTGACCAAGCTCGCTGGCGGCTTCAAGTCCGAGATCTACCTCAGCCGCAATGGGCGCCGTGTGAATGCCAAGAGCATCATGGGCGTGATGATGCTGGCCGCCGGCCTGGGCGCGGCGGTGGAGCTGGAGATCGACGGCGAGGACGAACAGGCGGCGCAGGACGCGATCACCGCCTTGGTCAACGACAAGTTTGGTGAGGGCCAGTAAGGGCCAGGCGACGGAAGCGGCTTGGCATGTCGGCCGCGCGCAGCAGCAGCGGAAAGTCCGCCACCCCGAAGTCCGGGTCCCACGCGGGTTCGCTCAAGAGCTTGGCGCCACAGCGCAGATAGCCACGCAGCAGTGCTGGTGGCTCGACCCGCAAGTCTTGGCGCAAGGCGTGCATCGGCAGGGGCAGGCGCGCGCGCACGCGATGCTCAATCGGGGCTTGATGCTCGGCTGCGAGCTGCAGCCATAGACTGGCGGCGTAGTGGCCGCCATCACGCATGCCGACGCTGGCGCAGCCCACCATGGACTCAAAGCCATTGGCCCCCATGAACTCGGCCAGAGCGCCCCAGAGGGCGAGGATGACGCCGCCTTGACGGTGATCAGGATGGACGCAGGAGCGCCCGACCTCCAACAAGCCCGGGCGTAGTGCGCGCAAGCGGGTCAAGTCGAACTCGGTCTCGGTGTAGTAGCCGCCAGCGCGCTTGGCGCTGGCGGGCGTGAGCACGCGGTAGGTCCCGATGACTTGGCGGTCCTTGGCGTTGCGCACCAGCAGGTGCTCGCAGTAGGCGTCGAACACGTCCACATCGAGGCCCTGGGCGGCCTGTGGCCCCAGCCTCGCGCCCATCTCCAGCCCGAAGACCTGGTACCTGAGCGACTGTGCCTCGCGCACGTCGGCGTCCGAGGCGGCCCACTCGACCAGCAGGTCCGGTGGCGATGCGACCGGGCGCACGGGCGCAGGGTGCTGCAAGAGGGCTTGAGGCAGGTCGTTCAAGTTCATGCCGCTCATGCTTGCTGCAGAGCGTGACGGGCCCGTGACCCCGTGATGGCGAAGCGGTGACAGGGCGCTTGTCTCTGGCACGCGCTGCTACATTCGCCCGGTGCGGGGGCTGACATGAGTTTTCAGGTTTTCGGGATTCCGGTTTCCCGGGGCGTAGCCATCGGGCGTGCTGTGTTGGTGGCGTCGAGTCGCATCGACGTCGCGCACTATTTCGTGCCGCAAGCGCAGGTCGAGCAGGAAGTGCGGCGCATGCTGCATGCGCGGGATGCGGCGGTCAGCCAACTGGAGTCCCTGAAGGACGACATCACCGATGACGCACCCCATGAGCTGGGTGCTCTGGTGGACGTGCACCTGCTGCTGCTCAAGGACGAAGACTTCTCCGCCGCCGTGGCGCAGTGGATCCGCGAGCGCCACTACAACGCCGAGTGGGCGCTGTCGGCGCAGCTGGAAGTGTTGGCGCGCCAGTTCGACGAGATGGAGGACGACTACCTGCGCGAACGCAAGGCTGACGTCGAGCAGGTGGTGGGGCGCGTGCTCAGCGTGCTGGCCGGCGAGGTCAGTGCGGCCGACGCGGTGGCCCAGCGTGATTTCGCAGGC
This sequence comes from Roseateles paludis, assembly GCF_039872745.1. Lineage (NCBI taxonomy): Bacteria > Pseudomonadati > Pseudomonadota > Betaproteobacteria > Burkholderiales > Sphaerotilaceae > Roseateles > Roseateles paludis. The sequence goes on along the minus strand of NZ_JBDPZD010000004.1, from coordinate 1,979 downwards.
GAAGATCCTCTGCTGCTGGTTGCGGCGGATATCTCCCCGGCGGACCTGATCCAGTTCAAGCGCAGTGTCTTTTGCGGCTTCATCACCGACATCGGTGGCAAGACCTCGCATACCGCCATCGTGGCGCGCAGCATGGACATCCCCGCCGTCGTCGGTACGCGCGAGGCTTCGCGTCTGATCCTGCAGGACGACTGGGTCATCGTCGACGGCGATGCCGGTGCGGTGATCGTCAATCCTTCCCCCATCGTGTTGGAGGAGTACCGCTTCCGCCAGCGCCAGAGCGAGTTGGAGCGTGCCCGGCTGGCGCGGCTTCGCTTCACGCCTGCCGTTACGCTGGATGGCCAAAAGGTCGAGCTCCACGCGAACATCGAGCAGCCCAGCGATGCGGCCGCCGCCATCGACGCGGGGGCGGTCGGCGTCGGCTTGTTCCGCTCAGAGTTCCTCTTCATGAATCGGCAGGGTGACCTACCGAGCGAAGACGAGCAGTTCGAGGCGTACAAGGCCGCCGTGGAGGGCATGAAAGGTCTTCCGGTGACCATCCGAACGGTGGATGTCGGCGCCGACAAGCCGCTGGATCGGCTCAGCGCTGCCGAATTGCGGCATGAGCACGTGCTCAACCCGGCGATGGGGCTGCGCGCCATCCGCTGGTGCCTGTCCGAGCCCACCATGTTCCGTCAGCAGTTGCGCGCCATCTATCGGGCCAGCGCCTTCGGCAAGGTCAAACTGCTGATCCCCATGGTCGCGCACCTGAACGAGGTCCGAGCAACGCTGGAAATGACGCGGCGCGTCAAGCAGCAACTGCTGGATGCGGGTATCGGTCACACCGACGTCCAGATCGGCGTGATGGTCGAGATCCCCGCTGCGGTGGTCGTCCTGCCGCTGCTGCTCAAGCACGTGGACTTCATCTCCATCGGCACCAACGACCTCATTCAATACACACTCGCGATCGACCGTGCCGATGAGGCCGTTGCCCACTTGTACGACCCCTGGCATCCAGCCGTCCTCCAACTGCTGTTCCAGTCCATCGATCTCGCCCGCCGCGCCGGCAAGGACGTGAGCGTCTGCGGCGAAATGGCGGGTGATCCCGCGTTTACCGATTTGCTGGTCGGCATGGGGTTGAGAAGCTTCTCCATGCACCCCACCCAGATTCCCGCCGTCAAACAGCGACTTCTGAGAGCCGACACGCAGCGACTGGAACCCCTCGTTCAAGAGATTCTCAAGAGCGAAGATCCCAAGGAAGCCGCCGACCGATTGCTCGGCGGCTACATGCAGATCGCGCACTGAGGCAACGCAGTCCGCTGTCGCGCGCCCGGACGGGCCGCCTGCGTGGCTGCGACCCCTACGGCAGCGTGCGAGGCGAGCATTTGGGCACGAGTGTTAGCGCCCCTTGAGGCCACACTTCCCAAGCCCATAAAACCTGTGCTACAGTCTATGGCTCTGCTGCAGACGGCCAAGCCGGTTTGTAGCGGGGCAAGCGAGAGGCGCACGATGTGCGCTTTCGTTGGAGCTGGTCCTGGTGCGCAAGCGCTGGGCGACGCTGCTGAAGGCCTCTCAAACTCAAGCTGATGCTTGGTTTTGGTTGGTTGAGTAGGTGGTGTCTAGCGAGTTCGGTGGTTTGAAGATTTTTTCAAAATCACTTGACGACAAGCTAGAAGTTCTGACAGAATCTCGCTTCTTTGCTGATCACTGATCAGCGCGCAAACAAGGCGAAAGCCGATAGCGAAAAAGCTGCAAAGCAAAAGCTAGTTTGCGATGTTCTTTAAGAATTCACAGCCGATAAGCGTGGGCGTTTGAGGCGAAGTGTTGATGCCAAGTGATTGGTATCAAGTCTTCGGACTTTAAACGCTCACGGAAACAGAATGAAGCTATGTAAATAGTCTTTGTTCGATTCCGTTGAGTAATCAAGATCGAACTGTAGAGTTTGATCCTGGCTCAGATTGAACGCTGGCGGCATGCCTTACACATGCAAGTCGAACGGT